>JAKLIF010000009.1 GCA_022709755.1 Elusimicrobiota bacterium | reverse complement strand
CGAAAAACTCCTCACCTCGGTTGTCGGCGGGATCCCGCCGGACGTCTCCCAGTTGGGGACGACCTGGATGGCCGAGTTCGTGACCATGAACGCCCTGGAACCGTTGGATGGGCGGATGAAAGGCCCTGGTCCCGCCAACGAGAAGTCTTTCTTCCCCGGGTCTTTGACCACCTGCCGCGTGAAGGATTCTTTATACGGCGTTCCGTGGTATGTGGACACCCGGGTGTTGTTCTATCGGAAGGACCTCCTGTCTGATGTCGGTTTCTCGAAGGCCCCCGCGACGTGGGACGATCTGAAGAAAGCCTGCCGGGCCTTGACGCGAGACATCAATGGCGACGGGAAGATCGACCGTTACGGCATGGCCTTGCCCGTGCGCGGATGGTTGGAGCTCTGCACGACCATCTGGCAGAACGACGGGAACCCGCTGAAGCCGGCCAGCCCGGAGTTCTCCGGCGCGTTCGATTTTTATCTGAGTTTCTTCCGTGAGAAGATCGTGCCCACCAAGGAGGCCGCCGACGTGGACGTGATCCATGCGTTCAAGCTCGGCTTTTATCCCATGTTCATCTCGGGCCCGTGGATGGTGGAGATCCTCAACAAGGAACTGCCGGATCTGAGGGGAAAATGGGGGGTGTCCGTCCTTCCCGGCAACAAGAAACGGACGTCGTTCGTGGGGGGGAGCAACCTGGTCGTCTTCCGGAACTCCGCCCACAAAGAGCTGGCCTGGAAATTTGTCGAGTTCATGAGCCGGGCCGACATCCAGGCGGAATGGTTCCGCAATACCCGCGACCTCCCTTCCGTCCGGAACGCCTGGCTGGACCCCGCGTTGGCCTCCCAGCCGATGATCGGCGTTTTCGGCGAACAGATGGACGACACCAACAGCCCTCCCACCATCCCCGAATGGGAGCAGATCGCCAACGCCATCGACAACGCCATGGAGAAGATCATCCTGCGGGAGGCGGAAGCCTCCGGGAACGCGGTTGCGTCTTTGGAGCGGTTGCAATCGAAGATCGACGAGATCCTCGATATGGGGAAGCCGAAACCGCCGCCGTGGCGGTCCTTTTTCATGACCTTGATCGGACTCGGAGCCCTGTCGATTGTCGGTATTGTGGGATGGAACCTTTATCAATCGAAGAAGTCGGGGGCGACCCGTCCGCCGTGTCTCTGGGCGGACCGGTTCCACCGGTTCTTTCAGACATACATGTTCGGCTACATCTTCATCCTTCCCTGTGTCGTCCTGTTGGCGGTGTTTCTTTTCGTCCCGTTGGTGGCCTCTTTCTTCATGAGCTTGACCGATTGGAACATCTTCGGCATGAACGATTGGAACATGATCCGGTTCGTGGGGTGGGACAACTACATTCGCACGGTGAAAGACCCGCTGTTCTGGAAATCCCTTGGCAACACGCTCTATTTCGCCGGGATCGGAGTGCCCATCACCATCGGGGTCTCCCTCGTGTCGGCCGTCGCGCTGAACCAATCGTTCGTCAAGGCCCGCACCGTCTTCCGCGCCGCCTTCTTCGCGCCGGTGGTCACCACCATCGTGGCCGTGGCGGTGGTCTGGCGGTGGCTGTACAATCCGGAATACGGGCCGTTGAACTGGCTGATCCAGATGGCGGGTTTCCCAGGCCAGAATTGGCTCTCGGACACGCGCCTGGCGATGCCGTCCCTGATCCTGATGGCTGTCTGGAAGAATTTCGGTTACAACATGGTGGTGTTCCTGGCGGGACTGCAGACCATCCCGGAGACGCTGTATGAGGCGGCCCGCATGGACGGGGCCAACTCCTGGCAATGTTTCCGACACGTGACGCTGCCGGGGCTCCGCCCGACCATGCTCTTCGTGGTGATCATGACCACCATCGGCTATCTGCAGTTCTTCGCCGAATCATACGTGATGACGAAAGGCGGTCCGCTGAACTCGACATTGTCCATCGTGCTCTACATGTACAACCAGGGTTTCAAATTCTTTAACCTCGGATATGCGTCGGCCATCGCCTACGTCCTGTTCGGGATCATCTTTGCTTTCACCATCGTGCAGCTGATGGTCAAGCGGTCGAGTTACGAGGGGAACTGATGGGGACGACGACGGGCGCGCATTCCTCGGCGGGACTTCTTCATCGGGGGATCCGGTTCGTGAACCGTTTCTCGCTCCATATCCTGCTGGTCGTGTTCGCCGCGCTGACGCTGATGCCGTTCTTCTGGATGGTGTCGACGTCGTTCAAGGGGGGGGAGATCCTGACGTTTCCCCCGCAGTGGATCCCGAAGGTCTTCACGCTGGAGTGGTATGCCCGGCTGGTGAAGGAAGTGAACTTCGTCCTGCATTTCAAGAACAGTTTCATCGTGTCGATCACTCTGACGGTCTTGAACCTCCTGTTGAATTCCATGGCGGCCTATGCATTTGCTAAACTGAGGTTTCCCGGCAAGAACAAGATTTTTGCCGTGCTGATGACCACCATGATGGTCCCGGGACAGATCACGATGATCCCGGTGTTCCTGCTGTTGAAGAACCTGGGTCTTTTGAACAGTTATTGGGGATTGATCATCCCGGCGACGGCCAACGTGTTCGGGATGTTCATGATCCGCCAATACATGATGACGATCCCCAACGACCTCATCGAGTCGGCCCGGATCGACGGTTGCTCCGAGTTCCGGATCTACTGGAGCATCATCCTGCCGTTGTGCCGGCCCGTGCTGGCCACGCTGGCCATCTTCACGTTCATGGGATCGTGGAACGATTTTCTGTGGCCTTTGATCGTGCTGTTTAGGGAGGAGAAATACACGCTCCCGGTGGCTTTGGCCAATCTGAACGGCCAATATCCGACGTCGTTCGGCCTGCTGATGGCGGCGGCGGTGGTGGTCGTGTTGCCGGTGATCCTGGTTTTTCTGATGGCCCAGAAATACGTGATCCGTGGGATCGCGACGTCGGGGTTGAAGGAATAGCGCAGAGCAGATATTAAAAACACAGACTCAGGAGGGTAAAATGAAGAAGAAATGGATACTGTTGTTGGTTTCGGTGATGGCGTTGAACGGGGCGTTCGAGGGGTTGTCATGGGCGGCCTCGAAGAAGAAAGGCGCGGCCAAACCGGCCGTCGAAGAAGTCCTGGATGAGGAAGAGGCCGAGATGGACGCGGCGCCCAGCGCCCCAGCCCAGTCGGAAGCCGTCCTCGACAGTTTCGAAGCCGTCGATTGGAAGGCCGAAAACGGAGACGGGGCCACCATCTCTTTGGTGTCGGCCCAGGGGCACCGTGGAAAATCCCTCCAGATCAAATACGATCTGAAGAAATCCAACCAGTGGGTCCAGGTCCATAAACCGCTCTCGTTGCCGGCCATGAAGGACAAGGCCCTCCGTTTCTGGATCAAGGGCAGCGGCGCCGTCAACAACATCGAGATCAAACTCGTGGATGCCGACGGATCGAATTTCGGATACCGCATGGAGAAAGCCACCGGCAAGGCCGACTGGCAGAAGGTGGAGATCCCCTACCTCGATTTCGGATATTGGTGGGGCGGCGACGCCCTGCTGGGAGAGATCAAAGAAGTCTACCTCGCGATCACAACGGCAGACGGCGGCATGGGCACGGTGGAATTGGATGAACTGGCCGTCGTCGGTTCACGGGTCAAGGCTCAGGAAAAGGGCATGATCTTCGACGGTGAAAGTACGGCCGGTTGGGAGACCAGCTCCGCCGAAGGAGCTTCCGTTAAATTGGCTTCCGTTCCGGGCCGCACGGGACAATCCTTTGTGCTGGATTATCAGTTCCCGGCCAACCAGTGGGTGGCCATCCGCAAGGCCGTGAAGATGAGCATGACCGATGACAGCGTCTTCGTGTTCTATATCAAGGCCGAGGGGGCCGTCAACAACCTGGAGTTCAAGATCGTCGATACCGACGGATCCACGTTCGGGTATACGTTCAGCGAGCTGACCCAATACAAGGACTGGCAGGAAGTCTCTCTTGTTCTCAAGGACATGAAATACCTCTGGGGCAACGAGAACGGATTGGACAAGGAACGCATCGCGTTCGTCGACATCGCCCTGAGCGGCAACGGCGGCAAAGGGAAGGCCTATCTGGACGACATGGAACTGCGCTAGTTCCGGGAATCCTGACGAGTTGATGTCATCCTCAGCCGGTTCATCGTTGTTTGAAATGAAGGACGGCCTTTTCCGGCTGGAAGGCCGTCCTTCATTCGTCTATTCGGGGGAGATCCACTATTTCCGCATCCCGCGGAAGGAGTGGCGGTCGCGCCTCCGCCAGATGAAGAAGTGCGGTTTCAACACGGCCAGCACGTACGTCCCCTGGATCTATCACGAGCCCGAGGAAGGGCGCATCGATCTGACGGGGAAGACGGAACCCGAACGGGATTTTTTCGGGTTCTTGCGGGCGGCCCGGGAGGAAGGATTGAGCGTCATCCCCCGCATCGGGCCGGTCTCCAACGCGGAACTGGTCTCCGAAGGGATCCCGCCGTGGCTCCTCAAGAATTATCCGGACGTCTCGGTGCAGGGCCGTCGGGACGTGGGGAACCTTCCCCACGTCACGCTGATCTCTTATCTTCATCCCACGTTCCAGAAGTTCGTCACCCGGTGGTATGACTGCATCCTGCCGTCTTTGGCGGACTGCCAGATCGGACGGAAGGGGAGCGTCATCGCCGTCCAATTGTGCAACGAGATCGCGATGGTCCATTGGCTCCAGAAAGCCGCCGACCACCGGGGACACGTGACGGCTCTCTATCGCGCGTTCCTGAAGGAGAGATACGGGTCCATCCGCCGGTTGAACGAGGCCTGGGCCGGCGCCGCGTATTCGGATTTTTCGGAGGTGGATCAGCCCTCCGGGGAGAATGTGGCTCTCTCCTCTTATGCCATGAACGTGGATTGGGCGCTGTTTTACCGCCGATACTACGCCACTTATTATCTGTCTCTGTCGGCCCGTGTGAGGCAGAGCGGCGTCCGCGTCCCGCTGTTGTGCAACATCCCCCAGTTCTACGATTACGACATCCGCGGCCGGGGGAACTATGCCCCCATGACCACGAGCATGTTCCAGGATTTCGCGCTGCTCACGCCGGGGGTCGTCTTCGGCGGGGCCTATCAGACGCGGCACATCGATTTTGAGAATTTCCATGACCTGTCACTGACGACCGAGATCACGCGCATGCTCAGCGCCGCCGTCCCTTCTAAATCGCTTCCTGAAAAATGGAGGACGGAGGGGACTCCGACTCTTCCCCGGTTGCCGGATTATCAGGTCCACCCGGAGGGACAGAACGCGGTCCTCTGCGCGGAGCTTCAGACCGGCATCATGCGGGACCGTCCGCGGCTGTATCCCCATCAGGTCGAACTCCTTCTGAAGACGTCCGTCGGACAGGGTTTGGCCGGCGTGAACGGTTACATGGTCTGCGGTGGAGCGAATAAGAAGGGATTGGGAGCCTTCGGGACCTATCATGATTGGCAATCGCCCATCGGGCCGAAGGGGGAGGAACGGCCGCATCTGGAGCCCTTGAGGGAGTTCGGGAAGTTTTTGGAGTGGGCGGACGCCCCTCTGGCGGCCACGAAGAAGGTCTGTGACACCACCATCGGATTTTATCTGCCGTATTACGCGACGGAATACATGAGCGGGAATTGGATCGAGCGGCTGGAATCGAAGCGGACCTACCTGTGGTATGACGGTCTGGCGAGGTTGATCCACTTGGCCGGGTTCAGCCCGAACTATTGCGACCTTCAGCGGACGCCTCTGGATGTCCTCCAGGGTTACCCGCACATCTGGGTCTATTCGCTGGAATTCATGGATCGGGAGACGCAGGAAAAATTGGCGGCGTATGTGCGGAACGGGGGCAAACTCATCCTCTATCCGAACGTTCCGACGATGGACCTGAACGGCCGGCCGGAATCGGCGTTGGCCCGGTCCCTGAAGATACAGGCCGGCGGGGAGATCAAGGGGAACATCTTCAGCGACGGATCCAAAGAATACTGGATCCAGGGACCGTTCCAATCTTTGACGGACATGGACGCGAAAGCTCCTTTCATCCGGTCTCCCGGAGGACAGTCCGTGGCCGTCCTGAAGAGCGTGGGCACGGGGACTGTCTTGGCGGTCGGGTTCGGGATGCCCCACGTGTTCGACCATTACGTGGACTGGATCCGTGACTGGACGGGGCGGATGGGGTTTCAACCTTTGTTGAGCTCCGATCCACGGGATGTCATCGTCACGTTGCGCCGGGCGGAAGATTACGGCTTCCTCTTCGTGTATAATTATCATTTCACTCCCCGGACGGCCCGGGTCGGGATCGGGAAGGGCGTTTTGGGAGGTGAGCGGAAAGTGGAGGTCCATCTGGATCCTTTGTCCGCGAAGATATTGCCGGTGAACGTGCCTCTGGCGGGAGATGTCCGCGTGGTCTCGAGCACCGAGGAGATATCGGGCGTCCGCGTCACCTCGACGGGTGTGACCCTGCGTTTCGCGAACCGGCCGGCGGCCCGTCTCAGATTTTCGTTGACGCTCGGATCGAAACCGCGATCCGTCAAGGTTCAGAATAAATCGGTCCCGTTTTCATGGACGCGGAACACGGCGGGGGTCGTGTGCGAGGCGCCGTGTGACCAGACCCAGGTCCAATTGATCTACTAGGAGGATACACCGTTGAGTAAGATGAAAACCGCGAAACACCCGTTCCGATTCCCGTTCAAGACGAACTATGGCCGTTTTTCCGAAGATGGACGGAGCTACATCATCACCCGTCCCGATACGCCGCGCCCCTGGGTGAACGTGATCTCCACGGGCCCCTATGGGGCCGTCATCTCCCAGACGGGGTCCGGATATTCCTGGTTGCATCACGCTTCCCTGAACCGGCTGACCCGTTGGGACCAGGACATGATCCGGGACGAGGCCGGACGGTATCTCTACATCCGCGACGAACAGTCCGGCCGCTTCTGGTCCGCGTCCTGGCAGCCCACCAAGACCTCCTACGAGTTCTACGAGTGCGTGCACGGTGTGGGCTATTCCATCATCACCATGCAGAAAGACGGGATCCGTTCCGAATGGATGATCTTCGTCCCGGAGGGGGAGCCGCTGGAAGTATGGCGCGTGAGAATCCGGAACGTCTCGAAGAAGACGCGGAAACTGAGCCTGTGGTCATACATGGAATGGAACCTGGGGGAGGCCCCGGATTGGCATCGCGAGTTCCATAAACTTTTCATCGAGACTTCGTTCCATGACGCCGATAAGGTGATTCTGGCCAAGAAGAGGCTGTCCCCGTTGAAGAACGAGAAGGGGGAACATTGGAACAAGACGTGGGAATACACGGCCTGGCATGCGGTCAACCTTCCGGTGACGGCGGCCTGCGGAGATAAGCAGGCGTTCCTGGGGAACTATGGGAGTAAATCGTCCCCGGCGGCGTTGCAGAAGGGGGCTTATGTCGGTCCGACCACCCATCGGTGGGACGACGGGATCGCCAGCCTTCAGGTCCCCGTGACGCTGAAACCAGGCGAAGAGCGGACTTCTCTCTGGACTTTGGGCGCTGCGACGTCGGAAAAAGTGGCGTTGAACCTGGCGAAGAAATACCAGAATTTCAGTCATGTCGAAAAGGCCTGGCACCAGACCGAGATATTATGGGACAAGCTCCTCGGTTCTCCGGTCGTCGAGACACCCGATGCGGCGTTCAACGTGATGACCAACGTCTGGCTCAAATATCAAGCCATGTCCGCGCGATTCTTCGGCCGCACGGCCTATTATCAGACGGGCGGCGCTTATGGGTTCCGCGATCAGCTTCAAGACAGCCAGGTGTTCCTGCCGGTCCGGCCGGACCTGACGCTGAGGCAGATCCGCCTTCATTGCGCCCATCAGTTCGCCAGCGGTCGGGTGTTCCATTGGTGGCACCCGCTGTCGGAAGAGGGGGCGCCTTCCAGATATTCCGACGACCTCTTGTGGCTCCCCTTCGTCGTCCTGAACTATCTCAAGGAGACGGTCAATTATTCGGCGCTGTTGGAGAAGGTCCCGTATCACCCGGGACCCGAGAACATCCGGCTCACGGAACCGATCTACCGGCATTGCGTCCGGGCGATCGATAACGTGCTCAACCGGTTCAGCGAGAGAGGGCTCCCTCTCATCGGCACGGGAGATTGGAACGACGGCCTTTCGGCCACGGGCCGGGACGAGAAGGGGGAGAGCGTCTGGATGGGACATTTCCTCTACGGGGTCCTGATGGATTGGTCTCGGCTGATGGAATCGCTCATGAGCCAGGGCGTCATCTCCAAATCGGAGGACCATCGCCGGAAGAGGTATCTGCAACGTGCCGCGCGGCTGAAGAAGACCATCAACCGGCTCGCCTGGGACGGCCGCTGGTATTCACGCGCCACCTGCGATGACGGCACCGTTCTCGGAAGCCGCCAGTGTCGCGACGGGAAGATATTTCTGAACGCGCAGACGTGGGCGCTCATGAACGGGATCGTCGATTCGCCTCAACGGAAGAGGTCGATCTTGTCCTCTCTGCAGAAGCATCTCTACGGTCCGCATGGGTCGCTCCTCCTCTATCCGGCCTACCGCACACCCGATTCGCGGATCGGGTATCTGACGCGCTACGCTCCGGGCACAAGGGAGAACGGCGGGATCTACATGCACGCCGCGGTGTGGGCCATCCAGATGGAATGCGCGATTTCGCGTCCCCAATGGGCCTGGGAACTCTATCGGCGGCTCTGTCCCGTCTATCGCGGCATGGATCCGGAACGCTATGTGTGCGAACCCTATGTGACGCCGGGGAACGTGGACGGGCCCGATTCGCCGACGCCCGGACGAGGCGGATGGACCTGGTACACCGGATCGGCGGCCTGGCTGTTCCGCATCTCGACGGAATGGATGATGGGGATCCGTCCCGATTGGGACGGGTTGAGGATCCGCCCCTGCATCCCCAAGGAATGGAACGGTTTTAGAACGGTCCGGCGCTTCCGGGGTGCGGAGTACCGCATCCGGGTGTTGAGAGATAAGACCCTTCGGGGAGACAGACAGGAGATCCTGTTTGACGGCAAGAAGATCGTGGGAGACCTTTTGCCGTCGACTCCCGGGAAACAGCACGACGTGGTCGTCCTGATCCCGGAGAGTTGAACAAACGCCTCTCATAAAAGGAAACGACAACGACATGGAAACTCGACGAGAACACGATTCATTGGGGGAAAAGGATGTCCCCGCTTCGGCTTATTACGGCATCCAGACGCTGAGGGCCATGGAGAACTTCAACGCGGGCGGCCTCCCGGCGCGTCCCGCTTTTCTGGAAGCGACCGTGCGGATCAAAAAGGCGGCGGCCATCGTCCATGCGGAACTGGGGCTGATGGCGCCGGAGATGTCGAAAGCGATCGTCACGGCTTGTGAGGAGGTCCTGGCCGGGCAATGGAGAGACCAGTTCGTCGTGGATATCTTCCAGGCGGGCGCGGGCACGTCCCACAACATGAACGTGAACGAAGTCCTGGCCAACCGGGCCGCCGAACTCTTGGGTGGGAAAAAGGGGGATTATTCCCTCGTCCATCCCAACGATCACGTCAATCGAAGTCAATCCACCAACGATGTGGTCCCGACCGCCATCCGTCTGGCGGCCCTGACTCTGCACAAGGAACTGGACGGGACTCTCCAGCGGTTGTCGGAATCTTTTCGCGGGAAATCGGCGGAGTTCTCCGCCGTGGTCAAATCGGGGCGGACCCATCTACAGGACGCCACGCCGGTGACGTTGGGCCAGGAATTCTCGGGTTACGAGAACTGCGTGGCCAAACACCGGGACAAGATATTCGAGGCGGCCGATGACCTGCGTTTCCTGGGGATCGGCGGATCCGCCGTCGGCACGGGATTGAACACTCACCCCGATTACGCTTCCCGCATGGTCTTCCATCTTTCACAGATCACGGGTTTCGAGCTGGAGGAGTCGGCGAACCTGTTCGAGGCCATGCAGAGTCTGGCGCCCTTTTCGGCTCTCTCCGGAGCGCTCCGGAACCTGGCGCTGGATATGGTCCGCATCGCCAATGATTTCCGCCTTCTGTCGTCCGGTCCGATGACGGGAATGGCCGAACTGAGACTGCCGGCCGTCCAGCCGGGGTCTTCCATCATGCCGGGAAAGGTGAATCCGGTCATGGCCGAGATGTTGGACATGGCCTGCTTTCAGGTGATCGGAAACGACACCGCCGTCTCTTATGCCGTCCAGGCGGGACAGCTGGAACTGAACGTGATGATGCCGTTGGTGGCTTTCGATCTGTGCTGGACTTTGGAATTCTTCTCGAAAGCCCTGGACTCGTTCCGCGCGCGTTGCGTGGACGGATTGAAAGCCGACGAACTTCGGTGTCAGTCCTACGCCCAGCGGAGCCTGGCGTTGGTGACCGCCCTAAATCCCCACATCGGGTATGAGAAAGCGGCCCTCGTGGCCAAGGAAGTCTTGAACAGCGGCCGTTCCGTCTCCGACGTGGTGCTTGAAAAAGGGTGGCTCTCCGAGGCCGATTTGAAACGGATCATGGACTTAAAAGGAATGACAAAACCGGGTTTGACGGATCGGTCCGCCTGAACCGCCGTTCCCCTGTTCCCCGCCGCGACCCCGGGGCCGCCGTTTTCCTTCCATACGAGGTTGTCATCACAGACGAACTATGAGCCTCTCTTCGATCGTTCGATCCCTCCGCGAAAAAGACCCCCTGGGCCTGATCGTTCTTTGGACGCCTTCCCACACCATCGGCCGATGGGCCATTCACCGCCTGGCGGAGGAAAACCGGTCGCTCCTGAACGTGCGCGCGGAGACGACGCGCACCCTGTTGACCCGCCTCTGCGAACCGCGCCTCGCTTCCCGGAGCGCGCGCCCCGTCCCTTCCTTCGTCCGCCGGTGGATGTTGGAGAAGATCATCCGGGAGAACGCCGAGGGGTTCCGGTATTTCGGACCGGTTTCCCGTCGTCCCGGTTTCGTCTCCGCGCTCGGGCGGACGTTCGAGGACATGCGCCAGGGGGCCCTCACGTCGGAAGTTTTGGACGGTCTTTGCCGTGAACGGAAGGGGACAGAGGGTTCCGCGAAACTGGAAGACATCGCCCTCGTCGCCCGTTTATTGAAGCGGGGAATGGAGAAGGAAAACCTGTTCGAATGGCAGGACCTTCTGGAGCTGTTGTCGTCCGAAGGCCCGCCACTCACCGTCCCCCCGACGGTGATCCTGACGGGATTCAGGCGGTTGACCCGGATCGAGACGGGGCTGGCGGAATGGATCTCCGGTCGGACTCGGCTCGTCTTGGACCTCCCCGGAACGCTCCTCCTCCCGCCCGGACAGTGGAAATCGCTGACCGTCTGTTTGAAGAAAGGGACTTCCACCGGGACGGAGCCTCCTCCCGCCTTCGCCGCCGACCTCCGGATCGCTTCGTGCCCGAACGACATCGAGGAAATGAAGTGGATCGCCCGGCAGATCCTCCAATTCGCCGAAAACGGCGTCGCCTTCAACGACATCCTCGTGTCGTTCCATGATCTGACGGAACGCGCGTCCCTCGTGCGCCGTGTCTTCAACGCTTCCGGCATCCCCTATTATCTCGAATGCGGCCGTCCTCTCATCGAACATCCGATCGTCGCCAAATTCGTCGCTTTCCTCAAGACGAGAGCTTCCGGCGGCTCGCGGAACGCCGTGATCGATTTTTTCAAGAGGAGGTCGTTTTTCGAGACGAGTCCGGATAACGCCGGGAGGAGGCGGCCCGATGAGTGGGATTATATCAGCCGTCAGGCCGGGATCACGGGAGGAGAAGTCTCGGAATGGTTGAGGGCCTTGAAATCTCTGGAGGAAGACTGGCGGGAGGGAAAAGGGAGGAACATCCCGGCCGACCTTCCGGGGATGTTGGAACAGAGGTCTCTTCTGGTCGAGGCGCTGAACGGGCTGGAGGAGTCCTTGAAGACCTTTCCCGGCGAGGGGACCATGACGGAATGGATGCGGTGCGCTCTGAACGCGATCCGTCCCCACCTGTCTCCGTCGGATGTCGATTATCTGTCCGAACATCTCGGCCCCCTGACCGAAAAAACCGTGGACTCGGCGACACTGAATTTCGATGATTTCCTGCGGTCGTTCGAACAGTGGGCGGGACACCAGACCATCCACGACGGTTCCGAAAGATTGCTGCACGGCGGGGTCCATGTCGTTTCGACGGAAACGGCGGCGGCGATGCCCGCCCGTATCGTCATCGTGGGGGGATTGACGGAAAAGGTGTTCCCTCGGGAGGTGTTGCAGGACCCCGTCCTCTTGGACGAGGAGAAGAGGGCCGTGATGAAAGACCGTCCCGAGGTGACCCTCACGCTGGCTTCCGACGGGTATCTGCGTGAAAAGGAGGTTTTCAGCTCGATCACCCGGAGGCCCTCGGCGACGCTATTGCTGAGTTATGCCCGGCTGAGCTACGGCACCGGTCAGTCCCTCATCCCGTCCAGCTTCCTTCTCGATCTCTTGAAGGAGAAGAGCGGGCGGTTGGTGACTTATGGGGAGATGGAATCCCACCCCCAAGTCCATCGGCTCTCCTCCACGCTCTTTCCTGAGATGGAACTCGCCCGGGCGAATTCATCGTCGGATTATGAACAGGTGTCGTTGATCCAGGCCATCCATCAGGCGGATTTGGTCCGGGCGGCGCATCTGCTCAGCCATAACGAGATCTTCCGGCGCGTCTTGTCGGCCGAAGAGCAGAAATGGACGACGGAGGGCTTCGGAGAGCACGACGGCGCCATCGGGGGGGCGGTCGGCCATAAGAAACTGGAGGATTTCGTGCGGCGGGGTTACCTGAGCCCCACCGGTATCGAGGCCTATGCGGATTGTCCGTATCGGTTCATGCTGTCAAGACTTCTTCGCATCGAGAAGACGGAGGATCCGGAGGCTTGTCTCACCATCCGTCCGAGCCAGCGGGGGGACCTGATCCATGACGCCCTTTACCGGCTTTTCCAGGGACTGCGGGAATCGGGGCTTCTTCCATACGATCCGGCGAAGAAGGAGGAGTATCTCCGGTTGACGGAGAAATCCTGGGATGAGGCGCTCCGGAACTTTGAGAGACGCGGGAATCCCGTGTTGCCGTCCCTCTGGAACATCGAGAAGGACGCCATCCTCCGGGATCTGGGGAAATGGCTGTGGAGTGAGGTCAATCATCCCAGCCCTTACGTGCCGTCTGACTTTGAATATGATTTCGGCCGGCTCGATAAGGAGGTCTTCTTGACGTTCGACGGAGTGCGTGTCCCGATCACCGGCCGGATCGACCGTGTGGATCGGACTCCCGACGGGCGGAAAGTGATGATCTCGGATTATAAGACGGGCTCGGTGAAAAAGAAATTCCATAAGGACGAGACCCTCAATCCCCAGAGCGCCCAATTGCCGCTCTATGCGCTGGCCTATGAGAAGGTGAACGCGGGGGTCCGGGTGGAACGGGCCCAATACATTTATTGCACGTCGGGGGGGCGGTTCACCCGGATCGTCTATTCTGAAAAGACCTTGGAACAGGCCCGGCCGTTCTTCGAGAAACTCGTGGCCGGTTTCGCGGGGTTCATCCAAGAGGGGTTCTTCCCGGCCTGCCCCTCGGACCGGTGCAAGATGTGCGATTTTCTGTCGGTGTGCGGGCCGGGCCGCGAGACGGTCTTTGAGATCAAGAGGTCCGATGAGAGAATGGCCTCGCTGGAAAAGCTGTTGGATGTCCGCGCGGGGACGGATTCTGAAGAGGATGAGAAGGGGAAAGCGGAATGAGCCGGATGACGGAGGGTCTCATCGACGAAAAGGACCGCCGCCGTGCGTCCGGCGAGTTGAAGACGACTTTTTTGGTGGAGGCGGGAGCCGGCACGGGGAAGACGGCGGTGCTGGTGTCCCGTATCGTGAACTACCTCTCCTCCGAGGACGGTCGCTCAGCCTCTTTGGCCGCCATCACGTTCACGGAGAACGCCGCGGCGGAACTGAAGACCCGGATCCGCGACGGTCTGGAAGCCCACTGGCAGGTAGTGGCCCGCACGGAGGCGGGGTCGCGGGTCGCTGACAACTTGGCTCGTTTGGACCAGGCGTTCATCGGGACGATCCATTCCTTCTGCGCCCATCTCTTGAAGCGCCGCCCCGTGGAGGCCGATCTGGACCCGGCTTTCGGCGTGGCCGATGAGATGGAGTCGTTCTTCCTTTTTGAGGATCTCTGGACAGAGTGGATGGGGAGACATCTGGCGGAGCGGCCCGCCGTGTTCATGGCCGCCATGGATTACGGGATATCCCTTGAAAAGATCAAATCCATCGCCGATCGTCTGGTGGAGAACATGGACCTCTGGCCGGAATGGAAGAGCCGCCGCCCGTCAACGACGGTCTCCGACGGGGACGGGTTGAGGGCGGGTTATGAAGAACTCTATCGGGAGTATGAGACGCTCTGGGCCGAGGCCCGATCCTCTTGCCGGAACAAGGAGGATGCCCTCTATCAGCGGATGGCGAACCTGAACAGCGTTTTTGAGAACATCGACCTGGAACGG
Organism: Elusimicrobiota bacterium; assembly: GCA_022709755.1. Classification (GTDB taxonomy): domain Bacteria; phylum Elusimicrobiota; class Elusimicrobia; order FEN-1173; family JAKLIF01; genus JAKLIF01. The sequence continues at coordinate 101,851 of JAKLIF010000009.1, read as the reverse complement.
GAGGCCGACGGCCAAGTCCTGCTGTTCATGGACCTGAAACCGGTCGGCAATCAAAAGAACTGGGACTCCGCGGAACATCTGAAGGAGTTGAAAAAGCGGATCAAGGAGTGGCGCGGGAAACAGTCCGCCTTGAAGGAGAGGGCGGGGCGCCGGATCGTCGAGGATTGTCTCTCCGAGTTGGAGGGTTTCCTCTCGGCATGGAGGGAAAAGAAGGAACGCTTGGGGAAACTGACGTATCACGACCTTCTCTTGCGCGCCCGGGACCTCTTGCGGGACCGGCTGGACGTACGCCGTGATTTTCAAAGACAGTATGGCATGATCCTCGTCGACGAGTTCCATGACACCGATCCGCTTCAGGCGGAGATCATCTTCTTCCTGTGCGAGCGGGAACCCGCGGCCCGCCGCTGGGACGAGGTCCTCCTGTCCCCCGGGAAACTCTTCCTGGTGGGAGACCCCAAACAGTCCATCTACCGGTTTCGCCGAGCCGACGCGGATGTCTATTCGGCCGCCAAGGACATCATCGCCCGGCAGGGCGTCATTCTGAACATCTCGGCCAATTTCAGGAGCCATCCCGAAGTGCTGCGTTGGGTCAACGACCGCTTCTCCGGGATCATCGTGCCGTCGACGGACGGACGATATCAGCCCTCCTACGTGCCGCTCCATCCGGGGGTGGAATACGCCCCGTCCCCGTCGCCGCGTGTCCATTTGTTGAGCCCCTCGCCCGGACAACTGAAGAACAAGAACATGGACGTGCTGCGCAAGATGGAGGCGGAAGCCATCGGCGATTTCCTGAAATCCCACGTGATCGGGAAGTGGGCTGTTCGGGATCCGCAGACCAAACAGAACCGTCCGGCGGGCTATCGGGACGTCGCCGTTCTCTTCAGGGTCCTGACCCATTTCCACGTCTATGAGACGGCGTTTGAGAAGTCGCAGATCCCGTTCTGGTTGCAGGGGGGGAAGGATTATTATCGTCGATGGGAAGTGCAGGCCTTGATCAACCTCCTGAACGCCATCGAGAACCCCTGGGATTCGGTCTCTCTTTATGCGTCGCTTCATTCCGCCCTGTTCGGTTACTCCGATTCGGACCTTTTTGAACTGTTTGCGAACCAGCGGGTCAATTATCTGGAGAAGCGTTTCGCGGAACTGCCCGCCTATCGGGAAGTCTTCGAGAAATTGGCGCGGTGGCACCGGCAACGGGGGCAATTCCCACTGGACGTCTGGCTCGAGAAGATCCTGGATGAATCGCAGGCGTGGACGATATTCCTCGCCAAACCTTACGGAGAACAACGGGTCGAGAGCCTGCGGAAGATATTGGACGTGGCCCGCCGTTTGGCCGATCAGGGATTGGATACGCCCGCTCCGCTGATCCATTGGCTCCGAAGGGCCCAGGAGATGAAACTGGAGGAGGAATCAGCCGCCTCCGGGACGGAAGGGGATTACGTCCGGATGCTGACGATCCATAAATCGAAGGGATTGGAATATCCCATCGTGGTCTTGGCGGGACTCGGGGACAACCCCAACCTGCGCCCGGATTTTTTCATCGCCGCCCATGGGCGGGGGGGATTTCAACTCAACACGGGGACGGCGAATTCTCCGGCGTCCACGGAAGGTTGGAATGACGCCGAACGGGACGAGACGCGGCATCTGGAAGCCCAGGACCGCCGGTTGTTCTATGTCGCCTGCACGCGCGCCCGCGATTTCCTGGTCCTTCCCCGGTTCTATAAACCCGGACGGGAAGGGCAGATCCCGGAAAACAGTTATCTGGAGATGTTGAGGTCGTCCCGGGAGGGAGGAGTTCCTTCGTCGGTCGAAGCCGACCATCCCGCCGGCGAGTTGCCGGGGTCGTCACAACGGCCCCTCTTCCATCGGTTGGACACGAAGAAATATCTCAAACTCGACGACTCGATCATCGAGGCGTCTGAAAGCCAGAAAGTCCAATGGGTGCTTCACCGGAAGAGCGTTCTGAAGACGGCGGCGGCTTCCAAAGACGTGTCCGTGACGGAATGGGTGAAGAAAGAGCGCGATTTTTCGGCCGAAGGAGGCGAGGGGCCGAGGTTCGGTTCCTATATCCACGTTCTCCTCGAGAAATGCGATCTGACACGGATGGATGAGGATTCTTTACGCGTTTGGTCGGAATATTTGTCGCCGGCGGAACACCGGAAGGATTGGGTGGAGAAGGCGCATCGTCTCGTCCAGGACTTGATGAAGATCCCTTTGATGAAGCGCGCCGTACGGTCCGAACAGTTCTTCCGGGAAATCCCCTTCGATATCTCATGCCGGAATGGGAAACCGGATGTGTCCGTGGCCCCGGTTCCGGAGGGGATGACCGCGTTCAACGGTGTGATCGATCTGGCTTTCTTGGAAGAGGGCGAGTGGGTGGTGGTCGATTATAAGACGGATGTCGTTTCAAAACCCGCGGATCTCGACCGGCTGACGGATTACTATGCGCCGCAACTTCAGGTCTACGGACATTCCTTGACCCATATCACGGGCCGGCCGGTCAGGGAAAGACACATCCTTTTCCTCCAACCGATCGAAGACGTGCTCGTCCCCCCGGCGTGACGGTCAGTCGAACGTCGGCAGGTCCCGAAGGGCTTCCTTGACGTTTTCCGCGGGATACTCGAAGTCTTCCAATTTTTTATCGAGGTAGGCATCGTAGGCGGATAAGTCGAAATGCCCGTGGCCGCTGTAGTTGAACACGATGCATTTCCCGTCGTTCTTCTTGGCCTCGTCGATGGCGCACTTGATGGCGTGCGAGGTCTCCGGCGCCGGAAGGAATCCCTCTGTTTTGGAGAACAATATCCCCGCTTCGAAGACGGGATTCTGCGGATAGGCCTTCGCTTCGGCCAGGCCCCGCTTGACCAACAGCGAGATGATGGGGGAAGCCCCGTGGTATCTCAGCCCGCCCGCATGGATGCCCGGTGGAATGAAGCTGTGGCCCAGCGTGTACATCTTGACCAGCGGGGATAGTTTCGCCGTGTCACCGTAATCGTAGGTGTAGAGCCCTTTGGTGAAACTGGGGCAGGAGGTCGGTTCGACGGCCACCATGCGGATGTCCTTCCCTTTGAGTTTTTCAGGGACGAACGGGATGACGAACCCTCCGAAGTTGCTGCCGCCCCCGACGCAGCCGATCAGCGTGTCCGGCTTCTCTCCGATCATTTCCAGCTGTTTCTTCGTTTCCAATCCGATGACCGTTTGATGGAGCAGCACGTGGTTCAACACGCTCCCGAGCGCATATTTGGCGTTCTCGTGTGTGGCGGCGTCTTCCACGGCTTCCGAAATGGCGATCCCCAGGCTTCCCGGCGAATCCGGAAACTTTTGGAGGATGGACTGCCCGGCCTTCGTGAGGTTGGTCGGTGACGGATGGACTTCGGCTCCCCAGACATGCATGAGGGATTTCCGGTAGGGTTTCTGGTGGTAGCTCACCTTCACCATGTAGATCGTGCATTTCAATCCCATGAGGTGGCAGGCGAAGGCCAGGGAAGAGCCCCATTGGCCGGCCCCGGTCTCCGTGCAGAGACGTTCCACTCCTTCCTGTTTGTTGAAGAAGGCCTGGGCGATGGCCGTGTTCAGCTTGTGGCTTCCCGCCGGGCTCAGACTCTCGTTCTTATAATAGATCCGGCAGTTGGTCTTGATCGCTTTCTCGAGATGGACGGCGCGATGGAGGGGGGTCGGACGCCAGATCTTGTAGACGTCCAGGACTTCCGGCGGGACGTCGATCCATCGCTTCGGGCTCAATTCCTGCTGGATCAGCGACATCGGGAAAAGAGGGGCCAGGTCCGCCGGGGTCAGGGGTTTGCCTGTCGCCGGATGGAGCGGTGGCGGTAACGGTTCGGGGAGATCGGGGAGGACGTTGTACCAGGCCTGCGGGATATCCTTTTGAGAGAGAACGACTTTTTCCTTGTTCATGAAACGCTCCTTTTCATCCGATGGCTTCGAATCAGCGGCTTCGGTATTTTATAAAAAAACGGGTGGAATCCAACAGGAAAAGAACGCCTCTCCAGAGGATGTTTGTCCGGGCGGGGCGCACGTCCCTCACGCGGACGGGGATCTGGAGGGGGGACAGTCCGGCCTGGCGCGCTTTGAACAGGAGTTCGATCGTGTAGAGGTCCCGGCCGAAGCGGCACTGCCGGGACAAGTCCTTGAGGACGGACGTGTGTCCCGCCATCAACCCCTGGGGGTCCATCTCGACGCCGCCGAGCAGCCGTTTGTTGAGCCGGCGCCGGACGTGCGTGATGGCCCGTCGGAAAAACGACCGGTCTCCGTGCCATAAGGTTTCTTTCTTCCCTCCGAAGATGATCTTCGTCCCCGATTTCATCTTGTCGACCGCCGTGTAGAAAAAATCCGCATCCCACCAGTCGAAATCGAACTTCAGGATGAACATCCCGTTGGCGGATTCGATCCCGGTCTTGACCGCCTGTCCGTAATCCGCGCGCGGGCAATGCAAGACGCGGATCGTCAGGCTGGAGGGGACGGCGCGCTTCTTGATGACCTCACAGGAGTGGTCCGTGCACCCGTTGGCGACGAAGAGTATTTCGGTGGAGAGGCCCGCGCCGAGGGACGCGCGCAGGACCTTGTCGATGAACGCATCCAGCGTTTTCGATAGGAATTCCTCTTCGTTGTAGATGGGGATGATGAGGGATATGTCCGTGGACATGGATTTGGTTGTTGTGAGAATGACGTTGATGGATCGCCGGGATGACCGATGTCGACTGATCGAACTGGGTGAGCGCGAATCAAACCGCTTCACTCGAGATACCGATAAATTGGCGTCCCCAAGGGGATTTGAACCCCTGCTACAGCCTTGAAAGGGCTGTGACCTAACCCCTAGTCGATGGGGACGTTGGATTCATTGAAATAGCCGGACTGCTGAATCAAGGGATTGATTTTAGCAGTTTTTAATAGAATCGGGAATGATCAGATGCGCGGATGGGTCAGAGATTTGAGTAAAAGACCTGATCCTTCAGTTCCACCCGCTTGAGCGGGGCGTCAAACCCCGGGGATCTGAGAGGATTGTCTTCCCAGCGTCGGCCGAAATAGTCCGTGATCTGCTTATGGGTTCTGATCCTCCTCCAGGCCTCCGACGGCGACATGTTTTTACGTCGGGCCAGCCCGGCCATTTCGGAGTAAAGGGGGTTGAAGGGGGCCAACCGATCCAGCAACGTCAGGTAGTCCAGGGCCTTCGGCCGGCGATTCCCCAGGAAATAGGACAGGGTGATGAGGAAGAGTGTCCGGTGTTCCTTCGCATCGAACTCAAGGTGACAGGAGAAACGGTCTCGAAGAGCGGTCTCAAGCCGCCGGGCCTGGTCTCGCCAATCTTGGGGCCGGGCGGACGAGAAGGATCGGATTCCCCATAGTTTCGGGGAAAGGGACCGGCTCTTTTGGATCCGGAGGAGTGGATTCAAGACGGCCGCCGCCCGCTGCTTTTGCGGGGCGATATAGAAGTCGAGGAGGTCGGATACGTTCGGGACGATGACACAGACGGCCGGGAATCCGATCCGGCGGTCGCTCAGATCGATGACGTACGCGTCCCACCCCTCTCGGACGAGGATCTTCCTGATCTCGGCGAGTTCGTCGCAACAGTTGCCGTATCGGAATGATCTCAGATCGGAGAACTGGATGACCGGCCCCGGTTTTTCAAGCAAGGCGGATCGTTCCGTGTAAAGGTAGTTACGGTGGGTGGCCGTCGGATTGCGGCCCACCAGGTCCCGCGGTTTCCCTCCCATGATCCCGATGAACCAATGATCCATGATCGTGGACCGGAGGCGGTTCATGGGGTCGGCCAGCCCGAGCAGATATTCCGTTTCATCGGTCCCTTGGACGATCTCCGTGAGACACCGTGAAATCGCTTCCGTCAGGTCGAAGTGGGAACCGACCCGGACGCGTTTGTAATGCCAACATTTCAGGAAGGTGTCGGGCGTGTCCTTGAGGGAGAGGTTCTCCAGGATGACACAGGCGCAGGGCCATCGGTTGTCGAAAGAGATGTCTTTGATGGTCACTTTGATGTTTTTGCTCCTGAAATAATCAAGTTGCCGGCGGATCCGCCGGTCCGGAATGGACCGGGGGTCGATGGTGGGGAGCGGCCGTCCCTCGCGGAGGGCTTTGGCCATGGCGTGTCTTTCAAAGATTTCACAAAAGGCCTGTACGATCGCCTCGGAGTAGGTGTTCCCCGCGGCGAGCCCGTTGGAACTGGATATCGCATTGGTGTGGCGATAGGGGATGCCGACCCATCGGTTGTCGGGGAGGGAGAGTCCCGGAAGCCAGACATCGTTCGGTCCGAGATGACGGAGGAGGAGAGAGAGTCCCCGAGGGGAAAGACGATACTTCCTCAACAGGTCCGCCAGGTGGATGGCCGTCCGGGGCCGAACGCTCCGAGGAGTGGTCAACTGTTGCGGGTCGTTCAGCGCTTCATGACGTCCCAGGCGCTCGATCAATTCGGCATAGGCGCTGACCAGGGCCAATCGTCTCGAGGTCCCTTTGCCGTTTGAGAACAGGGTGAATGAACGGGTCTTCAACTGGGTGCGGCAGGAATGGATCTGTCCGATGCGCTTGAAGATCGTCTCGACGCGGAAACCCTTTTTCCGGAAACGTCTTGACAGTCCTGCCTGCAGTCGGCGAAGGGTGCTGGATGGGGGCGCACACTTGTAACGGTTGTAGGTCTTCTCGCCCAGGGATCGGTCCCAGATTTTCGTCAGCATAGAGGATTATTGTACCTTTTGAGAGGCGGGGGAAGGGGAGGAGAGTTCCCCGACCCATCGGTCGGCTTGTCGGGTCGGGAGGGGGACCCGGTGTCCATCCAGACAGTGCCTCGTCAGCTCGACGGCGGCGGGAAGGTCGATCCGGTGTCCCGGCGACACGAAAACCGGCCGGCAGTCCTTCTTCGTCCGGAGAGCCGCGCCGACGGTCGCCCCGCGATACGTCAGCCAGGAACATCCTCCCGCCCGTCCGGGTGGATCCGGATAGTCGCCGATCAAACGGGACTTGGCGCACCCGATCGTCGGCCTGTCGAGGAAGAGGCCCAGATGGGAGGCCAATCCGATACCACGGGGATGCGCGATCCCGTGGCCGTCCACGAAGACGATATCGGGGGTCCGGCGGAGTTTCTGGAATGTTTTCAAGAGCAACGGCGCTTCCCGGAACGATAATAACCCCGGGATATAGGGGAACGAGATCCGGGCGCGGGTTGACCGATGCTCGACGACCCGCCATGAGGGATATTCGAAGAGGATCACTCCCGCCACCGCCCTGCGCGGGGAACAGAAAGCGATGTCGGCTCCGGCAATGAGGCGGACGGGGCGGTGTTTGTAGGCGAGGGAGAGTCGGCGGACGAGATATTTCTGGATTTGAACGGCGTCGGCAGGGCTGACGTTCCAACGATGGAGATTCCTGATTTTCATGGAGAGGGGGAAAATGTGGGTCCGGAGGGATTTGAACCCTCGGCCACCCGCTTAAAAGGCGGATGCTCTACCGGGCTGAGCTACGGACCCGCTCAATCTCTGTCGACCTCGATGGAACCGGATATCGAATAGAAATCAACAGCGCTCGATTATATCATATTTAATTTGTGGCCAGATAAAAGATGAAAGGAGGGCGATGCCGGTCTGGATGTCGCATTTTTCGAATAAAAAGGTGATAGAATGAAAGCATGATCTATGGCTCGTTGGAGAGGGATGGATGCTGTGATGACTGAACAGCGCAGGGGCGTCGTCTCTGAATGGTTGTTCGTTTTGGCCTGCGTGTCGGGGTTCTTCGCCTTGACGTTGATCGCCTATGGTTCCCCCGGGTTGATTTTTGAGAGCGTGGCCGACGAGATGTTTGCCGTCCGGTGGATTCACGATATCCGGATGGGGGTGTTTCCTCCGGAAATGTTCGATTTTCCGCTCTATCACGGACATGCCACATCGTATCTGATGATGCCGTTCGTCTATCTTTTCGGACCCTCATGGGATTTCGTCCGTTTGTGGCCCAAGATTATCGGAGCCGGGACTCTTCTCCTCTCCTATGTCTTCATGAAAGACCTGTTCGGCGCCCGAATCGCCCGCTGGACATTGTTCCTGTCGGCGATCCATCCGTCTTATGTGCTGGGTGTCAAGTCCGGTAATTACCATGTGTCCTGGATGACCCTGTTCTCCGTGGGGACTCTCCTTTGTGTGAACCGCTGGGCGAAAACCAAGAGGTATGTGTATTTGTGTGTCGCTTTCCTGTTGATCGGGGTCGGGATTATGACCCGAATCTGGTTCCTGTGGTTTGTGGCCGCGCTCGGCGTCAGCACGCTGGTGTGGGGGAAGGAACTGGGTGTGTATCCGGGGAGTGGGGGCCGGCGTTTTTATGTACGACTCGCCGCCTGTGCGACATTATTACTGGGCCCCTTCCTGATCCTCATCCTGAAGACGGAGTTGCTCTCGCCGAGCCTGACGCACATGATCGACCGGCATGTGGGGATCCAAGTCAATCATCAGGTCGAATCCATCGTCAATTACGGGAAGATGCTGTCGGGGGAGATATTTTGCCGGATGCAGTTGGCCGCGCATGATTGTTCGATGACGAATGGGGCATATCCTGTCGTGTTCTATGGCTGTTTTTTGTTTTGTGTCGGTTGGGCGTTTTTTAGGAGAAGCGAAGATCGGGGCGCGTTATCGTGGTTGTTGCTCCTGTTCGCGAGCATGTTCCTTTTCATGATCAATACCCACAAGGCCGCCGCGCACCATATCTTCGTATTTTACCCCTTGCCGCAGATGGTGATGGCGATCGCCTTGGGGACCTGTCAAAAACATTTTTTGTCGAAAAAGACAGCGAGGTATGTCTTTACGGGAGTGCTCTCGGCGTTCTTGTTCTGGGAGGCGAGTTCTCTGGCGGCACATCTGTATGTCCTCAAGTCGATGGGGCCCTCCGCCCGTTTCACGGATTCCCTGTATGAAATATCGGATTGGCTGCATCGGGAGTGTCCGCCGGGGCGGGAGGGGGAGATTGTCATGTGTCCGGGCCCCCTTGAATGGAATCTGATCTTTCTGCGGGGCTCGGTCATTGGGTATCCCGACTATCCGATGGAATGGCCGGCCTCATGGCCCGGGAGTGCCCCGAGACTACTTTATCTCGTCCGCACGTTGCAGTATGAGGCGGAGGAGTCCGCGTTTATCGAGAGAGCGTGTCGTGAATACAAGAAGAAGAGGATTGCGAAGATATTCGTGAATCGGGATGGAACCCCCACGTTCGAGGTTCTGAAATTGTCGATGTGATCGGTGGAAAAAATAAAAGATGAAAATCCCATATAAGCTCCCGTGTGAAAAATGCGGCAAAGAAATAACAACATTTATTGAGGCGGAGAATACATCAATTGATTTTAAGTGTGATTGCGGGATAACCACATCGGGATCAATAGCATTAATGATAGGAAGTAAAATTATGGCAAGGGCAATTTATGAGTTCCTTACCATGAGGGATTATTCGATGACAATAGTGTTGGCGGCAATGGCGTTTGAGTGCGAAATGTCCCGATTGTTTAAAAAATGGGTTAGAATCGGCGAATCAAAAGAAGGTTATTTTTTTGACGATAAGGCAGTCGAAGTTTATTTGAGAAGATATAGCGATATAGAAACAAAAATCACAGAGGTGTCAAAGTTGATGTTCCCGACAGGAATGACGGAATTCATAAAATCACGAAGTGATTTGATTGATATATTGAAAGGATTTCCAAGCTTGTCGATAGACAAAATACATACTGATTTTAAGGAGAAACTGTTCTGGCCGAGAAACGCAATATTGCATAATGGAAAATCGAATTATGATGAAGATTATGCTAGTCGTTGTTTGAATTACGCAAAATTAGGATTAGTGCTCTTGGATCAGATGGATAAACATAAACGGGATTCTTTAATATAAACAATTGTAGGCGAAGGGGGGCGAAATTTGATATTGACAGTGTTTTTATGTCGTTATTGGTGTCGGTAAAGGTTTTTACTTAGAAAAGTTAAATTTTAATAAATGTAATATAATCAACGGCATTCGGGCGGTTAGCTCAGCGGCAGAGCATTGCCCTTACAAGGCAGGGGTCAGAGGTTCGAATCCTCTACCGCCCACCATTTGATAAGCGGGCTAGAAAGCGCTATAATCTTTTGCTTTCAAGTTCTTTGAACGGAGTCGTGGTGTAGCCTGGTCTAACACGTCGGCCTGTCAAGCCGAAGACCGCGGGTTCAAATCCCGTCGACTCCGCCAGTTTTTAGAAGAGCGGATGAGAATCACTCGGGGGTCTTCAGGCCTGTGGACTGCCCGTGGTCCTCGAAGCGGTGCGAAGAGGGCCGTCGACTCCGCCAGTTTTTTAGAAGGGCGGATGAGAATCACTCGGGGGTCTTCAGTCCTGTGGACTGCCCGTGGTCCTCGAAGCGGTGCGAAGAGGGCCGTCGACTCCGCCAGTTTTTTGAGATAGGACGATAATCCCTCGGGGTTTTCAGTCCGGCGGACTGTCCGTGCCCCTCGATGTTCCGCGAAGAGGGCCGTCGATCCCGCCCTCTTTCATGCATGAATCGCTTACAACCCTCCTGATGCAATTCCTCTTTTCCATCGCCTCTATTCCGTGTCCCCTATGACAACCGACAGACTTGAACTCGTCGGTCCCGTCCCCAAGGATCAGAGATGGGCCGGCCATGTTTTTTTGGCCGGGGACGTCCTGATCCCCCGGGGTGTGACCGTGCGCGTCGCTCCGGGCGCCGTCATCGAGATCGGGGACCAACGCCGTTGGACGTGTGAACAGGCCGGGTTTGTCCGGGATTCGGATCCCGAGGGGCAGTCGTCTTCCCTGTGCGTGCTCGGCCGTTTCCTCGTCGAGGGGAATCCCTCCCATAAGATCCGGTTCCATGTCCGAGGGCGGTCCGGTGCCGCCGTCATTCCCCTGGAAAAGTCCTCCGTGCGGATGAGCCATTTCGACATGGAAGGGTCCGGCGGGGGGAGAGCGGTGCATTCCCTCGGCGCCTCTTCCGTGGACTGTCGCGATTTCCATGTGCGCGGATTCGAGACGGCCTTGCGGTCCGGTCAGAAGAGCCGTTTCTCCGCCGAAAGAGGGGCGGTGTCCGACTGTACGAACGGCGTCATCGTGGCTATGGGCGCCAGGGCTCATCTGAAGGGTATCGAGATATCCGATTGTCCCCAGGAAGCGGTCCGTCTTCAACACGAAAGCCGGTGCGTCTGCGAGGACCTGAAAATCAGCCGATGCTGTTGGGGGGTGTTCATGGAAGACGCCGCCCGGGCCAGCATTTTCGGGTGCGATATCTCCGATGGACGGTTGGGGGGTATCCGCATGGATCAGGAGACGGATCTGACTTGTCGGTCCGGACGGTTTGTGAAAAATGCCAGGGGATTGGAGGTCGGGAAGGGGACCCTTCGGATTCAGGAATGTGTTTTCGAGGGGAATGGCACGGCCGTGATGGCGTGCGCCGGCGAAGCGGTCCTGTCGAACTGCCGGTTGATCGAGAATGGAGTGGGATTCCTCGGAAATGCGCCGGCTCAATACCGGCTGGATCTGTGCCGGGTCAGCCGGAACCATAAATGGGATTTTCAGTGCGAGGACGGCATCTGGTTGAAACGCGTCCGGGACGGCGAGGGCGGCGAATCGATCGTCGGGCGGAAAGACATTCCTTTACAGAAGAAGAACACGCGCTGCTTGGGCGGTGTGATGAAGGGAAACGAGACTTGGAACGGAAGCGTCGTCCTCGAGGGGGATACCGTGGTTCCTCGGGACGTCTCGTTGGAGTTGTCGCCGGGGACGCGGGTGCGATGGGGAGATCGGAATTCTTGGATATTCAGGAAGAACACTCTTTTGGCCGAGGAGAAAGACGGTTCCCCCAGCCTCCACGTGCTGGGGCGTCTCACCGTCCGCGGAACCCCGGGGGATCCGGTGCGAGGAGTCTTTTCGGGCGGCGCTTCCAGGGGGATTGAACTCCTGGGGGAGAGCCGGACCGTCATCGATCATATGGTGATGACGGGGAAAGAGGATGAGACCGGGTTGTGGGTGGAGGAAAAAGCGAATCTGCGGGCCCGCCGGTTGGACCTTTCCGGTTTTCAGATCGGCTTGAAAGGAAAAGGGGACGCCGATGTCTCTCTGACGGACAGCCGTTTTTCGGACAACACGTGGAGCGGATTGGTGGCCGACGAGAGATTGAAAGCCCGTTTGGAACGGGTCCAATGCGATGGGAACGGTTATGGCATCCGGATCACGGGGCGTTCTCAAGTCCGTTGCGAGGATGTGAGCGTTTGTTTCAATCGATTGGATGGAGTCCGGGTCGGTGGAGACGGTGAGTTGTCGGCGGATATCCTCCGCGCCTGTTCGAACGGGCAATTCGGGGTCATGATCGAACAGAAGGCCCGCTTGGAGATGGATCGATTCGATGTGTCAGGTAACCGCGTGGGCGTTCTGATCGAGGGCGGTGAGTGCCGGCTGGCCCGAGGGTCTGTCCGCGAGAACGCGGCCTATGGCATTCACATCCTGTCGGGGGTCCCTGTGGTGCGGGATACGGAGATTTATCGGAACCCGCAGGGCATCGCGTGTTCTCCTCGGGCGGATTTCGTTTTCACGGGGCAATCCATCTCGGGCGCTGGCGTATTTCTGCGGGCCGGAGTCTCGGGGCGGATATCCCGCTCGGGTTCAAAGGCGGGATCGTCCGTCTCCTCGGGCGGTGGGGACGCGCGCGTGATCGGTCCGTCCGATGGACTTGCCGTCGGCGGACGAATCGCTTCCTATGGGGGGGATGAGCAGAAGGTCGCGTGTCGCCGGACGCTGGTCGAGATCCTGCATGTCTTGGACGAGCACGGGCCGGATGTATTCCTGACCTGTGGTTGGGCCGTGAGCCTCCTTTTGGAGAAACACGCCGAAGATCCGGGTTTTGTGTCGGTCGGCGGGAGGGACATCGATTTGAACGTGAATTCATTGAAAGTGGACCTGAGAACCTTTGAGGGATTGATCGATCGCTTGGTCCGTCGGGGTTATGCCGTCACGGAGCGGCAGCATAATAACTATTTTTTGAGACGAGCTTTCGAAGGGTCCACCGTCATGGTCGAACTGGATTGGCCGTCTCCTCGGGACTTGCTCTATCCGGTCAACCGGTTGGCTTTTGAGGGGATGAACGAGCGGATCGCGTTGCGCGAACGGCTGCCGGATTCGACGGAACAGCGCGAGGCCGAAGTCGTCTCCTCCGATATCGTGGGGTGTCTTTGTGAACGGGGATTCCATATCGCGCGCCGCTCGAAACCGCGGGACCCTTATGACGTCTATTCCCTTTGCCGATATTACGGGACCGGCCCGGAAGAGGTGGCCCGTCGGGTGGGAAAGACCCTCGGGGTCGAGGTGGTCCGGGAGGCCGTCGCTCATTTGGCGGAGGCGTTCGGACATGAGGAGGCGCGGGGGCCACGGGGGGTCGTCGATTTCATCGGGTCCGGAAATGACCGTCAGGCCGCGGAGATTAAAAAAGAGGCTTACCAGTCTGTTCATCGGGTTTTGGAATTGCTGAAATACTGATATGAAAATGAAAAGTTCAGGCGTTTGGAAACGGGGCGGGATCTTGGTCCTGGCGGACCGCTGTTTTAGCGCCGATGAGTGCAAGACGGGAGTCGGGGCGATCCGGTATATGGATAACGTCGTCGGGGTCCTGGATCGGGAACAGGCGGGGAAGACCACTCGTCAGGTGCTCGGGTTCGGCAAGGGGCTCCCGATCGTGGCTCGCCTGTCGGAAGCGATGGCTCTCGGACCGGATCATGTTTTGCTGGGGATCTCCCCTTTCGGGGGGCGTTTCCCGTCGGACTGGAGGCCCTTTATCCGCGAATCGCTCCGGCGTGGGCTCAACATCATCAGCGGTCTCCATGACAATCTGTCGGACGATCGCGAGTGGCGCGCTCTGGCTCATAAAAATCATTGCCGCCTCATCGATCTCCGTAAGCCGCCGGAAGGATTGACCATGTCCCGTGGATCTTGGTTGAAGAGAAAGGCTGTCACGATCCTGACGGTCGGCAGTCATTCCAACGTGGGGAAGATGACGACGGCGCTGGAGTTACGCCGGGCATTCCTCCGGAGGGGATTCCGGGCGGGTTTTGTGGCGACGGGGCAGACGGGGATTCTGATCAAAGGGGGCGGCGTCTGCATCGACGCGGTTCCGGGGGATTTCATGGCGGGCGCCGTGGAATCCATGATCGATCGGGAGGCCCGTCGGAACGACTGCGTGTTCGTCGAAGGGCAGGGGTCCCTGACGAATCAGGCGTTCAGCGGCGTGACGGCGGCTCTTCTCCATGGGACCATGCCGGACGCCATGGTTTTCTGCCATAAGATCCTGAAGGCCTCCGACCGTTTCGGATTCAGATTCCCGCCGCTCGCCGATTTGATCCGCTCCCACGAGGATTTTTTGGCTCACCACAAGCGGTGCCGGGTGGTTGCCGTCGCGCTGAACACGGACGGATTGTCGGATCGCGAGGCCCGGAAAACCATCGCCCGGACTGAGCGCTCCACCGGCCTTCCCGCGGATGATATAATACGGAACGGACCCGGCCGGCTCTCCGCGGCCTTGCTCAAGATGTGTCGGAGATAGGAGAGACCGATGTCCTACAAAAGGAGACGCGCCATTGTGACCAGGAGGAAGAGTCTGTGTCTGGGGTTCGCGGACATGACCGGGCACCTGTATCATCGGAATTTGCCGCTCAGGCGGTCTGAGTCCGTCCGGAGAGCCCTCGAGCGTGTCCGGGCCATCGGACTTTCCGTCAATGGAGCGAATTTCCAGGGATATCGCAGCATCGAACGGTCGGACCTGATAGTGGTTCCCGATCCGCGGGCCCTTTACGTCCCTCGGACCCGGGAGACTCCCGAGGGATGGGTGTTGTGTGACGTGTGCGATCCCCATCGACGTGCTCCTCTCCCTCAATCTCCCCGCCGCATCCTTCAGAACGCCGTCCGGTCGGTGATCCGGCGGACCCGGGTGTCGCGCGTGAGGATGGGGGCGGAATGCGAATTCTATCTGTTGCCGGGCAGGTCCGTCCGGTCGATCGCGGCGATCGAACGCGGGTCACACATCCGGGTCGCTGAACGGCTCCGGAACGTCATCGCCGAAGCGCTCGTCGATATGGGAGTCGCGGTGTCCTGCCATCATGTCGAAACGAATTCGCCGCTCCAGCAGGAGATCGTCCTGGAATCGACGGATCCGGTCTCGCTGGCGGATCGGATCCTTCTGGTCCGTGAGACCGCTCATCGGTTGGCCGAGAAAGCCGGTTGGGTGGCGACGTTCATGCCGCGGCCATTCCCGGACCGGAACGGGAACGGGTTGCACGTCCATATCAGTCTGTGGAGGGGGAATGGAAACGTTTTTTATGACCGACAGAGGAAAGGCGGTCTCAGCCGCGCGGCCGACCGTTTTGTGGAAGGGATCTTGAGGCATACCCCGGCCTTGATGGCTTTCTGCGCCTCGACCACCAATTCGTATGGGAGGCTGATGTCTTCCGCGCATGTGCCTCAGAGGGCTCTCTGGGGTTTTCAAAACAGGACGGCGGCTGTCCGCATCCCGTCGGCGTGCTGCGGGGACAAGCAAACGCGGATCGAATACCGATTGCCGGACGCCGCGGGGAATCCCTACTTGGTCTTGGCGGCCATCCTGATGGCCGGCGGAGACGGCGTCTCTCGGGCGCGTTCTTCCCGGACGGACAAGGACGAATTCGCCCCTCCGTCGGCGGAGCGGGCCGGGGTGCTCCCGCGAACCTTGGACGGGGCCTTGGACAGGTTGTCCTCTGACCGGATGTTCCTTCAGGCGGAGAACGTCTTCCCGTCCGAGATGGTGTCTCATTGGATCGGCATCAAATCCCGTGAGGCGGAGGCCGTCCGCGCGCGTGTTCATCCCTTCGAGAAAGAACTCTATTTTGACGCCTGATCCGACGGCCTCCTCCGCCCCGGAGAATCACATCGTTCCATCCGACAGAAAACCATGAAAAAGAGACCGACCGAGCCGATCCTCCCGAAACGATGGAAGGCCCAGCCCCATTTCCTCATGCGGTCCACCGGGATCGAGTTCGAACTGATCGAGTCCCTCTCATTTTCCGAGACGTACGCCCGCTTTCATTCAGGTCCGGCGAAAAAATCCGCCCGACATCCGATCGATGAGAAGGACAGGCTCTTGTTTGAGGATGAATTGGGCCGTCAGGAAAAAAAGTTGTGGCAAGTGTTCCGAAGAGAGGACATCCAGGAGGCCCTCTATCTGCAGAATCCCAGTCTCTGGAGTGACATCAACCGGCTGATCGGGAAGGGGCTTTCCGGACGGAATTGGAAGGTGAGGGAGAAGGAACAGAAAATGGTCCTTTACCTCCAGCGGTTTTGCGCCAAGAACGAGACGCACTCTTTTTTCGGCCCGACGGTCTGGGGCCGGATGACCGAAGACGCCGGAAATCGGCTCGCGTTTAAGATGAGCTCCGCCCCCTGGATCGCCCGACGACGGGTGACGCTGGAGACTTGGGCGGTGGAGCACTTGGCCGCTTTGATGAGCGGGGATCCCTCCGTGCGCCCTTACATCCCGCTGAAACTTTCCCCGGAATACAGGATCGAGGGGGGATCGGTCCGGAGGGGACATGACACCGTGTTCTCCGACCTGACCGGGCCCGACCGGACCGTCCTGTCGGCGGCCGCTCAAGGCAAGACCCGGGCGGAGATCGGGTCCGGAGACGTCGATCCCGTCATCTCCCGATGGGTCCGGAAGGGAGTCGTTCTGGACAGGCTCCTTATCCTGCGGAGCTGGCCGGATCCGCTCCGCGTCTTGTCGGAATGGGCCGGTCGACTTCCGGCGGACTGCCCGTCGAGGGGACATTGGGTCGAGCTTTTGTCGAAGATGGCGGGATGGGGGGAGGCGTTGGCCGTGCTTTCCGGCCCGGCGAAGATCCGCCGGATCGAGCAATACGAGGAGGAATTCCGCCGTCTCGCCGGAACGGCCCCTCGGCGGGAAGGCGAAGGGCGGGTCCATACCGGAAGGACGCTTTTTTTTGAGGCCGCCGAACGTCGCGTGGAGGGGCTGCAGTGGGGCCGGGCGCTCCGGGACGATTTCTCGGAACGCATGTCGATCTACGTGCGGCTGTTCTTGCTGCATGCGATCGCGAAAACCGGCGATCTCATGGCGGCGTTGGAGGCTTATCGCCGGGAGAAACCCGGGAAGGATCTGTGGCTGGAGGATGTTTGGCGCAAGATCGACGAGTGGAAGGGGAATCCTTGGACCTTGCGCGTCCGGAGGATCCACGATCGGATCACGGCCGAATTGGAAAAAGTGATCGATCGAAAGACTGGCGTCTGCCGGTTGACGTGGGATCAATTCGGTTTTCTGGACGACCTGATCGAGGACGAGGGCGAGGCCGGACTGGAGTATTTGCAGGTCCCGTTCGACGTGTTCTTGTCCGCCGAGAGTCCGGAGGCGGTCAATGCGGGGGATTATCAGTGGGTCCTGGGAGAGGTCAATTTCTGTAATTACCCGATCCTCCTGAAGACACTCTTTGCCTGGAACGCCCCGTCGATGGAATCGGTCCGGCGGCAGGAGGCGTCCTATTTCCGAAAAGACCGGCTCCACGCTTTTCAAGGGTCGGCCCTCCGGGACCAACGGGCCCGGTGGGAGGGGCTTGAACGGCTCGTCTCGATCGAACACGACGCCCACATGACGAATATCGGGAACGGCCCCGAGGCGACGGTGCCGGTGGGGGAGATGAGATTGGAGAAAGACGCCGACGGATGGGTGTTGAAGCGGGTCGGGCGAGATCAAACCTACTTCCCCATGGATATTTTCTATGAAGGATTCCCACGGCGGGGACTCACGGACAGTATCTTCCCCCATTCGTATGTCCCTCAGAAACATTGCCCGCGCATCGTGTTGGAGAACATCGTGTTGGAAAGAGAACGTTGGCTCCTGACGGACGAAGACCTGAAGCGGTATCGTTTCGATTCGGCGGGGATGGACCTGTTTTCGGAATTCATCCGGTTCCAGCGGGATCATCGTATGCCTCGATATGTTTTTGTGAAGGTCAATCAGGAGGACAAGCCGGTCTTCCTCGATTTCGGGAATTATTTCCTGATCGAGGCCGTCGCGCGCCTGATCCGTCCGGCCCGGGAGATCCTTGTGACGGAGATGGTTCCCGATCCGGACCACCTGTGGCTTCGGGATGACAGAGGCCGTTACACCTGTGAATTCCGGGTGAGTTGCGGATTGAATCGATCGGAGGAGTGATATGAAAGTGCTCTACGTGGTGTCTGTCGCGGACAATACGCTCTACCAGGGCCAGTTCCGTCTGGCGGGGAGATATCAGACGTACGGCCAGCAGAGCTTCATCTATGATTTCGTGTCGGTCGCCCATCGCCAGGGGCATGAGGTCGAACTGTTGGTCGATGCTCCCGAGCAGTTCGCGTTGGTCCAGCCCTTGAGGGAGCGTTGCCGGATCGGCGATCTCCGTCAGCTCAACGAGAAGGCCCGTCGATCGGAGAGGGTCGTCCTGGACGTGATCGCGGAGGAGGTGTGGACGACATACGATTTTTCGGCGCCGACGGTGAAGATCGTCCATGATGCCCTGGGGGCCTATCCGTTCGATCGCTGTCCCTTCTTCGTCTGTCTATCGGAATCGGCTTACCGGTATCAGAAGAGATCGATCCCCGAGGGGAAGCTCCGGATGATCCACCAAGGCGTCGATCTCCGGCGGTTTCAACCGGTCCCGGCCGGGGGGCGGGGCGCTCGCCGGCCCCGGATCCTGGTGTATTCCCGTCTGGAAGGCCGCAAGAAGAAGACCATGATGGATGTTGTCCGAGCTTTGTTGAAACAGGATGTCGATCTGACGGTGTTGGGTGACGGGGAAGGTTTTTGGGAGTTGAGCGACGAGTGCGGGGAGAAGATCACGCTGGTCAACTATATTCCGTGTCAATGCATTCAGAATTTCCTGCCGGGGTTCGATCTGGTCGTTTCCTCCGCCCGGGGCGTGATGGAGGCCATGGCCTGTGGGATCCCGGCGATCTCGGCGGGATTGGGATACGGCGGGCCCGTCACGGAGGCCGCTCTGCCGGAGCTGATCCGGACCAATATCACGGGGTTTCACTCGGAACGGTCCGTGGATGTGTTGGGCGAGGACGTCGCCCAGATGCTGTCCACCGACGGGGCTCAATGCCGCCGTTTGGCGGAACGGAATTTCGATATGGCCCATTTCGTGGAAAAGGTGATCGCGTTGAGTCGATGAACGGACCGTTGACGGAGCGGATAGCGGGTGTCATGGGTTCTGCGATCTCCTCGGGGCTGTTTCCCGGGGGGCAGGTCGTTGTCTCTGTGAGGGGAGGCGTGGTCCTCGACAAAGCATACGGGACTTTGGGGACGGCCGCCGACGGGCCCGTGACCGGAGAGACTCTGTATGACCTGGCTTCCCTGACGAAGATGTTCGTGACGACCTTGGCGTTGAGACTGGTGTCGAACGGGCGACTGGATCTGGAGGAATCGATCGGCGCGTATCTGGCGGATTTCGAGGGGTCGGATGTGCGGGTCCATCACCTGCTGACGCATAGCGGCGGATTGACGGTCCCCCTGTATGAACACACGGAATTGTTCGGCCGTGATCGGGCGGAGGTGGTTCGTCTTCTGCGCGGATCGGCGCGGGCTTTTAAACCGGGCAGCCGGTCGTTTTATAACGATAACGACCATATCTTGTTGGGGTTGATCATAGAGAAGATCACCGGGCAACCCCTCTCTCAGGCGGTCGAGACGATGGCGCGGGGCGATCTGGGGTGTGCGGCGGTCCGATACAATCCGGCGAAGGGGGCCTCCGTCGCCGGCGCGTCGGTCTGGCGGTTCGGCCGTGACGAAAAGCGCGTCGTCGGTGAGGTTCATGACGATGTGGCTTGGGTGATGGGGGGTGTCGCCGGACATGCCGGCCTCTTCGCCTCGGCCCGGGATGTCTGCCGCCTTGCGGCCCGTTGGCGCGAGAGCGGACGCGGTTTGTTCGACGAAAGACTTCATGGGCGGGCTGTATCGAGCCGATTCGATCGCGATAATCTCGGCGAATCCGTCGGTTATGGTTGGAAAATAGGCGTCCGAAGGTGGATGAGCGACCGCGCCTCCCCTCGGGCCTACGGTCATCTGGGATACACGGGGACGATGATGGTCATCGACCCCGAATATGATGTGATGGCGGTCTTTCTGTCGAACCGGGTTTATGCGGCTCCCCGGTTCTCGGGGAAGAACGCGCTGATGGATGTGCGTGCCGCGGTCATGGATGCCGTGCTCGGTTGGGCCGCGTCGGTTTAAATCCCTATTTCAAAATCCAAATAAGATTTGTTGTTCGCGTCGTCCGACGCTTCGACCCGATAGCGGCCTTTGTCGAGTCGGAGGGGCCGCCTCGTCGTTTTGCCTTGGATCTTGTCCAGCGATCGGGTCTGTTGGATCCCGGCCTCCGTCATGACCACGCTCTTGAGCCCGGACCGGTCGTCGGTGACCGAAAGAATGATGTTCTTTTGGGCGATGGGTTTTGAAACGTCGACCGGAGTCCCTTCCGGCGTTTGGAGTTCAATCCGGGGGGCTGTCACGTCGATGCGGCAGAAACGCGCTTTCGGAAAAAAAGACGGATAGCATTTCTCGATGGGCCAGTTTAAACGCGCTTCTGTCTGACTGCAGAGTCGGGCCCCTTCTCCCCGGCCCATCGTGATGATGCCGATGTGTTGGAATTCGTTGCCGGCATCGAAATTGCGCGCCTCTTCGTGACGGCAACCGAAGAAGATGAGGTCGCCGGGGGCTAATTCGTCCGGGATCTCGTTGATGGCGAGTGTCGACAGTCCCAAGACGCTCAGGGCTTCGAAAAGCCGCCGGACGTAATAGATGGAACCCTTGCTGTCCACCTTGTGGCCGCTGGCCGCCAGGTTCAATCCTCCCGCCAAAAGACATTGGGAGACGTAATTGGCGCAGTTGTTCTTGTAGAAGATGTAGGCGTCGTTATGCATCAGGGCCCACTTGAGGGCATAAGACACTGAGAGCGCCGGACAATACGTCAAATTTGTCATATAATTAATCGTCGGAGGGTGAACCTTTTAATCCGCCTATTTTACAATATGAAAATGGATATTGCTTCTGAAAAAATGAAGATCGTTCTGGCCGCTGTTCAAGTGCGGTGGCCCCGCCCTTTTTTGGGTTTGGCGAACCTGAAAGCCTGCGCCTTGGCCGATCCGAAGGTCCGTGACGGGACAGACATCGTCATCCTCGATTGTGCCTATCGGACGGAGGCGGACGTTCCTTCCTTGGTGGACCGGATCCAAGCCCAGGATCCACGGGTGGTCGGGTTCACGTGCTTTGTGTGGAATTGGGTCGGTGTCGCGGCTGTGGGCCGGGAATTGAAACGACGGGTCCCTCAGGTCACGATCATTTTGGGCGGTCCGAACGTGGGGGACATCGACCGGGAGACGCTCCGGGAAAATGAATGGGCGGATCTTGTCGTCCGGGGGGAAGGGGAAGAGACTTTTTTGGAGTTGTTGGCGGTGTGGCGGGGAGGAGGGGACGGCTATCGGGACGTGCGAGGGGTCACCTACCGCGAGAAGGGTGAAATACGGCGGACGGAGGACCGCCCTCCGCTGGAGGACTTGGGGCGTATCCCGTCGCCCTACCTGATGAACCTGATCGATTTGCGGACCGTCAACACGGTGGTGAACTATGTGGAGGTGTCCAGAGGATGCCCTTATGGTTGTCGATACTGTCAGCACGGATCCCGTCAGACATTGCGATATTTTCCCGTGGAAAAGATACGGCAGGAGATGGATTACATCGTCAGGAGAAGGGGGAAGGGCTCGCTGCAGTTGTTGGATACCAATCCCTTCCAGGGGGCCGAGGTGCTCCGCCGCGTGATGGATCATTTCCATGAATTGGCAAAGGGGAAGAACATTGTTTGTGAGTTGAACGGGAATGTGGTCCATCTGAAAGAGGGGATGGTCGGGAGTCTGGACAGTCCCAAGGTGCTGCTGGCGTTCGGGGTTCAGAGCACGGATGGAGAGGTCTTGAAAGCCATCGACCGCCAGTTCGACCTGGAGCGGGTGGAGACGAATTTAAAGAAATTGCAGTCGCTGGCGCCGAAGGCGAAGATCGCGTTGCAGATCATGTTGGGTTTGCCAAAGGATACGCCGCGATCGTTTTTACATACTCTGGATTGGTGCCTGTCTCTCCATGTGGATCAAATCACCGTTTACCGCACGTTCCTTTTGCCGGGGACGGGGCTGTGGAACGAGCGGGAATCCCTCGGTTTGAAATACGACCCCTCTCTGCTCAATCAGATCCTGGAGACGCCGACTTTTTCGGATATCGAGATGAACCGGATGCAGGAATTGGCGACGGACATCGTTTTGTTGCGGACGATGCCCTTGGTGCGAGACTTGTTGTGGTCCTATGGCGAGTTGTTGAAGGGGACAGTGGACGGAGCGCAGGTCCATGTCCACCGGGCTTTCATGGGATGGTTGCGGGACCATGACGGGACTCTGAGGGGGCGTCTGGATCGGGGCCGATCCATGGAATGGAGCCGTCGGGGATTGTTCTGGGACAATGAATTCACCCTCGAGAAAGAGGAACGGGTGGCGGTTTTGAAGGGATTGGCGGCCTATCTGAAAGAGGTCGGACGGGACCATGATCTCCCTCGGGCGGATGATCTGGAGAACCGGACCGGCGACGAGATCCGGCGATACGAATGGTTGGCGAATCTGAGCGGTTATATGAGGAAACTCGACGGAAAGATCGCCGGGGTCCGGGACGCGTTGTTGTTGGGGAGCGATATTGTCGGTGTCGTGGAGGAACTGAACGGAGAGGGGTGGGGATTGAGAGGGATCGATGTGACGAAGAGGCCATACTATTCGATACGGCAGTTGACGTTGAGCCGGGAATGGGACAAGGTCCGGGTGGCTTCCTACGAGGAATTGCGGGAGATGCGAAACGAAGGAGTGAGATCGGTCGTTCTGGAACGGATGTGGAATACGTTGAACGGGGATGAACGGGCGGAACAGACCTTGAGGGGGCTCATGGAGGGGATGGAGTCTATCACGTTTTTGGATGAAGCGGCGGCTGATCCGTCTGATGGCGGCCGCCTGGGGAGATTATTGGAAAGAATGGGTTATGTGGAGTCTGGTCGTCATGAGGTCGGGGACATCGGATCGGAAAAGATCGCGGCGAAATGTTGGAGAAAGGTCTCTCCGTGACGGCGGATCGACGGATGAAAGTGCTGCTGGTCGGGATCCAGACGTATCGCGGATACCCCTTCCTGAGTCTCTACAACCTCCAATCATACGCGAAGGGAGGCGAGGGGGTTCGGGTGAAATCGGATATCCGGGTTCTTGAGTATCACTACCGGGGTGGCGGGGATGACGAGGAGATCTTGAATGCGTTGAAGGATCAGGGGGCCGACGTGATCGGTTTCACCTGTTATGTGTGGAACATGTCGGGGGTTGAATCCATCGGACGTGAACTGCGGCGTCGGGATGACCGGGTCAAGATCGTTTTGGGAGGACCGAACGTCTATGACGAGTCGTGCGGTCCCGAACGGTATCTGGATTGGGCGGATGTCGTCGTCCGAGGGGAGGGGGAGATCACCTTCAGCGAATTGGTGAGGGCTTGGGAGGACGGGGCCCCGTTGTCGGGCGTCGAGGGGATTACATTTCGTGAAGGGGAGGAGGTCCAATCGACGGAAGATCGGGCGTTGTTGGGCGAACTGGACCGTATCCCGTCCCCCTACCTGTCGGGGATGATCGATCTGGAGAAGGTGGAGACCACCAATAACTATGTCGAGGTGTCCCGGGGATGTCCCTTTTCGTGCAGTTATTGCAAAAGGCCGAATTTGCAGCAACGGGCGCGGCTGTTCTCGTTGGAGAGAATAGAGGCGGAGATGGATCACATCCTTCGCAAGAGAGGCAAAGGGATGCTGGTTCTCAGCGATGCCGATCCTTTTATGAGGACGGACCGGACGAAGCGCCTGTTGATGAACTTTTACAGGCTTTCTGAGGGGAAGAACGCCCTGTTGTCGTTCAACGGGGACGTCATGCATCTCAAGGACGATCTGATCGAACCGCTGAATTCCCCGCAGATCGTCATCGCCTTGGGAATACAAAGCACCGATCCGCAGGTGTTGGCGGGAGCGAACCGGCAATTCGATGCGACTCGGGCGCGAGCCACCGCATTGAAATTGAGGGAAAAAGCGCCTCTGGCGAAGATCATATTGCATGTCATCATCGGCCTTCCCCGGGATGATTGGAAATCCTTCCGGTCGACGGTCGAGTGGTGCCTGTCGGTCAATCCGCACCATATCATCTTGTTCAGGACATTGGTCCTTCCCGGCACTGAATTGTGGCTGAAGAGCCGGGAATACGGATTGGAATATAATCCGGAACAGATGAATCTGTTGGTCTCAACCCCCACCTTGTCGAATGAAGAACTGAATGCGGCGCATGAGCTTGTGACCAGGATCAATGCGTTGCGGACGGTCCCTCTGATCAGGGATTTCTTTTGGAGATACGGCCACTCTTTGTCGGGAAGCGCGGAGGCCCCGTTCGTGACGGCGGCCGAACGTTTTATCGAGTGGGTGACGGATCAGGATGAGTATTTGAGGGAACGATTGGATATGAAGAACTCCGTGGATTGGAGCCGCCGGGGACTCTACTGGGATAACGAGTTCATGTTGGCCAAAGAGGATCGCTTGGCCCTGTTGGAGTCTTTGGGGGAATATTTGGAAATCATCTCGCCGGAGTTCCCGTCCGACGGGGATTGGGGAGGCCGGATCCGGACGGCGATGGAGCGGTATGAGTGGCTGGATCATCTGGAAGGATATCTGAAACAAGCGCTGAAGACCGAGGGGGACCGGAAGAATGGCGTTTTGGTCGGGAGGGACATCGTGGGCGTCATCGAGGGATTGAACGGCGCGGGATGGCGCCTGCATGGAGTGGATGTGACGGAACGCGCCTGTCAGTCCATCCAGCAACTGACGTTGAGTGCGGAATGGGACAGGATCCGGGTCGCCTCGTACGATTCGCTCTCCCAAGCCCCCTGGAAGGGATTTCAAAAACTTGTTTTTGAGCGGATGTGGGGGACCTTGTGTCAGGACGCCCGTCTGGAAGATAAGATGAACCATCTTGATCGTTATGCGGAGCCCCGAGCCATGATCATGTTCCTGGAACGTGACGGCGATGATCTCACGGGGAACGGGCGACTCGAGCACGTGTTGAAGGGGTTGGGGTATTTGGAGGCCGGACGAATGGAAGTGGGCTCCCTGTCGGGGATCCCTGTTTTTGCTCGATGTTGGCAGAGGGATCATTGAGCATGACTGAAAAACGAATGAAGATCGTCTTGTGCGGCGTTCAACCCCATGACCCTTGGCATCCTTTCCTCAGTCTGGCCAATTTGAAGGCTTTTTCCGGAACCGATGAGATGGTCGCGTCCCGGTGCGATATATCGATACAGGAGTTCTGTTATCGGAAAGACAAGAACCTGAAGGACATCGTGGGCGCTTTATCGCGCGAACGGCCCGATGTCGTGGGGTTTGCGTGTTATATATGGAACATCGAGGGAGTGATAGACGTGGCCCGGGAACTGAAACGGATCGCCCCCTCGACGAAAATCGTTCTGGGAGGACCCAGCGCGGAATACGACCTGGGAGGGCAGCCGTTGGCGGCTCAGGCTTGGGCGGATGTCGTTGTTCGCGGGGAAGGGGAAGAGACGTTCCTGGAACTGCTGAAAGCCTGGTTGAGCGGACGGGAATGGGGCGCCGTGGCCGGATTGACGTATCGGCGGAATGGAAAGATCGAAGTCACCTCCGACCGGCCTTTGATGGAGGACTTGAGCGTGATCCCTTCTCCTTATATGACCGGGGCGATCGACGTCGGGAAGACCTCCAGCGTGTTCTCTTATGTGGAGTTCGCCCGCGGGTGCCCGTATTCCTGTAAGTTCTGCCAGAGATCCGTCGACCGTCATAAGCCCCGCTATTTCCCGACGGAACGGGTGGTCGCGGATATGAAACGGATCATCTCTATCAAGGGAAAAGCGGTGTTGGTGGTCATCAACGCGGATCCCTTCATGGAACAGCTCCTGATGGATCGGTGCTTGAGGTCGTTCAATGCCGTGGCGGAAGGGAAGAACGTGATCTTGGCTTTCAACGGGGAGGTGACCCATGTGGATGACGACCTCCGGACCTTATTGAATTCCCCTCAACTGTTCATGGCGTTCGGTGTTCAGAGCATCCACAAGGATGTGTTGAAGACGGTCTCCCGCGGTTTCGACCGTGACAAGACGGACCGGAATCTGTCGGCGCTGGAAAAACAGGGCTCCTTGTCGGCGAAGGTGATCAACCTGATGTTGCCTCTCCCGAAGGACACCCCGGAGTCTTATCTCACCAGTCTGAATTGGGCGGTGTCTTTCGGGGAAACGCAGGTCATCACCTATCGGACCCAGATCTATCCGGGGACGGAACTGTGGAATGAAAAGGAGGTCCTGGGATTGACCTATGACCCCCGCCTGATCAACCAGGTTTTATCCACCCCGACGTTCAGCAAGGAAGAGATCGAATCCGCCCAGGAACTGGCCATGTATGTCAACTTGTTGCGGACACTGCCTTTGGTGCGGTCCTTGGTGACGGAATGGGGTCATGCCCTGTCGGATCGGGAGCGGAACTCTCATGTGCGTCTTTATGCCGAGCTCCTGGCGAGTCTTCGAGGGCGGGATGTTTATCTGAAGGAACGCCTGGACCGTCGTCATGAGATGGAATGGAACAGGAGAGGACTTTATTTTTACAGCGAATGGACCCTGTCCAGAGAGGAACGAGTGGCCGTGATCCGGGGGATTAAGACATTCCTCCGGGAGGTTGAAGACCGCTATGTTTTGAAGGGGCGGGTTCGCGGAGATTGGGAACGGCGGTGCGAGGATGAGATCCAACGATATGAATGGCGGGACGCGCTCCCCGGCCAGATGAAGGCGCTGGAGGCGCTTTCGGGCCGGGGGATCCGGGAAGCGCTATTGATCGGAGAGGACCTGGTCCCTTCCGTCGAAACGATGAATGAGGACGGATGGAAGCTGAAGGCCATCGACGTCACGGCCAGGCCCTATTACTCGATACGGCAGTTGACGCTGAGCCGCGAATGGGATGCCGTCCGTGTGCGGGGTTATGAGGAGTTGGCCAAGGGGCTCGGATCCGAACGGTATCCAGCGGTCATCGTCGAGGGGATGGCGGAGCGACTCAAACGGGATAGGTCCCTTCGGGAAACTTTGGCGTCCGTGGGGGATGTCTTGTCCTCCGGGGGATGCTTGGCTTTCATCGGCCCGGATGATCCGGCGCCAGAGAACGAGTCTGAGGAAATAGTCGGTCGCCTGGGATTTCATCGGGTGGAGAGAGCCGTGATCGGCGAATCCGCCGGGAAACAGGTGTCGGCCGACGTGTGGAGTCGGGGGGGGGCCGCATGAACTTGCGGAAGATGAAGATCGTGTTGGTCGGGATCCAGACCCAACGCGGGCATCTCTTCCTGAGTTTGCCCAGTTTGAAGGCGTACGCCATGGCCGATGCGGCGGTGCGGGACGGATGCGAGATCGTCATCAAGGAATATTTTTATGATAAGGATACCGGTCCCGCATCAATCGTGTCCGGGGTGATGGCGGAGAAGCCGGATCTGATCGGGTTCACGTGCTATATCTGGAATATGGACGAGGTCCAAACCGTGGGGCGGCTGTTGGGAGCGAGTCCCGATTCTCCCGAGATCGTGCTAGGCGGCCCCAGTGCCTATGCGGATCCCGCCGGGGTGCTGGGGAATTCGCCGTGGGCGGATATGGTGGTGAGGGGGGATGGAGAAGAGACGTTTTTGGAACTGATCAAAGCGAGGATGGGATCCGGGGGACTGAGCGCGATCAAGGGACTGACTTTTCGTGATGGAGAGGATGTCCGGTCGACGGAGGACCGTCCGATCCCTGACGATATGTCCCGTTTTCCGTCCCCCTATCTGACCGGGGTGATCGATTTGGATCACGTGGGAACGGTCTTCAACTTTATCGAGGTTTCCAGGGGCTGTCCGTTCTCATGTAAATATTGTCAGCGCCCCGGTCAACGTCATAAACCCCGCTATTTTCCGATCGACAGGGTAACGGAGGAGATGAGATATATCCTCCGGAAGAGAGGGAAGGGGGTTTTCGTGTTGATCGAAGCGGATCCGTTCATGAACGAGAGCCACTATCGAAAGATATTGAGCGGATTTTTGTCGATGGCGAAAGGGAGGAACGCGCTCCTGTTGGCGAACGGGAACCCCATCCATATCAAGGACGGTTTGTTGCCTGCCACGGATTCCCCTCAGATCATCCTCGCGTTGGGCATCCAAAGCACCAATAAGGAATGTCTGAAGATCGTGACGCGCGGTTTCGACAAGGGAAAAACCGAGGCAGTGTTGCGGAAAATCGACGAGCAATCTCCCAAGAGCCTGAAGATACTTCATTTCATGCTCGGGTTGCCGGGGGATACTCCCGAAGGTTTTCGCCAGAGCCTCAATTGGGGTTTGTCATGGAGAATGCCGGAGGTGTCCGTGTTTAGGACGAATCTCCTGCCCGGGAGCGGGATGTGGGATATTCGTGGGGATTACGGGCTCCAACACGAACCGAAATCACTGAATGAGATATATGAGACCGCCACTTTCCCTCGAAAGGAGATGGATCAGGCGTTCCGTGTCGGCACCTATATCAATCTTTTCCGCACCCTGCCCATGGTTAAACGGATCCTGGGGGAATTGGGCGGGATATTGGAAGGACGGATGGAACACTCCTATCTGGCCGTGTACGAACAATTTTTGGAATACACGATGCGTCCCGGGTCACCGGTGGCGGAGCGGTTGTCTCTGGATCATGCGATGGATTGGAGCCGGCGGGGAGTTTATTGGGGAAACGAAGCGACACTGGAGCATGATTTGCGGATAGCGCTGCTGAAGGAACTGTCTGAATACGCCCGTCTCCTGCTGATCCGGCATCAGTCGGAGGCCCACTGGCCTTCGATAGAAGAATCGATCAAGATCGAGAGAAAACGGTATGAGTGGAACCATCGTCGGCCCGACTGGGTGCGGAGTATTCTCTCCGGCTGGAAGGGGCCCGAGGAGGGCTCCTCCGTTTCACGACCCGTATTCCTGGGCGCGGACATCTACCCGGTCATAGATCAATTGGGGGATGAAGGTCTCGGTATCGAGGGGATCGATACGACTGACCGTCCCTATTATGCCACCAGAGCTCTGATCCTGAGCCGCCATTGGGATAAAGTCCGCGTGGTCTGTGCCGCGGATCTGCCGACTCTACGGTCGGAGGGCCTTCGGGACTTGATCCTGGTGGATCTGACGGGACGGGATTATGGCGAGAAAGCGTGGATGGACGGGATAAAGGCCTATATCGATGCCAATCTGGTAGCGCAAGGGACTGTTGTTTTTATTCGGGACAGTAACGTGACGGGACAGAGATCGGGGATCGAGGATCGCCTGTCGGAGAGCGGATATATCGATGTCAAGAATGACCGCTTTCGGGGGGATTCAGCGGGAGACGGTCCTGCTCCGGTGATGCGTATCCTCCAGAAGAGTTGATGGCGGGAACAGTTATGGCTGATAGGCTGTTGCGAAAAGTGAAAGGATGAGATATCCGGCATGACGAAACGGGAAGGAGCGCGCCGACAGGGGCCGCCCCGGCGTAAAAAGGTGTTTTTGGTCGGCATGTATTCGGGGGATCATTGGCCTCCATTCCTCAGCTTGGCCTATCTGCGCGCCTACGCGATGTCCGACGAACGCATCAGGGCCCGTTATGAAATCGTCGTCGAGGAATTCTCCTGCCGCCGCGATGGAGAGGTGGAGCGGGTGGCGGATGTGTTGAAGGGCGGCGATATCATCGGGTTTTCATGCTATATCGGGAACATGCCGGGAGTGGACGCCGTCGGTCGACTCGTGCGCGATCGAAACGCGACGGCCAAGATCGTATTGGGGGGGCCGAATGTCGACTATGACGCCGCCGCCGTTTTGAGGGAGACGCCCTGGGCCGATGTGGTCGTGCGCGGAGAGGGAGAGGTGACCTTCGCGGAACTGCTCCGGCGGTGGGGGGACGACGAGGACGAGTCGTCGGTCGCCGGATTGGCGTATCGGAAAGGCAACCGGATCATCGAGTCGCCTGCGCGCCCTCCGATCGGGACTCTGGATGACATCCCATCTCCCTATCTCGACGGGGGGATCGACCTGAAAAAAGCCCGGTCCGTCTCCAACTTCATCCAGACGTCCAGGGGATGCCCCTTTTCATGCGCGTTCTGTCAGCGTCCCGGCAATGGTCAGCGCCCCAGATATTTTTCGGGTGACAGAGTGATGGCGGAGATGGAACATGTCCTGCGCGAACGGGGGAAGGGATTTATCACCGTCATCGATTCGGATCCGTTCATGAACGGGGAGTATTTTAAGTCCATCCTCGACCGCTTTGCGACGCTGGCCCCTGATAAGAACGTCGTCCTGGCTCTGACCGGGAACCTCTTCCATTTGAAGGAGGAGATGACCGCTTGGATGGATTCCCCTCGGATCCGTCTCGCGTTCGGCATTCAAAACATCAATCCAGAAGTGCTGCGGGTCATCTCCCGCCGTTTCGACAAGGCGCAAGCAGAGACGAAACTGTCACGGCTGTTGCCGAAGCTGACCCGGGCCGATATCTCGCTTCAGATCATGCTCGGGTTGCCGAAAGACACTTACGAGGCGTTCATCGACATGCTGGATTGGTGTCTGTCGTTCGATGTGAACCAGATCATCGTGTATCGGACATGGTTGCTGCCCGGAACGGAACTGTGGGAAAAGCGCGACGAATATGGATTGAAATATGAACCGCGTTTGTTCAACCAGGTCATGGAGACCCCCACCTTCTCCAGAGGGGATCTGGATCGAGCCCAGGAACTTGGGTTATACATCGATCTGTTTAGGACGATTCCCGTCGTAAGGTCGTTGCTGGCGGGATGGGGACGAGCCCTGTCGGGACGAATTCGGAACGCCAACGTGGTCCTGTATCAAAAATTAAAAGAATATCTGACCGGAGAGCGGGGAAATATGAGCGAAAGCCTCGACCGGCGACGGGAGATGGACTGGAGCCGGAGGGGCCTTTATTATGGGGGAGAGAATACGTTCACCCTGGAGGAGCGGGTGGAAGTTCTCAAGGGACTGAAGGGGTATGGCGAGTCTCTTGAAGGGGAGTTCGGTTTGCCGCCGGGCCATTGGCGGGCGATCATCGATCGACAGCGGCGTCGTTACGAGTGGTTGATGGAATTGCCGGGGTATCTTAAGAAGATTGCGGAAGGGGAGACGGGGGTTCCTGCGGCCCTGTTGGTGGGGAGTGACCTGGTGAGGACAGTGGAGATTTTGAACGGCGAGGGGTGGACGTTGCGGGGATTGGATCTGACGGAAAAGGCCCATCAGTCGATACTGCAATTGGCGTATAGCCGTCAATGGGATGCGGTCCGTGTCCTGGATTATGCGGCCCTCGGAGCCGCGCTTCCCGAAGAGAACCGGCGGACCGTCATTTTTGAGGAGATGTGGGAGAGATTGTCCCGGGATCCCCGATCGGTCGATAAAGTGAACGGACTGGCGGTCGGAGGTTCGATGATTTTTCTGGAGCGGGACGCGGTTTACGCGGACGGGGGACAGCGTTTCCCGGAGATTTTGAAAACCCTGGGGTACAGATATATCGCTTCCCGACCGGTCGCGTCGGGGGTGTCTTCATTCTTGTGGGAGAAGGACAAATGAACCGTCGACGGTTCATTTGTCCCGTTCGGCGGTCGTGCGATGGCGGAAAATCGATTGAGAGTCATCGGGTCGATGAATAAATACAGGGCGGTGTTGGCGGGAACGAGGGCGCGTCGCGGGATCCCCTTGATGGGATTGAGAACCATGGCCGCTTATGTGAGGGATCGGGCGCCCGGAGGAGGGGATTGCGACGTCCGGATCGTGGAGGATGATTTCAGCGCCCCGCTCTCAATCGATCAGTATGTCGAAAAGATCGTCTCCCTGGATCCGGATTTGGTCGGTCTTTCATGTTATGTGTGGAATTTCTCTGCGATGAAAAAGGTGGCGAAAGCATTGAGGGTTCGGAATAGGAGCGTCCCGCTCGTCATCGGAGGCCCCTGTGCCTGGGGAGTCGAGGAGACCGAGACTGAAAAATGGTTCGATGTGGCGGTGCAAGGCGAGGGGGAAGCAGCGTTCTCGGAAATAGTGGGGGCGCATCTCCAAGGGGCACTCTGTTGTGAGAAGATCCGGGGGGTCGTGTTTTGGGACGGGAATCGTTATCGGAAGACGGAACAGCGCCTCTTGTCGGGGTCCCTGGATGATATTCCTTCGGTCTATCTCACGGGCGGCATCGATTTGTCGGAATACGACCGCTTGACCTATATCGTCGAAATGGCACGTGGGTGTCCCATCGGATGCGCCTATTGCAGTTGGAGCCGGCAAAAACCCCGGTATTTTTCGACACACCGCATCTTGTCCGAGATAGAGTATATCCTTGCGAAGAAGGGAAAGGGATATTT
The DNA here is from genome assembly GCA_022709755.1 of Elusimicrobiota bacterium. Taxonomy (GTDB): domain Bacteria; phylum Elusimicrobiota; class Elusimicrobia; order FEN-1173; family JAKLIF01; genus JAKLIF01. Next base: position 69,328 of record JAKLIF010000009.1, on the reverse strand, counting down.
TTATCTTTCGGCGGCAGACCCCTATATGAGTCCGGAATATCTGATCGAATTCCTCGGGGAATTTAAAAAATTGTCCAGTGGTCGGGATGTCTTGATCCGGATGATCGGAAACCCCGAGAATATCTCATCCGAACTTTTGCCGCATTTGAATGTGCGGAATATGGAGTTGTCGTTGGGGATACAGGCCGTCGACCCGGAGATCCATCGGGCCGTCGGCCGCTCCTTCCATCTTCGCCGCGTGGAGGATACTTTGGGGCGGCTGGGCCGTGAGGCCCCGTCGCTCAGGATACAGACCCATTTCATGTTCGGACTGCCGGGAGATAGTCCGGGGAAACATGCGAACATGATGGATTGGGCCCTCTCTCATCCTGTCGGAAAAATGATCGTTCATCAGACCGGCTTATATCCCGGGACCCTTCTTTGGAACCGGCGAGATCATTACAGTTATCGATACACTGAGGATGGCGCCAATTCTTTTTCGTCTTCATCCACCTATTCTTCTCGGGAAGTGGAGCAGACGGTCGACATGCAGCGATATTTTAAGTTCGTTCAAATGACGCCGGGGGCTCTCAAGATATTGAAGGACATGGGAACGGCGGCGGGTCCGCAACGATCCTGGAGCGTCTGTGAGGAGTTCATCGGGCGGCTCCGGAAAGAGAAGGAATGGGACGGTTCCGACGGTTTCTTGACGGATTACAACGAATTGGCGGATTATGGCAATGAGTATTCGATTCCCCTGCGAAAGAGATTGTCCCTGTTTCGGACGCTGGCTGGATTCCTTAAGGAGACGACTCCTCCCGGCAGTCGGGTGGTGGAACCTGGACTGCGCCAGATCCGTGCGGAGATGAGGAAGTATGTGATGCGGGATTTCATGGCGGTCCTCCTGAAGAAGGTCTATCCCTCGGTGCCGGAAGTCGGAGTGGAATACCTGTTGCTGGGGGAAAATGTCGTGTCGGCCGTCGGAGAGTTGAGGCTGGGCGGATATGGAGTCGATGGCGTCAGTTTGACGGACAACTATTTCGACGAAGCCTATTTGTTGATGCTCAGCTCGGTTTGGGGGAATGTGAGGATCACTCCATTGGATGAGTTGATTCGCCAGCCTCTCGGGAAAAAGTACGGCGCGATCGTGGCGGCTGGCCTCTTGGATCGGTTATCGGGGGGAGGCGTCTTCGATAACGTGTTGGATTGGGGTATGGACGTCCTGCCGGCGGACGGTGTCGTCGTGTGGATGGATTGGGCCGGCGGTCTCCGGGGAGGGGACTGGGAGGCCGTCGATACGGGGATGAAACAACGGGGAGCGCGAAGGATTGAAACGATCGATGTCGATGTCCGCTCCATGATGAGTCCTGAAGTCGGTAGTTGTTACGATGGCGATTCGATGGTTTCGGTTCGTGTCTGGGGCCGCCCATGAAATCCCGGTGGAGCTTCATGCCCGAATTCGTGGTGCGCACGACCGGGATGGAGTATGAGTTGATGGAGCGGTTTTCATTCGATAAAACCTATCGCGCGTGGGAGGGGATACGGGGGGCGGCTTCTTGTGTCGACGAGGAGAAGATCGCCCGTATATTCCGCGATGAATTGTCGGACAAACAGAAGGCGCTCCACGGGATTTTCCTGCGAGCCGATCTGGGGGAGGCCGTCTATTTGCAGAACAGCGGCGTCTATCGGCGGATGATGAAGGATTTTGAAAACGATGGGAAGAGGACGAGGAATAAGCATGATCGGGTGACGGACAATAAGTTGATCCTGTATCTCCAGCGCTTCTGCGGCAAGAATGAGACACATGCCTATTTCGGTCCGATTTTTTGGGGGAAACGAAGCGGGAAGGCGACGGCATCCTTGCGGTTGACGAGGGGTGTCGGCGGGTGGTTGAAGAAACGTCGGGCTTTTATGGAGACGTGGGCCGTCGAGGCGTTGGCCCGCGCGATCGGTTCCGATGAGGCCCTTCGGGAATTCCTGCCGATCCGGCTCGCTCACGATCTGAGGATCTCACGGGGGCATGTCTATCGGGCGGAGGAGGATCTCACGGGGCGGTTGAGCCGGATCGAATGCGCCTGCTTGTCATTGGCCGCCGGGGGGGGCACGGTCGGCGGTGTTCAACGGGCTTTGGCTCCCTCGTCGGGAGAAGAAGGAGTCCGGGCGGCTCTCGCCGGCGTGATTGCCAAGGGTTTGCTCACCCAGGGGCTCTATGTTTGCCGCGGAAGGGCGGATTCATTGGGTGAACTGATCCAATGGGTTAAGGATCTCCCAAGGATACATCCTCGACGGCGCCATTGGCTCGGCGTGCTGGGGCGGTTCCGGAAGGCTGAAAAAGAAATCGCCGCTCGATCGTTGGAAGATAAAATCGCCCTGGAACAGAAGATGATGGACGATTTCGCCCAACTGACGGGTGAACGGGCGGTCCGGGAGACGAGCGGCAAGATCTATGTGGGCCGTCGGTTGTATTTCGAGGAAGCCCACCGGAATGCGGCGTTGACCCTCGGCGGGGAATTGGGCCGCGACGTGGAAAAGTGGCTGTCGGTCCACTGGAAGCTGTGCCTGTTGCAGACGATGGCGCGTGTGAGGGACGCCCGGGGTTATCTGAAAGACTATATCGACGGGCGAAGGGGGAACGTGTGGTGGGGGGAATTGATCGGGAAGTGGGAGGAATATCAGCGCTCTCATCCGGCCCATACCCCGTCCGGACAGAGGATTCATCTGGAGATCACGAAGAGGATGGAACGGTTGTTCGGGACGCGGATGGACGGGCATGTCATCTCCTGCCGCCTGGCTGACTTTGATTTTCTGGATGACATGATCGCCTCGGAAGGTGTCTTGTCGGAACGGTTCGCGGTTTCCTGGGACATCCTTTTGTCCGCCGAAAATCGGCGAGAGATTGAAAGAGGGAATTATCAGTGGGTTCTCGGTGAGCATCATTATAAGACGGATGTTCTGTTTTCGAATCACTACATCGCCTTCGCCTGGATGCGGGGCTCGCCGCGGGATTTGACCCGGTATCTCCGTCGATACACGGGGGGCGGGGAGCGGTATGCGTTCCGGTGCTACTATGACGGGAAACAGCCTTTTCGGTATGTGGCGATCGAGGGGGCCGATATCGTCGATGAGACCACACGATGCAGTCTGCCCGTGCGTTGCGCGAACAGGACCCCCGCCGGGGAGCTCCAAGCCGTCGTCCGTGGCGGGCGGATCCTGATACGGAACGCGACGGACGGATCCCTCTGTGAATCGGTGGACCTAAAATGGGATTCGATGGGGCAGGGAGCTCTGGGAGACCTGGTCTATCCCCATGCGTATCTGGCCGGAGTATCGCCGAAACATTGCCCGCGCATCGAGATCGAAAAGGCCGTCTTGCAACGGGAACAGTGGCTACTGAACCGGGACGACCTCGGGGCCTATGACTTCGGACGGCGGGGGCTGGACCTTCTGCGCGAGTTCAGCCGGTTCCGGAGGGATCATGGATTTCCCCGGCACGTGTTTGTGCGCGTCCACGGGGAGCGGAAACCGGTGTTGCTGGATTTCCAGAATTATTTCCTGATCGAAGTCCTCGCGAAGATGATCAAAAAGTGTGAACGGGTTCGGATCGTGGAGATGTTTCCCGATCCCGAACACTTGTGGTTTCAGGATGAACGAGGCCGCTATACGGCGGAGTTCCGGTGGATGGGGGGATTGGAGCGATGACGGGGAAATGGGAGTTCTTGCCTGAGTTCATCGTCAGGTCGACGGGAATCGAATATGAGCTGCTCGGCCGGCTCTCCTTCGATCGGACGTATGCCCTGTTGCAGGCCGGGACAGAGGACGAGAGGCCCTTTCACGAGGAGTTGGAGGAGAAACGGCGACTGCTCTACGAGACGTTTCTCCGGCCCGATGTCCGAGAAGCACTCTATCTGCAGAACAGGGGTTTCTATGGGCGGAACATCGTCGCAGGAGAGATCCCGAATCGCAACAGCCGGATGAGACAGCGCGAGATCACTCTCATTTCGTATCTGCAGCGTTTCTGCGCGAAGAACGAGAATCACTCCTACTTCGGCCCGGTGTTCTGGGGGCGAAATGACCAAGGACAGCAGGCCAACCTCCGGATCGTCCAAAAGCCGGGGAGATGGATCCGACCCCGCGTCGCCTTCATGGAAACGTGGGCCGTTGCGGCGTTGGCCGAGGCCATGAATCGGGACGAGGGATTGAAGGAAGATCTGCCGATACGGTTGAATCCGGAATTGCGGATGGATCATGGACGTCTTTTCAGGAATGACATCGATCTCTCCCCCGGTTTGACCGGAGACGAGCTGAAGTGGGTGGCACTTTCCGAGAGAGGGACGACCCGGCGCGCGTTGAGGCGGACAGGGGAAGATCCGGGAGTCGCGTGGGATGGACTGTTCACCAACGGGATACTCTCCTCGGGCCTTTATATCTGTCATGGCCGCCGAAATGCGTTGGAGGACCTGTCCGACTGGGTCCGGGGACTCCCGGCGGATTGCCCGAGGAAAGACCATTGGGAACAAGTGCTGGGGCGCTTCCGGCGATATGGGGATTTGTGGTCCGAGAAGCCGCTCGGCGAGAAAATCCGGCTGGAAGAGGAGTTGATGGGATATTTTAAATCCGTCACCGGAGAAGAAGGGGAGCGGGAGGGGAGCGGACGGATATTGATGGGACGCCGACTCTTCTTCGATCTCGCGGAGAGGAACGTCGACATGAGGATCGGGGGCGAACTCGGACGGGATGTGGAAAAGTGGATGTCCGTCCATTGGAAGATGTATCTGTTGCATACGGTCGCCCGGGCCCGGGACGTGGCCGCCTTTTTGAAGGATCAATATCCGCCGGGCCGCCGGGCCGTCTGGTGGAATGAGATCGTGGAGGTTCTGGAATCGTTCCGGAAGAAATATCCCGGACCATCCCCCTCGGGGGAACGGATCCACATCGATATCAGCAAGCACATGGAAAAATTGTTCAGCGGGAAGATGGACGCCCATCGGGTCCGATGCCGTCTGTCCGATTTTGATTTTTTGGACGGACTGCTCGAACGGGAGGGGATCGGGAAGGTTTCCGTCGCGAGTTTTTGGGACCTGTTCGTCGCGGCGGGCGACGCGGAGGATATCGCCAAGGGGGAATACCGCTGGGTTTTGGGAGAGTATGATTATGATTCCCAGGCGATCCCGGTCTATTTTCGCCTGATCTATGCGTGGGGAAAAGAGGCGTTGGGGGATCTGGAGGAGAAGGCCCGGCGCTTTTACGGCGAGGTCGACGGGCATGTCATGGATAATAGGTATTTTTATGACGGACAGAGTTTCTGCAGATATGTCTCGTTCTTGGACTTCATCGATCTGGTGGGGACGGCCAACCGGTGTTCCGTCCCGATGTCCTGCCCGAGCGGTGTTCCGTCGGGCCGGGCGCGTGTCATTTTTGAGGATGACCGCATCGGCATTGAACTGACCCCGGGGGGGAAACGCTATGATTCGATGGATATCGCTTCGGGATATCATGCGCGCAAATCGATCGCCCATGCCGGTTACCCCCACGCCTATCTGTCCGGACTCTCTCCCAAACATTGTCCGCGGATCGAGATCGAGAAGGCCGTGTTGGAACGGGAACGGTGGCTGCTTGACCGGAAGGATTTGGGGCGATATGATTTCGGAGGGAACGGGTTGCGCCTGTTCCGGGAGTTCCTGAGATTCCAGCGGGATTATGGCTTCCCGAGGCACGTGTTCATTCAGTCCTATGGGGAACGCAAACCCATGATGTTGGATTTCAAGAATTTTTTTCTGATCGAGGCCGCCGCCCGCATGCTGTTGAAGGCGTCGGAGGCGCGGGTCGTCGAGATGTTGCCGGATCCGGATCAGTTTTGGTTTCGCGATGACCGGGGCCGGTATCCGTGCGAATTCCGTTGGATGGGAGGATTGGTGGAGCCGGGGAAAAGACCATGACATCGAAAACCTTGGATTGTCTGTTGATATCGCCTCCGATCTTTTACAAGAACACGGAAGCCATCTGGGAACAGATCAGTTCGAATTTCCCTCCGTTGGGACTGGCTGAATTGGCGGGATATGTACGGTCGACGGGGTTCTCCGTGGACGTGGTGGATTGCAACGTGATGAGCCCGTCGGTGGAGGGGTTCGAGGAGTATTTCGTCCGCTCCTATCAGCGGGTCTATTCGGAGATCCGGTACGTCGGGTTGACGGCCATGACGCCGACGGTCAAGAAGGCCTATTATATCGCCCGGATCGTGAAACGGTTCTATCCGGACGCCCGGATCGTCTTCGGCGGAGTGCACGCCACGTTTCAGACGGCCGAAGTCCTGTCGAACGGTTTCGTCGACTACGTGGTCCGCGGAGAAGGGGAATACACTCTGGCGGAACTCCTCTCGGGGGGATCCCCCGAGACGATCGCCGGTCTGGCCTATCGGCGGGGAAACGAGGTCGTCATGAATCCCGAACGTCCGAGGATCGGCCGGCTGGACGGCTTGCCCATGCCGGCCTATGACCTGTTGCCGATCTCACGCTATTATCCAGCCAAAGGCACGTTCAAGAACCTGCCGGCCATGAGCCTGGTCACCTCGCGCGGATGTCCGGGGCATTGCACCTTCTGCAATAAGACGCTGGGTCCCCAGGTTGTTTATAAGAGCGCCGCGACGATCCACCGGGAGATACGATATCTCATGGATAACCATGGGGTGCGGGAGATCCTGTTCTATGATGACACGCTGACTTTGAATAAGAACAATATCCTGGAATTGTGCCGCTTGCTGATGGAAGGGACACATCGGCCCACTTGGACCTGCTTCGCCCGGGTCAACCATGTGGATCCGGATCAACTCCGGCTCATGCGCCGGGCGGGATGCCATCAGATCATGTTCGGGGTCGAGAATGCGAGCGAGACAGTCCTGAAGAACGTCAAGAAGGAGATCAGCCTTGATCAGATCCGCCGGGCCGTGGCGTGGACCAAACAGGCCGGGATCGATTGCCGCTTGGCGTTCATGGTAGGGAACCCCGGGGACACCCGCGCGGTGATCCTGGAGAACATGCGTTTCATCCGAGAACTCGATCCGGAGCTCCTGGTCGTGAATATCACCACGCCGTTCCCGGGCACGGAGATGTATGAACAGGCGCGCCGCGAGGGACGGCTGCTCACCGATGACTGGGATGATTACAACCTGGCCAAACCCGTGATGCGGATCGACGGGATGTCCGTCGACGAGATCCTCGAGATGTACCGCGCGATGTATCGGGCGTTCTATCTGCGGCCTCGATACATGCTCGGACGTCTCTGTCGCATCCGGTCTTGGCGCGAATTGTTCCGGTTGGCGGATGGGTTGAAAGCTCTTCTGAACTTCCTCGTTTTAAAAAGATCCGACTCCCCCGCTTAATCGGCGGACGGAGGGGCGCTCCGGGCGGGATCGCCCAACGGCTTCGGTTTCGTATAGAAGAAATACAGGAACCGGAACCGACGCTGTCCTTCCTGCACGTCCCTCGCGAACAGACCTCCGAGAAGCTCGAAATAATTGTCATCCGGCCCGGCCGAAGACTTGGAGAAGAAGGGAGCCAACCCGACCGTTCGCGTCGTCCTCCCGTTCTTCAGGCCGGTCGTCCGGTACCAAGGCCCGTAAATGGAGATATCCCTTTTCGCGGATGCAAAACGCCAGTAGAGGGGGAAGATCATCCGGAACCTGTTCCCCCGGTCGTTCTGATAGCTCATGTAGAGGGGCGTGACGGCTCGGAACCGGTTTCCATGTGCGGAGGAAAAACGGGCGTAGAGAGGAACGAAATATCGCCATTCGCGCCGGGTGTTGGTTCCACTCCAATAGAGAGGGAAGAAGATGCGGAGCCGGCTCGTGGTGTTGTCTTCGAGACGGGTCTCGTCGTGGCGGTACCAGAGGGGGAAGAGAAAATCCCATCGGCGGTCGGGGGCCCGTTTCCAGGCGTAGGGAAAAAAATATCCCTGGCGCGATTCGCCGCGACGGTCCCAGGCGGTCAGGGCCAGGATGCGCGGGGCCCAGAAGTTCGTTCGTTCCGGAGAGGAGACGTATTTATAGAGGGGGAAAAAACCGTGCTCGAGATCCTCTCTCTTCCTGGAATAATCGCCCAAGATCAGGTATTGGACGTGGAGCGCCGAGTCCGGCGTGCCGGACCGGTCTTTCTGGATGTAGGTCAACAGAGGCGGGATGATCCAGACACCGTCTCCCGTCGTCTTTTTGGAATACCAATAGAAGGGGAAGAGGTAGCCGCCATGCCGGTCCTGCTCCCGATGGTGTCCCCAGAGGGGGAACAGGCCGTAAATCCGGCTGTCGAAATCCTTCCAGGAATAATAGGGCGGCACGATGAGCAGTCTTTTCTCCGGATGTTGGACGCTCCAATAGACCGGGATCACGAATAGTCGTTTGATCTCGGCGCTCCGATACCAATAGACGGGCGGCACAATCCCTTCCCTCGAGAGGCGGCTCTTCCGTCTCCAGGCGATGGGCGAGAAAAACTGGGAGCGTTGAGGGTCGTACATGGAATGGAAGAGCGGGAACATCGTAGTGAATCCCCGGTCGGCGTCCCGGTCGCGCCAGAGCAGGAAGAACAGGCTCCAGGTCGTGCGCGATCCCTTCTTCCGCCAGAGGAACGGCGGGATCGCCGTCAGAGACGAATCGGCGTCCCTCCACCTCAGATAGAGCGGGAAAAAGACGTCCAATCCCCAGTCCGGATCTCGCCAGAAATGCCAGTAGAGGGGGAAGAAGACGTTGGTCTCGTCGGCCCCCTCTTTTTTCCATCGATACAGTCCGGCCCAGCCGGAGACGGTGTCCTCCTGTTCCGTCCGGAGATACAACCAGGAGAGGAACCGTTTCTTCTCCGGGGATTCCCAGTAACCGTAGAACGGGAACAGGGTATGGAAACGGGAATCGTTTTCTTTCCGGCTGTAATAGAGCAGGAACCACGTGCGCCGGCTGTAATCGTCCGAGGAGCGGCTGTGATGCCAGATCGGGAAGAGACCGTGGATCCGTTCGTCGGGATTGACGGAGTAATAGTAGAGTCCCAGGTGCCCTTTCGTCGAGTCGGGCGAGCGGATCCGGCTCGCCAGGAGCGTGGCAAAGGCCGTCTCGTCCTCGTCGTGTGAATAATAATAGACCGGAAAGAGATAGTGGGACGCCAATCCCCGGCCCCATCCGGCCCCCGCCAGGGGGAACAGTCCCGCCCATTTCTTGTCGTCCGTTTCCCGCCGATAGAATAAACCCCAGACGTCCAGTCTGTCTCCGGGACTCCACAGATGCCAATAGACGGGGAACAGCGTCCTGAATCGGGAGGAACTCTCCGTCTTCCACCAGTAGTTGAGCAGGAAACCCGTCGAGGTGGAGGGGCGCTGCCGGAACCAGCCGAAGGGGGACACGAAGTCCCGGCGGTTTTCAAGGGGATTGGAGTAATCGTAAAAGACGAAAGGGAGAGCCACCGTCATGCGTCCCCCGTTGCTCTTCTTCGTGCTCCAATAAAGGGGGAAGAGGGCCGTTCGCTTCCGTTGGGGGTCGTCGTGACGGTAGAACGGTCCGGCCAGGGTCCAATAATCATCCGGACTTTTGTATGATAAATAGAGGGGAAGGGACACGATCAGGCTTCTGTCCTCCTCCTTCCATCGATAGAAGACGGGGAGGAGGAGTTTGTGCGAACTGGCCTCTTCCTGATAATCCCAGTAGAGCATGAGCACCATGAGGAGGCGTTGTCTCTCCCGGATGTCCTTCTCGTGCCAGAACAGAGGCGGGAGTCGTATCGGGCGCGGCTGAAACTCGGGGGCCAGACTCACGGGCGAGGCCGCCGGGATGTCGGCGGCCCGGCTTGTGTCGGGGCCGGCCCAGGACAAGAGGAAGAGGAGGGGGCCGGCGAGACGGAGGAATCGGAGCCGTAAGAGTGATCTCATGGTCGGAATCGTATCGGGATTCATTTTACATAAAATCATCGGTGGAAACCACGCGGCGGGGAGGCGGGGATGATTTTTGTCGTCCTGTCGTTCAATAAGACGCGATTGACGACGGCCTGTTTGGAGTCATGTCTGGAATGCGGGATCGGAGCGAAGGACATCCTCTGGGTCGACAATGGGTCCGAGGAGAGACATTGGATCCGAATCCGTGAGAGTTATCCCTCTTTGCCGATGCTCCGCTTGGAAAAGAACGGGGGATATGGATATGGGGCGAATCAGGGGTTGAGGGCGGCGTTCCGATCGTCTCCCGACGCTCTTTTCCTCTCCAACGATTGTGTCCTTTCCGAGGATCCGCGTCCGGCGCTTCATCGGTTTCTGCGCGATCGACGGGTGGACATGCTGGCTCCGGCGGTCCATTTCGTCCGGGATCGCACCCGGTTGGATTCTTGCGGGGGATCCTGGGATCCCCCGTCCAATACGTTGTCCCATTATCGAAACATGCCGGAAAAACCGCGGCGCTTGGCTTTCCCCGAATATATCCCCGGTTCTTGCTATTACGTCACCCGGAATCTCTTCGAAGGGCTGAACGGTTTCGACGAGTCGTTCTTCGCCTATTGGGAGGACGTGGACCTTTCCGTCCGGGCGCATCGGGCCGGATATCATTTGTGGGCGCATCCGGGGATTCATGTCCTTCATCACGGGCGCGGGACCACGGGGAAGAACCGTCATTACACGAAAGAGCTTTTTGAGAGGAATCGCGAGCGATTTCGACAGAAATATGCGGTATAATGAAATCGGTTGGTTGTTGCGAATCGAGGAGGAACGTGAGCATGAAGAAAAAGACGACCAAGAAAAAAGTGACGAAGAAAAAGACGGTTCGGAAAGCCGTTCGGACGACGAAGCGGATCGCCAAAAAGGCGGCGGGCTCGAAGGTGAAAGCGAAAGCCGGAAGAGCCAAAACGAAGAAATCGAAGAATCAGAACCCGATCCTCCCTTGGCGGGTCGCTGATCCCGGTGAAGCATGGATCGGGACGGTGGAGGATTATTACGGGCATATCGGAGTGATCACCACGGTGTTGAAGGCGCCGATCCGGGTTGGTGACCGGCTTCGCGTTCGAGGGCACACGACCGACGTGACGATGACCGTGAGTTCCATGCAGATCGAGCATGTGGCCGTCCGCTCCGCGGAGACAGCGTCGGCAGTCGGGATCAAGGTCACGGACAAGATGCGCCGAGGGGACTATATCTATAAACTGAAATAATCTCCTTGGGAGCGGCGGAAGCACGATGCCCATGAATCGCGTTGTTCGGGGGACAGTGGGGACCTGTGTCGCCGTCGTCCTCGCGGGGGCGGCGTGCGTCCGAAATCCGGTGACCAACCGGCGTGAAGCCCAGTTGATCTCGGAGAACGCCGAACGCCAGATCGGTCTTGAGACCAAAGCCCAGCTCGTCGAGGAATACGGGGAGTTCCACGATCCCGTCCTTCAATCCTACGTCGAAGGGATCGGCAATAAGCTCGTCACCTATAGCGACCGCCCCCGCCTGCCGTTCGTCTTCACCATATTGGATTCCGACATCATCAACGCCTTCGCCGTGCCCGGGGGATACGTGTTCGTGACGCGAGGCCTCTTGGAGGAGTTGACCAGCGAGGCGGAGTTGGCGATCGTATTGGGTCATGAGGTCGGGCATGTCTGTGCCTGGCATTCCGTGAACATGATCGAAAAACAGATGGGCTACGGGGTCTTGGGAACGTTGGGGGCGATCGCCGGAGGAGTGACGGCGGGACCGGAAGCGATGATCATGATCGCCCAGACCGCCGGACTTTTTACGGACCTGTACCTGTTGGGATACAGCCGGGAGTACGAACTGGAAGCGGACCGCGTGGGGACCCGTTACGCGATTTCGGCCGGGTACAATCCGGAGGCGGCATTGGCTTTTTTCGAGAGGTTGCTCCGGTTGGAAAAGCAGGAGGGACTGGAAAAATGGGACACCTTCTTCCGGACCCATCCCCCGACGGACGCGCGGATCCTGGAGTGCCGCCGTTACATCGAGAACATGTCCGTGGGGAAACGGGAGTTGGTGGAGGGGTTCGATGCGTATCAGGACATGAAACTCCGCCTGCCGCACCTTGCGGGGGATGACAGGGGAAAGACGGAGGGTGCCTCCTACATCAACGCCAAATGGGGGATTCGGTTGTCTCTCCCCGATCAGTGGATATGGACGCCTCCGAGGCGGAGGGCGCTGATCCTGTTCCGGGAACAGCGGGATGGGGGCGGATGGGGCGAACTCCGGCGGCAGGTCGTCGGGACCGGCGTCCGTGCGCGGGATTATGCCGAGAAGGTCGCCCGCCAGGAACATTGGATGTTGTTGAACGGCCGCGACGTCTATTATCCCGCCGGATACGGGTATCTCGGTCAATATCAGGGCCCCGGCTGGCTGGGCGGGACTCAGCAATACAAGGCTTTGTTCGTCGTCCGGGAGGAGACCGGATACGTCGTCCTGTGCGCCGTCACTCCGGAATCCATCGCCAAGTATCTGATCCCTTTCGAACAGATATTGCGTTCGTTCCGAATCGATTGACGGGCGCGGCATCTTCGGTTTCCAGTATTGCCTCCCGTGGAGGCACTTGCTATACTTTCGAGGACAGACACGATTTCTTCCGGGGATTGATGGAAAGAGGAGCGTTCAAGTTCATATGACCAAGAAGATACATGTGATCGATGATGATGACACGTTTCGCCTCCTTGTCAATGAGGCGTTGACCCGTCTGGGGTATTCGGTGGTCGAGTCCGCCAATGCCTTTGAGGCCCAGGAGGTGTTCAAACGGCAGACTCCCGATATGGTTTTGCTGGACATCATGATGCCGGGGATGGACGGGGTTTCCCTTTGTCGGGCGATCCGGTCCAATCCGGCGACGAAAGACATCCCCGTCATCATCATCAGCGCCCTGTCGGATTCTCAGACTTTGAACGATGCGTTGCTGTTCGGCGCCACGGATTACCTGGTCAAACCCGTCGACGTGAAGACATTGCAGGAGAAGATCGATAAGGCGTTCCGTCAAGCCGACGCGCGTCGCCGCGTCAACACGCCGTGACGGCGGATCGGTCTAACCGACGGTTCTGACCGGTGTCCCGTTCCGCGATTTTAGGTAAATCCTCCTCCCCGTCTCAAAAATCAATCATCCCCACGGATCACCCCTGGATGTTTCGGATCGGGCTTTGTCTGTGTCTGTGGCTCTTCTCAGTCCCCGCCGGATTTCCTGAGAGTAGGTCGGGTTTCCTCCTGGATATGGCGATTGTCCGTCTGACCGGGCGTGTCGAGATCGAATCCCAGGGGAAACGAGCGATCCTGACTCCGGCCCAGAAGACACAGCCTATTCCTCCGAGTGCGCGCCTCCGCGTGGAGGAGGGGGAACTCATTCTCATGGGACAGACGCTCTCCTTGTCGGCGGAACAAGGCGCCTATTTTAAATATTTTTCGAAGGAGGACGAAGGCGTATTGAAGATCGGGGTCGTCCTCGACAAGACTTCGGCGCCGATCCGGGCGGAAGTCGGAAAATACACCATCGTCATGCCTCCTTTATCGGGAATCCGCGTCCATGGGTCTCTGGCGGGACCCTCGATCATCTTTGTCAGTGAAGGGAAAGTGCGACTGATCCAGGAGGGGAAGCCCGATTGGGAATTGGCGCAAGGACGCTCGTTGAAACTCCCGCAGGATTAACAATAAACTGACAGCAAGGAATGATTTTTTTGTTATAATAGGGCCTCGCTGGTTTTTGAAAAAATGATTTTGTAGAACTCGCCGTTCCCTGGGTGATCGATGCGATCATCGGCTCCTGCGCAGGGCTTATGGGACAGGCATTGTGATAAGCGGATTTTATGTGCCGCCCCATGGAAAACGATGGGACTGGCATTGTGACAAACGGATTTTATGTGCCGAGGTAGCTCAGTCGGTAGAGCAGCGGTCTGAAAAACCGTGTGTCGGCGGTTCGATTCCGTCCCTCGGCACATTATTTTTTTCGAAGCACCGAGCCATCCCATGGAAAACGATGGGACAGGCGTTGTGATAAGTGGTCCCAACGCGGAGCTTGTGGGACAGAGGGCGCGTCAGAGACGCGAAGACCCCCTCGTATTTACGCGCCGTCCCATGTAAAACGATGGGACAGGCGTTGTGACAAGTGGTATTTACGCGCCGAGGTAGCTCAATTGGTAGAGCAATCGCTTCGTAAGCGATAGGTTGTGGGTTCAAGTCCCATCCTCGGCTCTCTGGAATTTGACTCCCATGCGGTTCGACAACAACATCATCAAGAAAATCCTGTTTCTCAGCGTCTTCACCCTCCTTTTCCCTCGGCCCTCTTTCTCGGCGGGAGGGGAAAGCCTTTCATTCCTGTCCATGAATCCCTCTCCGATATCGGCGGCCATGGCCGAAGCCACTGTGGCGCGCGTGGGGGAATCCCAATCCGTGTTCTCGAACCCGGCGGGACTGGCCCATACGGTCTCTCGAGAGGTGTCCGTTTTGCACACAACCCATCTCGATGACATGACCGCCCAGTCGCTGTCCTACACATCGCCGACGCCGAAAGGCGGGTGGGGAGCGGCCGTCAGTTATATGTCCATCGGAGGGATCGCCCATACGGAATTCGATCCGTCCGCGACGGGAACGGGCAGTACCCGCTATGTCGAATCCGGCGAAGTGGACGCGGGGGATCAGATGCTCTCGCTCAGTTGGGGCCAGCGGTTGACCTATAACATGGCCTGGGGCGCCTCCGTCAAGGTGGCTCAGGAGGTCCTGGACGATGAGAGCGCCGTCTGCGTCCTGGGGGATGCGGGGGTCGTATACCGCGTGGACCATCAATGGCGCGTGGGCGGGCTCATCCGGAACGTGGGCACACCGGTGAAATTCATTTCGGAATCGTCCCCGTCCCCGACGGAAGTTCGGGCGGCGGTCTATTGTAAATCGCGGAATTGGTTCCAATGGGAATTGGACGGTTATCTGCGCCCTTCTTCCGATCCCGGCGGGTCTTTCGGGGTGGAGATGTCTTGGAGGAAGAACGCGTTCCTCCGGGCGGGTTATGTTTACCGCTCCGAAGATCCGGATTTGGGAGCCGCGACGGGTGTGACTGCCGGTGTCGGTTTCCGCCTGGGTCTGTTGGGGATGGACTACGCGTTCATCCCGTTGGGGGATCTGGGAATATCCCATCGGATCTCGATGGGGTGGCGGTTCGGCGGGGAAACGCCGTCCTCCTCCGCCGCGCGGCGGCCGACGATATGATGACGGACACCGGGACACCTCGCAGCGTGCTGGCGGACCTTTTCTCTCGCGTGATCGCTCACGCGTTGCCCATCGTTTATTTCCTGGTCACCATCGCATTCTACCTCCGCACGTATGATTCCGCCCAGATCAAGATCACGCTCACTCAGATCGGTTGCACCGCGATTTTCCTCTTGTGGGTCGGGCAGCTCGTCCTGGAGCGGCGTTGGCCGATCCGGGGGCGTGATTGGCTGTTGGCCGCCCCGCTGGTGGCCATGATGGTCTCGGGGATCATCTCGTTCGTTCATTCGTCGTTCCTCCCGATGAGCGTGGACGAGTTCCTGCGACGGATGTTCTACATCGGCATGGGGTTGATCGTCCTTCTGGAGTTCCGCAGTTATGAGCGTCATCGCCGCCTTCTGCGTTGGTTGCTGGCGGCTCTGGCGATTGTGGTGGTCTACGGCGTGATCCAATATTTCGACACGCGGTTGTTCCCGCCAGGCCAGTCCGGCGGGCTGGATCCGTTCGTCTGGCGTTTTGCGTTCGGCCCGCGCGTCTTCTCGACGTTCGGAAACCCCAATTTCTTCGGAAACTTCCTGGTGATCATGACACCGCTCCTCCTGGCGATCCATCTGAAGAGCCGGGGACAGGTGTTCCGTCCCTATCTGGTGACGGCTCTCATGGTGGCGCTGATGTGGGGGGCGGATAAACTCTTGCTGGGAATGTTCGGTGGAGTGGATGTCTCTTCACGGGGATGGGTCCAGGCGGGCGTGCTCTTTTTCCTGGTCGCTCTGCAGATCGTCATCTGGTGGAAGAATCCGACGGCTTCCGCCGCGGCCATGTTGCTGTTCTGGGCGGGTCTCTTTCTTAACCTTTACGCCACCGAGACCAAGGGCGCCTGGATCGGTTTTTCGGGAGCCCTGATCGTGAGTTCCATCTTCGTGGGGTTGTTCTTCACCGGTAACCACCGGCGTCTCTTCAGCCGCCGATTGCTCGTTTTCATCATCCTGTTGTTCGTGTTCACTCTCGCCATCGTGACTCATTATGCCCGCCGGCGGATGAACTCCGTCAACTTCCGGACGTTCACGTGGATCGCCACCTGGGAGATGATCCGCACCCAGCCGCTGTTGGGCACCGGCATCGGGACGTTCAAGGTCTCGTATCCGGCGTACCGCCGGCCGGAGATCATCCTCATCGAGGGGAAGTCGAACACCGAAACGGACCATGCGGAAGACGAGTATCTGGAGGTCTGGTATGACGAGGGTTTGATCGGGTTCGGAATCTTCCTCTGGCTCCTGGCGACCATCATCATCGGCGGCGCGCGCGCCCTCTATCGGCTGACCGTCTCCTCCCGGGCCCCTCCGTCGGAGGGCGAGGAACTCGAACCGAGGGCTTATTACCTGTTGGGATATCTGGGAGCTTATTGCGGGGGCCTCATCCACTGGTTCGTCGACGTCTCCATCCGTTTCGTCTCCTCCGGTATCTATTCCGGCCTGTTGCCGGGCGCGGTGGCCAGCTTCATCCGCAACGATCCTTTACCGGCGAGGCAGGACGAGCGGTCCCCGTTGGACCGATGGGTCCGTGTCGGGGTCTGGTCTTTTTGGTTGATCATTTTCATGAGCCTCAATATGTCCCTGGGTCCCGTGGTCTTGACGGTGGCCTCTTTCTGGCTGCTGGGGGAATGCCTCGAATGGCATCTCGTCCCCGAAGACCCGACGCCGGTCCCGGCCGGGTTGGCTTCCGATATCCTGGAGAAATCGTTCAAAGGCATTTCGTTGGTGCAGGGCGGCGCGCTGGTCGTCCTGTTGGGATTGTTCCTCTGGGGGACCGGCGTCTTCCGGAACTTCTTCATGGCCGATGTGAACCACAATTTGGCGATCTTTTTTTCCAAACAGGGCATCTGGACTCGGTCGGCGGAATACGAAGCGTCCGTCGGAAATCTTCCGGCGGACATGCAGGCGGAATACCAACAAGTGGGGGGCGCCTTGGAGCATTACAAGACGGTCTGCCGCCTGAACCCGTTCTTTCCGATGGCGCGTTATTTCATCGGGAACGTGTACAACGATTGGGGATCGACGATCCATAACCAGAGCGTCGAGGCGCTCCAGAAGGGGAATCGGGACCAGGCCATCCAACTCAAGAAACGGTCCCAGGAACTGTGGTTCAAGGGACTCGAGACGTATGAATGGACGAAACAGCTGGCGCCGAACTACGTGCAGACGCACCACCAGGTGGGATTGATCTATCTGAAAATGGGGGACCAGGCCAATTATTGGGGAGACAGAAAACAGACAGAAAAGTATTGGAATCTGGCGCTGAAAAATTTCGGGCTCTACCGGAACCTCGATCCCGTTTTTCCGCCCAACTACTATCGCATCGCCTATATCCACTACATGAGGCACGAATACGAGAAGGCCGCTCAGGCGTATCAGGGCGCCTTGCGGTTCAACGCGAAGTATCCGGACCGCAACGTCGAGACGTATATGAACCTCGGCCGGCTTTATTTCGTCTGGTTGCAGGAGGCCCTCCCACAATCCCCTCGAACGGATCCTCGGACGATGGAGCCCTTCAAGAAGGCGGAAGAGGCCTATCTGAAAGGTTTGGAACAGGCGAAGACATTGTATGTGAACAAGGAGAACGCGGTCTTCGAGGCCATGAAGGGGGTGGCCATCCTTTACACCCGGGTGAACCTGCGCGAGCAGGCCATCGGGTATTGGCAGCAACTGAGGATGATGCGCCCCAACGACCCCGACGTCCAGAACGTTTTCCGGGTTCCGGGATCCTGATCGCCGGTCCCCGCGGGACCTCCGGCCGGACCTCATTCCGCTCATGACCAAGACCGAACGTTTCCTCTATCTCTTCATCGCGGTTGTCCAGATCGTCTGTCCGTTGATCTTTTTCACGGACCTGACCCGGAATCCCTACTACACTCAGATCGTCGTCTTGAACGCGTCCCTGCTGGTCGGGGCGGGGTTGGTCATCATCAATGCGTTGCGTCGAGGCCGGTGGGAGATCTGGCGGACGCCGTTGGACGGGGCCTTGGCCGTGTTCCTGGCGGCCGCCACGTTTTCATGGCTTTTGTCCTGGGTGCAGCATCCGACGTTGCGTGCGTCGATTTGGAACGAAGGGCTCCGCGTCTGGCTGTTTCTGGCCGTGAACTGTTATCTGGCCTATGGACTCTCCGTCCAGATGCGTGACGGGGTGTGGCGCGAACGATATCTGTCCATCATCCTGATGGTCGGCGGCATTGCGGCCGGATACGGGATCCTTCAGTATTTCGGGATCGAGATGTTCTGGTCCAAGGCATTGAATCCCTATAACGGCCGGCCGGTCTCCACGTTCGGAAACCCCAACTTCCTGTCCTCCTTCTTGGTCATCCTTCTCCCGCTCCTCCTGGCGGATCTGCTGGGCGGGCGGACGCTCAGGATGAAGATCGGGAAGTTCCTGCTGTTCGCGCTCTATCTGGCGGCCATCCTGTGCACGTTGACGCGGTCATCCTGGGTTGGCGCCTTCGTGGCGTGCGCCGGGTTTCTGTGGGTGGTTCGCCGCCGCGTCGTAGAGCGCATCGCGTCTCTGAGATGGTTCGTCCTGGCGCTCCTGGTAGCGGCCGCCCTCTGGCCGGCCAGTCCGTTGTCCGTCCAGAAGACCCGTCCGTTCGATCGAATCCAGGAGGCCTACGACGCCATCAAAGGGGGGAGCGTCTATGCTCCTTGGCACCAACGGTTGATGATCTGGTCGTCCTCCTGGGACATGGTCCATGAACGGCCGCTGTGGGGGAAAGGGTGGGGCTGTTTCGAGTTGTTTTATCCGTTCTATCAAGGACGCTACATCTATATGGACGTGTTGCGCGTATTCCGCACGCACGCGAACAACGCGCACAACCTGGTCTTGGAATTCTGGTCCCAGATGGGGACCCTCGGCCTGGGCCTGTTCGTGTGGATGTGCCTTCTGGCGTGGTTCATCGTGAAGAACCGCCTCAAGGAACAGGAGGAGTCGGTGCAGCTTCGGTCGTGGGCGTTGCTCCTGGGCGGCCTGGGGATGCTCGTCGATAATTTCTTCGGGAACGTCTCTCTTTTCTTCGCGGTTCCGGCGTTCTTGTTCTGGTGGCTTCTCGGATTGTTGATGAGCATGGTCGGCCCGGAGGTCCCCGTTTCCGTCGAACTCGGGACGAAAGCGCGGCGGGTGGCGCTCCTCGCCGTCTTGGTGTTGCTGGGTTCCGGTGTCTGGCGGAATGTGCGGTATTGGCTGGCGGAGGTTCATTATTTCAAGGGGTTCAAACTTTCCAAGAAGGGGGACGTGAAAGGTGCCATCCCCGAATTGGAACGCGCCATGTCGTATCATCGCCATGAGGTGAACAACGCCTACGAACTGGCCAACGCCTACGCGCGTCAGGCCCGGTCCGCTTCTGAATTGGGATTGAGCCAGGAGTCGAAGATATGGACCGACAAGGCGTTGGAAGCTTATCGCGTGGCCCTGGAGTCCAATGCCGGATACGACGAGATCTATTTCAACCGGGCGACGGTCATGACACAGGCCCGACGGGTCCCCGAGGCCATCCTGAACTACAGGGTCAGTCTCCTCATCAACCCGCTGTCCCTGGAGGCTTACAAGGCGCTCGGGAATATCTACCTGATGGAGCCCGAGCATCACGGCGCCGCCGAGCGGCTCTTTGAACAGGCCCTCTTCTTCTTCCCTCGGGATAAGGACCTCTGGAATAATTTGGGATATATCTACACGCGCTTGTCGAAACACGACAAGGCTTTGGAAGCGTATAGTAGGGCTTTTGAGTTGGATGTGACGTTTTCCGTCGCTTGGAAGAACATCGGGGTCTCCCTGCAATCCTTGGGGCGGAAGGACCATCCCTATCTCTCCGTCCCGTCGCTCTGGGATCAATCGGTTCAGCTGGCGTCACAGAAACGGTTCGAGGAAGCCCGACGATTCCTGGAACAACTGACGGCGGTCATCCCGGCGAATTGGCAGGTCTGGGCCCAGGCGGGGAACGTGGCCTATTCCCGGCGGGCATGGGTGGAGGCGGTTCGATGTTATCGGAAGTCCCTCGAGATCCAGCCGGATTGGACGGTGCGGCTGAACTTGGGGAAAGTCTATGCCGTCTCGGGACAAACGCCCGCCGCCGTGGAACATTTCAAGGCCATGCTCTCGGAACGACCGATGGACCCCGAGGTGACGGGACTCCTGTCGGATCTGAATCGCACGTCCGCGCCCTGAACTCCTCCCATCCGACGGGGAGGCGTCTTTACTTTGAGAAGGCGAACATGTAGAATTTTATCTGAAAAATCCATATTTGGAGGGAATTGTGTCAGGACATTCACGATGGGCAGGGATTAAACACAAGAAGGCGCTGATCGACGCTAAGAGAGGGAAGGTCTTCACGAAGATCATCCGGGAATTGACGGTGGCCGCCCGGGAGGGCGGTGGGGTGATCGAGAACAATCCCCGGTTGAGGACCGCCGTGGATACGGCCCGTGAGGCCAATATGCCGATGGACAACGTGAAGAAGGCCATCGCGCGCGGAACGGGGGAGATCCCCGGCGTCATGTATGAGGAGACGACCTACGAGGGCTACGGCCCTGCCGGCGTCGCCATCTTTTTGAGCGGAACAACCGATAATAAGAACAGGACGAGCTCGGAGATCCGGAAGATCTTCACGTCCAGCGGGGGGAACCTCGGCGAATCCGGATGCGTGGGCTGGATGTTCGAGAAAAAGGGGTTCCTTTCCGTCGACCGGAAGGCCTGGCCGGACGAGGAGAAGCTGATGTCCCTCGCCATTGAGGCGGGCGCCGACGATTTTCAGACGGACGACGACTATTACGAGATCACCACCGCGCCCGCGGATTACGAAAAGGTCAAAAAGGCGCTGGGCGAAGCCAAGGTCCCGCTGGAGTCGGCCGAATTGACGTTCCTCCCGAAGTCCAGCATCACGCTGGGAAAAGAAGAGGCCGAAAAGACCATCGCTCTCATCGACGCCCTCGAACAGCACGACGACGTCCAGGAAGTCTATTCCAACGCCGATTTCCCGAAGGAAGTCCTCGAGAAGGCCGGCGATTGACCGAACCTCGCGCATGAGGGTCCTGGGGATTGATCCCGGTCTGGCCAGAACGGGATGGGGGGTCATCGATAAGGACGAACGGAACGGGCGACTGCGCGTCTCCGAGTCGGGATGTCTGGTGACCGAGGCCGAGACGGGCCTCACGGAACGCTTGAATCAACTGTCGGAGGAGTTGGATGGTCTGCTCCGGCGGGTCCGGCCCGATGAGGTCGCCATCGAGGAACTGTATTTCTCCAAGGCCAGCCGCACGGCGGCCAGCGTCGGACACGCCCGCGGGGTGATCCTCCTCACATTGTCTAAATCGTCGCTCCAGGTTTATGAATACAATCCCCGTCGGATCAAGATCGCCCTCACGGGATACGGCTCCGCCGATAAGTCCCAGATGCAACGGATGACCCAGACGCTCCTGAACCTCCCCACTCTTCCAAAACCCGATGACGTGGCCGACGCGCTCGCGGTGGCTTTGTGTCACATCCACACGGCGCCCCTGGCCCGGTCCACCGCCCGTTCGGCGGGAGGTCGCCCGTGATCGCCAGCCTGAAGGGGATCCTCATCGGGAAGACCAAGGACCTGGCCGTTCTGGAAGTGGGCGGGATCGGCTATGAGGTCTCCGTGGCCCCATCCACGATGGAGCGTTTGCCGTCGGAGGGAAAAGAGGTCTTCCTCCACGTGTCGGAATCCATCGGGATGTACGGCGGAGGGGTGACCTATTACGGTTTTCTGACTTCGGACGAGAAAATCATCTACAACGTCATCCGCAACAATGTGGCCGGCATCGGCGCACGCAAGGCGTTGGACCTCCTCGACAAGGCTGGGAAATCGCTTCCCGATTTCAGGCGGGCCGTCCAAGAAAAAGACATCCGGACGCTTGTCTCCCTGTTCGGTTTCACCAAGAAGACGGCGGAAAAGATCGTGGCGGGACTGCAGGACGTGTTGGGGGAGATGCCGTCGATGGGATCCGAATCCGTCGGCCCGATGACGTCGGCTTTCGAGGAGAGCATCCAGGGTTTGGTGGCGCTGGGCTATCGGGAGACGCTGGCGCGGGAAGCCGCCCAGTCGGCCCGGGCCTTGTTGGGCCCCTCCTCTTCCTCGGAGAATATCATCCGGGAAGCGTTGAGACATCTGTCGGGGAGATCGTGATATGGAACCTTTCGATACCAAACATCGCCGTCGTGAACCCGTCCGGGAGGATCCGCCGTCCCCGGTGGATCGGGGGCCGCTGGGCGGGCACTCTCTCCCCGAGGAGGACCGGTTCGACATGGCGCTCCGTCCGGCGACGTTGGACGAGTTCGTCGGCCAGGAGAAACTGAAAAAGAACCTCCACGTCTTCATGCAGGCGGCCAAGGCGCGGAAAGAACCGTTGGACCATTGCCTTTTTTGCGCCCCGCCGGGACTCGGCAAGACCACGCTGGCCAACATCATCGCCCGTGAGATGGGGGTGAACCTGAAACAGACATCCGGTCCCATCCTGGAACGGGTCGGCGATCTGGCCGCCATCCTCACGAATCTCTCGGAGAACGACATCTTCTTCATCGACGAGATCCATCGGTTGAACCATTCCGTGGAGGAGGCTCTCTACCCGGCGTTGGAGAACTGTTCCTTGGACATCATCATCGGGCAGGGCCCCTCCGCCAAGACCATCTGTCTGCCGTTGAAGAGGTTCACCTTGGTGGGGGCCACCACCCGGGCCGGGCTGCTGACGGGGCCGCTCCGGGATCGTTTCGGGATCGTCTCCCATCTGGATTATTATGAGGCGCAGGAACTGGCCCAGATCATCGAGAGGTCCAGCCGTCTGCTGAACGTGCCGGTGGAACCGGATGCGGCCATCGAGATCGCCCGCCGGTCACGGGGAACGCCCCGGATCGCCAACCGTCTGTTGAGACGCGTGAGGGATTTCGCCGAGGTCCAGGGGACCGGACGCGTCACCGCGGATATCACGCGGACTGCCCTGTCGGCCCTGGAAGTGGACGAAAAGGGGTTGGACTCGATCGACCGCAAGATATTGACCGCGATCATCGAGAAATTCAGCGGCGGTCCCGTCGGCATCGAGACGATCGCGGTCTCCGTCAGCGAAGAGCCGGAGACCGTGGAGGATGTGTATGAACCCTATCTCATCAAGGCGGGTTTTCTCGCCCGCACGCCGAGGGGCCGCGTCGTGACTCCGGCGGCGTACGTTCAGGTGGGGAAGAAACCGCCCGCCGGATCGAAGACCAGCGAATTGTTCTGACCCGTCCGATCACCGGATCCCGAACCGATCTTCTGTCCCATGCCCAACGCCCATCACCGATGTGAATTCTTCCAAGCCCGGTCCGTCTGGAAAGCGATGCCCCAAATGCATCCTCTCTATATGTCCCAGGCTTTCGTCGACCCGTATGTGAACTGCGCCTTCGGTTGCGTGTATTGCTACGGTTTCAACCGGTTCATGCCGGTGGAGGCGGAGGAACTTTCCGATTCCCGCGTCGGCGTCAAGACGAACGCGCCGTTCCTCCTGGCCCAACATCTGAAGACGCTCTCCTCTCCGGTTCCCGTGGTCCTCGGCGGAGTCAGCGACCCGTATCAGCCGGCTGAAGAACAATTCTGTCTCACCCGCCGTTGTCTGGAACTGCTCATCGACGCCCACTGCCCCATCGTCCTCAACACCAAATCCGCCCTGGTCCTGCGCGACGTCGACCTGTTGGCCCCGGCGTCGGAAAAGGGTTTGGCGTTGGTGAACATCTCCGTGTCGACGATGAAGCGGAGCCTCTCGGATTGGCTGGAACCGTTGGCCCCGCCGCCGATAGACCGCTTGGCGCTCATCAAAAAACTGAGCCGCCGGGGGGTCTTGTCCGGGGCCGTGATCGCCCCCGTCTTTCCCCGGCTGACGGATCATCCGGTCGACCTTCGGTTGCTGATACGGACCTTGGCCAAACATGAAGCCGCCTATGCGCTGCCTTCCAGCTTGTGGTTGACGGCCGCCCGGTCGGTCAAGCCGGAGACCTCGCCCGAGTCGGGGCAGGACGCCACTCCGGCTCACGGATCCGATGAGGCCCTCTTTTGGAAGGGGTTCGAGGCCGTCCTGTCGCAGAATCGACCGGAACTCGTGCCCTATTACGAACGTTTGGCTGGCGTTGAAAACGAAGTGGAATATATGGAGTGGAGGCGGAACGTCTGGGCCCTCCTCACCGAACTCTGCGCGCAGTACCATCTCCCGATGAACCTGCCCGTCGACGGAGCTTTTAGTTTCTCCATGCTGCCCGAGACTGTTTTGAAATGAATCTGTCGCCAGGACGGCGAGAGCCGTTCCGGGTGATCCGGTCATATCCCCTGAAACCTCACGGTGGGTTGTCTTCGGCGTCATTGGATGCGTCAATCGATTCCGTCCCGAATCCCGGGATGATGAGAGGAAAATGATGGTTCCCAACGATGTTTTTCGGCTCCTGGCGAAATCCTGTCGCCGGTTTCGTGTCCTCTATCTGGCGGGGATGCTGTGTCTGTTCTGTCCTTGGGGATATGGGGGGGAATCGTCGGCGGATTTGAGGATCGGCGTGTTCCCTCACACCAAGAAGACCGAGTTGGGTTCCGGCACCTACGTGGTCAAGGATCCGCCGACCGCAAAAGGGCGGCGTTATTCCTGGGACCGGTCGGTGCCAGTCGCGGCCGGTGCCAAGGGCCTCTCCGTGGGTGATAAAACTTTCGGAAAACGGCTGCTGTTGGAGCCGGGGGATGGGCGCGCGGTGATCGTGGTGGGCGGCAAGAAGTATCGCGGCCGAATCGAGTTCTGGTATGACGGCCCCGGCTCTTTTTCCGTCATCAACGTCGTCGCGATCGAGGATTACATCAAGGGAATCCTGACCCACGAGATGTCGCCCGCCTGGCCCCTGGAGGCATTACGGGCCCAGGCGGTCATCAGCCGTAGTTATGTCTTGTCGAATCGCGGGCGTCACGGGCAGGACGGGTTCGATGTGTGCGCGGATATCCATTGTCAGGTCTATGGCGGACAGGGAGCGGAGCGCCCTCTGACGAACCGGGCGGTGGAGGATACTTACCAGGAAATACTCGTGGCCGAGGGGAAACCCCTCACCGCTGTTTTTCATTCGTGTTGCGGGGGGCGCACGGAAGAACCCCAGAACGTTTGGGAAGGATCGCGCACGCCGGGTCTGCGTTCGGTGCGGTGCAAATGGTGCCGCGAAAGCCCCCATCACCGATGGGAGGCCTCCGTGGGCGCCGACGCGTTGTCCCAGGCGCTGAAGAGGGACGGGAACGATATCGGGATGATCAAGAAATTCAGAGTCCTGTCCCGTTCCAAATCCGGACGGGCCTACGAGGTGGAACTGATGGGTGACAGAGGCCGTGTGTCGATGAAGGCCTCCGTTTTTCGGTTGATGGCCGGCTCGCGCTTGCTCAAGAGCACGATGTGGACCGGGGTCTCGCAGAAGATGCAGACGGTGAAGGATCCTCAGACGGGCCGGAAAGTCAAAAAATTGGTCCTCCGCTTTTACGGACAGGGATGGGGGCACGGCGTCGGGCTCTGTCAGTGGGGCGCCAAGGGGTTGGCCGATCGCGGCGACTCTTATAAGGAGATCTTGGACCGATATTATCCGGAGGCCCGGCTCCGCGTGTCCCCATGATGGGATTTCCCGAGATCCCGGACGGTCTGATCGCTCAACGGCCCGACCCGGTCCGTGATCGGGCGAGACTGATGGTTTTGGACAGGGGCGCTCGGACGGTCAAGCATGCGCATTTTTATCAGTTGGAAGGTTATTTCCGTCCCGGGGATGTCTTGGTCCTGAACGACACACGGGTGATGCCGGCGCGTCTGTCGGCCCGGAAGGAGACGGGGGGGAAGGTGCGGTTGTTGCTGTTGAAGGAGGTCCGCCCCCGCCGGTGGCGGTCCCTCCTCACGCCTTCCTTGAAACTCGGTACGCGGTTGTTGCTCGAAGAGGGGTGTTCGGCGGTGGTCGACGGACGGGGGACCGACGGGGAATATGAGATCGAATTTTCCTGCGATGTGTCGGATTACATGGGGAAACACGGACGGATGCCGTTGCCGCCCTACATCGAACGTGCCGACGGAACGGATGAGGCGGCGGACCGGGAGTCCTATCAGACGGTCTATGCCAGACAGTCCGGCGCCGTGGCGGCCCCGACGGCCGGTCTTCATTTCACGGAGGCCTTGTTGGACCGCGTCCGGCAGCGGGGTGTCGAGGTCGTCTCCATCACCTTGACCGTGGGGTGGGGAACGTTCCGCCCCGTCAAAGGGGAGGATTATCGGGACCATCGGATGCTGCCGGAAGACGTGTCGGTGGGGCGGGCGGCCGTCGATCAGATCCGTCGTTGCCGGGAGACCGGGGGGCGTGTCTGGGCGGCGGGAACCACCACGGTCCGGGCGCTAGAAAGCGCGTCGGGCCAGACCGGCGAGATCCGGGAGATGAACGGTCCGACCGAACTCTATGTTTATCCGGGATACCGTTTCCGCAGCGTGGACGTCATGCTCACGAATTTCCATCTGCCGGGACACACCCCGCTCCTGATGACGGCCGCTTTCGCGGGAGAGGATTTCCTTCGGAACGCCTATCGGGAGGCGATCGAGGCCGGTTATCGGTTTTTTTCGTATGGCGACGCCATGCTGATCCTTTAGGAAAACCCATGAGTCATTGTCTGAAATCCATCGGAGTTCCCTTCGCGCTCGTCGTC
Organism: Elusimicrobiota bacterium; assembly: GCA_022709755.1. Lineage (GTDB taxonomy): Bacteria > Elusimicrobiota > Elusimicrobia > FEN-1173 > JAKLIF01 > JAKLIF01. The sequence goes on along the minus strand of JAKLIF010000009.1, from coordinate 42,462 downwards.
GGGCTCGTTTCATCTCTTTCTCCCGCCGGGATGGGGGCGGAAAGGTCGGGAATGACCGTCGATGAACCGCTGTCGAGCGTCGGATATCGTCCTTCCGATGTCGGATTGACTCCGGATTCGTTCCAACAGCCCTATACCTGTTCGTGGGTCCGCCGGACATTGATGGATCCGTTGCGCGACCCGGTTTTCTTCCAGGAATGGGCGGAAGGGGTTCTTGAAAGTTCCCCGTGTTCTCTCGGATTCATGGGGTTGTTGGGGACGCCGGCCGACATCGTCTTGTCGACGGCTTCGGCGCGCGCTGAACCGGTCCCGATCCGGGATTTGGAGAACAGCGGGTTCTCCGTTGAGGTGAGGAGGGCGTTGGAACGTCTCGTGGGAGAGGCAGTCGCGATTCAAGAAGTGTTCGGAAGGATCGAAACGAAGAAGTTCGATCGGGAGTGGATTGAACTGGAGGGGCTGTTGATGGAGGATCAGGCTGATCTTTCCGTCGACCTCGAGACCGATCCGTTGGAATCCTCCGTCCGAAAACGGATCCGGCTCATCGGGGGTCTTCGGGACATTCCCCGTGAGCCGATGTGGGAGGGGGCTCAGCGGCTGATCGTCTGTGTGAGGGACCTGCTCCAAGCGTTGGAACGGGATGAGACGAAGGTGACGAAGGATTTTTCCTGTGAGACTCCGGCCGGCCGGATCGTGATCGGAGGGATGGCGGACCAGGTCCATGACCTGACCGGGGATGAGGTGTTGGTTCTGGATATCGGGGGAGACGATGTGTATCGGGGAAGCGTTGCTTCGGGACGGAATGGCCGATGCGCCGTCGTGTTGGACATGGCGGGTGACGATTTATATTCCAGCACCGCTCCGTTCTCGTTGGCCGTGGGCCGGCGGGGGATCGGTTGTCTCATCGATCGCCGGGGGGACGATGTGTATCGGAGCGGGATCGGTTCCCAGGGATGCGGCGTCTTCGGCGCGGGTCTCCTGATCGATTCGTCCGGGCGGGACATTTATTCGGCGGACCGGCTCTCCCAGGGATGCGGCGTCTGGGGATTCGGTGCGTTGAGGGACGGGACGGGGGATGATTCCTATCAGTTGGACCAGATGGGTCAGGGGTATGCCGGTGTCGGGGGGATCGGAGTCCTCGCGGATGACGAAGGGAACGACCGCTACTTGGCGGGCCAGACGCGGGCGGATCCGCGGGAACCCGGTGTCTTCCAGAGCCTCTCTCAGGGCTTTTCCATCGGATTGCGCGATTACGCCGCCGGAGGCGTCGGGGCACTCTTGGACGGCGCCGGACACGACTTTTATAAGATCGATTATTTCGGACAAGGGGCCGCCTATTGGTATTCTCTGGGACTTTTGTATGACCGGGAAGGACGTGACTCCTACTTCAGCCGTCGTTACGCGCAAGGGGCCGGAGTCCACAGCGCGGCGGGATATCTGCTCGAGGCGCGCGGGGATGACGTTTATTGGACCTGGGGAGGATCTCAGGGAATGGGTTGGGATTATGGAGCCGGATCTCTCATGGATCAGGCGGGCGACGACATCTATACCGCGGAATGGGGGTCCCAGGGGGCCGGCGCCACCAACGGTTGGGGATTTTTCACCGACAACCAGGGAGCCGACCTTTATTACAGCCAGATTCCCCATGGCGAGGGGTTCGGATGCTGGGATGACCGTCGTCACGCCTCCAGTCTGGGTCTCTTCGTCGATGCCGATGGGGACGACCGATATCCGGCGGCCGGACGTCGTCGGCTGTTGTGGAACAACGATCGGTGGGGCGTCGGGGTCGATTTGTCGAGCGGGCCCCTGACGGGATGGACCCTTCGGACGGATCTTCCGTTCCGGGGTGACACGCCTTCCCTCAAGCAACAGGAAGAGGAACGGTCCCGCCTTCAGAAGAGATTTTCCCGAAGCCGACAGATCAAGGATCCTGCCGTGCGTTGGGCCGAGGTGCTCGACGTGGCCGGTTCTTGGGGGTTGGATGAGGAGACTCCCCGCGACGCCCGTCAATGGTTGTTGAACCAAAATCCGGACGCGTTGTTCCCGACGGTCGTGGAGTCTTTGGATTGCCGACAGACCATGGGATATCTTTTTCAGGAAGAGCTGTATCTGCGGTATGGGGAGGCGGGGATTCGGACTTTGATGCGGAGGATCGCGCAGGACGAACCGGGCGAATCAGGGGACGAGACGACCCGGCGACGCGCCTGGGGCGTCTATTATCTAGGACAGACCGCCGCGGCGCGTTCCGTCGATGCTGTGCTCCCGTTGTTGTCGGACGCGTCATGGAAGATCCGGGCCCTGGCTTCCCAGGCGTTGGGCACCGTCTACGATCGTTCCTTGTCGGAGCACCGAGAGAAGATCGGAAAATATCTGAGGGAGGGAGCGGCCGGGAAAAAGGGTCTGGCCGATTATGTGAAGGGTGTCCCGTACGAAGACCGGCTCCGGCTGGTGTTCGACCGACAACCGATCCCGTGGGGCGTTTTCCGTCGGCTGAGGAAGGATTCACCGCGGAAGGAGGAGGCCTTCCATCAGGATTGGACGGATTATCTGATCCGGACGAAGAGTCTTTTGATCGCCGACTGGGATTCACGGCGAGCCGCGGGTGTGCCGGAACCCGTCATTGAACGGCTGGGCGGGCTTCTCGGTGACCCCGATCCCCGCGTGAGGCATGCCGCCGCCATCGCCCTGGGGAAGATCGGGGCGACCGGTCTCTCCGATCGGTTGGTCCCGTTGATGTCGGATGAGAAGATACTCGTCCGGAACGCGGCGGCCTGGGCTTTGAAAGGTCCGGGGATGATCACGGAAGACCGGTTGAAGGAAGTCGTCCGTTCGACATCCCCCTGGACACGGGGTGTGGCGTTGGATGTTCTTTGCGCGGTCAGCACCGGTCCTTTGAGCGGTTTCCTGGAGGGGTTTTCAACGGATCCGGATTGGACGGTGCGGGTCAAGGTGGTGGATTTGTTGTGGTCGGTGAGGGATCGGGTCGATGCGGAACCGTCCGGAGAGACCGCCGCGTCGGGCCGTGCGGCGCGGATCCTTCGTTCGTGGAAAGATCGTGAAGGGCACCCGTGGGTCCGTTCCAAGATCGATCAATACCTGTCGCTGACTCCGGAGGAGGAGCCATGAGCGGGGCCTCTCTGTTGACGCTCCGGTCCGCTCCCGTGGCGCTCGGACCGCGTCGGGCGGAAGTGACACTCTCCCACGGCACGGTCCAGACGCCGGTGTTCATGCCGGTGGGAACTCAGGCCACCGTCAAGACTCTCTCCGCCGGGGACGTCGAACGGCTGGGTTTTGAGATCATCCTGGCCAACACCTATCACCTGTTGTTGCGACCGGGGTTGGAGACGCTGGAACGAGCCGGCGGGTTGCACCGGTTCATGGGGTGGCCCCGTAACATCCTGACCGATTCGGGCGGATACCAGGTCTTTTCCTTGGCCTCCCGCCGGGACGTGTCGGAGGAGGGGGTGCGCTTTTCATCCCACGTGGACGGAACAATGCACTTGCTGACACCCGAGAGCGTGACGCAGACCCAGATCCGGATGGGAGTGGATATCGCCATGTGTTTGGATGAATGTCCGCCTTATCCCGTCTCGGAGAGCGTGGCGCGCGATATGATGGAGAGGACTTTGAGGTGGGCCCAACGGTGCCGTGAGTCTTGGCGGAAGACGGAGGGGACGGCGACCCGTCTGTTCGTCATCGTTCAGGGATCGACGTACCCCGCCCTCAGGAAGGAATGTGCCGAACGCATGGTGGAGATGGATTTCCCCGGATACGCCATCGGCGGGTTATCCGTGGGGGAACCCAAAGAGATCATGCAGGAGATGTTGGAGGTCGTCACCCCTCTTCTGCCGGTGGACCGCCCGCGCTACCTGATGGGCATCGGGAAGCCCGAGGATATATTGGAAGCGGTCGACAGGGGGGTGGATATGGTCGATTGCGTCCTTCCGACCCGCAACGCGCGGAATGGACAGGCGCTGACGTTCGACGGCCCCCTCAACCTGAGGAACTCGTCTTGCCGGGCCGATTTCACCCCCATCGATTCGGATTGCCGCTGTGAGGCCTGCGGGAAATACACCCGGGCCTACCTCTCCCATCTGTTCCGTTCGGGAGAATATCTGGGCCCCCGCCTTGTGACTTTACACAACCTGTCCTTTATGGTAGAATTCCTCCGTCAAATTCGAACAGCGATTGAAAACGGAGAATGGACAACATTCAAAAAGAGGTTTTTAGAGCGGTATACCGCCTAAGTCGCTCATTTCCTGCCCTACCGGTCCTCCTGTCGGTCGATTGATGAACCCATGAAAACAAAGAACAGATTTATTTTACGGTCCATTTTCGTATCCGGTCTCCTCGCCGTGGGACTTTCTTTTCCGGCTTTCTGCAAAGTGTCCAAAGAGGCGGTCCAAAAGGCCGAAAAAATCATCCGCGGAGCGGTTTCCAGCACCAATTCGTCCACGCGCGATAAGGTGGCGATCGCGCTGGGGGGAACGTCCACGTGGGGGGACCTGTCGTTCCCCAAGGATAAGGAACTTCTGCTCGATCTGCTGAAAGACAGCGATGAGTATGTCCGTATCGCCGCGGCGGTGGCCCTCTACAAAAAAGGGGACATGAGCGGGGGCCCCGTCCTTCAGGATATTTTGGAGAAGACGCCGCTTCCGACGGGCGCCAACCAGATTCTGGTTCAATTTCAGTCCATCGCCGTCGCGAAGAAACGGGCCGCCGCCGCCCGCGCCTTGGGGGATTTCAAGAGTCCCCAGTGGCAGGCGGTCTTGAAACGGTCCCGTCATGACCAGAACGGGCAGGTCCGCGATGCCGTCGCGGTCGGATTGGCCAAGATGGGCGACCGGACGGAACTCATCGTTTTTCAGTCGGCTGCCAAAGATGAAGACGAGGGGATCCGGGTGGCCGCGTTGGAAGCGTTGGCGGAAGCTCCCGAGGAAAGCAGCATCAACATCCTCTTGGAAAGCCTTTCGGATCCGTCGGGCTCGGTCCGCGCGGCCGCGGTGATGGGGCTGAAGAACGCGAAGAAAGCGGAGGCGTGGCGGGAGGTGGCATCACTCCTGCGTGATTCCAGTGCGGTCGTCCGGGAACGGGCGGTCGTCGCTCTCGGGGCTTTCGGGAATCAAGAGGCCGCCGGCACGCTGAAGAACATGTTGACGGATGAGAACGGGTTCGTGCGGATCGAAGTCGCACGGTCACTGGCTCTCTTGGGTGATAATTCCGGTTTGGTGGTGGTCCAGGTGGGACTGGCTTCCGAAGATGCCGACGTCCGGATCCGTTCCGCCGAATCGTTGGCGGCTTTCACGAACGAGAAGGATTGGTCGGAAGCGATTCCGGCTTTGAACGACCCGGATGACAGGGTGCAGTTGGCGGCGGCTCTTACAATTTGGACGAAAGGGAATAAAAAATGACAAAAATAATGGGCTTCATTGCGTGTTTATCGATGGCATCGACCGGCTGGGCGGAAGGCCCCGCGGCGGCGGGACAGACCCCCATGGGGGGGATGGGCATCGTCGGGATGCTTCCTTGGATATTGATCTTCGTCATATTCTATTTCCTGCTGATCCGTCCCCAGCAGAAACAGGCGAAGGAACACAAAGAGATGCTGAACGCGTTGAAGCGGGGGGACAGGGTCCTGACCCAGGGAGGGATCTATGCCACCATCATCAACGTCAAGGGCGAGGCCCTCGAAGTCAAGATCAACGACGACGTGAAAGTCCTGATCGCCAAAGGGGCGGTGTCCCAGTTGGTGACGAAGGACCCGACTCAGGAGACGGCAGCGGTCACACCACAGGAAGCGGGGAAATAAAAGGACCATGACAAAAACACATTGGCGTCTCCTCATCATCTTCGTCGTATTCGTCATCTCGGCGGTCTATCTCGCGCCGTCCATCCAGTGGTATTCCAATTCGAGGGTGGAGCAGGACAAAATGCGGCTCCGCCGTCATCCCTTGTCGAAGAAGATATTGAACCTCGGACTGGACCTGCAGGGCGGTATCCACATGGTCCTGGAATTGAAGACCGAAGCCCTCAAGGATGATTCGATCGAGACCCGCCGTGAAGCGATCGAGCGCGCCATCGAGATCATCCGGAACCGCATCGACCAGTATGGGTTGGGAGAAGTCCTCATCGTCGCCCAGGGGGATCGATGGATCGTGGTACAGATGCCCGGTGTGACGGACCGCGAACAGGCCCGCTCTCTCATCGGGAAGACGGCCCTGCTGGAGTTCCGCCTGGTCGAATCCCCGGAGGCGGCCGGCGCCATCGAGGCGAAGGTCCGCGAGATGGGGCTCGCCACGGAGACGGTCCGCCTGGGGCAGATGCCCGACGAGATCACGAAGATGCTCCCTCCCGGGACGGCACTTCTCCCCGGGCGTGAACAGAATTTCTACTTGGTCAGGTCCACTCCGGAAATGACGGGGGCCAACCTGGTCAACGCGCGGGTGGAGCTGGGAGGTCAATATTCCGGTTTCCCGGTGGTTTCCCTGGAGTTCAATCCGGAAGGGGCCAAACAATTTGCCCGAGTGACGGAGGCGAACATCGAGAGGCAGTTGGCCATCGTCCTCGACGGCGTCGTCCAGTCGGCTCCGGTGATCCGCACCCGGATCCCGGACGGCCGGGCCATCATCGAGGGGAATTTCGGCCCGGAAGAATCCAAACTCCTCAAGACCGTCCTGCAGGCCGGTTCGTTGCCCGCGCCCTTGGAGACGGTGGAGGAACGGACCGTCGGCCCGACGCTGGGAGACGATTCCATCAAGGCCGGTATGATGGCTTGCCTGATCGGCATGATCGGCATCTTCATCTTCATGGCCGTCTATTACGGCTGGTCGGGGATGTTGGCCAATATGGCGTTGGTGCTGAACCTGTTGTTGCTGCTGGCCGGAATGTCGGCTCTGCATGCCACATTGACCATGCCGGGTATCGCGGGGATCATCCTGACGATCGGTATGGCCGTCGATGCCAACGTGCTCATCCTGGAACGCATCCGGGAGGAGATCCGGCTGGGAAAGACGGTCCGACTGTGCATCGATGCCGGATATGAAAAAGCTTTTTCGGCCATCTTCGACGGTAACTTGACGACTCTGATCGCGGCTGTGTTCTTGTTCCAATTCGGGACAGGCCCCATCAAAGGGTTCGGCGTATCGCTGATGTTGGGCCTGATGGCCTCGATGTTTACGGCCATCATGGTCACCCACACGGTGTATGAACTTTGGATGTCTTTCAGACCCATCCAGAAATTGAGCGTATAATCCCATGGAATTCTTCAAAACACCCAACTTCGACTTTCTCAAGGTCCGGCACTATTTCTACGCGTTGTCCGGTGTTCTGGCGGCGGTCAGCATCGTCTCCCTGGTCATGCATCGGGGACCGAACTTCAGCATCGACTTCACGGGAGGGACGCTGATCCAGGGCTTTTTCGCCAATCCCGTTCCCATGGACGAGATCCGACAGACGATCGCCTCGATAGGGTTGGAAGGGGCCGATCTCCAGAGCGTTCCGGAACACAATGCCGTCATCATCCGGTTCAAAAGAGGGGATAAGGCCAAGGATGAGTTGTCGAACACGATCCTGGAAGGGCTGAATAAGAGATTCGTCGACAACAAGTTCCAGATCGAACGCGTGGAGTTCGTCGGCCCGGCGGTCGGCCAGCATCTGGTCAAACAGGCGTTCTGGGCCATCATCTTGTCCATGTTGGGGATCGTCCTCTATGTGGCCTTCCGCTTCAAGAACTGGATCTGGGGCGTTTCGGGCGTGCTGGCCCTGGCCCACGACGTTTTCATAACGGTCGGTTTTTTTTCCGTGACGAACAAGGAAGTTTCGTTGACGGTCATCGCGGCGCTCCTCACCCTGGCCGGTTATTCCATCAACGACACCATCGTCATCTTCGACCGCATCCGCGAGAACCTTCGGGCTCGGCGGAAAGAGTCTCTGGACGTCCTCATCAACCGGTCCCTGAACGAGACGCTGTCGAGGACCATCATCACCTCGTTCACCGTCTTCACGGTCCTTCTCTCGCTCCTCTTTTTTGGCGGACAGGTCATCCATGACTTTTCGTTGGCCCTGACGTTCGGGGTCGTGGTGGGAAGCTATTCCACCCTGTTCATCGCGACGCCGATGGTCTATGATTGGCAGACCCGCCGGGATGCCCGGTATCGCCCCGCCGTCAAAAAATAGCGTTCCCCATGAAAAAGATAAAAAAGTTCCGTGTCCAACCGCGGCCATCCTACACGTTCCGGGGTCTGAAGGCGTTGGTGGCCGATGCGCAGGACACTCCCGAACTCGAGAAGGCCATCGAGACGGAGATCCGGAATGCGGAGGAGCTCTATTCCACGGCGGCGCTCTACGAGACCTGCCCGAGGGATAAATCTCCGGAATGGGCTCGGTCCCTTCTGGAAGCCACCAATGAAAATGGCGCCCAACCGGTCTCGCTGACCTTCTATGCGGCGACCATCGGCAACGGCTTGGAGGAAGAACTGGGGAACTGCCTGTCCCGCGGAGAGGGATTGCGCAGTCAGATCCTGACCGCTGTCGGCTATGAGGCGGCCGATCAGTCCGCTCATTTCGTCGGGCGGTTGGTGACCGAAGAAGCCAAGCGCGAGGGATGTGACACTTCCAACCAGATGTTTTCCGTTCCGGACCCCATGGCCCGGGACATCCTCAACTTCCTGGACGGCTCCAAGATCCAGATCCAACTCGACGGGCAGGACCATCTCCTGCCCCGATTTTCGAGGATCGGGTGTCTCTTCTGGTGGCCTCCGACCAAACGACGCGCTTCCAAATAATCCTCCTCATCGCGGCGATACCTATGACGAATCGGGAACGGGACGAGGTGGAGTCGGAATGACGGTCTCTTCGTCTCTGTCGCCTCGTCAACGAATGATCGCCGCACTCGTTTCCTGGGCCGGCTGGCTCATCCTCCAAATCCTCGGCCGCACCTCCCGCATCACCTTCTCCAATAGCCGCGGTTATCTGGAATTGATGGAGAGAAGACAGCCGTTCATCTACGGGTTCTGGCACCGGTTCCAACTCCTCCTCGTTTATTCACACCGTTTCCGTCGGATCGTCGTTTTGGTCAGCCAGAGTTTCGACGGGGAATTGATCGCCCGCACCATCCACCGCCTGGGGTTTTTGACGGCCCGGGGATCGTCGAGCCGGGGGGGGGCCCGTGCCCTCGTCACATTGATCCGCGAATTGCAGGAGGCCCGCTGCGTGGCGTTCACTCCGGACGGCCCCAAAGGCCCTTACCGGTCCGTTCATCAGGGGCTGATCCTGGCCGCCCAGAAGACCGGCGCCCCGATCGTGCCGTTGGCGTGGGCCGGCTCTCGCGTGAAGGAATTGTCGTCCTGGGATCGCTTCATGATCCCCAAACCGTTCGGCCGCGTCGTGGTCTGTCATGGCGATCCCGTCGTCATCCCCGCGGACGAGGACCGGGATCTGGCGGCCCAACGCGTCCAGCGCGCCCTGGATGACGCCTTCCGGAAGGCGCAGGATGAATTGCTGGCTTTGTCGAAAACGGCCCCCTGCTGATCATGACCCTCTATACAGTCCTCTCTTTCTTGTCTTTGCCGCTGCTCTTCCTGCTCTTCGTCTGGCGTTTCGGTTTGAAGAAGACCCTGGCGGGATTGAGTGAACGCTCGGGGATGGATCTCGTCTCCTCCGGCGAAGCCGACGGCCGTCCGGCCGTCTGGTTCCATGCCTCCTCCGTCGGAGAGGTGAAGGCCGTTCAGCCGTTGATCGCGGCGTTCCGTCAGCGGAATCCACGCTTGAGGATCTTCTTGACGACGACGACGGTGAACGGGAAGGCTCTGGCGGGAAAGGCGTGCATGGCCGATGAAGTCCGTTTGGCTCCCTTGGATTTCAAGGGGTGCGTCCGGCGCTTGATCGATCGCTGGAAACCGAAGATGGTGGTCCTCGTGGAGACGGAGATATGGCCCCAATGGATCGTGGCGTTTTCGGAGAACGCGGTCCCCGTTCTGGTCGTCAACGGCAGGTTGTCTGACAAGGCGTTCCGCGCTTATTCGTTGTTGGGGGGATTCTGGAGGCGGGTGTTTTCGCGCCTCTCGATGGTCGGCGCTCAGAGCGCGCGGAATGCGGACCGGTTCCGGACTCTGGGAGTTCCATCCGACCGGGTGCGGGTCGTCGGGAATCTTAAATACGATGTGCAGCCGAAACGCGCGGCCGACCTTGCCGCCCGTCGACGGAAATATGGTTTTACCCCCGACGATTTCATCTGGATCTGCGGGAGCACCCACGAGGGGGAGGAGGAGACCCTTCTGAAGGCCTTCATCGGGATGAGGAGGAAAGGGGAGAGCATCAAGATGATATTGGCTCCCCGGAACATCGACCGGGCCGGCGGTCTCCTGGCCGCCGTCAAGGATCACGGTCCTTTCCGGGGGGAACGGCGTTCCCTCCTGAGTTCCGATCCCGGGGAGTTGGATGTTTTGGTGCTGGACGTGATGGGGGAACTGGGGGAACTCTATCAATTGGGCCAGGTCGCTTTCGTGGGGGGAAGTCTCATCCGGCATGGGGGGCAGAATCCCCTCGAACCGGCGCGTTACGGCGTCCCGGTCCTGTTCGGTCCTTCCATGGAGAATTTTTCGGAGATGGTTGAATCTTTTTTGAAGGAGAAGGGGGCCGTCGTCGTCCGGGACAGCCAGGACCTCCTGGCATGCCTGAAACTATACCGGGGTGACGAATCCGAGCGTCTGCGCGCGGGGGCGGCCGCGGCCCGCGTGGCCGGACTTCAATCCGGCGCCGTCGAGAGGACGTTGGCGATGATCGAGAGCGCCCTGTCGTCATGAACGTTCTGGTCATCCGTCTATCGTCGTTGGGGGATGTGTTGCTGACGACCCCCGTCCTCCCGGAGGTCCGGAGGAAATGGCCGGGATGCCGCGTCACGGTCCTCGTGAAAAAAGCCTATGTCTCCGTTTTCGAGGGGAATCCGGACGTCGATGAAGTGGCGGTTTTTGAAGACCGTGGGTTGTGGGGCTGGTTCAGGGAGATCCGCCGTCGATCCTTCCATCAGGTGATCGACCTGCACGGGACGTTCCGGTCCTTCGTCTGGACGTCCTTCGGCGGCCGCGCCGATGTGGCCCGTTATGATAAGGACATCGGAGCCCGCCGGAAACTGGTGTGGTCGAAACGGTCATCCCCGGCTCTCGCTAAAAACGTGGTCCAACGGTATCTGGAGACGGTGGGGGTGTCCGTCGATGTGCCGCCGACGCCGCGTCTCTATCCGTCTCCGTCGGATCGGTTGCCCTCGTGGATGGACCGATGTCTGGGGAAGGGACCTGTGGTCGGGGTCGCTCCCGGCGCGCGTCATGCGACGAAATGCTGGATCCCCGAACGGTTCGCCGAGGCGGCGGACCGGTTGGCCGCCCGTCTCGGCGGTCCGGTTGTCCTGTTCGGTTCCCCGTCCGATGTTCCGGCGGCGGAACAGGTGATGCGGACGTTGGCGGCTCCCTGCGTCAGTCTGGCGGGCAAGACGACGCTCCGGGAACTCCTCATCCTGATCCGGCGGTGTTCGATTTTCCTGACGAACGATTCGGGCCCGATGCACGTCGCCTCGGCGTGGGGAGTGCCGACGGTGGCCGTTTTCGGCCCCACCGTGCGCGAATTCGGTTTTTTCCCGTCCGGAAGATCGGTTGTCGTCCAGAACGGGGAGGGGCCGGACCGGCTTTATTGCCGTCCCTGCCATCTCCATGGTTCCCCATCGTGCCCGGAACGCCATTTCCGATGCATGTCCGAGATCGACGTGGATCAAGTGCTGGCCGCCGCCGACACGGTTTTGAAAGCGGAAGGGGTTCGATGAGGATATTGCACATTATCGATGAACGGTGGGATTCGGGCCTGACGCACTACGCGCTGTCCCTGGCCGGCGCGTTGAAGGCGGCGGGACACTCTGTGTCCGTGGCGGCGTATCGGGACCGGCCGGCGGCGACGGAGGCCGTTCGGGGCGGACTCGAGCTCCTGGAACTCGACGATAAAATCACGTTCTACCGCCGTGGCCGCGCGGGCTCGTTCGATGTCATCAACGCTCATACCGGGTCCGGTCACCTGTGGGGTTACCTTCTTTCGCTTGGGACAAGGACGGCGCTGATCCGGACGAGGGGAGATGCCCGTCCCGTGAGGAAACGATGGTGGGGGGCGATGTTGTATGGCCGGACCGACCGCGTCATCGCGGCGTCGAAGATGATTGAGGTCCAATACCACGCCCGGTTGGACTATCCGGAAGAGCGGACCCATACGATCTATCCGGGACAACCGGTTTCTCCGTTCGTGCCGGAACCGCCGGGTCCCGTGCGCATCGCCCTGGTCGGCCGCCTGGACCCCGTCAAGGGACACGACGATTTTCTCCGCGCGATCAAGGACATCGCCGCCGAGGTCCCGGAGGCCGTCTTCGAGGTCGTCGGCGAGGAGAAGAACATCCGGCGCGCGTCGTTGGAGCGGCTGGCCGGTGAACTGAGTCTGGGGCGCAAAGTCCGGTTCCAGGGCCGCATCGACGATGTGGGGGGCTTCATGCGCTCGTGCCATATCGGGGTCATCGCTTCCGTCGGGAGCGAGGCCATCTCCCGGGTCTGTCTGGAATGGTTCTCCTGCGGGCGCCCCGTGGTCGGGACCGCCGTCGGCTGTCTGCCGGAACTGTTGTCCAGCGGAGACAACGGTTTCCTGGTTCCTCCACAAAATCCCCGGATTATGGGACAATGTATCCTCGCGTTGATACGGAAGGGCGACATGCGCCGATCCATGGGACGCCGCGCCCACGAGTTGGCGTCGACGCGATACGGCATGACGATGATGGTCCAACAAACTCTGAACGTCTATGAGGAGGCGATACGCCTCCGGGGAGAGACCCGATGAACCCGTTCCGGATCGTCCATCTGGATACGGAGCCGACATGGCGTGGCGGGGAACGCCAGCTTTTCTGGTTGGCCCGGGAACTGAAAAAGAGGGGACATCAGAATTGGGTCGCCTGTCGGACCGGTTCTCCCTTGGCGGACCGCTGCCGTGCGGCCGATCTGCAGGTGTTTGAATTCGCCCCCAAGGGGGAATGGGACCTGCGCGCGGCGTCGGCCTTGCGCCGCTTCCTTCGGGAACAGAAGGCGGACATCCTCCATGCGCACACGGCCCATGCCGTCGGTCTGGGGGCTGTGGCCGCTTGGCCGGTCGACTGTGGTTTTCTCGCCACCCGGCGTGTGGATTTTCCGTTGAGACGGAACATCTTTTCAAGGTGGAAATACGGCCGGTTGAATGAGATCGTCGCCATTTCCGAGAAAGTCCGGGATGTGATGCTGGAACACGGTTGGCATGGCCCGAAGATATCCGTGATCCACAGCGGGATCGATCCGGCAGATTACCCTTCGCCGGGGAACCGTGAGGATCTCCGGCGGGCCAAGGGGATCCGGAACGAAGACCTGCTCTTGGTCAATGTGGCCGCGCTGGTTCCTCACAAGGACCAGGAAACCCTCATCAAAGCCGTCGAGCTCCTCAGGAAAGACGTCCCCGCCATCCAACTGCTGATCCTGGGGGAAGGTCACCTGCGGTCCCGCCTGACGCGGTTGATCGACCAGCTCGGTCTCAAACAGTGCGTGCACCTTCTGGGACACCGGGACGACGTGCTCGACTATGTCGCCGCCGCCGATGTGTTCGTTTTGTCCTCCGTCGAGGAAGGGTTGGGCACCTCCCTGCTGGATGCCATGTCTCTGGGCATCCCGGCGGTGGCCACTCAAGCCGGAGGGATTCCGGAGATATTCGGGGATTCCGCCAACGACGTGCTGGTCCCGTCGCGCAATCCATCGGCTCTGGCCGCGGCCCTCGGTCGTGTGATCGGGAGCGACGACGAAAAACAGCGCCGCGTCCGGTGGGGACGCGAACGGCTGGCTTTTTTTACCGTCGCCCGGATGGCGAATCAATATCTGGATGTCTATCAGCGAGTGAACGTGAGGCATCATGAAAAAACTCAGCGTCATCATCATCACGCGTAACGAAGAGAACGATCTTCCCGCCTGCCTGGAGAGCGTGCGTCCGGTGGCGGACGAGATCGTGGTCGTCGATTCCTATTCGACCGATCAGACCGTGGCCGTCGCCCGCCGGTTCACCGACAAGGTTTTTCAACGCACGTGGGATGGGTTCGGCCCCCAGAAACAATTCGCTCTGGAGCAGGCCTCGGGGGAATGGATCCTCAACGTCGATGCGGATGAACGACTGACCCCGGCCCTGCGGGACGAACTTCTGTCGCTGAAAGGCGCGGACGCGCCCGCCCATAACGGCTATGAGATCCCCTATGAGATCTATTTTCTGGGCCGCCGGCTGCGGTTCGGGGGCTGTTTCGGAGAACACCATGTCCGTCTGTTCCTCAAAGGGAAGGCTTCCTACGGCACCAAGTCCGTCCACGAGGGGATCCGCGTCACCCCGCCTCTCGGCGCTCTGCGGGGCCGGATCCGTCATGAAAGTTACAGGAATTTTTCGGAATACCTTCAGAAATGCAACCTGTATACGGAACTCATCGCCCGGGAGAAACATCGGAAAGGGCATTCGTTCGCGTCCTGGCAGCACCTCCGGCTCCCGTGGGAATTCTTCATCCGCTATGTCCTCAAGGGGGGATTCCTGGACGGTCAACCGGGATTCATCTACGCCGTTCTGAGCGCCTATTACGCCTGGCTGAAACATGTCCGCCTGATCGACTGCGAGAGGGATCCCCGGCCATGAGCCTCGCGCTCTGGCTGACCGGCGCCGCATCGGCCGCCGTCCTGGGGGCTTCGGCCCGATGGAATTGGTGGAGACCTCGCGCCGAGGGACTGCCGATCCTCATGTATCATAAGATCGGGACTCCTCCGCCGGATTCCCGGTTGAAGAAACTCTGGGTGTCGACGGACATGTTCCGCCGTCAGATGGAATGGTTGAAGACCCATCGCTGGGAACCGGTCACGCTGAGGCAGGTCGCCGAAAAGCAGGACCGCGGCGACCCCCTGTCTCCCCGGGCCGTCGTGATCTCCTTCGATGACGGGTATCTGAACAATTACCAGAACGCTTTCCCGGTCCTGCGGGATTACGGGTATCCGGCGGTGGTTTTCCTTGTGGTCCAGGCGGTCGGGTGGGAGAATTTCTGGCATGATCCCGCGACGGAATCGCGGCTTCCGATGATGAGCTGGAAGAACGCGGAAGAGATGCAGTCGGCCGGCGTCGAGTTCGGATCCCATACCATGACCCATCCGCGTTTGACCGGGATCGAATCCAAACAGGTCGTTGAGGAATTGGGTAAGAGCCGCCGGATCATCACGGAGTTCCTGGGCCGCGAACCGGTGACCTTCGCCTATCCCTACGGGAACGGCCAGGATGACGAGAAAGTCCGCCGCCTGGTCCGTGACGCCGGTTATCGGTGGGCCTGTTCCGTCCATCAAGGGAAATCGGTCCCGACGGAAGAACCCTACTGCCTTCATCGGATCTTCGTCCGGGGAGACGACTCCCTCTTCGATTTCCATCTCAATATGACCCGCGGACGCGCCCGCTTGTAATGATCCCGCGGAAGATCCTCCTCATCCAGCTCCGCCGCCTCGGCGACGTCCTCTTGACGACGCCGGTCATCCGGACCCTGAAACAGAATTATCCGGAGGCCGTGGTCGATTTCTTGACGGAACCGCCTTTCGTCGGCGTCCTGGAGGGGAATCCGTTCCTTCGGAAGATCCATGTCTGCGAGAAGAGACGATATGGGGAACTCCTGCGGGCCGTCCGCCGGGAGGGATACGATTGGACGTTGGATTTTATGAACAATCCGCGGTCGGCGCAGATCTCTTTTTTCAGCGGCGCGCCGGTGCGCGGCGGATACGATATCCCCGTCTGGAAATGGGCCTACACGACCACCATCCCCCGCCCGCCGATCCCCACCTATGCCGTCGAGTCGAAACTGGACCTCTTGCGTCTCCTGGGGCTCGCCGTGCCCGCCGGTCAGCTCCCCCAGATCACCCTGACGGAGCCGGAGGTGCGGGTCGCCGCGGAATGGTGCCGGACGGCCGGGGTGGACGGTTCCACGAAGGTCGTCGGTATCGTGCCGATCACGAGGCAGTCTTCCCGCCGCTGGCCCAAGAGATATTTCGACGAGTTGATGGACCGTTTGCGATCCCTTCCGGGGATGCCGTCCCTGACGTTCATCCTGTTCTGGGGAGGTCCTCAGGAGGAAATTTATGTGTCGGAGCTGGTCCAGGGGAAAGCGGGCCGCCTCATGATCCCTTCCCTCACCGTCAAGGAGATGGCGTATGTTTTATCGCGATGCGACGTCGTCGTCGGCAATGACAACGGTCCCATGCATCTGGCCGTGTCCGTGGGTACTCCCACCCTGGGGATCTACGGCCCGACCTGTGTCGGGTCCTGGAACCCGCGTCGGCCTCCTCATCGGCACTTGCAATTGGAGAGTCTGGGCTGTGTCGGATGCAACCACAACCGGTGCCCCTATGGGCACGAATGCATGGAGTGGATGTCCCCTCAACGGGTCTCCGACGTCGTCTCTCAAATGTTGGCGTCCGGAAAACCCGCGAGCCGCTCCGCCTGAATGAATATCTTTTAGCTGTTCCTTCCTCTCGTATCTCGTTTCCTATCAATCGATGTGTCGACGGATGGCCTTCCTCGGGAGGTAAACACCGGTTCGGATCGGGTGTTCACTTGCCCATGGGGGTCGTATCTTGAGACAGGGGGTCTGGTTTATTTGGACGTTCGAAAGACGTAAAGGAAAAAATTACCGCCCATCCGTTGTTTGTTGAGGAATCGGGCGTTCTTGAAATATCTCTCATAGTCGCCGGGGTTGGAGGTCCGGATGGTGTCCAGGACGGTCTGTTCGGGCAGGATCAGGGGCCTGTATTCGTCGGCAGGGGGATCGGTGAAGCGGAAGAGGTAATCACGTTCTTTCTCGAGAAGGGCATGCGGCTGGACCACCACGGAGAGGAAAAGATAATCGTAGGACGAGGGGGATTCTGTTTCTTTCGTCCGGGCATTCTCCATGTCCCGAAGGTATCCGTTTTGCACATACGCTTCGTCAAAGGAAAAGTCGAAGAGGAGGGGGGCCCATCGGATCTTGTAAGGGCTGTAGAAGGCCTGCATCTGGTATATCTCCGGGGGACAGGGAGGCGTCAGCCAGTTGAGCGTGTGATAGAGCGGCGCGGCGACGGTCTCCTGACCGTTGGTGTAGAGGGTCAGTCCTCCCTGGAGGATGGAGATGGTTTTGTCCCCGGGTGTCCCGTCCGTCGCGTCCAGACAATGGAAAAGGCCGTCCAGCGGGCGCATGTCGTCGGAAAGGAAGTGACGGTGGTGGAGCCCGAAAGTCCGATAGGGTTTGAGTTGGAGGGACTCCGATCCGAACACGCCTTTTTGGAGAGGTACGGCGAGGAGGAGGAGGGGAATGATCCGCCGGAGAAGAGGAGGCAGGCTTCGATCCTCCCAGAGGGAATCGATCACGAGCGTGAAGGAGATGACAGTCAGGGCCCAGAGGTAGACATAACATTCCAGCCGGATGGGGTCGACGGTGTTCAGCTGCCCGAGGAACATCACGACGATCCATACGAGATAGGACGACAACACGAAAAAAAGGCGTTTGTCCCTCAGGGGCGCCCGGTGTTTCTGGAGGAACAGCAGGAGCACGAGCCCGACGAGCAGGGAATAGATCAGACTGGGGGGGATGCATCGGAAGAGACGTTCCGTGAAAAGGGTCGGATCGAAGGCCAGGATGGATTTGATCCGGCGGGAATGCATGAGACCCCAGGAGGAAAGTCGGAAAAACCGTTCCACGGAGATGACTGAGAAAAGAACGGCGAGAGCATGGAAGACGTGTGACCGAGGCCGCGTCGTCGCCCAATGGAACACGAGGAGGAACGCGTAGAGGATGACGGCGTTCGGGTGGAACGAGACGGCGAGCGCCATCGACAGTCCGATCAGGAGGCCGGACCGCCGATGGATCAGTTCCATGTCCCGGAGATAGACGGCCATCGCCGCCAGTCCCAGCGCCGCGATGGGGAGGAAGGTGAGGTGGGTCGAGCGTGAATACGCGATCACCACGGGCATGTTCAATGCCAGGAGCGTTCCGACGAAGGAGAGGACGGGTTTTCGGGTGAGTCGGTGGATGATGTCGTGCGTGGCGGCGGCCAGGATCAGCAGGAACGGCAGATGCATCAGGCGGATGGCGGCCAGGGACTTCCCGAACAGTTTGAAGAGGAGGAGGATGTAGATGAATTTCACGTTCCCCATGTCGAAGTGACGCAGCATGTGGGAGATCGGCCCCAGTTCGCCGTTGAATAGGCGGTAATTCAGGGCGAAATCCTGTTCGATGCTGAACATCCTGTCCGCGTAGGCGTAGAGACCAAGATGGACGGATATGTAGAGTGTCAGGAAGATTCCCGTCAGCCAGAACAGGGGGGTGTCCTTGTATTCCCTGGAGAAGACGTTCATCGGGGTCCGGGGGCGGGGCGGCCTTAAAAAAATATCTTGAACATCGTCCTGAGACTGAGGATGATGATCAGAAATCCCACCATCCAGAGGAACGGCCGGTGAGGCATCTTCTTGCAGGTCCAGGCGGCCAGCGGGGCGGCCAACACTCCACCGAGGAGCAGTCCGCCGATGATGTTGACATGGGATATCCCCAGGAACAGGATGAAGGTGATGGATTCGCACACCGTGACGAAGAACTCGGCGAGGTTGACGGACCCCACGGCGTTCCGGGGGGAGCTCCCCTGGGCCACGAGGGTGGAGGTCACAATGGGGCCCCATCCGCCGCCGCCGATCGCGTCGAAGAATCCACCCGCCAAGCCGAGCGGGACCAGCGGGACCTGCCGGCGAGCTTCGGTGATGTTCTTGTAGGCCCTGCGCAGGATGAACAATCCCATGAGGAGCATGTAGGCCGCCGTGTAGGGTTTGACGGCGTCGCCGGGGAAATTGGACAGCAGGTATGCCCCCGTCACTCCGCCGATGATCCCGGGGATCAGCAGTTTCAAAAATATCTTCCGGTCGACGTTCCCGAACCGCAGGTGGAAGAAGCCGGAGAGGGCTGTCGTGAATATCTCGCTGGTGTGCACGCAGGCGCTGGCGGCCGCCGGAGGGACACCGATCCCCAGCAGGAACGTTGTGGAAGTGACCCCGTAGGCCATTCCGAGGGTTCCGTCGATGATCTGGGCCGCGAAGCCGACTCCGACGGAGGAGAGGAAAAGGGCGTCCATGGTTATTCCCGCCCCCGGCCCCGGGAACAGACCGGACAGTGCGGATCCCTGTCGATCCGGTATTCCGTGAACCGCATGTCCGAAAAATCGCAACAGAGGAGCCGTCCCGCCAGCGTTTCTCCGATCCCGGTCAGATATTTAAGGGTCTCCATGGCCTGGATGGATCCGGTGATCCCCGGCGTGGCCCCGACCACCGGGAAGACCTCTTTCGGGGGGGAATCTTTGACGAAACATTGGAAACAGGGGCTTTTCGGCGGGTGGAAGAAGGAGACCCGCCCCTCCATCCCCCAGACACTCCCATGCACGAAGGGGATCCGCTTGCGGACGGCACAGGCGTTCAGGAGGAATCGCGTCGGGATGTTGTCCATGCAATCCACGATGATGTCGGCGTCGCCGACCAACTCGTCCACGTTGGAGTCCACGATCTTCGCCGAGATCGCTTCCAGAGTGATGTGGGGGTTGAGTTTGCCCAGGGTCAACCGGGCCGATTCGGCTTTGTTCATGTCCAGACGGGAGTCATCATGCAGGAATTGGCGGTTGAGGTTGCTGAGGTCCGGTTTATCGAAGTCGCAGAGACGCAGCGTCCCCACGCCCGCCACCGCAAGATTGAAAGAGACCGGACTTCCGAGTCCTCCCGCTCCGGCGATGAACACGACAGACCGTCTTAGCTTGAGTTGGGCTTCTTCTCCCCAGCCCGTCAACATCATCTGCCGGGTGTATCGTTTCTTCTCGGGTTCAGTGAGGGACATGGAACCTCCCTTTCCTAGTCGACGTCCACATGCAGGACGGAACGGATGAGATATCCGATGAAAAACGTGAAGAGGGCCACTCCCAGGCTGATGCCCGCCATTTCCAGGAATCGCTTCTTGAACGGGAGGTCTTTGGCGACCGATAGGTAGAACGTAAACAGCGCGATGATGCAGATGACGACCACGAGCGTTCCCGTTAGGCACAGGAGGACATGGCTGAACAGGAAGTAGGGTGTTATGAGGAAGGCGACGGTCAGGATGTACATGGTGCCGGTGTAGAGGGAGGCCTTGAGCGGGTTCTGGGACTCTTCGCCGGTTTTTGTCGACAGGTATTCCGAGGAGGCCATGGAGAGTGCGGCCGCGATTCCCGTGATCAGGCCGGCCATGGCGATCAGCCGGGTGTTCTGTAGCGCGAAGGTGAGTCCCGCGAGGGTCCCCGTCAGTTCGACGAGTGCGTCGTTGAGTCCGAGCACCATGGACCCGATGTATTGGAGCCGTTCCTCATCGAAGAGCTCGATGAGTTTCTGTTCGTGGGCCTCTTCTTCCCGGGCGATCTTCCCTGCTTCCGGGAACGTGCTCGACAGGGTCGTGTAGGCTGTTTGGGCGAGCGTTTCTCCCCGTTCCATCAGTTTGATCCCGAAGGTGATCCCGAACAGTCTCGAGACGAGGATGTAAAAGAGGACCTTCAGCCGCTGGGGTTTCAACTCCGTTCGTGTCAGGCCCTTCCAATAGGTATAGTGGGATAATTCGTCGTCGCTGATCCTCTTGAGCACATCCCGGTTGGCCGAGGGGGGGAGGGATTCCGAGAGCATCCTGTAGATGTGGTGTTCCGTGATCTCGTTCTGCTGCATCCTCATGAGGATCCCGCGCGTGTCGCTGGTCATCGATTCATGGTCCGTCGTGTTCATTTCCGTTCGGCTCCGGTTTTGAGGCGTAGTCTTCTTAAAACGGGGGTTGATGTCAGTTCGCGCCAGGCGTCGCGCCCGATCCATCGGGAACCGGCGTCTGGCTTGTTGATGAGGCGTCGGGCCACTCCCTTGGCTTTTTCATGGAGATGTCGATTGCGTTTCCCGATCTGTCTCAACGCCCAGTTTACCGCTTTTTTAACGAAATTTCTCGGATCGGATGATTCTTTTTCCACCCGGTCCAAAAATGGGATGAACCGGTCGTCAGGGGCTGTTTTATCATGCACGGCCAAAACGGCCATGAGGGCGAATCCGGCTCTCTTGACGAATTCCTCCCGCTGGCGGCTCCAGGCGGATGCTTTGGAGTAGGCCCGAGGAGTTTTGTCGAAAAGGTTGCTGCAGCACTGGTCGCAGATATCCCACGCGTCGAACTGGCGGGCCCAACGATCCATCTGCCGGGAGGTGATTTCGGTCGGTTCGCCGACGAGCGAGGCCAATATCCGCGCTTCATGGATCCCCGTGTCCCAGAGAGCGAGAGAGAGCGCGTTGTTCTTTCCCGTCTTTGCGGCCAGTCGCCTGAGGACGGGAATGGGGATTCCCCACGCGTTGCGGGGATCGATCCCGAACCGGGCCATGCCGGCCGCGCGGCCCGAATTCGCATGTCGTTTCAATTCGTTCATGACGAGCCGGATTGACATCGGATCCGGTGTGGGTCAGTCGGGAGGGAAATATTTGTTCAGGGTGGCCCGGACTTCCTCGAGCCACGTTTCCCGCTGGGCCGGCGTGCTGACGATGACCACACCGAACATCGCGCGATGGACGTTTTTGATCCCGCAGAAATCGAGGATGCATCTCTTCCACAAGTTGTCCAGGGGGTCGCCGAAGACGGCCTGTTCCCGGTCGGCCGGTGTGTTCGACGTGTTGAAGAGGACCGCCGTCCGCGCTTTCAAGAGTCCCACAGGGACCCCTTCCCCCTTGTCGTTCTCGGTGAAACGGTAAGCGACACCCATGCACAGGACGCGGTCGACCCATCCCTTCAGCATCGCAGGGGGTTGCCCCCACCAGTTGGGGTGGACGATGACGATCCCGTCGGCTTCGGTGATTTCGGCGGCATGTCGTTGGACCAGCGGGTCCGCCGACGGCGCGGTCAGTTCGGCCGGCGATAAGAGCGGGTCGAACTTCTCCTGATACAAATCATGCATCCGGACGTCGTGTCCGTTCTTTTTCAGTTGAGCGGCGGCGGTCTGGGCGATCGCGTGATTGAAACTTGCCGCGCGGGGGTGGGCCAGGATGATGGATATCTTCATGGGGCTCTCCTTAGGATCGGATCATCGTGAGAAGCATCTTGAACCGACTGACGGCTTTCAACGCATGGGGTTTTCCGCCGGGCATGATGACGGAATCGCCGTCCTTGAGCAGATGAGGTTTCCTGTCGATGAGGATCTCAACCTGGCCGTCGAAGACCTGCACCAGGGCGTCGAACGGGGCGGTGTGTTCGCTCAGGGACTGGTCCTTGTCGAAAGCGAACAGGGTGACGGTGGCGGTCGGCCGGCCGATGACGACGCGGCTCACGATGGAATCTTTCTGGTAGGCGATCATTCGGGACATCTGCACGGGCTTGTTCGGGAATTTCGGGCTCATAGAATCTCCTTTTTGACAGGGTTCGGCTCTCTGTTCTCTATTTTAGTATTTTCTCCGATCGGACAGCTCAAATCTCATCGGGCGAACGCCAGGAGGCTGATCGCCATGACGGCCATCCCTCCTGTCAGGCCGTAGATGGCGAGATGATGTTCGCCGTATTTTTCGGCGGTCGGGAGCAGCTCGTCGAGGGAAATGAAGACCATGATCCCCGCCACGACTCCATAGACGACGCCGAAGAGGGCGTCGCTGAGGAACGGCATGAGGAACAGGAACCCGATCCCGGCTCCCACGGGTTCGGCCAGGCCGGACAGGAACGACAGGAGGAAGGCTTTGCGCTTGCTTCCGGTGGAATAGAAAACGGGGATGGAGACGGCGATCCCCTCGGGGATGTTGTGGATGGCGATCGCGACCATGATCGGGATCCCCAGGAGCGGGTCCTTCAGGGCCGAGACGAACGTGGCCAATCCTTCTGGAAAGTTGTGGAGTCCGATGGCGAGCGCGGAGAAGAGGCCCATGCGATAGAGGCCGGGCCGGGCGGCGTCGGGAGGGGGGGGCTCGTCACTGGAACGGAGTTCGTGAGGGTTCTCGAATGGGGGGATGATCCGGTCGATGGCGGCGATGAGGAGGAGCCCCGCGAAGAACGAGGCGGTCGAGGCGGCATAACCGCCGAACGATCCCAGGGAGACCGTGAGCGCGGTCTTGGACTTGACGAAGATCTCGACGAACGAGACGTAGATCATCACGCCGGCGGAGAAACCGAGAGACAGGCAGAGGAATTTCGCGTTGGTTCGCCTCGCGAAGAAGGCGAGGGCGCTCCCAATCCCGGTCGACAGGCCCGCCAGAAGGGTCATGCCGAAGGCCAATAGCACGTTCGGGTGAAACGTCACGGGCGCTTCTCCGGGGGGATGAGAATGAGGTGGATCATGGATTGGAATTCTAACATTTGTCGTCGGAAGCGGCAAACGGAATCGGCAAGGGGGCCGTAAAATGCTAGTATGCTGTGATAATCTTGAAACAGAGAGGTGGAACTCGATGGCTTTGAATCTGATCCCGACAGAGAAGAAGTTTTTCACGCTGTATGAGACCCAGGCGGATTTTATGTGTGAGGCCACCCGGATCTTCCTGGAGATGATTTCTCATTGGAACGAGCGGATGCCGCACATCGACCGCATTCGCGTCATCGAACACGAGGCGGATATCACCACGCACGAGATCATCGACCTCCTGAACCGCACGTTCGTCACCCCTTTGGACCGGGAGGATATCCACCGGCTGGCCAGCGAGATGGACGATGTGGTGGATATGGTCAAGGCCACCACCAACCGCATGCACATCTATAAGTTGAAGGACACGACGCCCGAATTGATCCGTTTGGCGGAGGTTTTGGTCCAGTCGGCGATCATGGTACGGAAGTCCATCGGGCTCCTCCGCGACTCCGCGCAGAGTTTCCGCCTTCGCGAGTATTGTATCGAGATCAACCGCCTCGAGAACGAGGGGGATATTCAGCTCGAAAACGCGCTGGACAAGCTTTTCTCGGTGGAAATGCCTCCGGTGGATGTGATGAAATGGAAAGAGATCTATGAGGCGACCGAGTCCGCCATCGATAAATGCGAACACGTCGCCAATATCCTCGATGGGATCCGCGTGAAACACGGGTCCTGACCGTCCCCGCCGACCTCTCCCCATGGAACTGCAGATCGGACTCTGGTTGGTTTTGGCGCTTGTGCTGGGCGCCGAATTCGTCAACGGATGGACCGACGCTCCCAACGCCATCGCCACGGTCATTTGCACCCGCAGCCTGACGCCGCGCGTCGCCATCCTCATGGCCACCTGCTTGAACATGGTCGGCGTCTTCTCGGGGACGGCGGTCGCTCACACCATCGGGACCGGCATCGTCGATCCGTCAGTCGTGGATCTTCTGACCGTGGGCGGGGCGATGGTCGGGATCGTCGTCTGGAGCACGTTGGCGGCCCGGTGGGGGCTTCCCACCAGCGAAAGTCACGCGTTGGTCGCGGGTTTGGCGGGCGGAGGACTGGCGGCCGCCGGTCCCGGCGCACTCCTGTGGGTCGGTTGGAAAAAAGTGTTGATCGGGCTCGCCTTCTCCACGTTCCTCGGTTTTTTCGTCGGATTCATCCTGATGGTGGGCGTCTATTGGGCTTTTCGGAAGGCGGTGCCGGGGAAAGCCAAGGGCGTCTTCCGCATCTTGCAGATCTGTTCCTCCGGGTTCATGGCGTTTACTCACGGGTCCAACGACGGCCAGAAATTCATGGGGGTTTTCACGTTGGCCCTGGTGCTCGGCCATAAACTCCCGTCGTTCGTGATCCCCTACTGGGTCGTCCTGTTGTGCGGCAGCGTGATGGCCCTCGGCACGATCCTGGGTGGATGGAAAATCATCCATACCATCGGGAACCGCATGACCACCTTAGAGACACATCAGGGGTTCGCCGCCGAGATGGCGGCGGCCAGCACGATCGAACTGGCCTCCCGGTTCGGGATCCCGCTGAGCACCACTCATACCATCGGCACCGCCATCATGGGGGTGGGGTCGGTGAAACGTTTGTCGGCGGTCCGATGGGGGGTGACCGGCGAGATCGTGACCGCTTGGGTTCTGACTTTTCCCGTCTGCGGGGCGATCAGTTTTCTGGTCGTGAAACTCGTCCGGTCGTTCTTCTACTGAATCCTTTTCCTCATCTGTTCCCGGAAGGTCCGATATCCCAGCTTCGTCCAGCAGCGCCTGGCCGGCCGGTTCTTCGAGAGAATGTGCAGTTCGGCGTAATCCACACCGCGTTTCCTGAAAAATCCGATCATCTTCCGTTCCAATGATTCCATGATGCCTTTGCGGCGGAATGGTCCTTCGACGCACGCGCCGCTGATATAGCCGATCCGTCCGACCCGCGAGATCGGGAGGAAACAATCGATGATCTCCCCCGCGATATATCCCACCACGCGACCTTCCACTGTCGACACCCAGACCTTTTTGTCCCGTTTCCCGATATAACGGGCCAACCACTTCCGGGCCCTGGGCCGGCTGACCCGCAGGGACCGGAAATAGGGGTCTTGAGTGGTCACCCGGATGGAGCGGATCAGTTCGAAAAAGAGGGGGACAATCTCCGGGAGTCGGATCTTTGTGAGCACGGCGATTCGGGGGCGGCGGTCGGGGTGTGTCATCGGGAGCTGAAGAGGTCCTTTCGGTCGCGAGTATTCCAGTGGGAGGAAAAAGTCCTCATCAGGAGCGGGTTGATGTCGCCGGGAGGGAGGCCCAGGATCTCCATCACCTGCCGACACAGGTATCGGGGATCGGGGTCGGTCGGCCCTCCCGCTCTCAGAACGGCCTCGTGCACCCGTTGAACATAAAACATCGCGTCGTCCATGGCTTTGTAGCATTCGCCGTCTTTTTTGGGCGGATCCCAGGCGGCGAGCATGAACCGGATCCGCGGGATCTTCCGCAGCATCAGGAGCGACTGGGCGGTCGACACCGCATCGTCGTAGATGGGAGGGGCGCCGGGGACGGGAACGGCATCCCCCGTGAGGAGCACTCTGTCCCTTTCAAACCAGGCGGAGATCGACCCGCGCGAATGGCCCGGAGTGTGGAATAGGTCGATCCGGAGATCGTCGTCGATCTCGAGGGGCCCGCCCCCCGTGATCTCGATGTCCGGATGGACCGGTTCGCTGAACAGATCGTTGAATCCCGGGATGGGCCGTTCTTGGTTTTGCCGGGAGGGGTCTTCCAGCCACGGGAGTTCGGCGCGATGGGCGGCGACGCGGCATCCCGTGGCTTTCCGGATGGTGGACGTGGCGCCGGCATGGTCCGGGTGGGAGTGAGTCAGCACGATCATCGCGATCTCGGACGGTTTCCGGCGAAGAGTCCGGATGTAATGGAATATCGGCGTTTCGCTGCCTGAGACTCCTGTGTCGATGAGACAGATCCTCCGGTCGACGATCAGGTGGATGAGCACGCTCCGGATCAGGGACCGGTTCGGGGCGACGGGGATCGAAAAAGGGATGGTCAACTGGTGCACATGCTCTGAAATCTGCCGTCCCGGAGGCCAGAGGGTCATTGTCTGATGCGAGGGGATCCCGCGGCGGCTTTCCGGATGAGTTCCACGGCTTTGAGGGCGCTCTGTTCCTTGTCCTTGATCTCCAACATGATGTCGCCGTCCCATCCCCGTGATGCACGGAGGAATTCTTTGAAATCGTCGATGTCGATGCTCTCGGCGTGTTTGCCGCGCCGGGCTCCGGGTTGTTGGGAGCTGTAATCCAGCATCGGAGGGCCATCGGTCGTTTTCCATGTGCACGCGGTTTGACGCAGGGCCGTGCGGAGCGATTCTCCGTCGTTGTGGCAGGCGTGATGGAAATTGTCGAAGAGCACCGGGATCCCCGTCGTTCGGTGGATGTCCAGACAATCGCGCACGGTGAAGAGGCGGTC
Source organism: Elusimicrobiota bacterium (assembly GCA_022709755.1). Taxonomy (GTDB): domain Bacteria; phylum Elusimicrobiota; class Elusimicrobia; order FEN-1173; family JAKLIF01; genus JAKLIF01. Next base: position 15,548 of record JAKLIF010000009.1, on the reverse strand, counting down.
GTCGTTTTCGATCACAAGTCTGCGCCTGATGAAAAGGGGAAGGCGCCGGTAAGTCCGGGTGAAGCGGTCGATCGCCGAGGGTTTATCGCCATACACACCGCCGATATGGATCTGGACTTTGGCGTCATCGCCCATCCCCATCGAATCGAGGAAACGGCAATGCCAGTCCAAATCCCGCACACTTTTATCGACGATATTCTGCCTCTGGGCGTTGAGGAGCACGAATTGATCCGGATGCATGGATATCCGCATCCGGTGGGCCCTGATGAGTTTTCCGAGCCCGGCCAGCTCCTTGTTGAAGGTCTTCCTCCAATTGAGAGTGCAGACGGGATGGGAGGCGAAGGGGATGATGTCCGAACTGATCCTCAGGAAGAGGAGCCCGTGATCGATGTTATAGCGCAGGATGTCCCGCAGACAGGAGAGATTGTTTTGAACGGTGGTGAGGAAGCGCGATGCGCTGTAGTTGGCCAGCCGGAAGGTGGAGTTCGCCGTGCATCCGATGCCCCGGTTGAGACAGGGGTATCCGATCTTCATGGAGTCCCCAGGTGTTGGAGGAGGATCTTGAGTCCGATCCCGATCAGGATCAATCCGCCCAGGATTTCGATCTTATTCTCAAATAGATGCCCGACTCGCCGGCCCAGGTAGACGCCCGCGAAAGACAGAACGAAAGTGACCGCCCCGATGATCAGGGAGGGGGCGATGATGGGGACGTGGAGGAAAGCGAAGCTGAGGCCGACGGCCAACGCGTCGATGCTGGTGGCGATCGCCAACAGGAGCAGGACGCGGAACCGGAGGGAACTCATCGGTTTCTCGTCGTCGTCCAACCGCGTGGCTTCGTAGATCATTTTCACCCCGATGGCCGAGAGTAATCCGAAGGCGATCCAATGGTCGATCCCGGAGATGAATTGGCGGAGGCTCAGTCCCGTCCACCAGCCGAGGACCGGCATGACGGCCTGGAACAGGCCGAAGGAGGTTGCGATGGTGAGCGCGTCTTTTGTCTTCAGATTGTTCAGCGCGATCCCGCTGGCGACGGCCACCGCGAACGCGTCCATGGACAATCCGATGGCGATCAACAGGGTGGTGAGGAGGTCCATGGGTCAGGTCTCCGGTTTCACGGCGACGGCCTTGAAGAACGTGTAACAGAAGACACCGCCGGGCCGCGCGGTCCGTTCAAGTTCGTCGATCCCCTGGTCGAACTCCATTCCCTCCATCAGTCCCTCCGCGATCACCCGTTCCCTGACTCCGGCGATCATGGCGATGAACGTTTTCCGGGTGAAACAATCCACCAGCCCGGGGTTGCTTGAATCCGCATACACCATCCGGGGGGAGACGCGGCAATTCTGGAATCCCGCCTGGGTGAGGAGGGGATGGAGTTCTCTTCCGATCAGGGCGTTGCCGCCCGCCGATGATTGAAGTTTCACAAGAGAGCCGATGACAGCCGCCGCCCGGGGACTGTCCGGATGGAAATAGGCGGAACCATGGTCTCCTTCGATGACCATGAGCGTGCCCCCTTTCTTGAGGACCCGCCGGAGCGATTGCAGCGCGTTTAGGGGGGAGGGGAGATGTTCGAGCGTGAAGCAGACGAAGACATGGTCGAAGGTCTCGTCGGCGAATTGCAGGTTGAGGATGTCCCCGATCTGGAACTGAACGTTGGGAATGTTCAGGGATCGAATCGTGTCCTTGGCTTTCTGGAGGGAGCCGGTGGAGAGATCGACGGACAGGAACGAACAGTCCGGGTTCTTCCGGGCGATGATCCGGGTCTGCGAGCCGATCCCGCACCCGGCTTCGAGTATCCGGGACCCTTTGGGGAATGCGGTGTCCCAATGAAGCAACCCCTCCAGGCAGGCCGACTGGTCGTCCAATCGGGCCGATTCCTTGTCGTGGTATCCATGAACGTAATCGGGATGTGAGGGCATGATATGACTTGCTCCTACCAATCTAATCAGCGAAATTATACAATTATTCGCTCGTGTCGATATGAAATGGTGGAAAATTAAATGAACACCTTGAGCTGGAAACTTGCCTCTTCATTGTACCAATTAGGAACAAAGTGGAACCGATGGGCGCATGAAAACGGTGTCCTCGCGTCCACGCGGTTCCCGGTTCCCGTCGTCTGCGTCGGGAACCTGACGGCCGGGGGGGCGGGAAAGACTCCGTCCGTCTTGTGGTTGGCCGAACATCTGGTCTCTCTGGGACGGAGACCGGTCATCGTGAGCCGCGGATATGGCCGGATCGGGGATCCGGATGAACCCTTCATCGTTTCCGACGGGAAAAATGTCTTCGGGATGGCCTACGATTCGGGGGATGAGCCCCTCTTGCTGGCCCGCCGGCTGAAACAGGTGCCCGTGGTGGTGTGCGCCGACCGCGTCCGGGGCGTCTCCCGGGCGATTGACGCCTTGTCGGCCGATAGCGTCATTTTAGACGACGGGTTCCAACACTTCCAGTTGAGCCGGACGATGGACATCGTGTGCCTCAACGCGTTGAACCCCTGGGGGGCCGGCGTGTTGGTCCGGGAGGGGCGGGACGGCTTGAAACGGGCGCAGGTGGCTTTTGTGACGCGGGCCAACCTGGTCGCTGAAGAACGGTTGCTGTTGATTGAATCCGAGATCCATCAGTCGGCGCCCGAACTGTCCGTCGTGTTGATGGACGAATCCATCTTGTTCCTGAATCCGGCCACGGGCCGCGTGGAATCCCCGGATTGGGCCAAAGGCCAACGGGTGATGGCGTTGTCCGCGATCGCCGGGCCGGCGGGGTTTGAACGGTCTTTGCAGAGAGCTGGCCTTGAAATCATCTCTTCCCGGAGGTTCCCGGACCACCACCTGTTCAGACAGCGCGAGCTCGACGAGTGTCTGTCCGTGGCTCAACGGGAGAACCTTCTGGTCGTGACGACCGAGAAGGATTTTCAACGCTTGCCGGCGCAGTTCCCGTGCCTGGTGGCGGTGTTGAACTTTTCTCCGAGAAAATCGAACGCGTCCGACGGCGCGGAGGAACCTTGGAAACAAAAAATAAGATCTCTTTTCTCCTAGAATACGCGCTCGTTCGGCTCGTCTTCTGGATGTTTTCCTCGATCCCGCTCTCTTTGGGACGTCGGGGAGGAGCCGCGTTGGGCCGATTCCTCGGGAGAGTCGTCAAGCGCCGCACTCTCCTCGCGTCCGATAACGTTGCGCGGGCCTTCCCCGACACGCCGCCGGATCAGGTCCGGGCCATTGTCGCTCAGAGTTGGGAAAACCTCGGCATCGCCATGGCGGAATTCACCCATTTGCCCGCCCTCGACAAGGACGCTTATTTCGACCTGGTGACGGTGACCGGGTTGGAGGATATTGAGAAGGCCTATCGGAAGGGCAAGGGGGTCATCCTCTTCACCGCGCACTACACCAATTGGGAATACGCCCAGCATTTCCTCCCTCTGTTGGACTACCCCACCGCGGTTATCGCCCGGCGCATGAAGAACCCCTACGTGGACGCGTTCATTACCGCCATCCGGACCCATTTCGGCGCGGAAGTTTTCTGGCATAAGAACGCCGTCAAGGAGTCGATCCGCTGGCTGAGAGCGGGAAATGTGCTGGGGATGTTGTTCGACCAGAGGATTACCGACGGCGGAGTGAAGGTGCCGTTCCTGGGACGGCCCGCCCATACGACGATCTTGCCGGCCTTCTTGGCGTTACGGCTGGGTGTGCCGGTCCTGCCGGCTCACTGTTGGCGCGAGGGGGGAAAACTGAGGGTGCATGTGTCGCCGGAAGTGGATTTGGACGGATTGACGATGAAGGAAGAGGATGTGCGGGAGGCCACGGCCCGGATGACGCGCGTGGTGGATGAGTGGATCCGCGAGAGACCCGGCATGTGGTTGTGGATCCACGACCGATGGAAATGAACCGACTCCCCGGATGATCTCCGTCGCCTTCCCTGTCCGCAATTTTTCGTTGACGTCCGGCGTGAGCCGGTGCGTGGTTGAGACCGTGCGGCGATTGCCCGGCTCCGGATTCACCCCCGTCGTCTATGCCCATCGGTTGCCCCCGGCGCTCCCGTCCGACGTTTGCGTCAAGACGGTGCCGATGGTCCCTCTGTCATCGTGGGGCCGCGCGGCCAGCTTCGACGCGTTTTTCCGCTGGAGGGCCCGACGGGACGGCATCGGATTGGTCCACGGACAGGGGGATGTGACGAGGCAGGACGTGGTGACCGTCAATAACTGTGATGCGGCGGCGGCCCATTACGTCCCGGACGGACGGCGCCCCTCGTCCGGCGTCCGATATGTCCGCGAACGCCAGTTCTCCGGATCGGGTTCGCGGACCGTCATCGCCATCTCCCGGCGCGTCCGGGAAGACGTCATCCGGTTTTACGGTGTGCCCGAGGAAAAAGTGCGGATCGTGACGTACGGCGTGGATTCGGAACGATACACTCCGGCGCGCCGGACGGAACTTCGCGGGAGATGGCTGGGAGAATGGGGATGGCCGTCGTCGGCGTTCGTGGTCCTTTCCGTGGTTTCTGGCGATGTGTCCAAGAGAAATGTATCATTGTTGATCCGGGCCGCCTCATCGTTGGCTCGCTCGACTCCTCTGCACCTGTGTCTGGTGGGCGGTTTTTCAGAGAAAGACGACCATTTTCGAACCTGCTCGGCCGAGATCCGTTCGCTGATGGATATGAACCGGATCCGGATGTGCCCTCATGCCAGGAACGTCGAGGAATATTATCCGGCCGCGGATGTTTTCGTGTTGGCGGCGCACTACGAGGAGTGGGGACTCACGACGATGGAGGCCATGTCCAGCGGGTGTCCGGCGATCGTCAGCAGGATGGCCGGTTCCTCCGAGTTGTTGACCGACGGTAAAGACGGATACGTGCTCGCCGATCTGGCGGATCCCGCGGAGTTGATGGAAAAACTCACGACGCTCGCGTCGCCGGAACGGGCTCGGGAGATGGGACGATGCGCCCGCGCGGCGATGGAACGGTATACGTGGCCTCTCTACGTCCAGTCGTTGGCTGGAATCTATCGGGAATTGATTTGAAAAAATCCGGAATGGGAAGGCGGAAACTCGCTTGAACGAAGAAACGAAAGACGGACAATCGGTGCGCTGGTATGATGTGGGGGGGCAGTCGGGACTGGCGGTCCTGGCTTTTTTCCTTCCCATCTCCATCGCGGTCGGCAATGCCGGGTGGGGGATCGCCCTCCTGTTTTTCCTCATCAAGGCCGTCGCGGAGCGGAAGACGTTCTCCTGGAAGAAGACGGGGCTGGAAGGACCTGTCGCGCTCTATCTCGGCGTGACGTTGTTGACGTGCCTGACGGCTTCTTCGATGTCTGTCAGCTTGAAACATCTGGACAGTGAGTTGCTTCTGGTCATCTTCTTCCTGGCGGCGCAGTTTCAGGACGGAAGGCAGGCCGAGCGCCATCTGAAGGTGTTCCTGGCCGGCGCCGCGGTCGCGGCGGCGTTGGGCGTGTTCCAATCCTTGTCGGGAGCGTATTGGGACGTCCTGGCGAACCAGTTGTTCGGTCCCCCCTGGATACAACGCTTGCCTCTGAGCGTCGGGCGGAAGTTGTCCCAATGGAATTGGCGGTCCACCGGTTTCTTCAATCACCCTCTCACCTACGCCGAGGTCTTGCTGATGGCCTTCGCTGTGTTCTTCGGCCGCGTCTTTTCGACGAAAAGGATGGTGGGGTATGTCCTCTACGGCCTTTCCCTGACGCTGGTCACCGGCGCGGTGATCGCATCCCAGAGCCGCGGAGTCTGGATCGCCATGGCGGCCCTCCTCTTCCTGTGGTCGGTGGTGAAAAAACAGAGGAAATTGTTCTATGCCATCCTGATCATGGGGACCGCCGGGCTGGTGGCCATCGTGACGACCCCCAAATATTCAGACCGGCTCGAGAGCGTCTATATGATCACCCACCCGTCCAACGCCATCCGGCTCGGCCTTTGGTACACTGCCGCCAAGAACATCGGGAAGACCCCGGTCCTCGGCGTCGGGATCGGGAACGTGCACACCCGCGTGGACGACCGCTTCCTGGTCCCGGAGCCCAACAAGGATTGGTCGGAACTGCACAACATATTCCTTCAGGCTTTCGCCGAAAAGGGGTTCGTCGGCCTCCTGGCGTTCCTGTATCTTCTCTATGGGATCGGGAGGTCCCTGTGGGTGCCCGGAATGAAGGCCCGCTACGCGGGACTGTTCTTCGGTTTCGCCGGATTGATGTTGGCGGGATTGACGGAATCTTGGTACAACGATTCGGAAGTGGTGATGACGCTTTTCTTTCTGGCCGGATGCGCGACAGCGATCCGGCGTTCGATGACGGAGGGGGATCATGCCGGTGTCCCGACGTAACCGGTATTGTCCCGGGATCCATCCGTTGCCGGCCGGCCCGAAGGGCTCCCGCCGGAACGGGGCGGCGGTTTTTCTCGACAGAGACGGCACTATCACCCAGGAACGGGATTACATCCGTCACCCGGATGACCTTCATCTCTACAAGAGGTCTGCCGAGGCCTTGCGCCTCCTCCGGAAGAACGGGTTCTCGTTGGTGGTGGTCACCAATCAGTCGGGCGTGGCCAGGAAATATCTGACGTTGGGGACTCTTCACCGGATTCATGATAAAATGGTGTCGCTCTTGGCGCGCCACGGTGTGCGGTTGGATGCCATCTATTATTGTCCGCACCATCCGGAGGAACGGTGTCCTGCCCGCAAACCCCGGCCGGGGATGCCCCATCGGGCCGCCAGCACGCTGAAGCTGGACTTGACGCATTCCTATGTGGTCGGGGACATGAAGACCGACATGGATCTGGCCCGGGAGATCGGTGCCAAGGGGGTGCTGGTCCGCACGGGACACTCATGGAAAGGCAAGGACTCTTTTCCGGTCGAGCGGCGGTCGCGGGATCTCTATTCCGCCGCCCGGTGGATCGTCCGGGATTTTCAAAAATCGCAAGGAGACAGAACATGAAGGATAAAAAGTCAGCGGAAGGCGGAGAGTTGGGGGCGCTCGTGGCGGAATTATCACGGGTGAACGTCGAACTGTGGCATGAGGAGGATTTGGCCCGGTGCGACGACGTCAATACGGTGGCGGCCGCCAAACGAAAAGTGGACCGGCTCAATCAACGCCGAAACGACCTCATTGAAGCCATCGACGACTCGGTCTTGAGCCGTTTGGCTCCCCCGCACAAGTGTTGCGGGAAGGGACACTGATCCCGATGGCTGAGACCGTCGGGAGTCTTGTCGACAAGATCTCCATCGTCGAACTGAAGATTTACCATATGCAGGAACAAGTGGTCCGGCTGGACGTCAGCGAACAGCATCGCCATCAATGTCGCCTCCGGATCGACGTGTTGAAGCAGCAGCGGAACGACCTGGAGCGGGAACTGACCGAACTCTATCGCGATGTCCTTTCCGGCCGCCGTCAGTTGAAGGTCTATCGGCAGTTCAAAATGTATAATGACCCGGCATACAGGACTCGGCAAAAATAGATTTCTGAGGAGATACGGGCCCTGGCTGTTTTTGGCGGGGCTCGTGTTGTTTCAGGCGGGACTCCAGCACTGGTGGATGCGCCACGACTGGCGTCCGCCGGCCTGGGACGAATCCCACCATCTCCGGATCGCCATCGAATACCACGATGCCTTCGCGGAGGGTCGTTGGGGACGGGTGTTCGAGCCGGTCTATTCGAACTATCCGCCGTTCTTCCATCTGGTCCTGATGCCGTTCCTTCCCGCAATGCCTCCGTTGGGCGACGGTCGACGGGACAACTACGACACCCTGGAACTCTTCGACGCGGCTTCCGCCGTCAATATCCTCTTCCTGGTCGTCCTGGTGTCGTCCCTCTATCTCATCGGACGGATGTATCTGTCCATCATCCCGTCCTGCGTGGCGGCGGTGATCTGTTCGTCCTATGTCGTCAACCTCTACCTCATGCGTCGCCCGATGATCGATTTCGCGCTGACCGCCTGGGTGTCACTGTTCTATCTGGCCCTTCTCCGGAGTCACCACTTCCGATATAAGCGCTGGTCCGTCGCGGCCGGGGTCATCGGCGCGCTGGGACTCCTCATTAAATGGAGTTTTATCATCTATACGGGCTTGCCGTGCGCCTACCTCGTCTGGAGGGGATGGCAGGAACGGCATCGACGGCATATCCTGCTTTTCGCGGGCATCGGTCTACTCCTGTCCGGGGCCTGGTACGTCTTCAATTTCGTGCCGTCATTGCTGAGGGTGACGAAACTGAGTTCCTTGGTCGAGGGCGGAGACCCTGACCGTTGGAGTTTGTCCGGGTTGACATGGTACGTGCGGTTCCTCTATACGCACCAGATCATGGCGCCGATGTTCGTCGCCCTGCTCGTCGGGGCGGTCGAGTGCGTCCGCCGGAAACATTGGATGCTGATCGCCTGGGTGGCGACACCCCTCCTCGTCTTTTCCCTGTTGCAGAACAAAGACCTGCGATACATGATGCCCGCCCTGCCGGCGATCGCGCTCATCAGCGTGATGTGGGGTTTCAAGCGGCCTCGGATCTGGTGGGCCGTCTGCGGGGTGATGGGTTTTCTGATCGGAGTCTATTTTCAAACAGGGTGGGCGGGACAGACGGCGTTTTCCCGCTGGACGGAAAAGGTCCATGCCGCGACCCAGGATCCCCCTCAGCCGGTGAATTGGTACGTCCACGACATCGTCCGATACATCGCGCAACATCGTCCGGAAGATCGGACCGGGACCCATGTGACCCTGATGGCCAACCACCCGTATTTCCAGGTGGGCGGGTTCCGCCTCGCCACGCGGTTGAAGGGGTATCGGGACATCTATTGGAAGGCCTATAAGAGACGGTTGGGCGATTGGACGGAGTTCGTTCTGTTCAAGACGGGGAATCTCGGCCCGGAATACACGCTCGGCAAGATCGTCGAAGCTCGGCAAATATTGGCGGCGCCCCCCGACTGGTTCGTCAAGACCTTCCAACCGGTGCAACGCTGGCCCTTGCCCGACGGCAGCGAGGCGGTGCTTTATCAACGAAAAGTACAGAAGGCGGCCCTCCCGGCCATCTTGGGGGAGTTCAAGATCGAACTCGGGCATTTCCCGTTGCCCGGTTTCGAAGCGGAGGGGATCGGGCTCCAATTGGTCCCTCAATCCCCCGAGGCGACCGCTCAAGGCGAATTCGCCAGCGTCCTCTTGGAATGTCAGAAGCTCACTTACAAGGGGATCGAGATCCAGCAGATGCGGCTGGAATGCGATCAAGTGCACCTGAACCTGCCGAAACTGCTGGAGGAGAAGGACCTGTCTCTTTTCAATGTCCGGGAAGTGCGCCCGAGAGCCACCCTTCCGGCCTCGACCGTCGAGTCGTTTTTAGCGAAGAAGGCGAAATGGCTGGAATCGCCCCGCGTCCTCCTGGATCACGGAGAGATATTCATTCGGGGGCGCGTGGGATTGATCGTTCTGTCGGCGCGGGCGCGGGTGGCTCTGATCAATGAGGGCAAGGCCGTGCGAGTGGAATTGAAGCGAGTGTCCATCCTGGGGCTCCCTCTGCCGCTGTTCTTCGTGAGGTCGTTGACGGGCAAGACGTTTTCGTTGGAACCGGGAAGCGATCTGCCGTTCCGGGTCCGAGTAGACCGGTTGGCGGTGGAAGACGGGATGATCCGAATCGAAGGATAACGGGAGGCACGATATGGGACGTTGGCGGGTTTTTATGGGATTCTTGGCGGCGGTGGTGTTCATCGTATTCTCGGAAGTGTGGTCGTGGGGAGGGGTTCTGTTCGGCACGGCGATCGCTTTGTGCGGACTTTTCCTTCGGGGATGGGCGGCGGGGTATCTCGAGAAGGGGAAACGTCTGGCCCAAGACGGGCCTTACGCGATTTTTCGGCATCCTCTCTACGTGGGTAGTTTCCTCATCGGTTTCGGGTTCTGCTGGGCCGGAACCACTCGTTACGCCCCCCTGGGCGGGATTCTGGTATGGGCGACATTCTTCCTGCTGTTCTTCGGAGTCTATCCGAAAAGGGTCCGGGAAGAGGAACAGACCCTTGAAAAATATTTCGGTGATGCCTACCGTGAATTCTGCCGTCAGAGGTCTCGGTTTCTTCCCCGTCTGAAACCGCTGGTCCGTCCGGACGCGGACCGGTTCGAATGGGCGCGCTACCTGAAGAACCGAGAACACAACGCCTCGGTGGGGTTCCTGTCCGGGTTCCTCTTCCTGATGGTCAAAATGTATCTCGATCCCTTGGCCACCTTTCTGAGAGACTTTTCCCGGTCACTGGGCTCGTTGGTCGGTTTGTGACGGTTAAAAGGGCTCGCAAATCCTGTTTCGCGGTCGCCCTCCTGTCCTGCCTTTTTTTGAGGGCGGAAGGAGCCCCTCCTTCTTCCTCGAAAACAGAGGAGCCTGTCCCCGCTCCGGTCTTCCAGTGGAGGCAGGAACCGAACCGGTCTTTCGATGTGGGCGAATCCATCCTGTACGTCGTCAAATACGGTTTCATCCCGGCCGGGTTCGCCACCCTCCAGATCAAAGCGATCGAAACCATCAACGGACGTCCTTGTTATTACATCCTCTCCAAAGCCATCACGAATAAGGCGGTCGATGTCTTCTATCGGGTCCGTGACAGGAATAAATCCTGGATGGACGTTCAGAGCCTGTGTTCCCAGAGATTCCAACAGGAGTTGAGAGAGGGATTCTATCGTTCCGAATCCGTCACCCTGTATGACCAGCCCGCCCTGAAATTCGAATACCGCAAGGTCCGCAAGGGGAAGGAATCCATCCGCGAGGGAGGGATTCCGCCGTTCGTCCAGGACGTGTTGTCGAGCTTGTATTACATCCGGACCCGTCCGCTGGAAGTGGGGAAGACGTATGAATTGGACGCCAATTCCGGCGGCAAGACGTGGCCCCTGAGCGTTCATGTCAAGGAAATCGAGAAGGTCCGCGTCCCGGCGGGGAAGTTCGAATGTCTCCATCTGGAACCGATCCTGGCGGGAGAAGGCATCTTTCAGCAAGCCGGCCATTTGGAAGTGTGGGTGACCAACGACGAACGCAAGATCCCCGTGCTGCTCCGGTCACGGGTGATGGTGGGCGCTTTCGACGCCGAGATGAAACGCTATATCTCCTCGGAAACGGACGGGGGGGGATTGCCCGGGGAAGAGAAGGATATGGATCGGATTTTGGAAGAAGAGATCGAGAAGGGACCTCATCGCTAGTCCGTCACCGAAGGACTGTTCCCCCGTCGGTGGATTTCTGCTCGCGCGGGGGGGGATTGGATATCAAGTTCCTATGAAGGATAATCTCCTTTCGCTCGTCTGCCTGATATTTATCTGCGGTTATGTGTTCGCCGCCCAGTATTTCTTTTCGATCACCCATCCCCATTACGTCGTTGACTTCGGGCAATACTATCTCTACGAAAACGGGTTCTATCCGGAGTTTCAGGAAGATCCGTCCGGGTATGTCCGCACAAGGTTCTTGGCCTTTTTCGCCCCCCGTGAGAATCAGTGGTTCGGGGAACTCTCCTGGAAGAAAACCCCGTTCCATCTGTGGATACTCTCCGTGTGTTTCCTTCTTTTCGGAAAGACGCTGTTCGTCTATAAAATGAGCATGGTCTGGGCGGTCTGGGGTATGGCCCTGGCGGCTTATTGTCTGCTCTACCGGTATACGCGCAGCGCAATCATCGGTTTGTCCGGAACGATGTTGTTGCTGGCAACGCCCAATATCGCGGTTTTTTCACGCACTTCCTACTCGTTCATCCCCATGGCGTGCTTCGTGCTGTGGGCTGTCTATGTGTATGGGCGTTATCTGGAGAAACCCCAATGGCAATCTGTCGCCGCCTTTTGCGTGATTTTTGTGGTGGCCTGTTGGACGCATTATTCCGCCTTCCTCTACTTCCTGATCCTGGGAGCGTATCTGTACAGGGAAAAACGCGACCGGCTCGCGGCACTGTCCTTCACGGCCTTGTATGCATTATGCGGTTGGTTTTACCTGAGAGGAGACATGACCATCGGGTTCTTCCGCCATTTCCACCGATTGGATATCCCACTGGAATGGAGGGAGTTCCCCCGGACGGCGATCGGTCTCGGCAAAAGCCTGTTCACTAGGCCTCTCTCGGAATTGTTCGGCGGAGTGATGGATCAGTTCGGAGTCTTCTTCTTCGTCGGCGTGGCGTTCGCCTTAATACGGTATGTGTGGCGGAGGGAAAAAACGCCGGATCGGGCGATGGCGGAGGGGGGCCTCCCCCGATTCATGGTTGTGTTCATGGGGTCTCTCTTCGTGTGCGCGGCTTTGATCGGCATCGTTCAGATTGAAAACTATTCACCCTTTTATTCGATGGGGGTCATACTCCTGTCGATGTCTTTGTGGGGCGGGACGCTGCCCGGGGGTTGGGTCCGACGGTGTTCTCAGGCGTGTTTGGTGATCGTTGCGTTGGGGTCGTTGTCCCGGATCCCCGCTGTCGACGAGTCTTGGCTGGGGCGCCGGATGACGGTCGATCTGTCTCAGCTGTTCCACTACATGAAGACCACCCGGACGACGGATCCGCACGTCCCCTTTCGCGTGGTCACTCTGTTCGCCGGGAAAGTCCCTGCGAACGACGAGGCGATGAAGATCCGGCGGTCGTTGATCGACGTGCCGGCGTTCTACGATGGAATCGATCTGGAGGAGCGTTCGACATGGTGTCAGGTCGGGACGGCCCCGATGCCTCCGGAGGTGTCGGGGCGTGTGAAGGAATCCGATTATGTTTTCGTTTTTCTCAGACGGCGGGACGGTCCGAAGGTGAGTCTTATGGAGGAGAAGGAACGTGTCCGGGTCTTCTTGCGGGGGAGGGGTCTTTTCCAGTGTCCCGACGATTCATTCCGATATCTGGTCAGTTACGAGGTGGGTCCGAATCATTGGTTGATCGTGTTGCGGCGCCACTCCGGATGAATTTTTTCCGGACACCCTGTTCGACGGACTTGGAGATGATGCGGATGTCTGGGGTGAGCTCTTTGGCTGAGATGATGACGAACAGGTTGGTCTGGTTCGTCGGGAGCAACTGATGAGCCCTCGCGTGCGGGCAATGCCGGCCTGTTTTCGGATGTTGTCGTCGCTGCCCAGCAGTCTGTTCTGGATGAACGTGGAGACCTTGAAGGGGTGCTGATCGATCTCGACGAAGGGGTCTGTGTCTTCTGGAATACCGCCATGAGTATCCGCTGGGGCGTATCGCCATAGTCACCGGTGGTCAGGGTGACGATGCCCATCGAGATGATTGCGGCGTTGATGTCCATGGCAGACTCCATGGTATAAATCCTCACCGATTAAGTCAATTCCAGCCTCCTTCGGCACTCGAAACCGCGTGACTTTTCGCTCTGAATTTGATAAAAATGACCTTTAAATTCGGCCTTGGATTCAGCAGGACGGTCCGCGTCGAGTTCGGAGAATTGATATGGACATCAAACGTTTGGCCACTCAGGTTCGCCGGTTGAAGAACACCCCCGTCATGGTCATCGGAGACATGATGGTGGACCGCTATCTGCAAGGGGAAGTCCACCGCCTCTCGCCGGAGGCCCCGGTCCCCGTGGTGGACGTCTCCAGCGAGAAATACATGCCGGGCGGGGCCGGCAACGTGGCCTCGAACATCGCCTCTTTGGGCGGCCGGCCGGTGTTGGTTTCCGTCGTGGGAGCCGACCAGACCGGCGAACGCCTCCTCCGATCCCTCTCTCAAAAAGGCGTCCGCGTGGAGGGGGTCTGCCTGGACGGGGACCGTCCCACGACCATCAAGACGCGCGTGATGGCCGGACACCAGCAGGTCGTCCGCTTCGACAAAGAGTCTCGCACGGCCCTGTCCCGCGCCGTGACGGAGCGCTTGATGAAATTCGTCTCTTCCCGCATCCGGTCCGTCAACGCCCTCCTGATCTCCGATTACGGCAAAGGGGTCATCAATGAGGCGTTCCTCGCCGAACTCCTCCCGATGGCCCGTCGTCACAAGAAATTGGTGACCGTCGATCCCAAGATCGAGCATTTTCTGCGTTACCGGCAGGTGGATTGTCTCACCCCCAACGTCAAGGAAGCGACGGAAGGGATCCGCGCCTTGCCGCCGAAATCCCAGAAAGACCTGGAGCGGATCGGACGGGACATCCTGTCCCGGCTGAAGAGCCGTTCCGTCCTGGTCACTCAGGGGGAAAAGGGGATGACGCTGTTCCGACAGAAGGGCCTGCCGATCCATATCCCGACGATGGCCAAGGAGGTCTTCGATGTCACGGGCGCCGGAGACACGGTCATCTCCGTCTTGACCCTCGCGTTGGCGGCCGGGTTCGACCTGGTGGAGGCGGCCTACCTGAGCAACGTGGCGGCCGGGCTGGTCGTGGCGAAGCTGGGCACGGCGGTGGTCACTCAGGAAGAGATCGTCAAGGTTTTGAAATGATCGACGTCCTGGGTGTCATCCCGGCGCGATATGCGTCTCAGCGGTTTCCGGGGAAACCATTGAAGCCCGTGGCCGGACGCCCGCTCCTCCAATGGGTCCATGAGGCCGCCCGAAAAGCGCTCCGACACGTGGTGGTGGCGACGGACGATCGGCGGATACTCGATTTCGTGAAACAGACCGGCGGCCAGGCGGTTTTGACGTCTTCCCGGTGCAAGAGCGGGACGGACCGCGTGGCCGAAGTGGCCCGACGGATCCCGGCGAAACTCTATCTGAACATCCAGGGCGACGAACCCTTGATGAGCGCCCGCACCATCCGCCGCGTGGTCGCCCTCCACAAGGACAAGGCTGTCCGGATGGGGACGGCGGCGACGTTCTTGAGACGGGAAACGGTTTGGCGCGATCCCAATAACGTCAAGGTCCTCGTCGGTCAGTCCGGCCGGGCCCTCTATTTTTCAAGAGCCCCCATCCCTTTCTTCCGGAATCCGGACACCGATTTCCATCCTGCGGTCTTCACTCAGATATCACCGGCCGGGGGCCGGTCAACGGGTGGCGTCTATAAACATCTGGGCATCTATTCCTACACCGCCGAACTGCTGAGGCGGTTCGTGCGTTGGCCTGAATCCGTCTTCGAGAAGGCCGAGCGGTTGGAACAGTTGCGGGCGCTTGAGAACGGAGTCGACATCGCTGTGGCTCTGACGCCGGACGACTCCATCGGAGTGGACGTCCCGGCGGATGCGGTCAAAGTGGAAGTCCTATTGAGGAAAGGTCATGTCCAATAACACCAAATACATTTTTGTGACGGGCGGCGTCGTCTCTTCTCTCGGGAAGGGGATCACCGCGGCTTCGCTGGGGCGGCTCCTGAAATCGAGCGGGCTCAACGTGACGCTGATGAAACTGGATCCGTACATCAACGTCGATCCGGGCACCATGAGTCCGTATCAGCACGGCGAGGTGTTCGTGACCAAGGACGGAGCCGAAACCGATCTGGATCTGGGCCACTACGAGAGGTTCCTGGATCTGGACATGGCCCGTGACAACAATTGCACCAGCGGCCAGATCTATAACACCGTCATCACCGCCGAACGCGAAGGACGCTATTTGGGCCAGACGGTCCAGGTGATCCCGCACATCACCAACGAGATCAAGGATGCGTTCAAGTCTGTCGCTGGTCCGGATATCGATGTGGCGATCATTGAAATCGGCGGCACGGCCGGCGATATTGAATCCCTGCCCTTCTTG
>JAKLIF010000008.1 GCA_022709755.1 Elusimicrobiota bacterium | reverse complement strand
TCGTAAGAGGCCGTCAAAATGACGGAACGGCGGGAGAGATCCCCCACCACCACGACCGGTTTTCCGCGAATCAGCGGATTCCCCTTCTGTTCCACTGCCGCAAAATACGCGTTCATGTCCACATGGAGGATCACCCTACCCTTCCACATAGACTTTCTCCAACGTCCACAACAATCTCTTCTGATCCAGGCATATCTCGTAGACGTCCGTTCCATCCGTCACCGAGAAAAAAAGAAGTGGAGAATCCCCTCTCCGCCCCCTCCAGGAATTCTCCACGCCTTTGATCTCCACCTTGCGCCCCCTCCGGACGAACCATCTCGGCGCGGGGGCGGCCCCTTTTCGGAAAGAAACACCTACATCGATCGCCTCCCGTATCTCTTCGACCAACATGTTCGACTCCCGTTCATCGCGCTCAGTTCGGGTATCTCCGGATGAGCCCCACCACTTTGCCCAGCACGTCGAACTCGCGCGCCTTCAGAGGCAGATAATCGGGATTGGCCGGTTCCAGATAGACTTCCCCCCGGCGCAACCGGTAATATTTCACCGTCGCCTCGCTCTGGTTCAACGCCACCACGATATCGCCGTTCTGCGCCGTCTCCTGCGGCCGGATGATCACCGTGTCCCCCTCGAAGATGCCGGCGTCCTTCATGCTGTCCCCCCGCACCTTCAGCGCGAAGAGGCGCTCCCCTCGGATGAAATTCCTGTCCACGTTGATATAGGACTCGATGTTCTCCTCGGCCAGCATGGGCAACCCCGCCCGCACCTGCCCCACCACGGGGATGGACACCCCGCCGCGCCAATCGACAGGGACGATCCCTCTGTGCCGCAACTCCGGCCGGGTCAAATGGCCCTTCCGTTCCAACGCCTTCAGGTGGTCCTGAACGGTGCCGATGGAAACGGAAAAATGGCCGGCGATGTCCCGGTAAGACGGCGCAATCCCCGTCGAACCCAACGTCTCTCGAATGAACTCCAATATTTCCTGCTGTTTGTCGGTTAGCATAGTGAGAACAGTATACCATACATATGTATGGTTGTCAAGCCCCCCCCTGTCATCCCCCGGGGACCGCTACCTATTAATACGGCGGGGGACGATGACCGCCGGGAAAGATGGATATTGGATCCCGTCCCGATGGAGGGACCGGATGAGGAGGCTCTCTCTGTGAAGGAATCCCCC
The DNA here is from genome assembly GCA_022709755.1 of Elusimicrobiota bacterium. Classification (GTDB taxonomy): domain Bacteria; phylum Elusimicrobiota; class Elusimicrobia; order FEN-1173; family JAKLIF01; genus JAKLIF01. The sequence goes on along the minus strand of JAKLIF010000008.1, from coordinate 144,839 downwards.
CCGGCTCGGCGGGAAGGGATCAGGATGGACGGTTGGAGAAGCGGACAGCCCTCGGGCGAGGGCCGGGGACCATCAGTTCGGCTGGATGATCCTCATCGACGGGAAAGCGGACTTCAGCGTGCCCCAGAGGGCTTCCGAGATGCGGATCTCCGATTTCTTCGAAAGGCGGAGGACGGACAATCCGAGGGAGACCTCCGCCGGGATATAGCGGATTTTATCCTGGAGACGCCGGATCTCCTGCGGGGTGTTGGGCCATCCGACCTGTTCTTTGTAATCCGCGATGTCCCTCGCGATGTCGGAGATCCTGCCTTTTCCCAACTTACCGGTGAGTTTATCCCCTAATTTATGGATGAGATTTTTGCGGATCGCCAGGATCTGTTTTTCTTTCGTCATACGGCACCTCTTTCATGACCCGCCGAAAAGACCTTCCGGACGGATACACCATGATAGCACTTCCCCGTCAGGAAAGACACCGAAGGCCCGTCACCGGCGGTGATGCCGGGGAGTCCTGTGGGGAGTCGGACGCGGGGGCTGATGGGAGGGCGTCTGTTCGAGCTCGAAATCCAGCTGTTTCTTCAACACGTTGGCGGCGGCCAGTTTCACGCGCACGCGTTGCCCCATATGGAGGACGCGACCGGTCCGCCGGCCCTTGAGCAAGGCCCGCACTTCGTCGTAAATGTAGTAGTCGTCCCGGATGTTCGAGACGTGCACCAACCCCTCCACGAAGATCCGGTCCAGCTGGACGAAGAAACCGAACGCGGTCACGCTCGAGATCACGCCGTCGAAAGATTCCCCCAGATGTTTCTGCATCACCTGCACCTTCTTCAAATCCGCATATTCCCGTTCGGCGTCCACCGCCACCCGTTCCCGCTGAGACGTCCAGACGGCCGTCCCCGGAAGGCTCTTCTTCCAATCCGCCTGCCTCTCCGCGCTCAAGCGACCGTTCAGGTTCTCTTTGACGATCCGGTGGACGATCAGATCCGGATACCGCCGGATCGGCGAGGTGAAATGGGTGTAACACGCCGAGGCCAGCCCGAAATGGCCGGCGTTGGCCGGGGAATAGACCGCCTGTTTGAGACTGCGCAAGACCATCATGTGGATCATCGGTTCGATGGGCTGCTTCTTGACGGATTCCAACACCCGCTGTAACGCCGAAGACCGTCCCTCATGGAACCCCGGCGGCACGGGAACCCCCGCGGCCTTCAACATCTCCTCCAACTTCCCCATCTTGAACTGGTCCGGACGTTCATGGACGCGGTAGAGGAACGGGAACCGCCGCATGTCCGTCGCCACCGTCTCGTTCGCCAAGAGCATGAACTCCTCGATGAGCCGGTGGCTTTCCAGCCGTTCCCGGCGGCGCACGTCCACGGGACGGCCGTCCTCATCGATCACGATGTACGGTTCCGGAAAATCGAAATCCAGGGAGCCCCGACGGAAGCGGTTCGCCCTCAAAAGCCGCGCCACGCCCCCCATCTTCTTCACCGTCTCCACCACGGCCGGCGCCGCTCCCCCGGTGCCCGTCCCCCGAAGGATCGATTCCACTTCCTCATAGGTGAAACGCTTGGAACTGCGGATGGCGCTCTCCACGATCCGGTGGCCCGTCACGTTCCCATGTCGGTCCATATCCATCAGGCAGGACAGGGTCAGCCGCACCACGTCCGGCCGGAGACTGCACAGTCCGTCGGAAAGAGGGAACGGGAGCATGGGCACCACTTTATTCACCAGATAGACGCTGGTGCCGCGCTGATGGGCCTCGTCGTCCAGGAGGCGCCCGTCGGTCACATAATGGGCCACGTCCGCGATATGCACTCCCAAGCGCCAGCCGCCCTCCGGTCCCGCCTCCAGGGAGACGGCATCGTCGAAATCTTTGGCATCGGCCCCGTCGATGGTGAACACCGGGATATGGAAGAACGTCTCCCTCCCCCGCCAGGCCTCTTCCGGCACGTCCGTCCCGAACGACTCGGCCTCCTCCTGGACCGCCGGCGGAAACTCGTCCGACAGTTCGAACTTCCTCAGGATGGCCTTCAGATCCACGTCGGGGTCGCTGCCGCGCTCCCCCAGCACCTCGATCAGCTCGCCGCCCGCCCAACAATCCAGCGTGGGCCACTCGGTGATCTTCACCACCGCCAGTTCCCCCGCTCGCGGGGTCAACCCTCTCATGTTCAGGATGCGGATATTGTCCGAACCGTCCTCCGGAACGACCAGGTGGACTTCCCTGACCTTCTGATAGACACCCACGACGGTGGTGCGGGCACGGCTCACCACGCGCACGATGATCCCCTCCGGGCGCGTCGACGAGGTCGACGTGACTTTCGCCAACACCCGGTCCCCGCTCAGGGCCAGGCACAGCGTCTCCCCTTGCACGTAAAGGTCCGGAACGCCCGGTTTCTCGGACAACACGAATCCGAACTTGCCTTTCAAGACGAACTGTCCCTCCACCGTCGATGAGACGACGTGCATCGACGTCCGGGAGGCCGGCGTCGCGGCCGGTTTCGGCTTATGAGGGAAAGGGACGGACGGTCCCGGTTTCCGATGAGCGTGAGGGGAATGTGAGGAGTGATGCTGCGAGAAAAAACGGGATTTTTTCTTGTGTCTCGAAAAATTCCGGCCGGAAGGCCTCTGTGACGACCGTCGGCGGCTCATACGCGTCTCATTGAAGATCCGGCTCCAAGTCTGTTTTCATCCATCATACGCATGCGACATTCTACGATTTTTAGAGCGCGGATCGCCAAAGAGTTTGACCGGACGGGAGACGTCCTACATCCCCATCGATTCCACGGCCCGGATGGCGTCCGCGGCCGAGCTGGTGATCCCGCCCGTATAGCCCGATCCCTCTCCGATGGGGTACAGGTTCTTCATGTTGACCGACTCGTAATCCACGCCGCGACGGATCCTCACGGGACAAGACGTCCTCGTCTCCGCGCCCAGCAACAGCGCCCGGTCCGACACGAACGTCGGGTAATCCGTCCGCCAATGACGGAACGCGTCGCCCAGAGAATCCCCGACGAACGTCGGGAACAGGTCGCCCATCCGGGCCGGGGTGGTCCCCATCTTGAACGAATTTTCGTTCAACCTCACAGAAAGCCGGTCATCCAGAAAATCCATCATGTTCTGCGCCGGAGCCATCCATCGCCCCCCGCCCGCCGCGAACGCGGCCCGCTCGATCTTCTCCTGGAACTCGATGCCCGCCAGCGGATCGGACGCCCCGTAATCGCCCGTCTGACAGGTCACCACGATCGCCGCGTTGGAGAACGCCGAATCCCTCCGCGAATAACTCATGCCGTTGACCACCAACATCCCCGGTTCCGACGACGCGTTGATGACCTCGCCCCCCGGGCACATGCAGAACGTATACACTCCCCGGCGGCTCTTCCGGTCGGTATACGTCAGGGAATACTGGGCGGTCCGGCCTCCGCACGACTCCCCTCCCCTCATCCGGTTGATGAGTTCCGCCGGATGCTCCACCCTCACGCCGACGGAGATCGCCTTCTGTTCCAAGGCGACCCCCTTCCGGCGCATCATCCGGAACGTGTCCCGCGCGGAATGGCCGATGGCGAGGACGATCCGCGACGAACGGAATTCCTTCTCGTCGTTGATGACCACGCCGACGGCGTCCCGGCCGGACGTGAGGATGTCGGTCATCTTCGACCCGTAATGGATCTCCCCCCCTCGGGCGAGGATATGTTCCCGCATGTTCCGTGCGATGACGCACAGAACGTCCGTCCCCAGATGCGGTTTGCGGACCACGCCGATATCGTCCGGCGCGCCGAACCGGATGAACGTGGCCAGCGCCTTGGCCACACAGTTCGAGTTGTGCGCCCGTGAAAAGAGTTTTCCGTCCGAATAGGCCCCCGCGCCGCCTTCGCCGAACTGGATGTTCGATTCGGGGTCCAGCACCCGGTCGTCGATGAACCGCTGAACGTCCACGGCGCGCTCTTCGAGCCGCCTTCCGCGCTCGAAGACGACGGGTTTCTCCCCCCGGTCCACCAGTTCCAGACTGGCGAAAATACCGGCCAGACCGAACCCGATGACGAGCGGCCTCTCTTTGAATCGATGGGATTCCGCGTGTGTGATCATTTTTTTCGATATCGACAGTCCGCATCCGGCAGGAAATGCCGAACACCGGCAGGCGCCTCAGACCAAGACCTTCTCCATCCCCTGATCGTCCATCACAAAACCGGACCCGATGTCCCGGACGACGGGGCCGGAGACCACAAACCCCAACTTCGCATAAACCCGGATCGAGCCGGCGTTATTCTTATTGACGGTCAACGTGATCTTGGAGACCCCCTTCTTCCTCGCGCACGTTTCGACGAACTGGAGCGCGCGCCGGCCGAAGCCCCGTCCCCGGTGTTCCCGGTCCACATAAAACTTGCTCAGGAACAGCCGGTCCCCCTCGAGGACGAACGACAGGTATCCGATCGCCCGGCCCCCTTCCTCTTCCATCAGATAGTAGGAATACCCCGCGGCGATCTGCGCGGCGATGGCGTCCTCGGACTGGAACCGGGTCAGCATGTATTCCACCTGCGCCTCGCCGATCAAGGGGATGTAATGTTCCCTCCATATCCGTCGGGCCAACGCCTCGACGGCGGCGATGTCTTTTCCATCGACGACGGGCACGAACAGGATCGGGATCATGGGACTCCGGGAGGAGGGTTTTCCGCGGATCGGGTCAGCGGGACTTCAAACAGAGATGGCCGACGAAATTGAACGCCTGATAAAAACGGCGGACGTCCTTAAAACCGCTCTCTCGCAAGAGGCCGACCAACTCCTCTTCCGACGGCTCCGCCACGAACTGTTTCCTTTTTTCAAAATTGTCCTTCACCTCCGCCGGAGAGATCCCGCCGGAGAGGTTGGTGTTCTTCCACGCCTCCATGACCAAATCGTCGGTGGCGACGTTCCCCCCGCTCACGAGTTCGGCGGTGATGAGCGCCCCTCCGGGCGCCAAGCGGTCGGCGATCTCCCGGAAGAAACGTCTTTTCTCGTCGACCGTCTTCAAAAAGTGGGACACCAGGATGGACGCCGCCCCCTGATAGGGACCGCGGGGCGCCGTGTCGACGGCTCCCCACACGAACTCCACCCGGTCCGTCAGGCCCAACTCCTCGGCGTTCCGCCGGCACCGGTCCAGCATGTCCTTGGTCACATCGAGCGCGATGAACGACCATCCCGGAGCGGTCCGCCCCAACGCGCACAGTTCCGCGCCGGTCCCCACCCCCGCCAGCAACACCCGGGCGTCCGACGGCAGGACGGTCCGGAAGAGTTGCGCGGTCATCTGATGAAGTGCCTCGTAACCGGGAATGCTGATCCGGATCTTCTCATCGTAGACGGAAGAGCGTGACTTGTCGAAGTATTCGTGGACGGCCCGGGAGGAAGACATCCTACTGAGCCGAGGGGGTCATGAGGGTGGAAAGGAAAGCCTTGTTGGTCGGATAGGTCTTCAACCGGTCCACGAGCGCCCGCGCGGCGTCGATGGGTTTCATCTCAGTCAGGGCCCGCCGCAGTTTCCATACGGCTTCCAGTTCGGCGGGTTCCAACAGCAGTTCCTCTTTGCGGGTGCCGCTCTTGGGGATGTCGATGGCGGGAAAGATCCTCTGCTGGGATATCTCGCGCGACAGGAATATCTCCATGTTGCCGGTGCCCTTGAACTCCTCGAAGATCACGTCGTCCATCCGGCTGCCGGTCTCCACCAGCACGGTCGCCAAGATCGTCAACGAGCCGCCGTTCTCGATCTTGCGGGCCGCGCCGAAGATCCTCCTCGGCACTTCCAGCGCCCCGGCGTCCAAACCGCCGGAGAGCGTCCGTCCGGTCGACGACCGCTGTGAATTATGGACCCGCGCCAAGCGCGTCAGGGAATCGATCACCACCATCACGTTCCGTCCGTCGCCCGCCTCCCCGATGGCCTGTTTCATCAGTTCGTCCGCCATCTGGGCGTGATGTTCATAGGTCTCGTCGGAAGAAGAGGCCCGCACCTCGGCCGACACGCTCCGCTTGAAATCCGTCACCTCTTCCGGACGCTCGTTGATCAGCAGGCAATACAGCTTGATCTCCGGATGTCCCTTCACCACCGCCTGGCAGATATGCCTGAGAAACGTCGTCTTGCCCGATCCGGGCGGCGCCACGATATATCCCCGCTGTCCCATGCCGATGGGGCTCACCAGATCCATCACGCGCATGGTCAGCTCGGAACTCCCGGCCTCCATCCGTATCCGGGGAGACGGGTCCACCGCGGCCCCGTCGTAGAACCGGCGCGCGGACTCGTCCATCGAGGACGATCCGCCCGACGGGCGCGCGCCCCCATGACCGGGAATCCTACCAAAGGAAGACCGGGACCTGTCGGATTGATTGCGAACGGGATTGAATGGGGACATAAGGAATTGCTTCGGTGATTGTACCAACGACGGATACGGCTGTCAAACGGAATACGTTCGCCCCCCGACGCGCGGCGTTGAAACAGGGGAGGCGGCTTCAGGCCAGCGGATTCTTCTCCTCCTGCAACAGCCACTCCAACGCCTGGGGTTCATTATCGAAGACCTTGACCTGTATCCCGCGGTTCAGCGCGACGGTCTCCGCGAAAAGACTGTCCACATACCGCTCCCGGTAAAGTTGGACCACGGCCACTTTGCACCGTTTCTCCCAATTCAATGTATCGGCGCTCGTGCCGATGTCATAGGCGGCCAGCGTCGGCAGTTTTCCGGGCACCTTCCAGACCGACAGCAACTTGTTATACCCTTTGGCGCGACACTCATCGGAGGTCTTCGTCCAGATCTTTTTCGCGTCCTCGGCTTCATTCCCGGGAGACCACTCTCCCGCCACATCGGCCCTCAGATACGTCTGGCAATCCTTGAAATAGACTTTATAAGACATCGGTCAATCCCTCCTCGCGCCAATCGATCCCGCCGGACGTTTCGGCATAAAAAAACGCGGGTCATGAATCACAGAACCCACGTCCTCTCTGGAGTCGTCGATGATGATGATTCGATTATAACCTTGACGAAGAGCGTGTCAATAGCCCTCCGCTCCCCGACGGAAGGAACGGGCGTTCCCTCCATCATCCAGCCCGACTTTCCCCCATCCCTTCCCCCGCCAGAAATCCCGTCGTCCAGGCGTTCTGCAGGTTGAATCCCCCGGTGACGCCGTCGACGTCCAGTATCTCCCCGGCGAAGAACAGGGCCGGGTGAACCTTGCTCCGCAGGGTCTTGAAATCGATTTCATCCAGCCGCACGCCGCCGCACGTGACGAACTCTTCCTTGAACTCGCTCTTGCCGGAGATCTCCTGCCGGTCCGATGACAGTTTTTCCGTGAACCGCTTGATCTGTTGATTGGAGATATCCGCCCAACGCAGATCACCCTTCACCCCCGCTTCGGCGGCCAGACGCTCCCAAAGACGGCGAGGCAGACCGAACAGCGGATGGGAGACGACGTTCGTCCTTGGATGGGCCGATTTGTGACCGCGGAGGGATTCCTCGGTCTGGGCGGCTCCCCACCCCAGCCAATCGATCTCCAGCGGCGACCGATAACCGCGGTCGTGCAGCGTCCGGGCCCCCCACGAAGAAAGAAGGAGCACCGCCGGACCGCTCAGGCCCCCATGGGTGATGAGGAGGGTCCCCGTCTGGCGCAGATCCGTCCCGGGCAAGGACAGGGTGACTTTATCGACGGTGATACCGGACAGTCCTTTCAGCCCCTCCCCGGCCACGGTGAACGTGAACAGGGACGGGACCGGCGGCTCGACGGCATGTCCCAACGACCGGGCCCACTCATACCCCTGGGGAGAACTGCCCGTGGCCAGGAGCAGCCGGTCGCAAAGGATCCGCTCTCCGTCATCCGAGTCGATGGCAAAACGAGAGGACGGCTCGGCCGTGATGGAATGGATCGGCACCCCGGTCTGCACGGCCACGCCGGCGGCCCGCGCCGCGCCGGTCAGACAATCGATCACCGTCTGAGACCTGTCGCTCTTCGGGAAGACGCACCCGTCGGGCAGCGTGACCAGGGGCACGCCCCGCCGTTCGAACCAATCCATGGTCTCCGTCGGACCGAACCGATGGAAAGGCCCCAAAAGTGCTTTGCCTCCCCGCGGATAAAATTGCACCAGCCGGCGCGGTTCGAGACAATCGTGAGTGAGGTTGCATCGTCCGCCGCCCGACACGCGCACCTTCGAGAGAACCCGCCCGGTCTTCTCCAGGATCGTCACCCGGCAATGGGGATATCGTTCCGCGCAAGTGATCGCGCCGAAAAATCCGGCCGCGCCACCTCCGACCACCACGACCTCTACGGAACGATGTGGCATGACACCCCGTTCTTCTCGTTGTATTTCTGGTGGTAATCCTCGGCGGGATAGAACGTCGTCGCCGGCACCACCACCGTCACGATCCTGGATGGGAACCGCTTCTCCCGCTCCAGTCTGGCCAGCGAGTCCAGGGCCTCCCGTCTTTGCTCCTCGCCGTGAGTGAAGATCGCCGACCGGTATTGATGTCCGACGTCGGGTCCCTGCCGGTCGAGCGTGGTCGGATCGTGTATCTTCCAGAACAGATCCAACAATTGCCGGTAGGAGACGACCCCGGGATCGAAGACGACCTCCACCGATTCGGCATGGCCGGTGGTTCCGGAACAGACCTGCTCGTACGTGGGGGCCACGACGGTCCCGCCCGCATATCCGGCGCGGGTGGAGACCACGCCCTTCACCTGGTCGAACACCTGCTGAACGCCCCAAAAACAGCCGGCGGCGAACGTGGCCTTGGCGGAGATCCCGGCCTTGGCTCCTTTCACATCCCGTTCTTTCGTGCCCATATCATCCCCCTCGAAAGCCATCGTCAGGGCGGAACCGCCCACCAACATGAAACTCATGAAGACCGACCACATCGCCCGTTTCCCCATACGGATATTCTTCCATATTGCGCGGCCCGCACGCTATGGCCCCCGCTCCGGTTGAAGAGACGGCCCGTATATGGTAAAAATCCCTCTGCCATGAAATGTCCGTCCTGCCATTACGACAACATCACCCCGGTGAACTACTGCGGCCGGTGCCGCATGAGTTTCACCCCGCTCTCCCTGGCGGTCGCCCGGTGGAAGGAACACCTCTACTGGATCCTCCGACGGGCCTGCGCGGGTTCCACGTCGGGTTTCATCGCCTGGTTCTTCATCCCGGTCGTCTCCCGGATCCTCTCCCAAACGGGTTCCCATTTCCTCATCTTCGGGCTGACGGGTTTCATGGGCGGGGCTTTCCTGGGCGCGGTGGACGGCATGGTGGAAGAATCCACCCCCAAGACCATCCGGGGGGCCATCGTCGGCGGCTTGGGCGGTCTCCTCGGCGGGATGGTCTTCCAGGTGTTCCGGAACCTGGTGGATCCCCAATACATCCTTTGGCTGATATTCCTCTACTGGGCTATCGCGGGCGCCTTTATCGGGACGGTCAGCGCTTGGTGGGAACAGAAACGGGAGAAGATCCTTTGCGGGGCGGTCAGCGGTTTCTTCGGCGGCGGCATCGGTGCATACATCGGGTCATCGTTCCACGCCTATCTGGTGCAGGAGATCCCGACGGGCACGTGGCTTTTCCAACGGTTCACCGAAGCCCTTCTCGGCGGCATCATCGGCATCGCGCTCTGGTCCGCCATTGCGGCGGCCGAACGGTTCTTCATCTTCCAGCGGCGCACCATCGACAAACAGAACCACAAGACCTGCGACCGGTGCCACGCCAAAAACGAGCTCGCCTCTTGGTATTGCACTTCCTGCGGGAGCGTCCTTCAGGAATCGGCCCCGCCTGAGAAACTGAACCTCTCCCCGTTCAGCACGCTCCAACAGGTCAGCGCCATGCTCCGGTTCCTCAGCCGGCTCTCGGCCGCCACCGGGTTCATCGCCGGGTTCGTCTCTCTCTTCGTCTTCATCCCCAACTACGCCGGCATGGAACAACTGGTCACGATCATCGTCATCGTCGTCATCGCGCTCCTCAGCTACGCCCTGCAGATCCTCTTTTCATCCCTCTCCGAAACCATCAAAGTCTACATCAGCAAATAAACCTTTCAACGCCTTCCCTCTTTATTCCGCCCGCGCTTCACACAGACCGTCGTCTTCTTGAACTCCGCCCACTTACTTCAGTCATCCTCTAATGTCTCTATAGGGGATCCAGTCCTACAGATATCCATCCACGCCTCACACAGATCCTAATATAACTTTATCAACGGAACGCCGGCTTTCCCGTCCCAACCTTGGTTCTATTACCGATCCTCCTCTTTCCCCCCACTTTTTTGTTTTGTTAGAATGTCTCCACTATGAATTCCGCTCGTCCTTCCATCCGCGTCGCCGTCATCGGAGCGGGCCCCGGCGGACTGACCGCCGCCTCGCTCCTCGCCCGCCAGGGTTTCCAAGTCGACGTGTTCGAACGGCTCTCCCGGGTCGGAGGACGAAACGGTTGGTTCAAAACCCCCGAATACACCTTCGACATCGGTCCCACATTCTTCATGATGCCGTTCCTCCTCGAAGAGATCTTCCGGGAATGCGGCCGCAACCTCGAAGACTATGTCCAGCTCACGGACCTGGACCCGCTCTATTCCCTCTCCTATCCCGACGGTTCCGTCTACCACCCCAGCCGTCATCCGGAAAAAGCCAAGGCCTCGCTCCGCGGCATCGTCCCGTCCGACGCCGACGCCTTCGACCGCTACATGTCCTATCACGAACGCAAGATGGACGCCATCATGCCGTGTCTCAGCATTCCCTACGACAGACCCTGGCACATGCTACGGCCCAAACTCCTCAAGGCCGCCCCCCTGCTGGGCTGGCCCCGCAGTCTCTGGCGGGAACTGGGCCGATTCTACCGGGACGACCGCATCAAACTCGGGTTCACTTTTCAATCCAAATACCTCGGGATGTCTCCGTTCACATGCCCGGCCCTCTTCAGCATCCTCTCCTTCACGGAATACAAGTGGGGCATCTACCATGTCAGGGGTGGGCTGAACTCCCTCTCTCTCGCCCAGGAGAAATTGGCCCGGGAGATGGGCGCGCGGATCCATCTCAACACCGACGTGAGCCAGGTCATGGTGGGAAAGGGCCGAGCCACAGGACTCCGCTTCGCCGACGGCCGCACCGAACCGTTCGATGAGATCGTCATGAACGCCGATTTCGCCTGGGGCATGAAAAACCTCTTTCCCGACACCCTCCGGAGACGCTACACCGACCGCCGCCTCGCCAGCAAGAAATATTCCTGTTCCACCTTCATGCTCTACCTGGGCCTCGACACGCGCTATGACCATCTTGAGCATCACAACGTATTCATCGCCCCGGACTACCGGGCCAACCTCCGTTCCATCGAGACCGGCGGTCCCCTCTCGGAAAACATCTCTTTCTACGTCCAGAACGCGTCCAAGACCGATCCGACCCTGGCCCCGCCGAACCATTCCACCATTTACGTCCTGGTGCCCACCTCGAACCTCCGCGTGGGCTCCGTCGATTGGACTCAACACAAGACCCGCTTCCGGGACCTCATCGTCAAACTCCTGGAAGAACGGGCCGGCCTGAAGGGCCTCTCACAACACATCCATTTCGAAAAAGCGGTCTCCCCCCTCGATTGGGAGAATGAAATGCGCGTCGGATACGGCGCCACGTTCAACCTGGCCCACAACATCGGCCAGATGCTCGTTTTCCGTCCCCACAACCGTTTTGAGGAATTCAAGAACATGTGGCTCACCGGAGGAGGCACCCATCCCGGCAGCGGACTCCCCACCATCTATGAGTCCGGCCGTATCGTGGCCAAATGTCTCTCAGATAAATACCGATGATCCGGCGGGCGCTCACCCTGGCCTTACTCCTGGGCCTCCCCCTGACGGGCCCGTCGGCCGAAGAGGCGGAACAATCCTATCTGACGCTCCACTTCACAGGACTCGATGATCGAAAAGGGGACCTCCGCATCGCCGTCTCCGGATCCCCCCAAAAACATTCCGACGAAAACCGTCCCGACATCGGCATGACCGTCGACCTCCAAAGATCCACAGGCCCTGTCCGGCTCGGCCCCCTGCCTTACGGCGTCTACTCCGTGAAAGCATTCCAAGACATCAATCGGAACACCCGATTGGACAAAAACCTGTTGGGTCGCCCCGCCGAACCCTACGGCTTCTCGAACAACGCCCGGGGGCGCTTCGGACCGCCCTCGTGGGAATCAGCCCTCTTTTCCCTACAAACGCCCGAACACTCTCTGACCATCGAACTGAAATAACCCCCGTCACGCCTCCAGTCAAAAGCGCGTCAGAAAACCGGAGGACTCTCCCGGCAGTTTATCGTGGATTGATGGGATGGAAGGACCCGCTCGAACGGATCACAGGTCGGGATACAGGTTATCCACCTGAAACCCGGCTTCGGTCAACGCGTTGCGTTCCTTGCGGGAAAAATGGTTGGAATGTTTGATCTTCTGAAGCACCACATAGATCTCATCCGGGATCAGAACCGCCTTTTCATGCACGGAAAGGGGCTCGTTCTTATCCAGGCAAGCCTTCAAGGTCATGTGCAACTCTTCCCTCTGCGCCGAATACATATCGTCCCGCACGATCTCGGCGTCGACGACGACCTGTCCCTTCTTGTTCAGTTCCGGTTTTGTCACTGGCCTATCTCCTCATTCCTCATAGATCATCTTCTTCGTCATGCCGCCGTCCGCCACATAATTCTGTCCCGTGATGAACCCGGCCTCCGGCGACGCCAAAAACCAGGCCAGTTCGGCGATATCGCGAGGAAGCCCCACCCGACCGGCCGGATGTTGCTGATGGTCCGCCGGACGCAACCGGGAATTGCGCGTGTCGATCCATCCCGGGCTGATGCAATTCACCCGGACCGCCGGCCCCATCGTGACCGCCAACGAATGGGTCAGCGCCACCAACCCGCCCTTGGAGGCGGAATAGGCCTGCGTGCCCGGCTCCGACATCAGGGCCCGAGTGGACGCGATGTTGACGATGCTCCCGCGCGACCGGCGAAGCGGCCGTTCGGCATACTTCGAGCAAAGAAACGGCCCCGTCAGGTTCACCGCAACGATCTCCTTCCACCGTTTAAAATCGAATCCCGTTCCCGGCGTGACGATCCCCGCATTGTTCACCAGCACGTCCAGCCGGCCATGCCGACGGATCACATCGTCGATCCCCGTCCGGACCTGACTTTCCGACGACACATCCAGCGGAAGAAACCGCACGTCCCCCCACCGGCTCAACTCGGAGGCGGCGCGCCGGCCTTTGGACCTGTTCCGATCGGCGATGACCACCGCCACCGACCCTTTCAGGAACCGTTCAGCGATGGCCCGCCCGATCCCCTGCGCCCCGCCCGTGATGAGCGCGACCCGTTGGCCCGTCGTCGGCTTCGTCATGTGTGTTGATTCCCTTGAAACATCGTCAAAACGATTTACTGTTCGTCAAAACGATCCCTTCCCGCTCATATTTCTCCATCATGGGATCCCACTTCTTCTCGTTCAAAATCGCCACAGCATCGGTCGCCACGGAGACCTTATACCCCCTGTTCAATGCGCCTTGCGCGGTGGCATGCACGCAATATTGGACGTCCAACCCCACCAGCAACAATTCGTCCACCTGATTCGCGATCAGAAAATCGCTGAGCGCCGGATTGGAGAACGCATCCCCGATCCGTTTCGTGAAGATGTCTTCCGAAACCATCATCACCCTCTTGTCGATCTGGGTGCCGGGCCGGCCGGGCAGCCCCCGTCCCCCGAACAATGTCTTTGACAGGAACTGGGCCCAGATGCCCTCATATTCCTGGCGGATGTAGACCACGCGATAATTCCGGACTCGGGCCTCCTCGATGACCCTGTTCATCGCTTCGATGATGTTGTCCGAATTCTTGTATTGCCTCGACGGATGAGCGCTCTTTCCGATGAAATCCTCCTGCACGTCGATGACCAACACGGCCTTCTGCGGTTCCGCATAACCGTCGATGCGCGGTCCTTTCGTGGGAACAGTCGCCTGACTGAATGTCAAAAACACGGCCACCGCGAAACACGCGGCCGACAGGATCAAACCACCGACGATCTTCAGGATCAGTTTCATGGAAGACTCCTATCCGAACGATATTTAAATCCGATCACGGAATAATAGTATAACAATATCCCGCCGAAAGAACGATATTCCCCCCTCTTACAGAGGGAGGATCCAGCCCTACCAATAGAGGGCAACCTCAACAGACATCCGTATAAAGCGTGAACAGCCATCCTCAGTCTAGATCTCTGTCCCGTCAAGGGACGATCCCTATCTTTAGCGTAATTGGGACGATAAAAACGTTCGAGGATGACGGATTAAAGAGAAGTGCTGCCCCTACGTCATCATTTCCGCTGTTTGATTAACGCTGTCATCCCCTAATGCTTCTATAGGGGATCCAGCCCTACCGATATCCGTCCGCGTCTCACACAAACCGTTGTTTTTAAATTCTTTTCCCTCTTCTTTCTGTCATCCCCTAATGTCTCTATAGGGGATCCAGCCCTACCGATATCCGTCCGCGTCTCACACAGACCGTCGTCTTTTATTCTTGCCCTCTTCATTCTGTCATCCCCTAATGCTTCTATAGGGGATCCAGCCCTACAAATATCCGTCCGCGCGTCACACAGACCATCGTCTTTTATTCTTACCCTCTTCTTTCTGTCATCCCCTAATGCCTCTATAGGGGATCCAGCCCTACCGATATCCGTCCACGCGGCACACAGACCGTCGTCTTCTTAAATCCTGCCCTCTATGCTCGGACTAGATTCCCGCTAACAACACGCGGGAATGACAGATTAAAAACTTTCTTCACTTAACGCTGTCATCCCCTAATGTCTCTATAGGGGATCCAGCCCTACAAATATCCGTCCGCGCGTCACACAGACCGTCGTCTTATCAAATCGCCCTCTATGCTCGGACTAGATTCCCGCTAACAACACGCGGGAATGACAGATTAAAAACTTTCTTCACTTAACGCTGTCATCCCCTAATGCTTCTATAGGGGATCCAGCCCTACAAATATCCGTCCGCGTCTCACACAGACCATCGTCTTTTATTCTTACCCTCTTCTTTCTGTCATCCCCCCCTCTCCACTTTTCACCGGTCGACTATTTCGCATGGATATCGCCGCACAAAAAAATCCGTCCGACCCAGCCACGAAAGGCCGGATCGGACGGACCGTCGATGAACGTATGAAGTTGCTCGAAACGACGTCAGGGTTGAGCTTTCGCCTCCTCCAGGACGGATTTATAGCAATTCACAACCGAATCGATCAGCGTCATCAACGACTGATGATAAAGTTCCGCATTGAACGGGTCTTTCTTGACCTTCACGGCGGCGTCGATGAGAAGAGGCGTCTGCATGTCCATCAGAGCCACCTGGATCGTCTTGAACCAATATTCCACACGACCGCGTCCCGCGTTCTGCTCGATGAGGTTGCAATCCATCGAGACGTTCAGCCGGCTCAGGACGGGAGCGAAATCCTCCCCCTGATCCACGAAAAAGCCGATCTTCAGAGCGGCATCCGCGCCGTTGTCCTTGGCGATCTGGGGCAGGAGTTTCTTGAGTTTGGCCATCTTCAAGGGTCCGGTGAACTCGCCGGTGATGAGTCCCATGTCCGTGGCGGACCGTTTCAAGGTCTTGGTGGTCGACGCCTTGCTGGTGAGACCGCCTTTCTTATAACCGCCGCCGGCGCTCTCCTGTTTCAATCCCAGTTCGGCATAAGCCGCGTTGTTGATGACGGCGTCCTTCTCCACCACCTCGATTCCGCCGGCCTTCAGCGCATCCACGACGGCGTCATACACCGCATTGGTGACGGTCTCATAATAATCGCTCCCCATCTTCACCGTCGTCTTGAACGTGGTCCCGCCGTCCCAGGCGAACCCCCCGACCGCATCGGCCTTCTCCTTCGATTCCATGAACTCGCCGAAACATTCGGCGATGATGACCTTTTTGACGTTAAATTTTTTCAGGGCGTCCACCTTGACCTCCACCAATTTCTTGGCGACGGACGGCACATCCTGGAATTCTTGGGCATTGTACGTCATGCCCTTGGGCCGAGCGTTCAACGGAGCCACCAACAGCAACGACGACAACAAACAAACGATCTTCCTCATGATGATCCTCCTGTGATATTTAAGATGAGTTGGATTTGGAGTGAAACGTGACAGCGGTCTTATTATACAATTTTCCATACACGGCGATTCACCCTCTCCACTATTTCACCGGCCGGCTATTTTGTATAAATATCCCATGGGCGACACCACCGATCCCTTCACCGAACTCATGAAAAGCCTCCGGGCCCAAGGACTCGAATCCCCCGCGCGGGAGATCCAATTCCTCATGGAGACCGCCTGGACGACCGGCACCGAAATGTTGGGCCAACTGGGCCTCGCGGTCCTGCGCATCAGGAAGAAACACCGAAAACACCTCTCCCCCGAGTCCAAACAACTGTTGAAGGCCTGTCTCAAAGACGTCCACCGCGCCTGGCCCCTGATGGGCCGGGAACATTGGATCTGGATCACGATGTTGGTATTGTTCGGCCTGATGGCGGGCGCTTATTGGTGGTTCGTCCTGTAATTCGGCGGCCGATACACTTTATGACATTCCCGGGAGAATCCGACTAAAGATCATCACACTGGTCCCCCCATGACGCTCAAAATCGCCACGTTCAACGCCAACTCCGTCCGCATCCGGCTCCCCATCATCCTGGACTGGCTCGCGCGCGAACAACCGGACGTGCTGGCCCTCCAAGAGACGAAAGTGACGGATGACCTGTTCCCCCGTGACGCGTTCGAAAAAGCGGGTTGGAACGTTCTGTGTCGGGGACAAAAGGGCTATAACGGGGTCGCGTTGATCTCCAAAAAGCCGCTGCAACAGCCGGTCCTGCGGTTGGACTCCCTCGACACCGACGACCAGGCCCGGTTCATCTCGGCCCGGTGCGGCGAGGTGCTCATCATCAACACCTACGTGCCGCAGGGATTCACGGCGGATTCCGACAAGTTCAAGATGAAGTTGGCCTATTTCGCCCGGCTCAAAAAATATTTCTCCAAAACCGTCAAAGCCACCCAACCCGCTCTTTGGCTGGGGGACCTGAACGTGGCCCCCACCGAGATCGACCTCTGGAACCCCAAAGACAACGCCGAGCACGTCTGCTTCCACCCCAAGACCCGCAAGGCCTATGAAGACGCCGCGAAAGGACTGTGGATCGACCTGTTCCGTGAAAAAGAAAAGGGGCCGGGCCACTATACGTTCTGGGATTTCTTCTCCAACAGTTTCGCCACCAACAAGGGCTGGCGCATCGACCTCATCCTGGGCACCGCTCCCATGGCCGCCCGGTTGAAGAGCATCTGGATCGATAAAGCCCCCCGGATGACGGAACGCCCCTCGGACCACACCGTTCTGGCGGCGGAATTCACAGAGTAGGCCGGATACATCCTAAAAGCAAGAAGTCGTCTTGACCGATAAGTCAAAACGGCTTCTTGTCCTGAAACGCCCCCCTCATATGACACAAATCAAAAAGATCCCGGCCTCATGCCTCCCTATGTTCATACGCGATTGCTCATGATGCAAAAAGACGAGGGCGCAGGCTTCTATTTGATCGATACTTTCCCTCTGCCACCGGAAATGTGCCGCCCCAAACGCGCCGCGTATAAACGCAAACCGCGCCCACCAAAACCAGTCCCGCCACCGCCGCCAACAATTCCGGATTTTTTACGGGAGGCTTATATTTTCAAGAAGAGGTTGAGGGCTAATCCGGGACTGACCCGCGAAGTATTGGCCCAAGAGGAAGGAATTGATCTTGTTCAGATGGGGAAGATTTTGAGCTTGCTTACGCTGACGCCTGCACTGCAGGTCCTTTAGTCGCGAAGGACGACTTAAAGGGCCCGCGACACAACAGGCCATTCTCGCCATGCTGAAGGACAAGATTGCCGCCATTGAAAAACAGATCTGGAAACAACTGGAACAATCTACTTAACCGAATCCCGCTTCACTAAATCCTTCTCCAAAATTTGTTTTATGGACAGGATGACGCCATCCTTGGCCGTCGGACTGCTTCCAGCCACCCACACCGCGAATTTGTAGAGATCTTGCGGGTGCATCGAAACCCATTTTTCATTTTGATGGAGAAAAACCAACAGTGTCGTCACGGCCACACGCTTATTCCCGTTCTGAAATGGATGATTTTTGATCATCAAATAGAAAAGAATGGCCGCTTTGTCGATGAGTGTCTTATAAAAATCTCTCTTTCCGAAGCTCTGAAAAGGCGCGCTTAAACAGCTTTCCAACCTGTCGGGAAACCGGGTGGAAAAGTCCGGAATGGGCTCGTCGAAGTTCAGGATTTCCTGGGCCAAACGATGGGCAATATATTTCACGTCAACCAGGGCGAGAGGAACAATCTTCATTATTCTTGGCCGAGGAGTTTCAGCGTCTCACTGTATTCGCCAATGACCCGTTTAATTCCCGCGTCCAGTCGCGCCTTGTCTTGCGACCGCAGTTCTTTTCCCGGCATCTGGGGTAGAGCGCCGGCTGGGATGGCGTAATTTCTCCCCAATCGAACCGCCTTGATTTTGCCGGACTTGACCTGCTTATAAACGGCGATTCGGCTTATCTTGAGGATCTTAGCCGCTTCTGGAATTGTGAAGTATTTCATTGTGGATACTCGTTTTTCATATGTTAACCTCTTGTATATAGGTTAACACAGGTTAACCAAAAAGTCAACGGTTAACATAAAAAAGGCATTGCTTCCCACCGACCCGTAGCCACTGCATAAAATGCGGAGATTAAAAGCCGTATTCTCCGCACGATAAAACGTCACGTATTTACGTAGCGAAATAACATGCAGAAATAGTTTTCGCCGGTCGCGCTTACGTAGTCCTAAAGCGCAGCCACTGCGGAGTGTTCGCGGCTATGACGCGCCGCTGGTACCAAGAGTGATACGGTCACGTATGCGTAATCCTGAAGCGTGACCTGTCCTTGTAAGTTATACGAAAAGGACGGTGGCGTGTCCTTGGAGCTCTGCCTGTGTTACCTACACTGTAGGTCCTGTTATCGCAACGGATGAATTACAGGAACAGTTATACGGGTCCCACAGTTGTATCGAACGTATTGTGGGACAGGCCCTACAGTTTCGGGCACGTATGCGTATTCCTAAAGCGTGCCCTGCCCTTGAAAGTGATACGAAGAGGGCAGAGAACGTTTCGAAGGGATTGCGGGGCCTCCTCTGGTGGTCCCGCAGTCTCGGAGGACGCCTTGCGGGGCCTCCTCTGGTGGTCCCGTAGTCTCGGTCACGTATGCGTAATCCTGAAGCGTGACCTGTCCTTGGAAGTTACACGAAAAGGACGTTGGCCTGTCCTTGGAGCTCTGCCTGTGTTACCTACACTGTAGGTCCTGTTATCGCAACGGATGAATTACAGGAACAGTTATACGGGTCCCACAGTTGTATCGAACGTATTGTGGGACAGGCCCTACAGTTTCGGGCACGTATGCGTATTCCTAAAGCGTGCCCTGTCCTTGTAAGTTATACGAAAAGGACAGCGAACGTCTTGAAGGACGGAAAGGGCGGAGGACGCCTTGCGGGGCCTCCTCTGGTGGTCCCGCAGTCTCGGCCGCGTCTACGTTTTCCTAAAGTGCCTACTCTGTAGGTCCCGTTGTCGCAACGGACGACTTACGGGGCAGCCTGTCCTTGGAGCTCTGCGGAAAGGGCGGAGGACGCCCTGCGGGGCTGCTACGCTGACAAGTCAAAAAGGCAAGACTGACACGGATTCACCGATTCGTGAGGATTTCAAAGATTGTTCCGGATTCGCCCTCATCGGAGCCGCTCTCCTCTTTCGTCGCGTTCCGCTTAATGACGATACCATAGCGCTTATTGTCCACGTTGAAGATGATCTCCGGTTCGTTGGGGCCCCTCGCCGCTTCCCTTCCTTCGATCGCCCCCACAACGTTGCCGGCGGGATCGACAATAGTCTTTCCCTTGGCCGTGTAATTCTTACCGTTCACGGTAAAATGCGCTTCGCCGGCGGGCTTGGCGCTCCTGTAGCGCCCCGTTGGCTTTGAATCGAGTCGCTGATCGGGGAGTAATTTGACGGTCCCGGAGGCGCCCTTGTTCGGGCCCCTTTCGATCTTGGTGACGGAGACAGTGTATCTTTGCCCGTCCACGGCGATGATGAAATCGGACGGCTGCTTCCAGCCCCGTTGTTCGCCGCTCCCGATGACTTTCCCCACCACGTTGCCGGCGGCGTCGACGACGTTGCCCCCGACGATCTCGTAGGACTTGCCGTTGATGGTCAATTTGGTCTTGTCGCCGGCCCCGCTGGAGTAAATGCCCACCACCGTTGTCTGGCCGCCCGCCCCGACTTCATCCTTCGACTTGGCGGCGCTGCCGGACAGGCCCGGGATGCCTTGGTAGCCCGTGTCCACCTTACCCGGCGTCAATTGTGGGTCGCGGACGTTTCGGGTGGACGTGTAGCCGGCCTCCTCTTCGGCGCTTTTGATGTGGTAATCCTTGTCCTCTGAGAAAGCCGTCCCAGAGGCCAACATCGCGACCGTTAAAAGAATGATAACGTGGTTCTTGTGCATGGTATGGTGTGCCGTCCTATTTCGGCCTCGGATATTTCGTTTCCTATTCGCCGTCCGAGCGAGATCCCCCCAGAGAGCATGAGATACGATGTCCATGGTATACTTCCTATCCGTAATAAGAGGACGTCTCCTCCCCTTAAGTTGATTGGTTGACTCCGCCCCCTTCTCTGCGCACTGTCTTCCGAATTCTATTCTTTTTTGAGCTTTTTAGGGTGATATTCGATTTCAGTGGTTTGATTCTTATGAAATCTCCCCGAGTGTTACAGTATTCAAAATAATTCGGAATTAATTCATCTGGAAGACGAGCTGGGGTTTAAATTGGAGGTTGGAAAGAAGGGTAAAAAGCAGTTATTTCGGGTGTGACCTGTTTTACAAGACGAAAAGGGCAACGACCGGTTGAAGGGCTTGCGGGACCTCCGCTGGTGGTCCCACTGTTGCAACGAACGTATAGTGGGACGGATGTTTGGGGATTAGGGCGTTGATCGGGCAACTCCAGACCGTCCCCTTTTACTTCTACCTTTTATACCCGACATCAGTGGTTTGCGAATATCGGCCGCACATATGACAGATTCAACAATTCATAATAACTCAAGATTGTCGCGCATTTTTGGCTATGGCGCGAAGGGTGGTGATTGAAGTCGGTTCTGGCCCAGAACAATGACGGTGCAATGGATCTGCGCGCGAGTGATACCGTTATAGAGCAATCGGCGCAGATACGCTGCGTCGCCTGTTGCGGTGTGCGGCCAAAGCACGATGACGTTCGGAAATTCGCGGTTCTTGGCGCGCTGGATTGTCATGGCAAGGTGGCCGCGTTGCTGTCGGAATCCGAGACGCGAACGGTTGCGCACGGAATCCCGTACGAACTCGGTGACTTGCGCGGCGGTGAAGGCCACTTGCCCATGCGCCCTACGCAGGCGGTCCATACGGCTGATAGTCTGCGCGATGGCGGCGTGTCCAGCCAAGGGCGTTAGAAGCGCGAGAAGGTCGGCGCAAGAAGCATTCTGCGGCAAGACGACATCGGCCAGCAAGGCGTCGGCTTCTTCGTCGTCGTGACGGTCCCAAGTGTGCGGATACGGCCCAAAGGTCGCGCCGTTATTCCGAGGCCACCGTCGCGTCTGCACTGTGTTGAGCGCGGCCCGGATAATGGCGTTGCGTGCATCGGGTGTGAGAATGACGACCGAGCTTTGGCGCTGCGAAATGTCGTTGGCAATCGCCCAAGCGAGAAGTCCCGTATTCCTCTGCGTCGCGGGCGCTTCCAGTAGCCGGAAGCCTGCACCGTTCCATGTCGTCCCATTCTGGGCGGTTCTGGCCGTGAGGACCGTCTTCACATCCCGCCCTTCGCGCACGGCCAGCGCGGCGGCCAGAAGACCTTGCTGATTGGTGCGATGGGTCTGCGTGAGGGGGTGGGTTCGTCCTGCTCCTCTAAGCCAGTTGATGAGGGGCTCGATATCACGCCCATCGTGAAGGCACTGAAAGGCGTCCGCCGCCGCGACGATTCGGCAGGATTGCGAAAGTCCCTGAAGGATGCGCATCCGGTGATCATCAAGGTCTTGCGCTTCATCGACTAGAACCAGCGGGAAGCTTCTAGCCAGCCATTTGCGGACAACTTCGTTTTCCAGAAGGGCCGCTGCGAGAGCGCACGGGCCGTCAAATTCGTTCAAGGCTGCGGCTTGCGCCTGCATCGCAGGTGTAATGAGGCTTCTGCGCCGTGCGGCCAGCGTCCGGGCGAACACATCAAACGTCTGGCAATCAAAACGCCTGCGGAAGGCCAGGTTCTCGCCAAGGCGCGCACCCAGCCGGCGGCGCGCGCCGTTCATAAAGGTGAGTGCCAAGAGCTTGTGACCTTCGCCCAGTGCTCCATCCTGAACAAGTTTTCCCGCGTGGCCCACAAGATTGTGGGTCTTGCCCGTGCCTGCCGCCCCCTCAAAAAAATCGAACGTCATTGAGGCGGCACAAATCGAAAAACGTGCATGGCAGCGGTCGAATCCGCCGGGATGCGCGCAAAAAGCGGTGTATTGGCGTTGGCGGGATCGCGCAGCACATCGCACAGGGCATTGAGCAACTGCGCGGTGCGCGCCTGACAGGCCGCATTGGCCATCAGTGTGACGGCAGCGCTCTCGTGAGTCGGCGCGTAGGATTTCTGGGTAAGCAAATGGGCGGTGAGCGCCTGACGGTCGGCTAAAACCGTCCCAAGCGTGGTTCCAAGCGCCGCCAGCATTGCGGCTTCATCCGCACCCGCAATCCATGAAACCACATGCTCCATCGCCCAGTCCTGCGGCCAGAACACGACGCAGCGCGGCGGCGGATTGCCGCCCTTCACCGCATCGAAGTAGCCGCGCCCGTCATTGTCCCCGTCCACAAGGATGCAGGGCCGCGCGTGAACGGCGCTGACCAGCGCGAAGGTGTCGGCAATCTTAGCGTCGATGGTAGGCACGATACCAACAAATGTGGAGAGAAGCGGCGTATTCGCTTGCCCGCTATCCCAACCCTGATGCTGCTCAAGAGCGGTTTGCAACGCCTCAATCCATGCCACGTCCGAAACCCCTTCGGGGATTAGGACGCATTCGTGTATGAGCGCGGCGACCAGCTTCTGCCGCCAAGCGTACAGCAAATGTTGCTGGTGGTTAGTAGGCTGTGCGGGCACTGCGTTTATCAGTGGCTTGGCGCTCAGCGCGCCCTCGCGTGTTTCGATGAAGAGCGTCTCAGCAGCCGGAAATATTGCGGCCACGATGGGCGAATGCGTCGTGACTATCGTCTGGTTGCACAGGGCATTGAGGCGGTTGACTAACCGCTTTTGCTGCGAGGGCTGGATGTGCAGTTCCGGTTCCTCGACGGCTAGCACGAAGGACTGGCCCGTTTCCGCACGCGCCTTACCAAACTGCATGAGCAAAAGAAGGCTTTGTAGGGAAACGATGCCTGTGCCCTGCCGTTGCGAGGGAAGGGTCGGCCCCGTGCCTTGCACGAAGTGCGGCACCACGCTTTCCAGCAACGAGTTGCTGTCGGTCGCGGTCAGGCGCAACTGGAGTCTGGGGGCGCTGGCCATGAGCGCATGCAACTCGTCATTGGCCGCTTCGACGATCTCGGAAAGCCCTGGCTGGTCTTCGAGCCGCGCACCCTCCGGTGGAGTCCAAAGTCTCTGGCGCTCGGCGCGCACGGCCTGCGCGGGCATATCCCCGCGCGTCGCCACGACGCGGCGGAACAACTCCGATGAAAAGGAAATCCAGCGATCCCATGTGCGCGACGCTGGGACCAGAAAGAAGCCAAACTCTTGGAGTGCCTTCGTGTGGATCGTGCGCAGGTGTGCGTCTTCCGCAAACGGATCGCCCAGAGTGGCCTCGTCATCCACGAAGAAGCGGACCGTTTCGGCTTCTAGTTCGTCCAGGTCGAAGCGTGCGGCGAATCCGATCTGCACGGCTAGGTCGGTATGCTGCGCATCCGCCGCAACGCTCAAGGTCTTGTTGTTCGGATCAAACCATTTATCGACGCCGCGCTCAGGGCTGAACCAAGATGAATGGTGATCCGGGTCATTGGGCGTAAAGCCCGTCACAGTGGCGACACACAAGATACGCGCGGTTTCATCTGGAGCGCTGCCGTAAAAATCATGCTCGGTCAGGCGGCGCACCAGCCGGTCGCGGCCAAGGAGCAGCGCCAGCGCCTCAATCACAGTTGTTTTGCCGCTGTTGTTCGGCCCGACCAGCACCGTGTGGCGACCCAGCTTGATGTCCGCCGACCGTACTCCTCGAAATCCCGAGATAGTTAGACGGACAATGTGCATTGAAATACTCCGTCCACTGCCCAGGCGCTTTTCATGAATTGCTTATTCATCACTATTCTCATCTTCAGTTTCGTTTTGTCGTACATAGGTCAACGACGTTCCGATGTGAGCCTTTTCATCCTCTGTCAGGTCAAACAGTCGATAAACAATTTGATCTATTTCCTCTTCCAACTTGGCAAGCGCACGTTTAGCATCTTCGTTTGCGAGCTTCTCTGCTCGTTTCACAAGTTCTGTAAGCTTGGCCTTATCCGTAGCTTCCGCGGGCGGAATTGGAATCGTGACAAGATTACGATTTATGAATCGCAACCTTCCGCCACGCCAAGGATCGCCCAGCCCTTGGAAAGTCATGCGAGCATACCAGTCGGTGACAGTCGAAAGCAGGATAGCAAGCGTAAATTTGTCGGCGCTCGATATAATGTAACCAGTATTGCCAATAAAATGTCCGTCTTCACACCATGATGCTTTGAGCCGTCTTCCGATGTCTGCGATAACAATCTTCGGGGTTTCAAAAGCCTTGATGTAATTTTCAGAAGGATTGTTGTCGAGTTCAAGCCAATGATGCTGGCCCTCGTTTGAACCATCGCGAGATGTTTGGCATTGACCACGAGCCTTTAGCTTCTTCTCATACTGCGTCAAGTGACGATGTATGGCCGGGAAGCGTTTTAGTTCTCCATGAAAGTCGTGATGCACGATAATTACAAAAAGGTCGCGGTATTCATGCAGCCACCGCCTGATGTCCCTGCCCCGAATCCATGGTTTAATTAAGTCGGCAGATCTTTTGTCTTCGCGAACAAGCCTATCCTTTGTTGCGCGATCTATAACAAACGCATCGTTTAATCCCGTTCGGATTCCAAGACAAAGCCGGCCGTTCACAAGACGCCCGAGGGACGTCCCTTTCGCACGGAGCTTGTCGACCAACGCTAGACCCGCCCCGCCTTCGAGAGACCAGCCGCTGATCTTCAGCTGGTCCGGTTTGTAGCTGGATGCGCGTGTCGCAATTGATTTCGGTAGAGAGCCAAACTCAGTCTCATCCTTTACTACGAGTACAGGGAATTCATCGCTGGAATGAGCTATCTCGTTGAAGACGACGACAATTATCGGATCTGTCGCAGCCGCAAAAACAGGGAGTTCGCAAAAATCGATTAATGTGCTGATCCGATGCGCGACCAAAAGTTCACGCAATCCCTTACCGTAGGCAGCCCTTTGAAACTTATTGGAACTGATGAAAGTGAGGACGCCGTGCGGTCTTAACAATCGAAGACCTCGTTCGTAAAATAAACAGTAGATGTCGCCTCGCGAGGCAAATGTCTTAAATATCCTTTTCCACTCACTTTGAAATACTGTTCGTGCGAATGTTTCAACGGAAACGTAAGGTGGATTGGCGATGACTACATCAAAACCACCTTTGCGATGGAACACTTCGGAGAAATAAATCTCGAAGTCGAAGGCTTCCTTGCCGTTGGTCAGTTCGTGAATGAGGCGGTCAATCTGGTGGCGGAGAGTGGCCTTTGTGGACGGATCCGATTGATCGAAATACTGCGGTTTGAGTATTTCGAGTTGCTGGAAGAGGTGCTGGTTGAAGAGGTTTTTCTCCACGCCTTGCAGCGAGTTGCCGGTGACGATCTTGTAGAGTAGATTCGGCAGCGGCTTGATCTGTTTCACATCCTCCTCGTCTACCACCAGCGAGAGCCAGAGGCGGAGTTTGGCGATTTCGACCGCGCCGAGGTCAATGTCCACGCCGTAAAGGCAGTTCTGAACAGCATGTCGCTTGAAGTGGTAAGGAGTTCGCTCGTGAACGTCATTGAAGTAGGGTGTAAGCGCTGAGCGGGCGCGAACAATCTCGCTCATCATGCCGACAGGAAACGCACCTGAGCCGACGGCGGGGTCGCAGACGATGATGTCAGAGAGCTTTTCGTCAATGAGCCGGGCGTGTTGCTCGATGCTTTTGGGCATCTTGATGGCATACTTCGCCTCGACGGCTTCGTAATGGGAGATTTGGTCTCCGAGGTGGACGAATGTTTCGAGATCGGCTCGGGGGACCCGCTCTTGCCGCACGGTGGCCTTCAGGCCCATCTGTGCCGGATCGGGAGCACCGAAAAGCTTGCCTTGTTTCGGCTTCGCTGGAGCGATGGATTCCTCGCTGGTGTTTAGAGTAGAGTCCAGGTAATTAATGAGGCTCTCCTGGCACATGTAATGGACGATTTCACGGGGTGTGTAGTAAGAGCCAAGGCCCTTGCGCCGATTTTCTTCGATAAGATTTTCAAAGACCTTGCCGAGCATTTCGGGATCAATAGCGACTTCTTTTTCAAGTGGCTCAGCTTCATTGACGGTAAAGTTGTAGCGGTCGAACACGTCGAGGACACCTGTGCCGATGTCGCCGGCATCGTTGTTCTCGGTGTTGGTGAATAACTTGTTCGGCAAGGGAATGTCAATCTTGAACCAGTCGTAATCGCCCAACGGCTCGAAGAGGCCACCATTGAGGAACGGGATGCGGCACTTAAAGGTTTTGCACCACGCCTCGTGTCCACGATCGGTGGCAAGCGTCTTGTAGAACAGCGGTTCGAGCATGTCGTTGAAGAAGTTCTCGTAAGCGCCGTATTTGCCGCTGGCGAGCTGGCGCAGGAAGCCGTGTGAACCAGTGCCCCAATCCTTGCCTTTCTCGACACCTAGCCAACCTTTCTTCTGCAGGAAGTAAAGGAACACAATTTGCCCCAAGAGCTTCCTTCCGAAATCCGCGGTGCTGACGCGTTTCTTTGCAAATTCGTCGCCTATGGATTTATCCTTTTTGGCAAGCTTCTCCAGTGCGGCGTTGATGTTGCCGAACAGCGTGGCGTATTGATTGAAGAACTCCTTGGTAACGGCCTCGACGCTGAAGGCGTCTTCGATCTGCGCGAGCGTGGGCAGGTTCTCGGTGTCCTGGAGCAACGCGAGGAAGCGTGATTGGGCGGTGTGGCAGCTTTCACCTTCACCGACTATATAAGAGAAGCGACGGGCGGGTGTGAGTTTGGTTTCCACGCCGACTTTACCGGATTCGGTTGGGGCGGCGGCATATTCCATCTTCACATAGGAAAATCGCCATTGCTTCTCCGTGGGCGAGACGAAGGCTACGAGGGCGGCGTCCTTGTTGTCACGGGTCTTCAGATGGTCGGCGACAAAGTTGCGAATGGCGGTGCGGGTACGTTCAAGCTTCGATTCAGCGGTTAGATATACGATAAGGACATCAAGCTTGTCATCGTCCGGCGCCGTGTAAGTGCCAAGGCGTTCGTATTTCTGGATGTGGGGTTTGAAGGCGTCCTTAATATAGGTAGTGTTCCACATCTGCGCCTTGGATTCATCGAATTTGTTGAGTAGATTGAGCGTGAAGTTGCGGAAGCGGGTTTTATCGAAGGTCTGTGGAAACGTCTCGGTGACTAGGCTACGGGCTTGTTGGGAGTTCATGGTTGTTGAACGAGATAGGACGACAGGATGACTTCTCGCGGCGCCAGCGCTTGACTTGCGTGGGCTACCGGCGTGACCTGGAACAAGTCAGGTGTGATATCGCGACGAAGCACCGCGAGCACCTTGAGCGGCATAAGGTTCTCGGGCTTCTTCAAGGCGGCGGCGACCTTCTTGGCCGTGGCTTTCGGCAGCGAACCATCTTCCACAAGGCGAATGACCTTGCCGACGAACTCCTCATCGTCCTCGGTGAACTGCTGGCAGCGGCGGACTGCTTTGTCCTTAAGTCGCTTAAGAAGATAAATGTCATTCGGACTGCCGCGATGGGTGGCGGCGGCTTGCTCGGCTTCGGCGGTCGTGGCGGTGACGAAGGCGGCCTTATTCTTATCGAGCAAATCATAGAACTCGCGCGGGATAGATTGGCGCGGCTCTTGGGGATCAGCGGGCCTGAGAATGTTTGCCGCCGAAAGAAAATCCAGCTCCACCGCGAGCTGCTTGCCGTTTGACGTGAGGAAGAACTTATCGAGCCTGCCCTGGCGGAAATAAGTGAGTAGTGAAGGAAATGAGTAAACCTTTCCCTCAATCTGGCTGTCCTCTCCGGCGGGGGCGAGGGAGCGAAGCGTTCGAGTGGAGCGCGCCTTTTTGGGTAGGCGCCTGATGCGCTCGAACAAGTCAGGCTGCTTGTCGCGCACGTTGCGGATTTCAGTGAGGAACTTGAGTTCCGTCTCCTCGTCCTCATCCTCGCCGGTGATGGTCTTTTTGGAGTTCCACTTGGCGAAGAGATCGTGCGAGACGATCTCTTCGCCTTCTGTAAGCAGTCGGGCATCCGCACCGAGCATCTGGATAAAGGCGTGAATCTTTGCTTCGGCGGCCTCGCGGAGTTTAATGAGGTCATTCCCCTCATCGGTCGGGAAGAAGTTATAGGTGTAAATCTTGTCGAACTTGGTGTCTACGCGATTAACGCGCCCGACCCGCTGGATGAGGCGCGTGGGATTCCACGGGATGTCATAGTTGATAACTATGTTTGAACGATGGAGGTTGACGCCTTCCGCCAAAACCTCTGTAGAGACAAGGATACGGAAATCGTCTTTCGGTCGATGAACTTTGGCATCAAAGTTAGCGATGACTTGCTCGCGGACACTATGAAGCGACTCACCGGTGAATAGAAGAATCTTGGGCTCAACCTGATTACGGATTTTATCGGCAAGATAGTTAGCGGTTTCTTTGGATTCGGTGAAGATGATGATCTTGCCGTCCTTAAGCAGTGGCGTCTTCTTGAGGATGGTACGGAAGGACTCCCACTTGGGGTCGCGGGTGACTTGCTCCCACAAGGCGCGGATGGCCTTGAGAGCCTTGAGGTCGCCCTCGAGGTCAGCGATGAACTCCGGCCGGAAGTCCTTAGCTGAAAGTTTCTCGGCTTTTTCCTCCTCCAGGAGGCGGTCGATGCTCTCTTGATCATCGGATTCCAGTAGTTCAAACACTTTCCCGATGTGTTTCTTGCTGATGAAAACCTGACCTCTATGGAATTCTTTGATCACGCGTTCGTAAGTCTCGATAAAACGTCCGAGCGTAGCCAGGAACGCCGTGAAACTGCTTTCAAGGCGCTTGACCGTAAGAATTTTCATGAACTTGGCGAGGTTGCGTTGGCTCAGGACTTCCTGTTCGTCTCGCTCGCCGGTGTAGTAGGCCAGCGGCGTATATCGAGCGTATTTGAAATCGTGGGTGAGCGCCCTGATAGTCTCATCAAACACTTGTGCCTCGACCTTATTGAACTTATAAAAGAGGGGCTCGGGGTTCGCAACCTCGGGAAATTTCATCCCTTGTCGCCTCAGGTCCTCCCCATAGTATTTCTCGATCTCGCTGCGTGTCCTCCGAATCATGAGATACTTGAGAACCTTTTCGCGCGTCTGTCTGGCATTCTCCTGCACAGTGCGAAAATAAGCTTCCCGATCATGCTGACGGTCAAGCCCTTCGAGACGGCGGCGAAGCGACCCAAAAAACGCTTCGAGATTGCGAACATTGGGAATTGTGCTGTTCTTGCCCGGCTGAAATAGCTTGATCTGGCTCAGAATGTCTTGCGGGGTATTGTTAAGAGGTGTTGCGGACACTAAAACGACGCGCTTCCCCCGGCAAATTTGCGCCAGCATCTCATAACTCTGGGTGTCCTCGGTGCGGAAACGGTGAGACTCATCAATAAATATTGTGGTGAACTTCTTCAAATCGCGATCAGTTAGGAATTGGAGTTTGCCCAAAGACTCGCATAGGTAACCACGAATCCCAAAATCGCGAAAAACATTCGGCCAAGAGCCGGGATTATGTTCATCAAGCAGGTGGGGAGGAGCAATGACGAGGCAAGGCTCATTCAGATGTTGGGCGAGCAACGCCGACATGTAGGTTTTGCCTAACCCAACCACGTCCGACAGGAATGCGCCGCCGTATTCATCCAAGACTTTACGGGCATTAAGAACCGCTTCTTCCTGATACTTCAATTTTTTGAACCCGGCGGGCAGGTAGATATCATCGATTTCTTCCGGTAGGTTCAGTTCGCCACGGAAGTATTCGTAAAGAAATTTCAGGTAAAGCTCATGCGGCGTAAACTGTGCGAACGGAGACTTAACTTCAATAGTAGTGACGTAATCCTTTGTCACGTCAACCGACGTTGCCCAGAGTTCGTTGAACTTTCGAATAGCGAAGTCGTAGTCGGAGCGGTTCTTGAGCTCAACGTTGAACTCTAGATTATCTTGCAAACCAGCTTGCGTAAAATTGCTCGATCCTGTGATGACCCGACCTTTGTCTCGGTCGTCCTCGTGAAAGGTCATGATGTATAGCTTCGCGTGAATGCGTTCCGATGGATAAGCGCGGACTTCCAGTTTTCCGAATTTAATCCACTCCACAAATTTGTGGACCCCATCTTCAATATCCGAACTATCGCCGGATGTTTGGAGTTCGGTCAGAATTTCGCCGGGTAATCGTTCCCGGACTTGGGCATGGGATTCCAATGCCAACTCCTGCTGTCCTTTGCCGGCTTGGATTAGTTCATAAGTAGCGCGGTCGGTCTTGATCCCGATGAGAATTCGAATCTTTTCGGCCTTAGTGAGCGAGGGGTAGAGCTTGTAAAAGCCGCTGATAAAAAAGTAGCCGATGAGACAATCGAAAAAACGTGTGTCTTCTTTAAGTAAGACGGCGAATCGGTCAGACAGTGTCTTCCCGGATTCGTTTGTTATGAACGTTAAATCTGATGACGGTTCCATTTTTATAAAAACCACTCCCTGCATTGTTGAGGGGTATTGCAATATTTATCAAACGAAGGTATCAACCCACGTTCGGCCAAAGGCTGGACGGGGGAGGTGCCTATGAATGACTGGCGGAAACATTTGGATCCCGAAGACATGACGCCGGAGGAACGGCTAAGAAGGGTTGTGGATTTATTGGCAACAGCGTCTATTCGGTTGGCAACGGGAGAGAAAGTTCCCGCTGAACTGAACGCAAAAGATAAGGAGGCAACCATACCGGCGTCAGGAGCCCAGTCCCAAAAAATCGTCCGTGAAATTGGACGCGTGCCCTTCGGGCAGAAGGTGACGGAACGAGGCCGGGCTGTTGATGCAACTGAATTGAAATGGATTAAGCGGATTCGGGAATTGGTGGCTGAGGGTCTGTCGATGGAAAATATTGCCAAGCGCCTCAACGCAGAAGATCATGAAACCCGCCGGCAAGGGAAATGGTGCGGCTCAACTGTGTGGCGTCTGCTGAGGCGTGAAAGCAAAAAGGGCATTGCGGATTGAATCTGCAATGCCCTCGTTAATCCATCCAACCCATGCGGTGATTCCGTTACATCATTCATACTCGGGGTCCATTTTCATCTCGAACCGCTTTCTCGACGGAAAAACACGGAGTTTTGATTACTGTCTTGCTCCGCTTTTCTTAAAACCGTTGCATATCAACGGTTTACTTAAAGTGCTCCGGTGGGGGTGCTCAGTGAGGTAAGAGCATCAGTTTTTAATGTCCGTTTTGTCCGTTTTTTAGGTAGGAAATACAATATTACCTGCACTAAAATCCGACATTTCGATGCGTAAAATAGAATCGAATATCGCTAATATCCCATAGGATATTTAGTGTCCATCTGTGTGAGACGGACATACGGTATCATGCTTAATTTGGTAGTGTATTTCTTGGGATTATGCAGGGAAATTACTACAAAATTATTAGGCGCTACCCTAAAATATCGCTGCGAGAAGAACGCCGATTAATCGCAAAAGCCAAAAGAGGTTCCCATGAAAGCGCCAATGAAATTGTGCTGCGGCACATGGGTTTTGTTTCTTACCGGTTTTATAAAAAAGCTTTTCCCCCTTTACGAAAACTCTATGGCCAGGACATCATATCTGACTGTATTCCGTTGCTCTATAAACAGATCGAGTTATACAACCTTCGATATTACGATCGCCAGGGAAATTTCAAACCGGTAAGGTTTGTATCTTATATTTGGAAAGGAGTGGATGGATTTATTATTACCGCGCTAAAAAAGGAAGCAAAACGGATGAAAATGGAAAATATGTTTTTGTCTTTTTGGGCTTAGCATATTTCTAAAACAGATTCTGGTCCAGTTTTCGGAAAGAATGTCATCTTTATCTGATTATTTAATTAATGATTTGATATTTACTTATGTATTACATTAATGTTCATGCGCTCAGTTTTCAATTATTGCCGATGCCCCTATTTTTCAATACCGCTTAGATGACCTGAAATATTTTCCCAGTTCAGACATAATTCGGGTCAGATCGGACATCCTGACGTTGAGCACATCGGACCGGTCAGACCGTTCTTTATAATCTCTGCCATAGACCACAGGACGCGCCAGTTTATAACTACGCGTCCCAAAAACAATGCAAGAAGTATCGTTGATTGCGGCACATTCGTCCCACCCGCAGCTGACCAACGTGCGGGATGCTGCGGCGATCTGAAACATCGATTGACCGAGACTGTAATCATCCGACGGATTGAGTGTCCCCAGGAAACGCATGATCGTCGGCACAACATCATGATGGCTGGTGGGATGATTATACGTCTGTGGTTTCATGCTGGAAACATACAGCAAAAACGGCACATGCACCTGCTCGTCGGAAAAACTGCTGTTGTGCCCCCAATATCCGTTCTCTCCGAATGCCTCACCATGGTCTCCGGTAACCAGAACGACGGTGTTCTCCAGAAGTTTTTTCCGCTCCATATCTTCCAATAGATTACCGATCAGATGGTCCACATAATAAACTGAATTTTTATAACGGTTCATATCTTCCACCAGATGATATGCGTTGCCATACTCGGAATAGTAAACGCTTTTCAGGTAAGGGCGGAAAGGGTCCAAACCCCGATCCGGCGGAAAACTGTATCCGATATGGGTCGAATCAAAAAGAACGCTGATAAAAAAGTGCGATGAACGTGCGGAGGACAGGAATGACGGCAATTCAGACATCATCATCTGATCTTTCTCCCAAGGCTGTTGTCCGGGCAGTTCATCTGAGACAAATTCGACGACCTGGCTGAAAACGGTCTGGCGGAATTCAGGAGACGTCAGCGGCACACCGGACAGTATTTTAAAACGGTAGTTCATTTCTTTCAGACGGTCGATAAAAACAGGGCCTCGTCCTTCGTTTAGGAAAGTCGGCCAATAAGCGCCATACAACCCATAATAAAGACTGAAAATACCGAAGCGAGTGCTGTTTCCGCCGCTCAGATGCCGGGAAAACACCTGACATTTTTTGCCGAATTGCCACAGATGGGGCGTGATCTCGGGAGAAAAGGCATCCGAACGCCATCCGTCAATGATCAACCAGACATAATTAAACATCTTTTTGGGTGTATTATAAACCAACGGCTGCCGTGGATAAGACAGGCCTTCTTTTGTGTGATCCGGCGGCGGGAGAGACATATGATCGGTGTTGATGCCAAACCGTCTCGCCATCTTGCGTATCGTCAACGGCTGATAGAGTGGCACCGCTCGTTCCGCCACGGTGATTTCACGCACTTGACGCAAGTCACTGATGGCATAAACCACTTTCTCGGCAAACAGCAAGAGGATGAACGTCGCCGAAAGGAGGATCCACGATCGTTTTGCCTGGGGTAACATAAAACGTTTCGCCGTCAATATATATCGTATTTCCGAAAAACCCTTAAATTCCGTCCAGACAACCGCCAGACATAACCCGCTGAATGAAACAACGTCACGCGTCGGAATATGCATGGATTCCCATCCGCCTTTAGTCGTAATAATGTTCCACACAAGCCCATTTATGTGAAATTTAAATATTGAATAGACTCTCGTATCGAGAAACAGGAGGATCAACAGCAACGAATAAACAGACGATACGATAAGGATAAAGGCCGTGTTCGGGTGATAAAAGCGAGACAACAACATAAAACAAAAACCGAGCAAGACAAATAAAAAACCTATCTGAGCCAGCAGCGCCGTAGCAGCAAACACCCATCCTGGCCCCGCGAAATTCATATTCGTTCGCAAAAGATAAAAATGTGCATAAACATAAGCGACCAATATATTAGCCGACACGAACTGAAAAAGCGTCGTGGATATGGCGTTGCGTTCACATTCATGGTCATGCTTGGAAAGTTCCATCCCGGCTACGCTGTCCATCTTTGTCTTTCCTCTGTTATTATCGTTATAAGGGATCGAACATTATCAGACATCTGATCATCGGGAATCTCGATGGGAACGCTATACGGGTTGAAAAATATCTCTTCAATCCCATCATTGAAATGGGACTTGAATTTACGAAGGAAGCCGCACCGATAGAGGATGTTTTTCTGGTCGATTTCCCGGATGTATTTTTGAAGCCGTAGCGACGGCACATACAACGAATTCGGTGAAAGCGGGTTGTCCGTCAGCCTGTTCCCGCAGAGCAAGAGAATATGCACTGAGGTCAACTCCTTGAGATGTTTGCTCTCCGTAACAGAAATAAGTGCGGCCACAATACGACACAGACCGGCGATGACTTGAGTATCTATATTCTGATCGGATAACTCGTTATTTGTCAGCGGGACCGTGCAACCGGAAACGAACTCAAGCAAAACAGGCCATTCGAAACAAGGTCGGGCTATTAGATTCAGGCAAAACCGATTTAAATCTTTACTAGGGATGGACACTTTTATCCCCGATGGAATGCTCATAATATATCTATCGTATTGATAGCCATTTGGCTCTACGGAGACGCGGCTTTCTCCCCCGTTGATTTCGCTCACCCCTAACACTTCAAGCATCCCGACGCTGGGATGTCCATCGTCATTTAAATGCATATGTTCATTCACCTATCTTTGGGATGCATCTGTCTTTCCTATATCCACGACGCCCGTATTCCAGCGTGGGAGTTTCTTCAAAACGCGATCCACCATATATGTTGTCTCGGTATAATCATTTTTCAGGAGTTTCATGATGATCATAACGCTATTCCTGCGTACCGTCTCATAATCTGCCATAACGCCGTTAATTGGATTCTGACACGTTGTGCAATATCGATTGTCCCATTTTGAGATCGTGTCTATTACCATCGTTCGCCCGCAGCTTTCACATGAGGCCGTTCGATCGTCTTGCATATTGTCGTGTTCCATTGTTACCCTCGAGCTATTGCGGTCGGTCCCCACTCTCGATTGCCTTGAACTGCAGCGCTCTCACCAGCACGTCGGCACTCCACACCCGGATGCGGTCAACGAACAGGAATACGGCCGGCACAATCACGAGACTGAGCAGAGTAGAACTCACCATGCCGCCGATTACGGCCACACCCATGCCGGTACGCATTTTGGCTCCTTCCGTGAGCCCTATGGCAACAGGCACCGTTCCGGCAATCAATGCGATGGATGTCATCAGAATCGGACGTAATCGCGACTGTCCGGCCTCGATCAGAGCCTGCACCCGAGACATCCCCGCTTGGACGCGTTGATTGGCCGAGTCCACCAACAGAATTGCGTTTTTGCCCGCCACACCCAATGCCATAACCAAGCCCATCATCGTCAGAATATTGATGGGTTCGTGCATGAGGAGAAGCCCCAAGAACGAGCCACTGAGCGACAAAGGCAGGGAAATTAGAATAGTGACCGGAGTGACGAACGATTCGTACAGGCTGGACAGGATGAGATAGATGAAGATAATGGCTATCAGCACAGCCAGGATAACGGATTCCTGCATTTCCAGCATGTATTCCGTTTCACCGACAAACACGTAACGAATGCTCGGAGGAAGCTTCGCATCGTTTTTAAGAAACGCGGTGATATCTGAAATGATATTGTTCATGTTCGCGCCCTTGGCGATGTCAGCCGATAACTGGATGAACCGGCCCCGGTCCTGCCGGTCGATGGTGGCAGGTCCCATCTTTGCCGTGGCGGCCGCGAAGTCGGACAGCTTCACCAGTTTGCCATTGATGTTCGGAACATAAATATCGTCGTAATTCTCCCGCAGATTCCGTTGGTCTTCTTTCAGGCGCACCCGTACGTCGTATTCCTCGCCGTTTTCCCGGAATTTGGCCGGGGTCATGCCCTCCACCTGTGCGCGTAGTTCCAGCCCCATGGCGGCTGGTGTAATGCCGTAACGTTCGGCCATGCCCGGTTTGAGCTTGAACTGAAACTCCGGCCGACCGGGCCGCCAACTGGTGTCCACGTCGCGTAAGCGCTGATCTTTTTGCATCCATTCCAACGCACGGGCTGCGTATTTTTCCAGTTCGGCGGAGTCATTGCCGATCAAGTTCATCGAGAACGGTTGGGTTAGAGCACCTGTCGGATCCGCTATTTTTATTTTGGGTTTGGCATAGGATAAAGGAAGCAACTGCTCCCGGACGCGATCCTTCATGCTGCCCGGTGTGATCGTTCGATTCTTCGCCGGAACCAGCTTGACGTACAGCTCGGCCTTGTTCGGTTCATTGTTGTCATTGCCGATGGTGGCGGCCACAAGTTCCACTTCCGGATTGCCGCGGATGACCCGTTCCGCCTCATCAACGGTGCGGTTCATGGCGTCCAGATTTGTGCCGGGTTCCATTTCCAGATTGATCACGAATTCGG
This sequence comes from Elusimicrobiota bacterium, assembly GCA_022709755.1. Taxonomy (GTDB): domain Bacteria; phylum Elusimicrobiota; class Elusimicrobia; order FEN-1173; family JAKLIF01; genus JAKLIF01. The sequence goes on along the minus strand of JAKLIF010000008.1, from coordinate 108,044 downwards.
GATTTTCGGTGTTGGGAACGAATTGCATCGGCACCTTCTGGAATAGCGCGCCTGTTGATGCGAATATGATCAGCCCTATCGCCAGAATGGGGAGAGGCCGATGGAGCGTGAAGTGCAATACCTTAAGATAGACGGACTCCAGCCAGGTTTGAAACCGATTGAAGGATCCCAACAAAGCCCCTGTCCAACGATTCAGCGGACCTCCCCGTTTTTGCGACTCGTCTCCGCCACAGGAGCCCAAATAGGCGCTTAGAGCCGGTGCGATGGTCAAGGCGTCACCTAAACTGATGGCCATGGCAAAGCACATGGTCAAAGCAAACGGCCTGAAGAATTCACCGACGGCACCCTTGATGAAACCCAGGGGCAAAAAAGCGGCAATGATGACCAAGGTGGTGGCTATGACGGCCAATTGCACTTGGGCAGTGCCCTTGCGCGCAGCATCCGCAGGCGGCACGTGATGTTCGATTTGCTTGAAAATGCTTTCACAGACAACGATGGCATCGTCAATAACCAACCCCACCGCGAGGCTCAGCGCCATCAGCGTGGACATGTTGATGGAAAACTTGGCGAGGTAAATCAATATTCCCGCGCCAATCAGGGAGTTCGGGAGGGTCAACAGCGTGACGATGGTGGATTTTCCGTTGGCCAAGAACAGAAAAACGACGATGGCGGTCAGGATGATCCCGAACACGATGCTGACATACACGTCCTCAACGTTATCCCGAATCATCACGCTGATGTCTTTCAGCGGCGTGACCGATGGATTGCCGGGTTTGGCCGCCAGTTCGGCCCGGATGTCGTCCAGTTTTTGGTATACGGAATCGACAACGGCAATGATGTTCGATCCGGATTGTCTATACACCTGCAGAAACAGGGCCTTTTCACCATCGATGGCAGCGCGGGTTTGCTCGTCCTCCAACGTGTCTTCCACGGAGCCCACGTCCGAAACGCGGGTGGGCACATCGTTACCGAACATGTTCAAAAGTGTGTCGGCTATTTCTTTGACTGAGCCGAATTCGCCCAAACTGCGGAAAATCGTTTCCTGTTGCCCCTCGTTTATCTTGCCGCTCGGAATGTTTTCCCCGGCGGCGGCCAAGCGGGAAGCCACCTTTCCGGCCGACAACTCCCGCCTTGTCAGTTTTTCGCGGTCCAAGGTGACGTGAATCTCACGCTCGCGTCCGCCAACGATCTTTACGAGACCCACTCCGTTAATCTGTTCCACACGCGGCTTTAAGAATTTGTCCGCCAAATCGAAGAGTTGGGCTTCCGGCAGATCGGCTTTTAATGCCAGGGAGATGATGGGTTGATCTGACGGGTCTTGCCGTCGGATGACAGGTTCCTTGGCTTCATCAGGAAACTTGGCCTTGGCCAGATCCACCCGGTCGCGAACCTTTTGTTCGGCATATTGAATGTCGATTCCCATACGAAACTCGGCGATCACCACGCTGACACCCTCGTAGTTTTTCGAAGTCAATCGTTTCAGGCCGGAGATGGAGCTGATTTCGTCCTCTAAAGGCTTGCTGATAAGCGTTTCAATCTCTGCCGGTCCAGCCCCTGGATAAATAGAGGTCACGCTCACCACTGGTAGGTTGACTTCTGGAAAAAGATCGACGCCAAGCATTTTGAGGCACAAGGCTCCGACGACCAGAGACGCCAAAACGATTGACGATATGAAGATGGGTCTTTTGATGGATAGTTCGGGCAGATTCATTGGGACACCCCCCCGGCCAGGCCGGTATACAATCGTGTTTGTGCGTTCAGCGTCAAAACCTCGAACGCCACCTTCAGACAGGCCAACTGCGCTTGCGAATGGTCCTGTTCGAACAGCAACACCTGGTAGGTCGTCGTGCGGCCTTCGCGCAAGCGGCGTTTCTCGAATTCCAGCTTGCGCTTCTGGATGTCCTCCATCGTATGGGCGAGTCCCATTCTCTCCTGTGCCGCGCGCAGGCGCTCTACCAGGTCGGCCCATTCCCTGCCTTGGTCGACCTCTTTCTGTTCGTAGACCAGTGCAGCCGCATTCGATTGCTGACAGGCCCCTTGCCTAGAGTCCCTGACGGCATCGAAGGCGAGCGGCATGCTGAACTTAATCCCCACTAGGCGGGTGGGGCTGTCCGATGAAGCGGAATCCCCGAGCGCTTCTCCCAAACCGCTGTTGCGTTTGTTCAACGCATAGAGACCGAACAGTTGCAAGTCAGGTTCGTTTTGAGAAGATAGGATTTGCGCGTTGGCGGCGGCGGATTCCGCTCTTAATTTTGCGGCTTCAACATCCGCGCGCGCCACGACCTCGGCGGGTGGTTTGATGTCGGCGGTGGTCCGCTGGTCAATGGCTACTAATTTTTCGGGAACGCTCGTCCCCGGCGTATTCCGGATTAAATTGAAACGGCGCGCCGCTGAACTTTCCTCGTCTTCAGCGGCTTTCAGTTCTAGCGTGCGGGATTCCACAAGGGCTTGCGCTTGTAAAACATCGCCATGGTCTCCCAAATGCCGTATCTCTCTGTTTGTTACGTAATCGAGAATCGAGCGGGCTTGCCGAAGTGCCTCTTCCTGGATACGAACAGCCTCTCGCGCCAAGGACAATCGCCAATAGGCCACTTCCGCTTCGACCAGCGCTCCCGTGATTTTGAATTCCGCGTCATATCGTTCCGCGGCTCCTTGGGCGGCAATTAATTCCTGTTGGGCCCGGGTCGTACGGCCGAACCTGTTTTTCCATAGGGACTGGGACACCGACAATACAGGAGAAGCATCATAATAGGATATGGGAATACCGGCAATGCTGGGTTTTCGGAAGCGTGTGTAATCCAGCGCATAGGAGAGGGAGGCTTCGGTTCCGTATGCGTTTTGACGGCGGATGCCTATCTCGTAATTTCCCACATCCACACGGTCGTATTCAAAGAGGGGAGGACTGAAGGGTTTGCCGTCTTGACCGGTGCTTGCGTTCGCATAAGCTACAGGAGACGTCAGAAGTTCCTTTTCACGGATGCGATTGACGGCGCCCGACCCGTTTTCCTCAATCGCCCGAAAACTAACGTTCTGCAGCCGGACCTGGTTCAGAAATTCCATTGGCGTCATGACGCTCTCCCCGCCGCGGACAGTTGCTGGCAGAAGCAGTAAAAAAAACAAAGTGTGTTTATTCATGATTTCCCCCCCTGCAACATAATTTTTATGGCCGAATTCATCTTTCCTGCGAAGACACATAAACCGATATATAGACTAATAACGTATTTTGGTCTATTTATATGCAAAAAAAATAGCCCCTCCCGTCATTTTAGACCACGCACAAAAACATCACTTGCCGTTTCAAGATTGAGTTCTTCCGGAACTTTTTCACCCGACAACAGTGAGTGGGCCGCGATGCCTCTCATCATTGTTATTCCTAGCAACGCTATGGCATCACAATCTTTTTCCGTAATGCTTTTAAATTCCCCCTTGCGAATTCCATCTAATAGGATCTGCTTGGCCATATTGGTTTCATCCATGAGGTTTTCATGATGGAGTTTACGGTATATGTCCGAGCGCATGAAACTTTCGCGTAAAAATATTGGGTAGAGATTAAGTTTGTTCTTTAACGTGTGAAAGAGTGTGAGGTGATAGGTTTTTAGCTGGTCGGATGGTGATTTCACATATTTGATCGCGGCTTTTACCGTTTCAAGGACTTCGTTTCTTTCCCTTCGAATGACAGCGGAGAACACATCCTCTTTGCTCTTATAATAGTAGTAGAGCGTGCTTTTTCCCTTTCCCAAAGCGGCGGCGATATCTTCCATGGTGGTTTTTTCCAGCCCGTATTTCTGAAATAGTATTTGGGCGGCTTTGATGATTTCGTTCCGCACCTGTTCTTCTTTTTCCACATCGACTGTTCTCATATTTAGTCCTCTAGACCATAATCGTTCTATGGTCTATTGTATATCACAAAATTTATTTTGTCAAGGACTACTTTAATTCACGACGGTTTTTTCTGTAGTTGGAGCTGGTTGCGATCACCAGACTATCAAAGTATGCGGAGCATTAGTTCGCCCCCCCCGTTCTGCGCCCCGCAAAATATGCTAGTGGAGCATTAGTTCGCTGAACCACAAAAGCTCCCGCGGGTGTCTCCTAAAAACGGCTCAGTATTTGGAGTTAAGAGCACATTGCCGACTTGTCATACTTAATGGCAAAACCGCAGCAGAATGAACGTCATGAGCACCTTCCAGTTCTAGAAGTGTCGTCAATTTCCCTAATCATTTTCAGTATTCGTGGATTTTTTCCATTCGCATTAAAATCTACAACATACCTACCACCTTCCCGCAATAATATATTGGAAAATGCAATATCGGATTTTTCATAATCACTGCTGTTTTTTTCTATAACCTCATACGCATATTTATGTAATTTCTGCTCCCGTAAATACTCGGCCGTTTTAATCCGAATGGCCATTTTTTGTCCACGCAGACAAACGCTTCCAACACTTGTTCGGTAAAGTGATTGTCTTTTCCTAATACCAATGTATGACAAAGCTTTTTGGAATGGGACCTCTGCGGACAATTTGGCAAGCCGGTGCGCTTCTGCATGATGAACATCACCGGAATGCCCTCTTAGCCAACGGATCTCAATATATTTATTTTCTTTTCGGATAGTGAAATATATTTTGCGGAATTCTTTCCATTCTGTAGCATTCGCAATTGGTCGACCATCTTTATTAAACCAATGCGATTCATACCAGGCGTATAAGGCACTTCTATAATTATCTACCACATACCTCGAATCCGACCAACTAACTATTTTATTCACTCTGTTATACACATCTAATTTCCTTGCTCTCTCCAACCCAAGGACACATGCTTTAAGTTCCATTTTGGGAACCGTCGCATTTGGGTATCCTGGGAGCACATGGCTATCGGCAAATATTTTACCATTTGAAAATTCAACAACATATTTCACACCCACCCCGCCTCGCCATGGTTTAGATTTTGATGAGCCATCGGTGTAAATGTTTAACGCATTTTCAATTATATTATCCATTTGGGCACAACCGCAGAAAAAACCTTAAAACCGGTATGAAGCTCTTGGCGAACAAGTATACTACCCCAGCTAAAATATGGACAACCATTTGCTTCGTTTTTATCCTAATTTCTCATTTTTTCAATTTTTCTTCTTTTTAATCAGGTTTTCTGAAATCCGTATAATTCGCATTAAGCCATAATGGAATATTTTCCGTCGACATACAGACTTGTCCAGAAATTAACTGGGGCAGACCACTTAATAATATTGCCTTATGTATGCATATGCTTTATCGAAGAGTTCCTGATCGGTGTGAATTTTATATTTAAGCAACACCCGACGGAGTTCCTTTTGAACAAGGCGCTCGCCTTGCGTGGTATGCTGCCATTCGGGGAACCGCACCTTTTTCACGATATCGTCGATGTCGGCGACGATTCGCTCAACGATGATGTGTGTATTTTCCCCCTTGGCCTCTTGGAATAACTCCGTGAGCACCTCTTTGGCTTTATCTCGTTCTTTAACAGGATCCACCTGTTTTTCTGCTTCGACAACCTCTTTGGCAATCTGCAAAATCTCTTTCAGAAACTCCAAGCTGGTTAAAAATCCCTGTTCTTGTCGCTCTTTGAGCTTTTCAAGCCGCTCTCCCAACGCATTGAACTTTGGATTATTCAGATGACGCCTTATTCGCGCCGTCACTTTGATTTCAATTTCCTTCCCTTTCTTGGTAGCATCCACTTCTTTGATGATATCTTCAAGCACTTTTGCATCCAGAACCAATGTCTCCAAATCATCCCGCACGGAATCCACATGGACATTTTCATTAATGAGCTCGACTGTTTTGGCTCCCAAAGCATGCCAGAGTAGTTTTCCGCTTCCACTCGCTGGTTTCACCGACTCATACACTTGCGTCAGCCAGCGGTAATCTTTTGTGTATGGGGATAGACAGTGATCGGGTGAGAGGGCCTCCCAGATTGTTGAGAGTGCCGAATATTCTGCTGCAAACTTGTCTCGTGTTTCGTTATTCGGCAAACGTTGCTGTGCGGCCATAAGCCCTTCATATCCACCTATACTCCGATCTACTCCAGCGAAAAAGGTGAGACACTTCAGCATTTGAGTTGGAAGCGCTTTACGCAGTTCTTCAATATTGGAAACCACCTGCTGGACGGCCTTTTCGTCAAAATCTAAAGCCTGCGCCACATCATCGAAGATCCCAATATAATCCACGATTAGCCCATGGGTTTTCTCCAACCCAAAGGTGCGGTTCACCCGGCAGATGGCTTGAAGCAGGTTGTGGTCCTTGAGTGGCTTATCTAGATACATCGCCTGGAGAATCGGCGCATCAAAGCCGGTGAGCAGTTTGCTGGTGACAATAACGAATTGAAGGGGGTCCGAGGGATCACGGAATCGGTCAAGCAGTTTTTTTTCATCGTCCTTGTTTCGTTGATGCTGCCTCCATTCCGGTGGATCGCCCTGGGCTGTGGACATGACGATGGCGCTGGATTCTGGACTGACTAACTCGTCCATGATTTGCTTATAGAGCACACAACATTCTCTGTCAAATACCACTACCTGTGCCTTAAAACCGTTCGGCTCAACCTTGGCTCGAAAATGTTGCACGATGTGCCCCACCACGGCGCGGATTCGCTCCGGGTTTTTCACCAACACCGCCATTTTAGCCGCGCGTTTTGCGAGATCATCGCGGTCTTGCTCGCTCAAGTTCCCTGTAATCTGTTTGTAGGCCTCATCAATAGCCGCCTTGTCAATTTTCAGCCGTATTTCGGGGGCCTCAAAATGAAGCGGTAATGTGGCTTTATCACGAATAGAATCTTGGAATGAATAACGACTGAGATATCCCTTCTCATCCTCATCTGCGCCAAAAGCCCAAAAGGTATTCCGATCCGCTCGGTTAATAGGAGTGCCCGTCAAGCCAAAGAGAAAAGCGTTGGGTAGCGCCTCGCGCATCTTGCGGCCGAGATCGCCTTCTTGTGTGCGGTGGGCTTCGTCGACCATGACAATGATGTTGGACCGTTCGTTGAGCCTGCCGTCAGATTCGGCGAATTTGTGAATGGTGGTGATAAGCACCTTGCGCACGTCTTGTCCGAGAAGAGTTTGTAATTCGTCACGTGACTCCACGCAAACCATATTCGGCACGTCAGCGGCGTTAAATGTGGCGGTAATTTGGGTGTCCAGGTCAATACGATCCACCACAATAATGACCGTCGGATTGCCGAGTTTGGAATGCTGGCGGAGCTTTTGTGCAGCGAAAACCATTAATAATGACTTGCCGCTTCCCTGAAAATGCCAAATTAGGCCCTTCTTTGGTTGCCCTTTGACCACACGATCAATGATCTTATTCGTGGTTTCGTATTGTTGATAGCGGCATATTATTTTAATACGACGATGTTTCTTGTCCGTTGCGAATAACGTGAAATTCTGCAGAATGTCGATAACCACATGCGGCCGCAACATGCTTTGCACCGCGGCTTTCACATGATGGAGTTGGCCTTCATCCTGATTTTCGTCGTCACGCCAAGGCCCCCACTTGTCGATGGGCATTCGAACAGAGCCATATCGATAACAGCGCCCCTCTGTGGCAAACGAAAATACATTTGGAACAAACATGGCTGGCACTTGTTTCTCGTAAATCTCATTGATTTGATATGCCCCATCAAACCATGTGACGGCACTTCTGGTCGGCGTTTTGGCTTCACCGATGACGACGGGTAATCCGTTAACCAAGAAAACCGCATCAAACCGCTTCTCAACGGGACCGGCCTGGAACGTCCATTGATTTACTACTGTTAACCGATTTTTAGCCGCATCGACAGAATCCACCAAACGGACTGTGACGTGTTCGCCGTTGTGGCCAAAAGGCATGGTCTTTTCGCCCCGAAGCCAGGCCATAAAGTTCTCATTAGCCCGCACCAGCCCGTCGGATTGAACTGAGAGGATGCAAGCACGTAAGTTATAGATCACCTCATCGGCACGATCATGTTGTGCAGCGATTTCAGGATTAAGCCGGATAAGAGCCTCGCGAACCCAAGACTCCACCATTATGTCGGTATATTTGCGTGGAAGGTTATCGCCGAAGACGTATTCCCATCGCGTAGGTTTTAATTCACCTCCAAGCGAATCACTTCCATACTGCAGTTGGGTTTCGCGCAAAACCAATTGATCGCCGCCCCCCTTGGTGGCGGCATCAAGGATCATCTGTTCAACAGTGTTGGCTTCGGTAAAGATCATGAACTACTCCCAGTAAAATGGTTTGTAAATGCCTGAAGTGTTGCACGTAATTTTTCAATATGGCTGCGCGTTTTATCTGCCGTAAACATTGGGGCTAGGATTTCTCGCGCAACTTCCATCTGATTCAATCGTGAAGGACATGGCACTTCTAAAGGACGAAGAACTTGAAGATTGATATTCTTTTGCGCTGTTTGAGTTGCCGCTTGGTTCTCAAGATAATGTCTTTTATGCCTTAAGAATAATTCCACGTAGTCGACATCCATATTGGCAGATGGAACAACAGCAACAACACTATCGGTAGCATAAACTTCACGATCAGATATAGCGGTAGCACCAATTACTGCAGCAATTGTCACAAATATTGTTTTAGGGGGAAATGACTTGCTGTGTGTCGCTCCCAGATCGGTTAAATAATACTCATATTTTTGCAGAACCCGATTTGCATTCTGAACATCGCCTGTCTGAACAAATGGATGCACACCGCCATAAAACTCCGGTAAATTTCGGGGACGGTGGTCAAATTTCCCCCTGTCGACGCTAGCCACATCTCCGAGTAATTTGCGTGGCCAGCGATTATTCGCTTTACCAAATACTTCGTGAAGACGACTTTCATACAAACCACGAAGGCTTAGTTCGATGTTTTCCCATGAACATATCGTTTCATCAATCATCCAAAGTATTTCAGCAATGCGACACTGCTGATCGAGGCTCGGAAGGTCGAATTCTTGTTGTTTCAGCGTAGACCAATTTATAGTTGGGGAAAGCGAACCGACCGATATTTCAACTGCACGGTTCATGAATTTATCGCTCATAATCAGGAACGGAAGAAACTCAGGCAGTATAATATTTGGCTTTGCGCGGATGATCATTCCGTGTGCCGAAAAAAAACCATCATGTGGCGCAATAGCCACGCGACGCAAGTATGCGTTGCGTTTAGCAAACAAAATGTCGCCCTTGCGCATTTTAAGCTTCTGTCCTTTCAAATCCGCCTCACTCCCCCATCGGCGGACATGTAGCGACCCTGAATCTAAATGTTCCAATCCAATATAAGTTGCAGAGTCTTCAGGTGTCGGCTGACCAGGATCACGCACGTTCTCTGCAATTTGATCAATACTGAAACGCTGCCACTTTGACCGATCTAGCCACTTGGGCATCTGGAGTTTAAGTCCGTTTGAGCCTGGCAGTGGCTTCGTTATTACATCCGGGCCCAGAACAGAAATAATGGATTTGCGCACCGATTCTATTCCAGTTAACCATGCACCAAGACTATCTTTAAGCGAGCTGTCCGACATGCGAATCTCTGTCCGGCGGTAATCAGCATTCACAATATAAAGAGAAATATTGATATTCCAGTCCTGTTGGCGTATCTCATCAACCGTAACAACTCGGGTGAAATCCGTTTCATTATCAAATCGCTTGTAAGAATTAACAATGCGTTTAATATGGTCATCAGCAAGAAAGCTTTGGGCACGTTCGCGAGTAACTTCGTTAATGGCGTTGATGAAAAGTATTTTGCCGCGCCGCGCCTTTGGTTTGGCTATCCGACAAATGACAATGCAGGCTTCCATTGGTGAGTTATAGAATAGGTTTGGTCCTAGTCCCAGAACGCACTCTATGATGTCAGCCTCAATAAGTTTTCGGCGCATCTCAGCCTCTTCTTGCCGGAATAGAACGCCATGAGGAAAGAGGATGGCACAACGACCTGTCTTGGGTGATAGGCTTTGGATGATATGCTGCCAGAAAGCATAGTCGGCTCGGCCTTGGGGTGGGGTCCCATAGAGGTTGCGCCCCCAGGGGTCAGATGCGAAAGCATCTCGATCCCACTGTTTTATGGAGTAGGGGGGATTGGCCAGCGCAACATCAAAACGTTGGAGCCGATCCCCTTGGACAAATTTTGGCTCAGATAGTGTATCCCCGCGAACAATTTGAAAGTCTTCGATACCATGGAGAAAACAGTTCATCCGGGCAATAGATGACGTCATGAGATTTCGTTCTTGTCCGTAAAGGCGGACGTTCCGCCACTCATTGCGCTGTCGCCGCAAATGTGTGATGCAGGACAAGAGCATTCCTCCCGAACCGCATGTGGGATCATAGACAGATTCACCTGGCTGGACATCCAACATTTCGGTCATAAGGTGGACAACGGTGCGGTTTGTATAGAATTCAGCTGCGGTGTGGCCAGAATCGTCAGCGAATTGCTTGATGAGGTATTCATAGCCGTTGCCCAATTCATCTTCGGGTAAATTGGCGACAGTAAGTTCCAGTGATGAAAAGTGCTCAATGAGGTCTCGTAGCATGGCATCGGGCAGGCGGTCTTTATTTGTCCATTGAGCGTCACCGAAGATTCCGTAGAGTTTGTTAGGATTGGCCGTCTCGATGGCACGAAGTGCGGTTTGCAGAGCGCGACCGACATTTTTGGAAACTTGGCGCACTTCTCGCCAATGGGCTTCCGCTGGAATCTGAAAACGATGATTTTCTGGATAGGCAGCGAACTTCTTGTCACCGCCTGAATCAGCCAATGCGGCCCGAGTTTCCTCGTCGAACACGTCGCAAAGGCGTTTATAGAAAAGTAGCGGGAAGATAAATTGCTTATAGTCTCCTGCATCAATGGTTCCACGCAATAGGGTAGCCGCCCCCCAAAGATAGGATTCGAGTTGTTGTTGAGATATGCGTGTAGCTGTCTTCATTTTTTCACCAACAGTCCTTCACGTAGAAGAATTTCAATAAGTTTCTCTTCAGACTTAAAAGCTGCTTGGGCACTTTCCTGCAAACACTTTGTCGCCTCTTTTACTGAAATCGTTTTTTGCTCCGTTTTTGCCTCAACATAGCGCGGGATATTTAGATTGTTTTCATTGGCAGAAATATCATCCAAGGTAACAACACGCGCAATACCTTCGACATCCTTAAACCCGCGATACCATTCGTAAATATGCTCCACATGCTCCGGTAACAGTTCGTTTTGCGCTCGACCTGTCTTATATTCACGGGAAGCATTAACGATCAGGACTTTTTTCCTCCGTTCCTTGGTTTTCCGTTGACGGAAAACGAGAATACAGGCTGCGAGTCCAGTACCGTAGAACAAGTTGGGCCCAAGGCCGATTACGGCATCGAGAATATCCATTTGAAGGATTTTTGTTCGCATTTCGCCCTCTTTGCCCATGCGAAAGAGTGCTCCATGCGGTAAAACAACAGCCATGCGGCCAGATCCGGGAGCCATTGATTTGATCATGTGTTGGACCCAGGCGTAATCACCATTCTTGGCAGGCGGCATACCAGCAAAATTACGTCCATAGGGATCGTTTGCCCAGACCTCGTCCCCCCATTTCTCAAGAGAAAAAGGCGGATTGGCGATCACACAATCGAAAGTCGCAAGATTGTCGCCGGAGAAGAAAGCCGGTTGGCGCAACGTATCCCCTCTCACAATCTGAAAATCCGCAGCCCCATGCAGAAATAGATTCATTCGGGCGATAGCGGATGTAGTTAGATTCTTTTCCTGGCCGAACAGTTTGCCCCACAAGGTGCGGTCATCCCCTTGTTTCTTGAGAACATGGTGGATGGCTTCCAGCAACATACCGCCTGTGCCGCATGCGGGATCATATATGCTCTCGCCTTCTCGCGGATCGAGAATATTTACCATCAACCGAACAACTGTACGCGGCGTATAGAATTCGCCTGCTTTCTTGTTTGTCAGGTCTGCGAATTTCTTAATAAGGTATTCGTAGGATTGACCGAGAATGTCCGATTGGGCGGATTTGTTGCCGAGATTTATACGGGAGAAGTGTTCTATGAGATCACGAAGGAGAGAATCGGGAAGACGATCTTTGTTTGTCCACTGTGCATCGCCGAATATTCCATACAGAGTTTCCGGGTTTGCTTTTTCAATACCACGCGTCGCCTTCTGGAGTGCCTGTCCAACATTCGTCGCGATGGCTCGAACATCACTCCAATGGCAGTTTTCAGGAATCTGAAAGCGATAATTTTGAGGGAATCGTGCGTATTCCTCATCGCCACCGGATTCATCTAGTGCGTTTGTATATTCTTCATCATACACATCTGAAATACGCTTAAAGAACAGCAACGGAAATACGTATGTCTTAAAATCGGCAGCGTCTACAGGACCGCGCAAAATATTCGCAGCTTCCCATAAATGAGATTCAAGTCCGCCAACGGCTACTTCTCCAACGGGGGATATCTCTTGTGGTGTCTTGGCCACACCGTTCTTTTTTGGTTCTTGTCGTTTCTTTGTTTTGGTATGCGCCATTAGACGGCAACTTTCCGCTTGTATTTATTCTTTTGCGCTTTCCTAACTTCATTCCCGAGAAAAAACCATGCCCCTCGCCCACCAAGCTTCCGCCAGGGTTTGATTTTCTTCTGTTCAATCCATATGTAGAGAGTTTGTCGAGCGATGTTGAGGATTTGACAGGTTTCTTGTGTCGTTAATAAGTCTGGAACTTTCATAAACAAGATACATTAAACCAAATCCTGACAGGTAAGTCAGGTAAAAAGAAGGAATCCCGACAAAGTCGGGTTTATAACATTGAGCAGCCCCTGATTCCTAAAAACATTACCTTATTTCTCAAGGGATTTGTAGGCCAGCCGTGAGATGTCTGGACCATTTGCCATTATGCCCATGCAGTTGACGCCCCCCCTATAAACCGTAGCGACTGGCGGTTTAGTCCTAAGGTGGTATAATAACCTACAAGCGCTTACTCAAGTTCATAAACTATAATAATGAAACGTCCGCCCAAAACCTTACTGACAAAAAAGCTCACACACGACGGCCTCTTGAAAAAAATCAAAACGTTGGGGATCAAAAAACAATCTCTTTTCGCCTTACTGTCTTTGCCATTGTATAGCCCCGATGAGTGGCGTTCAAGATTCTCTGTTAATCTTCGGAGACTAAAGCGCAACAGGTCATTTCTGAAGTCTTTATTGCAGAAAACTGCCAGAGAGATCGATCGGATCGTCCTCCCTCTAGAAAAGAAGATGCGTTCGAGTTTAATCCCTGCTGTTGATGTTGATCGATTGGCTGCAGATCTGAGATCATTGGCCGATGCAATCAAAGCACTCCCAAACAGTCCAAAAGGGCAGAATGTTTTGTCTGATTTATTGGATGGGCTCTCCACAGGGAAAAGAGGACGTCCTCCCGTGACTTCAGTGAGAGATCATCGGATTTGGCAATTGGCATCCTTAATAAAAGAATCGTCTGGTAATCCTCATTACGCCTTGGTGGCCGACATAATGAATACAATTTACAACACTGACCTTTATGATTTTGAGGTGAAAAAGATTATCTCGCGCCATCCTAACGAATATACGTTTTACCCTGCGAAACTGAAACATATTGCACCCACAAGGGTCATGCTGCATCATTCCATCAATTGGAACTCACACAAAATCATTTTACACGGTCCGCCGGGAAAAGTTTCCCCAATCCCTCCCAAAAGAAAACGCCATCCGTAAGTCATAAAACGCGCATATCAATTATCGTCTAAACCCAAGGGACATAAATCCCTTGGGTTTCTTATTTTCCGGGACCGATATTCCACCAGAATTGTCTTAAGCTTATACCAGGTTCGAAATCGTCAAACGATTGATGTGAGTGCGAAATATAAAATCCCGGAGGTCTATTATGTTAAATGTGCAATTTGTGTTAACAGAGAAACTGAAACTTAATCCCAAAAATCCTCGCATCATAAAAGATGCTGCATTTTCTCGCTTATGCGAAAGCCTCAAAGAAGATCCCGAGTATTTCCAAGCCCGTCCCATCCTCTGCAACAAAGACTTCGTCATCTTTGCCGGGAACCAGCGATATAAAGCAGCAGTGGAAATCGGTCTCAAAGAGGTCCCAGTCATTGTCATGGACAACCCTGAGCTTGAGGCGAAACGGATGCTCCGAGATAACATGTCGTCCGGGGAGTGGGACTTTGCTCTGCTTAATGAAAGCTTCGACATGGACTTTCTGCGTGAAGTTGGCTTTAGGGATGACGAGTTGGCTCTTATCGGCCAATCCGACTTCTCTCTTGATGAAAACCAGTTAGACGACATACCGCCAAAACCAGAGAAGGCCATTACAAAGCCCGGAGATCTGTGGCTGCTTGGCAACCACAGACTGCTTTGTGGCGATAGCAGCAATATAGATCACGTTGATTACCTTCTAAACGGGGCAAAGATCCATCTCGTAAATACAGATCCCCCCTACAACGTCAACGTGGCCCCAAGAAGCAACAATGGCATCGCGGCGGCCATTTCCGATGGAAAATTGATTGGCACACAGGGAATGGACATGGCTAACAGGCGCAAGGAGGTATTTGTTCGCGGTAGAAACATGGCCGCTATGCGCCGCAAGAAGACGGTCAATACAATATTGCGTGCCAAAGATCGTCCGCTTGCGAACGATTTTGTTGATGACAAAAGATATGGTGAATTACTGAGCGCTTGGTTCGGCAATATCGCCCGTGTATTGGCACCAGGAAGATCGTTCTTTATATGGGGTGGATACGGGAACGTTGACAATTACCCGAACGCATTAAAGACGTGTGAACTATATTTTTCCCAGATGGTCATTTGGGTTAAAGAACACCCAGTCCTCACGCGAAAAGACTTCATGGGTAACCATGAGTGGTGTTTCTACGGCTGGAAGGAAGGCGCGGCTCACAAATTCTTTGGGCCAAATAACGCCACGGACGTATGGTCTGTCAAAAAAGTGAATCCTCAAAGCATGGTTCATCTCACCGAAAAGCCTGTTGAACTCGCTGTTCGCGCCATCACTTACAGCTCGCTTAAGGGTGAAAACGTTCTCGATCTGTTCGGCGGATCGGGATCAACGCTGATCGCCTGCGAACACACTTCCCGCACGGCGTTTCTTATGGAACTTGATCCACTTTATTGCGACGTAATTTGTAACCGCTATGCGAGTTTAACCGGTAAAAAGCCGGTATTAGTGGATCGATAGGAGACCCATATGCAAAACGATAAACCAGAGCCCAAAAACGAGACGTCAGCAGCGGAAATAATCCAACAAATCAAAGTCGGAGCACTGGACCCGCACATCCTCAACAAGGAACAACGGCAACAGTGCGTAGAGGCACTATACTTCGAAGCTATTTCCCCTAGTGGAATCGCCCAGTTTTTAAAGGTAAGCGATAGAACGATTCGGCGAGATATGGAGGATATTCGGGTCTGGCATGCCTTGAACCCAGACCCCGATCTAGCTCGGCGAATAATCGGTGATTACGTACTTTTTGCGCAGATTCATAGGGGCAACCTTATGAAATTAGCACGCAATAACTCCGCTACAGTCTCCGAACGGGCACAAGCCGAGTATTACGCTTACTTAGTATATGCAGACACGATATCCAAACTCCTGTCGCTGGGTTATCTCCCAAAATCGGCAGATACTCTCGTGGTCATGCAAAAATATGAGGAGCACGAATCAAACGGGAAAATTACCAATTTATGTGCCGAACTAGATGATATGGCTCAGTTATCATCTAGTCAGGAAAAAGCCGCGAAACTGCTTGAAATAAAAAAAATGCTGACCGAGGAGAAACCCAATGACAATAAACAACAATGATTTAGAAGGAATTGAAAGAAGCTTGAGCAAAACACGAAAAAAGATGTTTCGTGATTTCCGTTTATTTCGCCACTATTACTTCCGGGACTTTAACTTTACGGAAGACGCGGCATTCCATGGGATAATTGTCGATCTCTTGTGCCGCATCAGCACTAAACGGAATGCAAAAATGGCTATTGCTGCGCCCCGTGGGTCGGCGAAAAGCACGATCGTTGCCACGCAATACATCATCTATTCGATCTGCTATCACATCGATGATTTCATCATACTAATCTCCAGCGCAGCCGAAAATGCGGCGGAATCACTTACGAATATCAAAAATCAACTAGAATCCAATGATCGATTAAGAAAAGACTTCCCGGAAGTCTGCGAACTGGATAAAAAACCGGAACCGAAGCGTTGGGCAAGGAATGAAATTATTACCAAGAATAACATCAAAGTGACCGCACTTGGTGTCGGACAGCGAATCCGTGGGAAACGGCATAACGAACATCGCCCCAGCCTCATCATATTGGATGATATTGAGGGCAATGAAGCAGTTCAACAGGAGGACAGTCGCTACAAGCTGCAAGATTGGTTTGAAAAATCAGTGCTAAAAGCCGGAGATAGCGGCACCAATTTCATTTTTACAGGCACAATACACCATTACGGATCTCTTCTGGCGAAATATACCGATCCCAAACAGGCTCCTGGATGGGAAAAGCGCATATTTCGGTCTATCATCAAATGGTCGGAGGCCATAAAGGAGTGGGGCGAGTGGAAAAGTATCTTTTTCGGGGATACGGAATACAACGGACGGAGCGGGATGGAGGCAGCAGAGGAGTATTTCAAAGCCAATCAGGAGAAAATGCTTGCCGACACAGAAGTGTTATGGCCTCAAAGCAAAAGCTATTACGATCTAATGGTAAAACGGGAGCAGGAGGGCGACATTAGCTTCGATAGCGAATTTCAGAATGAGCCGGTGAATCCACGGGATTGTTCCTTCAATATCAATGAACTGCGCTTCTGGGACGACACCTTTTCTGATGAGATTGCACTGATGAAGTCGATACCATATCCAGTTTTTTATGCTGCGTGTGACCCAAGCATGGGAAAACAGAAAGGCCATGGTGATTTCTCGGCTCTCATAATCGGCATTAAAGACCCCGCTAAGAATATTCTCTTTGTGATTGACGTTGACATGGAGAGGCGACAACCAGAAGATCTGCTGACAACAATCCTTGGATATGCCAAAAGCCGTAATATTCAGACGCTCGGAATTGAGAGTAATAATTTCCAACAGGTCCTTGTTGATGAACTGAAGAAACGGGCAAGTGAAAGCGGAATCTCCTTGAATGTTGTATCTGTAGAGCACAACACCAACAAGATTGCTCGGATACAGGCATTGCAACCATTCCTCAAGACAGGCAAAATCCAACTAAGTCGCAAGCATCGGGCGTTAATAGATCAGTTGAAATATTTTCCTAAGGGACAACACGACGATGGTCCGGATGCATTGGAAATGCTGTTTCATGTAACCTCAAAACATTCTCTGTGGGATTTTGTAAGTTGAGTCTCGGCAGGCCTGAATATCTTTCTCAGGATTTAACAGAATTGATTTTGGGAAGGATGGGACCAAAGACTTTTTTGAACCGAAGGAGCCTATCTACGAACCACGCTTGATATTCTTCGAGCTTGTCCTGGGAATCATGAATAGAACCATCGCGATAACATGCGACGCGACAGCCCTGTCTATCCTCTAAGTCCTCCCACTCAAGCTTATCATCAAACTCCTTCTGCAAGGTATCGGCCTTACTCCGAAGCCACTTTAGAATCTCTAGGTTTTTATCGGGATCTTTGATATCAATATAGAGCTCGGCCTGAAGTTTTTGCTCTTTTGCAAATGACACGCCATAAGACAATCCCCGCACCCCGGTGGAGAACGAATACCAATTTTGAGGCGGAGCAACTCGGCCATTCGTGAATTTGTGTTTTTCCCTCAACTCATCTAGGAGCCTTTGAAAAAAATTACAATAGGCTGTTTGCGTGGGAGTCAGCTCAGACGAAGTTCCGCTCCGCGATTGACGGAACCAATTATTCGGAAACGATACACAACGGAAGCTCACGGCTGGTTTCGAATTATCGACCTGCAAGAGTTCCAAACGAACCCCAAAAAATTCAGCATTAAGCCCCCCCCGGTTAAGCCAATCTATTGCTTGACGGTGTTCCTCCAGTAACTCTCGACAAACCCATACAACCACGCCCGCTTCTTTTCCCGCCGCGTAGGCAATCAGTTGCCCCAAGTGACGATGGTCCGAGAGTTCAAGCTGGTTTTCAATGACTACTATTTTGTTCCGTCCCACATCTTTGGCAATTAGGTCTACGGAGAGCTTCCCAACTGGCGATTCCCTCCCTTGAAACTCCAATTCGAGTCCTAACGCCTCGCCCAGTTTTGGTAGGTTGTCAGCTAGCCAGGGGGTGAAGTTTTGGGGTTCATTTGGCCATACGGTCCGTGGGTCCAGTTGTTTGAGATCTCCTAAGTCAGTCATAAAAGCACCTCTTTTTCATCTTATATCGAGACGCCCTGATTATACCAATAAGTATCCGGGATTTATAGTCCGTGGACTAGGAATCATGGTTATTTCAGAATATCGCCATGCGTCGAAAACAGCCCGTATTAGTTGAATTGGGTCATAAAATCAGAGCCCTTCGGATCAAAAGAGGCCTGTCTCAGGAGGCTTTTGCAGATCTCGTAGACCTAGACCGATCTTATATGGGCCGGATTGAACGGGGAGAAAACAATACCACCGTTCTCAATATCTACCGCATTGCCCGTGCGTTGCACATAGCTCCTGCCAAGCTTTTCCCAAATCGATTACCTCCCATTTAAGCGCGGAATTCCCGCCACTTATCTTCCTGATGGGGCCAATAGACCTCTTTAAACAGGGGCCGGATGATCCATTCGTGAATTTTACGCAGTTTCAGATCATCGCTCAGCAGAATATCTTCTTGAATTCGTGGAGAAAGATAGAGCAAATTTATAATCTGTGAGCCTCGCGCGGGGGTTATGTGTATGCTTCTGCAAAACTCAGACATTGATGAGACTTTGTTAACCTCCATATATTCTGCGATCTGGTAGGCCAATACCAGCATTCGACGGAGCCTGGGCACACGTTTGATGGAATCCGGTTTTACCGGCGGCCTATGCCAAAGTGGTGTCATTTCAATTGCGAACTCATAACGCATCAGCTAGCTCCTTTTGAAGTTCTTCAATGCCCTCGGAATTGAACTCTATGGAGATTTTCTTGGCATCATGCTCATATACGATGGCCCTGACCAGAAGATTCAGCACGCGGCGACGTTCCTGTGGATATAAGACATCCCATGCCGGTGTGTTTATAATCAGGTTTTTCCCCTTCCATTCCGGCGTCTGGTTGATAATTGCCCCCACCTTCTCAACCACAAAGTTTTCCATGAACTGTGCGTTCACAGATCTGACGGGACAACTCTCATAACCGGTGCTCTGCGCTTTATAACAGACGTAATAGCGATATTTAATGTTTTTCTTTGCGGCATACGTCGGGACCATCCTGGTTTTGCAGTGGCCACACCAAAGAATATGCTTTAGAAGCGTTGTCCCTTTCGTATTTTTAATGGTGCCACGGTGAACATGGTTCTCACCCATGATCTTCTGGGCTCTGGCAAAAACATGCGGCGAGACGATGCCTTTATGAACCCCATCATAAACCTCTCCGGCATATTTCACTTTTCCAATATATGTGTAATTATTTATGATATCGCCCACGGATTTCTTAACGAAGGGTCTATCGCCGCATGTCCGGTCTTTATAAATATGTCGTTTTGTGCGGACTCCACGGGCATTTAATTCTTTTGCGACTTCTAGGGTTGACTGTTTTTGTAGGTATAACTCAAAAATCAATCGAACAATCTTCGCTTCTTCCTCGTTAACCACAAGCGCCTTAGCCTCTTTGTCCCTATCGTAACCCAGCATTGGCATGCCTCCAAGCCAACGGCCTTTTCTGCGGGCTGCCCCAACTTTATCCTTAGTCCTTTCGCTAATGAGTTCCCGTTCAAATTGAGCAAACGAAAGAAGGATGTTAAGCGTTAGTCTGCCCATGGAGGTGTTTGTGTTGAAGGATTGGGTGACCGATACGAACGTGACGTTGTGATTATCAAAAAATTCCAGAAGTTTGGCAAAATCCATGAGCGAACGGGAAAGTCGGTCCACTTTATAAACGACTATGCAATTAATTCGTCCACTTTTAATGTCTTCCAGTAATTTTTGTAGAGCCGGACGATCCATATTTGCACCAGTAAACCCCCCATCATCGTATTCCTCAGGGAGGGCTACCCACCCTTGGCTTTTTTGGCTAGCGATGTAGTTGAGTGCGGATTCCCGCTGGGAATCCAGACTGGTGAAATCGCCTTCTAATCCCTCGCTAGTGGATTTTCGGGTATAGATGGCGCAATAATACGGGTCCATGCTTATCGGCCAAAGAAAAAGACGAATCCGCTTTGGGGAACACCAGAAATCTTACGTGCGAGACTGGATAGAGTCCTATATGGTTTGCCCTCATATTCGAAACCCTTTTGAAGAACCTTCACTTGAAGTGTCCGGCCTTTGTAGATTTTTGTGATTATCGTCCCCGGTATAGGAATGCGGTGTGAAGTTTTTGCCTGTCCGCTTTGGGCAGGCTTTTGGCCCAATGTTTTCAGCGGATTTAGTTCCGTTTTAAGGGTATTAAGTTGTTGTTTGGCAGGTTCGGAAAGAGTGCCAAAAACATCTTCTTGGAGTTTATAAGCAATGTGACGGATAAGGAACTCCTTATTGGAAGGGGCTCTCGCCTCGGGGAATAGCGCCTGATAGCGCTCCTTGAGCGTTTTAAGGGGTATTTCGTAGAGTTGGGTGATCTGTTTGAGAATACCCTCCATTTCGGCCTTTTTCGGACCTATTTTGGCCATTTGCGGTGGCTTACGGGGTATTATCTGCTCGGTTGTTTCTGTATCCGAAGTTATGCCTTCGCTCATGCTGACATTCAGCATCAGTTCGGGCTGGAAGACAAGTCAATTCTTCCTAATAGACTTCTGCCTAGATCAATCTGAATAGGTCGATCAAATTATTAGCTTGATTTTTTAGAAGGATGAAGGTATTAATGTGTCACTATGCCAAAAAGTAGAGTGATGTTGGATGAGCTTACGATTCAAATCTATTCGGATGGTCGTATCGAATGGAATAAAGCATGAAGACACTTGACATATAATAGAAGATAAAATATAATAATAAACACATCTCGCTGGATTCCCACCACGCGTATTTTTCTTAACTATCTAACGCGGCGAACAGCCGCATTTTTTCTGATAAATAATTAGCAGTCTGGCGTACCGAGTGCCAGCGACGAGAGTTACTTTTTCTATCATGTTGACGACTAATTGATTGAGGTTAAAATAGGTTATGGAAGAAACAGAATTAATAAATCTACTAAAACGGCATGATACAACTGCTCAAAAAGAAGCTTGGCAAAGGTTCAATGAACCGATTTACCGAGTGATTTGCTCGAAGATTCCTCCCCGCATGATTTGGGACGAATCGGGAGATGAACGGCAATTCGATGACCATGATGCACAAGATGTCTTAGCAGATACTTTTGCTGCGTTTTTCAAAACTGTAGGAACATTTCAATGTAAAAGCAAACTCTTCACTTGGCTCTACAGAATTGCAATTAATAAGTCTATGGATTTCTATAGAAAAAAATATCGGCAACCTCTCGCTCAATCTGTCCCTCTCAAGCATTCGATTCCAGTGGCGGACGAGGAAAATGTCTCCGACCCTGATGGAAATCATGCAATAGAGGAATGCGATCAGTTATATGACGATGTACGTCTTGAACCCAAGAAATTCCGCTTGACTCAGGAGAATCGTGCGATTGCTGCCCAAGAAATGACCCGTTGGATTTCGCAGTCGGACGATCCCGCTGATCATATAAGAGACCCCAAGTTCAACTTGCGAATTGCCCTCAAAAGTATAAGCGAACTCCAATCGTCTGTTTTCACACTACGCGTTCAAGAAAGACGGACAATTAAAGAAACTGCCGCGATACTTGGCATAACCCCTGGCTCCGTTAAGATGGCCCAAAAAAGAGGGCTCGAACATCTCGCGAATAAATTACGAGCTTTCAATCCTTCGGAGGCTGTTCAACCATGACCCCAGAAAAACACAATGAAGGTAAAGTAGCTGAAGCGCTCGCAGCTTTCACCGATGAACTCAATGCTGGTCGCGCTGTTTCCATCGAGGAGTTTTTAAAAATTCATTCTAAATTAACAGCAGAGCTTCGCCCTCTATTAGTGGCATTGTTGGAGTTGCGGCGCAAAACGTATTCAATGTCTCTCACCAAGCCCGAGAGCGACCGCATATTCACCGAGATAAAGCGTCGCATGAACGAAACGCAGTCAACTGCAGGGGTCATGTTGGACAGCAGGCGTGATTTCTTAATCCTACTTCTTCATACCATGAAGCGGGTTTGGAACATAGATGTATGGGGGAGCACAAAATTGGTTAAGCTTCTATACTTGCTCGGAAAAGAAGGCAAATGCGATCAATTTGTTCCAGACTATTATAGCTATTACGCTCATTCGTATGGTGCATTTGACAGAAATGTCCCACAAGACACTGCGGGACTGTTTAACAAGGGAATAATTAAGATTAGTCCCCCGAGTAGAAATGACCTTGGCGCTGGGGAAGAACTGGGGATTCCAGCGGAGAAATGCGTAAATGCTGTTTACCGGTTGACCCCGAAAGGTGTTCGGTGCGCGGAAGCACTCACTGTGGCCGCAAATAAACAGGATCCCGAAATACTCAAACGAATCATAGGGATAGTTAAACGATACGGGAAAAAGACAACTGACGAATTGCTGGAATATACCTATAACACATATCCAGAAACTGCAACTCATTCGAAAGTAAAAGATAAATATTTAAGGTCAGCGTCTAAGGATACGCATCATGATAACTAATACTCGTGGCCCCAAGATGTTCATGCAATTACGCAAAACCGACGATAAGAGCGTCTTGGAAAAAGCATTGAGTCACTTCGATGGATTTCATGTCGGAGCGTCTCTCCTGTCTTCGTTGGGAGTTTTTGTACAAGATGTGGGAAAACCATTCTTTATCGATCCGATGACATACCGCTTCATTTTACCTCCCGAACATATTATTGATCGCGAAAAAGGTACCGTTCCGCGATGGATGAGATATTTGGCCAAAACATACAGCCCAATTCTCGAACATTCTCTGGGGAAAAAAACACTAACTGCAAATGACCTCAATGCGACACGGGGAGGTATACAAGAATTAACCTGTAATACGCTTGAATACGAGCGGACTCGGTTTGACACGTCCGAACCAGCACTAATTAACAAATATTTCGATAAGTATGATGCATTTGAGGAAATAGGGGACTCAATCGCACACAATATACAAGGGACACGCCCATCATTTGTTATTCCGCCGTTTTTTCTTGTTGAAGAAGTTGGAGATCCTTGGTATAGACTCAATTTAATTTGTTCCCGCATTGCAGCGGAACAAAAGAAACCGGAAGAGCTTCTTTACGGCGTTCTATTTCTAAGAAAAGAAATATTGCTCAATTCCGAATGTGTTGACATTGTGAGAGACTACGCAGATCGGCGGCTTGCGGGTATTGCATTGTGGGTCAATGGCTTGAGTGAGGAATCTGCAAATACTGAGATCCTCAGCAATTTAATTAGACTCATCGATGGATTCCGGTCAATTGGCAAGGTCGTTCTTAAACTAAATGGTAGCTATTTATCGATTTTGATGAATCATAACGGACTATCTGGTTTCTCTTGCAGCCTTTCATACAGAAGTGACCGCGATGTTAACGTTTCCAAATGGATCATTCCGGGCCCGCCGAAAGCCAAGTTTTATATTCCCGGGCTGCATCAAGCATATTCTCTTGATGAGACTGAACATGTTCTAAGAATGTTTCCGTTCCTAAAATGCTCATGTCGTGTTTGCAGAGATTCTTATGGTAACGATTTAGATATATTTCAACTAGAAATGAAAAAAGTCGGGTATTGTCAAAATCACTTTCTAAACGCACGAAAAGCAGAGTTGGATGGCTTTGCTCAACGAGGTATTTCTGGCGCGATAGAAGATATAAATGAAGTGCTTTATTGCCTTAAAAAGAAGAATGCCAAAGGGGCGAGACACCTAACCAAGTGGCTTAATTTAATGAAAGCCGTTCAATCCGTAGGCACCGGAATTGAATTACCAGCGAAGGTTAATGAACTCGAGAGCGCTTCGATCCGTCACGGCTGAGCGAGAGGCGAATGCGTTACTTTTTTAAGCCCATTGCCGACTAATAGTTAGACGCAATTGAAGGATAAACGTTAAGGAGGACTCATATGGGTAAAAATCAACATATTGTTCACCGGCCAGATGGTTGGGCAGTTTTAGGAGAAGGCAATGGGAGGGACACCTCTGTGCACCGGACACAAGAGAGGGCCATCAATGAAGGGCGTGGGATTGCAAAAAACCAGCGTTCCGAATTGCTCATACATGATAGACATGGCCGCATTCGTCAAAAGGACAGTTTTGGCAATGACAACTTTCCTCCACGAGGATAACATGACCACGACAACTAAACCGAATATAATGCTCGATGATTTACTACGTCGTATTCTGAAAGACCAAAAACATCGAGGAATTACCGGTATTTTTCTGGAAATATAAACTATTATGGACATAATTCCACTTCAAAAACTTCATGTCAGACTTCTAAAGGAAGAAGTGCGAGCCATTGATGATGTTTTTGAAAAAAACGTCCGCTTGACGCCATATAAACTTAAGAGTGGGTTAGGTTTTTCTGGCACGCTTCATATAGCAGTCCCTAACCAGAACGTTCCTAGATGGTTTGAATTTGTTGAAACGGGTGTTGATGGCGATTTGCGACAATTAATTAACAAAACAAATGCAGCAGTTTTGGCGATAAAAGTCGCAGGTAGATTTTTCATATTTACTTTTGGTCATGGGCGGTACCTCATTAAGCAATCAGCTTTTGTGTCGGACTTTGGGATCAAAGCAGCATTAAATGGTCTAAAACATGACAGCTTGCGAAGTCTTGATACATATACAGTTGAGGAACAAACAATACATAAACGTACGCAAGCGAGTCGCTCTTCTGGGATTGGAGCCTTTGGGCTTGACATAGGACGAGACATACTAAGATCCGTGACTGGTATGCCCCGCGCCGAACTACCGGAGTATTTACAAGCACTTTCAGGCAACGAGTCGGTCTTAGCTCTTTCTGTGCGTGTTGATTTTCCGAGTTTAAAAACACTGTGTGAAGATTTATTGATACTTTACAGAAAGAGGGTGTATAAAGCGAACTTTTCTTGGGTAGATAATATCGGGCGTGTTGCGGATTCTGAAGTGGTTGATATTCTTGATCAGCGTTTGGTCGAAAACTTGCGGCTTGGGGATAAATCGAAAGCCTATGTGGCTCCTCCCGAACCAGTAGACTGGATGGAAGTCACCGGGTTTTCGTATTCTGGTCGGCGTGATTTGAACGATTCAGATATGAACCTGGCAAGCTATATTAGCGGAAATGAAGATTTACAAAGTCTCAGTATTGAGAAAGTTCATCATGATAAAGTTTACATGTATAGTGATGATGAGCGAACTGCTTTCAAAGATTGGAGTGTCTATAAGTGTTTGGTTTTCGAAACTGAATATCAAGACAAGCGATTCATTTTAACCAATGGCGATTGGTTTCAGATCGACAAGGATTTTGCAGCAGAAGTGCTTAAGGATGCAGGTTCAATTCCAATGTCCACACGGCAGTTTCCGGCTGTTGCACGAAAAAAAGATGGTAAATTAGAGGCTGAAGGTGACTACAATAAACGAGTTGGTAGCATAACGAAAAAAATGGCCGTTTTAGATTGTAAAAATGTTAAATGCCAAGGGGCCCACAGTTCAATCGAACCATGTGATTTGCTTTCTGATGCCGGAGAATTTATTTTCGTTAAGCATAGGAAAGGAGGGTCTTCGAGTTTGAGCCATTTATTTTCTCAGGCACGTGTTTCTGCAGACTCTTTTTTAGGAGATGAACATTTTCGGCGAGGAATTCGTTTGCATTTACGTGGAATGAATCTATCGTGGGAAAAATGGATACCTATTTCACGTCCTAATTCAGCCAATTATAACATTGTCCTAACATTTCTTGGTGTTAATCAGAAAACGTTTGTAAATGATCTCCCATTTTTTAGTCAACTTAATCTTGCACGTACAGCGCAGATGTTAAGATCACGGGGTTTCGAAGTTACAGTAGCGGGCGTGCCAGTTCAAAACTAAGTTAAGGGGTTTTGCGGATTATTGATTTTTCTGTCTGCGATAAATTCCCAATGAGTAAGGAGAATAACATGCAAAAACTGTTAGTAAGCATCAGGGGATCTAACGAAGCAGTTGAGGCCGCGAAGGGAGGAGCTCAAATAGCTGATGTAGAATACCCTGCCTCAGCACTCGGGACTCCGTATCCACTTAATATTATGGCAACACGTAATCACCTTAATAGGGCAGGATTTAAGCACATGTTTGTGTCTACCAATATCGGGGAAGTTCAGTCTGTTCGCGCATCGGCTTGTCAAGCAGCTCTTGGTGTTGCGATTGCGGGTGCAGACTTAATTAAGTTTGGCCTTGCCGAACAGTCCCTAAATTCGGCCATTTATCTAGCGCGAAATATTGTCAATACAGTGCGGAAGTTAACGCCCAAAAAGAAGAAACTGTACCCTGCAATATTTGTTGATGAAGATATGCAGCGTTTTTTCCGGGTATTTAAAGACGGACCGAAATTGGCTCAGGCTTCAGGTGCTGATGGAATCCTAATCGATACGTTCAATAAACTGATTGGCAAGGGATTGCTCGACTATTGTTCGCTCAAAAATATCGCCGATTTCGTAAAGGCGATGCATAAGATCAAAAAAGAAGCTTGGATTGCTGGATCCATAACAGTTGATGATCTTCCAGGTCTTTGGAACACTGGGGTGGACGTAATATGTGTTCGAGGGGCTGCTTGCGCTAAGGATAAAGGGAAGGGGCGTTTTGGGGAAGTCCAAGAAATGGTTGTTAAAAAGCTTGTCGAGACAATACCTGATTAGTCCGCGTGCAGACCTGAAAGACAATGACAGCTAACTGCTTATCGACATGTCCAAAACAAAAAAAGCGTTAATTGATGAACATCTTGTTAATCTCGAAACATTGGAAGGAGACCCATTATGGGCTACTAAAACACGCCTTCGCAGGTGTCAATTTGGTGCTTACCAATGCATTAAGAATTCTCTCGTAAATTATGATAAGTATGGTTTTACTAAAGACGATCGCGGACATTATATCGTTCAAATGACGACAGGTGCGGGTAAGTCTGGTGTTATTGCCTTAGCCGCTTACTGTTTGCCAGCACCTTTTAGGCGTATTCTCATCGTTGTGACCAGTGACGTTTTACGTAGCCAAATAGCGCGCACAATCAATCCCATATTATCTAAGGAAACGTTTTGGACAAAAATTGGATTTTCCCCAAGTGATAATATTCGACCAATCATGTGCCAAGGAAAGGATTTGCCAAAGCGATTGGATGAAAACAATCGTTTTGTAACAGTGACAACTATTCAGTCGCTCACCTCGGCTGGAGGACGAAAACTTCAAGGTGTTTATGATTTAATTCTTTTTGATGAAGGCCATAAAAAAGGCGCGCTCGAATGGGATCCTGCTGTTGAGGATGTCGGGGTTCCAACAATTCTTTTCACTGCAACGCCATACCGGGCGGATGGAAGACCATTAAATGCATTAGTCATTTATCGATATGTTTTTGCAGAGGCCCGCCGAGATAATCCACCAACGTTGCGGCCTCTTATATTTAGGCCCATAGATTTCAGTCTGAATAATATGGGACAAGCAATTAAAACTGTATCTCAATACATTCTCTCAGAAAAAGCGCGGTGGGGCTCACATGGACAGCCCAAGGTCGTGCTCCGCGTTAACAATCATAAAGAAGTCGCTTCTTTTGTTATGGCTTTCAACAGGCTTTCTGGGATATCGGCTGTTGGCATTCACTCACAGTTCAACGGCAATCATCATAAATTGTTTAATTCTACTTCCCGCATTCCTAAAGATGCAAATGTTCTCATTCACCAAAATATTTTGCTTGAAGGTTTTGACGATCCGAATATTACAGCGGTGGTTTTTACGACCGAAGTTGACGACGGCCGTGTGTTTGTACAGCAGGTCGGGCGTGCGCTCAGATGGAACAACTCATTGCCACCATCTATTTTGCAGAAAGCTGCGATATTCTGTTCAAACAAAACAAAAGCTGAAGAATCATGGCGACTATTCCAAGAATTCGAAGAGGATCCAAGCGGATATGCATATAAAGGCCATCATTTTACACCCACGCTTGAATCAGTAGAAAAGAATTTCACGGAGCATTTATTACTACGCCCGTCGGCTCAAATTCGAAGTTTGATTCGCCCTAATGCAAAATCGATTAAAATGATGGCGGAAGAGATAAAATATTGGATATCACATCAATCGGATTTGGTTCTTAGAGCCTCAGGAATAATGGGGGGCCATAAACAACCACCTGCAATTAGTTTTTTAATCGAACGTCACGTGCGTCCACCGTTTATACAGTTTCATTTTGAAAACAGAGAATTAGCTGTTTTAATATTCGTATTTGGTAAGAAACATGTTTTTGTTCAATCCAGTATGGGACGTCTTCCTAAATTCGTAAAGAAGTGGCCTCTGTGTTCACCTGATACCATTAAACATTTAATCCCCTTTGAAAATGCGGAGATACAATCCGTGCAACTGCGAAATTTGCATGATGGGGTTGGAACCATACGTGCACGTGCTCTATGGGCTGACGGTGCAGATAGGCATATCAGATTCTCCCAAGATGGAAGCTTTGCGCCGCAAACACTATCATGGTGGAATAAGGGTGAGGAATGCTCGGAAATGGCAACATTTACTTCGAGTCGTTTTGGGTCGAACGATCATGTTTCGTTTGTTGATTTTTTAGAGTGGTGTCAAAACATTGAATATCGGTTGTTGGTAACACACCAACAAGCTCATTCATTGTTTGATAGCCTTGCCGAAAGAACTAACGATCAGCCCGGAATACCATTTCTGATTAGGTTTGATCTTCCTCAAGAGTGCAACATTAGCGACACCAACAATCAAAATGTTCGTTTAATCTCAAACCAATTGTGGGCAGAGGTGGGGCCAAAAGGAATAGGGGTGCTCGAGGGGGGTGATCCCCCTCTCGCGTTACCGTCCATAAGGTTGCAGATTCGATCCGCCGAGCAAGCATTTGATGTTCAATGGGATAGTGGTTCTAGGCTTAAGTTATCGTTTCACGGGGAAGAGTATGACTTATTGGACTGGGTTAAAGAGCATCGACGGTTTTCTGTCTTGACAGATAACGGAGTAATGATGATTAATGGCATGAATTACCGGCAGAGAGAACCTTCCCGCATACACTTGGCCGAATATCTAACTGCTTTGCCTTGTTACAATGGTTGTAAAAAAGAAGTGACTCGTAAACGTGGGAAAGGCAAGGCATCTTGGGCAGTTGGGACTGTTTTTGATAAATTCGAATCCGCTCACGCCAAAGATACGATACATAACGGGGGGGATTTTTCGACACTAATATGTGACGATGGCAATGGAGAAATTGCGGATTTTATTGCGGTAGATTTAGAAAGGAAACGCATAGTGTTGGTGCATGCAAAATGTGCATATCCCAAAGGTGTTCGAGTCAAAGATCTCTACGTTGTATTAGGGCAGGCCGCTAAAAATGTGCATAGACTTTGGATTGTCCCATCTCAAGATCAAATAAATCGTTGGACCACAGGTGCTCATAATACTGGTAGGTCACGCTTGCGTTTTGGGCGTTGGTCGTCAGAAGCTACTAATCTATTTAGTAGTCCTCATACACAACGAGAGGTCTGGATAATTCAGCCGGCGCTTAATGTGGAATATTTTTTAAAGCAACTGCAGAATAGTTCAATGACAGATGCAAAGCGTTTGGCGTATTTAATCGATCTTAATGCGGCAACAATTACATCCGGGAGTGCAAAATTTCGTATCTTCGGAAGCTAATATAGATCTTTATGCCCGGCGGTACAGTAACAATTTAGGAAATATTGTAATATGACTGCCTTCGTAAAGGACAAAGTAATCTCTTCCTCCTAAAAACATATTTTTGCCATTTAAAACATTAAGAATGACTTGATCTTTTTTTGAAATGAAGGTAAGACATGTCCTACCATGCGCAAACGTAGAGTTATGCTCGATGAGTTGACGATCCAAGTTTATGATGACGGAAGCATTGAATGGAATGGATTAGACAAGTTCCTGTGGGAACACCTCCATCAACCGGCGATTTTCCTCGCAAAACGTTGTTTGGCAAACAAGATGAGACGCTTGGCCAGACGACAAAGAA
The DNA here is from genome assembly GCA_022709755.1 of Elusimicrobiota bacterium. Classification (GTDB taxonomy): domain Bacteria; phylum Elusimicrobiota; class Elusimicrobia; order FEN-1173; family JAKLIF01; genus JAKLIF01. The sequence goes on along the minus strand of JAKLIF010000008.1, from coordinate 77,738 downwards.
AACTCCTTAATTCTAATAATTGATAAATCCCAGAATGCGCCTAGAATAGCGCATTTCGCTGTTAACTGGGCAAAAATGGGAATCATCGAATTCCGATGCTTTGATGCTATGGGACGACTGAAAATGGCGGAATTATTACGAAGTGATGCTAAGAAATAAGCATCTGTTCCGATAAGATAGTGAATTATCGACGGAAAAAGAAAAGGCGGCGGTTAACTGGAACCGTCGCCTTTTCGAAGCATTACTTAAATCCTCCCCGGGTAGGACTCGAACCTACAACCCTCCCGTTAACAGCGGGATGCTCCACCATTGAGCTACCGAGGAATATAGTGGCAATTTGTCTTTACGCTTATTCCTCTCACTTTCCGCACTCTCCGCGGAACCTTTGGTTCCGGTTCAGCACGATAAACCGTGCTTCAGTGCTTCAAGTGCCATGGGCAGGCTACATATCCTGATTACCCCCATGGCCGAGGAAAAATGGCAAATAGTCGTTACATATTCCTCTTCCTCTACGCACATTCCGTTGAACCTTCGGTTCAAGTTCGGCGATACGACTTCGCCTCAGTGCTTCGAGGACCACGGCAGGCCGAATGGCCTGAATACTTCCGTGGCCGAGGAATAATGTTTTAAAAATCAGTTTCTTCTTCTCTTCTCCCCCACATCACCGTAGTGCTTCGGCGAAGTATTCAGCCCTTCTGGGCTGTCGCCTGCACTCGAAGTTATACGAAGAGTGTGGGGGCCACAGGCCTGCTGTGCAGGTCCTTCAGTTGCATAGAACGCATTGAAGGGCACGCCTTCTGGCGTGACTACTCCTGTAGCCGAGGAAAGGTATTTAAAGATCGTTGCTTCTAAATCTATCTCGCTCAATGCTGGAGCGAGCTCCCCCGGGCCCTACTCGGGCCGTCGCATTCGTGTGCCACTGGCACACGCGACCCATTGTCCTGAACTAGCAGTTCAGGACGGCAGGCGGTCACATCGTGACCGAAACCCCTGCCGAGCTACCGAGGAATATATTTATAAAAGACCGTATATTGTTACGACTCGTAGATTTTAGCAGGCAGAAACCGATTTTGCAATCCGAACGCACACGTTCGGAAAGTTTCTCCTGACCATGAGGGTTCTTTTCATATCCCCCCGCGTCATACAACCCCTCTCTTTTTCAGTTCCCAAAAACACCTGGCCGTCGCATTGATATCATGAACGGCATTATGAGCCTCGTTCAATTCTTCGCCGAAAAGCTTTCGATGCAGTTCCTCTAATTTAGGCCACTTATAGCCGTAATTGCCCTGCAGGGCACAAAATTCAACCGACGATTTCATCGTGCAAATATGTTCTTTGGTCAGAATCGAATTTTTCATCCCCTGCCTCAAGAATTCCGCCCCGATGATATTGGCGTCAAAACTCACGTTGTGGCCTATCAAATAGGTCGAGCGTTCGATCATTCCTTGAAATTCCGATAGCACACGCCGCAAATCCATCCCCTCCGTCATGGCTTTTTCAGTCGTGATACCATGAACGGCGGATGACTCCGCCGGGATCATAAATCCGGACGGCTTAATGATGTGATTCCCGCCGGATATGTTGCGACCATCCTTGCCATAAAACAACCACGCCAATTGAACGAGCCGCGGCCAATTATCGAGATCGGTCACCGGCGCGCTCCAGCTCCTTGGCAGTCCGGTCGTCTCCGTGTCAAAAAACAGATACATGGGTTTGATCAGTCCTCATCGCTTGATTTCAGCCGGCAATGATCCATTTACGGATGCGAGTGAGAACACCGCGCACGGGGCGTTTCATCATCGAACGACCTGATTTTCAGCGTCCTTTGAGATAGGGCACATAATTCATGTCCGCACGCATAATATGCTCCCGCCACCAATCGGACAGGAATGCGGAGAGTTCCCGCCAGAGCGTAGGGTTTGTCCGATCTCTTTGTTGATATCGCAGATTCTTGACCTTACGGATCAGATCTTGATGCTGTTTTTTGTGAGCGGCGAAACCCGGATAACCCGATTTTGCCATCAATTCTTCTTCCATCTTGAAGTGTTCCAAAGTGTAGCGCTCCAGGAACAGAATGATCGGTTCGGTGGCTTTGTCCCCTTTTCCTTGTTGAACGCTGTCAAAGAGATTATTGACGTTTTCAACGAGCGTTTTGTGTTGAGCGTCAATCGACGTGATGCCGGTCTGCATGATGCTGTTCCATACGATGGCTGGCATTGGAGATCCGTCCTTCATCCTGTTTGTCAAAAATAAAGCGGAAAATAGGCTGGATTTCGAGAGAAACGGCCCTATCGGGGGATCCCCGCCCCCGAAGTCCGCCGGGGGCGTAGAATGGCCGGGAATCCGGGAGGGTTTTTTAACGGAACGAAACAAAAATATCCCCCCACCCATCCATTGAAACTCAGGCGTCAATCACCCGCAATGATTCGATCACTGAAAAGTTTTTTGTCGGAAGACAGATGACTCGTTCCCTCCCGTAATCCCCCCGCAAGGAGCTCAACACTTCATCAAGCCACGAGGGGCCGACGGAAAGAACCCCGTCGAAATCAAGCTCAATCATCTCTCCGGGAACCGGATGGATATGGGCTTTCATGGATAGAGCCGCTTCCCTTCCTGCGGGTCGCGACGTGAGGATGGTGCCGTAAGATTTTAGTGCTATTCTCATATCATGCTCCAAAGGATCAATGTCACCGTGCCAATAGGGGGGTGAGGGTGCACCGCTAACACGCTTCGGCATTCCTGACCGAGCGATCCATAATCCACTATACCAGCTCCGGATCGGCAGGCCACTCCCCTCTTTTCACCCACGACGATGATATTCCTCACGAATTTCAGACCGTTACCCCTGTTCTCCGGGGCTCGCCCGGATAAGGTCTTCTCAAAAGCCGTGATGAGAGCCGATTGGTCGTCCGGAATGGATGGGTCCACCCGCCTCAAAGACCGAAAAACCCCTTGTCCCCGGTCCGCAATGCAGATCCAAAGACGTCCCGCCGTCACTTGAAACTCGAACCAGCACCCAGGGACATCCCTCCAGTTTCCCAGATTATGGTCGAAACAATTGTTGCCGATCTCCCCCGCCACCGATATGACAAGCGACAGGTCCTCTTCTTTGAGTCCCGTTTTCGTCAGGGAACTTAAATGACTGAGCCGGGCCGTGAAAACATCACGTGTTTCGCAATTGCTCTCTCCCGGATCTCCTGCCGGTCTGTCATTGGAAGCGCTCCAGTTCAGCACCTTATCCAATCGGGGATTCCCCGCAATGTAATAGAGCGTCTTCGGTCCACGACCTATCACTTCAATCTCACTTGCCGCCACCATAGACCTCAAGTGACGATGGATAGCTTGAGGCGTTATGCCAAGTTCTTTTTTTAAATCATTTGGCCGCACGCCCCCCCTCTTCTTTATAATTTGCAATATATTGTTTCTAGTCTCAGTCTTCATAGTTTATACTTTATTGTAAACTATAAACTATAAAATAGCAATAGGGCATTTAAATACAAAATTATGGACTTAAAAGACGACGGGAGGAGACAAAAAACGCGGCGGTTCGGCTGAACCGTCGCGTTTTTCTTGTAAGTGATGCGGATCCGATTATGAGCGGGGACTGTAGACGCGGTAGTCGATCAGCGGGAAGATGTTGTCCCGGTCTTCAAGACCGTGAAGGTAGCCCTCATCGATGCGGTTCTCCCGGACTTGGCTTTCCAACCGAAGGAACCGGTCGCAGTGGTCCCGCGTGCGCTTTTCGGCGTAGTTCTTCGCCGTGCCCACCGTGATCAGGAACGCCCAGTCGGACGATTGCGCCAGCAGCAGTTCGCGCGCCAGTTGGTTCAGCGCCCGTTTCTGGACGCCGTCCGCGTTGGGGTTCTTTCCGGCGAGGTCGATCATCTTGTCGGCCATGATGTGGAGGTGCGGATAGATCCAGTCGTTGCTGGCGTTCAGCCACACTTCGTGGTAGCCCTTGTCCCCCCACGACGACGGTTCCGGCTCGATGATCTGCAGTTCGGGAAATTTCTCGAGGTAACGCATCGGGGTGGTCATCTTGAACATGTCCTGGTCGTAATGGACCTTGCGCGCCAGGTATTCGAGGAAATACGGCCCTTCGAACCACCAGTGCCCGAACAGTTCCGCGTCGTAGATGGACACCACCACCGGCGGACGGTTCATCACCGTCCGGAGGTATTCCACCTGCCGTTCGCGGTTGAACATGAAGTTACCCGCGTGGGAGGCCGCCGTTTCCTTCGCGGCGCTCGGCGAGTAGGGCTGTTTGTCTCCCAACGCCACCCGGCCCGTTACTTTGAAATATTTCAGGCCGACGTTCCGACGGACGCCGTCTTCGTGCAGGTAAGGACGGATGTATTCGTAATCGAGGTCGTAGCCCACGTCCCGGTAGAACTCACGGTAACTGAGGTCGCCCGGATATCCCATCTCGGCGGACCAGACCTGCTGGGCCGTCTCCATGTCTCGGCTGAAGAACGCCACGCCCTGCTGGCTGTAAACGGGAGAGAAGATCCCATACCGCGGACGCGGGGTGCCGAACAACAGTCCGTGCGAATCCAAAAAGGTGAACCGGATGCCGTTTTCCTTCAAGACCTTGTCCACTCCGGGAGCGAACGCGCATTCGGGCAGCCAGATCCCCTTCGGGGGACGGCCGAAATGACGCTGGTAATCGTCCACGGCCACGCGGATCTGGGCGTAACGCGCTTCCTCGCGGATCATGAGCGGCAGATATCCATGGGTGGCGCCGCAGGTGATGATCTCCAGATGGCCGTCATCCTGCAGGCGGCGGAACCGTTCGAGCAGGCGTCCGTGGCAGGCGTCCACGATCTCGCGGATGCGGTAGAAGTTTCGCCGATACATCTCGGCGGTCTCCTGGAACGCGGGCGACAGGGACCGCGTGCGGTGGACTTCTTTTTCGGACAGTTCGATGAGCTTGTTCAGCCGGGCGCGGTAACGGTTCATCAAGAGCTCGTCGGAAAGCATGTTGCACAACGGCGGGGTGAGCGACATGGTGAAGGGTGACCGGACCCCTTCGCCCGCCAGGCGCTCCATCATGTCCAGAATGGGGACGTAGGTCTCCGTGATGGCTTCGTAGAACCAGTCTTCCTCGAGGAAATCGTTGTATTCCGGATGACGAATGTAGGGAAGATGGGCGTGCAGGACGAGATTGAGATAACCTTTTGGTTCAGTCATGGATTTTGCGCTCCGATTCGCTGGCTGTGATTTTGTTGCGTCAGTCTTGAGAACTTCTTTTGCATCCGGCCCTTTGTCGGCTTCACCTTCCAAGGGGGCGGTCAGAGGATTCTACCCCGACTCTCGCTCTTCCCCCTCGCGGCGGGAAGAGCGGACAGGCAGAGAACGGCGCGACAACCGGTGTGACTCATCCGGGATCGTGTCATCCTCCGTGGATCAAAGACGGGATTTGTCCGTGGACCTGGAAACGGTGAACGCGATCCCTTTGTTGAAGTCGCCATCCGCCGAGGTGGCCTCGATGGGGATGTTGAGCGTTCCGTCGGGAAGAGCGAACCGCAGGGAGAAGGTGCCGTCCGGGTTGAGGGCGATGGGCTGCCCCTGCACCGTGACTTTGGCGTCGGCTTCGGTGGCCCCGTAAACGATCAGTTCGCAGTCCGCGCGCAGCCAGAACCCTTTGATTCCGGGAGCCGCCGGCCGGGCCAGAGAGGAGATCCCCGCCGAACCGGGCCAGGAAGAGATGGATTTGAGGAATTCCCAACGCTGGGCCAACATCTTGGTGATCTCCAGCGAACCGGCGCCGAGTTTTCCGCCGCCGGACAGTTGGAATAGACGTTCCCACTCGGCTTTCACGATGCCCCATTTTTCGTCCAGGACGTTGGAGACCTGGCCGGAAGGCATCTTGATCTGGTTGGACCGCGCCAGACGGACGAACCGCCCGTCGGGAAGGACCAGACCGATCTCCGCCACCCAGAACCCACCGCCTTCGGGCATCTGGATATACCAGTTGCGCGCGTCGATGTGGACGGGCACGTCGAAAAATTTGCTCTCGTCGCTGGTGAAGAACCGGATGACCGGCCGGCCGGATGAGCGCGCCGCGCCCCCGACGGTCCGTTCGATCTCCTGCCAGGTGTAGGACGCGATCTCCCAGTAACAGTGGATCCAGCGCGGGTCGCGCGGAAGGATGACCAGCCGGGTGACGCCGTAACTCTGCGGCAACTCGGGGCCTCGCTCGATGTATCCTCCGAAAGGTTGTGATCCTTGTGGTGCGTTCATGTTAGAACTCATTGGATAAAGACCTCCTGTATGATTTTCAAAGCTTTTGACCAAGGTGGAAGAAATGGTTTTTGAGATAAAAAACGCCTTCTTTTTGGGATTCGAGAAGGCGTTGATGTCAAAAGTATTACTACCTATCGAAGAGTCTACCAAACCCGGAAGGGTCTGTCAATCGGGGGGATTTTCCGACGATAAAACGGGGATCAACCCAGGCATTCCGCCCGAAGGGCCTTCAGCGCGCGCGCCGGATCCTTCTGGGCGAAGATGGCCGTGCCCGCCACCAACACGTTGGCGCCCGCTTGCACCACGCGCGAGGCCGTCTTCTCGCCGATGCCGCCATCCACCTGGATCCAACAGGGTTTCCGGATCCGGGTCAAGCGGTCCCTCAGCAGGGAGATCTTGGGGAGCATGTCGGCCATGAACGATTGTCCGCCGAAACCCGGTTCCACCGTCATGATGAGCACCAGGTCCAGCAGGGGCAGGTATGGGAAGAGCTTTTGGATGGGCGTCTTGGGACGCACCGACATGCCGGCCAGACACCCGTGTTTCCGGATGAGCCGCACGGCCTTTTCGGGCGACCGGACCGCTTCGAGATGGAACGTGATGAGCCAACTGCCGGCCTCGGCGAATATCGGGATATAGTGAACAGGGTCCTCGATCATGAGGTGCACGTCCTGTTTCAGGGAGGTGACGCGGGAGAGTGATTTGACGACGGCGGGGCCCACGGTGAGGTTGGGCACGAAATGGCCGTCCATCACGTCCACATGGATCCAGTCCGCGCCGGCGCGTTCCACCACCTTGACCGATTCGCCCAACCGGGAGAAATCGGCCGACAGGATCGACGGAGCGATGCGGATCGGTTTTGCCGACGGACGGAGACAGGCCATGTTACTCCTCGATGGGCCTCTCTTCGATGAGCACGCTGTTGACGAAGATGCGCGAACGCGAAGCGCCCCGCACCCGGATCGGCACGTCCACGACGGAACCCGCCTCCTGATATCCTTGGAAAACGTCCCGTTCCCCCCCCATGTCGCGCACGGAGATGCGCACCTGCACCCGGCCAGACCCTTCGGGCACCTGATAGCGGATCACTTTGGATTCCCCTTTGGAGGTGTAGGTGGACCGGCTCACCACGAACCGGAGGACCGTCTCTTCGGTCACGAGCGTGTCGGGCAGCGGTTCCTGACGGATGATCATGTCGGGCAACATGTCGTTGTTGAGCTCTTCCTTGATCTCCTTCTTGATGTTGTGGGAATCGGCCCATTCGGTGGCCTGACGGAGCGCCTGGTTGGCGAAATTGGGGATGAGCAGGGTCCCTTCCGGCGGCGCGCCTTTGGAGACGCGCAGGTCCACCATGTGTCCGCGCTTGACGACGGCGTTGGCTTCCGGGGTCTGTTCCATGACGAAATTGACTTCGTGCAACTGAGAATAGGCCTCGGAGATGGTGCCGAGCACCAGTCCCTGGTGTTTGAGGATGTTCTGGGCCTCGGTGAGAGGTTTGTTCTTCATGTCGGGAACAAAGACGACCTGGCCGCCGCTGGAGATGGTGACGCGGATCACTTTCCCCTCGCGCACGGACATGCCGGACGGAGGGACCTGCCGGAGAACGGCGCCCGCCGGGAACGATTCGTTGAATTCCACCGAGGCCTTGGCCAGAGAGAGGTCCATGGGGGCCAGGAGGTCCAACGCCTGGTCGACGCTCTTTCCGACGAGGTCGGGCACCACGAGGAGGCCCTTCTGGTGGATGAGCGGTTCCATGGCCCAATAGGCGAGCGTGATGGTGAAGAAGATGAGGAGGAACACCGACAGGCCGGGGAACTTCTTGAGCCAGTGGATGAGCCCCTTCATGAACACTTCCGTCAGATGGATGAACGTGCGGAACACGCGGGACGTGACGACCTTGCGCGCGCCGGCCACCAGATGATCGTTCAGATTCTTGTTCTCGTTGTTTTCCATGAGGTTCCGTCATTATACCAAAGACAGTCAATTTACCCAAACGGGCGTTCTCCGGCTTTGTTGCGCTTCAGGGGAGAAATACGTCCGCGTTTCACACGGACCGTCGTCTTATCAAATCGCCCTCTATGCTCGGACTAGATTCCTGTCCCGTCAAGGGACGATCCCTATCTTTAGCGTAATCGGGACGCTAAAAACATTCGGAAATGACAGATTAAAAACTTTCTTCACTTAACGCTGTCATCCCCTAATGTCTCCATAGGGGATCCAGCCCTACAAATATCCGTCCGCGTTTCACACAGACCGTCGTCTTCTTAAATTCTTCCCTCTATGCTCGGACTAGATCCCCGATAAAAACGTTCGGGGATGACAGATTAAAAACTTTCTTCACTTAACGCTGTCATCCCCTAATGTCTCCATAGGGGATCCAGCCCTACAAATATCCGTCCGGGTTTCACACGGACCGTCGTCTTCCTAAATTCTGCCCTCTATGCTCGGACTAGATTTCCGATAGAAGCATTCGGAAATGACAGATTAAATTACTACAGTGTCTCATATAAATCTTTCCATTCCGGATTCGTCTTTTCTATCAGCGCTATTTTCCAATCACGATTCCATTTTTTTATCTGTTTTTCTCGTTGGATAGCACTCAGAACATTATCGGTCATTTCAAAATAGACAAGCCGGTTTACATCATATTTCTTCGTAAAACCATCGACATATTTTTCTTTATGAGAATAAACACGCCGTTGAAGGTCCCCTGTGACACCCACATACAAAGACCCATTCTTTTGATCGGTAAGGATATAGACAAAATAAGCCATTATTATAACCGTTCTCTAAAATCTCTTCCCTCTATGCTCGGACTAGATTCCTGTCCCGTCAAGGGACGATCCCTATCTTTAGCGTAATCGGGACGATAAAAACGTTCGGGGATGACGGATTAAAAACTTTCCTCACTTAACGCTGTCATCCCCTAATGTCTCTATAGGGGATCCAGCCCTACAAATATCCGTCCGCATTTCACACAGACCGTCGTCTTCTTAAATCCTGCCCTCTATGCTCGGACTAGATTCCTGTCCCGTCAAGGGACGATCCCTATCTTTAGCGTAATCGGGACGATAAAAGCATTCGGAAATGACAGATTAAAGAGAAGGGACGGATCTGGATCGTTTCGTTAAACGGAGAGTTGGCCGCAGCCAGCGCCGATGTCTTTGCCCAAAGGCCGCCGCACGCGGGTCCAGATGCCTCGTTCGGACAGGATGTCGGAGAACTTCTTGACCTTTTCTTCCGTCGACGGTTGGAACGGGAGGCCGGGCACCGGATTATAGACGATGAGGTTCACCCAGCATTTGCGGTGCCGGAGAAAATTCGAGAGGCGCTGGGCGTTGCGCTGGGAATCGTTGATTCCGTCCAGCATCACGTATTCGAACGTGAGACGCGACCCGCGCGTCTTGACCTGGTAATCCCAGGCGGCCTTGAGAACTTCCTTAATGGTCCATCGGGCCGACCGCGGCATGATCTTCTTTCGGGTCTCGTCGTCGGCCGCATGCAGACTGATGGCCAGGTTCACCGCGGGCGCGCCCTTGGAAAGTTGCTGGATCTGCGGGACCAACCCGGTGGTGGACACCGTCACATGCCGAAGCCCATAGTGGAGCCCTTCGCTGCCGCGGATCCACTGCAACGCCCGCACGACGTTCTCGTAATTGGCCAACGGTTCTCCCATTCCCATGAACAGGATGGACTGGAGACGGCGGCCGGTCAGTTCTTCCGCCCAGAAGATCTGCTCCACGATCTCCGTCTGGGTGAGGTCCCTCTTGAAGGGAACACGCCCCGACGCGCAGAAGGAACATCCCCAGGCGCAACCGACCTGGGTGGACAGACACAAGGAACTGCGCCCCCCCGGGACTTCGTCTTCATCGGGGTCGACGGGGTCGCCGCCCTGGGGCGGATGCAGGAACACCGACGGGAACAGGAGCCCGTCGCGGGTCTTGTAGGTGAAACGGACAGTGCCATCCTCGGCGGAAGCGACCTGCCCGTCGGGGACCAACGAGCGAAGGGTGAGTTTCTCCGCACAGGCCCGGCGCAGAGCGGCGGGCCAGACCGTGATCTCATCGAACGATTTGATGCGGCGCTGGAAGAACCAGTCCTGTAACTGGCGCACGCGGTAGATCTCCGCGCCGGACACCCCGATCATCGAGGGCCACTCGCCCAAAGGGACATCCAAGAGCACCGGCGGCAACGGAGTGGACTCGGGGGACATGGGGAGACGGATCAGATGGGCTGGTCGGGCGTGGAGACGAAAGGATTCTTCAAAACTTTTTTGGCGTGGTCGTGGAACAACCAGACGTTGCGCCGTTTGAGGACACGCTGGTAGTCGGCCCGGGCGGCGGCGCGGTCCCCCTTCAGGTCGTGGCATTTCCCCCTCTGGAGGATGGTCCAGGTGACCCACCGGTCGCCGTTGTCGAGCTCATTGATGATCTTCGAGTAGAGGGCGATGGCGTCGTCATAGCGTTTCATCCCCATATAACTGTTGGCCAGGGCGAAGAGCCCTCGGTTCTTGTAAGCCGGGCGATAAGACGGCAAACCCCGTTCGATCCGCGCCAGGTATTCGTTGGATTCTTTCTCCAATCGGGGCCAGTCCTTCAGGTTCTGAATGGCCATGAGGTGCACCAGATGGGCGAAGGAACTTTCGGGCAGTTCCACGCGGAGGTCGACGCAGACGCGATCAGCTTCCGGATAGTTCTTCTCGATGTTGCTGTAGATGTCGATGAGGAAACATTTCGCGGCCTGGCTGGAGAATTGTCCCTGGGTCATGGCGGACTTGATCTCCTGGATGCCCAACTCGCGGTCGCCCCGGATGACCAGCCAGGTCAATATCTTGAGGAGTTTCGGGAGAGTGTCGGTGTAGTAATGGAAGATCCCCACGCCCAGATAGGCGTCGTAGAGCTGAGGATTGATCTGCACCGCCTTATACTGGAGTTTGTAGGCCTGTTTTCCGTCGAGGTAGGCCTTGAGCCATTGCCCTTGGACGATCTCCCAGCGGCTTTTGATGCCGAGGAGGGCGCCGTAACACAGATGGGTGAGACCGTGCGGGTCGTCTTCCGCCATCCGCTTCTTGCAGAGGACGACGCTCCTCTCGACCAATTTAAGGAATTCTTTTTCGGCCGCCGGGTCGTTCTCGTCGTATTCGTTGGTGAGTTCCCACCAGCTGGTGACCACCAACCCCGTGTAACCGAGGAGTTCGGTGGACGGCGAATCCACGAGGACCTGGAAATTCCGACGGGCGGTGACGTAGTCCAGGTTGTAGAGGGCCACGAAACCCTCGGAGATGTTGTTGCGGGGAGACGACGACGGAGGACCCTCTTCGGCAAAGACCGACGGAACGGCGAGCGACAGGGAGAGCGCGAATCCGACGCAGAAACGTTTGGCGATCGTGAGGAACGGGGAGGACACGGGCCGGCGGTCAACCTTTCAAGACGGTTTTCACGATGGCCTGGATCTGGAGGTTGGAATCCCCGGCCACGTTCTGAAGCGCCTGGATGGATTCGGCCGTATTGATGCGGGACAGCGCCCAGACCGCTTTCACGCGGACCGTCTCATCCACGGTCGTCTTCCGGCGGAAGAGTCCTCCCGACCGGCCGCCCACCATCTCGTCGAGGGCCGGCACGGAACGGGGATCGGCGATCTGGCCCAGGGCCAGGCAAGCCTCTTCCTGCACACGGACCGACGGGTTCTTGAGCACGTCCAACAGGGGATCCACCGCTTCGACGGATTTCAAGGCTCCCAACTCGCGGATAGCGCTGAGAAGGACCGCCTCATCGGGGTCGATGAGGAACTTGATCAGCAGTTTCACGGACGAGACGTCCTTGACCTTGCCGAGGAGCTGGATGACCCATTTCCGCGACGCCGCGTCGGGATGATGGATGAAGATCTCCAAGGCGGAGACCGTGGCCGGGCCGAGGAAATCGTCGACGACGCTGAAGACGTTGAGCAGGGCTTCCGACGAATTGCCGACGGTCAGTTCGTCCAGGATCGCCTTCCGTCCGGCGTCGCCGTAACTCTTCAGCATCCCGGCCGCCATCTTCCTCTGTCGGAGTTCCGGGGAACGGCGGATGATCCGGATGAAGAACGGGATGGCGGCCTCGCCCATCTGGGAAAGGACATACCGGGCCCCCTCCTGTTTATCCTCGGCGCCTTTGAGCATGTCTTCCGAGAGCACGTCCAACGTGCCGGAGGCGATCTTCTTGATGGTGTCGAGGGAGATCTCCTGCCGGGAGACGATGAACTGGGAATATTCGGAGGTATGCCGGCGCAGAATCGCCAACAGGCGTCCCGCCTCGACGTAACGGCCTTCGATCAGGTGATACCGGACCAGTCCGTCGATGAAGACCGAGATTTCCTTGTAGACCTCCTCGCTGCGTTCCGTGTCGAGCAGGGGTTCCACCGCTTTGGCCAACGTCGTGAGGAGCGCTTCCTTCCGGTTGGTCTTGCAGATGTCATAGAACGTGACGACCAGTCTCAACGACATCTGGCGGATGACGGGAGAAGACTGTTTCAGGTTCTCCAGCAGTTTCTGCACCAGTTTCCGGGAGAGTTCCTCGAGGCCCAGGTCGCAGAGTTTGCGGACCATGGCGGGCAACTGTTCGCGCGTGGGCATCTCCAACAATCCCGACGCCGGTCCCTCCACCAGTTTATCCACCTGAAGGATCAACGAATTGTCGTCGGATTCCTTCCTGATCTCGGGAGGGATCTCCGACAGGATCCCCTGTTCCATCAACTCCTGATAGAGGACGAACGGCACTTCCTTGCTGGCGGGCGCGGTGAGGAGCTTTTTCAGGAAGTCCTTGAGCTTGTTGAGATGTTCGACGACCTCGAATTCGGATTGGGTCTCCTCGCGCACCTGTTTATACCAGTTCCCGATCTCGCTGAAGATGTCCTTCATCTTGTCCTGGGTGATGGCGTTGAGCGTCATCTGTTTGAGACCGGATTCCTCGACGCGTTTGGGGAGCTCGTTCTCCATGATGTCACGGAGGAGGGACGGTTCCATGGACGCCATGCGGCGGGCGACGTGCTCCTGGATCTCGTTCTTCTCCCGGTCGCCGGGGGCCTTGTCCATCATGTCGTAGGATTCCCGGAGCGCGGAGACCACCCCGATGAAATCGTGGGCGCCGGAAAAGAGCTGGTCCACCCGTTTCAGCACGATCTCGCCCTCGAAGAGTTCCACCAGTTTCGACTTGTCGATGGAGATGTGCGTGACCTGCTGTTTCTGAAGCCATTCGGCCGCGTTCTCGTCGGGGAGTTTTTTGAGACTGAGGAGGACGACCATCTGTTTCACCTCCGGGAGCGTGAGGCCCCTCTGGAAGGTGACGCTCTGGATGGCGTGTTCCTGCATAATGGGGCCGAGGGCGGCCGCGTCGGGGACGTCCTTCCCTTTGATCAGGACCTTGCCCTGATTCTCCGTGACGGTGAGGCGGTCCTCCTGTTTCAGGAACTCGTCGATGGACTGGAAGATCTGCGCGATGCCGCGCTCGACGATGGGGCTGCCCGACGGGTAGATCCGCTGGTTGATGACGGCCGATCGGATGTAGGCCGGTATGAGTTGTTCGTTCATGGAAAGTGTCCTCGTTAGATCAAAAGTCCCGCGATGGTCGCGGTCGTGAAAGTGGCGATGGCCCCGACGAACATGGCCTTCAGTCCGATCTTCGCCAGATCGTGACGGCGGGACGGCGCGATGCCCGAGATACCCCCGATCTGGATGGCGATGGACGAGAAATTGGCGAACCCCGAGAGCGCGTAGGACGCGATGACCACCGAGCGGTAATGGATGGGCGAACCGCCGTTGAGGTATTGAGCCATGTCCAGATAGGCGACGAACTCGTTCAAAACGGTCTTGGTTCCCAGCCATTGGGCCACCAGGGTGCAATCGGGTGTCGGCACGCCCATCACCCAGGCCAACGGCCAAAAGGCGAAACCGAAGATCCGTTCGAGGGAGACGGCCCCGCAACCGAACCAGGTGCCGGCCAGTTTCAATCCGCCGTTGAGCATGGCGATGAGGGCGATGAACGCCAGGAGCATGGCCGCCACGTTCAAGGCCAGTTTCAACCCCTCCGCCGCGCCGCGGGCCGCCGCGTCGATGGCGTTGGAATCCACCTTTTCCATGGTCATATGGAACTCACCGTGCGTCTCCGGACGTTCCGTCTCCGGAAAGACGATCTTCGCGCACACCAGGGCCGCCGGCGCCGACATGACGGATTGGGCGATCAAGTGACCGGCGATGTCCGGGAACGAGTCGCGCAGGAGACCCACGTAGGCCGCCAAGACCCCGCCCGCCGTGTTGGCGAACCCCCCCACCATCACCGCCATCAGCTCGCTCATCGTCATCTTCTCGATGTAGGGTTTGACCACCAACGGCGCTTCCGTCTGGCCCACGAAGATGTTGGCCGAGGTGGAGAGCGTCTCCGCGCCGGACGTCTTCATGGTCTTCCGCATGGCCACGGCGAACGCCTTGACGATCCAGGGCATGATCCCCACGTGGTAGAGGACGGTCATCAGCGACGAGAAAAAGATGATGGTGGGAAGCACCGTGAAAGCGAAGTTCAGCATGGGCGATTCCATCCGGCCCGACGACATGGAGCGGAACAGGAATTCGGTCCCTTCCTGGGTGAACCCCAGCAAGGCGTTGACAAGGTCGTTGAGCCGTTCGAACACCCAAAGGCCGGGAGAGGTCTTCAGGACCAGGATCGCGAAGAGGAGTTGGAGCGCCGTGCCCCAGGCCACCAACGACCAGTTGATCTTACGGCGGTTGTTGGACATGAGCCAGCACAGACCGAGGAGGACGAAAAGCCCCCCCAGAGAGACCACGCGGGCCGTCCAACTCAGGTCCGCCTCGGCGGATTGGATCTGGCGGATGCGCCCTTCGGCGGTGGAGGGCGCGGTCGGCGCCGGCGTGGAGACCGCCACCGTGTCGGAGGAAGACGACAGGGCCCAAGCCCCGATCGATGCTCCCGCCGCGCCCAGGATCCCGAACGCGAGGAACAACAACCACAAGGACAGGATGCGTCTGTATTTTCCGCTCATCGGATGTGGAAAACGCGGATGAAAGGGCTACTCGGGCAGGTATTTCTTGATCTTTTGAACAAGGCGTTCCGCGTCGATCGGTTTGCTGAGGTAATCGTTGGCGCCGGAATCGAAAGCGCGTTCCACGTCGCCCATTTGAGACAGGGAGGTGAGCATGATGATGGGCACGTTCTTGAGAGCGGCATCCTGTTTCAGGATCTTGCAGACGTCGAAGCCGTTGAGTTTCGGCAACATGATGTCCAACAGGACCAGGTCCGGAAACCATTCGCGGGCCTGTTCGACGGCGGCTTTGCCGTCCATCGAAATCTGGATGGTGTAACCGCTCAATCCCAGAAGAGCTTCGAGGTATTCGGCGATGGCTCGCTCGTCCTCAACCACAAGTATCTTTTTCTTCAAGTGACGCCCTCCCATCGTGACCGGTGTTCCGGTCGATCCACTGACCTTCTAAAACCGTTTTAGTATACCAAATCCATGTCGGAAAGGGACGCCCCCTGTGATAAAAATCACAGTCGGGAAACAGACGTCCGGTTCAGGGGGCCGGGGGCTTTTTCCCCTCGCGGATCATGTCGAAGAGGGGTCGTGACAGTTCCGTCAGATCCATCCGGTCGCGCACGTCGACGCGGGCCTTCTGTCTCCATCCCTTGACCAGGAGAGGGACGTGCCTTCCTTCCGTCGGATGGCGGCGGTTGGGCGCATGGTCCGAGGTCACCACGACCACGGAATCGTCATATCGGTCCTGACGGCGCAGTTCGTCGGCGATCTCGCCGAGCAGGTTGTCGGCATACAGCATGTTGTCGTCGTAATAGAGACCGTCCGGGTTCTTCGTCAGGAGACGCAACCCCGACCGGTTGAACGCGTAGGGAGAGTGGGGCAGGAAGAAATAGACGACGCAGAAATGGGGAGCGCCCCGGCGTCCCATCCATCGACGAAGGACTCGCCGGGTGTGATAGAGGTTGAGCACCTTCTCGTAGGCGGGCGCGCTAAAATCGTTCTGATGCCTGTGGTAATAGGGCAACCGGGTGTGCGCCCCCCCGAGGAAGACGACGTGGAGAAGAGCGCGTTCCCAGACGGAAGAAGGCCCGAACGCCGCTGTCAACACCCCCCCCTCGTCGATGTTCCGGCTGTCGATGTCCAGTTCGATGGAACAGAGAAGGGCGGTCTCATAACCCAGCCCCTTCGCCAGGTCGAAGAGCGTCGGAGTCCGTGACTCGGCCATGGGACGACCGTCGGTCCCGGAAGATTGATGGATGAGCCGGGGAACCGATATGCGGGTGGACCGGCCCGGTGCGAGCGCGTCGTGATAGACCGTGGATTCGGCGGCGAGGTCGCGCAGATGGGTGAACCGGCCGTCCACCTCCCCTTCCGGGAACGTCTGCTTGTATCCCCACCCGTCGAAGACGAACAGATACACGTCCGGCAATACAGACGCGGCCGGGACGGACGGCGAAGGAAAGGACGGCGGGACGGGGCGGGTCATCCGGTATTCCTGATGCAAGAGGGACGCGGCCACCACGAACAACACGGGAGTCATGACCCGGAACGCGACGTCGAGGAAACGCCGGATCGTTCGTCCGGACTCCAGGAAACACGTGAGCGCGACGAACGCGAGGCAGGGGACAAGGACCCAATCCCAGCTCCGCCAATAGGGGATGTCGGCCGAGGTCAGGTCGCGGGCCGATAGAAAGACCGCGACGCAGAAGAGCAGGACCACCGATCCATGGCCGGAAGGGACCGCCTCGTCCCGGCCGGTGAGACGCATCGCCAGGAACAGCATCCCGCCGACGACGAACCCCGCCGACAGCATCGACACGAGCAACGACAACGGATCCGTCCAATCGGTGCGGAAGACCCGCGTATCGGGATCGATGAAAAGCGTGACGTAGGGAGTGAAGACCAACAGGGAACAGAGTTCGCCGATCAGTGCAGCGCGGAGGAAGGACGTTCCCCGGGAAGCGGACTCCGGAGGGTTCGGGCGGGAGCTCGGAGGTCCGGAAGAGGTCATGGATGGACGGGCCGGTCCGGCGGCTCGAAGAGCAGTCCCGACAGTTCCGTGAGGTTCATCGGAGCGTTCACATCACGGCGCCGTCGCTGGTTCCGTCCCTTGATGATCAGCGGGACGTGGGTCCCTTCGACAGGGACCAGCCGGTATCGGGCGTGGTCGGCCGTCAGGACGATCACGGAATCGTCGTAGCGGCCCTCGCGCCGAAGGGTCTCCGTCAGCCGGCCGACGAGGCGGTCCATATACAGAAGGTTGTCGTCATAGACGTCCGGAGAGGACCTCAGGAACCGCACGCCGTTCCGATCGAACGCGAAGGGCGAGTGCGGGATATAGAAATAGGCGATGCTGAAGCGGGGGCCGTCTTTTCGACGGATGAGCCGGGTCAAGGCGCGGCGCGTATGGAACAGGTTCAACACCTTCTCGTAGACCGGCGCATCGAACTCCTTGTCCGCCCCGTGATAATACGGGAAACGCCGGTGCGTGCCCGCCAGAAGGACCCCGTGAAGAAAGACCCGTTCCCACAGGGACGAATCGCGGGAGGAGACCGTCACGTCTTCCCGCTCGTCGATGTTCCGGGGGTCGATGTCGAACCGCACCGAACTGAGGAGACTGGTATGGTATCCCCGTTCCTTCGCCCTGTCATAGAGCGTGGGGGCCGACGACCCGTCGAGCGATTGATGGATGATCCGGGGGATCGATTTTTTCGTCTCATACGACGGGGAGGAGACCCCGTGGTACACCGTGGATTCCGACGCGACGCGGCGGAGGTGGGTCATCCGCCCGTCCAACTCACCGGTCCCTTCCCGGAACGCCTGCCGATATCCCCACGTGTCGAATATCCAGACATAGATATCCGGCAGGTCCGGGGAGGCGGTCGGGTCAGCCGGAACGACGGGGGCCGCACCGGGCCGGTCCATGGACCTCCATTCGTTGATGAAATAGGCGCTCATCACCAGCATCAGGGGGGCCAGGACTCTCATGGCGATGAAAGTGCCGCGGCGGACCGTCGACGCATATCGGGTCGCCAGAGAAACGATGAGACAGAGCACGGCCGGGACGAAGGCCCAATCCCACCGATGCCAGTAAGGGGTGGACTCCGACGACAGGTTCCGCGTGGCGAGGAACACCGAGACCCAGAACAGGACGACCAGTCCCGAACGGCCCGGAACCCATCCGTCGTCCTTGCCCAAGGAACGCCAGACGATGAACAGGAACAGCCCGAGCAGAGACCCCGCCAACAGCACGGCCAGCCACAACGACAACGGGTCGGTCCAATCGTTCCGGAAAGCCCGGTTATCGGGATTGATGAAGAGCCGGATGTAAGGGGTAAAGACGAGGAAAGAGCAGAGGAGGGAGACTCCCCCGATGCGCACGATCTGCCGGATCATCGGGTCTCCGGCGGAAAAGAGGCGGGAGGAATCATTCTTTTTTCTTTTCAAAGAGGAAGAGAGTGCGTGTCGACCCGTCGATCGGGTCTTCCCGGAGGAGGTCGTATCCCGTGCGAAAAAGGGAAAGGAACCGGTCCCGTTCGGAGGCCTCTTCCGGCTCCGTCCTCAAGGAAGCCATCCGCCGGCGTTCCGGGTCGTCCGGGGGGACGTATTCGACCGCCAGGAAGCGGTCGCTCATCGTCTTGAGAAGTTCGTAGATCTGCGGAAGTCCCATCCCTTGAGACAAGAGGTGGTGCATCAACGCGAGGGCCAACACGAGGTCCCCCCGGACGCGCTCCATCAGCGAGGCGCGTTCCCGGTTGTTGAGACCCAGGGCCGGGGACGGGTTCGTCAGATCGGTCCAGACGAGGGTGACCGGTCCCGGAGATTCTCGAAGACGGAGATGGAGACGGTCCACGCAGGCGTGATCTCCGTCGAGCGCGACGACCGAAGCGTCGCCCTCCGAGGCCAGACGGGTATAGTCCCCCGTGTTGCATCCCAGGTCCACCACCCGTCGAGGTTTCGATTCGGCCAGATAGCGGCGGATGATCTCCTTCTTGTGTCCGGCGGAACGGGGAGAATAGGGACATTCACTCGGATAATCGAGCCACCCGCCGGAACCCGCCGTGCCGGAACCGGCCCAACGTCCCACTTTTTCCTCCAATCGGCGCAGGTTCTTCCGTTGGAACGAGACGTCCGCCTCCTGGAGAGGACGGGAAGACGAGACCAGTTTTTTCTCCCATGTCCCGTCCCGGTCCAAACGGCCCAGCCAGGAGGGAAGACCGACATCCAGGATCGACGAAGGGGACCAGGACCGCCAGAACCCGAGCAGGGCGCGGACGTCGCTCAACGAGATCCCGTCCCGGTTCGCCAGGAAAAGTCCCTTGGCGCTGTAACCGAAACGGTCTTTCAAGAGCAGCGGATAGAGGAAGTGACGGCAGAACTGGCCGTAGGCATACCAGATGTCGGGTCTCACGGATTTTTCGATGGACAGGACGTCGATCCAGACCGGCCGGCCGTTGAGGAACTGCACGTTATAAGCGGTCGCGTCCTTCAGGGTCAATCCCCGTTCCAGCAGACGTCCCTGGAGCCGGAGGACGAAGAGGGCCGCATCGGACAGCATGTGGTAGGTCCACTCGTAAGGATAGGTGATAAGACCGATGCGTTCGTGTTTCAGAAAACAAGGATACGCGGGGAACCGGGTGGACAACGCCCGGAAAAGGGCCGAGGCGGGATCGACGAACGACGTGGGGACGAGTTCCTTGGAATCGATGAGGTCGCGATAGACCCCCTGCCGTTCCAGCTCGCGGACCGATCCTTCGGCCGACGGGGACACGGCGCGGTACACGCCGTCCTCGTGGTGGAAGACGAACCCGGCGGGGTCCTGGGTCGACCCCGGGTCAACGCGCATAGAGGGCGATCATCCGACGGGACATGGTTCTACCGCCCGAACAGACCTTTCGCGGCCTTCCAGAGTGACGACAAAAAAACCTTGATCGGCCTCAACAACAGGATCGCCACACCCATGACGACGCCGAGGACGTATTGGACGAGGAGCGATCCGGAACCGGGATCGATGTAGGCGGAAGCGTCAGTCCACGCCGGAAGAACGATGAGGGAGAGGAGCCCCATCCCTTTCATCGCGGAACGGAACGACGGACGGCGGTTCGGCATCCTTTTCCCCTCCTTGTCAATCATACAGGAAATATCTTCGGAATTGGGACCGGAATTTCGGCGCGAGGTCCGACCATCTCCGCCGGAGCATCGACGGCGAAGCCCCCCGTTCGATGTCCAGACGGACACGGTCCGTGCCGCAGAGGATGTCGAACGGCCATTTCTTCTTCTCATATTCATAGGGAGGGCGGCGCCACCGGAAATCCCGGGGGAAGAGCCGACGCGCGGCCCGGATGACGGCCAGGCCCGTGAGATAGGGGAGGAACGATGCGCGATCCGTGACGTGGAGTTGGATCCCCCCGCAGGTTTTTCCCATCCACTTATGGAACGTGGGTTCGAAATAACAGGGCCGGAAAAATACGCCCGGGAGACGGAGCCCGGCCAAGTGGGAGGCCAGTCGATGCGGCTCGACGTAAGGCGCGCCGATCAGCTCGAACGGACGCGTGGTGCCCCGCCCTTCGGAAAGGTTCGTCCCTTCGATCAGGCAGGAGCCCGGATAGACGACGGCGGTCTCCAGCGTCGGCATGTTGGGAGAAGGCATCACCCAGGGAAGCCCCGTCTGATCGAACAGCATCTCCCGGTTCCAACGGGCCATGGGGACGACGGCCAGGTCGCAGTTCAGACGGAATCGGTCGTTCAAAAAAAGCGCCATCTCTCCGATGGTCAGCCCGTGCCGCACCGGGACGGGGGCCAGTCCGACGAAGGAAGCGAAGGCCATATCCAGAACGTGACCTTCCATGACCGCGCCGCCCAGGGGGTTGGGGCGGTCCAAGACGAGAAAAGGGATCCGGCGGAGGGAAGCGGTCTGCATGGCCAACAACATCGTCCAGACGAACGTGTAATACCGGGACCCGACGTCCTGCAGGTCGCAAACGAGCACGTCCAGGTCTTTCAGCATGGCGTCGGTCGGCCGGCGCGTCGCGCCGTAGAGACTGTGGACGGCCAGGCCGGACCGGTCGCGGGTGCGGCCGACGGGGACCTGGTCCTGGGCGGCGCCCCAGAAACCGTGTTCCGGAGCGAACAGGGCCGTCAGACGGACGGCGGGGATCGACCGGAAGAGTGGGAGGATATGCACGCCCCGGCCGTCGACGGAGGCCTGATGACAGATCAGACCGACCCGGACGCGTCGAGGAAGATATCGGCCGGGTCTTTTCAGGAGGACGTCGAGTCCGGTCAGAACGCGGGGCATGGGTTCCTCGACGGACCGGAGGTCATGGAAGAGGTTCTTTGACGTTCTTGACCGGCGGTGAATCGAATCCGGCGACGCTGACGGCGGCGGCCAGGCGGTCGGCGATCTCAAAATAGGTCTGGCTGAGAGGAGACGAGGGATCGGCTTCGACGACGGGGACGCCGCGGTCGGCCTGTTCCCGGACGCGGCTTTCCAACGGGATGGCTCCCAGGAACGGGACCTGGAGCCGATGGGCCATGGAAGAGACGGTGCCGTGACCGAAGATCTCTTCCCGGTGGCCGCACTGGGGACACCGATGGTAGCTCATGTTCTCGATCAGACCGAGGATGCGGACGTCGGTGGATTGGAACATGCGGAACGTCTTCATGGAGATCGTGAGGCCCACATCCTGCGGGGTGGAGACGATGACGCCGCCGGTCATGGGGATGGACTGGACCAGGGTGAGATGGATGTCGCCGGTGCCGGGCGGAAGGTCGACGAGCAGGTAGTCCAGTTCCCCCCATTGGACGCGGAAGAGCGATTGTTGGAGCGCGTTGTGCGCCATGGGGCCCCGCCAGATGAGCGGTTTGTCGCCGGGGGCGATGAAACCCATCGACATGAATTTCACTCCGCAGGAGACGGCGGGAAGGATGGTCCCGTCCTTCCGAGTCTCGATGGACGCGGACGGTCCCAGCAGGGAGGGAACGCTGGGGCCATAGATGTCGGCGTCGAGAAGACCCACGCGGGCGCCCCGACGGACCAGAGCCACGGCCAGGTTCACCGCGACGGTCGATTTCCCGACGCCGCCTTTCCCGCTGGCGATGGCCACGAAATTCTTCACGTCCTTGACGGCGTCCTTGGTCAGTTCGATCGTGCGCCGCACCTGGGCCGCCATCGTCACGTCCACCTTCTCGACGCCGGGGACGGTTCGGACCGCCTCGACGGCTTGAGACCGGATCTTCTCTTTCATGGGACAGGCCGGGGTGGTGAGATGGATCTCGAACGAGACCGATCGGCCGGAGATGGTGAGCTTTTTGATGAAACCCAACGAGACGATGTCCCGATGGAGGTCGGGATCCACGACGGACGAGAGCGCTTTCAGGATGGACTCTTCGGTGATCATGAGAGAGGGATCCCTGTCGATGGAGTGGTCTTCCCGAGGGGGTCGGCCCCCTCGAGAGACGAACGTCTCCCCCTTAGGTTCCGAGGCGACCGACCATTCCTTCGAGCCGTTTGACGCGTTCAGGGATGGGCGGATGGGTGGAGAACAGGTTGAAAATCGCTTTTCCCGAGAGAGGGTTCACGATGAACATGTGCGCCGTGGCCGGACCGGCGTTGGTCATCGGGATGGACCGGGCGCCGGCCTCGAGTTTCTTGAGGGCGCTCGCCAAAGCGAGCGGATCGCCGGAACTCTTCGCGCCGGAGGCATCCGCCTCGAACTCACGGGAACGGGAGATCGCCGACTGGATCAGGACCGCCGCCAAAGGGGCCAGGATGGAGACCAAGACCAGGGCCGCCAACTGGATGCCGGCATTGCCCCGATTGTCCGAATCGCTGGAACGGCCGCCCATGAACGCGGCCCACCGGGCCATATTGGCCAGCATCATCACGGCGCCGGCCACGGTGGCCGCGATGGACCCGATGAGGATGTCGCGGTTCTGGACGTGGCCCAGCTCGTGGGCGATGACCCCGGCGAGTTCCTTCTCATTGAGCATCCGCAGGATGCCTTCCGTGCAGGCCACCACCGCGTGTTCCGGGTTGCGGCCCGTGGCGAAGGCGTTGGGCGTCTCCGACGGGATGATGTAGAAACGGGGCATGGGCATGCCGGTGCGGGCCACCAGTGTGCGGAGGATGCGGTAGATCTGGGGATACTCGTTCTCACTGGCAGGTTTGGCGTGATACATCATCAGCACGATCTTATCGGAGAACCAGTAGGACCCCATGTTCATCAGGGCCGCGAAGATGAACGCGGTGACCATGCCGCCCTGTCCGCCGAGGAGTTGGCCGATGAACATGAACAACAACGTCAGAAGAGTCAGAAGACCGATCGTCTTAATGTGGTTCATCGAATGAGACCTCCTTATTTAAACCAGTGACTGAAAAAATCGTGAAGCCAGGATACCGCGAAACCGACCGCCGCCCCGGAGACCAGGCCGTACACCGTGCCGACCGCCACGCTGGCCAGACCGTCCGTCGAGTTGTAACCGGGATACAGGGTGCCGAACGTATTGAGGAACTCGCTCCCGTAGTCCGGCCACAGGAGATTGAAGAGACCCACCAGGAGGAAACAGGCGCCGATGAGGATGGACCCGGTGACCGCGGCCGCTTTGTGAGTTTTTCTGTCCGGTGTGTCTGCGCTCATGGTCAGTGGAACCGATCCCCCTTCTTCAGACGCGCCCCGTTCCAAAAACTGCGGGCGTCCATCGGTTTGCGTCCTTCCGGTTGGACCGAAAGGACGGAAAGCACGCTCTGTCGACATTGTACTAAAATGCCGAGTTCCCCCGCCAGTCCCAGCACCTGCCCTGCCGTCGATGACGGATCGCCGGGACCGGAAGAGACCTCCGCCCGGAGAACCTTCAGAGAGCGGTCGCCGGAGCGAGTGAAGGCGTGGGGCCATTCGGCCATCCCGCGGACCTGGTCGGCGATCACCGTCGCGGGCCGGTCCCAATCAATGAGGCCGTCTTCCTTCTTCAGTTGGGGAGCCGAGGTCGGCGGGCCCGATTGGGGACGAAGCGCTGAAAAAGCCTTCTCCCCTTCCGCGAGGACCTCGTCCAAAAGGGAGACTCCCCGCCCAATCAGTCGGGTGCGAAGAGAGAGGACATCATCGTCCGGGCGGACTGGTTCGGCCGCCTGTCGCAGGAGAGGGCCCGTGTCCATCCCCTCGTCCAGGGAGAAAAGACTGACGCCCGTTTCCTTGTCACCGCGGATCAGGGCCCATTGCACCGGCGCGGCGCCGCGGTATTTCGGCAACAGGGAGAAATGAACGTTGAGCGTGCCGTGTGTCGGATAGGCGAACAACGGGCGGGGAAGGATATGGCCATACGCCACAGCGACTGCCAGGTCCACGGGACCCAGGCCTTCCAAAAGGGAACGGCATTTTTCGTCCTTTAGGTTTTCCGGTTGGAACAAAGGGAGGTGTCGCTGAAGAGCCGCCTTCTTGACGGCGGAGGAGGCCAACTCGTAGCCGCGTCCGGCGGGCCGGTCGGGAGAGGTGAAGACGCCCACGACCTGCGTCTTTTGAGCCAGGAGTTCCAGGAAGGGAACGGCCACGGCGGGGGTGCCCCAGAAGATCGTCTTCACGATCGTCGTCCTCGGGGAGTCAGGAACCCCAGAGGCCCCTTTTCTTCAGTTGGCGGATCTCCCACCACACGCGGACCTTCTGGTTGAGGGTGATGCGGTCGATCATCATCTTTCCGTCGAGGTGGTCCAACTCGTGCTGGAGACAGCGGCCGAGGAGCCCGTCCCCTTCGACGGTGACCGGCAGGCCCTTCTCGTTGACGGCCGTCACGGAGACCCATTCCGGCCGGACGATCTTCACCGAGATCCCCGGGAACGAGAGACATCCCTCCTCGCCGGAGAGGCGGCCGCGGGTCCGGACGATGCGCGGGTTGATGAGGGCCATGGGTTCCTTCTTCTTGCCGGCCGGCGACACGTCGATGACCACCACGCGCGAGGAGACGCCCACCTGCGGCGCCGCCAACCCGACACCGGGTTCGGCATACATGGTCTGGAACATGTCTTGGATCAACCGCTGGAGGTCGGCGTCGAACTGCTCGACGGGACGCGCTTTCCGTCGGAGGACCGGATCGCCATATCTGCGTATCGGTAAGAGGGCCATGAGGATATTCTACCAAATAACCGCGGGGCTAAAAAAGGAACTGCCGTCGGAAAGAGTCGAGACGCTCCTGTTCCCAGGGGTCCAGCGGGAGGGTCTCGTAAATCCGGAGGATCTCCTTCACCTTCTTCAGGTCTTTGAGGCGCAGGTATCCTTGGACCAGGTCCCAATGGACTTCCCGGCTGGAGGGATACCATCCGCGCAACTGTTCGAGGTGGGCGACGTTTTCCTCGTCCTTCTTCTCCTCGGCGCAGATGCGGGCGAGGTTGAGACGCGGGTGATACGCGTGTGGATCGAGCCGGATCGCCTCGTCGTAAGCCCGGCGGGCGGAATCGATGTCGCCGGAGAGACGGCAGGCGAGGCCCAAGTTGTTCCTCAACGACGAATCCGTCCGGTTCAGCCGGATCGCCTTCTCGAAATAGTGGCGCGCCCGAGGACCGTCCTTCTCGTTGTAATACCAGACGCCCAGGTTGTTCAAGGCTTCCATCTGACGGGGATTGACGGTCAGGGCCAGGTAATATTCGCGGCGGGACAATTCCCTCAGGCGGTATTGTTCCAGCTTCTGTCCGAAATTCGTGTGCGCTTCGGCGTAACGGAGCACGATCTCCTTGGTGAACGGATCGCGCTCGTCCTCCCAGACCCGCCAGGGCCGGCTTTGCCGGTACCACCAGAAGACGGCCTGGGTCATGCTCAACTGGGAGGCGGGGTCGGCCAACTGGCACATCTTCGACGGAAAGAACTGATACGCGATGCCCGACGGGAGGGAATCCTCCGGATAGAAGGTCCGGAACGGGAGCCGGTCGTCGGGGTTCATCCCCGGAAGGCTCTTCGGGACTTCAACGAAGACCGGCTGTTGGATCGGACGGGAGACCAGTTTTTCCAGGAAAAACGGATCGATGCCGGAGACGTCGCCGGGGAAAACGGAGGGGGCGCGCCGTCGAAGTTGGTCCTGTCCCCACAGGGTCTTATGATACGTCACGGAGACGATGTCGGGCCTGTTCCGGAGGACATATTGTTGATAGAGCACGGCGTAGGCGGCGGAATCGCCCGGGTCCAGCAGGACGGACCCCGCGGGCATGGACTTCAGGAGGTTGACGCCGAAATCACGGGCGTGCAGGTTGGCTCGACCCGACACCCACAGGTGCCCGAACAGGCTGGCCGGGATGAGAAGGGCCCCCACCCATTTCAGCGCGCGGAACCGGCGACCTCCCTCGAACAAGCCGACCGCCAAAAAGACCGCGAGGGAGACGAGGGACAGGGGATAGAAACGCTCCATGATGCCGCGATAGTGTTCGGTCGACGGCGGGTGAGCGAAAGTCATGAAGAACGGGCCCGGGATGAACCACATCAGGAACAGGGAGACAGCCAGGAGCCGGGCTTTTTTCCAGAGAGACCACAGTCCCCAACCGACGAACACCAGACCGACCGGAGTGAACGTCCCTCCGAGGGAGAACAGATAGGGAACCAGACCGCTTCCCCAATGACCGTCGCTGCCGCGCGCCAGTGAGAACGTGCCGTAATCGGACCTCAACAACACGCGCAGGAACCGGCGCCAGGTCTCCGGGTCGCCCGTGTCCAGGAGCGGTTGGGCGGAAGACCGGAAGAACAGGAACAGTTGAACCGAGAATCCGACGGCCAGCCAGAAGAACGTCGCCCCGCTCAACGGCAAGAGCGTCTTCAGGCGGAATCCGCCGTGTCCCGAAGCCTTCTGCTGGAAATAGGAGGAACGGACGAACCCGTCGGGATTCTGCCGCGCGGCCACCAGTCCCGCCAGCCCCGGCATCCAGAGGACGAGCGTGTGGTGCACGCTCAAGGCCAGCCCCATCAGGAACGCGCTCAGGCTCCAGCCCGAGAAAAAACGACGGCGGTCAATGTAGGAATCCGTCTCCATCCACCGCACCAGACCCCACACCGCCAAAAGACCGAGGAAGATCTCCAACATATAGATCTCGGCCAGAAGGGAAAGATACCAGACCATGGGGACCAGCGCCCAGAGGAGGGCGGCGATCCAGAAACTCGTCTTGCGCCAACGGTCCGTCTCGAGCTCGATGGAGACGGTCCTCATGAGGATCTTCGGCGACAGCAGGCGCATCAGGATGCCCGCCATCAGGAGCACGGAGCCGGCGCCGGCCAGAGCCGACAACACGTTCACGCGGAAGGCGGGGTTACCGAACGGGACCATCACCGAAACCGCTTTTCCGAGGAGGACGTAGACCGAATAGCCGGAGGAATGGGGGATCCCCAGCGACCAGGCCGCCGTGATGAACTCGCCGGAATCTTCCGGGGCGATGCACGGATAGAGCGTCGAGAGATAGACCCCGAAGACGGACAGGAAGACGAGCAGGGAGACGATCAATGCATCTCCTCCGGATCGACGTCGATCATCAGCGTCACGCCTTTGGTCGCCTTTCGTTCACGAAATTTCTTCAGCACGTCCGTCATCTCTTCCGGGCGGCCTTTCAGAAGCACCTGCCATTGGGACAGTCCCCCCCGGCGGCTGTGGTAAGCGGGGGCGGGGCCGAGACAGGCGACGTCGTCGGGCAACGGGAGCGCCTCGAACCATTCCACCAACGCGGTGGCGGCTTCTTCCGCCAGGTCCGCCCGTTTCCCGCGGACGACGATCTGCACCAGCTGGACGAAGGGAGGATATCTCATCTCCTCCCGGTATTTCATCTCGGTCTCCGCGAAGAGACGGTAATCCATGTTCTTGACGGCCTGAATGGCGTAGTGGTCCGGATGACGCGTCTGGATGAAGACGGAACCCGGGTTTTCCGCCCGGCCGGACCGGCCGGCGGCCTGAGCCAACGATTGGAAAGCCCGTTCACCGGACCGGAAGTCCGGGAACCGCAACGCCTGGTCCGCGTCGATGACGCCCACCACCGTCACGTTCGGGAAATCGAGTCCCTGCGCGGCCATCTGGGTCCCCACGATCACGTCCACCGCCCCGTCTTTGACGGAGGAGAACGCCCGTTCATGGGATCCTTTCCGGCTCATCGAGTCCAGATCCCAGCGCAGGATGCGCGCCGTCGGCAACAGGGAACGGATCTCCGCATCGATGCGTTGCGTCCCCTTCCCCAACAGTTTCAAGGTGGGACTCTTGCATTTGGGACACCGGTCCGTCATCGGCATTTTATGGGAACAATAGTGGCATTTCATCACGAGGGTCGAGGGCCCCTCCGTCTCGGCGGCGCCGCTCTGATGGCCGACCAACGCCACGCCGCAGGACGGGCAACGGGCCTCCCATCCGCAGTCGCGGCAGATCAGCCAGGTGGCGAACCCCCGCCGGTTCATGAGCAGGATCGCCTGTTCCTGATGGACGAGACATTCGTTCAAAGCCAATCGCAACGGTTCGGACAGGACCCCCTTGCCCCCGCGGCGCACATCGACGACATGGACGGTCGGGAAAGGCCGGTTGTCCACCCGCTGGGCCATCTCGACCAGGCGGATGCGGCCCTGTTGGGCCCTGTAAAAGCTATCCAGGGACGGGGTGGCGCTCCCCATGACGACCGGGACGTCGTGCAAGCGGGCCTTTTCCACGGCCGCGTCCCGCGCGTGGTAGCGGGGCCGCGAATCACATTTATACGACGGGTCGTGCTCTTCGTCCACCACGATCAGGCCCAGATCCTTCATCGGCGCGAACAGGGCCGACCGGGCGCCCATCAGCACGCGGCAGTCACCCCGGCGGACTTTCTCCCAGATGCGCCATTTCTCGCCGAAGGCGAGCCGGCTGTGCCACAACTCCACCGTCGAACCGAACCGTTCACGGAGCCAAGTCTCCACCTGGGGCGTCAGCCCGATCTCCGGCACGAGATAGATGCTGGACTTCCCCTTTTCCAGAGCGCGCTCGATGGCCGTGATATAGACTTCGGTCTTTCCGGCGGCGGCCACGCCGTAGATGAGGAACGTGTCGTGCCCCCCTTTCTCGACCGCCGGGAGGATCACGTCACAGGCCGCCCGCTGCGACTCGGTCAACACGAACTCCGGGCGTTCCGTCGACGGGGGCGGTGTTTCGACGGCCGGCGCGACGGCCCGTTTCGGAGCGGGGTTTTTCCCGACTGGAAGGACGCAGAAGACCGCCTCCCCCAGACTGCAGAAATATTTTTCGGAGATCCAACGGGCCAACGCCAGGTCTTTCTCCTCCAACACCGGATCCGGATCCAGCACCCCCTCCACCGCCTTCAACGCCACGGCGGGGACCTCGCTCTTCAGACGGATGACGGCGCCCACCATGCCTCCCCGGAATCCGAAGGGGACCCTCACCCGATGTCCCGGACGGACCACCCCGGCCAACGGTTCCGGCACGCGGTAATCGAACAGCCGGTCGATCGGCAACGGGAGAGCCACTTCAGCGATGAGGACCGGCGGAGGAGACTCTGTCATGAACGGTTCCTTCTTGAAGGCGGGGTCAGGAGGACGGATGGAGCTTGTGGAGTTCGTCGCGGAGTTTCTTCATGTCTTCCCAGACGTCCTTCTTCCAATTGGGGTTCCGCAAGAGGGCGGCCGGGTGATAGGTCGGGATGAGACGGATGGGCCCCACGTCCTCGCGCGTCCAATCCACCCATTTTCCGCGGATCCCCATGATCCCCTGGGTGGTGGGCAAGAGCGTCTTGGCGGCGCTGGCACCCAAGGTGACGATGAACGTCGGACCGATGGCCTTGATCTGCCGGAGCAGGAAGGGGAGACACGTGTCGGACTCCTCGGGAAGAGGCGGACGGTCGTTCCCGCGCGCGTCGGGATTGGTCGGATCGGTCATCGGATGGCATTTCACGATGTTGGTGATGTAGACCCATTTCCAATCCGGATCGACCTTCTGACGGCTGAGCCCGATGGATTCCAAAATTTTGTCCAACAGTTTTCCCGCCGGACCCACGAAGGGTTCCCCCTGCCGGTCTTCCTGATATCCAGGCCCCTCGCCGATCAACATCACACACGCCTTCGGATTTCCCACGCCGTAGACGAGCTTGATGCGGGATTTCCCGAGGGCACACCGGCGGCATTCCCCCAACTCCTCGCGGATGGCCTCCAATGTCATGGGCGTTTTCTCCGCCTTCCGGACCGGGACGGACCTCTCCGGCGACCCCGAAGGGACGACCTTCTGCTCTTTCTTCCTGCGTTCATGTTTCATCCAATGTCCCGCCGTTCCCGTCCGATGGAGTTCGAGGTAATCCCTGAGTCCATGGACGATGTCGTTGAATTCTTTCCGAGTGGTCATCCGTTCCCCCAGCGCGACGCGATCTCACCGAGGATGCGCCGGGCCAACCGTGTCTTGGTGGAGCGCGGGAAGAAGACGGTCGCGCCCCGGCGGTCCAGAAAACAGGCGCTGGATTCGGAGGCGCCGATGGCCGAGGCGTCGTTGGCCACGATGAAATCGAGCCGTTTGTCCGCCATCTTCCGGCGGGCGTTCTTCAAAAGGTTTTGCGTCTCGAGGGCGAACCCTCCGACCACGGTCCCCGGCCTCTTCAAGGAGGACAGCCGCCGGAGGATGTCCTCCGTCGGACGGAGCCGCACCGTCAGCCGCGTCCGCGGGCCTTTCTTGATCTTGTGACGGCTCTTCCGGACCGGCGTCCAATCGCACACCGCGGCCGCCCCGATGACGACATCGGCCCGACGGAGATGGCGGCGGCACTCCCGCGACATCTCCTCGGTCGTGACGACCGGGACCGTCTTGATCCCGGGCCGGGGACCGCTGTCCGGCGACCCCGTCACCCAGACCACGGAGGCGCCCCGCCGGACGGCTTCGTCGGCCAGGGCGCGGCCCATGCGGCCGGAGGAGTCGTTGGAGATGAAACGGACCGGGTCGAGATATTCGCGCGTGGGACCCGACGTGATGAGGATTGTCTTTCGGTGGAACGGGGACTTCGGACGGACGTTTTTCTTCACGCCGGACTCAGCGTTTTTTGCGGGATGTTTTCAAAGCCGACAGGACAGCGTCCACGATGAGGGCCGGTTCTTCCAGTCGTCCCATCCCCACGACACCGGAAGCCATCTCGCCCCGGGCGGGGCCGATGAAACGGTATCCATACCCCTTGCAGAGGCCGACGTTGGCCTGGGTCGCCGGGTGGAGCCACATGCCTTCGTGCATGGCCGGCGCGATGAAGACCGGCTGGGAAGCCGCCAACGCCAGGGTGCTCGGCAGATCGTCCGCCAGGCCGTGGGCCAATTTGGCCAGGAGGTCCGCCGACGCCGGCGCCATCAGGATGGCGTCCGCCTTCTCGGTCAGAGAGAGATGGGCCATGTTCCAAAGAGGTTCGGCGAACATGTCCTGCGGGACGGGGCGGCCGGTGAGCGTCGAGAGGGTCAAGGGCGTGACGAAATGACGGGCGGCCGGCGTGAGGACGCAGGTGACGTCCGCCTTTTTCCGGCGGAAACACCGGACGATCTCCGCGGACTTGTAGGCCGCGATGCTGCCGGAGATGCAGAGGACGATTTCCATCTTGTTCAGGGAACGACCCCGGAGGGCGGGCTCAGTCTTCCTTATCCTTCTTCTTGCTCTTCTTCTTTTTCTCGGTGTCTTCGTCTTCCTCGTCGTCGTCCTTCGCTTTCGCCTTTTCTTTCCCTTTTTCTTTTTCCTTCTCGTCTTCGACTTCCAGGGCCTTCAGGTTCAATTCGAGCGGTTTTCCGTCGGATTTCGGGACCGGCGGCAGTTTTTCGATCTCCTCCAGGGAGACGCCTCCCGCCAAGATCTCCTTGAGAGCCATATTGATCAGCACCGGGACCGGTTCCGTGCTCTGATCGCGTTTCTTGATCTCCTGAGCCCAACGCAGCGCCGTCTTGATCAACCGATATTTATCCTGTCCGACATCCAGCATCAATTGCGTCAAGCTCCAGTTCTCCTTCGACACCTTTTCTTCCTTCTTTTTCTGTTCGCTCACGAGGAATCCTCCTATTTTGTCAGACAAAGAAATTTTTCGGAGTAGCGGCACACCCGGTGATGTTCGGCCCGGATGATGGCGAGGAAATCGTTCATGGCCTCGCGGATGTCGTTGTTGACCACCAGGTAATTGTAATGCTGAAGGTAGGTCAGTTCGTGCCGCGCGTTGGAAAGACGTTTATGGATGGTCTCCTCGTCGTCCTGGCCGCGCGTGCGCAATCGGCGTTCGAGCGACTCCCAGTTGGGCGGATAGACGAAGATGCTGACGCACTGGGGATATTTATCCTGGATGGCCAGGGCGCCCTGCGGGTCCACGTCGAGGAGGATGTCGGCCCCCCGGGCCAGCTGATCGTCGATGAACGAACGGGGCGTGCCGTAATAGTGGTCGTGCACCAGGGCCCATTCCAGGAATTCGCCTTCGTCGATCTTCTTCTTGAACTGGTCCACCGTGACGAAGAAATAGTCCTTGCCGTTCACTTCGGAGACGCGCGCCGGGCGGGTGGTGGCCGAGACGGAATAGACCAAATCGGCCCGTTCCTTCAGGAGGGCCTGGCACAAAGTCGATTTCCCGGTGCCGGACGGCGCCGAAACGACGAACAACAATCCCAGCTTTTTTTCAGACATATTCTTGGAAGGTTTTCGGGGTTGAATTAAACCGCACACAGTATACTTTTTCCGCGTTCAGTCCGTCAAGTGAAGCGCTTTTCATCGCGGGGACCTCCGGGCTCTCAAGGACTTTAAGATCGCGCCGAGGTCCCGGGGAATCTCCGCCGTGAAACTGCACGGCTTGCGGGTGCGGGGATGAAGGAAGCTCAGACGATAGGCGTGCAACATCGGCCGTTCCACCGGCGTGATGAACTCCCCGGCTTTTTTCCCATACACGTCGTCCCCCACGACGGGATGGCCCAGCGCCGACAGATGGACCCGGATCTGGTGGGTGCGCCCCGTCCGGGGGCGCACGTCCAGATAGGAGAACACGCCGGCCTCTCCCCGGTCGAAAACGTCCAAGACCTGGATGTCGGTCGCCGACCAGCGCCCCGTGGACACGTCCATCCGTTTGGGATCCTGGAACGAACGTCCGACGGGCGATTCGATGCTGCCCTTCTTGAACGACAATTCCCCCCACACGAGCGCCCGGTATTCCTTCTTCACCGAGCGCGAAGCGAACTGGTCGCACAGCGCCGTGGCCGATTCGGGGCTTTTGGCCAACACGATCACGCCGGAGGTCCCCTTGTCCAACCGGTGGACGACGCCCGGACGGTTGGTCTCGGGATTGGACGACCCGCGCACGGACCCGTTCTCATCCAGCAAGCCCGCCCACCGTTTTCCGAGGTGGGGCCACAACAGTTGAACCAGCGTGTCGCGCTCATTGCGTCCCGCCGGATGGACCACCACGCCCGCCGGCTTGTTCACGACGAGGAGGTCCTTGTCCTCAAAGAGGATCTCGATCTCGGCGGAGGAGGCGTCCGGAAGGGCGGCGAACTCCGGCACGGTCACGGCCACGCGGTCCGACGACCGCACCACGGTGCGCGCCTTCTCGGCATGCCCGTTCACCGTCACGTGGCCCGATTCGATCCATCGCTGGATGCGGCTCCGGGAATATTTTTCAAGGTGCGCCGTCAAAAAAAGGTCCAACCTCTGCCCCGTCTGGGACTCCTCCACGACGAAGGAGAGCGCGTCAGCCATGGGACCGCCTCCTCAGGAAAACCACGATCCCGCCGCAAACGAGCATCAGCGCGACCGAGACGGCCTGGGATCCCGACAGGGAGAACAGGGACGGACCGCGGTCGTCTCCGCGCAAGAATTCCAGAAGGAACCGGAGAACGGCGTAGGAAAAAACGTAGAGCAAGGCCGGTCGGCCCGAACCGACGTGCCAGGAGTCTTTCCGGGACAGCGTCATCAAGAGGATGAAAAGGATCCCCCCCAGGGACGCCTCGTAGAGTTGGACGGGATGGGACGGCAGGTTCAACGGGGCCAGACTCTCGGGATGACGGAATTCGACGGCCCACGGCAGACCGGTCGGTTTTCCGTAACAACACCCCGCCATGAAACAACCCACGCGCCCGATGGCATGGCCCAACGCCAGCGCGGGAGCCAGCGCGTCCGCCACGGTCAGGGCCGGGAGCCCTTTCCGACGGATCGTGTGATATCCCACCGCGACGGCGGCGATGAATCCCCCGTACCAGACGAGGCCGCCCTCCCATATTTTGAGGGTCTCCCAGGGATGCGCCAGATAATACGCGGGGGCCGTCGCGACGTAGGCCAGCCGAGCGCCGAGGAGCCCCGACAGGAACAGGAGCCAGAGCAGGTCGGCCGACACGGACGGCGACAGGCCGGCCCTCTTCATGTTCCGGAGAGCGATCCAATAGCCGGCCAGGAATCCGAACGCCACCAGCAACCCGTATGTGTGCAGGGTCAGGGAATGGAATCGGAGCAGGATGGGGTGCATGGTCGGCTCGTCAGGGAAAAGTCAGGGGCGGCCCGGGGCGGCGTCCGCGGACGGCGCCGGGAGACTCCAGAAAGCCAACAGGACGGCGCCCACGCACACGGCGGAATCGGCCACGTTGAAGGCCGGCCAATGCCAGCCCCGGAGGTAGAAATCCAGGAAATCGGTCACGGCGCCGAGTCGGACCCGGTCGACCAGGTTCCCCACCGCTCCGCCCGACACCAGCCCGAACCCCAGCACCGACGGCACATTGGCCGAGCCGAAACGCCTCCACATCACGAACAACAAGGTCAGGATGAGGACGGTGGTCGCCGCGAAAAACACGTTGAGCCCGGAGAGCAGGCCGAAAGCCACGCCGGTGTTCTGAACGTGGGTGAGGGAGAAGAACGGAAAGATGTCGACGGAAGAACCCAGGGGCATCCGGCGGATGACGGTCAGTTTGGTGAGCTGGTCCAGCGCGAGGAGCCCGGCGGCGACGGGAAAGGCGGCGGCGCGGTTCATGCGGGGCGCGGCGCGTGACGGACCGCGTCGGCGCACCGGGCGCAGAGCGTGGGATGGTCCTTGTCCTGGCCGACGGTGTCCCGCCAGACCCAGCAACGGTCGCACTTCTGGCCGGACGACTTCTCGATCTTGACGACGGACGTCGAGTCCTTGTCCGGGGCCGCCGTCACGGTGATCCGGGAGACCCCCAACAAGCCCGCCAGTTTCTCAGGGTCCGCTTTCCCGACGACGTCCGAGCCGCCCCATCTCACGGTGACGTGGACGTCGTTGTTCCCCTTCACCGCCCCCGATTGGCGGCTCTTCTCGATCTCGAGATTGATCTTCTCCCTCAACGCGATCAGGTCCGGCAACAGGGAGACCGGCGGGACCGGGATATTCGTCGGAAAAGGGTTCAGCAGGACGCTCTTGGCCTCGTCGGTATGGTCCTCGAACGCGAGTTTCTTCTCGTTCTTCAGCGTCTGCCAGATCTCCTCGGCGGTGAACGGGAGGAGAGGCGCCATCATCCGGGCCAACGCCTGGGTGATGTGCCAGAAAGCCGTCTGGGCGCTCCGCCGTCTCGGGGAGTCGGCCCGGTCGCAATAGAGGATGTCCTTCTGCA
Organism: Elusimicrobiota bacterium; assembly: GCA_022709755.1. GTDB lineage: Bacteria > Elusimicrobiota > Elusimicrobia > FEN-1173 > JAKLIF01 > JAKLIF01. The sequence continues at coordinate 41,943 of JAKLIF010000008.1, read as the reverse complement.
CGTCGAGGTAATAGCCCGAGAGTTTCTGGATGCACAGGTTGTCGCACAGTTCGACGGAGACCAGGTGGAACTCGTTGGCCTCGTAGAGCCGCGTGACGTTCGAGATCACGCCGTTCAGGTAATCCAGGACGCCCCGGTCGATGTCTTCCAGCTTGTCCAGCGGGACCGCCTGCGTCCGGGGATCGAAATCACCCAGGTTGCCGATCATGAAGCGAGCCGTGTTCCGGATCTTCCGGTAGGTGTCCACCACGTGGTCCAATATCTTCTGCGACAGACGGATGTCTTCGCGATAATCGCTCATGGCGACCCACAGACGGAGCACGTCGGCCCCGTATTTATCCAGGATCTCCTGGGGCGCGATGACGTTCCCGGCGGATTTGGACATCTTGTAACCGTCGCCGTCCATCACGAAACCGTGCGTCAGGACTTTTTCATAGGGAGCCGCGCCGTGGAGGGCCACCGACGGGATCAACGACGTCTGAAACCAGCCTCGGTGCTGGTCCGACCCTTCCAGATACATGACGTTCCGCCGGTCTCCCGGCTTGAGCCCCAGCCGTTTCTGCAGGACGGCCCGCCAGGAGACGCCCGAATCGAACCACACGTCGAGGATGTCGTCCTCCTTCTTGAAACCGCCCTTGTGCCCCTTGGAACACGCTGTTCCCGGCGGAAGGAGGTCGGCCGCCGACCGTTCGAACCAGACGTTGGTCCCGTGTTTCTCGATGAGTCCGACCACATGGTCCTTGACCGCGCGGCCCGACAGGACTTCCCCGCACTCCTCGCAATAGAAAACCGGGATCGGCACGCCCCAATACCTCTGGCGGGAAAGACACCAGTCAGGACGGCTCTGCAACATCCCGTCGATCCGGTTGCGCCCGTAATCGGGGATCCACGTGACGGTGCCCACGGCCTCCAGCATCTTCTTCCTCAAATCCTCTTTCTCGACGCCCAGGAACCATTGGGGGGTGGCGCGAAAGATGATCGGGTTCTTGCAGCGCCAGCAATGAGGGTAGGAATGCGTCAACGTCTCCTTCTTCAGGAGCATGTGGCTCTTGGCGAGCTGGTCGCAGATCACCGCGTTCGATTCCCACACGCTCTTTCCCGCCAGCGTGTTCGGCAGGACGGTGGCGTCGAACTGGCCCCGGTCGTTGACCGGGGAGATCGTCGGCAGGCCGTATTCCCGGCCGACCAGATAATCGTCCTGTCCGTGTCCGGGGGCGATGTGCACGATGCCCGTCCCGTCTTCCCAGGAGACATAGTCGGCCAAGACGCCCTGGGACGTCTGGTTGTTGAGCGGGTTCCGGCAGACGAGCCCCTCCAACTCCAACCCGTCGATGGTCTTCATCGGTTCTTTCGCGGGATCGAGCAGTTCGTTCAACACCTTCAGCCCCGGTTCACCGACGATGAACCGTTCGTTCGTGCGGACGGATTCCCACAACACGTAGGTCCGTTCCGGATGGAAAGCCAACGCGGTGTTGGCGGGCAGGGTCCAGGGGGTGGTCGTCCACACCAGGACCGACGTCCGCATGACGGTGCCGGACGGCGTCAGCGATTCCAGCGCCTGCGGCCATTGTTCCACGGGAAATTTGACGAAGATGGAGTCGGACGATTTCGTCTCGTATTCCACTTCCGCCTCCGCCAGGGCCGTCTCACACGAGGCGCACCAATAGACCGGTTTCTTCTCCCGGTAGATGTATCCCTTCTCCATCAACTCATAGAAGACATCGACGATGGCGGACTCGTAATCCGGAGACATCGTGCGGTAGGGATGGTCCCAATCCCCCAGGATCCCCAGACGCTTGAACTCGTGCCGTTGGATGTCGATGAAATGGTCGGCGTAACGGGCGGCCTCCTGACGGAACGGCACCCGGGAGACCTTCCGCTTGTCCCACCCCTTCTCCTTCATGAGCTGGTGCTCGATCGGAAGACCGTGGCAATCCCATCCGGGGATATACGGGGACGCGAACCCCTGAAGCGATTTATATTTGATGACGATGTCTTTCAGGACTTTGTTCAGGGCGTGCCCCATGTGAATGTGTCCGTTGGCGTAGGGAGGTCCGTCGTGGAGATAGAACGAACGGCCCGTCTTCTGGTTCTTCTTGAGAAGGCGTTCGTAGACGTCCTGTTTTTCCCACAAGGTGAGGAACTCCGGCTCCCGTTTCGGCAGGTCCGCCTTCATCGGGAACTGCGTCTTGGGCAGGTTGACCGTCTGGGAATAACTCGGGCCGGACTTCTTGGGGGCCGGAGAGGACGGCGGGGGCGTGGGTTTAGACACCTTTGATCCTCCGGAGACCGGCCCCATAGGGAGAACGGACCACGCCAACGTCGGTGACGATGGCCGCGATATGACGGGACGGAGTCACGTCGAAAGCGGGATGACGCGCGACCACGCGGGGAGGCGCGATGCAGGTGTTCCCGACCCGGACGACCTCGTCGCGGGAACGTTCCTCGATGGGGATATGGGAACCGTCGGGGATGGAAAGATCCACGGTGGACCGGGGCGCCGCGACATAGAACGGAATCCCGTGGAAACGGGCCAGGACCGACAGCGAGTAGGTGCCGATCTTATTGGCGGTGTCCCCGTTGGCCGCGATGCGGTCGGCCCCGACGATGACCGCGTCGATCCGTTCGGTCTTCATGAAATGGCCCGCCATGTTGTCGGTGATCAATTCGTAAGGGATCCCTTCCCGATGGCATTCCCACGCGGTCAATCGGGCTCCCTGCAGATAGGGGCGCGTCTCATCCACGAAGACCTTCTTCACCTTCCCGAGACGATGCGCCGTCCGGATGACGCCCAGCGCCGTGCCGTGACCGGCGGTGGCCAAAGACCCCGCGTTGCAATGGGTGAGGATGACCGACCCTTTCTTCAAGAGGGCCGCCCCGTAACGTCCCATCCGGAGATTCCCCTCGAAATCCTCCCGGAAGATGCCGTCCGCCTCCGCCGCGAGCCGGCGGGACAGCGCGGCGCCGAGGTTCTTCCCCTCGCCGCGCTCGAGGAGCGCGGTGGTCCAACAGGCCTCCATCCGGTTCAACGCCCAGAAGAGGTTGACGGCGGTGGGCCGGGTGGCCGCGAGGACCTTCTTGACTTTCCGGAGATAGGAGACCCACTCCGGCACCGTTTTGAAATTTTTCTGGCGGGCGGCGAGGGCGACCCCATAGGCCGCCGCGCACCCGATGGCCGGCGCGCCCCGCACCGACATATCGCGGATGGAGCGGGCCACCTGTTCATAGGTGCGGCACGGGATGAACTCTTCCCGACGAGGCAGTCGTTTCTGTTCCAGCACCAGGAGGGACGTTCCGGTCCACCGGAACGCCAAGACCGCGGGATGATAGGTGAGATTTTTCAAGGGAGTCGGATCCGAGGCGATGGCGGAATTCGCGTCAGGGGATCGTTTCCAGGACTTCTTCCAGCTCTTCTTCCGTACGGCCGTTCACTTCGACGGTCTTCTCCTTGCCCTTCTGTCCCCGGAGGATCTTCACGTTGCGCCGTTTCACTTCGAAGAAATCCGCCAAAAAATCCGTCAATTCTGCATTGGCCTTCCCGTCGATGGCGGGGGCGGCGACCTTGACTCGGACCGTGGAACCGATCCGGCCGACCACTTCACTTCGGGGCGCATCTGGTATGACTCTGACTCGGATAATCATATGTGGGACACCTTCCTCACTTTGATCTTATTTTCCGGACAACCGCCGCGAACGGCGGGCAGCGGCCGTCATGGCCTCAAGAAACATCTTCCGCATCTGAAGCGATTCGAAAACCTGGATGGCTTCGGCGGTGGTCCCCCCGGGGGACGTCACCCGCGCCCTCAATACCGAGGCCGGATCCTGCGTGCGGGAGAGCATCGTTCCCGCGCCGAAGACGGTCTGCCGGGCCAACGATTCGGCCAGCGCTCCGGCCAGACCCAACCGGCGGCCCGCCGCCGCCATGCATTCCGCCACATAAAAGACATAGGCCGGACCGGAGCCCGACAACGCCGTCACGGCGTCCATCGCTTTTTCCCGCACCGTCCACACCCGCCCCGACGATCCCAACAACCGCCGAGCCCAGACCTCGTGTGATTTCCGCACGAACCGGCCCCGGCAATACACCAGCGCGCCGACGCCGAGAAGGGCCGGGGTGTTGGGCATCACCCGGATCACGGGCACCCGTTTCCGGAGGGCCCTCTCGATCCGCCCCGTCCGGACACCCGCCGCGACGGAGACCACCAATTGATCGGAACGCAGGACCGGTCCCAACTCCTTCAAAATCGATTCCATCTGCTGCGGTTTCACGCACAGAACGACGATCCGGCTGGAAGCGGCCGCCGTCGCGTTGTCGACTCCGACCCCGACGCCGTATTTCCGCTTCAACTGGGCCAACCGGCCTGGACGGACGTCCGTGACGAGGACCCGGGAGGGGCTGACAAGGCGCGACGACAGGATCCCCGCCATCAGGGCCTCCCCCATGTTCCCTCCGCCGATGAAACACACCTCACGCGAACGCATCGTTCATCCTTTGTGGATCGCCGGCCGATCGCCGAAAAGAGCGGTCCCGATCCGGACCATCGTGGCCCCTTCCTCCAGAGCCACTTCGAAATCGTGCGACATCCCCATCGACAAGACCGGCCGTTCTCCCGAGAACGAACCTCGATGGATCTCCGCCAACTCGCGGAGCTTCCTGAAATAGGGGCGAGACTTCTCCGGATCGTCCGAATAGGGGGCCAGGGTCATGAATCCCCTCACCCTCAGAGCCGGGTGCGCCAACACTTCCGCCATCAACAGGCCGAGGGCTTCCGGGGAGACCCCCGTCTTCGTCGGTTCTTCGGAGACCTTGACCTCGATGAGACAATCGAGCGTCTTCTCCCGGGCGACGCACTCCCGAGACAACATCTGCGCCAGGGGAAGGCCGTCGAGAGACTGAAGAGAGTCGAACAACCGGGCGGCCGGTTTGGACTTGTTGGTCTGCAGATGACCCAGCATATGAAGGGTGACGTCTTCCAGGAAACGGCGCCCCGACGGGTCCAACCATTTGCGCTGCACTTCCTGGACGCGGTTCTCGCCGAAATGCCGGAGGCCGCAATCCCAAGCCTGCCGGATGACCTCCGGAGACACGTTCTTCGTCACGGCCACCCAGGTCACCTCTGTCAAAGACCGTCCGGCCCGATGAAGGGCTTCCTCCATCCGGTCGCGCAGACACCTGTAATTTTCCGAAACAGAAGCCAATGGAATCCCTTGAAACCAGACTCAGCCCAAGCTATAAAATCACGTAAGACGATGATTTTACCAAAAATGGACCTGTTCCGCCATGACAAACGCGTCAGATCCGGAGAGAATGGTAAGAAAGTTTTTCGGTGAGAAACGCTATTTTTTAAGCACGTCGGCCAGGTAACCGGCGTCGAGCATCGTCTGATAGAGGTTCTCCGCGATCAGGCGATGGCCCTTTTCGTTCGGATGCCAACCGTCGACACTGATCAGATCCGATCCTCCGGGATTCCGCAAGGAAGCCTGATAGACGTCCCGGTTGTCGCAGAAGACGACGTTCTTGTCGGCCTTGATCTCGTCCAAGAACTCGTTGGCGCCCGATTCGAAATAATTGCACAGGACGACCCGAGCCCCCGAACCCCTGACAAGATCGATCATCTTTCCGATATTGGCCACATTGATTTCCACATGGAGCCTGTTAAAGTGCGCGCTGTTGAGATATCTCTGATGTTTCCGACGGAAATCATCCGTATTGGCGTTCAGCACCACGTCCAAAACAGTGTTAATGAATCGGACGGTCCGCAGATTTTGAAACAGGGTAAGGATTGATTTCAGCGTTTCCCGGGAGATGCGGGACTCAGTCCCCAACAGATGGATATAGGAGGCCAGGTTCCCCATCTCCGCATTGTTGCCGGCCTGAATGACCACGATCTGCGGTTCGTAGAACAGGAGATTCATCTTCAAGCGGGCCAGCATGAGACCCGACCCCATGCCGGCAAAGCCGAGATTGATGCAATGGGTTGGACGGACCGTCGGCATCGCGTTGATTCGATACTGAACAAGGCTGGAGAAACGATCCCGGCGAGGCTCCATCAAAGAGGAACCTTGCATCGTCGATTCGCCGAGAAATAGGATACGGAACAAGCCCGACGAACGACCCGAGTCCAGTCGGAGACGATATTCAAAGACAGACAGGCCGATCCTTCCGGTCAGCCACAGCGCGGCCTCGACGGAAAAGAGGACGAGGAGTATCCGGACGACGATCTTGACGGGATGACGCGGACGGGTCATGGGGTCCTCACCAAACAGAAGGCCCGGCTTACGAATAAGCCGAGCCTTCTGTTTGAAATGACTGCGAGTTTATTGGGCGCTCTTCGTCTGTTCCGTTTCGAGCTTATCGAACGCCTTTTCCGCGTTGGCCTTGATGTATTCCTTCACACCCTGGCTCAGTTCCTTCATCTGATCGGCCGTCGCCTTCAGATCGTCGATATTCAACGAGGCGAGGGAATACAGCGTCCCTTTCTTCTCGTCTTCATACCGGTCGATCACCTTGACTCCGGACAACGTGTTCGAGGCGAACGTCTTGATGGTGTTCTCGATGTATTGTTCGCCGCTCTCTTTTTCAGCCGCGGGCACGCTGGTCGAGCCCATGTAATCGCGCATGAGCGAGGTCGACAGGGTCGAGATCTGCTTGGAGATATCGGCCATGGCGCGGTTGTCGGCGGTGGTCCGTCTCAACGCTTCGGAACGGATCCCTTCGGCGACTCCCACTCCGTACAGCACCTTTTTTCCCGCGTCCTGGAACGCGCCGCTTCCCTTGATGACCCAATCCGGCTTCTTCGGGCCTGACGCGCAGCCGGCCAACAACGCTCCGGCCAAGACGATGCCCAAAGTCTTCCAATGCATTCTATTCATGTGAATCATTCCTCCTCTGATTGATATATTACGAAACTGCCCCTGCTCTACTGTCCAAAAACGTAATCCGAGATGCGCTGCCCCGCTTCGGCCGCCAACGCCTGTTCCCCGACGGTCTTGGCCTTGGTCTGAGCGCCGCTCTCCGTGAGATGGCCCTCCTCTCCGGTGGGGGCTGAGGAATACAACATCTTCCCACCGACGCCATCATACATCTCGAATGTGCCTTTCCAAAGAAAGAACTTCCACTGGGGATTCCCCCGGTCGTACGGCTCGACGGACAGGCGGCATTTCACGACGATCACCGGCGATTCCGGCGCGGTCGCGGCGGCCGTATCGCTCACTTTGAATCCCTTCTTCGTGATCTCGGCTTTCACCAGCTCGTGGATCCGGGCGCCCTGGTCGTCCTTCCCGGCGTCGACGACGAACTGGATCCGGCCCAGAGCGTCACCCAACTGTTTCTCGATCTCGGGACGGGACAGGCTCCCCGGAAGATCCGGCATGGGACTCGGGTCCACGATCCGCTTCCTCGCCAGGATCGGTTCCTTGAGGTCCATCTGTTTGAGCGCCTGGGAAAGACCCTTGGCCTTCTCGAGGGGGCTCGTCGCCGCTTTCGCCTGGCCCAGATAGGATTCCATTTTCTCCTCGATCTCGGTCAGTTGCCCGGAGAGGGCCGCCCGCATCTTCATCTTATCGAGCACGGCGAGCGCATAATGGGTCTTGGCCTTCTCGTCCAACCAGGTCTCGGCGATCTGCACTCCCTCCAGCAGGCCGTCGGTGGCCACGCGGGTCTTCATCTCCGTCGACTGGCTGCCGGTCATGACGGGTTTCTTCCCGCCGGTCTGGGTGCCTTCCGATTGGACGTCGGTCACGGACTGTTGGACGCGCGCCTGGAAGACCTTGGAGATCTCCGCGCGGGCGGCAGACCGGGCCGAATCGATGTCTCGGCCGATCCCCACGCCGAGGATGAACGTCTGGTCGGGATAGTTCTTGTCGGCCCCCGTGATCCAAGCCGGCTTTTTAGCGGCCGACGCGGCCGTCACCGATAAGGCGATGCACAATAAACCGAGACAGATTCTCTTCATGTTATTCCCCCTTTGTCACTGAGCGGACCGCACGCTGGCGAACGTTTTACGTCCCGCCACGATCTTCACGCTCAAATCCTGTGTCCCCACCGCGTCTCCGTCGGCGTCGCGGAAGGTGAGTTTCAGCTGATGTTCCCCCGCCGGAAGGACGATGCGCGCCATCTGCACCTTGTCGGGAACGGACTGCCAGCAGCGCTTGTCCGCCTGTTCGGTGGCGGTGGCGGCCACTTGAAGGGCTTTCTTGGCCAGCCAGCCGGCCAGTTCCCCCCGTTTCTCGCTCACGACCTCGCCGGTCTTCTTGGCGAGGACGAACTTGAGCACGGCGCGGGCGATCGTCTTGGCGCGCACGCGGTTGATCCGGTCGTCGAGACTCTTCACGGCCAACGCGCCGATGTCCTCCACCACTTCGGCGGAATGGACCGCCTCGCTCACGCCGGGGACGGTGACGCTCATCCCGCGGATCTTATAGGAGGTCGGTTCGTATTTCGGGAAAGACATCTTCACCATCTCGTCGGCCACGATGGTCTTGGCGATGGACGAGGCTTCGGACACCTTCTTCTGGTCCTCGCCTTCCACCTTGGCGGCGGTGACGTAGGCCCATCCCTTTCCGAACGCGATCTCGAAATTCAGGTCCACCTTGTGCGGCGCCAACCCGTTGTAGTTGAAGAGCACCAGTTCCCCGGACCCTTTCGGGAGGGGCCCCGGCACCACGGAGGCGGCGCTGCCCCACCGTTTCTTGATCTGGTCGATCTCGTCGGTAAAACCGAGACGCTGGGCCGCGCGCAACGCGTCGGCGACCAGCTGGCGCGGGATCGTCAAGCCGAACGGTTTCACCGCGTTCTCATACGCCTCCAGCGCTTTCCAATAAGAGATATAGGCCTCGTTCAACTCGCCCTGGTTCTCGAACAGCATCCCCATGAAATAGCGCACGAACGGGTCTTCCTTGAAGACGTTCTTATAGCCGTAATCCGTCTGGAGTTTCGTCAGGAGGAAATCCACCTGGCGGGCTTCCACCATGGCTTCCTGGGACTGGCCCAGATAGATGTAGTTCAGGGCGGAGAACACGTGGATCAACGCCCGCTCGAAATCCTCGCCGTAATAGGGGCGCATGTTATCGCTGACCAGGAACGTGGAGGCCTCCGTCGTGACGCTCTTGGTGAAGAGCTCATAGGCCAGGCGTTTGGCTTCTTCGAACGACCGGTTGCTCAGTTCGTATTGTCCGGCCACATGCTGGAGCATGCCCAGGTCCAGGTAATAGAGGAGCGCGTTCTTCTTGCCGTAGTTGGACTCCTTGGATTTTTCCACCAGGATCACGGCTTCCGGATATTTCCCGGCCCCGACCAGATTGTTCAGGTTCTTGGAGATGCCGCCCGGGGAAGCGCAGGCGGACAACAGCACCGCGCTCAACACGAAGATTCTCAGCCAACCCATGCGATACATTCGTTTCATCATAGAAGCGCCCCTCTTTGGAAAAACGTGGGGGGTCCGGGCCTCCCCCTCGTCGGGAAAGACCCGGACCCTCGTTCAGGCGGTCAGACCGCCCGTATTAGAACTTTGAACCTCTCTGCTGGACGACCTTCTTGATCTTTTTCTGGCCGATCCAGACCTTCTCGTTGGACTCCACATCGATCAATTCCAGCTCGATCTGATAATACTTGAGCTGCATCTTGCCGGCGGCATCGAGGATCGTGTTGATCTGCCCCTTCACCATGTAGTCCGCCCCGACTTCCTTGCCCATGCTCTTGGCGGTGCTCATGCTGGCGTTCTGGGCCTGGTCCATCCGTTCCTCCCGAAGCTCATTGCGCTGCTCCTTCGAGGCGACGAACTTCACCCGGCCGGAATTGGTCAACTCCCGCTCCAGATCCTTCACGAACGTCTCCGTGTTGATGTGTTCGTGGCTCTTGTTCATCACCTGTCCGACGATCACGCGCGGCTTGTTCTTTTTCGCCGTCGTGAAATCATCCAGCCAGGGACGGCCGAGAGCGTCCTGGATCATCTCCTGGGACACCAATTGGGAATCCGTATCGTTCCAGTTCCCGCTCAGGTCGATCTGTTCATCCGCTCCGGTCCGCGTGATTTTCGGCGTGGTGGCGCAAGAAGACAAAGCCAGAACGACCGCCAGACCGGTAACCCATACCATCGATTGACGTGCTTTACTCATGAATGACATCCTCCTCTGTGATTTCAACGAAATTGAGCCCGAAGGCCTGCCGATACCGCTTTATGATCCCCTCCCGTGACGCCGCTCACGTTCAGCCGCACCAAGGGAAAAAGAGCGATCTCCACGCCGCCCAGGAAATGGACGTTGGAGTTGTTGATCTTCACCTTCTCTTTGACCGATTCGGCCACCACACCGCCGGTGGACACGGTGCCGAGCGTCTGGACCGTGGTCTCCACGTCGCCGGAGTTGGCCGTCACGCCGCCGCCGATGAACGGCGTCACGATCAGGATCTTCTGGCTGAGGACCAGGCGCGCCGTGATCGTCTTGACGTCCCATTCCGATTTCCAGGTGGTGTCGGCGGTCAGCGTCTGCCCGCCCAACAGAGCGGCTCCATACGGTTCGGTGCGTTTCACGTCGCCGGAGATCATGTCGTAGGCCACGCTCAGCGCCAGATCCGGGATGACCGCGTCCGACAGGCCGTCACCGCCGATGAGCCGCTTGCGAATCTCCACCCCCGTGACGGAGTTGCTGAACTCCGATTTTGAATCCGCCGTCTTTTTATCCATGTCGAAAGTCCCATATTTGACGCCCAGATCCAAGCCCAACGGCAATCCGACCTTCGCGTGGGCCACCCAAGAGGGGAGCGGGATGTCCTTCGGGAGAGAGATGACGTCCTTGTTCGCGTTATCGAACGACGACAGGGGCAACTTCCGGAATTCGTCCGTGTCCCACTGGCTGACGCTCACGACTCCCGAAACGCCGACCTCCGCACCGAGCAGTTTGCACACGTTTCCGGGCAATTGGGGGTTGGAAGCACCGTTGAAAGCGATGGCTTCCCCGATCTGTTTTCCGAACCATTTTCCGATCAGAGCCGAATCGGACCGGATGTCATCCTGAACAGCCGCCATAGACGGAATTGCGGCCATAAAGACCACTAAAACAGCGGTCAAAAACCTCATTTTTTTCATACTTTTATACCCCCAGCATGTGAATATATTCACAGCTACCGATTTCATTTACATCTTTTTAAGCCAAATTTAAGAACTTACCCACAAGGTTTTCCACAAAAGTCCCAATTGTCAACCGTTGCTGTTCATATCCCAGATCAGGCGAAGTCCCTCCAAAGTCATGTCCGGCATGACCTTCTTGATGCACTTCGTCGAAGGGGCCATCAGGGAGGCCAATCCCCCCGTGGCCAGGACCTTGGGAGTGCCCCCCATCTCCTTCTTCAACTGACGGACGATCTCCTCCACCAAACCGATATACCCGTAAAAGATGCCGGCCCGCATGCTCTCCACGGTGCTCTTGCCGATGACGGACTTGGGGGCATGGACGTCCACGCGGGGAAGTTTCGCGGTCTTCTCGGCCAACGCTTCGGACGACATGAGGATGCCGGGCGCGATCATCCCCCCCAGATATTCGCCTTTTTGAGTGATGCAATCGAACGTGGTCGCGGTGCCGAAATCCACCACGATGGCCGCGCCTTTGACCATGTCATAGGCCGCGACGGCGTTCACGATCCGGTCCGCCCCCAACTCCGAGGGCGAGTGGTAGAGGATGTTGATGCCCGTCTTGACTCCGGGTTCGATGAAAAGAGCGTCCCGCTTGAAATATTTCTTCGCCATGTCGTGGAACGGTCTGTCCAAGGGAGGGACGACGCTGGCGATGATCAATCCCTTGACCGCGGCGGATTCCACCGACGCGTAATGGAACAGGTCCAGAATCTTGATCCCGTATTCGTCGGCCGTGGAATCCCGGTCGGTCTTCATCCGCCAGGAGAACACGTTCCCCTTGACGGTCTTGCCCTGGTCCATCTTGAAGAGGCCCAAGGCGATCTGCGTGTTCCCGATGTCGACCGCGAGCAACATTGGATTCAAGGCCGTTCGGCCCGACGAAAAGAAGGTCCCGCGTTCATTTCAAGACCTCCATCCGTTTCAGCGTTTCCTGGAGGTCCCTCACGCTCTCGGCGGACTTCTTCAAGGCCGACTGTTCGTCGCCCGTCAGTTCCAGGGGGATGATCTCCTCCACTCCGCGGGAACCCAGCTTGACCGGGACTCCGGCGAACACGTCCGAAATCCCGTATTCCCCCTGCAGATAGACCGCGCAGGGCATGATCTTCTTTTTGTCCTTCAAGATCGATTCCACCATCGCCGCCACGCTGGCCGACGGAGCGTAATAGGCCGAGCCGGTCTTCAGCAGTCTCACGATCTCGGCCCCGCCGTCTCTCGTTCGCTGGACGATGGCGTCCAGCTTCTCTTTCGGCATCAGTTCCGTGACCGGGACGCCCGCCACCGTCGTCAAACGCGGGATCGGGACCATGGTGTCGCCATGGCCGCCCAGCACCATCGGCTGGACGTTCTCCACCGACACGTTCAGCGCCTCGGACACGAAAGCCGCCATCCGGGCCGAGTCCAAGACCCCGGCCATGCCGATCACTCGATGTTTGGGAAATTTGGAGACTTGCAGGGCCACGTAACACATGGCGTCCAACGGGTTGGAGACGATGAGGAGGATGGCGTTGGGGGAGGTGCGGACAACCTGTTCGGTCACCGCGCGGACGATCTTCGCGTTGGTGGAGAGGAGGTCGTCCCGGCTCATCCCCGGCTTGCGCGGCACACCGGCCGTGATCACCACGATGTCGGAATCCCGGGAGAGGTCGTAATCCGTCGATCCCCGGACACGGCAGTCATACCCATAGATGAGGCCCGCCTGCTGGATGTCGAGCGCTTTGCCCGCCGGCATCCCTTCGGTCTGTGGGACGTCGACGAGGACGATATCGGCCAGTTCGGCTTCCGCAAGGCGTTGAGCTAAGGTGGCGCCGACGTTTCCGGCTCCGACAATGGTGATTTTCTTATTCATAGGATGGCGCTTACAAAACTACCAAATTTTGAGGGCGGGCGGAAGGTGATTTTAGTGAGGCGACGGCGGGACCGATCCTCGATTTTATATCAGTCAGCGGAAGGAGTTTCGCCGCCGACCGGCTCGATCCGTTTGATTCCGTCGCGTGACAGGACCAACCGGACGCGTTCATATCGGACCCGCGACGACACGGCGAATTTGACGACGATGTTGATGTGATAAACCCGGGTTCCCTGAACCTCCTGGCACCCCTCTCCCTCCAAGCGAAACAACGTCGTGCGGGGATCGTCCATCTTCCGCAGGAAGTTCCGGATATTGAACCGGCAGATATCCGTGACGGCGGACTTCCGGGATTGATTCCGCATGACGTCTCCCGGATTCAAAGTCGTCTCCTTCACGTAGTAGAGGATCTTTTCCTTCTGCCAACCGTTCTCGATCTCCGTGATGTGGTCCCGGTTCCTCAAACGGAGTATCCGGGTATCGACCATCGATTCCTTGACGAACTGAACACTCTCCCGGCACCGCCCGATCTTCTCCCCGTTGAAATGGTCGAAAATATCGATATGATGGTCGAAAAGATGCCGGGAAAGCTTCTGGAGGAAATAGTTCTGGGTGAGGGCCTTGATCCGGTCCTTGAACATATAACTGATGACCAAGGCGATGAAAAAGGAGAGAGAAAGGTTTCCATAGATACGCTGGTAATAGAAGGCGATCGAAGTGGCGAACACCATGGCGATCCCCGCCCCGATGGCCATCGCCATCTGCCGAAGCCCGAAACTGTCCTCGCACCTCTCGATCGGGAGGTGGAGGATGGACGAGATATACTTCTTCAAAACACTCATCCGAAAAACGAAGACCTCGTTGTCTCGATCCGGCTGAAGGAGGGATGGATATCCCCGCTCCCGCCGATAGGCGATCTCCTCCTGGATGATCGAGAGAAGTGACGGCTCCGCATCCTTCACAACAGACGGGACGGACGGCCTCTCCCGGATGAACTTCAGTAACTGATACGTCCGCCCTTCCATCAAGAGACTGAGATATTCATCGGTGAAAACATAACAGTTGATCAATCTCTCCGGCAAAATCGACGGCTGGAAACGATCCCGGTAAGAACGGTACATCGCCAGTATTCGGCGCGTTTCGCGGATGTATTCCCCCAATAAACCCGAGCCGTCCTCCCGGCATTGATCAGACGGAGATTCAGGACCCCGTCGGAGACTTTTTTCGATGGAAAGCGCGTGATCGCGGAGCGCGCTCTTAAAAACACATCCCAACAGCTGGATCTCGTATTCCAGACTCCTCTGGGTCTCCGGCAATCCTCCTGAGGAACATGATTCTAACTTGGCGGAGATTTTGTTCAGGGGAGAAGCGGATTGTCCTGGGTCCGTCAACGCCCTCAATGAGAAATCGGGGGTTTTGAAACGGATGTAGAGGAGTCTGTCGCGATAAAACTGCTGCTTGGTATAGGTGGTCTCGTTGACGTCCAGATTGGCCGGGAAAAAGAAATAAAACTCGACCTTGTATCGGTCATTTTTCCGCTGCCGGTTGAGGTCGTAGCCCAGCTTGATCTCGAATTGAAAGTTGTCGTGCCTGCGAATCAGCTCGTCGATGGGAGATTCCATTGCCGAATTTTAGGTCTTCTGGAATCCATTGACAAGAGCGGGGCCCCCGAAACGGCCGAGGCCCGTCGGAAATCCTAGTCCAGGTCGACCCACTCCTTGGGAGCCAAGTTCACGGCGAAGGTCCAGACGGACGCCTTCAGTTTTTTCACGACGAAGACGGCCAGCAGTTCCTCCCCATGCTCGTCGACGATCTTCTTCAGAAAAGGACGTTGAGAGACGATCTCGCCCCTCAGCGCGGCGTCCTTCGATATCTCGGCGATCCCGCTCACGCGGACCTGGATGCTCCGGTCGGGGCTGTCGAAACAGAACTCTACGGCGGGATTCGTCATCAGTTGGCGGTAGAGGTCTTTGGTGGTCCCGGTATGGAACACCAGTCCGTCCTTGTCCACCCGATAGACCAGCATCCCGCGCACGCGCGGGCGACCGTCCTCCACCGTGGCCAGATGGCACGCCTGATTCTTGTTGATGAATTCCAATATCTCGTTTTTCGTCACGGGATTCCCCCCTCAGTCGGAATATTTCTTAAATATCTCGTCGGTATGCTCACCCAGTAAGGGTGGAACACCGTCCGGACGGGCGGGGGTGTCGGATAATTTCACCGGAACGCCCAACATCTTGATCTTCCCCGCTTTTTTATGGTCCCCCTCCAGCACCATCTCCCGCGCCAGCACGTGCGGGTGGGTCAGCGCTTCGTTCAACGGAAGGATGGGGCCGCCGGGGATCCCGTTCTTGTCGAAAAGTGTCATCCATTCCTGCACTTTTTTCTTGATCAGCACCCCATCCAATATTTTCAACAACGCAGGTCTATTCTTGACCCGGTCCGAATTGGTCTTGAACCGGTCGTCGGAAGCGAGCGCCTCTTCGCCGATCAGCTTGCAGAACAACGCCCACAACTTCTCGTTCCCCACCGCCACATTGAAATAACCGTCGGAGGCCTTCAACGTCTCGTAGGGGCAGATGGTCGGGTGCTGGTTTCCCCGCCGCGTCGGGGCCTGTCCGGTGGCGAAATAGATCCCGGCCTGATAGGACAGGAGCGACACCAGTCCATCCAACAGAGACACATCCACGCGTTGCCCCTTGCCGGTGCGTTCACGGGCCACCAACGCCAGCAGGATCCCCTGCATGGCATAGAGTCCCGCCACCAGATCGGCGATGGACGTGCCGACTTTAAAGGGTGAACCGTCCGTCTCTCCCGTCAAGGCCATCACGCCGGACATCCCCTGGGCGACCAGGTCGTAACCCGGTTTATCTTTGAACGGCCCCGTCTGACCGTATCCGGAGATGGAACAATAGATGATCTTCGGGTTCATCTGCGCCACCGACGGATACCCGAAGCCCAGACGGTCCATCGTGCCCGGGCGGAAATTTTCAAGGATGACATCGGACTTTGTGATGAGGTTCAACACCAATTTCCGGCTCTTCTCTTCTTTCAAGTTCATCGTGACCGATTTCTTTCCACGGTTCGCGGAAAGAAAATACGCGCTCTCGCCGTTCAGGAACGGGGGGCCCCAGGCCCGGGTGTCATCTCCCCCGTCAGGATTCTCGATCTTGATCACTTCGGCGCCGAAATCGGCCAAGATCTGGGAAGTGAAAGGCCCGGCCAGGACCCTGGAAAAATCCAGGACCCGGATGTGTCCCAACGGTGTGATCGGCGTCTCGCTCATGGTTGATCCTCCTGTTTTGATTCGGCTGTCCCATCTGAACTGGCGGCGGGACGAGACCCTGTGGCGTTCTGATCTTCGATGATTTTCTCAAGCCGACCGATCATTTCCAGATCGTCGGGGACGGTTCGTCCCATCTTCTGAACCCTGCGAAAGGCCCACAGGGCTTTCTCAAAGCGGTTCTGTGCGGCATAGACGAATCCCATCCATCGGAATGCTTCCACATCCCGGGATATATCATATACAAAAAAGCATTGGTCCACTATTTCCAAGGGCATCCTGTTCTCCCATATCCATCCGATCAACCGCGTCTCGGATTGGATCACTTTCGCGCCGAGCGCGACATAGACGGTTTCCCCCTCCTCGCGGACGTTCTGTCCCGTGTGCATCTTGCTGACCAAAGCTGGAGAACACAGGTCCTGATAACGGATGCCATAACGCTGAGGGTCGGCCGCGCCGCTGTAGGCCAAGAGGACTTCAGGATCCCCTTGCCGACGGAGATATCGGGCCAAGGCCGGCAAGGACTGTCCCCAGTCCTGATCCGAATCCGAACGCCACAGGTATCCCCGGTCCGATCCGCCGACCAACGGACTGAAATACGCCAGATAATTCGGGTGGACGGAACCCACGTCGAGAAAATGACACAGGGCCAGGAAAATGACCGTTCCCTTCCAGAAACGTTTTCCCTCAGACGAAAAAAGCAGGGAGACGCCGCTGACCGCGCCGGCCACGCCCAGATAGACCGCCGACATCTGCACCGAAGAGACGGCGTCCCGGGCGGACAAGACGATCATGAACGTGACGACGACCAGAACGAGCAGTGTCGTCAGGATCGGACGGTTCTTCCCGCTCCGGTCCCACTGCCATAAGCCGATCACGGCCAGGAGCAGGAGGAACGGCGGGGCTTTGACGGCAAAACTGAACCAGGATACCGGCGACGGCGGATTGTGCAGCATCCGTCCGTTCCAAAAATAAAAGGGATAGAAAGGTTCTTTCTGGAACCCGATCAACGTTTCCACCACATGCCGGAGCGCCGCGAGACCGCCTCCCCAGATCGCATAGGACAGGCTGAATGTCAGCAAACACGCCGTCGAAACGATGACCGTGTTCAGAAACCGCGCCGTCACCTGTTTTTGACCGGGGATGAACACCAGTTCCATCAACAACACCGTCACGACGACGGGGATCGCGGCCATCTTGCACAAGAGGGCGGCTCCCAGGGCGATCCCGCACCCCCACAACCATCCTCTCCGCCCCGTCCTCCGCCAGGCCTCCTGGAGCGCGAGAGAGGCAACCATGAAGAAATACATGGGCATCTCCAAGAGGGCGAACTCCGCCCGGGACAGGAAGATGGGCGTCGCGCAGAAAGCCATCAATCCGGCCAACCCCGCCGACTGACCGGCCAGCCGCCTCAAACCGCCGAAGATCGCCAGCCCGGTCAGGATGAAAAATACCAGGGCGGGAACACGGCTCCACAGGATGAGCGTCAGGGGAGGGACCCTGTTCTTGAAGGTGAAGTCATACCCGTAACGATAAGGATCCTTCACATCCATCGACGGAAGTGCGGGGTTCAGGACGAGCAACGGGACTCCGTAGAGGAGTTTGGATAGGAAAGGGTGTTCGGTGTTGACGTGGATCGCGCCGGTCTTCAGCTGAGTGTATCCGGCGGCGGGATAGACGATCTCGTCCCAGGCGGGAGACAGGGTCAGGATGCCATGGAGGACGATGACAGAGAAGAAAGACAGTATCAACAGGGCGGGATAGAGACCCCGGAGCCGGTTCGATGCGCTCATGGAAAAACGAGGGGGGAGCGCCTTCAGAGCACTTCCATCGAGTGGCGGGCGATGGTCAGTGTCAGATAGGCCTTGACGATATCGGGGTCGAATTTCACGCCGGCGCCGTTCTTCGCCAGCTGGATCTGCATCGGCTCCAGGTCCAGCCCCTTCACGCCGGACAACCGGATCTCCTCCAGATGTTCCACCAGGCAGATGATCCTCGCTCCCAGAGGGATGTTTTCCCGGGCCAAGCGGTCCGGAAAACCGGACCCATCCCACAATTCGTGGTGATGTTTCACCAGGGGGACCACTCCGCTGAGCAGTTTGACCCCCCGGATGAGTTCGGCTCCCAGGACAGGGTGGATGCGCTCGGCGCTCCGTTCACGGGAAAGCCCGCTGATCTGGTTGGAGAGGACCTGATGGTTGACCGCCAGGAGCCCGATGTCGTGGAGGAGCGCGCCGTAATACAGGTCGCGATAGGATTGTCCCTCGATGCCGATGCGACGGCCGATGGCGCAGGCCAGTTCCGCCACGCGGGTCGGGTGGCCGATGTAATGGGGATCGCTGGCCTCCATGGCGGCGATGAGGATCTCGATGGTATTGCTGAAGAAGTTTTGCTGGGTCTCGGCCAGTTTCGCGTTCATGATGGAGACGGCCGCGAAGTTCGCCAGGTTCTGGAGGGAGTTCTTGTCATCCTCGGTGAACGGTCCGGACTTCTTGTTCACCGACTCGCAGACGCCGATCAGGTCGCCTCCGATCATCATGGGCACCGCCAGCACGGACCGCGTCACGAACCCCGTGGACGTGTCCATCTGCTTCATGAAGCGGTCGTCCCTCTTCACGTCGTTGACGATGATGGGTTTCCAGTATTGGGCCACCCACCCGGCCAGACCGATGCCGACGGGGACCGTGTGTTTCTTGATGACACTGCCCTTATCGCCGGTGGCGACTTTGAAATAGAGGTTCTTTCGGGATTCGTCGAGGAGGAGGATCGACGAGGCCTCCGCGTCGGTCAGATGTTCGGCCGCCTGTCCTATTTTCTTGAGCAGGATGTCCAGGTCGAGGGTGGATGAGATGGTGCGGACGATCTCGAAGATGTCTTCGAGTGCCCAGTGGGACAACGGGGGGTTATGATCGAGGAGGGAATGACCGCAATGGGGACAAAACTTGGAACCGCGAGGGACAGCCGACCGGCAACGAGGACAGACTCCCGTATCCGAGGATTTAGTCCCCACTTCCGCCCAGCACCTCGCGAACGGTGGTGTAGCCCATCTTGACTTTTTCCAGACCGTCCTGGACCATGAGACGCATCTTCTGCGGAGACCGTTGAACGGCCGCGTTCCGGATGTTGTCCGCCGAGACGTCCTTCAACGTGGCCTCACGGACGATGTCATCCATGACGAGCAGTTCATGGATGCCGCAGCGGCCTTTATATCCGGTGCCCTGGCAGGTGGTGCACCCTTTCCCCTTATAGATCTTGCCGTCGGCGGGAAGTTCCACGGAATGCACTTTAAAAACCTCGATCTCTTCGGGGGAGATGTCCTTCTTCTCCTTGCAGTCCTTGCAGATGCGGCGGCACAACCGCTGGGCCAAAACGCACTTGATGGTCGTGGCCACCATGAACGACTGGGCGCCCATGTCGGTCAGACGCGAGATGGACGACGGGGCGTCGTTCGTGTGGATGGTGGAGAACACGAGGTGACCCGTCATGGCGGCTTCCATGGCGATGTGAGCGGTCTCCTGGTCCCGGATTTCTCCGACCATGATAACGTCGGGGTCGAGACGCAGGAACGAGCGGAGCGCCGTGGCGAAATCGAAACACTTGTCCTCGCCCAGTTTCAGGTCCGGGTTCACCTGCACCTGGACGATCCCGTCAAGGTTGTATTCCACGGGGTTTTCCGCCGTGAGGATCTTCAGGTCGGGCCGGTTGATGTGGTTGAGCGCGGCGTACAGGGTCGTGGATTTTCCGCTTCCGGTCGGTCCGCAGACCAGCGCCAACCCATAGTTCTTCTTTCCGCCGATACCCTGGAGTAATCCCAGGAACTTATCCAGCGTATCCGGCATGAACCCCAGGGCCTTGATGTCCACCTGGACGGCTTTCCGGTCCAAGATACGCATGACGCAGGACTCCCCGTACACCGTCGGAACGATCTCGACGCGGAACTCGATGGGGTTCCCCTTCGCCATGACCTGGATGCGGCCCGACTGGGGGATGCGGCGTTCGGTGATGTTCATGGAACTGGTCATGATCTTCAGTTTGGCCATGAGGGCGTTGCGGTAAGACCAAGGGATCTGGAAACCGGCCTCGCGGAGGAATCCGTCGACGCGGTAACGGACCAGCACGCGGGAATTCTTCCCGGCGGGATCCTCGAAAGGTTCCACGTGGATGTCCGAGGCTTTCTGCTGGAGGGCGCCGAGGATGATGGCGTTGGCGATCCGTTCGATCTCCGGAGCGGAGGCGTCGACGTCGGCCACATCGGCCTTCTGCTCCATCTTCTCGAGCTTCATCTCGCCTTCGGCCGTGCCTTCGGCGGCGCGCTGCTCTTCGAGGCCCTTCATCAGTTCCTGGGCCTTGTTCGCGCCCACGACGCCGTAGACCTTGTCGATCTCCCGGAGGATGTCCTCGGGCATGGCGAGATAACCCTGGACCTCGAATCCGGTCCTCAGGTGGATGTCTTCGGATACAAAAAAGTCTCGGGGGTCGGCCAGGGCGACCAGCAGGACGGTCTCTTCTTTCGCAAAGGGGAGCGCCAGATGGCGGCGGGCGGTTTGTTCGGGGATGATTTTGACGACTTCCGGATCTATCTCCATCTCGGCCAGATCCACGGCCTTGACTCGCCATTCTTTCGACAGGGCTTGGAGCACGTCCACCTTGTCGCACAGCTTCATGTCCACGACGACCTGCTGGAGAGGTTTTTCCGTCTTCTTGACTTCCTCCAAGGCCGGTTGAAGCTTGTCTTCGGTGATGATCTTGGATTCCAGAAGGATCTCTTTGACCTGCTTCCGCCCCACGCCGCTTCGGGGTGTCGCCATGAACTGTGTCCTTTCGTTTCTAGGTTCGACTACGGAAATATTGTATCACGTCGCCGACAAGTTTGCCCAACTTTTTTTATCCAAGAAGCCCGGCTCCCCCGTCTTCGGACACGGGAAAGCCGATCAATCCACCCGCACGATCATTTTCCTCTCCGTCGCGGGGTAAAGCCAGGACAGACGGCGGGCCGACCGCGCCGACGGGAGATGGGGGACAGGTCCGGAGGAAGCGCTCCTGAACCAGGCGAGGGCTTCTTTCCAGCGTCCGGCGCAGTAAAAAGAAAGCGCCTTGCGATATCGATCGAGGACCGGCCGGTCCAACCCCACCAGAGGGTCGAGGGACGGTTCGCACCGCTCCTGATAGATCGTCATTCCATCGCCGGAGAAGGACGGCGTGGTCTGCGCGTAGACGGCCGACAGGAGATGAGGCCCCGCCCCGCCGGACCGACGGAAAACCGACGTCCCCCCCTTTTTCACGATGCCCCCCCTTCGGGCAAAACACGAAGAATACGTTTCCCGAAACCGGGCGGCGGTCTGCCGGCGTTCCTCCCAGGAGGATTGATAATACTTCGCTTGCGGGCCCCACAACAGCCACTGCACCTCATCGGCGTATCGAGGACAACGGCTCAATCTCATCCAACCGTCCCAGGCCGCTCCGTAATCCTCCTCCAAAAACGCCTGGAGCGTTTCCAGATACAACTTTTCGTCTTCCGTCCGGGGCGGGGAGATCCCGAGGAGGGTCCGTTCTTTGGTCGGAAGCCGACGGAGATCGACCCGCCCCAATTTGACGCCGCAGTTGTCATAGAGGAGGGAACTCCATCGTTGCGCCGTCTTTTGAGACGGATCCGTCCGCAACACCCGTTGCCAATGCTCCACCGCCCAGAAATATTTCCCATCGTAGTAATAACCGTAGGCGGTCTTCAGACATCGGCGGATCTCGGCACTGGCCTTCGCATCCCCTTCCGCGTCAATGCGGACTTCATAGACCTGCGCCATCAGATCGACGGCGAACCCCGATAAAAGCACGCCAACGGCGAGGAACCGCCTCATGGGACCCTCTCCGACTCCGGGACCTTCTTCTTTTTCTCCGCCCAATAGACCCCGACGCCGGAGACCACGATGAACCAGACTCCCATCATCAGGACCGCCGTCAATATCCGGTGGGCCCTCCACTCCAACGACGTCGTCCACACCCCCCAGCGCAGCACACCCCACCGTTTCTTTTGAACGAAGACCGGCGACACGAGCTCGATCATCCGGTCCGACCCGTCCTCCGACAAGACCAACACCCGATCCGCAAGCCGGGCCTGCGACGCCAATCGATCGTCCGCCGGACTCCCCCGGAAATACCGATCGCCGGCCTGCCGTCCCGTTCCATCGGACCCCGCCAAGAACGCGTAACGCCCGGATTCTTCCCCCGCCATCCGATGCAGGAGATTGTTCAGGCGGACGTCGTCTCCCACCGTCAAGGCATCGGAGACATCCTCCGCATAATGCTTCATCAAACGCTGTCGTGTCTCCACAAAGACATCCTCGTCACGTTTGAGTTCATGACGATAGACCACCGCGCAGAAGACGGCGGACCAGAAGATGAGGAATAGGTAACCGTTCCACAGCCGGGACGGCGTGGATTTTTCAGGTATTTTGAAGAGGAGGGTCAAAACCGCATGCCCAGAGAGACCCGATGCGCGGTTCCAAGGTCTATACGTGGAGAAAACGAGTAATCGAACGACAGGAAACGGGTCTCGACGCCGAAACCCATGGAGATATCCAGATACCGCTGATAACGGAGCCCTCCCCGGAGGACGAAGGATGGGGTCAGGAACCCTTCCACGCCCGACGCGGCGGCGGCCCGGTTGTCTTTCGGTTGGAGCACTTCCCAGGAATAGTTGATCGAACCCAACGGGAACACTCCGCCGAATCTGAGCTGGAGCGGCAACGCCTCCGTGGCGCCTTGGGTCTTGTCGTTGTAGGGATTCACGGCTGAATCTTTGGGACCGCTGTATTGGAAAGCCGCGCCGGAACCGATGTTCTGCAGAGACACCCCGAGGGTCGCCTTGCGCGGCAGTTTCCACAAGAGACCGAGATCGAGCGCCATCACGGAATTATCCACGCTGACCCCCTCCTCGCCGGCCAGGATCGACGATTTCTGTATCTCTCTCGTGACCTGTTTGAATTCTATCCCGGTGCTGAACCGTTTGCCGAACCTCCGCGCGTAAGCCAGCGCCAGCACGGTGTCCGCATGGGTGATATCGCCGCTCTTGGTCCCCTGGACATCCCGGGCTTCGTCGTCGGCGGAAAATTGTCTGTAATGGATGCCCCAGCCGTTGCCCCCCCACCGGGATCCCAGCGAGAACCCGGAAAGACTCGACTCGCCGAAATACATCATGTGCAGGGCGGACAAGTGCATCCGCTTCATGGTGGTGAGCGCCGCCGGATTGTATTCCATGGCCGCCGCATCGTTGGTCCCCCCGACGAACGCCTCCCCCAAACCGACGGCCCGCGCCGACATGGGCACTTTCAAGATCGGATAACCGGCCTGCCCCGTGGTCTGGAACCGTTTCCCCGCCCAGAGAGGAGAAGAGAGGAGCAAAAGGAAAATGGTGGAACAGTGGAATGGTGAAATGGAAAAGCGATTTAAAAGAACCCTCAAGAGTTCTCTAAACCGACGATAATCATTTAAGTTCACTTTTGTTTTCATTCCGTTATTTCACCCTTATACCATTCACCATTCCACGCTTTTGCTTTTACCATTCAACTTTTACACCACTCCACTATTTGATTATTCTGCCCTTCCCATTCACCATCCCACTATCTGACCACTGTTATTTTCCCCCGGGCCTTCCCGAGCCCGGTCTCGATCACATAGAAATAGAGTCCGGTCGACACGGGATCGCCGTCGTCGTTCTTCCCGTCCCATTGAGGTTCCTGAAGAGTGCGCACGAGTTCTCCGGCCATGTTGTAGATCCGGATCGCCGTCAGAGTGGTGGCTAGGAATTGAGGGGTGCTGATCTTGACGGTGCCGTGCCGTGCCGGTGCGAACGGGTTGGGATAGCTGATGGTCTTCTCCACATCGGCCCGCACGAAACCGGCGGGATCGTTCCCCGTTCCGGGAGTGGGCGTCGTGTCCTCCATGAAATCGATCCTGTTCACGTTCGTGTCCTCGCCGTCCACCCGGCGGGCCAGACTGCTGTCCGAGGCCACCTTTCCCGCCTCGTTCCCGCTGCCCCCCTCCGCACCGATCCCGTCGGCGTCCGGAGTGCCGTAGACCAACCGGTCCATCTCCACCAACGCCGCGTTCACCAACCGGACCCCCTCCGACTTACTCGACGCATTGGACATCCCCATCGTCCCCGTGACGAGCACCTGGTCCTCGACGGCAGAAGTGGCGTAAGTGGAATCCGCCACCAGGTAATATCCCCGCGAAGCGATGGATCCCGTCAGCACCGCGGAGACCGCCGACGTAGTGGTGGTCCAAACGCCGTTTACGTCCGCCTGGAGGAACCAGCCGGACAGATTGACGGCGGAGGCGCCGTTGTTATACAGCTCCACCCATTCGCATCCCGCGTCCGACCCGTCGGGATCATAGAAGATCTCATTGATGACCACGTCCGCATATACCGGAGAAGCAGTGAAATGGTGGAACAGTGAAATAGTGAATAGGAAAACAGCCAATCGCGCGATGGAAAAACAGTGGAATGGTGAAATAGCAAAGCGATTCCCAAGAACCCCACGGAGCTCTTTGGACCAGTCATAACTCTTTGAATTCATTTTTGTTTTCATTCCGTTATTTCACCCTTATCCAATTATTCCTCACCATTTCACTATAATGCTTTTACCATTCACTATTCCGCTCTCTTGCTTCGACCATTTCACTATTATTCTTTTACCATTCACCATTCCACTCTTTTGCTTCTACCATTTCACTATTATTCTTTTACCATTCGCCATTCCACTCTTTTGTTTCTACCATTTCACTTTTTTATCTTCACCATCTCACCACTTCACGAAACCCGACAGCAATATCTTCCGGTGGCTCTCGTCCACCCTCTTGGTGGCCGAGTAATAGAGGTTGTCGCCCGTGTAGTCCCGTTTGCCGAACTCTCCCGCGAGGTCCCAACCCACTTTCTCCGATATCTGCGTTCCGAACCCGACGGTGAAATAGGTCGCCTCGATGGTCTGATCGCTGTAACACGGCAGGTAATGGAACCCGTAGCGGAGGAACATCTGGGGAGCCAGCTCATGCTCGATCCCGGCCCGCACTTCCGTCACATCACGGTAGTTCCGAGGAGTGGCGTTCCCGTATCCCAGCAGGTTCGGGGATTGGTTGGCCACTTCCTGAAATATCGGCTTGATGGCGGAGACCGTGTTCACCGGCGCCCCGTTGACCTTGACCTGGCTCCATTTGGATTGATGGATCTCCATGCTGAACTCGGTGTTGTGCTCGCTGGGCACATAACAGGAGAACCCGATCCCGACGGAGGACGGGAAGTCGAACGTGTCCTGGGAACTTTTGTTCATCGCGGTGGCGGTGGAATTGGTGAAACTGTAATTCCGCGTCATCTTGGACGACGGCTGATAATAACCGCCCCACTGGAAACGCTCGGAAGCCTTCAGGCGGAAGCCCAGGCGGAGGGCGCTCCCTCCGTAGGTGGCCGACTCGCTGATGTCCCACAGGACGCCCGACGAGACGCTCTTCAGGTTCACCGAGGCGTCCTCGCTGCCCGTCCAATAATTATAGGAGAGCCCGAGGGAAAAATTATCCCCGAACCCGAACGAGATGGCCGGCGACAAGGCCCACACCACTCCCGAATCCTTCAACTCCGTGGTCTTGGTTGGCGCGCCCGACGCCGCGTAGATGGACGACGTCATCTTGTAATGGAAATCCGTGATGGGCGTCAGGGCCAATCCGAAACGGAACCGGCTTTCCCCCAACGGGAACGCCGCGCCCAACTCGTTGATCTCCAGGTAGTTGCTGTTCCGGAACCGCGTGGTGCTGGCGGTCTCGGCGGCTTTTTCCGTCATAAAGACCGGGCCCGCGCTCATCGAGAGCCGGGACCGGTCGAAATCGTTCATCACGGCGGGATTGATAGCCAGGGTGCACGCCCGGCCTCCTCGCGCCACTCCCGTGCCTCCCATGGACAGACTCCGGGCTCCCACGCCGACGACGGGGTCCCCCAACTCACGCACTCCCAGGTAGGTCTCCGCTTCCACCGCGACCGGGAAAGCCAGGACGAAAAAAAGTCCGGCCGCCCTCCATTGATTCGTCTTCATCCTGAACCACCCCTCTTTCGTATTCATGGTCTATTCCTGCTCCGCCGCCCAATCCGTCTTGGCCGAAGCCGTCTGCGTCGGCGGCGCTTTTGATTTCCTCACCGAACCGCCCCAACGGTAATCCAACTGCGCGTGGAACCCGTATTTCGCGGCGCTCATGGCCTTGTCCTGCTGGTTCGACACGCTGGACTGGATCGTGCTGAGATCTCTCGGCTTCCTGTTCACGTCGAACTTGAACCAAACATCGATGTCCTTGTCGACGGCCTGCTTGACGATCAGATAAAAACGGTTCCCCGGCGTCCCGGTGAGCGTGTTCATGGCTCCGGCCAGCCGGTAGTACACCACCTTGTTCCAGATCTCCTCCACACCGGAAGTCACGGTGGCGCCGTTGGAATGGAAGAAATACATGCGCCCGTTGATGGAGAGGGTCCTGGTGGGTTTCACGAGCACGTCCCCCATGAGCAGGTGTCCGGTCTGGCGTTCGTTGGTGCCCGGATAATCCTCGAAACGCGTCTCATAGCGCGCCCGATACCTCACCGTCTGAGAGGGACGCCACGTGACCTGATAACGGTATTTCTGGACGTCTTCCAACGCCTGCCGGCGGATGCCGGTATTGATCCCGTTGGAATAAACGGGAAGGTTCGCATCCTGCTCAGACCGCTGATAACGGAAATAGAGTTCAAACGGTTTCGTCACCGAATAGAAGTTCTCGAAGTAGATCTGGCGACCCTGGGACTCCTGGAGCGGTTTTGAGCTTCCCTCCGACCCCAACGCCCGGGGGAACGTGGCCATGTAATAGTTGGTCCGGTTCTTGTATTTGCTCCCGGTGTATTCGAACCCGACCACGGAGCCTTTCTGGTTGTCCGTCAGTTGTTCCGGCGACCCCACGATGGCATAGGAGACGCCCTTCCCGTGACGGGTGAAGAATTCCGCGTCGTAATCGAAGAGACTGATCCAGAGCATGAACGGCGTCAGGCGGAACATCGGGGTCATCGTCCACGCCTTGCCGGACTGATCCTTGACGTTGGGGCCACTCGAATGGGACTCGGCCATCTCTCCGAACAGGTTCAAGCTGCGGTAACTGGTGTCGAAATCGAATCCCTGGATGATGTTCTTGTTCCCCCGGAAGACATGGGAATCCGCATAGGTGGTCCCCGTCGGATCGATCACCCGGCTGTAATGGGATTCGTAACCCGTGAACCCGACGGTGGTGTTCTTGGCGAGACGATAAGAGATCCTCCCGCCGTACAACCGTTCGCTCACGGTATCGTTGTTCACCAGCCCGTCGGCGTCCTGCACGTCGCCCATGATGTCGCGGAGAGTGTAGAGGTCCATGCTGATGGTCCCATCCGCCTTATTGACCGGCATATCCAATTCCTTCTGGGAGATGAAGAACTGGGTGTCGAACGGCCCCAGCCGGCTGTCCACGACGGCCCCTTTGAGGTAATCGTTCGATCCGCTGGTGAAATCCTGTTTAGCCCCGCGGCCTTTCACCTTGGCCGGACGCACATATTCGCCGAGCCCGTCGTAGAAGATGAGTCCCTGCCCGTGACACAAGGTGTAGTTCCCGACGATCACCTTATCCAGACCCGCGACGTCCGTCTCCTGGATGGAATATTTGAAAGCCCAGACGCGCTGGACATGTTCCGGCGTGGCGGAAGCGCCGACGCTGGCCCGTTTGGTCAGCCAGCCCGCCTGTGACTGCTGCCCGAACTTCATGCGGACGCGGTTATAGAGGTAGGTGTTGTTTTGGAATTCGGGAGAAGAGCCGAGGAAGGTGCTCCCGCGGGGATTCACGTTCCTCATCCGGAGGCGAAGATCTCCGGAAAACGCGGGGGTTTTCCCGACGGCCGACCGCGCGATGTACGGCTTGATCTTCGCCAAGATCGCCGGCGTCATCCCCGGAACCGTCAACAGCTCCTGCACGTTCTTAAACTTCTTCCGCGCGCGCCGTTCCGACACCAACTTACGAGCCAACGTCTTGTCGATCATCGGCAGTTCCAACCAGTCATCGACGGTCGCCAGGTTGATGTCCAGCGGATTGACCGCCAATTCCTGGAGGGCGTCTTCGTCCCCCTTCACCGGCGTGTCCATGGAGAATCCCTCTTCGCTCTCGATCTCCTCCTGGTATTCCTCGGCGGTGGATTCCTTGACGGCGGTCTCGGAAGGGACATGCAGATACTGTTTGAAAGCCTCCACGGCCTCCGGGGTCATCCCCGGGATGTAGAGCATCTGCTGCATGGACGCATAGGATCCGAGCTGTTGGCGCTGATAGAGGATCATCTCGGCGAAAGAATCCGTCATCCCCGGGATGGTCTTCAGGTCGTCGATGGTCGCGAGATTGATGTCGATCTTATCGGCGGCAAGGACCAGCGAGGGTATGAGGAACAGCAAAAACAGCCATCGCCGGCTCTGACGGATGCGGAAAGAGATCGTATGGACCATAGCCTCGTTCAGCGGCGTTTATTCGGCCGACGCAGGGACCACTCCGGAAGACGGCCTCTTGGTCTTCACCGGCTCTTCAGCCGGCGCCGATTCCTCCTCGATCATCGGGGCGGGCTCCTCCGGGGGAGGCGTGACGGCTGCGGGACGGACCGGCGGCGAAGGAGGAGCCGACGGCGCACCGCCGGAAACGGTGATGTAGTTCCGGATGCGAAGGAACATGCGCCGCTGGAACCGGGGGACGTTCAACAGTTCCTCGATCGTCCTAAAGGAACCGTTCTCCTCGCGGAAATCGATGATCTTCTGAGCCGTCACCCGGCCCATACCGGGCAGAGTCGTCAGCTCTTCGATCGAGGCCGTGTTCAGGTCCACGATCTCCGTCGGGGCCTCCGTGCTGGATTTCTTCTTTTTCGACGAACCTTTCTTGCCGCGCGTCTTTTTGACGGGCGTCGGAGCGATGAGGACTTCCTCCTGGGAACCGAACCACCAGGACAAGGTCATCTGGTTCTGCGATTCCAGATAGGGATGGCTGATGAACGCGTAATCGAACCGGCCGCCCTTGAATCTGAAACCCAAACCCGCGGAATACCGGTTTGGAGAAGTCTGTACGCCGAAACGGAGCGAGAGGAGTCTCGACAGCTGGACTTCCTGCCCCGCCCGATAAGACAACTCGCCGTTCACGGGTTTCACCGTATCCAGCGCCGTCACGTACCCGGCGACGGGACGGAACACCAGGCCGGCCCGCAGGTCCTGCGACGGACTTTCCGGGATGCTTCCCAGATTGGGTTGATTGGCGTTCCTCACGGACACGCCCACGTGAACCATCGGATGGACCTGACCGGCCACACCCAGATCGATCCCCATCGCCGATCCGGATCCATAGCGTTTGAGTTTCAGACTGGACTGTTTGAGGGTGTATCCGAAAGAGGCCTGAGGCGAGAGGAACACGCTGTTGGTGACGGCGATCTCCGTTTCCTGATAAAAAGCCGGCCCGAATTGACTATAAGAGAATCCCCATCCGCCGAACCGTCTCGTCGGGAACGAGAACGCGGCCACGCTGTAAGTCAGGTCGGACATGGCCATGATCTGGGAATAGCTGGTCAACAGTTCCGAATGTTTGGAGAACCTCAATCCCGCGGGATTGTAATAGAGACTATTCGCGTCGCCGATGACGGCGGTCATGGCCTCCCCCATCCCCGAGGCGCGCGCGGAGTAGGGTTTTTCCTCGAAAGAAGCGTGAAGTGGTGAAATGGTGGAATGGTGGAATGGTAAAAGCACGCAGACACAGAAAAAAGCTAAGACACCAATTTTTCCAGACCGCTCGGGCACCCTTGCCCGGCGCAGAGCATTCATCAACGCACTCAGCATGCGCCCGACAGACTCGATATCTGCATCAAGTTTTGCGTATTTTTCTATCGGAACGATCCCTCGGTCTTTTGCGAACAACAGCAATGATTGAACTTCCCTTAAAGAACGTCGAGCAATGTTCATAAATTGTATCCTCTCGGCAGAGTGAGAAGAAGCACTCCCTTCGGCAATATTTGTAGGAACAGACAAAACAGCTCGATCCAGTTGGGTAGACAAACCAAAGAGATATCTTTTCGGAAATGTATCCACCAAATCATAAATCGAATGAGCCAAATCATTCGATTTCTTCCATACATTCAAATCCTTAAAATCAGTTATCATTTCATATTCACCTTTTTCGGGTTTACCATCGATATCCTTGCTTTTTTACGCCGATTCACCATTTTATTTTTCTGCATTTACCACTTCACTTTTCTGTCTTCTACTATCCCGTTTTTCCATTTCACTCTTTTGTTTTTACTATTTCACTATTCCACCAATCCACCACTAAAACTCCCGCCCGACCGCCACGGTGTCCTTACCGGTCACGCGTTCTCCGGTCACGCTGTCCACCGCCTCCATGAAAACGATATAGATCCCCACGGGAACGATGTTCCCCTCGTCGTCTCGTCCGTCCCAGAGGACGGACCCGTCGATGAGACCCGCCAGACTGGTTCCGGTCGGCCCCGTATCGTTATCCACCAGCACCCGCACGATCTCCCCCCGGATGTTGCTGACCCGGATGGTCTTCACCACGGAAGCCGATGTGACGTGGAACATGATCGGCACGTTCTGATAGGACAGGTTCGTGTCGTAAGGCGAGAACGGGTTCCGTGTGGGATCCACTTCCAAGTTCTTGGCCGTGATGGTGGAAGCGGTGACGCCCCCCAGACATTCAGAACTGTTCAGGCAATCTCCGTCCGCGCAGTCGATCAGACCATCGGCGTCATCGTCGAGACCGTTCGAGCAATTCTCGTTCGAGGCCCCGGTCCCGCCGCCGACCGTGCCCCCTCCGTTCGAAGTCCCCTGAGTAGGACCGGCGAATTTCACCCAGTCAGAGGCGGCGTTCGTATCGACTCCGTTATTGACCCGGCCGATCGAATAACCGGACCCCGTATCCGTGATGCTGACGTAGGTCCCGCTGGACCAGATCCCCGCCAGGATGGCGTCGTTCTGATCCGCAATACCCCCATAGGCCTGCCCATCCCCCACATAAGCCGTGAAATCCACGATGGTCGCACTGCTCTGCGTGGCGCTGTTGTAGAGAGCGACCTCGTCCTCACTGGCTGCCAAACCCACCGTCGTCGTCGTTCCGGAATATAGAGTTACGACATTATCAGAAAAATCCGTTTCATCAGAGCCCGCGACATCGATGAAGATCACGACATACCCTCCCGCCGGAACCGCGGCCGACAGATTGATCGTGACGGGAGTCGCCGCATCCACATCGTCCAGCGTCCAACCATTAATGGAAACGGCGGAATTGCCGTTATTGTATAACTCGACCCAGTCCGGGCTTCCTGACGGTTCATCGAACGCCACCTCGTTGATCACGATCGCCGCCCGAGCAGGAGAAGCAGTAAAACAGTAAAATAGTGAAATGGTGAATAGTAAAAAGGAAAAACGAAGACCTGCCAAAGCGATATTTTTGTTTGTTTTCATGTTCATTTTAATGATTCACCTTTCGCTTTTAAACTTTCTCTTTCATCTGTCATCCCCAAATGTCTCCACCTCGTATTCTGTGGCCCTCGGAATCTGTGGCCGAGGGTTGGGGATCCAGCCCTACAAACATCTGTTCGCTCTTCACACAGACCGTTGTCTTACATATTTTCCCACGACTCTCGGTCTAGATTCCCACTAAACACATGTGGGAATGACAGCTTTTAAAAGCCAGTGGGGGCGCCTTTCACCATTAAACCATTCCACTATTTCACTGTTTCCTTTACCATTCACTATTCCACGACCCTCACCACTCATGATGTTCGCTGACCTGCACATGCTTCTTGACCGGCATGGACAACGAGACCGTCTCCAATATCCCGGCCGTCAACGCGCCCACATAATAGATCCACCACTGGTTCGATATATGCGCCACCAGAAAAAGGAAGCCGACGAAAAACATCGAGAATGAAAAGGCATAGCATCCGGCGCCGAGGAGGTAGAGCTTCGCGGGCATGTTGTCATACAACACTTTTTTCTCCGGAGGATAATTCTTCGCATACCACAGAACCACGCTCCCCGCGATGAACACCAAGATCACCGGATCGATCAACCGGATGACGAACAATATCCGCATCAGTTCGCGGATATCCAGACGTGGGTTCTTAAACCACAACCCGTCATAAGCGGTCACGGGGCCAACCCGGAAGATCTCCTCGCTCCCTCCGATGGCGAACACGTTCACGATCACGAACATCAACGCCAACGTCACGCCCAACGCCAGGGTCCAGACGATGGCCCGGCGGGGGATGTTGTCCTCGCCGAACACGAAACTGAGCATCGCCAAAAACACGGCGGGGCCGAAAAACCCGATCATGCAGAATTCACGGATGTTATTGATGATGAGAGGCCACGGATGGGGCCCGATCAATATCTGCAAAGGCCGCGTGGCCAGATAGATTCCGAAGAAGAGAAATCCCCAGAAAGCCCCGGTGTAGGTCAACGAACCGGTGATGAGCGTCCTCATCGGAGCGATCTTCCGCACATAGATGGCCATGGCGAAATAGACCAATCCGGCCAATACCGGGACCGCGACGTTCGAGAACAGCGGAAAAAACTCCTTGAAGTCCTGCAAGAGAATTCCTTTCCAGATCATTTCAATATTTCATTCTGCGGACCTGCCATAAACGCCAGCCCGAGGCAAAACCTCACAAAGAGATTCCGCCTCGGGCCGTGAATTTCAAATTTCAATCATTCTTCGGATGAAGAACCATCATTCCCGCCACCCTGTTCGCTCACCGCTCTCTGGAACTTGGCGATGACGGCGTCTTCGAGGGCTTTCTTCAACTTCGGATTGGTGATGACGATCTGGTTGACGAACCGCCCTCCCCCCTCCGGCTTTCTCGACGGGTAACTGATCCAGAACGGGTCTTTCCCGGGACGGTTGCTCTTCATCACGCCGATCGTGATGCTGACGGCGTCATTGAAAGTGACCTCCACATTGGCCTTGCGAGTCGCGCTGCGGAGCAGTTTCAGGTCCGTGATGGTGAATTTGATCGACCGGACCTTCTCGGCGGAGGGTTTGCCGGAAGAGATCGCGTTGGCGATGGCGTCATAGACTTTTTTGGATTGAACGGAGACCTGGGGGAACGCTTTCCCCGATTTGGCCACATATTCGGGGAAGCGGAGGTTGACACGGCCTTCCGTCTTCATCACCTTGATCTCGCGGATCTGGACGGCATCGTTCAGCGTGACGGCCGCGCCGTCATCCGAAACCAACACATCGGACACCAACAGGTCCCCGGAAGCGGCCGGAGCCGCCGCGGGAGCCGCCTCAGAGGACTCCTCCTCGGCTCCCACGCAAGCCACACCCAACGACACGCACAGAAAAGCTCCGATCAGCGATACCTTCCAATCTCTCATGCTGTTTTTCAAGGGACACCCTCCTTCGGATTTTTATCAGTGAACGAAAATTCTATCTTATTTTTTCGCGGGACGGATACCCGTCGTCGTGGACGGAGCCGGAGACGCCTTCTCTTTCTGCGGAGGCGCCTCTTCCTTCGCCGGCCGGGATGATTCCGCATTGGCCGGTTTTATCCCCGTGGAACGGACACCGGTCGTCACCGGAGCGGGCTTGGGAGGTTCTGAAACCGTTCGAGGGGCGGGCTTCTCCGTCGCCTTTGGAGATTCCACTTTTGCCGGCGGCGGGGGCGGAACGGGTTTCGGAACCGGCACAGTTTTCTTTGGCGGTTCCGGAGCATCCTCCTCGTCATCGGAGAGATAATCGTCTTCCTCTTCGTCCTCTTCATCCAACTCTTCCTGGGCGGCAGGCGGGGGTGGCGGAGGGATCACGACCGGCACCGCCGGGGTCGGGACGGGC
This sequence comes from Elusimicrobiota bacterium, assembly GCA_022709755.1. GTDB lineage: Bacteria > Elusimicrobiota > Elusimicrobia > FEN-1173 > JAKLIF01 > JAKLIF01. The sequence goes on along the minus strand of JAKLIF010000008.1, from coordinate 7,778 downwards.
CGAACGGCAGGGACCGCCTCCTCACTCTCCTCTTCATCCATCGACTCCTCGTCCTCCTCATCGACGACGGGAGGTGGCGGCAATGGCTTCACGGCGGGGACCGTTTTCTTCGGCGGCGGCTCCACTTTCTTAGGGGCGGGAGGAGGCGGTGGCAAAGGACGGGCGATCGGTTTTTCCTCCACGGGCTCCCAACGGGCAGGGCTCGACACCTCGCTCCGTTCCTCCTTGGGAACCACGGCCTGGCGCAACACGATGGAAATCCGGTGAGTACCGCTGTTGTCCTCCAACGTGGTGGACAACACGAACGCATAATCCAGTTGGATGGACAGTCTGGAGAACTCCCGGTTCCAGCCGCCCCCGAAGGAGAGTTCGCGGTCGTTCCCACCCATCCGGAGCGCATAGGTATGATCGCTGAACCACGATTCCATCCCGAAATGGACCCTCAGATCCGCATCGTTGCCCTGCGGTTTCCGATAAGACAATTCCAGCGTCGGTTGGAAGTCTTCGAAACCCACCAACTGGGGAATCTTCCAGGCCAAGCCCAAGCGATATTCCCGAGGGATGGTGTCCGTCTCGGCCAATCCCACGTCCGGCGAGTTCAGGTTCTTCCCCAGCAACCCGACCCAAAAATAGTCCAGGGGATTCATCTGCAATCCCCAATCCACCGACATGGCCGAAGCCGAAGTGCCCTTTGCGAAAGGAGACCGGGACGACGTGGCCTCCGTCTGACGGGTCAGCGCGTCCAACTCGTATTCATGGGACATGGACTTGATGTTGAACCCGGTATAGAGGCCGAACTCTTTGGACGGCCACAACAGGTCATGCAAAGACCGTGAGTAGCTCAGAACATAGGTATTCTCCGAATAAAGGCCGCTGGCGCCGAAGCTGGCCCAGGAGAACCCGACCGCGCCCCACCGCTGAGCCGCGATGGGAGTGACCAGCGACAGGGAGTTCATCCCCAACGTGGTGGACCCGTTCGTTCCGGCCTTCAGATCGAGACCCATATAGGGTTTGGAGTAAGTGAACATGAACTCGCGCGATTCCATGCGCGCCAGTCCCGCGGGATTGTAGAGGGAAGAGTTGGCGTCGTCGGCCACCGCGGTGAAAGCGCCGCCCATACCCGACGGACGTGTCCCCCATCCGGTCTCCTTGAACGCGGCGAAAGCGGGCACAGAAGTGAAATAGTTGAATAGTGAAATGGTGAATAGAGAGATAGAGAGTCGAATGAATAGGCGCAAAGAGGCCAGAGAAATCCCGTCGGATTTCCTCCGCCCTATCAAGCCATTTATAGTCTTCAATTCATTCATCGCTTTTTCCCATTTAACTCTTTTGCTTTTCCCATTTACCATTCCACTTTTCTTTTTTACCACTCACCCTCTCCGCAGTGCTCCGAGGACAGGCCGCACTTTAGGAGAGCGTCATCGCGGCCGCTATTCGACTCTTTTGCTCTTACCATTTACCATTCCACTTTTATGCTTCTACCACCTCACTACTTTGCTATGACGATCGCTCCGTTCGTGACAGCGCCGCCGGTCTCCTCAGCCCTGTAGAGATAGAGTCCGCTCTCCAAAATCTGTCCTTTGGTGTCCGTTCCGGGCCATTGAATGGCGGTGATCCCGTCGCCCGTCGCGGTCCACACCTCAAGACCGGTCACGTCGAAGATCGTCACCCGGATCACGCTGATCCCGAAGGTGGCCCAATCGTTCACTCCGTCCGCGTTCGGCGTCACAAAACGTTCCGCAGGGGCCGCCGGAGTCGCGGAGATCGTCGGGAACAACCCATATGTGGAGAAGTGGGGCGTATAAACCCACACCACGTCGCCATCCCGTTTGCCTCCCACGATCACCCAACGCCCCGCCGTATAGTGATAGATCTTCATACGGTCCATGTGGTATTCCGGCAGGTTCGGCAGTTCGTAGGCCTGGCCGCCCGGCGGAATCTCCGGATAACCGTCGCCATCTTTGTCCAGGAACTTGAATTTGATCTTGACGGGGATGTTGAATCGCAACCCGTCGGGGCCGAATTCGCCCGCCGTGAGCGCCCGGCCGGTGTATCCGCCCGTATTCGGGATGTTTTCGTTGCCCGCACCGCTCAGAGTGCCGGCCGTATCCAACGGAGTCACCGTGATGGTCACGTTCCCGTTCAGCGCGTTGGTGGTGATCACCACTTCCACGAACCCGCCGGCAGAACTCACGGTGCCGCCGTTCGGCCCGACCACCTGAGACGACGGTGAATCCACCACCACCGTGTTGGGGCTGGCGGCGGACGCTGAATATCCGGTATTCACACCGTCATAGGCGGATATGTAATAGGTGAATCCCCCCACCGCCGCGGCCTGCTGCAAGAACGAGATGGGCACTTCCGCGGTGCCGGTGGCGCTCGACGTATTGAATCCCGTTCCGGTGAAAGAGAGGGCCGTATAGGACCCGCTGCTCTGGGCCACTCTCACGTAAAGCGTCATGGACTGGACGGTCCCGGCGATCGTCTTGGCCGTGTTCTGATGATCCACGACGGAAGCGGACATCACCAGCGGCGTGCTCGAATAGATCACGAAATTGATGGCGGAATGTGTGATCACGGGGGCCGACAGGTCGGAGGCGGCCACCGCTTCGTTCGAATAGGCGCTGACCGGCCCGCCGGTGCTATCGGATGACGTCAGCACGTAATAATAATCCTGGGTGGCTGAGATGTTGTCCGTGTCCTGATGGGTTGTACCTTGCAACAGGGAGGAGACCAGGAGCACATAACCGGACCCACTGATCGTCGACCGATAGAGATTGTATCCTGCACAGAACGATTGATCCGCCGACTGGGTCCATGACACATCCACCACCGTGGTCGTGCCCACCTTCACATGGGACGCCGTCACCGAAGTGGGAGGACGAATCGTCTGCACGACCGCGGCGGCCTCTGTTGTTTCAATGCTAGACAACCCACCATCAGAGGAAACCAGAACATAATAGTAGCTGTATCCCCCGAAGGTCGGGGTGTCGGTATAAGAAGTGCCTGTCAGGGTCGACACGAGCAACTGATGTGTCGCCCCACTCGTGGTGGACCGATAGATGTTGTACCCGACAAAATTAGGGGCTCCGCTGTCCGGAGAAGCGGTCCAGGTCAAGTTGACCGACGTCCTATTATGCGTCGCCGACACCGCCGACGGAGGACGGATCCTCGGCATGGCACTCACGATCGTGCTGGTGTCGCTGGTCAATACGTTGGGGCCGCTATCAACCGTCACCACCTTGAAATAATAGGTTGTGCCGTTGGTCAGATTGGAGACGGTGTCCGTCACGGCGGGAGCCGTCACACTCTTGGAACTGACCGCCGACTCACCGAACGTCCCGAACGTATAGGTGGCGAAATAGATAGAATAGGACGCGACGTCGTCGGGATACGGGGACGGAGCCGTCCACGAGACCGTCACCGCTCTGTTCACGGCACTCGCCTGCGGACTTTGCGGACTTCCGGGAACCGAATCAGGAGCCATGCAGGAAGCCAACGTGTTGACCGTCGACACATCCCCGCTCGAATTCCACACGCTCCACTGGTCCGTGACCTCATCTCTGGTCTTAATGGCGAACCAATACGTGGAACCGGGAATCAGGTTGGAGATCAATCGTGAATGTGTCGACCCGTAGGTCACACCGCTGGTCGAAATCTGGATCGGGTTCAGAGTCGCGTCATAGTTGGCGTTGGTGATGATCCCGCCCGTCGTGTATTTTATCTCAAAAATGCCGTTGTTAATGGTGCCATTATTGCCGTCATCCCCCGGAGCCGTCCACACCAGTTGAATCTGTCCGTCGGACGGTCCCGCCAAAGCCGTCAAGTTGGAAATCGGGGACGGTGGCGTTGTATCCGGCAGATTGCTATTGGCCGCACCCGGCGTTCCACTGCTGACGGTCGTCAACAACCAATTCGTTGCATCACTATCACGGGATGATGGAGACGAACTGACCCTTTCAATGGAATACCCCTGAGTTGAAACGGGCCATGGGGACGTGACGCCAAAACTGACAGAACTAACAATAACTGATGATGCGTTACGCAGAGCGACGATATCCGGTGAAGCATAATTAAGAGTCAGTGTCGTTGTATTGAACACCGTCCATGTCGCACTGTTTGGATCATTATTGGTAGATAAAAACGTGGGGCCGCCGGCAAAGATCGCATACCCCCCGACCGGGATATTGGCATCCCCCTGTTGTAAAATCCACGAACGCCATGAATTACCGTCATAGATTTGCCAACCCGTCATATCAACGGTTGAAGTCGAGTTATTATAGACTTCAACCCAGTCCACTCCCGTTCCCCAATTATGGTTCATGATCTCATTAATGACGATCGGACCGGGGTTCCCGAGGTTGGTTTGGGTGCTCACGACAGACGTAAAACCGGCGGAGGCGATGGCGTCGCCGTTCTGGGCTCGCACGCGGAAATTATAATTGGTCAGCGGGTTCAGACCGGAGACGGTGACGTACGTCGCCGTCAAGGCGCTGGCGAAGGTGACGGGGGTGGAGAAACTGGTCGAAAAATTATCCGTCGACATACTGACCTCATAGGCGGGACTGTTCGTATTCCCCCCATTATTCCACGAAAGGTTCACGCTCACCGACGTCACACTGACCACGCTCAGCCCCGACGGATCCAAAGCCAACGTATAGACCGGAGCGGCGGGATCGGTCCGTGAGGCGCCACGACCGTCATCGTTGCTCGCCAAAACACGCGCGATGGTGGACGGAGCGTTCCCCGACAATCCGGATTCTATATAACTCACCGTACCCGCATCATTGATGGCGACCACATCCGTTCCGCCGGCCGTCTGCAATATGTAACAGGTCGTATTCGGGACGAAAGACCATGACCACTGGATACTGCCGGTGGACAACGCCACACCGCTGAAACTGGATGTCAGCCCCGGAGGAGCCGCCGTCACGCAGGTGGAGACTTCGGGAGCGGAATAATCGCTCTTCAAAACGTTGGGGCCCGTATCCACGCTCTTCAAAGCCAGATAATAGGTTGAATCTTGGATCAATCCGCTCACTGTATAGCTGGTGGCCGTTGTGCTGATGGAGATCGGAGAATTGCCGCTCACTGTGCTGGTTCCTGTGTAGACGCCCGTGGCCGTTCCATAATAGATCTCGTAGGCCGCCATATCCGACGGGAACGGAGATGGGGCCGTCCAGCTCAATGTCACGAAGTTGGGGCCGCGCCCGAGGATCTGCACACTAGTGGGCACACCGGGGATCGAATCCGGGCAGACGGCGTAGGATAAGGTGTTCACCGCCGGATCCGTCACGCTCGCCGTCCAGATGCTCCAGTTATTGGACTCATCACGCGTCTCGATGGAGAACCAATAACTCGCGCCGGGGATCAAGCTCGTCAACGTATGGGACCGGGAGCTCAATGCCGCCACGCCGCTGGTGGAGATATCCAACGTGACCGTTCCGGCCGGAGGACTGTCGAAATTACTGATGACCCCGACCGTGGAATACTTGATGCGGAACAGCGAACTGTTCAACGTGCCGGAGAACTCGTTGTCACCCGGAGCGGTCCATGATAATTGGATCACACCATCGGAGGCACCCGCCAGAGCCGTGAGGTTCGATATCGCTCCGGGAGCCGTCGTATCGGGCACAGCGTTATTGATCGCGCCCGGCGTTCCGCTCGAGGGACCCAACGCCCAGTTCGACGTGCTGATGTCCACCGAGTCCGGCGTGGAGAGTATCCGCTCGATCGAATATCCTTCCACCTGGGCGGGCCACGGAGCGGCGATACCATAGCTCACCGAACTGACGATAATATCGGAGGCATCTCTCAATGCGACCGTGTCCCCGCCGGCGTAATCCAGCAAGCTTAATGTCGTATCGAACAGAGTCCATGTCGTGCTACTCGGGTCCGCCCCATAGTTGGTCAAAAACGTCACCGCGTCGCTGGCCAGGATCGCATAGCCGCCCACTGGGATGGTCGCGTTCCCCTGTTGCAGCGTCAAAGACGCCCAAGATGTCCCGTCCCCGTCATAGACTTCCCAACCTGTCATATCCACGGCAGCCGTCGAATTGTTATAGACTTCCACCCAGTCGGTACCCGACGCCCAGTTATCGTGCATGATCTCGTTGAGCACCAGCGGGGTCCGAGGCCGCAAGTTCGTCTGGGTGCTGATCACGTTTGAAAAGCCCGCCGTGGCCATGGCATCGCCGTTCTGAGTCCTCATTCTGAAACTGTAGGGAGTGTTCGGGTTCAAGTTGAACACCGTCGTCGTCAAACCCGTCAGATTATTCCCGAACACCACGGGAGTCGAGAAGCTCGCCACAAAACCGTCCGTGGACGCGCTGATTTCATAGACCGGCGTCCCACCGTTCACTCCGTCAGCCCATTGAAGGACCGCCGTCACGGACGTCACGCTGACCACTTGCAAAGCGCTCGGAACCACCGCCATACTGTATACGGGGGCGGACGCATCAGTCCGGGGGGTTCCTTCCCCTTCGTCGTTATAGGCCAATATCCGGTCCACCGATGAAGCAGTGTTGGCCGTCAACCCACCCTGGGTCCAGGTGTCCGTGCTCCCGTTCGCCAAGTCGACCACCGTGCCGCCCGTGGACGTCTTCAACCGATATCCCGTCGCCCCGCTCACTGTCGTCCAAGCCCATTGGATACTATCAGTCGACAAAGCTGTCCCCACAAAACTGGCCGATGCCCCCGGAGGCGACGCCATCACGCAGGTCGACACTTCCGGAGCCGAAAAGTCGCTCTTCAACACCATCGGTCCGCTGTCCACGCTCTTCATCGCCACGTAATACGTCGCGTTCTGGATCAGACCGCTCACCGTGTAGGTCACCGCCGTCGTGCTGATGGATATCGGAGAGTTGCCGCTCACAGTGCTCGTGCCCGTATAAACCCCGCTCGTCGTCCCATAATAGACTTCATACGCCGCCATATCCGACGGGAACGGTGACGGCGCCGTCCAGGTCAACTGCAAGAAATTCGGTCCCCGTCCCGCGATCGCCACACCCGTCGGCGCACCAGGAACCGTATCTCCCGCAGGCCCATAGGCCAGCGTGTTCACCACCGGGTTCGTCGCGCTCGACGTCCATATACCCCAATTACTCCCGTCATCCTGTGTCCGGATCGCGAAGAAATAGCTGGCTCCCGGTTGCAAACCCGTCACCGTATACGTCCTGGCGCTCCGTGCCGGAACCACACTGGTCGATATATCCAGCGTTGCCGTTCCCACGGGCGGATTGTCGAAATCGTTGATGATGCTGACCGTCGTATATCGGATCCGGAACGTCCCCGTCTGGATCGTCCCATAAGACCCGTTCTCTCCCGGCGCCGTCCAGCTCAGGGCCACTTCCCCATCATTGGCTCCGGCGATGGCCGTCAGGTTCGAAATACCGCCAGGCGCCACCGTGTCCGGCGACGCGTTGTTCAGCATCCCCGGCGTCCCGCTCGACAAGCTCGTCGTCCAGACCGTCGATAACGACCAATTCGTCCCGTCGTTGTCCAGCCCCGTCACCACCGCCCGTTCGATCGACCGGCCGTTCGTCGACGCCGGCCAATCCCCGCTCTCCGCATACGACACCGTCGCCAACACTACCCCGTTCCCATCCACCAACGACACGCTATCGGTCGTATTCCCAAGATTCAGACTCGTCACCGTCGCCACGATCCACGTCGTGCTCGCCAGGTCCGTCCCATAATCCGCCAGGAACGTCGCCGTGTTGTTCGCAAAGACCGCATAGCCCCCCGCCGGCACGATCGGCCCTCCCTGCGCGAACGCC
>JAKLIF010000070.1 GCA_022709755.1 Elusimicrobiota bacterium | reverse complement strand
TGCTAATCGAAAGGGGGCGATTGATTAATTCTCGGATCGCGCCTTCACGATCCTCCCGCTCGCGCCAGCATGCCCAGAACTTCATCGGTGTGCCAACGGTGCCGTACTTCGCACCGTTCGCTGAAACCGCCAGGAGCATCTGGACGAAGGTGAATAGTTTCGGTATTCCGTCATCCTTCTGGTTACGGATTTGCTGGCTGATTGCCTGCTCGATGGGGTCCTTCCCTGGCCCCAGGTCCGGCCGCTTACATTCGATAACCACCATGGGAATGCCATTGACGAACAGCACGATGTCCGGTCGGCGGCGCTTCAGTTGGCCCTCGACCAGCTCGAAGTACTCGTCTGTCGAACTGGGCTCATCGGGACCGGCCCCTGCGACAGAGAACTCCTCCGTCACGTGGTATACATTTCGCTCGGGGTGCTTCCAGTCGATGTAGTGGAGCGTGAAACTCCTCGTGTCCCCCTCGATGGTTTGGGGGAGACTTTTGCCCAGACATAGCAGG
>JAKLIF010000069.1 GCA_022709755.1 Elusimicrobiota bacterium | reverse complement strand
AGCCACTTCCGGCACTTCCATTTCGTTGTGCACGTCGGTCAGGATCGGCACGCCGATCTGGCGGCGCACCTCGGACAGGATGCGCAGGCCTTCCTGCATGCCGAGGCCACGGAAGGTCTTGTTGGAACTGCGATTGGCCTTGTCGTAGGACGACTTGTAGATGAAATTCACGCCCAGTTCGGCACAGATTTCTTTCAACTGGCCGGCAGTATCCAGCGCCATCTGTTCAGACTCGATCACACAGGGACCGGCAATCAGGAACAGCGGCTGGTCCAGGCCGACGTCAAATCCACACAGTTTCATTTACTTGCCCTCTTTATTCTTGATCGCCGCTTCCACGTAGGCCTTGAACAGTGGATGGCCGGCACGCGGGTTGGATGTGAATTCCGGGTGGAACTGGCAAGCCACGAACCACGGGTGCACGTCCTGTGGCAGTTCGACCATTTCGCACAACTGTTCCGTCGGGGTGCGGGCAGAAATCACCAAACCGGCAGCCTTCAACTG
>JAKLIF010000007.1 GCA_022709755.1 Elusimicrobiota bacterium | reverse complement strand
GGCGCGGGGGCGCGATGTGGTGATCGTCGAGGTGGGCGGCACTGTCGGCGACATCGAGAGCCAGCCGTTTTTGGAAGCCATCCGCCAGATCCGGCTGGACCGGGGGCGGGAGAACGTCCTTTACGTCCACGTCACGCTGATCCCTTATATGAAGGTGTCCGAGGAACTCAAGACCAAGCCGACCCAGCATTCCGTCGGGAAACTGCGCGAGATCGGGATCGATCCCGACATCATCGTGTGCCGCACGGAAAAACCGCTGGAGGAGTCCGTGAAGGAGAAGATTGGCCTTTTCTGCAGCGTGCCGAGGGACGCGGTCATCGAGGCCAGAGACGCCTCCACGATTTACGAGGTGCCCCTCATGCTCGAGGAGCAAGGAGTGGACCGGCTGATCCTCTGGCGGTTCGGTTGGACGGCCCGGAAGAAATTCATGGCGGATTGGAACAGCATGGTCCAGCGGATGCAGAACGCGACGCAGGCCGTCACCATCGCCATCGCCGGTAAATACGTGGGTTTGAAGGATGCCTATAAGTCCATCGGCGAGTCGCTGGTCCACGGCGGATTGGCCCATCGCACCAAGGTGATCATCAGATATGTCGACGTGGAGAACGAGGACCTGGACAAGGTCTTGTCCGGCGTCGACGGGATATTGGTCCCCGGGGGGTTCGGCGACCGCGGAGTGGAGGGGAAGGTTGCGGCGACCCGCTTCGCCCGCGAGAAGAAGATCCCGTTCTTCGGCATCTGCCTCGGCATGCAATGCGCCGTCATCGATGTGGCCCGCCACGTCGCTCATTTGAAGGACGCCCATTCCACCGAGTTCTCCCCTCGGACACGCCATCCCGTCATCCATCTGATGACGACCCAGAAGAAGCTCACCGGGAAGGGCGGCAACATGCGGCTGGGTGTCTATCCCTGCCACGTCCGCAAGGGGTCCTGGGCCCACCGTTCTTACGGGCGGGACACGATCCTGGAACGGCATCGCCACCGCTACGAGCTTAATAACCAATATCGGAAAAAATTGGAACGGGCGGGTCTGCGCGTCACGGGTTTCTATCCGAAAGAGAACCTGGGGGAGATCGTCGAATTCCAGCCCCATCCCTGGTTCGTGGCGGTCCAGTTCCACCCGGAATTCGGTTCCCGCCCGCTCCGGCCTCATCCGTTGTTCAAGGATTTCATCGGCGCGGCCCTCCAACACCGGAAGACGGGAGGCGTCTCCGCATGACCCGGACCCCTCACGGCACGGTCACCGTCGGCGGCATCCGGATCGGGAATGACCAACCGCTCGTCCTGATCGCGGGCCCCTGCGTCATCGAGAGCGAATCGATGACGGAGCGGATCGCCCGGACCCTGGAGAAGACCGCCCGGCGGATGAAGGTCCCCCTGATCTTTAAGTGTTCCTACGACAAGGCCAATCGGTCCTCCATCAAGTCCTATCGCGGTCCGGGATTGGAGGAGGGGTTGGAGATCCTCGAGCGACTCAAGCGCCGGATCGACGCCCCGTTGCTCATCGATGTCCACAGCGTCGACGAAATCCCCGCGGCGGAAGCCGTGGCCGATATCCTTCAGATCCCCGCGTTCATGTGCCGCCAGACCGACCTGGTGGTGGCGGCCGCGCGCACGGGCAAGATCATCAACGTCAAAAAAGGACAGTTCCTGGCCCCGTGGGACGTGCGCAACGTCGTCGACAAGGCGATGTCGGTCGGGAACCGCCAGATCCTTCTCACGGAACGGGGCGTGTCGTTCGGATACAACAATTTGGTCGTCGACATGAGGGGGCTCACGGTCATGAAGGGGTTGGGATGCCCCGTCATCTTCGATGCCACCCATTCCGTCCAGTTGCCCGGCGGACGTGGGACATCGACGGGGGGCCAGCGCGAGTTCATCTGGCCCTTGGCCCGCGCGGCGGTGGCCGTCGGCGTGGCCGCGGTGTTCATGGAAGTCCATCCGGATCCCGCGAGGGCTTTATCGGACGGGCCCAACGCCATCCCGCTGTCGGCGCTTCCGGGCGGTCTCCGTCAGCTGATGGCGATCGATCGCACCGTTAAATCGTTTTGAGGATGTCACATTGCGAGGGGACCGAGCATGAAATGCGTGAGATGCGGATCGGATAACCGAAGGGAATCGAAATTCTGCAGCGAGTGCGGCACGCCGATGTCCATGAAACAGCCGTCGGCTCCCGTCAAGCCGGTCAAGGCCGCGGTCCCTCCTCCCCCGAAGAAGGTCGTGGAGGGCCCCGCGCTCTGGTGTCCGGACTGGCGCTGGCACCTGAAAACGCTCGCCGCCATCTATGTCGCGCTCATCGTCGCCTATTTCGCCATCAGCCACTTTCTGTCGACCGTCAAAGAACCGTTCCGCATGAGGGATATCCCCCAGGAAATGACCCCGTGGCTGAAAAAATAAAAGAGACGCGCCAGCGTCCCGTCTGTCCCCGTTGCGGCGCGCCGACCCGGCGCGGAGCGCGCTATTGCGGCCATTGCGGCGTGTCGCTCCGCCTCTGGGATGTGACCTGGAGCCTTCGCCGATCCGTCGGCGGGGCCATCGCGGGCGGGGCCGGTTGGGTGTTCGGTTTGGGTCTCACGCGCCTGTTCTCGGATCCGGCGTCCCTCACGTTCCCTCACCCGCTCTTCGCGTGTCTGGTGGGGCTTTTCATCGGCGCGGCGGGGGGATTGATGGAGCGTTCTTTCGGCTTGATGTGGAAGGGAATGGTGGCCGGTGGTCTTGGGGGGGTGGTGGCCGGCATCTTCGGCAATGTGCTGGCCCATGCGCTCTCCTCCGTCGATAACGGTTATCTGGCGGCCCACGCGGTGTTGTGGTGTCTGGTGGGATTGATGGTCTCGACGGTGAGCACGCGGGAACGGATGTGGGCGTTGCTGGGAGGCCTCTTGTTCGGCGCGTTGGGAGGGGCTCTCAACTGGAGTTTTTCAGTCGCCATGACGCTCGAAATGCCTCAGCCGGTTTGGTACATGGCGCGGGGCGTTGAATTCACGAACGGAGCCATCCTCGGGGCCCTCATCTGGGGCGGGATGGCGTTCTTCGAACGCTGGGGCCTTCAATTCGAACGTCGTCGCCGTTTTTGGATTTAAGGAGTGATCGATCCATGAAAATATGCCCGCGATGCTGTAGCGAGAACGACGATTCCCACGATTATTGCGACCATTGCGGCGATTCCTTTTCGGAGGCCAGTCCGTTCGTCCGCTGGCCCCGCTATGAGGCGTTGGAGCGACTCTCCAACGGATACCGGTTCTTGTCCCAGATGATCCTCTTGGCGGGCGGCCTGTTGGCCGTGGGGGTGTTCCTCTATTTCCTGGGACGGAACGCCCTGGTCGCCGTGTTTTTTTCCGGCGGGACGATCCTGGGCTGTTATCTCCTCTGGGTGATGCTCAGGGCCTTGTCCGAATTTTTGAAACTCCTGATGAACATGGAGGACCATCTGCGCGGGATCAACGAGGGGTTGCGCCGACCCCGGAAATCCTCGGGGGAGAAGGACTGACATGAGAAAACAATCGCTGATCGAATTCGCGCGCCAGACGCTGAGGATCGAGGCGGAAGCGGTCTCCCTTCAGAAAGGACACGTGGATCAATCGTTCGTCCGCGCGGCCCATCTGATCGCGCGGTGTTCGGGCCGACTGGCGGTGATGGGGATCGGGAAATCGGGTTTGGTCGGGCGTAAGCTCTCGGCCACCTTCGCCTCGACGGGCACGCCGTCGATCTTCATCCATCCGACCGAAGGGCTCCACGGCGATATGGGGATGCTGACCAAGGGGGACGTGGTCCTGGCGCTCTCCTATTCCGGCGAGACAGAGGAACTGAAAAAAGTCCTGCGGTTGATCGGCCTCATGGGGATTCCGCTCGTGGCTCTGACCGGTCGGATCCGTTCGGCTTTGGGAGAATCGGCCGCCGTCGTTTTGAACGCCGCTGTCCGGCGGGAAGCGTGCCCCTACAACGTGGCCCCCACGGCGTCCACCACGGCCATGCTGGCGTTGGGGGACGCGCTGGCTCTGGCGGTGATGAGATTGAAGGGGTTCAAAAAAGAGGATTTCGCCCGGATCCATCCCGGCGGCATGCTGGGGAAGAGGCTGACCCTCCGAGTCGGCGATATCATGCACACCGGACGGGAGAACCCGATCGTCCAGACGACGCAGAAAGTGCGCGCGGCCCTGTTGGTGATGACCAAGACCCGGTGGGGGTCCGCTTCGGTTGTGGATGCGCGTGGAAAACTGGTCGGCGTGTTCACCGACGGCGATCTGCGCCGGCGCCTCCAGAAAGACCCCGGTCTTCTCGATAAGAGCGTGGGCGACGTCATGACCCTCCGCCCTCAGACGGTCGGTCCCGATCAGCTCGCCTCCGATGTGGCCGGCCTCCTCAAGAAGATCCGGGTCGATAATTTCCCTGTCGTGGATCCGAGGGGCCGACCGATCGGGATCATCGATGAGAAGGACCTGTTGGAGGAGGGGCTGGCATGAAGAAGTCCCTCTACCCTCCCGCCGTTTTGAAGAAGGCCCGCTCGATCCGGTTGTTGGCCATGGATATCGACGGCGTCCTGACCGCCGGGGACGTGGTCGTCTTGAATTCCGGCGAAGAGGTCAAGTTCTGGAACGTGAAGGATCGGATCGGTTTCACGATGCTGAGGAAGAGCGGGAAGGAATTCCATTTCGCCTGGATCACGGGCCGCGGATGCAACGCCGTGGAACGGGCCGCCCGGGAGATCGGGGTTCAGTCTCTCTACCAGCAATGCTGGGACAAGAAAAAGGCGTTCCATGAGTTGCTGGCGAAACTCCGTTTAAATCCCGAAGAGGCCGCGTATCTGGGGGACGATCTCATCGATGTGCCGGTGCTGCGGGTGGCCGGATTGGCTGTCTGCCCGTCGGATGCGCCCGCTCACGTCAAGGCGGTGTCCCACTATGCCACCCGCGTCCCGGGAGGCCGTGGCGTTTTTCGCGAAACCGTGGAGTTGATCTTGGAGGCGCAGGGCCTTTGGCCCGAGGTCATGCGCCATTTCGATCCGGATGCCGGATCGAAATAGGGTATTCCTGGATTCCCGTTCGTCGCCGGGATCCGACACCATGAGGAAACCCTCTGGCCGATGGTTGTGGGGGGTGGGTCTTTGCCTCCTGGCGGGAGTTTCCTGCCGGCCGCTTCCCTCCTCGAAATCTCCGCCCCCGACGGGTCCCGAACAGGTCTTCTCGGGGTTCTCCATCGACGCGTACACGGGGCCGCAGAAGAATTGGACGTTGAGCGCTTCTCGGGCGGACGTTTATGAAAGAGAACAACGGATGGCCGTGGAAACCCCTCACGTCCTTTTCTATAAGGCGGGACAGCTCTCCTCGACGCTGGATGCGCAGCACGGGTCGGTCCGGATGGACAGCAAGGACATGTGGATCGGCGGACAACTCGTCATGGAATCGACCACGGGGGTCCGGTTGAGTTCCGACTGGATGAATTATTTCCACGCCGAGCAGAAGATCGTTTCCACGGCTCCGGTCGTCATCGTGAGGCCGGGGTCGGTGACGCATGGACAGGCATGGGAGGCCAAGCCCGACCTGTCGGAACTGGTCGTGTATAATCAGCGCGTCGATTTCGACTCTCAGGCGAAGACCCCATGACGATCCCTGCGCGTTTTTTAGCCGTTGTCTTGTGGGGCTCGGCGGTGACTCTTCCGGTCGGGGCCACCGCCGGCGAGACTCCCGCCTCGTCGACGGAAACGCCCAAAACCGTGATCACCGGCGGGCGGATGAACATCCTGGAAAAGGGCGATGCCGTCGAATTTTCCCAGGGGGTCCAGATGACACGGGGACGGGATTACATGACGGCCGATCGGGTGGTCTATGAGGAGAAACAGGGCCGCGTCCGGGCGTGGAGGGGGGACGATGAGTCCAAACGGGTCTACCTCCGCCGGGATGTCCAGGAGGAGAATTTGAGATGGGAAGCCTGGGCCGACGAGGCGGTCTACGACACGGCCATCGGGTCCGGCACCCTGATCGGACGGACACAGTTGGTCAAAGTCCGTCGCACGTTCCTGAAACCGGCCCCCGGAGCCGGTGTCTTCGAGATGGAATCGCAGACATTGATGTTCCTGCAGAAATCCACGGTCGCCGCCGCGTCGGCGCCGCTCCCTGTCGCGGTCTCCACGGCCATCGGCCCCGGCAGTGTGAGGGCCAGCGGGAGCGTTTTCGTGAAATTCTTGGATACGGTCCCGGAACCACGGGACACCAGAGTCTGGGCCAAAGACGCCGCGTATGACGACCTGCGCGGGGCGATCCGGTTCACGGGGACTTACGATGAGTTCCCGATGAAAGATCCTCCGCCCAAGAAGAGGAAGGATGTCGGCGCTCGGGCCCGGCAGGTGACCGCCACCGCGAAGAGGGACCTGAGCGGGAAATCCATCACCTATCACATCCGGGACCAGCGGTTGATCGTGGAGAAGAACGTGAAGGCCAAGACGGAATCCATGGGGAAGAAAAAATGATGCTTCGAACCGAGCAGTTGAAGAAGGTCTATGGGGGACGCACCGTGGTGAACGGCGTTTCCCTCGAGGTCCGTCCGGGCGAGATCGTGGGATTGTTGGGGCCCAACGGCGCCGGAAAAACGACGACTTTTTATATGACGGTGGGGTTGATCCGTCCCGACGGGGGGAGGATCTATCTGGATGAACAGGATGTTTCGGAGCAGCCCATGTACCGGCGGGCGCGGTCCGGGCTGGGATATCTGTGCCAGGAACCCTCCGTTTTCCGGCGGTTGTCGGTTCAACAGAACCTGGACGCGATCCTGGAATATCTGCCGATGAGCGACACGGAACGCACCGGGCGTCGGGAGAAATTGTTGGAGGAACTGGGCATCTCCTCTCTTCGTCATCAGATGGCCAACACGTTGTCCGGAGGGGAGAAGCGCCGCACGGAGATCGCCCGGGCGTTGACGACCCAACCTCAGTTCCTCCTCTTGGATGAACCGTTCGTGGGCATCGACCCGATCGCCGTGGCGGACATACAAGGCGTTTTGGCGGATTTGAAAAAGAAAGGGCTGGGATTGCTCATCACGGACCACAACGTTCAGGCGACTTTGGAGATCGTCGACCGGGCCTACATCATCTACAGCGGCCAGATCCTGGTCCACGGGAACGCACAAGACCTCCTGAATTCCCCGGAAGCGCGCCGGGTCTATCTGGGGGAAAAGTTCCATTTGTGAGTGTTTTGAAGAAATTGACAGGTCTGTAACGATATAGTAAAGTAAAGTCACATCATGCAAATCTCAATCACAGCACGACATTTGGCATTGACGCCGTCCTTGGGAGATTACGTCCGGAAGAAATTGGAAAAGGTCGGGCGGCATTATCCCGGTCTGCTCCGCGCCCAAGCCATTCTCATCGTTGAAAAACTCCTCCACATCGTCGAAATCGTCGTCCATTCCAGCGATCGGCACGATTTCCGTGTCGAAGCCCGTTCCTCGGACATGTATGCCGCCATCGACATCGCCGTCGATAAGTTGAACAAACATCTGATGCATCAGAAGGACAAGTTGGTGCTGGGCACACGCCGGAAGAGCCGTTTGCTGGCCCGCCGGATCAGAACATCGCCGTCGTCCTCCCCGATGCCGCCGGTGCTGCCCCTGGAGGAGGGGATGACGGGGAGCGATGACGAATCGTCCCCCGTGGCCGAGGTGAAACCGTTCGTTCCCGAGTCGATGACCGTCCGTGATGCCGTCGACGAGATGGACCGTCTGGGTTACAATTTTTATGTGTTCTCGAACGAAGAGAAAAAGGGACGTCTTCATATCGTCTATCGTCGATCGGATGGAACGTGCGCCTTGTTGTTCCCGAAGGCTTAGGAGGATGGGATGAAACTCGTTGAATTGCTGACTGCGGAAACCATTGTGACGGATCTGAAGGCCCAGACGAAGCGGGAAGTGCTGGTGGAAATGTGCGAGGTTCTGAGGAACGCCGGTCGGATCTCCGACCTGGACAGCGTGATGAACATTTTGATGGAACGGGAAGCCCTCGGGTCGACCGGTATCGGACAGGGGATTGCCATTCCCCACGCCAAGAGCGATGCGATCAAAGAGCAGATCGTCGCCGTCGGGATTTCCAAGAGGGGGGTCGACTTTGACGCGTTGGACGGGGAGCCCGTCTATATCCTGTTCCTCCTCCTGGCCCCCGTCGAAGAAGCCGGCGCCCATCTCAAGGCGCTGGCCAAGATCTCCCGCCTGCTGAAGGATAAGTATTTCCGTCAAGCTCTCCGTGACGCCAAAACCCCCGATGTCCTCCTGAAAGCGATTCAGGACGAAGATGAATACTGAGACCGAGAAGAGCGCACTCAATCCCAAACAATCCTCCCCGCTGAAGGTCGAGGAATTATGGAACGAACAGGCCAACTTGTTGCGCCTGTCCCTGGTGGCCGGACAAGCCGGCCTGCCGAGGTCCATCTCGGTGACGGAGATCAACCGACCGGGCCTCACGCTGGCCGGTTTTTTTGAGTTTTACAGGGCCGAGCGGATCCAGGTGTTCGGTATGGGGGAAATGGCCTTCGTCGGGACGTTGTCGAGCGCGCAGCGGATGGAGATATTCGACCGGATTTTTTCGTTGCCCGAAACGCCGTGCGTGATCCTGACCCATGACCGGGAACCCTCTCCGGAGATGCACGAGCAGTGCGACCGCTATCAAGTGCCCCTGTTCCGTTCTCACTGGGAGACGGCGCGGTTGATCGGTGAACTGACGGCGTTCTTGGAAGAACGCCTCGCCCCGGCGGCCTCGGTCCACGGAGTGCTGGTGAGCGTCTACGGGCTGGGAGTCCTGATCGTCGGAAAATCGGGCGTCGGAAAATCCGAGTGCGCCATGGAACTGCTCAAGCGCGGGCATATGCTGGTGGCCGACGATGTGGTCGAGATCCGCCAGAAACCGGGCGGCATCCTGATGGGCGGGGGCAATCCCCTGGTCCAGCATCACATGGAGGTCCGGGGATTGGGGATCATCGACGTATCGAAGATCTTCGGCGTCGGCGCGTTGTTGAACCGGTCCCGGATCGAGTTGGTCATCCATCTGGAAATGTGGGATGAGAAGAAAGAATACGAACGCATGGGCCTCGAGGACAAGAAGACGACGCTCCTCGGCGTCTCCGTGCCGGAGATCCGGGTCCCCGTCCATCCGGGCCGCAACCTGGCCGCGCTCATCGAAGTGGCCGCTTTGAACCAACGATTGAAACAGCAGGGGATCCATTCAGCGCACGAATTGAACGAGCGTCTGATCCGCCAGATGGCCTCGAAGGCTGTCCGGCCCGCCTAGGCTGAACTTGTTTCCGCTCCGTCTCGTCTCATCTTCCAGCGCGTCACCCAGAAAGTTTTTCAACGAAGAGCCGGGGAGCCCCCGTCCGTGAACGGTCTCGGAGACCTCCTCGATCCGAAGGGGCTGCTGGGGAAGGGGCGCCTGTCGGTCCCTCGCGAGTGGTTGGGAACCCTCCAGTGCGTCGTGGTGACGGGGATGTCGGGCGCCGGGAAGAGCATCGCGCTCCATTCCCTCGAAGATTTCGGTTTCTTCTGCGTCGACAATCTGCCCCTTCAACTGCTGATCCCCCTGATGGCTCTTTATCATCGGTGGGGGTATCACCTGTCCAAGATCGCGGTGGGGGCCGATATCCGTACCGGCGTCCCGCTGTCGGAACTGTTGCCCTCGTTGAGGGCGCTCCGCAAACAGGGGTTTCCGTTCGGGGTCGTTTTTTTCGACGCCGATAACGGGACGTTGATTCGCCGTTTTTCCGAAACCCGCCGGCGTCATCCGCTGGGGACCTCCGTCATCGCGGGGATCCGCAAGGAGCGGAAACATCTTCAGTCGGTGAAGTCGTTCGCGGATCATATCGTCGACACGTCGAACATGACGCCGACGGAGATGAAAGAGGTTCTGTTGAAGACGCTCGAGATACGGCATCCGCGAGGGACGGCCGTGGCGGTCACCTCGTTCGGATACAGATATGGGATCCCCCAGGACGCGGATATGGTCTTCGACGTCCGGTTCCTGCCGAATCCGAACTATGTCCCCTCGTTGCATCACTTGACGGGGAAGAACCAGAACGTCGCGTCCTATATCTTCCGTACGGTGGAGGCGCGAACCTTCATGAGACATGCGATGGAGATGATGGATTTTCTGATCCCTTGCTATGTCCGGGAAGGGAAGAGTTACCTCACGGTGGCGGTCGGATGCACGGGCGGGAGACACCGGAGCGTGGCCGTGGCCGAATCCTTGGCGAAGGCTTTGAAGGGGCGGAGCAAATCCCTGGATGTCCGGGTCATCCATCGGGACATGGAGAAGGGGAACTGATCCCATGATCGGGATTCTGATCGTGACCCACGGGCGTCTCGGACAGGAACTCCTGACGAACGCCGAGACCATCGTCGGACATCAGGAGGCGGTCCGCGTCCTCGGGTTGGATGCTTCCGAAGGGCCCGACGCCTTCGAGAAGAAGGTGCAGGTGGCCCTTCAGGAACTCTATAACCCCGACGGGGTCCTGATCCTGGTGGATATGTTCGGCGGAACGCCCTGCAACGTGGCGTTGCGTCAGTGCCGGGGGGGGCGTTGGAATTTTGAGTTGGTGACCGGGGTCAACATGCCGATTCTGTTGGCGGCCGTTTCGGCGCGGGATAAATTGGCTTTGACGGATTTGGCGAAAAAGGTGACCGAGGATGGGCCTCGGACCATCCTTCGCCCGTTGGAACGGCTCAAGAACGCGTGCGGGGCGAAACCTTCACCCGCCGCCTGACCGCGCGGACACGATGACACTCTTGCTGGTACGCATCGATGATCGTCTCATCCACGGACAAGTCGTGGAGGGGTGGATGAGGAATATTTCGACCGACCATGTCGTCGTCGTGTCGGATGAGGTCGCTCAGGACGGGCTACAGACGGACCTGATGCGGATGGCGGTGCCGGCTCACGTCCAGCTCCATGTCCTGCCGGTCTCGACGGCGGCGGAGACCCTGAAAGAGGGGCGGTGGGACAAGGAGAGGGTCATCCTGCTGGCTCCCGGCCTTCGCGAGATCCGGCGGCTCCTCGAGGCCGGAGTGGTTTTCCAGTGCGTCAACTTGGGCGGGCTCCACGATGCCCCGGGCCGGAAACAGGTCACGGCGTCCATCTCGTTGAGTAAACAAGACAAGGAAGATTTGGTGTTCATCCTGCAACAGAAGGTGGCGATCGATACGCGGATCCTTCCTTGCGACGAATCCAGGGATATCGTGGCGATCCTGAATAAGACGGATAGGAATTTCCAGTTGTTGCAGGTCTCACAAGAGAGAGGTTGACCGAGCGGATTATGGGAAATCAGATCACATTTTTGCTGGGCGTTCACAACCACCAGCCGGTGGGGAATTTCGGGTCCGTCTTTCAGATGGCGTTCGATAAATCCTATCGGCCTTTTCTGGACGTCGCCCGGCGTTTTCCCAATCTGAAGTTCTCCTACCACACCACGGGCCCGTTGTGGGATTGGCTCTTGGAGAATCAGCCGGCCTATTGCGACGAACTGAAGGGGCTTGTCCGGGAGGGGCGGGCGGAGGTGTTGACCGGCGGCTATTATGAGCCGATCCTCACCGTCTTGCCGGATGACGACCAACAGGGACAGATCCGTAAAATGAACCGTTTCCTCAAGGAGACGATCGGCACGACCCCTCAGGGATTGTGGTTGGCCGAACGCGTGTGGGAACCTCATTTGCCGAAGGCGCTGGCGCGCGCGGGAATCCGTTATACCTTGTTGGATAGCGCCCATTTCCTGTCGGCGGGATGCCGCGAGGCGGATTTGACGGGATATTTCATGACGGAGAACGAGGGCCATCCCCTGGCGGTGTTCCCGATCTCCCAGAAATTGAGATACATGATCCCGTTCCGCGATCCCGAGGAGGTCGTCGCCGAGTTCGGCCGTTGGGCGGACGATACGGGAGAACGGGCGTTGGTCATGTTCGACGACGGGGAAAAATTCGGCCTGTGGCCGGGAACGAACGACCTGTGCTATAAGCGCCGCTGGCTCGAGCGGTTCTTCGAGGCCCTCAGCGCCAATTCTTCGTGGATCAAGACGGAGACTCTGTCCGAATACATGGCGCGAGTCCCGGCCCGAGGACGGGTCTATCTGCCCACGGGGTCCTATCACGAGATGGGAGAGTGGACCCTGCCGGTCCACGCGGCGGAGACGTTCCATCGGTTGTCGGAGCTGATCAAGAGGCAACCCGGTGGAGAGGATCTCCTCACCTATCTGCGAGGCGGAATGTGGCGCAATTTTTTGACGAAATATCCGGAATCCAACAATTTGCACAAGAAGATGCTGCAGGTGAGCGAAAAAGTTCACCGCTCTCTGGTCAAGCCCCACTCCTTGAAGACGGGGGAGGGGGTCCCGGCGGATCCCGCTACGCGCGAGATGATGGATGCTTTGTGGGGAGGGCAATGCAACTGTCCCTATTGGCACGGCGTCTTCGGGGGACTCTACCTGCCCCATCTGCGCCATGCCGTTTATGAGCGGTTGCTCCGGGCGGAACGGTTGGCCGACCGGAGGCTTCACGATTCCGACGCTTTTTGGGCGGACCTCCAGGTGAAGGATTTCGACATGGACGGCCATCCCGAGATCCTGGCCCAGTCCGGGGCCGGCAACATTTACTGCGCGCCGTCTCAGGGGGGAGGGATCTTCGAATGGGATCGGAAGGATCTGGAGATCAATTTTTTGGATATCCTGAGCCGCCATCCCGAGGCGTATCACTCCCAGATCCGGGAGGCCTCTCAGAAAAAACAAGAGAAGAGCGATCAGGTCAGAACGATCCACGACCGGATGCCGGCCAAGCAGGAAGGGTTGGAGCAGATCCTGTTCTACGATTGGCATCGACGAGCCCTCTTCCTGGATCATTTCCTCCATTCCTCGGTCGGATTGGACGCGTTCAAAAAGGCCCAATATGGGGAACAGGGCGATTTTGTCCTGGGGTCTTACGACTACAAATACGGGAAGACACGGAAGGATGCGTGGATCCAATTGTCGCGGGAGGGACATGTCTGGGCTAAACCGGTGCACTCGTCGAACGATCTCTGGGCGCGGATCCATGTGGAAAAGACACTTTATCTGCAGGAAGACGGGAACATCTCCGCCGATTATCGGATCACGAACAAGGAAGATCAGGGTTTGGAGATGTGGTTTTCCGTCGAGTTGGCGCTGTCCTTCGCCGACAAGGGCGAGGAAACCGTGCTGGAGGACCGGTGGGAGTGTCCGGATCGGGCGCGCCCCGTGGTCGTTCGGTGCCAGTGCGACCCCGTGTCTCAGTGGTGGTCATTTCCGCTGGAGACGGTCTCCCAGTCCGAGGAGGGGTTCGAGAAGACGTTCCAGGGGCTCGTGCTGTTGCCCCATTGGCGCATGACTTTGAACCCGAAACAGACGTTCGAGTTGTCCATCCGACTGTCGGCGGATAAGAAATGATGTCGACGTTCTTCCTCGGCGGTTGGTTGAAATTGAGTTTGATCTACGCCGTGTTGTCTTTGGACCAGTGCGCTTGGGGACAGGGGCTCGTCGTCTCCCGCCCGCTGGTGGTGGCTCCCCTCATGGGCTGGCTCCTCGGCAACCCCGCGTTGGGTTTATTGGTGGGGGTCATCGCCGAATTGCTCTGGGTGAGGGTGATTCCCGTCGGAGAATGGCCGATGGATACCGCCATCATCGGGGGGTTGGCCATCGTGTGGAGCCTGTGCTCCATCAAGCCGGGTCTGGAGTCCCTGGTGATCAGCCTGATGCTCTCGGTTCCCGTCGGGATATTGAGCCGTTATGGCGACATCTGGGTGAGGCGTCAGAACCGATGGTTCAATTACTGGGTCAGCAAGAACCTGGTGGCGGGCCGTGAGTCCATCCTCACGAAGGCTCTCGGGGTGTCGCTCCTGATCTGGTTCGTGAAGAATTTCGTGTTCTATTTCGTGATGGTCATCGTGGGGACGGCCCTGGTGAACGTGGCGCTGTCTCATTGTCCCGCCACTGTTTTGCGCGGGCTGAAGCTGGCCGGATTGGCCATCCCCATCTTGGCGTTCACGGCGGTGCTGGCCTACTTCTTAAAAAGGGAGAAGAATCTGTTCTCATGGACAATCCCCTTCTTGAGGCAATGAACAACAGGGATGTGTCGGACTGTGGCGGTCCTTCCGGTCGGGAGAATCGTTCCGTCCGATTGGTGGACTTGGCCCGGGTCCTCGTCCGCGCTTTTTTGATCCAGGCCTGGTGGAATTTTCATCGCATGCAGAACGTGGGGTTCCTCTTTTCCCTGTGGCCGGTGCTGAAGCGCCTTTACCCGGACAAGAGGGAGAGGCGCGACGTCGCTTTCCGCCACCTGGAATTCTTCAACACGCACCCCTGCATGGCGAACGTGGTCCTCGGGGTCGTCGCCGGTTTGGAACAGGAGCATGTCCGTCGCGGGGCGGTCAGCCGGGACCAGATCCATTCGGTGAAGGAATATATGGCCGGTCCGCTGGCCGCGTTGGGCGACACGATCTTCTGGGCCGCTTGGCGCCCGTTCAGCGCCATCCTGGCTGTCGCCATCGGATGGCATTTCGTCGGGAAAGAGTGGCTTTTCATCCCGCTGTTGTTCCTGTTGATTTATAACGGGTTGAATTTCTTCATGCGGTATTGGGGGGTCTTCCATGGGTTTTATCTGAAGGTCCAGGTGATCCCTTTCCTGGTTCGTTTGAACGTTCAAAGCGTCGTTCAATGGGTCTATCTGTTGGGAATCGGCCTGACGGTCGGAGCGCTCATGACCTTGTGTCTCCGGTTCGAGAAGGGATTGTTGTGGAGCGGGATCTTTGTTCCCGTCAGCCTGTTCTTTCTGATCTTCACGAAAAAGGTGACTTCATCCCATCTGCTGTACATCTGGGTGATTGGATTCGTTTTACTGTCCGTGGCGGGTGTGATATGACTTTGGAGAGGCTATGAAAGAAAATGTTTTTGTGGTGAAGAATAAGCTGGGACTTCATGCGCGTCCGGCGGCTCTTTTCGTCCAGACGACACACCGCTATGTTTCCGAGATCCGCGTCATCAAGGAGGAACAGGAAGTGAACGGGAAGAGCATCATGGGTCTCCTGACCCTGGCGGCGGAGAACGGGTCGGAAATCCGGATCATCGTCACGGGGCCCGATGAGGAGGACCTCTTGAAGGCTCTCGAGGATTTGTTCCAGCGGAAGTTCGACGAGGAATGACCATCCGCCCGGTGAATCAACAATGACCGACCCCTTGCCGCAACAGTCCCATCCTTTCGAAAAGAACGCCAGCCGCGTGTTCCGGGGCATCCCCGCGTCCCCGGGGATCGCCATCGGCAAGGCCTGTGTGTTCGCCGAGGAGACGGACCTCGCCGTCGGCCGATGGCAGGTCCCGCCCGAATCCATCAAGGCGGAAGTGACGCGGTTCCGCAACGCCCTGGCCGAAACCAAGAAGGAGATGCTGGGCATCCAACAACAGGTCCTCAAACTCCTCGGTAAATCACACGTCCGCCTCATCGAAGCCTATATCCTGATCCTGGAAGATCCGCTCATCACCAAAGATGTCGTGAAACACATCACACAGAACCGGGTGAACGCGGAGTACGCGTTGTCGGACGCGGTCGCGGGAGCGGTGAAGACATTGGAAGCCGCCCCCGACGAGTATTTCCGCGAAAGACGTCACGATATCCTCGACGTCGGCCGGAAGATCCTCATGCACTTGATGGGGCGGGCCAAACAGCCCACGTTCAACCTGACCGAACGGTGCGTGGTCGTCGCCCATAACCTGACTCCCTCCGACACGCTCCATCTGCGAACCCATCTCTCCGAAGGGTTCATCACCGACATCGGCGGCAAGACATCGCACACGGCCATCTTGGCCCAGTCCCTCGAGATCCCGGCTGTGGTCGGTCTGCGAGACATCACCCGCCATGTGCACCAGGGGGATATTCTGATCGTGGACGGATACAGCGGGACCGTCCTCATCAACCCGCAAGCCGACGTCATCGAGAATTACAAACGGGAAAAGGAGATCCGCGCGGCCAAGGGGAAGGAACTGGAGAAACTGAAGAACCAGCCCGCCACAACGCTCGACGGGCACCGCGTTTCACTCGCCGCCAACATCGATTCTCCCGAAGACGTCAAATCCGTGGTTTCCCACGGAGCCGAGGGGGTCGGCCTCTTTCGGACGGAGTTTCTGTATCTTAACCGCAAGGCCTTGCCGACGGAACTGGAACACTACGAATACTATGTCCGCGTGGCCCGGTCGGTCCTCCCCTATTCCGTCATCATCCGCACGGTGGACATCGGCGGCGACAAGCTGATGGATTTCGGCCTGGGGAATGCCGGCGGATCCGAGCAGAATCCGTTCATGGGACTCCGGGGCATCCGCTTGTGTTTGAAACATCCCGAGATCTTCCGCATCCAGATCCGGGCGATCCTGCGAGCTTCCAATGAGGGGAAGGTCAAGATCATGTTCCCCATGGTCTCCTGCATCGAGGAGGTCCGCGCGGCCCGTCGCATCGTCGATGAGGTGAAAGCTGAGATGAGGCGGGAAGGACACCCGTTCGACGAACACATCGAGATGGGCATCATGATCGAGATCCCGTCGGCGGCTCTCATCGTGGATCAATTGGCGCAGGAAGTGGATTTCATGTCCATCGGGACCAACGATCTCATCCAATACACGCTCGGGGTCGACCGCGTGAACGAAAGCGTCGCCGATCTCTACAACCCGCTTCACCCGGCCATCCTCCGCCTGATCGCTCAGACGACGTGGGAGGCCCACAAGGTCGGCAAATGGGTCGGGATGTGCGGCGAGATGGCCTCCGAACCCGAACTGACGGGGATCCTTCTGGGGATGGGGCTCGATGAATTCTCCGTCGTGCCGGCCGCGGTCCCGAAGCTGAAGGAGACCATCCGGGGCCTCCGCTATGGCGATTCTCAGTCGTTGGCGCAGGATATCCTGAAGAATCCGACCGTCGAAAATATCAATCAAAAGCTTCGCGGGCTGAGTTCTCCCTGAAATCGGGAGCAGCCCTCTCTCCGAACTTCGGATACACCCCCTCATGTTCATCGATCACATCCGGAACTTCTGCATCATCGCCCACATCGATCACGGGAAGAGCACGTTGGCCGACCGTCTCCTCGAGGCGACGGGCACCGTCCAGACCCGCGACATGCGAGCCCAGATCTTGGATGGCATGGAACTCGAGCGGGAGAGAGGGATCACCATCAAGGCCAAAGCCGTCCGGATGAACCATACCCCGTCGTCCGGAACCCCTTCCGTCTTCAACCTGATCGACACGCCCGGTCATGTCGATTTCACCTATGAAGTTAGCCGCGCCATGGCGGCGTGCGAGGGCGCTCTCCTGTTGGTGGATGCCTCCCAGGGCGTCGAGGCGCAGACGTTGGCCAACGCCATCTTGGCTCAGGAGTCGGGATTGGAACTGATCCCCGTCATCAATAAGATCGACCTCCCGTCCGCTGATATCGAGGGGGTGAAGAAACAGATCCGCGATCTGGGTTTGACGGGGGATCCGTTGCCGGTCAGCGCCAAGGAGGGGAAAGGAGTGAAGGAGGTGCTGGAGGCGATTGCCCTGAAGATTCCCGCTCCCCAAGGCGATCCGGAGTCGCCCCTGTCCGCCCTGGTGTTCGATTCGATTTTCGATTCCTATCGCGGGGTCATCATCTATGTCCGGCTGTTGGATGGAGCGCTCCGGGCCGGCATGAAGGTGACCTTCGTGGCGACCGGCGCGTCCTATGAGGTGGAGGAGGTCGGTCATCTCCGGATGAAGTATGTCAAGGCGGACCGGCTGTCGGCCGGAGAGGTCGGATACGTGATCTGCGGTATCAAGGACATCCACCAGGTCAAGGTCGGGGACACTCTGACGGAGTCGGCGCGGCCGACCACCCGGCCCCATCCCGGTTACCGGGAGATGAAGCCGTTCGTCTTCGCGGGACTCTATCCGATGGCGCAAGCCGATTATGTGACGCTCCGGAGTTCAATCGAGAAACTTCACCTGCAGGATTCGGCTTTCTTCTATCAACCGGAGACCTCCGTCTCCCTGGGGTTCGGGTTTCGTTGCGGGTTCCTGGGGCTCCTGCATCTCGATATCATCAAGGAACGGTTGCAGCGGGAGTTTAAACTGGACCTGCTCGTCACGGCCCCGAACGTGGTCTATCACGTGACGACCTTGGGCGGGCAGAAGATGCAGATCGACAACCCGGCTCAATTCCCGCCCCATGGAGATATCCAATCCGTGGAGGAGCCCTATGTGTTGGCCACGATGGTTCTTCCCTCGGAATACGTGGGGGCCGTCATGCGGCTCTGTCAGGACCGGCGGGGGACTTTCGTGGACATGCGCTACATGACGCTCACGCGCGTCGTGATCAAGTATGAGATGCCCCTGGCGGAGATCATCATCGATTTTTACGATCAGTTGAAGTCGGTTTCCAAGGGATACGCCTCTTTCGACTATGAGCATGTCGGTCATCGTCCGGGCGACCTGGTCAAACTGGAGATACTGATCAACAATGACGTCGTGGACGCGTTCTCCTCCATCGTGCCCGAAGAGACGTCGTATCAGCAGGGGCGGAAGATGGCCGAACGCCTGCGGGAGATCATCCCGCGCCAGATGTTCGAAGTGCCCATCCAGGCCAAGGTGGGCAGCCGTGTCATCGCCCGGGAGAACATCCGGTCCTTGAGGAAGGACGTTTTGGCGAAGTGTTACGGAGGGGACATCACCCGCAAGCGGAAACTTTTGGAAAAACAGAAGGAAGGGAAGAAGAAGATGAAACAGTTCGGACGGGTGGAGATCCCCCAGGAAGCTTTCCTGGCTGTCCTGAAGATGGACGAACCGTCGTGATCCTATCGGGAAAGGGCCATTCAAATGGAAGCTAAATTGTTTTGGATTTCGATCGCGTGCGGGGCCTATTCGCTCCTGCTCAGGCTGTTCCTCCGGAGGGAATCCCGGGCGGGACAATGGAAGCTGACCGCGGTGATGCACGGATTGTTCTGGGCGCTGGTCGGCATCGTCGCCGGGTCCCTGCTCAGTTCTTATTGGGAACGGCCGGATCTTTCGATCAAATTGATGGTGGGTTTGGGGTTGATCGGGTCCGCCTGGGGGGTCCTGTGGAGATTCTTCCGTCCCCGGGACGCCGAGACGTCCCTGCTCATGATGGCGGATGACCTGGAATGGTCCGACACCGGCTTTTCAGCCATCCTCCTGGCCGCTTTCATCATGTATTTCTTCGTCCAGGCATTCAAGATCCCCTCCGGTTCGATGCGGATGACGTTGTTGGAGGGGGACCATCTCTTCGTCAATAAGTTCATCTATGGCACGAGGATCCCGTTGACCTCGAAGAAGATCTGGCGATTCCGGAAGATCCAACGGGGGGATGTCGTCGTGTTCCGTTTCCCGACGGAAGACAAGGAGAACCCCCACTACGGTAAGGATTTCATCAAACGCGCCATCGGTCTGCCCGGCGACGTGATCGAAATACGGAAAAAAGTGGTGTATGTCAACGGGCAGCCCCTGAGCGAGAGCTATGTCAATTTCGACGACAGTTACGTCATCCCGCCTCTCCGCCCGTATCCGTCCGCGGAAGAGTTCCAGAAATACTGGCAGGAAGGCACCTTGGCCCAGTCCGCGGGGGAAATGGTCCGTGATCATTTCGGTCCGATCACCATCCCCCAGGGATATTACTTCGTGATGGGGGACAACCGGGACAGGTCGTTCGATGCCCGTTTCTGGGGGCCGCTCCCCGATCAATATGTCAAAGGACGAGCATGGTTCTTATACCTCCCCATGAAACGGATCAAACTGATCCGTTGAGCCAGGGGCTCTGCCCCGCGGGGCCCTTCCCGTCTTGATCCCGTTCCTGTCTCGGGGAGAACAGAGATGAAAGACATCCATCGGTTGACCGTCTCCTGGCGCGTCGAAGCGCTGTTCCTGCTCTCCGTCCTTGCCGTTTTCCTCCTCCTCACGCTCTCCCATTTCAGATCACCCGGTTTCATTCTTGACAACCTGATGGATGAACAGCGTTCTGCGGCCTGGGCCGAACAATGGCGGGCGGGGCAGCCCCTCCAATTCTCCAATGGGTTCGGCGCCTCTCCCTTCTATCACGGCCATATGACAAGTCATCTCATGCTCCCGTTCTTCATGTTCTTCGGGAATAGCTGGATCTTGGTCCGGTCTTGGCCCGTCGTCTTCGGGGCGTTCACCCTTCTGGTGAGCTATCTCTTCGCCCGGCGCGTCTTCGATGTCAAGGTGGCCATCCTGGGCACCTTCATGCTGGTCCTCCACCCCTCCTTCATCTTCGGTGTCCGGGCCGGCAATTTCCATGTTTCGTCCATGCTCCTGTTTTCGATCGGAAGCCTTTGGATGATCTGGATGTGGCGGGATACCCATCGGCTGACCTGCCTGTTTTTCTCGGGAATGTTGTTGGGAATGGGGATCGCGACGCGACTGTGGTTCGTTTTGTTCGCGAGCGCGGCAATCCTCTCCTGCCTTTGGCTTCCGCTGGCCGCGGGAGTCCGGATGGAGTATTCCGACCGTTTGAAGGCCGTCGGGGCGTTCGCGGCCGGTCTCATGCCTTTCCTCCTCTGGATGTGTTACACGGAGATCATCTTCCCGACCGTGGTTCACCTGGGATACACGATTAAATTGGGGAGCCGTCACACCCTGTGGAATCTGGATTACGAGAGGGCGTTCCCTCGATGGAACATGTTGCTGGATGGGGGGTTCTTCCATCGGCTCTACTTTTTCAATTTCAAGGTTTACGCCATCCGGATCCGCTCGTTTATCCGTCCGCCGTTTTGGGTTTCGGATTCTCCTTTCGTATGGGTGTTCTGGTGGAGCGTGCTGATGGGGGTAATCCGCGGGTATGTGGGCCGGGAGACGAATCGGAAACTGCGCTGGATCGCCATGTTCTTCATCGTTTATTTCATCGTGACCGCCTATTATCCGAAGATCGTTCCCCATCATGTGTTCCTCGTCTATCCCCTGCCTCAAATACTCATCGCGGCGGTGTTCTGGGACCTGCTGTCCACTCAGGGATTGGGAAAGAAGTTCGCCCTCGCGCTCGTCGTCCTGTTGGGCTGCGTCGTCGTTGACGACTCGATCCGTCTCGGGAGACACTATCTGAAGATGAAGGCCGTGGGGTGTTCGGGGATGCTCACGGATTCGAGCTATGATCTTTATTCCTTCATGAGGGGGTTGGAGCGTAACCCCCGGGGGAAACTCCTGTGCGTGACGGATGACCTGGTCTACGATAATCTTTTCTTCCATGTGCCGGATATCATGAACCTGCCCCTGGAGAACTTGGAGACAGTCACGCGGGCCCGGGTGATGAACCGGCACGTCTACGTGGTCGTCGAATATCTTCGGGAGGGGAGACTGGCGCTGGGGGAGGCCTTCGCGATCATTGCGAGGAACAAGAAAAAGATGAGGTTGATGAAGACGATTCATGAGAACAATGGAGTCGTCACATTCGAGATCTATGAGGTCGTGTGATCTCGGACTGTCGTTCCGGATGGGTTCGCCGCCACGCGTTTTATGAGATCCGCGGGTTTTTATGTCCATATCCCTTTCTGCAGGAAGAAGTGTTCGTATTGCGATTTTTCGTCCTTCACGGGCGATGACGCGTTAATCCATCGATACCTGAAAGCACTTTTCTCGGAAATGCAGGCCCATCGGGGCCGGAAGGTGGAGACCGTCTATATCGGCGGCGGAACCCCCAGCGTCCTGAAAGACCGGGATCTCCGGGGTCTGTTCGACACACTGGGGCGCCTCCTGAAAATTGAGGCTCGGGCGGAAACGAGCATGGAATGCAACCCGGAAAGCGTCACGCCGGGCCGGTTGAGGGTCCTGAAGGAGTGCGGGGTGAACCGGTTGAGTTTTGGGCTTCAATCCGCGGACGATCGGGGGTTGAGGATGCTGGGGAGGATCCATTCCTACGGGGATTTTACGGCCGCTTATCGGCAGGCCCGAAAAAACGGTTTCGACAATATCTCCATCGACCTGATGTACGGCATTCCCGGACAGGGTTTGGAAGAATGGAAGGGGTCTCTCCGGAAGGCGTTGCGTTGGAGGCCGGAACATGTGTCCGTTTACGCGTTGACGGTGGAGGCGGGGACTGAATTCTCCCGTCGGGCCGTCTCGGTGGACGGCGATCTCCAGGCGGATATGTATGAATGGGCATGCGATTATCTCGACGGAAAGGGATATCGGCATTATGAAATCTCCAATTTTGCGTTCCCGGGACATGAATGTAGGCACAATATGAAATACTGGCGTCGGGAACCCGTCTTCGCGGTTGGATTGTCGGCGGCCTCGTTCGATGGCAAGTCTCGCGTCAGGAACTCCTCCCGCTTGGATGAATATCTCCGGCTGATCCGGGAGACCGGGTCTGCCGTCGTGGAAAGGGAGCGGTTGTCGGGCGCCGAATCGGTCGGGGAAAGACTGATGCTGGCCCTCCGGACGAGCGACGGGATCGTCCGAACCCCCGCCCTCTGGAAAACCCACGGGGAGCTGTTTGAAAGATTCGTCCGGGAAGGATGTCTGATCATCCGGGGCGACCGGGTCCGTCCCACTCGGAAGGGATGGTTGTTGTCCAATCAGTTGTTTCAGGAACTTGTTTGACGGGTTCCGCTCCTTGTGAGAGACGATCCCTGTTTTATATAATCAATCAGGCGCTTCGTCGAAGAGGATGTCCGGATGGAGCCCGTGAAAGGACGCCGTGAAACCATCGTTTTTATCAGCGTATCTCCGAATCCGCCGAAATCACAGACATCCGCACCGCGCGCGCATCCGGTCCATCCACCGGCAACTCCTCCGGTTCGCGTGAGATCCCTCTCCACCCCGCTTCTGTGGCGGTTTTATGAGTCGTTGCTCCGGATCCGTCTCTCGGAACAGCGGATCAGCCGCTTGTATCCGACCGATAAGATTCAAAGTCCCATCCATCTGTCCACGGGACAGGAGGCCGTCTCGGTGGGAGTCTGTCAGGCTCTCCGGAAAGGGGACCACGTCTACGGGACCTATCGTGGTCATGGGCTCTATCTGGCCCTCGGAGGGGGACTGAAAGGTTTTTTTGCGGAGATGTTCGCCAAGACGCACGGGTGTTCTCACGGGAAGGGGGGCTCGATGCATCTGGTGGCGCCGGAAGTCGGGTTGATGGGCTGTTCCGCGATCGTGGCCAGCATGATCCCGGTGGCGACGGGCGACGCGTTGGCCGCTTCCATCCAGGGCTCCTCCCGGGTCATCGTCGCTTTTTTCGGGGACGGGGCGGTCGATGCCGGCGTTTTCTATGAGAGTGTCAATTTCGCCCTGTTGAAAAAACTTCCCATTTTGTTTGTGTTGGAAAACAACGGCTATGCGGTTCATTCCAAAGTCGCCGAACGTCATTCGAGGACGGATCTCCACCGTGTCCTGGCGGGCGTGGGTTTGCGCGGTCGGAGACTGGAGGGGAACGACGTCCGGCAGGTCTATGGCGCGGCCCAAGAGGCGCTCCGTTCGGTCCGACAGGGAGCGGGCCCGCTCTTGTTGGAATTGACGACTTATCGCTGGCAGGAACACGTCGGGCCTCAATCGGATATCGACGGGAGCTATCGTCGTCCGGGCGAAAAAGCGAGAGCTCTGCGACGCGATCCGCTGGGGATATGCCGTCATGCGTTGCTGGAAAGAGGCGCGACGTCCCGCCGGCTCGATGCGCTGTGCGCGAGAACGGAATCGGAGATCGATCGGGCCGTGGCGTTTGCCGAAAAGAGTCCCTTCCCCGGGGTGGGACAACTCCTGAGGGGGGTTTATCGATGAACTCCTCCCGGCGCCGTTTGATGAGTTACGGGGAGACGATCCGGCAGACGCTTCACCACGCCATGGACCGGGATCCCTCCGTCTTGGTCATGGGCATCGGGGTGGACGACCATAAGGCGGTTTTCGGAAGCACTCTGGGACTTTCAAAGGACTTCGGAACCCGACGGGTGATCGATACGCCCATCTCGGAGGCCGCCATGACGGGGGTGGCGATCGGCGCCGCCGTGGGCGGGATGAGACCCGTTCATGTCCACATGCGGTGCGATTTCCTGTATCTGGCGATGGACCAATTGATGAACCTGGCGGCCAAGTGGAGTTACATGTTCGGCGGCCGGATGAGCGTCCCCCTGGTGGTCCGCTGTGTGATCGGGCGGAGCTGGGGGCAGGGAGCCCAGCATTCACAAAGCTTGCAATCATTCTTCATGCACGTCCCCGGCATCAAGGTCGTCATGCCGACGACCTCCGCCGATGTGCAGGGGTTGCTCCTGGCCGCCATCGCCGATCCCAACCCCGTGTTGGTCATCGAACATCGCCTCCTCTACGGAATCCAGGGGATGGTCCCCTCCGTCTTCCGCGCCGCCCCGTTCGGTCAGACCCATGTCCGACGGACCGGAAAGGATGTCACGGTCGTGGCGAATTCATATCTGGTCGTGGAAGCGCTGAAGGCCGCCGAATTTCTGTCCCGCCACGGGATCGACATCGAGATCGTCGACCCCGTGAGCTTGGTGCCGTTGAATGCGGGGCCCATCGTCGAGTCGGTCCGCAAGACGGGGCGGGCGCTGGTGACGGACACCAGTTGGGTCTCTTGCGGGACCAGCGCTGAAATCGCCGCTCTCATCGCCGAAAAAGCATGGGACCGTCTCCGCGTCCCCCTCCGCCGTCTGGGGAACGCGCCGGCCACATGTCCGGTCAGCCAGCCGCTCGAGAAGGCGTTCTATCCGGATGCCTGGAAGATCACGCGGAATGTTTTTGAGATGATGGGGAGAAAATTCCCCGAGGGGAAATGGAAAGACGACGACATACAGTTCAAGGGGCCTTTCTAGATGAGTTTTTATAGGGGGAAGAAGGTGCTGGTGACGGGGGGGACAGGTTTGATTGGCCGTCCGTTGGTGGAGCAACTGATGGAACAGGGCGCCCGCGTACGCGTGGCCTCGTTGGACAGCCCTGACCGTTGCCCGCCGAACGCCGAATTCGTGAAGGCCAACCTGGTCTACTGGAACGAATGTCAGAAGGTGGTCAAGGGGATGGACCTCGTCTTCAATGTGGCCGGGATCAAGGGGGCCGTCGGGTTGAGCATGGCCCGTCCGGCGAGTTTCATGGTGCCCCATCTGCTTTTCAACACGCACATGATGGAGGCGGCCCGCCAGGCGGACGTCGAACGGTATCTCTACGTGAGCAGTATCGCGGTTTATCCGGCCGCCGAGGTGTTTCGGGAGGACGACGCCTTCCAGGGGCCTCCTCAATCCTCGGACCATTTCCCGGCGTATGCCAAGCGGGTCGGCGAGCTTCAGGCGCAGGCTTATATCAAGGAATTCGGCTGGGAGAGGATCGCCATCGTGCGGCCGGCCAATGTCTATGGCCCCGGCGACAATTTCGATCCTCAAACGGGCATGGTGATCTCCGCGCTCATCGCCCGGATCGTTTCCGGCGAGGATCCTCTGGTGGTCTGGGGCGACGGTTCTTCCGTGAGGGATTTCATCTATTCCAAGGATTGCGCCCGCGGGATGCTGTTGGCCATGGAGAAGGGCGCCAATGGGATCCCCCTGAATCTGGGGAGCGGAACGGGATATCGCATCCGGGACGTCGTGGAGACGCTTTGTTCGATTGTGGCGAAACCGCCCCGGGTCCAATGGGACGCTTCCCGACAGTCCGGCGACAAGGTCCGCCTGATGGACATGACCCGCGCCCGGTCGGTTCTCGGTTTTGAGACCCGCTATTCCCTGGAACAGGGCTTGCGTGAGACATACGAGTGGTTCGTGTCGAACGCTCCCGGCGGGGGCGGACGGTACAACGTTTTCGAGCAGAAGAAATATATCGACTAGGGGACACATGCCTTATCGCGGACGAAGAGTGTTGGTGGCGGGGGCGACCGGATTGGTCGGAATGGGGGTGACCCGTCTCCTGGTGGAGCGCGGGGCCCGGGTGCGCGCGACAGTCCATTCGAGCGAGCCGCTCCTCCGGTTCGACGGCGTGGAATACGTCGAGGCGGATCTGACCCGTCCGGAAGATTGTCGTCGGGTCGTCCGGGATATGGACCACGTTTTTATGGCGGCGGCGAATACGTCCGGCGCCGCGACCATCGCCGGCTCCCCATTGGTCCATGTAACGCCGAACGTGGTCATGAACGCGCTGTTCTTGGACGCGTGCTATCAGGCGGACGTCGGGAAAGTCCTGTGCTTGGGCAGCACCACCGCCTATCCGGATACCGGCGACCGTCCTGTCCGGGAGG
The DNA here is from genome assembly GCA_022709755.1 of Elusimicrobiota bacterium. Classification (GTDB taxonomy): domain Bacteria; phylum Elusimicrobiota; class Elusimicrobia; order FEN-1173; family JAKLIF01; genus JAKLIF01. The sequence goes on along the minus strand of JAKLIF010000007.1, from coordinate 161,067 downwards.
AGGAACTCTTCCACGGAGATCCCTATGACGTCTATTATCCGGTGGGGTGGATGAAAAGACACTTGGAGGTCCTGGCCCGGATGTATTCGGAAAAATTGAAACGGCGGATGTGTGTTCAAGTGATCCGGCCGTCCAATATCTACGGGCCGTTCGATGATTTCCGGTGGAAGACATCCCATGTCCTGGCGGCGCTCATCCGGAAGGTCATCGAACGCCACGAGCCGATCGAAGTGTGGGGGACGGGGAACGACGTCCGGGATGTAATCTATATCGATGATTTCGCGGAGGCCTGTCTTGATATCCTCGAGAAGAGCGAGACCTACGATCCCGTGAACGTGGCGCTGGGAAAAGGATATCGCGTGAAGGAGATGTTGGAGGTCCTCTGTGAGGAGGATGGTTACGTGGCTCCCCGGATCGTGTTCAATCCGGCCAAACCGTCCATGATCCCCGTGCGCAGGGTCAGTGTCGAGAAGGCGGAGCGCGTCTTCGGCTTCCGCGCCAAGACGGATTTGCGCGAGGGCGTCCGCAAGACGATGCGGTGGTACCGCGAGAACGGGGAGATCCTGCGGCGACGCGGGATCCCGGGGGATGAACGGGCATGAGTTCTCCCCTGACGTTCACCCTGATCATCCCCGTCTTGAACGAGTTGGAGGCCATGAAACAGATCCTCCCCCGGATCTCCCGGGATTGGGTCGACCAGGTGCTGGTCATCGACGGCGGCTCCGTCGACGGGAGCGCGGACTATGCCCGTTCCCTGGGGTATGACGTCTATGTGCAGAAGGAGAAAGGGCTGCGCGCGGCCTATCGGGAGGGGACGGAACTGGCCCGCGGGGACGTCCTCATCACCTTCAGCCCGGACGGAAATTCCCTGGCCGAGAAGATCCCTCCCCTTGTCGAAAAAATGAAGGAGGGGTATGATATGGTCATCGTCTCCCGTTACAAGGACGACGCCCATAGCGATGACGACGACCTGGTCACGGGGTTCGGCAACTGGATGTTCACCACTTTGATCAATCTGTTCTTCCGGGCTCGTTACACCGATGCGATCGTCATGTTTCGCGCTTACCGGAAGCAACTGATCGCGGATCTGAAGATGAAGGAACACATCCCTTTCATGGAGTGGGGGGAGAGGACCCTGGGCACGTTGTCGGGGTGGGAACCCCAGATGTCCATGAGGTGCGCCAAGGCCCGGTTGAAGGTGTGCGACATCCCCGGGGACGAACCCAGGCGGATATCGGGGCAGCGGAAGATCACCCCCTGGCGCTCCGGGGCGATCATGTCGCTGCAGATACTCTACGAGTTCGTGAGGAGATCCTGATGGAAAAACGCGTGTTCAAGAAGGTGCTCATCACGGGGATGGGCGGGTCCGGCGGGAGTTACCTGGCGGATTTCATCGTCGAAAACCATCCGCAGGTCGAGGTCCACGGCCTGGTCCGCTGGCATTCCACGACGGCCAACCATAATCTGGAGAAGGTGGCGGGCCGCGTTCGGACGCACGAATGCGATATGACCGATTTTTCGTCCCTGTGGGGCGTTCTCCAGGACGTCCGCCCCGACGCGATCTTTCATCTGGCTTCCTATTCGAACGTGAGGACGTCTTTTCAGACCCCGCTGTCCGTCGTGCAGAATAACGTCATGATCACGGCCAACCTGCTGGAAGCGGTCCGGGCGGCGGGGATCGACCCGGTGATCCAGCTGTGCAGCACGTCGGAAGTCTACGGTCAGGTGAGGCCGGAAGAAGTGCCCATCCGGGAGGATAATCCATTCCGTCCCTCCAGCCCTTACGCCGCGTCGAAGGCGGCGCAGGATCTGTTGGGTTTCAGCTATTTCCGCAGTTACCAGATGAAGATCATCCGCACGCGGATGTTCACTTACATCAACCCTCGCCGGAGGGACATCTTCGCGACGATCTTTGCCTATCAGGTCGCGCGGATCGAGGCGGGCCTCCAGGATGTGCTCCTCCACGGGAACCTGGATTCCGTCCGCACCATCATCGATGTGCGCGACGCCATGAATTCCTATTGGATGGCCCTGGAACGTTGTTCTTACGGGGAGGCCTATAACATCGGCGGCACCACGACCATGACGGTGGGGGAATTCCTCCAATTGCTCATCAAACAAAGCCGGGTCCCCATCCGGACGAAGGTCGACCCGTCGTTGCTCCGCCCCGCCGACGTGACGTTGCAGATCCCCTGTGTCGACAAGTTCCGTCAGGCGACGGGGTGGGAGCCCCGCCATTCGTTCGAAGACAGTTTCCGCTATCTGCTGGAATGCGCTCGGCGTGAGGTCGAGAAGGAGAAACGCGATGGTGAAAAATAGCCCTTCGGCCGGACGCGTCTTCATCACGGGCGGGGCCGGATACATCGGTTCCGTCATGGTGCCCATCCTCCTGTCCGAGGGATACCACGTCACCGTCTTGGATAACTTCCGGTACGGACAGAACAGCTTGTTGGGGTGTTGCCATGACCCCCGATTCGAGGTCGTCAGGGGAGACTGTCGCCGGGAGGATCTGGTCCGGGAACTGATCCGGGATAAGGATGTCCTCATCCCTTTGGCGGCGATGGTGGGCGCGCCGATCTGCGACAGGAATCCGTTCGATGCCACGTCCATCAATCAGCAGGCGGTGGAAATGCTGGTGCGCGTGTCCTCCAAGGCCCAGCGGATCCTGATCCCCAACACCAACAGCGGTTACGGCATCGGGCAGAAGGGGCAACCGTGCACGGAAGAATCCCCGCTGAAACCCATCTCCCTCTATGGCCGCACGAAGGTGGCGGCCGAAACGGCCGTTCTGGGCCGGGGGAATGCGATCAGTTTCAGGCTGGCCACCGTCTTCGGCGTTTCCCCGCGCATGCGTCGGGACCTTTTGGTGAACGATTTCGTCTACCGGGCGTTGACCGACCACGCCGTCGTCCTCTTCGAGGGCCATTTCAAACGCAATTACATCCACATCCGGGACGTCGCCCGGGTTTTCCTCCATGGGCTGAACCGTTTTGAAGAGATGAAGGACCGGGCCTACAACGTCGGCCTGGAGGACGCCAATCTGTCGAAACTGGAGTTGTGCGAGGCCATCCGTCGGGTGTTGCCGGATTTCGTCTTCACCGAGGCCCCGATCGGGGAGGATCCGGATAAGCGGGACTACATCGTTTCCAACGGACGCATCCTCTCCACGGGGTTCCGTCCGGAGTATTCCCTGGAATTCGGGATCCGCGAACTGATCCGATGCTATCGCATGGGCGATGGCGTCATCCAGACCAATGGTTGACCCGTTCCGAGAAGGTCCGTCTCCGATATGATCATCAGCCGCACTCCGTTCAGACTCTCCTTCTTCGGCGGAGGCACCGATTACCCCGTCTGGTTCCGAGAACACGGCGGTGCCGTCCTCTCGACGACCATCGATAAATACGCCTACATCACTTGCCGCCATTTCCCGCCCTTCTTTAAATACAAATACCGTCTCTCCTACTCGAGGATCGAAGAGGTGGACCGGATCGAGGAGATCCATCATCCGTCCGCCCGGGCTTGTCTGCGCTATATGGACGTGCAGCGGCCCCTCAGCATGAGCTACGACGGGGATCTTCCAGCCCGCACCGGTCTTGGATCCAGTTCCACGTTTACGGTCGGTCTGCTGAAAGCCCTCTATGCGCTCCGGGGGGAGTTGACCGACAACAACCGCTTGGCGCGCGAAGCCATCCATGTCGAACAGGAACTGATCGGAGAGAGCGTGGGGTGTCAGGATCAGCTGGCCGCGGCCATCGGCGGGTTCAATCTCATGCGCTTCGGCCCCGGCGACAAGATCGACGTCCAACCGTTCAGGTTCGATAAAAACAGAAGGTCGGCTCTCCATGACCATCTGATCCTCGTGTTCACGGGTTTCTCCCGCTTTGGTCAGAAGATCACCCGGAAGGTCATGAAGAACACGTCGAAGAAAGAAAAGGAATTCCTGATCATCCGGCAGATCGTCGATGAGGCTGTCCGCATCCTCCAGTCCACCGGTCCTGTCGACCGGCAGATGACGGAGTTCGGCCGGCTGTTGCATGAGGCTTGGCGTATCAAGCGGACCCTGACCGCGGAGATCAGCAATCCGACCATCGATTCCCTCTACGCCACGGCTCGCCGGGCCGGCGCGATCGGGGGAAAACTTTTAGGAGCCGGCGGCGGTGGGTTCTTCCTGTTGTTCGCGCCTCCGGAACGCCATTCGCGGATCAAGAAAGCCCTGCACAACTATCTCCCCATTCCCTTCGAATTCGAAGATTCCGGCAGCCGCATCATCTTCTCCAAACCCGAAGAATACGACGTTTCCTAGACCCGACGGTCTCTCCGCTGATCCTCTAAGTCCTTTTTATGGCACTTGACAGAAAACGGGGGGGCGTGCTATACTTTTAGCACTCAGTAGTTGTGAGTGCTAATTTTATTCCAGGGAGATTTATGAGGGTTTTGGCGACGGAAGAATACGAAGAGCGCAAGAGGAAACTCCTGCAGGCGGTCATCCATCATTATATAAGGACTGCCAAGCCGGTCGGTTCGTCTGTCTTGGCGGATGAGTATAAGTTGGATATCTCGTCGGCCACCATCCGGAACGTCCTGGCGGAATTGGAGGAGGAGGGGTATCTGACGCATCCCCACACCTCGGCAGGGCGCATCCCCACGGACAGAGGATATCGGGCCTATGTGGATTCCCTGATGGAAGTCCAGCGTTTGGCCATCGAGGAAGAGGTGCGGATCCAGCAGGAATATCAATCCCGCATCCGGGAGATCCAGGACCTCATGTTCACCACCACGCGCGCCCTCTCGGCCCTCTCCCAATTCACCGGGTTCGCGATCTCTCCGACGCTGGATGAGAGCCGGATCAAACACGTCGAACTGATCCCCCTGGACGGCGGCCGGATCCTGGCTGTGTTCGTGGCGGAGTCCGGTTGCGTGCGGCATCAGATTTTATCGTTCAAGGGAGTCCCCTCGTCGGAGACGCTCCGATCGATCGCCCGCATGCTGAACCAACGTCTGGCCGGGCATACGTTGAACGAGGTCCGGTCGAGCGTGATGGACAGCATCGCGGCCTGGGAGCAGGAACAGCTGGAGATGATGGGGTGGGCCCAGAAGATCGTCCGTCAGGCCTTCGACATCTGCGATGAGGACAAGGTCTATCTCGAGGGGACCAGCCATATCTTGGAACTCCCGGATTTTCAGGATTTCGAACAGATTCGTTCGCTCGCCCATCTCTTGGACGAGAAGAAGGTCCTCGGGGAAGCCTTGTCCCAGGGGATGCAGACGGAAGCGTCGCGCACGAAGAAGTGGGGGGACGTGATGGTCCGGATCGGAACGGAGAACCGGATCCCGGGTCTCCAGAACGTCAGTTTGGTGACGTCGACCTATCATATCAAGGACAGGCCCGTGGGGGTCCTGGGGATCATCGGACCCCGTCGGATGGAATATTCGAAGATGATCGCCATCGTCGGGTCCGTCTCTCGTTTGGTTTCGAAAGTCCTGAGTAAACTGGGGGGGGAGGGTTAAATGACGGATCTCAAAAAAAAATCGTCGGAACAGGTCCCGCCGGACGAGCAGGATTCCATGCAGAGCGCCGTCCAGGAGAAAGTGGCCGAATTGGCCATCCTGAAGGAGTCGCTCGACCGAGAACATACCCAGGCGACGGAATATTATGACCAGCTGATCCGTCTCCGGGCGGAATATGAGAATTTCCGGAAGAGGGTGGAACGGGAGAAGAGCGAGATCCGGCGTTGGGGCAAGGAGGAGATCCTGCTCCGGTTGATCGGATTGATCGATGTGATGGAACAGGCCTCGGCCACGGCCCATCAGGCGGTCGATATCAAGACCATCGTGGCCGGGATCGATCTCCTGTCGGCGGAATTCCGCAAGACGTTGAAAGAGGAAGGGCTCGAAGAGATATCCACGGAGGACCGGAAGTTCAACCCGGCGTGTCACGAGGCCGTGGACATCGTGGAGACCGAAGACAGGGACGGCGAGATCATCGACGTGTTGCAGAAGGGGTATCGGTTCCACGGGCATCTCCTTCGGCCGACGCGCGTGCGCGTGGCCAAGATCCCGACGGTTGCCAATACCGATTCGGCGCCGGACAAGGCGTCGGTCTGATCGGAAGAAGGACGGAAGGACGAGAAATATGATTTTTCAAAAGGAGGATTACGACCATGTCTCGAATCATCGGAATTGACCTAGGAACATCGAACTCGGCGGCGGCCATCATGGAAGGTGGCAAGGCCACCATCATTCCCTCGGCGGAAGGGACGACCCTGGGGGGGAAGGCTTTCCCCTCGTATGTGGCGTTCACCAAGGACGAACAGGTTCTCATCGGAGAACCCGCGCGGCGGCAGGCTGTCAGCAATCCCGAGGCCACCGTCACGGCGTTCAAACGCCGCATGGGCGAGGAATACAAATATGCCATCCGGGGGAAAGACTTCACGCCCCAACAGCTGTCGGCGTTCATCCTTCAAAAGGTGAAACGCGACGCGGAGGCCTATTTGTCCGATAAGGTGGAGAAGGCCGTCATCACCGTGCCGGCCTACTTCAACGACAATCAGCGGCAGGCCACCAAGGACGCCGGACAGATCGCGGGATTGGACGTCGTCCGGATCATCAATGAGCCGACCGCAGCCTGTCTGGCCTACGGCATCGACAAGAAAGGCAAGGAAGAGAAGATCCTGGTGTTCGACCTCGGCGGAGGCACGCTGGATGTCACCGTCATGGATTTCGGGAACGGCGTCTTCCAGGTGTTGTCCACCTCCGGCGACACGAAGCTGGGCGGTACCGACATGGACAACGCCATCATCGATTACATCGCCGAGGAGTTCCGCAAGGAACACGGCATCGACCTCCGGAACGACAAGATGGCTGTTCAACGCCTGAAAGAGGCGGGGGAAAAGGCGAAAATCGAGTTGTCCAACGTCCTGGAGACCGACGTCAACCTGCCGTTCATCACGGCCGATGCGTCGGGCCCCAAACATCTCACCATCAAGCTCTCCCGGGCGAAACTCGAATCGCTGGTCCGGTCCATCGTGGACCGATGCCGCGGACCTTTGGATCAGGCGATGTCCGACGCGAAATTGACCGCCGCCCAGATCACCAAGGTCATCATGGTCGGCGGTCCGACGCGGATGCCGGTGATCCAGGAGTTCGTCGAAAAGCATGTGGGGAGGAAGATCGAACGGGGAGTCGATCCCATGGAGTGCGTGGCGATGGGGGCCGCCATCCAGGCGGCCGTTCTCACCGGAGAGGTGAAGGACGTCCTCCTCCTCGACGTGACCCCGCTGTCTCTCGGGATCGAGACGCTCGGGGGCGTCTTGACGAAGCTGATCGACCGGAACACGACCATCCCCGTGAGGAAATCGCAGATCTTCTCCACGGCGGCGGACAGTCAACCGGCAGTGACCGTTCATGTCTTGCAGGGAGAACGGCCCATGGCCAAGGACAACGTCTCTCTGGGGCATTTCGACCTGGACGGCATCCCGCCGGCGCCTCGAGGGGTCCCTCAGATCGAAGTCACGTTCGACATCGATGCCAATGGGATCCTCAACGTGTCCGCCAAGGACCTCGGCACCAGCAAGCAACAGCACATCACCATCCATGCCAAGAACAAACTCAACAAGGATGAGGTGGAGAAATACGTCAAGGAAGCTGAAAAATACGCCGAAGAGGACAAGAAGAAGAAAGAGGAGATCGAAGTCAAGAACGAGGCGGACGCCGTCGTCTACGCGACGGAGAAGGCACTCAAGGATTACGGCGATAAAGTCTCCCAGGAGGAACGCCTGGGCATCGAGCGGGCTCTGAACGAGGCGAAGGAAGCCCTCAAGGGATCCGACCTGGCCAAGATCAAGAGCAGCAAGGAAGAGTTGATCAAGGTGTCCCATAAACTGGCGGAACAGATGTACAAGGACGCTTCGGCCAAATCGCAAGCGGGGGCGCAGGCCCCCTCGGGCCCTTCCCCCGAACAACCGGCTCCGGACGACGGCGGCAACGGGAAGGACGGCAAAGTCGTCGATGCGGAAGTGGTGGACGACGATAACAAGAAATAAGGGCGTCACGCCCGTCGATCGTAAGGCCCCATGTCTCCCTTGGGGGGGCATGGGGCCGGACAGTTTTGACGAATAGGACCATGACAAACAAACGCGACTATTATGAAGTCTTGGGTGTCTCGAAGACCGCCTCGGAGGATGAATTGAAGGCGGCCTATCGGAAACTGGCGCTCCAATACCATCCCGACCGGAATCCCGGGAACAAAGGATCCGAAGAAAAGTTCAAAGAGATCAACGAGGCCTACGGGATCCTGTCCGACGCCCAGAAGCGGGCGGCCTATGACCAATACGGGCACGCCGGTGTTCAGGGGATGCCGGGCGGGGCGGGCGGATTCGGGGATGCCTCCGGATTCGGAGACGTCTTCTCCGATTTCTTCGAGGATATCCTGGGTGGCGGATTCAACCGTCCCGGCGGCGGAGGCCGTTCCACCCGCCGAGGCGCCGATCTGAGGTACGATCACACCATTTCACTCCGGGAGGCTTTCTCCGGCGGTGAGACCACGCTCCGTTTGGTGCGCCACACCCCGTGTTCGAAATGCCGGGGGACGGGAGCGAAGGACGGTACGGCCATGAAGACCTGCCCTGATTGCCAGGGGACCGGCCGGGCCAGGGTCACCCGCGGTTTCTTCACCTTGGCGCAGACGTGTCCCCGGTGTCACGGGGAAGGCCGGACCGTCGAGGTCGGCTGTCCCGAGTGCCGGGGCCAGGGATCTCTGAAAAACACCGAGAATATGACCGTGCGCATCCCGGCCGGGGTTCAGAACGGGACGTCTCTTCGCGTCGCCGGAGCCGGCGAGGCCGGCGGCCGCGGCGGCCAGCCGGGCGACCTCTACGTGGTGATCCACGTGCAGGAGGACAAGGATTTTCAGAGGGACGGAGATAACCTCTATTGCGAAACACATCTCTCTTTCCCGATGGCCGCGCTCGGCGGGGAGATCGAGATCCAGACTCTGGAGAAACCCGTCCACATCAACATCCCACCGGGCACGCAGTCGGAGACGGTGTTCCGCATCCGGGGAAGCGGCATGCCTCATCTGAGGGGGTCGGGCCGAGGGGACTTGATGGTCAAAGTGATCGTCGACGTCCCTTCCCGGCTCACCAAGGATCAGCGACGGATCTTGTCGGAATTCGCCCAGACGATGGGCGAAGAGCGGATCGGAAGCGACGGCCGGTTCTTCAAGAAGGTTTTTGGCAAGATCTAGCGGATGCCCCATTTCTTCGTCGATCCCGAGAAGGTCGTCGCCGGGCGTTTCGAACTCGGCCCGGGCGAATCCCGCCATGTGGTCCGTGTCCTCCGGCTGAAGGCGGGCGCCGTGGTGAACCTCTTCGACGGGAAAGGGCGGCGATACGAAGGGCGCATCGACTCGATCCAAGGACCGACGGTCCGGGGAGTCTTGATTCCCGCTCAGTCGCGTCCGTCCGAGACGCACGACGTCAGGCTCCATCTCTGGCCGGCCATCCCCAAAGGGGACGCCTTGGAGTGGATGCTCGAGAAATTGACGGAGATCGGCGTCTCGGCGGTCCATCCGATCGTGACGGAGAGGACAGTGGCCCGGATTCCCTCCGATCGGATAGCTCAACGGCTCCAACGTTGGGGCCGCATCGTGACGGCGGCCGCCAAACAGTCCGGTCGGGCCGATCTGCCGGAGGTGTCGGCCCCCTGTTCGCTGGCCGAAGCTTTGATCCGGTGCGGAGCGGAGCCGAAGATCATGCCGTGGGAAGGGGAGAACACCCTGACGATCGTCCGGGCGTTCGACCGGTTCCGTCCCGAATTTTCGGAGGGCAGATCTTCATCCCTCCATGTCTTCATCGGGCCTGAAGGCGGCTTCTCCTTGCCCGAGGTCCGATCCATGCGCCAGGCGGGGGGGCTCCCCGTCACGTTGGGACAACGTATTTTGAGAGTAGGGACGGCGGCGCTCTATGCCGCTTCCATCCTGTATAACGAGATCGAGGAATCGAAAGGGGACCTGCGCTAACCATGAAAAGGATTTTCTTATCGTCGTCGATCGTCTGTCTGGCGGGGATCGGCCTGTCTTTGTTCTGGTTGACCGGAGTGATCGCGACCTTGTTGGGTTTGCTGGGTCTGGGCATGTTGGCCGGATGGTTCTCCCGCCGCCACGGCTGGCTCTGCGGGATCATCGTGGGGTTGCCCGTCGGGCTGGTTCAATTGAGCCACCGGGCCTTGTTGGAGGAGGGCACCCTCCAGAAGCTCTTTCTCCAGCCGGATTATTGGAGGTTGTTGGTCCCCGTCACCATTGTGATGACCGGCGTGGCCATTCTGGGGGGGATCGTCGGCGTCTGGATGGTGAACCTCCGGATCAATGAAGCGCGCTAAAAAGGTTTTTTTTTACACGTTCGGCTGCAAGGTTAATCAGAGCGAAACAGAAGGGCTGAAAGACCGGTGGAGGGGACGCGGGGCGCTCCCCGTCTCCGAAGTGACTCGGGCCGATGTCTGCATCGTCAATTCTTGTACGGTCACGGCCCGGGCCGATGAGGAATGTCGCCAGTTCGTCCGCCGGCTGCTCCGCCGGAACAGGAAAGCCCCCGTCTATGTCACCGGTTGTTACGCCCGCCGTGCCGCCGCCGATCTGAAGGCCCTGTCTCCCCGCGTCGCCGTTTTACTGAAAGAACCTCCGGAAGGACTCCTCGCGTCGGAGCCCCGCCGGCTTTCGGTTTCGCCGCCGGATCCCTCGTCCCGCAGCCGGCCGTTTGTGAAGATCCAGGACGGCTGCCGCGCCCGATGCCGCTATTGCATCGTGCCTCGAGTGAGGCCGCGGTTGTGGAATCAGACGGTCTCCGGCGTCCTGCGGAAATGCCTTTCCCTCTCTCGTGACGGATATGAAGAGATCGTCCTGACGGGGATCCGCCTGGGGCTTTACCGGGGCGTGGGCCCGGGGAACAAGCGGTTCGATCTTGTCCGGCTCTTGGAACGCCTCCTCGAGTCTCCCGCGCGTTTCAGGATCCGCCTTTCGTCGCTGGAAGTCACCGAAGTGACCGATCCCCTGATCCGGCTGATCCAGGGGTCGCCCCGCGTGTGTCCGCACCTTCACATTCCGCTGCAATCGGCGGATGACGGGGTTTTGCGTGAGATGGGACGTTGGTATCGGTTCCGGGACTATGCCGACCGGGTGGAGCGGTTGAGAGAACGGGTCCCCCACTGCGGGGTGACGGCGGACGTCTTGGTGGGGTACCCCACTGAAACGGATCGCGCTTTCCGAAACACCGTGGATCGCGTGAAGGGCTTGGCTCTCTCGGGGCTCCACGTGTTCCGTTATTCTCCTCGACCGGGGACGCCCGCCGCCTCTTTGCCCCCGTGCTCGCCGCAAGTCCTTCAATCCCGCGCAACGGAGATGGGGCGGCTGTCGGAACAGTTGAAGAAAGACTTTCGGGAGAGGTTTGTCGGGACGTGGAGGGAAACTCTGGCCGAATCGTCGGGATATGGCTGGACGGACAACTATATCCGCGTGACCGTTCCGGGGGATGCCCTCCCGGGACGACTGGTCCAGGCCCGGATTGTCTGAACTCGTGGGCCTTAAAAAACCATTGAAAATAAAGGGTTTTTTAGTTATACTTGTCGGATGAGTTCTTGTATATTTTGCAAGATTGTTACAAAAGAGATACCGGCAGACATCGTCTATGAGGATGAACGGGTCATCGCCTTCAAGGATATACACCCCCAGGCACCGATCCATGTGTTGATCATCCCTAAAAAGCATATTCCGGGCGTCATGGACATAACGCCTGAGGATACGGTGTTTTGCAGCAATGTCGGTTTGGTCGCACGGCAGATCGCCCAGAAGGAAGGGATCGATCAGTCCGGTTTCCGTCTGGTGATCAACAACGGGCCGAATGCCGGACAAGCGGTCGCCCATCTTCATTGGCATTTGTTGGGTGGTCGTAAGATGGGTTGGCCTCCGGGCTAGATTTGAAAGGTGGTGTCAGAAAACATCCATGGTTTTGGTCAAAATTCGCGAAGGTGAAACGATCGAAGAAGCCCTGCGCCGTTTCAAGAGGGAATGTGAGCGGCATGGGATCATTCAGGAGATCAAGCGGCGGGAATTCTACGAATCCCCGGCTGTCCGCCTGAAGAAAAAACAGGCGGAGGCTCGTCGGAAGATGCGTCGCCGCATGTCTCGTTCTCGCTATTGATTTGAGGTCATTCCGCAACGTTGGACGTCCGCCCTTCCACGGGGGGACGTCGTCCTCGCTCAAAGAAAGCCATTGTTGAGTCAGAATCGTCATCGTTGCCGAGGAGATGGGGACGTTCTCTCGGAACGTCCCGTCCCGCGTCTCCGGACGGCGACGGTATCACGGGTTTTTTATGGGTGTATCCAAATCGGCTGTTGATCGTGTCCGAAGCGCCGTCGACATCATCGACGTCGTGAGGGAGCACGTCCCGACCTTGAAACGGGTCGGCAGCCGGTGGCGGGGACTGTGCCCTTTCCATAACGAGAGAACACCGTCGTTCTACGTGAACCCCGATTTGGGTCTTTGGCATTGTTTCGGCGCCTGTCAGGAAGGCGGGGATGTCTTCAAGTTTCTGATGAAGCTGGAGAACCTGTCGTTCCCCGAAGCGCTCCAGCAGATGGCGGCGAGGGTCGGCATCCAGATCGATTGGGAGAAGACCCACGATCATACCACCCAGGAGACGCGCGACAAGGAACGCTATCTGAACCTGTTGGAACAGGCGGCGGCTTTCTATCAAACGGCTTTGCAGGAACGGTTGGAGGCGGATACGGCGCGGCGGTTCCTGTCCGATCGCCGGATCAAGCCGGCCAGTATGGCCAAGTTCCGTGTGGGCTATGTGCCCCGACAGAGCGGCTTCCTGGATCACGCCCTCCATAAGGGAGTCCCGATCGAGGATATCCTCAAGACCGGACTGGCCGCCCGTTCTGAAAAGACGGGCCGGTACCATGATCCGTTGATGGGAAGGGTCGTTTTCCCGATTCAGGACATCTATGGCCGCATCATCGGATTCGGGGGACGGACGTTGGACGAGGGGGAGGGGATCCCCAAATATATCAACTCGCCCGAGACGGTCCTCTATTCCAAGAGCCGGCATCTGTTCGGACTTTTTCACGCCAAGAACACGCTCCGAGATCAGCATCAGGCTGTTTTGGTCGAAGGGTATATGGACGTCATCGGGTGTCATCAGGCGGGATTGACGGGCGTGGTGGCGCTGTTGGGGACGGCTTTCACGAAGGACCAGGCCCTCCTCCTGAAGCGGTTCGTGCAGGAAGTGGTCCTCTTGTTCGACCCCGACGAAGCCGGGGTGAGGGCGTCGTCGCGTTCCGCGGAGATATTGCTCCAATCGGACTTGTTCGTGAGGATCGCGCGATTGCCGGCGGGGAAAGATCCGGATGAGTTGATCCTGGAGCAGGGGACCGGCGCGTTGCAGGCGGTGTTGCAGTCCGCCGAGGACGTGATGGATTTTTGGTTGGCGCAGGCGGCGGCGCAGAGCGGCCGTTTTCAGGGATTGCATGAGAAGATCCGGCAGGCCGAAGGGCTTCTGGATCTTCTGCGAGAGGTTCCCAACGAGATCCTGCGGCATGAGTGGCTCCGGAAGATATCTTCCAAACTGGGTTTGGATGAGTCGGCGCTGAAGAAGGAACTCCGTAAGAAAACACCCGGAGGGACGCGCCCGCCCGTCGACAAGGGGTCGCACGCGTCGGGGCCGGCCATCCCCGGCGCCGAGGAGGAACTGCTTCAGTTGCTGTGCAGTCATCCGGAGATATGGCCGGAAGTCCATTTCGATGCGGACGTATTCCAGGATGAACGGTGTGCCGTTTTCTTCAGGAAGCTCCAGTCCCAGTGGTCCGCCACGCAGTCTCTCCACGTGTCGGACGCCCTGAACGAGATGAGCGAGGCGGATCGGGGTTGGATGTCTCGGCTGGTGATGGAGGAAAAACAATTTGAGAACCCGCAGGAGACCCTGTCGCAGTTGATGAAACGGTTGTTGGATTGGAAGGCGCGGCGCCGTTTGGGGTATCTTGAGAAGGAAGTGCTGGCCATGGTGGAGGGGCGAGTTCCCCGGGACGAGGCCAAATTGGCGGAATACACGCAGTTGACGAAGATTTTGAAGGGGAAGCCGGAGATCTCCGGCCCCCATTGAACATTCTCGACCGGCCCGGCGGGCCGGCGACTTGACACGAAGGAGATCCGCGGTATGGATGAGCGAAACACGGCTGCTTATCAGAAGATATTGCACGGGCTGATTGAACAGGGAAAAGAGAACGGTTACCTGACGTATGAGGACATTTCCCGCCAACTCCCGGACACCTCCCTGACGTCTGAGGAGATCGATTCACTGTTCAATACCTTGGAGGACATGGGCATCGAGGTCGTCGAGAGACGCGAATACGGGGGGTTGAAGTCGAAGTTCGACGAGGGGAACGAGGAACTGGTCATCCCCGAGCTGGAATTGGACACCCAGAACTCCATCCGGATGTACTTGTCCGAGATGGGGAAAGTGCCGCTGCTCTCCCGGGAGGAAGAGGTTTCCCTGGCCCGCAGCATCAAGGAGAACGAACGGGAGCTGAAGTTGCTCGTGTTGCGCTCCCCGATTACCCACCGCGAGATAAGGAACTGGGAGGCGCTCCTGGAACAACAGGAGATGAAACCGAAGGAGCTGATGCCCCGCGGACGCCGGACGGCCCAGGAGCTTTCGCGCATGCGCCGGAAGGTCAAGATGGTGGTGAAGTCCATCGGCAAGAGCGAAAAGAAGATCATCAATTTCCGCGAACAGCTCCGACGGCATCCGACGAACAGCCGGAAGCAGAAACTGTTGGACATGATCGAGAAGGAGCAGAACAACATCGTCAGCCAGATCATCGGTCTGAATCTGAACCAGGACAAGATCAAACGGCTCATCAACAAGATCAAGACCGTCGGACTCAAGGTCCGCGAATGCAAGGATGAGATCCAACGGTATGAGAAGCGGATCAAACTGCCCTATGTGGAACTGAAGAAACTCTACTCCCGGGCCTCCTCCGGAGCCATGTCCCCGGCCGCGTTCCGCCGCGTGACGGGATACACCCTGACGGGGATCGAAGCCACGATGGAGAACCTGGATAATATCTCCCAGCGGCTCGTCCGCTTCGTCCGGTCCTTGCCGGTGAGCATGGAACAGCTCCTGTCCCTGGACGGCCGGATCCGTGAATTGGAAGAGGCCATCCTGAAAGATAAGTTGAAGCTCATCCGGGCCAACCTCCGGTTGGTGGTCTCCATCGCGAAGAAACACGTGGGATCCAATCTGGAATTGGCGGATCTGATCCAGGAAGGCGGATTGGGTTTGATCAAGGCGGTCGAGAAGTTTGAGTGGAAGCGCGGTTTTAAATTCTCGACGTATGCGACCTGGTGGATCCGTCAGTCGATCAACCGCGCCATCGCCGATCAGGGACGCACGATTCGGATCCCCGTGCACATGAAGGAGATCATCTCCAAACTGTCCAAGGTCTCCCGGAAGTTCCGTCAAGAGATGGGGCGGGACCCCTCCATCGAGGAATACGGGGCGGCGCTCCGTTTGTCCCAGGAGAAGGTCCGGCAGATCCTGAAGATCATGCAGGATCCGCTCTCCCTCACCACCCCCGTGGGAGAGGAGGAGGATTCCTGCCTGGAAGATTTCATCGAGGACCGGGGTGGAGTTTCCCCGTCGGTCTCCGCGCGCGACTTGCTCCGTCGGAAAGAGGTGGAGAAATCGCTGGTCTCCCTGAACGAACGGGAAGCTCAGATCATCCGCCTCCGGTTCGGGATCGGCACGGGGTATCCGAGGACCCTGGAGGAACTGGGCCGCATCTTCAACGTCACGCGGGAACGCGTGCGCCAGATCGAAGCCAAGGCCATCCGGAAACTGCGCCATCCGTCGCGCAGCCGGATCCTCCGTGAATATCTCGACTAGGGGACTATTGACACCGTCTTCAATGTTTCATAATTATTAGTGGAAACGCCATCTGGGCGGTCTGAACGGGCCCTTAGCTCAGTTGGTTAGAGCAGCCCGCTCATAACGGGTTGGTCGGAGGTTCAAGTCCTCCAGGGCCCACTTTCAAAAGGAGGGTCGTTAGCTCAGCGGAAGAGCGCTCGCCTCACACGCGAGAGGCCAAAGGTTCGAACCCTTTACGACCCACACACTTTGCCATGAATGAGAACATCACGCGGCTCCTTGCGCTCCAGAATCTCGATGTCGAATTGGACCACCTCCAGTCGATGCGCGACGGGGTCCCGCCGCGCCGACAGAGTTTGCAGGATGACATCCAGACGCTGCAGAAGGGGTTCGAGGATTTCAAGCAGACCCTGGTGCAGTTGCAGTTGGATAAGAAGAATCTCGAACTCGACATCGATGCGCAAGAGCAGCAAGTCCGGAAGAGCGGTTCCGAACTCAATTCGGTGAAGACGAACGAGGCCTACCGCGCCCTGCTCCAACAGATCGAAGGGGCCAAGGGGAAGAAAAACGAGTTGGAGGACAAGGTGCTGGGGCTGATGGAATCCATCGAACAGTTCCAGCGGGACCAGAAGGCGAAAGAAAAGGAATTCCTGCATCAGAAGGAGTTCCTTGAACGCCAGATATCGGCCCTGGATGAGGAAGATAAGAAGATCCAGATGGACATGGCCGATAAGAAGGTCCAACGGGAAGGATTGCTTCAGGCGCTGGGGGCGGAGCATTCTGGCCGTTACGAAGCGATCCGCCGGAATCGACAGGGGATGAAGGTCCTTGTCCCGGTCCAGAGCGGTTCTTGCGGGGGATGCCGCATGAAACTGCCGCCTCACCTGATCAATGAAGTCCGCCGTGACAAGGAGATCGTCACGTGCGAGACCTGCACTCGGATTTTGTATCAACCCGCTCCGGAACCCGCGGCCCAGCCGTAGACCCGGAAGCGGAACGGTTCTTTTTATCGACGACCGGAGGATCGCTCCGGCCCACGGAGGCCGGGGAGGAAAGTCCGAGCTCCGTTGAGAACGATGCTCCGTAACACGGAGGGTCCGTCTTTACGTTGGGCGGGCACGGAGAGTGCCGCAGAAAATAAACCGCCCCGGCAACGGGGTAAGGGTGAAAACGCGAGGTAAGAGCTCACGTCCGGCTTCCGCGAGGAGGCCGCGAGGAAAACCCCATCGGGAGCAAGGCCAAACTGAATCACCCGCAGTCGTGAGGACCGCTTTGTCGGCCCTTGCGTGAACAGCGGGGGGGACCTCAACCCCTTGGATTCGGGTCGGCCGCTACGACCCTGAGAAATCGGGGCAAGAGAAATGATCCTCATTCCGACGTCTGACCGGCGTCGGAAACAGAACTCGGTGTACAGGTCGTCGACAACGTCAGGGGCCAGCAAACAAACATTTGCTGGCCCCTGTCTTTTTTTGGGGGGGGATCCCATCCCCTCTCTCGGGGAAGGCCCCTGTGGGTCGAGGACTTCCCCATCCTCCGGCGGAGGCGGCGTCCGGAGAGGCGTCCCGCAAAAAAAATCCAAAATATTTGTTGACAATGAGGGCGCTGTCTGTTATATTTAGTGAGGTGGTAATAAGTGGGGAAATGTGTATAGGAGTGGATAATCATCCATATGTTTTTAGGCGGCGAATATTCGCATAACATCGACGGAAAAAGGCGGCTCTTCATCCCGGTGCGTCTGCGCGGGGATCAAAAACGATTTATCCTGGCTCGCGGATTGGAAGGGTGTCTCTCGCTTTATACGATGTCGGCGTGGGAAAAACTATCGCATAAGCTGGAAGTCCTCCCGGTGACCGATAAGGCCCAGGCGCGGGCGTTCCGGCGGTTGCTGATCTCCGGAGCGGTGCCCGCCGAGATCGATGCCCAGGGGCGGCTCTTGGTGCCGGAATCGTTGGGGACGTTCGCCGGAATCCGGCGCGACGTGATCGTGATCGGCGTCGATACCCATATCGAGATCTGGGCGGCGGACCGATGGCGGAAATATCGCCAGGTCGCGGAAAAAACATTTTCGAAGATATCGGATCAAATAGAGATCTGATGCCTTTTGAGCGAAGGTTCTTTGACTGATCGGATTCTTCATACGCCTGTCCTCCTCCGAGAGGCCGTCGAGGCTTTGATGCCGAAGGCGGGGGGAAGATATGTCGATGGGACGGTGGGGATGGGGGGGCATGCGGAAGCCCTGTTGCAGGCTTCTTCCCCGTCGGGGGAACTGCTGGGGGTGGATGTCGATGCGGAGGCCCTTGAACGCGCCGGGGAGCGCTTGAAACCGTTCGGCTCCCGGCTCCGGCTTTGCCAGGGGAACTATTCTCGGATCGATTCCATGATGGACCGGGCGGGATGGGACCAGGCGGACGGGATCCTCCTGGATCTGGGCGTGTCGTCCGTCCAACTCCTGAGTCCGGAACGCGGTTTCAGTTTTCAGAACGAGGGCCCGATCGATATGCGGATGGATCGGTCCCAGGGGGAGACGGTCGCCGACTATCTGGCGCGTGTGACCCCGGCGGAATTGGAGAACCGACTGACCGAGTGCGGTGAAGGAGCTCAGGCCCGACGGCTGGCCCGTTTCCTGATCGGCGGGATCTCGACCTGGAGGACGACGAGCGAGATGGCGGCCGCTCTTGAGAAAACATTGCCTCGGCGCGGGGGGAAACATCCGGCGACTCGGGTGTTCTTGGCTCTCCGGATGGCCGTCAATCGGGAGTTGGATCACTTGAAAGATTTTTTGGAAAAGGTGGGGGCGCGGCTGACCCCTGGCGGACGGTTGGTCATCATCACGTTCCATTCTTTGGAAGACAGGGCCGTGAAGTGGTTCGGAAAGGAAAACACGGGTTTGACGGTCATCCGACCGTCGTTCAGGGAGCCGTCGGAGGAAGAGATGCGGGGGAATCCGATGAGCCGGAGCGCGAAAATGAGGGTTTTCGAGAAAACATAGATTTGACAGGTGGGTGCCTCACTCGGCGTAGGCGCCCACCTTCTCTTTATAAACGAATGAGAACACGCAGACAGGAAGTGACGTTGAATGGGATGGTGACCGGCCGGATTTTCGGGGGGGTCCTCTATGTGTTTTGCCTCCTCGTGATGACGGTCTGGTTCCAAACACAGGCCCGTCGATGGGATTATTCCATCCAGACCATGAAACGCACGATCGCGGAGTTGGACAAGGACGAGCAGTTGTTGGATCAGCGTCTGCAGCGATTGACGGCGTTGACGCGTCTTGACGAGATGGCGAAAGACCGTTTCCATCTGACCGTTCCGGAGCCGGCCCAGATCATGGTCTTGCGCGAGCCCGGCTGCTTCCAGAAGAAACCTGAATGAAATATCGGTATTACCTGATCCTCTCTCTCTTGCTCGCGGGCTATGGCGCCGTCTTGTCCCGTCTGGCCTATTTGCAATTGTGGTGTCATGATGACTTGGCGCGGAAGGCGCAGCAACAATCGACCCGTTGCTTGAAATCCGCCCCGTTCCGAGGACCGATCCTGGATCGTTGCGGGCGTTCTTTGGCGATGTCGGTGCGGGTGGGTTCCTGTTTCGCCGACCCGACCCTCATCGACAACGTGGAGCGGACCGCCCGCGACGTGGGGACTCTCGTCGGGGAGTCGGCGTCGGTTCTGACCACGAAGATCCGCAAGACGCGGGGCGCCTTCGTCTGGATGAAGAGATATTTGTCGGCCGAGCAGTCCCGATCGATCGAGAAATCGGGCTGGACCGGCGTCGGCCTGAAATGGGAATACCGGCGGCATTATCCGAACGGGAACCTCGCTTCCAACCTCTTGGGGTTGGTCGGGAGCGAGGGACATGGGATGTCCGGTCTGGAACTTTTGGGGGATGAATGGCTCTTGGACAGGCCGACGCCTCAGCGTTTTTTGAGGGATGGACGTGGCGTCGGAGTCGAGGTGTTGTCGACGGATAAATGGGAGCCGCAGTCCTGGATGATGTCGACGATCGACCAGACCATCCAATACATCGCCGAACGCGAGTTGGACTGGGGCATGAAGAGATCCAAGGCGTCCCGGGGCGTCGTCGTCGTCCAGGATCCCCGGACCGGCGAGATCCTGGCCCTGGCGAGCCGTCCCTCCCTGAACCTCTCTCCGGAGCACAAGATTCGGCCTGAGGAATTGCAGGTTCCGGGCGTGCATTGGGTCTTCGAACCCGGTTCCACCTTCAAGGTCGTCACCGCGGCCGCCGCCCTGGAAGAGCAGCTGGTGAGCCCGAACGAAACGTTCGATTGCGAGAACGGAGAATGGAAGACGTCGGGGTTGACGATCCACGATCATGAGAGGGAGCAGATACTCACTTTCGCCCAGGTCATTGAACGGTCGTCCAATATCGGGACGGCCAAGGTCGGACTCCGGTTGGGGAAAGAAAAGTTTTTCGATTATGTGAGACTCTTTGGTTTCGGGGCTCCGACGGCCTCGGAGTTGCCCGGAGAAGCCAGCGGCATGCTGAGGCCCATCTCCCGTTGGAGCGGGGTCTCCCTTCCGATGATCTCTTTCGGCCAGGAAATCGGCGTGACGCCGGTCCAACTGGCCTGCGCCTATTCGGCGATCGCCAACGGGGGCACGTTGATGGAGGCGAGGATATTGCAAAAGGTGAGCGACCCCGGAGGGGTTCTGAAATCCTGGGTCATCCCGTCGCCCATCCGACAGATGGTGTCTCCCAAGACGTGTCAGACCGTGACGCGGTTCCTGGAAGGAGTCGTCGAGCGCGGCACCGGGAAGGCCGCCGCGATGACGGGTTGGAAGGTGGCCGGGAAGACGGGGACCGCGCAAAAGATCGATCCCCGCACCAGAAAATATTCGGCGGAGAAATACGTCGCTTCCTTCTGCGGTTTTGTTCCGTCGAGGAATCCCCGCTTGACGATCGTGGTGATTTTGGACGAGCCCAAGGGGATCTCCTGGGGCGGATACAACGCGGGGCCTGTGTTCCGCAACGTGGCCTCTCATGTACTGACCTATCTGGGAATCTCTCCGGACGACAACGCTCTCTGGGCCGGAGAGAAGAAGAAAGGGGGAATCCCTTCTTGAGGGGAACGACGAGGGGGATGAGATGGAGTGACCTCGTCCGGGGATTGCCGGGATTGACGCAGTCCGGCGACGGTGATCCGAACGTGACGGACATCGAATACGATTCCCGCAAGGTCAAAAAAGGGGATCTCTTCGTCGCCCTGAAAGGGCAGAAAGAGGACGGGCATCGCCACATCGCGCGGGCCATCGAGGCGGGCGCCGTGGCGGTGCTCTGCGAATCCTCCGGCCCCCTTCCTGTTCCGGTGGGGATCGTCCCGTCGACCCTGGCCGCCCTGTCGCCGGTCGCGGCACGTTTTTTCGGATATCCGTCGGACCAGATGACGGTCATCGGGGTGACGGGGACCAATGGAAAGACGACGATCACCTATATGTTGGAGTCCATCCTCTCCTCTTCGGTGTCCTGCGGGGTCATCGGGACGCTGAATTATCGTTGGAAGGATACGGTGGTCACGGCGTCGAACACGACCCCGTTGTCCCTGGATTTGCAGCGGATTCTCTGTCGGATGAAGGACGAGGGGGTCACCCATGTGGTGATGGAGGTCTCCAGCCACGCCCTGGCGTTGAACCGTGTGGAGGATGTGTCTTTCGATATCGGGATATTCACGAATCTGACGCGTGATCACCTGGATTATCATAAGACCCTGGACGGCTATTTTGAGGCGAAATCACGTTTGTTTGAGCTGATCGCCTCCCGGAAGAAGAAGGGGATTGACCGGCGGTGCGCCGTACTCAATCGGGACGACGAGCGATATGTCCCCTTGTCGCGTCGGGTGAGGGTCCCCATCGTCTCCTATGGGCTCAACCCTCTGAAGCAAGACCGTGCGGACCGGTTCTTTTGGCATTCGCCGGGAGAGGTGGTCGGGGCGACGGAGGTGCATCTGTCGTTCCAAGGCACGCGGCTCACCGCGGTCTTGAAGGACGGACCGTTGCCCCTTTCCATCCGCAATGTGGGGCTGCACAACGTCTACAACGCGTTGGCCGCCAGCGCCGCCGCCGCCGAATTGGGGATCGGGACCGAACAGATCCGGGCGGGGTTGGAGAAGCTGGTCGGCGTTCCCGGCCGACTCGAATCGGTTGTGGCTCCCCCGACGACCCCTTTTGCCGTGCTGGTGGATTATGCCCACACCGACGACGCGTTGAAGAACGTCTTGACGACGCTCCGGCCCCTGACGGAGGGACGCCTTATCGTCGTATTCGGTTGCGGAGGGGACCGGGACCGCACCAAGAGGCCGCTGATGGGGCAGACGGCGGTGGGCTTATCCGACCACGTGATCGTGACTTCGGACAACCCTCGGACCGAGGATCCCTCGAAGATCGTGTTGGATATCGAAGTGGGGATCAAGCGCGCGGGGGGCTCTCACTATGAGATCATCGTCGATCGCCGGGACGCCATCCGCCGCGCTCTGACCATGGCCTCGAAGGGCGATATCGTCCTTCTGGCCGGGAAGGGCCATGAGACATACCAGATTTTTTCAGACCGCACCATCCCGTTCGACGACCGTCAGGTAGCCCGGGAAGTCCTTCAGTCCATCTATTCCTGACGAAATCGGTCGGGAATGGGGCCGGGACGACGTTGAAGGGGGTTATGCACAGATTTATGCACACTAATCACTTCAGGAAAGGGGGGATCTCCTCTCGGTTATAGTTCTTCATCCATGAATCTGACATATCAAGTCGAAGATATTGTCCGTATGGCCGACGGAAGTCTGCTGTCCGGGCAATCCAACGTTGCGGTCCCTCGATTCGTGATCGATTCGAAGTCCGTCGGGCGGGGGGATTTTTTTGTCGCGTTGCCGGGGGAGCGCACGGACGGGCATCGGTTTGTCGGCGAGGCCATCCGTCGGGGGGCCGCCGGATTGCTGGTGTCCAAGAAAATCCCCGACTCACTGAAACTCGCCGAAGACAACAGGGTGGCGATCATCGAGGTGTCCGATACGAAGAAGGCGCTCCAGGATATCGCGCGAGCCCATCGGAAAAAACTTTCCCCGACGGTGATCTCCCTGACGGGAAGCAACGGCAAGACGACGACCAAGGATATGATCCTGCAGATTTTGGAGGACGGAGGCGGATCGGTCCTGGGCACCCAGGGCAACCTGAACAGCCAGATCGGCCTGCCCCTCATGTTGATGGAACTCACCTCGAGTCACCGGTGGGCCGTGTTCGAAATGGGGGCGTCTCAACGGGGGGAGATCGCTTCTCTGGCGTCGATGGCTTTGCCGCGCCTCGGCTTGATCACCAATGTGGGGCGCGCGCACCTTGAGTTTTTCGGAAGTTTGGAGGGGGTGGCCGAAGCCAAGTGGGAGTTGATGGATTCTCTCCCTCCGGACGGGATCGCGTTCTTGAACGCGGACGATCCGTTCCTGATGGCCCGTCGGGACCGGGTGCGATGCGAATGCCTGACTTACGGTTTCTCCCGGAGCGCGTCCGTGCGGGCCGAGAGCGTGAGCTTGACCCCCGATGTCGAGATGACGGTGTCCTTGCGCGGGAGGTCGAGGCGGCTCCGTTTGTCCGTACCGGGCCGGTTCAACGCCTCGAACGCCTTGGGGGCCATCGCGGTGTCCGACCGGCTGGGTGTCGGCATCGACCAGATCGAAGATCGTTTGCGGAATTTTAAACCGTCTCCCTACAGGATGCAGGTGCAGGTCCATCCGACCGGAGCAATCTTGATTCAAGATTTGTATAATGCAAACCCCTCTTCAATGAAGGAATCATTGATCAGTTTCGTCGAGTCGTATCCCGAGAAAGAACGTGTGGCGGTCTTGGGGGGCATGAGGGAGCTGGGGGATCGGGCGGAGGAGGAGCATGCCGCACTCGGGGAGCTATTGGGGGGATTGCCCCTGTCCCGATGTTATTTCGTCGGGCCGGAGGGGCCCTGGGTCCGGTCCGGATTCCGACGGAAGAACGGCGGAGACTCCCTGGTCCTTTGTCCCGACAAGGAAACGGCGGCTCGACAACTTCGGCCTTCGCTGGTCGAGGGAACGGCTTTTCTTTTCAAGGCGTCTCGCGGAGTCAAACTGGAAGAGGTTTGCAGCCTGCTGATGAAAAAACCGGAGGAAACCCGATGATCTACTACTTGTCCCTGCTGAAGGACGTCTACTCCCCGTTCAACGTTCTCCAATACATTACGTTCAGGTCGGGCGGCGCGTTCTTGACCGCGTTGATCGTATCCCTGGTCCTGGGAAAACCGTTCATCGAGTTCCTGAAACGCGTGAAGATCCAACAGGCGGTCCGCGAATATGGACCTCAGACGCATCTGGCCAAGGCGGGGACGCCGACCATGGGAGGGCTCCTCATTCTGTTCTCCATGCTGGTGTCGACGCTTTTGTGGGCGCGCTTGGACAATCGTTTCATATTGATGACGATGTCCGTCGCCGTCTACCTGGGCTTCGTCGGATTTTTGGACGATTACCGCAAATGGATGAGACATCATCCGTCGGGCGGGATTTCAGATGCCGCCAAGATGGGGGCGGCCATCGTGCTGTCGTTAGGGGTGGCGGTCGCGCTCTATATGAATCCGCCGAACGCCTCCTATGCCACGCGCATCAACATCCCCTACCTGAAGAACGTCTACGTGGACCTCGGGGCGTTGTACGTCCCGTTCGTTCTGATGGTGTTGGTGGGGGCCTCGAACGCCGTCAACCTGACCGACGGGTTGGACGGTCTCGCCGTGGGCACCCTCCTGGTCTCGGCCATGACGTTCGCCCTGTTGGCTTACGTGGCGGGGCACATCAAAATCTCCAGCTATCTGAAAATCATCTTCGTTCCCGGCGCCGGGGAACTGACCGTATATCTATCGGCCATGGCGGGGGCTTGTCTGGGATTCCTGTGGTATAACGGATATCCGGCGCAGATATTCATGGGGGACACCGGTTCCTTGTTCCTCGGCGGTTCCATCGGGTCCGTGGCTCTTTTCATCAAACAGGAACTTCTTCTGGTTCTGGTCGGCGGTATCTTCGTGGCGGAAGCCATGTCGGTCATCCTCCAGGTGGGATCGGTCCGTCTGAGGAAGGGCAAACGCATCTTCCGGATGGCCCCGTTGCACCACCATTTCGAGGTCGGCGGCATGCCGGAGACCAAGGTGACGATCCGGTTCTGGATCGTCGCGATCATCCTGTCTCTCACCGCCTTGAGTTCTCTGAAATTGAGATGATGAAGTCCTCCCTCTTTAAGGGGAAAAACGTCTGTATCGTCGGATTGGGAAAATCCGGCGTGGCCTCCTCGGTTGCGCTCGTGGCGGAAGGGGCTCGTGTCTTTTTGACGGAAAAAAGGCCGCGTCGAGAGGTCTCCGAATGGCTGTCCCGATTGCCGAAGAACGTGACGGTCGAGACGGGCGGTCATCGGTTCCTGCAGCGTGACTGGGATATGGTCATCCTGAGTCCGGGCGTCCCGCGAGTCCTCGCGGCCTCCTTCGAGCGCAAGGGGACACCCGTTTGGGGGGAGATGGAGTTGGGCTACCGGATCCTGACCCGGAAAAACCGCTGGCCGGAGCGCGTGGCGGGGGTGACGGGGACCAACGGGAAGACGACGACCACGGCCCTGTTGGGACACATTTTTAAGACGGCTGGAGCCCCGACGGTGGTGGCCGGCAATATCGGAGCCCCTCTCTGCGGCCTGTTGTCCCGTATCCGTCGAGACACGGCCTTGGTCCTGGAGATCTCCAGCTATCAGTTGGAGACGGTGGACGATTTTCGGGTGGACGTCGGGATCGTGATGAACGTGACCCCGGACCATCTGGGGCGCCACAAGACCATGCGCGGCTACGCCGAGGCCAAGGGACGCCTCTTCCGTCACCAGGACGCCCGTTCGGGAGCGGTGCTGAACTACGAGGACCGTTGGTGCCGCTGGATCGGGAAGAACCATCCCCGCCCGCTCTGGTTTTCCTCCCGACGGTCGCTTCGCAACGGTTTCTATTTTTCCGGGGAGAGGATCGTGTCGTCCTGGGGAGGTTCCCGGAAAACATGGCCTCGCCCGCCGTATCTGCCCGGTCTGCACAATGTCGAGAACACCCTGGCGGCGGTGGCTTGCGCCCGGTTCCTCGGCGTTCCGGCGCCCTCCATCGGCAAGGCGATCCGCTCGTTTCGGGGGGTTGAGCACCGTTTGGAGGATGTCCGTACCCTCGGTGGAGTGAGGTATATCAACGATTCAAAAGCCACGAACGTCGATTCGACCTTGGTCGCTTTGAAGTCCATGACCCGACCGGTCCATCTGATATTGGGGGGGGAAGACAAGGGGTTCCCCTACACGCCCTTGAGGCCGTGGCTCAAAAAAAGGGCCGTGCAGGTCTTTCTGATCGGGGACGCTTCCCGGAAGATAGGGCGGGACTTGAAAGGATCCGTCCCGATCATCCCCTGTGAGACACTCGAGAGAGCCGTCCATCGGGCGCGGGAACAGGCGCGTCCGGGAGAGGTGGTCCTGTTGTCGCCCGCCTGTGCCTCCTTCGATCAATTCAAGAATTTTGAACACCGCGGACATCGGTTCAAGGAACTGGTCAACGCGCTTTAGGATGAGACACCGATGAGGGGACCCGTCGCATGAGATCCCGCCTGCATCTGTTCACTCCCAAATCCCACTCGCATCCCGATTGGATGCTCATGGGCATCGTGTTCGTCTTGCTGTTGTTCGGTTGGGTCATGCTCTATTCGGCCAGCGCCTTCGTCGCCGAGAGCCGGTATGGCAACCAATATTTCTATCTGAAGAAGCAGATCCTTTGGTCCGGGCTCGGTTTGTTGGGGCTGTGGATCGCGATGAAAGTCGATCTGAAGATCGTCCAGAAGCTGTCTCGGCCGGTGCTCCTGGTCTCCGTGGCTTTTCTGATCATGGTGCTCTTCTTCGGCCGGGAGGTGGCCGGAAGCCGCCGTTGGCTGCGGTTGGGTGGATTCGGATTCCAACCGTCGGAATTCGCCAAGCTGGCCGTCGTCCTGTCCCTGGCGGATTACCTGGACCGGAAGAAGAGTCATCTGAAGGATTTTTCATCGGGATTGGTCCCCGCCCTGATCCTCTTGGGGATCCCTGTGTTGCTGGTGGGTTTGGAGCGGGACCTGGGGACCCCGTTCCTCATGTTCACCGTCGGGATCGGCATGACGTTCATGGCCGGGGCGCGTCTGATGCACATGTTCTTGTTGGGGCTTCTGGTGACGCCCGTCCTCTATTGGCAATTGTTCCATGTCTCCTACCGGCGTCACCGGCTGTTCTCGTTTTTGAATCCCTGGGCAGATTCACAGGGGACCGGATATCAGTTGGTGCAGTCGTTCCTGGCGCTGGGATCGGGAGGACTGTGGGGCAAGGGCTCCGGTGAATCCACCATCAAGCTGTATTATCTCCCGGAATCCCAGACCGATTTTATCTTCTCCGTTTTCGGCGAGGAATGGGGTTTCATCGGGACGAGTCTCTTGACCCTCGTTTTCGGGTTCCTGTCATTCCGTTGCCTGAAGATCGGACAACGGGCTCCGACGTGGTTCCAGATGCTCCTGGCGGTGGGGATCGGTCTGATGCTGGGTTTTCAGGCTTTGATCAATCTCGGGGTCGTGACGGGGCTCCTGCCCACCAAGGGGATCCCGTTGCCTTTTATCTCGTTCGGAGGGTCCTCGCTCCTGTTCATGATGGTGTCCATGGGTTTGGTGCTCAATGTGTCTCAACAGATCAACGCGGAAGGCGAGCGCGAGATGAGAAGGCGCGTTCGGTCATGACCGGGATGAATCCAGAACCATTGAGGGTCTGTATCGTCGCGGGGGGGACGGGGGGGCACCTTTTTCCCGGAGTCGCCGTGGCCCGCGAACTCTCTTCACGGGGCCACCGGATCCATTTTGTCGTCAAGAAAGACCTGAAGACGGAACAATGGCTTTTCGGGGAGAAATTTCCGGTGACGTCGTTCTATTGCGAGGGACTGCCGTCCCGCCTCTCTGTCCGCCTGATCCGGTTTTTCTTCTGGATGGCCCTCTCCTCCGTGCATGCATTTCGGTTCCTCCGACGCGAGAGACCGCACATCGTGGTCGGCATGGGAGGATACATCACCTTCCCGCTGGCCTTGGCGGCCCTCCTGAGGGGGATCCCCCTGATGCTCCATGAACAGAATCGCATGTCCGGTTTGGCGAATCGGGTCCTGTCTCGCTGGGCGTCGGCCGTGGCGGTGAGCTTTCCGGGCACGGCCGGCTTGTCGACCGCCGCTCCGGTGAATCGGACCGGTCTTCCTCTCCGCCCCGAAATCCTCCGTCCCGAACTGGCGGCGGAACACGAGGAATTGGGCCTTCAGAAGGGGCGTCTGACGTTCCTTGTTTTCGGGGGGAGTCAGGGAGCGCATCGTCTCAACGAGTTGGTGGTCGAGTCTCTGTCGGCATTGTTGCCGATGAAGGAGAAGATCCAGTTCGTCCACATCTCCGGCGCCAAAGATTACGATTTCGTGGCCTCGGCCTATCGGACCTGGGGATATGTGTCGCACGTGGCCGCGTTCTCCCGCGACATGGGAAGGCTCTACGCGCTCAGCGACATGATCATCGGCCGGGCGGGAGCGAGCAGCGTGATGGAGATCGCCGCGGTTCAGAAACCGGCGCTTCTGATCCCTTTCCCTTATGCGACGGACAATCATCAGGAACTGAACGCGCGCTACCTGAGTGACCGGGGCGCGGCCCTGTTGGAATTGGAAAAAGACTTGACCGTTCAGCGATTTCAGAGTATCTTAGTTGATATCATCCAACAACCCGATCGGCTGGATTCATACCGTCGGGAATTGTCCGGAATCGCGGAGGATCCCGGCGGGGCTGCCCGTCGTTTCGCGGATTTTCTGGAAGAGACGGCGCGCTCGAAACCATCCATCACGAGAGGAAAGGGAACCCCATGAGACGAAACGGAGAACGACAGATATTCGTATGCAACGACGATGGCATCTACGCCCCCGGACTGAAGATCTTGGCCCGGGCGTTGTCTTCGTTGGGCCGTGTGACCGTGGTGGTCCCCGACCAGGAGCGTTCCGCGGCCAGCCACGCCATCACTCTCCATAAACCCATCCGTGTCCACCGCGTGGACCATCGGACCTATATCATCAACGGAACCCCGGCGGACTGCGTCCGGTTCGGCGTCTTGACCATGCTTAAACAGCGCGTGGATATCATCGTCTCCGGGATCAACAGCGGCCCGAACCTCGGGGCCGACACGATCTATTCGGGCACCATCGGTGCCGCCGTGGAGGGGACGATGCTCGGAATCCCTTCCATCGCCGTGTCATTGGCGTACCAAGGGCACGGGAATTATAAGCCGGCGGCGGCGTTCAGCCGTCAACTGGCGAAGATGGTCCTCGAAAAATCACTGCCGCGGAACATCTGTCTGAACGTGAACGTGCCCGATCGCCCGCGGAACAAGATCAAGGGGGTGATGGTCACCCTTTTGGGAAAAAGGATCTATGGAAAGGATTTCGAATCGGGAGTCGATCCTCGCGGACAGGCCTACTATTGGTTGGCCGGGGCGACGCCCAGCGGGATCTCCGTCCCCGGATCCGACATCACGGCCATCGAACAGGGGAAGATCTCGGTGACCCCCATCCGTTTGGATATGACGGCCATGGATATGATCCCCGTTTTTAAACAATGGAAATGGCAGGTCTGATCTTTCGCCGATCCCCGCGGCGGCGATAGACACCCCGTCGGCATCATCCATGGCGTCGCCCATCGACGGTGACCGGTTGGACACTGCGTTTAAACTGAAGTCCACTTTCAAACCCGCCGGGGACCAACCCCGGGCCATCCGGGAATTGATGGAGGGGTTCCGGCAGTCCCGCCGGCACCAGGTCCTCCTCGGAGTGACGGGGAGCGGCAAGACGTTCACGATGGCGAACGTGATCGAACAACTCAATCTTCCGACGCTGGTCCTCTCGCCGAACAAGATCCTGGCCGCCCAACTCTACGCCGAATTCAAGGCTTTCTTCCCCCGGAACGCCGTCGAATATTTCATCTCCTATTACGATTATTACCAGCCGGAAGCGTATGTTCCCCAGAGCGACACCTACATCGAGAAAGATGCTTCCATCAACGATCACATCGACCGTCTGAGGTTGAAGGCGACCTCGGCCCTGTTGGAGCGTCGCGACGTCATCGTGGTGGCGTCGGTCTCCTGCATCTATGGGTTGGGCAGCCCCCGGGAATATAAGAACATGTGCGTGAGGGTGGAGCGGGGCCAGGCGAAATCACGGGAGGACCTCCTGCGCGAACTGGTCAGCGTGCATTACGAGCGGAATGAAGTCGATTTCTCCAGGGGTCATTTCCGCGTCCGGGGAGATACCGTCGAGGTTTTTCCGGCCTATCTGGAGACGGCCGTGCGGATACAGCTCGATGGGGACCGCGTCTCGCGTATCCTGGAGATCCATCCCCTCACCGGTGAGAAGATCCGGGAGAAAGGACGCCTCTTCGTCTATCCGGCGCGTCATTTCGTGACCACCCAGCCGACCATCGACCGGGCGCTGAGGGATATCTCCCGGGAACTCGAGGACCGGCTGGCCGTTCTCCGGGGGGCGGGGAAACTTCTGGAGGCGCAGCGGTTGGAACAGCGCACCCGTTTTGATATGGAGATGATGACGGAGACCGGCTTCTGCCATGGGATCGAGAATTATTCGCGCCATCTGGCCGGGCGGAAACCCGGGGAGAGGCCGGACTGTCTCTTGGATTATTTCCCGGAGGATTATCTGCTCGTCGTGGATGAATCCCATGTCAGCATCCCTCAACTGAACGGGATGTATGAGGGGGACCACGCGCGCAAGAAGACGCTGGTCGATTTCGGGTTCCGGCTCCCCTCGGCCGTCGATAACAGGCCGCTGCGGTTCCCCGAGTTCGAGGCGCTCATCCCTCGGTCGGTCTATGTCTCGGCCACGCCCGGTCCGTATGAACTGAAGAAATGCGGAGGCCTCGTGGTGGAACAGATCATCCGCCCGACCGGGTTGGTGGACCCCGAGGTGGTCATCTGTCCCATCCGCAACCAGATCGACGATCTCATCCAGCGCATCCGGCAGCGGGTCGCCCGGAAAGAGAGGGTTTTGGTGACGACTCTGACAAAGAAGACCGCCGAGGACCTGTCGGGGTATCTGTCCGGCCGGTCGTTGCGGGTCAGATACCTCCATTCCGAGATCAAGGCGCTCCAGCGGGTGGACATCCTGAAGGATCTGCGCAAGGGCGCTTTTGACGTCCTGGTCGGGATCAATCTCTTGAGAGAAGGGTTGGATATGCCGGAGGTCTCCCTGGTCGCGGTCCTGGACGCGGATAAGGAGGGGTTCTTGAGGTCGGAGACCACCTTGATCCAGGTCTGCGGCCGCGCGGCCAGGAACATCCACGGACAAGTGGTCCTCTATGCGGACAGCGTGACGGGATCCATGAAACGGGCGCTCCAGGAGATGCAACGCCGCCGGGAGCGACAGTCCGAGCACAACCGTCTCCACCACATCACTCCGAGGACCGTCCATAAGGCCGTTCAGGAACTCGAGGAATTCCAGTACAAAGCCAAGCAGGCCGGGCTGTCTCAATGGGTCCGGGAGGACGGCGTGCGGTATGCCGACAGAAAGAACCTTCCGGTCTTGATCCGCGATCTGGAACGTCAGATGAAGGAGGCGGCGGATGTGTTGGATTTCGAGACGGCGGCGGTCCTGAGGGATAAAGTCGCCGAGATCAAGGATCTGATGGTCCGGCCCCGGGGCCGTCGGCGGACGTCGGGGTGATCCCCCGGCGGGTTATTGTTGGGTGACGGAGGAGTGGAGAGGCACCTTCGCCGGGCCCTCATCGGATGACGATTTGTATTTATCGGCGAAATCATCCATGACCTTCATGATCTTAGGCAAGGCCCGGTAAAAAGCGCTGACCACGTCCGGGTCGAAGTGTGTGCCGGCCCCTTCCCGGATGATCTTCAAGGTCTCTTCGATGGGGAGAGCGTCTTTGTAACAGCGTTTGGACGTCAGCGCGTCAAAAACGTCGGCCAAGGCGACGATCCGTCCTTCCAGGGGAATCTCCTCCTTCTTCAATCCCAGCGGATATCCGCTTCCGTCCCATTTTTCATGATGGGACCGGGCGATGCGTTCGGACATCTGGATCAGGTCGTTGTCGGAATTTCGCAGGATGTCGGCTCCGTAGATGGGGTGGCGTTTGATCTCCGTCCACTCGACGGCCTCCAGTTTGCCGGGTTTCTTCAGAATGGCGTCGGCGACGCCCAGTTTTCCGATGTCGTGCATGGGGCTTGCCAGGAGGATGTCTTCGATGAAGCTCTTGGGCATGTCCATCTGTTCGGCGATGAGGGCGCAGTAACGGCTCATTCGTTCCAGGTGATTCCGGGTGTCCTTGTCCTTGTATTCGGCGGCGGAGGCCAGCCGGATGATGGTGTCTTGAGAGGCGTGCCTCACTTCTTCGTAGAGGCGGGTGTTCTCGATGGCCACCGCCGCTTGATCCGCGAAGATGAGCAGGATTTTTTCGTCCTGGGGAGTGAACGACCCCCGTTTCTTGTTGAGCACCTGGAAGGCCCCGATGATCTCCCGACGGTTGTTCCTCATGGGCGCCGTCAGAAGGTTCCGGGTGTGGTAGCCCGTGATCCGGTCGATCTCCTTGTTGAATCGGGAATCGCCGTAAGCGTCGGGGATGTGGATGGTTCGACCGGAAGTGACGGTTTCTCCGACGATCCCTTTGTAGGCGGGAACACGAATGACCTCGTTCCCGGAGGCCATTCTCGACCAGAGTTCGTTTCGTTTTTTGTCCAGAAGGAAGACGGTGCACCGGTCCGCCTGGAGGACGCGTTTGGCCTCATCCATGAGTAACTGAAGGAGGCGGTCCAATTCGGTTTCAGCGGATATCTTTTTGGCATACCCCAGGAGGATGGAAAGACGTCGTTGCCATTCCTTGAGGACTTTGTTTTCCCGCCGGAGGGATTCGATCTTTCTGAGGGAGGGGGGCTGAACCCGAGAGGTCTTTCGTGGGCGGTCCATAGGATCGTAAAATATCAAATTCACGGTCCCGGAGCAACACTCGGTTGACGTTCGGCTCACTGTGGGCGGCGGTGTTGTGCTAGAATAAACCGGCCGTAAAGAATGCCGTCGGAGAAAGGGAGCGGGAAAACCGATGACTCGGAATATTATCGAAAAAGCGACATTGATGGCTCTCGCCATCCTCGGAGCCACTGGATTGATGGAGGTCGGTCTTCGGGGTATGGCTCCCGTCCGGCCGATCCGGCTCCAATCGGAGTATGTCCGGCTGATGAGCCTTAAACCCGTCCGCCCCTCTCCGTCGGCGAGAGGCGCGAACCCGTGTCATCCGATCGGAGGCATCCTCTGCCTGGGTGATTCTTTCACGTATGGGATCGGGGTGGAGGACGATGAGACCTACCCTCGGTATCTTGAGGAGGAAATTTCGAAGAGGAAGACCGGATGCTTTCGTGCGGTCAATGCGGGGATCCAGGGGACCCAGATCGTCCATCACATACGACATTACAAGGAGCTCGCTCCGACTGTTGACCATCAGATCCTCATCTACCTGTTTTCACGGGGAAACTATCCCCGCATCCTGGCCGACCGTCTCAAAGGTCGGCTGGATGAGATCCTGTGGAGACACACGGAAAAGTCGTTGAGCCGGTCGCACGTCTACCGCCTTTGCCGTCGGGGGATTTCCTGGGGGATCGACCGTTATTATGAATCCGCGGTCGACCGACGTGGCGCGGCGGAAGACAAGGCGAAGGAGCTCTATCGTGCGGGGCTCTCGGAACTGATCGGGATGGCGAACGGACGAGGGGTGCGGGTGCTGGTCGTCGGACATGACATGGCGGATCCGTCAGACCGGCTCGAACCGATTCCGGCTCCCGGGGTCACCGTGTCCGTCCCGGGCGATGACTATCGTTTACCTGACGGGCACTTGAATAAATTTGGCAATCGCGTTCTGGCTGAAAAAATATATAATGCTCTGATCGAATTCGGATACATCGGGTGATAACAGCCGTCATGAAAAATAAAAAAGCGGAACCAACGTCGTCGAAATGGGATTCCATTATTCATCTTTCCCTCCGGGAGGACCGGACTTGGAACGATGTGACCTCCCGGCGATTCATTCCGGACGGGTTATATCGACGAGCCCTGATCGTTTCCCGGGCCCCGGGCGTTGCGTGCGGGGTCGGTATCGTCGCACGCCTTTTCCGGCGGGTGGATCGTCGATGCCGGGTGCGCGTCCGCGTGCGGGACGGCGAACACATCCGGCCGGATCAGACGGTCATGGAGGTCGTTGGTCCGTTGAGGGCCCTCTTGGCCGCCGAACGGACCGCCTTGAACTTTTTGACACACCTGTCGGGAATCTCCACGGCCACCCACCGCTTCGTCCGCGCCGTGCGCGGAACCCACGCGAAAATCTATGACACGCGGAAGACCATCCCCGGCTTGCGCCATCTGCACAAATACGCCGTCCGGTGCGGCGGGGGATTCAACCATCGGATGGATCTGTCTCGGTACGTCTTCATCAAGGAAAACCATTTGAGCCTCATCAAAGACGAGAAGCAGCTGGCCGACCTGTTTCGGCAGATTGGAAACTTGAGGAAAGCCAAGCGGTACGTCGCCATGGAGGCACAGAACAAGCAACACATCCTCTGGGCGGTCTTGGCCGGCGTCGACCTGTTGATTTTCGATAATTTCCATCATCGCGTCCTCCCCGGACTCATCCGGACCGTGCGTCGGTTCTGCCGTGAACGGCGATTGAGGTGCCCGGAGCTGGAGGTGTCGGGGAACGTGTCACTCGACAATGTGCGCCCGGTGGCCCTCACGGGGCCGGAGCGGATTTCAGTCGGGCGGATCACCCATTCAGCCCCTCAACTCAATATGAGCATGGAGATCCTCCCTGAATAACCGTCAGCCTGTGTCGACGCGTTCTCTCATCCTGGATTACCTGAAGAAAAACGCCGGACAGACATCCGTGTCCGGAAAGATATTGGCCGGTCGATTCTCGGTGACCCGCGCCGCCATCCATAAACAGATCCGCGGACTCCGACAGGCCGGGTATTCGATCGTCGGTAAATCCCGTTGCGGATATCGTTTCGAGGCCTCGGAGAATATCCTGGATGTCCGCCAGATCCGGTCCGCCCTCTCGGCGGAGAGGTTTTACGGTCACCTTGAATATCATCCTGTCCTGAGCTCCACTCAGGATGTGGCCAAGGACAGGGCCTTTCATGGAGAACCGGAGGGGACCGTCGTCATCGCCGAACGACAGACTTCCGGTCGTGGACGACTGGGGCGTCGGTGGATCTCCTCTCCCGGGGGACTCTGGTTTTCAATCATCCTGCGTCCCGCGCTCTCACCCCGGTCGATCCCGTCTCTCCCCCTGGTCGCGGCGTTGGTCCTGTGCCGAACGATCGAAGAGGTGGTCTCGTTGAAGGCCGGTCTGAAATGGCCGAACGACGTTTGGATTCGCGGGAAGAAGGTCGCCGGGATCCTCGCGGAGATGTCGTCCGAATCCGACCGGGTCCAATGGGTCGTTTTGGGACTGGGATTGAACTGCCTCAACAGTGTTCCCTCGGATGTCATTTCGCCGGCCGGTTCCTTGGCTGATTTGACCGGGTCCCGGTCCGTGCCGCGTCAAGAGATACTCACGAAGTTCCTGGGGGAATTCAGGAAGGCCTACCAGAGATATTTGATGGAGGGGTTCGCCGCGTTCCGGGCGGATTACCGTCGGCGGTCTGTTTTGATCGGTCGGGATGTCACGGTGAACACATCGACGGGAAAACGGAGAGGCCGGGTCGTCGATGTGGACGGGGAAGGGCGGCTCGTGCTCCGCCTGTCGCCGGGCCGGAATATCGTTTTATCCGAGGGGGATGTCGTGCCCGGCTCTCTCCGTCAGGAAGGACGCGGGCGTGATGGGGACTGAGCATTTATCCGTGCCCCACGGAGGGGTTCTCCGTGAATGCGGAGTGCCTCCGGAGGGTGCGGGATCCTTGAGGGACCAGGCGGACTCGCTCCCCCGATTGAATCTGAACGCGAGGCAGATGTCGGATGTCGAACTCCTCGCCGTCGGGGCGGTGTCGCCGCTCACTGGTTTCATGGGACGAGACGATTACGAGACCGTCCTCCGGGAGATGCGGCTGAAAGACGGGACGGTGTGGACTCTCCCGGTGGTCTTGGGGGTCGGCGAAGAACGATATCGGAGTTTGCAGGGCCGGACGGCGGTGGCGTTGTGCGGTCCCGATGGGATCGTCCGTGCCGTGCTCCGGATCACCGACCGGTTCAGCGTGGATCTTGAAAGGGAGGCCCTGTCCGTCTACCGGACGAAGGAACAAAAACATCCGGGCGTGGCGGCGATGATTGAACGGGGCCCTTTCCTCGTCGGGGGGGAGGTTCAGGTCATCGATCTTCCGTCGGACAGGCCGTTTTCGGATCGACGGCTCACTCCCCGGCAGACCCGCGCTCATTTCGAGCGGGAGGGCTGGAAGACCGTGGTGGGTTTCCAGACGAGGAACCCCGTACACCGGGCCCACGAATACATCCAGAAATGCGCCTTGGAGACCTGTGACGGGCTGTTGCTCCACCCCATCGTCGGTGAGACCAAGTCCGACGACGTGCCCGCGACGGTCCGGATGGAGTGTTATGAGGCCTTGCTGAAGAACTGTTTCCCGCCCCATCGCGTGCTCCTTTCCGTGAATCCTTCGGCCATGCATTACGCCGGGCCGCGCGAAGCCGTCCACCATGCGATCGTCCGGAAGAACTATGGGTGCACCCATTTCATCGTGGGGCGGGATCATGCGGGGGTGGGGTCCTATTACGGACCCTATGACGCGCAAAAGATTTTTTCGGATTTCCAAAGCGGGGAATTGGGGATCACGCCGGTTTTTTTCGATAGCACTTTCTGGTGTTCCGAATGCAAACAGGTTGTTTCATCGAAAACCTGCCCGCATCCCGCGTCCGATCACCGTGTTTTTTCGGGCTCAGCCGTCCGAGAGATGCTGCTGCGGGGAGAAATACCGCCTCCTGAATTTACACACCCTAAAATCGCGGAAATCCTCATAAAACACTATAAATCGAAATAAACGCGCTATATTCAATATAATCAGTAAATGTTACATAAGCGTTACAAGTCCCTCCGTCAATATTAAGCCAAAAACGTTAAATTATAGTAGCGGTGAATGGCGTTGATCTTTTGCATCGAATGCCATGTTTTTTCAGCGCTATTATAGTTAGATACTAATTCACATCAATGAAAAAACGGTTATCATTGCGCATTACGGCATTAGGAATGTGTGGGGTATTCTTATATTCCACGCTGGCGGCTCCGTATGTGGAAGCCAGTTTCTGGAATGACCGCCGAAATGCCGTCCAGCGGGCGCAGGGAAAAGAAGCGTCTCCCCTTTCGATAGAACAGACCGATCATTCCTCCCCGACTCTTCTCGCACAACTTCCCGCTGTCAAAGAGAGCATTGTTTCCTTCGGAAAATCCGTGGGGGCTCGTCGTCTGGGCGATGCGGAGGTTTCTGCTCCCTACGGCCCCGCCGGGACGCCTCCCTCGGTCCGGCACGTGCCGTTCATTGATCCGGGGATGCTGTCTTACGCGACGGTCTTGGAGGTCGGTCGTTCCCGCCCGGACTTGCCGTGGGTGTTCCTGATCGAGGATCTGCACGGAAGCGTCGAGGCGCAAAAGAACATCTCTTCTCTGGTCACGCGGATCGCATCCAACGCGGGGGAGAAATCAGCCGCGTTCTCAGTGGGGCTGGAAGGGGCGTGGGGGGAGTTCGATTTTGAGGCCCATCGGGCCTTGGCCGAGGTGGACGTTCGCAATGAGGTGGCGGATTATCTGCTCGATTCCGGAGTCATCACCGGGGCGGAACGGGCCGGCCTCACTTCCCTGGCGCCGTTGCGGATGACCGGGGTCGAAGATCCGGGGTTGTATGCGGAGAACATCGAGTCCTACAAGAAAGCCAAGGCGGTCGAAGCGCGCTTCCAGACGGAGATATCCCTGGTGGAGCAGTCACTCTCCCGGTTGAAGACATCCTCTTATAATCCCGACCTGCTGAAATTTGATTCCCGGGTCCGGTCCTATGAAGACGGGAAGACGTCTTTGGCTCAATTCCTGCAGGAGGGGGATGGCGCGGTCTTGGCGGCATACCCCAATATACGCCGGTTCCTCGCCGCGGCACGGATCGAGTCCGGCTTGGATTTTGCCGCCGTCGAAAAAGAACGCCAGCGTGCGATGTCTCGGCTGGTGGAGGTGCTGCCCCCGCCCCATCTCGAGGCGTTGGCACAGATGGCGTTGGCTTTTCGGGTGGGCCGCATGACGGAGTCCGATTTTTACGGGACGCTTGAGACCGTGTGTGAACAGAACGGGATCGGGATCTCGGAATACCCGCAATTCCGGGACTATCTGGCGTATGTCGGCATCGTCTCCCGGTTGCATCGGGAGGGGCTCTTCGATGAGATCCTCCGGTATAAATCGGCCGAGTTGGTCCGATTGACGAAAAATCAAAGAGAAAAAGAGATCGTGGCCGCCGCGGGGGTCCTCTCCTCCATCAAGAAACTCTCCACCTTCTCTTTGAATTCGACCGAATGGAAGGATTATTCTGAAAAACGCCGAATGGCCGTCGATCTTCCGGCGGTCGTGCAAGACCTTCTGTCCGGCGGCAAAACCGAGTCCCGGGCTCCCCCTCGGGCCGCTTGGGCCGAGACGTTGGCGGTCGCCGAAGATTTCTATGTCCTGGCTTCCCGGCGGAACCAATCCTTGGTGTCGAATCTGCTGGGAGATGAAAACTCGCGAGTCCCGGGGGTTCGAGTGATGATCTCCGGCGGATTCCATACGCAGGGGATCAAGGAACTGCTTTCGCGCCATCAGGTGAATTGGGCCGTCCTCCGCCCCCGGGTGGAAACGGTGGAGGGGATGAGCGATGCCCTGGCTGTTTTGACGCGAGACAAGACGCCTTTGGAACGTCTCTTCGCGGGAGACGCCCTCTTCCTCCGGAGCCCCTTGGCGCTCTCTCCCGGCATCCCGGAAGGATACATGCACTTTCGGACCACGGAGCAGGGGTTGTACGTTTCCTTGGCCACGGCCAAAATTTTGCTGAAGAGACTGCGTGAAGGCGGGGCCGTCAGCGCCGCCGATCGCAGGGCTTCTCTCCGGAAAATCATCGACGGCCTCGAGAAAATCGCCCCGAGGTTCGACGCCCTCGAGTCGTTGACGCTGGAGTGGGTCGACAACGGCAAGGACAAGAACCCGGGACTCTTGGTTCGTTTCATCGATCGGGCCGGCCAATCTGTCCGGATCGCCCTCGAACTTCCGGTCCTCCGTCCTCTCGTCGAGTCTGAAGGGGCTGTGACGGCGCGTGTTGGAAAAGACATGATCCGTTTGCGCCCGGTGAAAGGGGTGTGGGGGGCGATCCTCGCCCAGGCCCTGGTCCCGCTCGCCGCGATCCGCCGATATGCCGGGCGCGTGCGGAACTGGTTGGTCTCCCGGCTCTCTTGGATCCGGATCGAGAGACTTCGCGCGCTCAAAAGTTCCATCCCGCTCCTTTTTCAACGAAAGCCGGCCGCCGCTCCTGTGGCGCCGCCGACGGACCCCCTCATCCCCCGGGGGATCACCGCCCGGGAGAGGACCGCCTCCGGAATGCTGCTGGCCATCGAGAAAAAATGGCTTGGGAATCGGAACCTCGATATCGGCGGCGGGCCGTACGGGCTCCAATCCGAGGCGCTTCAGAAAGCCGGAATACGGAACTTCGTCTTTGATAATTACGCCCGACCGCTGGACCACAATGCGGCGGTGTTCAAAGAAGCGCTGAAGGAAAAATACGATTCGGCGACGATGACCAGCGTCCTGACCTCCATCGAGGATCCCGCAGACCGGCTGGCTGTCCTCCGCACGGCGGCCCTGATGGTCAAGCCGGAGGGGAACGTGGTGATCACCGTCTATCGGAACATGGATAAATTCGTCCAGAACCCCCGTCCTTACAGGGACGGGGTCCTGACGGAGAAGGGGACTTTCATCAAGGGGTTTACCGATGAGGAACTGGTGGATCTCGTCGGCACGGTGTTCAATGATGTCACCTTGGAGAAGGATAACCACCTGCGGATGCACATCGTCGTCCGGGCGAGTCGCCCCAAACCGTTGACCTCCGAGGAGGCCCGCACCGCGCTCCAGCGGGAGATGAACCAGTATGATCCCGCGTCGGCTCAATGGGTCGGGAACATCCTCGATTCGGTCGGTTGGACGGCGGGGAAAGTGGTCGAATCGTTGCTGGATGTCTCGGGGGATGTGGACTTGGAGAAGGTCGATCTGACGGGGGATCCGGAAGAGGTGGAGACGCTCATACAGACCATCCTCCAGATGGAACAACTCACGCCCCTCGATCGCCGATGGCCCGATGAATGGATGCGCTATATCATGGCCCCCGACTTCGGGGCGCAGCTCCTAGTGGCCAGGCACAACGGGCGGATCGTCGGTTACATCATCGGCAGTCCCCTCGAATCGTTGCACTACGCCTATAACGACACGCTGGCGCCTTATGATGAGAATCTGGGAAAAAAGAACACGCTCTATTCGACGAAATTGATGGTGCTCCCGGAATTCCGCGGGAGGGGCATCGCGACGCGTCTCAAGGAACGGCAACTCAAGATGGCGGCGGAAGCGGGCTATGAGTTCGTCACCAGCCACATCGACCCCGTCGAAGCGGCCAATTCCTTGAAGATATCCCGGCGATTGGGCGCCCGGTACATCGATACGATGTCTCACCCAGATCCCGCCAATCAATCCAAATTCGATTATTACCAGATACGGGTCGGTTCCGACGGGCGGATCACTGAGGAGCGTCTGGTCTGGAGATATCCGGTCTTGCGCGCGGTTCTCGAAACGCTCTTTTTTCAGGGGATGATCACCGGCGGATTGAGCTGGGCCGTCCAGTCTCTCTTCGGTGTCGATTTGACGCCGTTTCTCCTCGGGATCGGGGTGGCGTCCTCCTGGGCCTTCATGATGCGCCACGTCCGCGTCTATTATGACGTCCACGCTCCGCCGGTCGAGATCGGTTGGAATCCGTTCCGCCATTGGGCCGCCCGAGGCCCGTTATTGGGTTTGGGGGTTGGTCTGAACGCCCTTCTGATCGCCGGAATCCTCATCGATCCGGTCGTCGGCGGCGCACTCGGGCTGAGTCTTGCGGTCCTCGCCCATCTCGTCTATAACCACCTGGCGCCACGATTCAACATCCCCCTCGGCATCCTCTCGCTGTTCAAGAAAGGCGAGAAGGCCAGTCCGCCCCCCAAGGGGGCGGAGACGCTCAGCATCAATTTGACGTTGGATTCGGGAGCTCTGAAAGCGTGGGGGGCTGAGCGCATCCTGGTGGATGGGATCCAGAACCATCTGCCGGAGGATTGCGGAGGCACCGAATTGAAAGTCTATCTGCGCCGAAAAGACGGGACGATCGTTCCGTTGACCCAATCCCAGGCGGTTCCTTACGACGATGTCGAATCCCTTGTCTTTGAAGACGATGGCTGGGGATACGACCGGCAACAGTTGCGGTTGTTCCTCTCGACAAAGAACAAAGAAGACGGGTTGGTCCAGAAGAAGGCGGCCGGCCAATTTGGAGAAGGGCAGAAGATGGTGACCGCCGCCGCCGTCCGTGACGGGATCGGCATCGAATTCCGTTCCTGGGACAAGAATCAGTCCTGGCGGGCGGTCGGGGGGAAGCAACCGGTGGTGGTGAACCCGGGGAAGCCCAACGAGCGACGCACGATGGAAGTCGTGATGTCCGTCGAGGACGCGCCTCACCCGAAATCCAAGAGCGGTTCGCAGACGATCTTCACGGGGTTCTCCAGGGATTTCTATGAGTTGTTCCGGACGCTGCCCGTCTTGGCTCTTCCGACGGATTCATCTTATCAGCCGATGGCCCGCACACAGGAAGGAGATGTCGTTTCTGCGGCGAGTTCGCTCCTCTATGTGCGGGGTTTGAAAATCACGGATGCGCTGTCCCAGGAATACACGTCGGGATACTCCGGGTGGAAGAAGACCCTCTTCTCTTACAACCTGCACAACGCCAACGTCAACCGGGACCGCGACACCATTCAGCGCTATGAGCTGACGAACCTGATCGCTAAGATATTGGCCCAGATCGAAGATGAGAAGATCCTTTCCCAGATATTCCTGGCGGCTTCGACCGAGAACAGTCTCTCTTACGATATGGCCGGAGGAGTCTACGACGCTTCGTCCTATATGGAGTTCCATGCGTTGGACGGCTACCTGTCGCTGAAAAGTCCGGAACTTTGGAAACGAGTCTTTGAGCAGACGTTCGGGGCTGATGCACTGATCGCCGCTTCCGGTCGTCCGAACGGAACGGCCCGTGCTCCCCGAGATTCATCCACGGAGCAGGCGGTTCAGGATGGGCGCAAGATCGTCTACTTGAACGCCAACCTGGCTAAACAGTTGAGCCGGTGCGGCGTTCAGACGACCTTGGATGTCTATCCCCCGGATAAGAAGTCCCAGGTCGACACCTCGTTGACCTTGGACTACGGGCAGGATAAATGGGGGATCCAACGGATCGTCCTGGATGGGATCCAGAACCATCTGCCGGCCGATTCCGGCGCGGAGAACGCCTTCGTGGAGTTTTCTGTCGACGGAGAGACATGGCTCGATCTCCAGCGGATAGCGGACTATACCGACGATCAAATCAAATCGGTGCGCTTCCGGGATGACAGCCGGGATGGATACGATTTCAGCATGCTCGAGTTCTTCCACAGTTCGAAGATGCGCCGGTTGAACCAACTCCGGGAGGGGTTGTCCACGATGAGGGCGCAGTTGAAGTCTCTGGGTGCCGACAGACCGGCGTCGGAGCGATCGGCCCTGGAGAAAGCCATCGGTCTCCAGGAGGGGGAGATCCGGAAGGCGGAGGAGGCGGCCGGAGCCTTCGGCGAGGGACTGAAGATGCTCTCCACCGCGGCGTTGCGAGAGGATTTGGATCTGGAACTCCAATCGCGTGATTGGAAGGCGACCCCCGTGGCCAAGGAAGAACGGATCAACAAGGACCGACCCAATGAAACGGTCGTCAAACGACTGTCCTATAAGATGGTCCATCGAGGAGATGGGAACAGTATTCGCGGTTCGAAGACCACGTTCAAGAAGCCGACGCCGGCGTTCCTGGCCGAGGTGAGGAATATCCCCGAACGGATCCTCTATTTCAACAGGAGCTATCGGCCGGTGGACGTGACGTCGCGCGGCGAGATCAAAAGCCTCGATAAAGCCGAAATATTCCTGAAGGGGATTTATATCCCCAGCGACGCGAAGCGCTTCATGATCTTCGGTTATAACTTCGCGGACCTGCCGACTTCTCGCGATCGCGATATGATTAAAATGGAAGATTTGATGGATGCGGTCGGCGATATCCTGGCG
This sequence comes from Elusimicrobiota bacterium, assembly GCA_022709755.1. GTDB lineage: Bacteria > Elusimicrobiota > Elusimicrobia > FEN-1173 > JAKLIF01 > JAKLIF01. The sequence continues at coordinate 117,731 of JAKLIF010000007.1, read as the reverse complement.
GAGACGAGATCGCGCGAGGCCATCCAAAAGGTCATTGAAGCGTCGCAGAAAATAGATAACTGCATGGAGTTTCAGAACGTTTCCGGTCGGCCCGGGTTCAAGAACGGGGACCTTTGGAAAGAGGTGTTCCAATCGCTGTATGACCCGAAAAAGACCGTCATCGGGACTTCATCGTCAAAAGCGGCCGAAGCCCAGTACATGGGGTTCCATGTGATCGGGATGAGTTCTCCGATCGCCCGTCTGCTCCATGATGTCGGGGCCGTCCTGTATGATTTCGAGGTGGTCGATAACGCCGAGCCCGACTATATCGACCTGGATGAATTGACGCCTTCCGAAAAAGAGATTTATGAGATGCGCCATCTGTTGGACCCCCTCTTGCCGGGGAACAACGACGTTCCGATCCGGGTTTTTAAGACGATACGGAATAGGATCACCGGCGAGGAAATGCCGATCCTGGGTTTTTGGAAGCCCGCCGAGGATTTCATCGGGATCAGCCGGAGCCGGCTCGAAAGCACGTTCGATTTCATCGAGACGTACATCCACGAGAAAGCGCATCAGATCACACGGGCCGGGGATGGCACCCGGGAGCATTACAATTTCACGAACGGCCTCCTGGCGAAATTCATGATGCGTTTCCTGGGGCTCACCGTCCCGGAAGAATCTCCTCGGGACGACCGGCCGTTCAGCGTGAGACAATCTTTGGTGGCGACGATATCCGTCAGCGTGCTCGCCGCCTCGGTCGGACTTTTCTTGTTGGTCGAGGTGTTGCCGTTCCTTCCGGGCAGTGCGTATGACACCGTCTTGTTCAGGATACTGACGGGTGGGGCGACGCTGTTCTTCACGATGGCCGGGGGGCGGGCTCTCTACCGGTTGCTCGGTGATTGGTATGCCGCAAAGCGCTTCAAGCGGATCGCCGTCGCAATGCCGACGGAATCGGGGGGGATGTTCCCGGACCAGGAGATCCTGGGGGAATATCAGAACGCCTTGAAGGACTATGCGAAAGATCGGATGGGCGCCGACGTGAAGATCGATTGGGAAATGACGCATGCCCGGGGCGATCGTCTGGCTGTCACCGCGGGTGACACCGTCTGGCTGAACCCCTGGCTGGTCGTGAGCCCGGAGAGCGTGCGTCGGTCCGACCGGTGGGCGGAGATGGTGAAAAGCGATCGTGCGCTGGAACTCCAACTGGTCCGGCTGGGGCGGTTGCAGAGGGAACTGTTGCCGATCATCGCGCAGCATGAGGGTCTGCGCCTGAAATACAACCGCCACCCCCTCCTGAAAAACAATTTCCTGCAGTCTCTCTGGATCTATCTCAGCAAATCGTTCCGCCCCTTGCCCGCCGCGTTTGTCACGTTGAAACGGTGGAGTGAGGGCGTCTCACCGGTCCGTGCGCCCCATCGCTACGTCCCGGTGACCCCGAAAGACTTCCCATCTCATCTCAAGGACCGGGGGATCAACCCGAGGGATTACCCGATGCTGCGGGATGAGGAGGGAAAGATATTCATCGTGAAAGGGTTGGACCTGGAACAGACATCCGTCGGTTACCACCCGAACAAGAACGACGTCCGTCGGGAATGGCTGGCTTACCTGTTGGGGCGCGGTCATGTCAATACCGTTGAAATACGTCCCTTGTGGGCGGATGAGACAGACGGTCTGCGATTGGATCGGTCTCTCCGGGGGGTCTACCTCACCCGTTTGGCCCAGGACTATCAGCCGGAGGAACTCAGGCATCAATCCGCCGTCGAGGCGCGGTCGGCCCTCCTCGTGTTCAATGTCCTCATCGGGAAATGGGATATCCACTATGGCAACCAGGTCGACGTGGGCGACACGTTCCTCTCGTTCGATCACGACGTGGCTTTCGATCGGGAGATGAATATCACCGAATTTTATTACGAATATATGATCAACGCTTTCAAGAACGACAGCGAGAATCCGCAGATGAATCCGAGAGGTTATGATGCCGACATCATCCGCCGGACGATCCGCGAGTATCAAGCCATGAAAAAACAGATCCCGGAGATGGTCGGTGCTGTCGGATACGAGAAGACCGAAGCCGAGGGGATCACCGCGTATCTGGAGAAGAGGATCGATCGGCTGGAGACGATCGTCGACTTGGCTTATGGGACACTGACCGGAAAAAACCTCAACGGCGAAGGATCGGTCATGTCCTCCCTGGCGGGGATGAACGAATCTCGCTTCGTGAGCGAATGCGAGGCGCTGAAAGACAACCCCGAAGCGCTTCTGGCGATGGATCGGATCTTCAGGGACGGATTGTTCACCGAACGAGACGTCAACGTCTTTATTCGCCTGGCGATCGGGAACCGGTCGCTCGTTTCCACCTATGACCGGATGCACACATTGTTGAGGAAAGGATTGGTGTCGTTGAAGAACGTCGATGACCTGTACACGCTGGCCCAACACTTGGGAGGCGACACGGGAGCGCTCTACGAGAGGATGTACGGGCTCTTGGTGGGGCGTGTCATCAAGGGTGATGATATCTATTCGTTGCTGGTGTTACTGCGGAGGGGAAAACAAGTGCCCTCCCACGCCTTGTTTGAACAGATCCTCGAATCCTTGCAGTCCCCGGAGGGGACCCCGGGGATCACCCGTTCGGACCTTCAGACGATCCTTCAGTCTCAACGCACCATCGGCAGTTGGTCTCAGGTCGTGTCCGACCTCAAGGCCGCCGGCGTGACACCGGTGGATTCTCGCGGATTCCTGCGGTTCCTGGGGTTCGGGAACAGACCTCATGGGATCCTGAGCATTTGGCCGAGGAGCTGGGTCCAGCGCGGTCCGGCGTTGTTGGAGATGTCGGAGACGCTCGTTTTCCAAGGGGTGTTCGTCGGCGGGATATCATGGATTCTGAATGCGGCGTTCGGGATCGACATGCTGCCCCTTTTGGTCGGCACCGGCGTTGTGTCCAGCGTCGTCTTCTCCTTGTTGCACGTAAAAGTTTATTACGACATCAACGCGCCGCCGGTCTATCTGGGTTGGAATCCGTTCCGCCACCTCCGGGATCGTGGCTTCCTGTTCGGACTGGGACTCGCGATGAGCGCCGCCGTGGGGATCGGGATGATGGCTTCTCCGCTCACCGGAGGTACATTGGGTTTATTGTCGGCCGTCCTTGTCCATATCAGCTACAACCGCTATTTAGCGAAAGCTTTCCAAGCCCCCCTCGGGATGTTGACCCCCGGTTTTTATCATGCATTGTTCACGGCTCTCCTGAAGCCGGCCAAACAGAGACCTTCCGCCGAGATTCGCGAGGTGCTCAACGGATTGAAGATCGCTTTTAAAACGCGGCAGGATGAGTTGAAACGATTGGGAATCAAACGGTTCTATGTGGCATCCCATGGGTTTGAGAACGTGTTCGATGGCGCCGATACGAAGTTGTTGTCCCCGTTCCTGATAAATCCCGACGGGAACGCCACGTTCTATGTGCACCGGTATATTTTGGAGGCCTTGCGGGCGTTGGATGGGAAGAAGAGGGAGTATTACAGTCAGTTGTTGGCCGAACGCCAGATCCAGTTGCAGTCGTATCTCCGCCAGGGCATAACCTACGAAGATGCGAATTTCCAGTTAATACAAACCTTTCCCGCCCAACATGAATTATACCGATGGGTCATCACCGTGAGGCTTCCGTCCCAGCGGGGCCCGCCGGTGGGATGGAGGACGATCCGTCCGACGACGATGAGGAACATGTTGGTCGAAAGCCGTCGGCGCTTGAACCGGGTGATCAAGAACATCCTGAATATCCCCGAACAGGACCAGACGTTCGAAAACACGATCCTGGCGATGGAGACGGCGGCCAGCGATTTCGCGGACATCATGGGCCCCTTGGCCAAACTCATGATTTTTTCGCCGGTCCGGGAAGTCCGCGATTATGCTCAGTGGGTGGCGTTGAACGTGGCTCCGAACGTCTTCAGCGAGGAGATGAAAGAAAAGCTCGTTCCGATCTTTGACCGGGTGGCGCGGAATCCTTCCCGTCCCCTCGATGAGGAGGATCAGCGGTTGGTCACCGACGTCTTGAAGATGCTCGATCTCCGAAAGGGTCTGGATGCGACGCAGCGGAAACGGCACAATGAGCTCGTCGACGAGTTCGACCGGACCGTCGTCCGTTATTTGAACAACATCTCCAGTCGAAATCGGGAGAAGGTCAAGGAGAACCGGGCGCTCTTCATGAAAGCGATGTTCATCCGGCAAGAGATCGCCGAGATGCACGGTTTCCCGTCTTACGCGCACATGGCCATGGCGGGAAGGACGATCGATTCACCGGAGGGGGCCATCGCCCTCCTGAAACGCGTGATGGATGAGGTGTTCCCGTGGGCGATCAAGGAGCTGGCGCGGAAACCGGACCTGACCGGTGATGTCGCGGATGAAAGACTGTATTTCCCGCTTCCGGATGTCGTCCGGAAGACCTTTGAACTGTTCGGGCCTGTCTTCGGAGTCAAGATCGAGAGGCAGAACGAAACCACCTGGCATGATGACGTCTCTCTCTACGAAGTCCGGGACGAGAAGACGGACGAACTGATCGGCTCCTTCTATCTGGATTTGTACGCCCGGGATGGGAAAAGGGACGGCGGTTTCGCGGATTACTTGATCCAAGGACGGGAGATCGGAGGGGGGAAACGTCAACCGGCGGTCTCCATCCTCTCCGCCAGTTTCCCCAAGCCGATCATGGGACACCCTGCGTTGATGAACTTTGAGAAAATACAGACGTTCTATCATGAATTCGGTCATGTGTTGCAGGGCTTGTTGTTGAAGTCCAGATACAAGGGGGATGAAATGTCCTTCGAATACCGTGAAGTCCCCTCCGAACTGATGGGGAGCCTGGCCCTCCATCCCGATGTGCTCACGGCGATATCCGGTCATTATATGTATCGAAGACAGCAGATCCCCGCGGAGGTGCTGACGCAGGCCTTGAAGGAGCATCACGGCGGTTTTGCAACCCAATGGTTAAACCAGGTGGTGTTGTCCCTGTATGATATGAAATATCATTCGGACCGTTCCGCCGAGATCGAGAAGGAACTGAAGATGAACGACTGGCTCATCAACGAGCTGGTCGGGTCAGAATCGGATGTTCAGCTCTCGTTCACCCATCTGATGGGGGAATATGCCGCCGGATATTACACCTACATACTGGACTGGTTGTTGGCTCAGGAGTTGATGACGCGTTTTGAAAAGGAGGGGGTTTTTTCTTCCGAAGCCGGTAAGGACCTCAGGGAGAAGGTGTTCGAGCGGAGCGGCTTCCCGAATTTGCCTGACCGCCTGGAGGAGTTCCTGGGGCGGAAACCCCAGCCGGAGAGCCTCATCGAGAAAATGGGGGATTTCTCATTCCGTCCCAAGGGATTGCTCGGGTTCTGGCCGCGGAAATGGATACAAAAATTTTCCACCACGCTGGCCTCCGCCGAAACGCTTTTCTACCAGGGTCTCCTCATGGGCGGGCTCTCCATTTTTCTTCACGCATGGCTCGGGACGGATATGTCTTATCTGCTGGTGATCACCGGGCTGGCCTCTTCCCTCGTTTTTTCAGCCCTCCACGTCCGGGTCTATTACGACATCAACGCTCCTCCCGTTTATCTAGGATGGAACCCTTTCCGGTACGTGAGGATTCGGTCGAAATTGCTGGCATTGGGGGTTATGATGTCGACCATCTTTGCCGGGATGGCGCTGATATTCCCCGGCGGAGGGGGCATGGCCATGGGACTCTTCGGCGCCATGCTGCTCCATTATTTTTACAACGACGTGTGGGCCGTCCGTAATAACGACCTCTGGTGGATCGTCCGGGGGTTGCTGCCGCTGGGCTTGGCCGCATCGGATTCGGAGCCACGCAGGAGCGCGCGCAGTCTCCAGGCCTCCCTGTCGAAAATCTCCAAGCAGATCCAGTCGGAGTCGACCATCGACGGCAAATGGCAGCTGGCGGCGACGAAGGTCATCCCGGTCTTCTTGGAATTGGTCCATCCGGACGCCCTCTACAAAAAGAAGGAGAGCGAATCCATCACCGACTCGCTCGCGAAGGTCGTGGGAGATGTCGACGAATCTTTGGCGAAGGAACTGGTGTCGCTTTTCAAGGAGAACCGGGCCACCCCGCTCATCACCAACCAACTCTTCAAACGTTTCGAGCACATCAATAAACACCATTTTGTCCCGCGAGGGCTCTATGTCTATGTGGATTACGGGTTCGATGGGGAGGAGTATTATTCGTATGCGATGAAGATCGTGGACCGCTCCGTCATCCGGGCCGCCGGAAAGGCGACCGTGGCGTTCACGAATTTCCTCCCGCAGGAACGCTCCAACTATCTCAAAGGGGCCATGGGGATGGACACGGACTGGGGCGGGCTCTCGCTGGTCTTCGTGGAAGACATCAAAGAACAGACCGCTCAATACATCCGCGCGGTCCGGGGAGAAAAGATGGCCGTGGAGCCTTTCTCCGACACGCTCACAAAGGTCCAGGAGATACAGGATTCCGACGAATATGAGAAACGCCGCAAGCTGAAGAAATGGGCGCAGGAGTTTCAAAAGGATCTGCCGGCTTTGAAGGGGGTCTGGCTCGAGGCGATCAAGAAGGATTTCGACGGCATCGGGGAGGAGACGGCCCTCCGTCGCGTCATGGCCGAGTATGTGGCACACGAGGTGCGCCATACGCTGGATGCCCATTTGAAACTGACGAAGGAAACGAGGGGAAAGGCCAAATACGCGCTCTCCGAATTGTCGGCCCATCTGGCGGAGATGGCGTTCGGGTTATGTCCTCATGTGACGCTGGCCCGCGCCATGGAAAACTGGGTGGATGCCCATGAACACAGCTCTTTCGGCGAACAACGATACCTCTTTGCGAAGATGTTCTTCTACGAACTCGCTCAGGCCGCCAAGGAGAAACGCTTGATCTCCGTCTCCTATTCCCAGGAGAAATATTCCGGCGAAGATTATCAGGTGGTGAAAAATGTCGTCAAGGCCCTCTCCCAGTTGGACGGAGCGGTGCTCAGCCAATTGGCCCGGGACGTCTGGGAGCGGCGGTTCAATCTCTCCTTGGCGGATGGGGAGTACACCGCCGAAACTCTCCAGGGGATCGCGTCCCGCATCGTTGCCGGCGAACTGGCCGCCCCCACACAGGGCGATGTGTTCTCTCATGTCGGAGGAGCCCCCTATGGAGAACAACAGGACCGTTATGTGAACGTCTCGATCGATCTCGTCGGGGTTCCGAACGGGCACGGTCAGCTGATGGCCGTGGCGGACGGTCATGGAAGCCCTGACAAGGGGCACGTGGTCGCGGAGATGATCCAACGGAATCTGGAACCCTTGTTCGTGGCGGAGATGCGGAAACAAGGGGGGGATGTCGAGGCGGCCATTAAAAAGGTTTTCGAGGAACTCACGGCAATGGCGGGGACGGGGGAGTTCGGTGGAAACGCCAGCACGCTCACCGTCCTCTACATTCTTCAGGACGGCAAGACCGCTTATGCGGCCGGAGTCGGTGATTCGCCCCTCCTCATCAAAAAGGCGGATGGCGAGGTTTGGGAGAAACCCGCGAATTTCGTTTCAAGGCTCGGAGACCCTGAGACCCGGATGATGTATATGGACGTCATCCCGCCTCTGGAAGTGTTGAAATTTCCGCTGAACGAAGAGAGCGTCATCCTCCTGGCGTCCGATGGCATCTCGGCGTTCATCGGCCGCCCCAAGGATGACCGCAGCATCTTCGACAGCGCTGTCCGGGGGGCGACCGCCGAGATGATTGGCAAGGAGGCCATCCGTCTCGGAACGAACGATAATGTGACCGCCATCGTCTGGCGTGTTCAACGCCCCGCTGAGGGCGAACGGAAGACCGTTCGCAAGAAGAAGGTGGCTCCGGTGGTGGAACCCGTCGCGGTTCCGTCCACGACCATCGAGGAAGACCAACTGCTCCCGTCCGATTCGCCGGACGTGCGGCGTTACCGGCCCATCACGGAAGGATTGGATATTGAATTCGAAAAACAATTGAAGAAACGGAACAATCTGGACCCGGCGTTTTTTGCCGCCCTGGGTCTGAAAGAGATAAAAACGCGCGTGCTCGTCGGTTCTCCCGAGGAGGCTCAACGGAACGGTCTCATCCGGTTCCAACGGGTGTCGGAGGATTCAGGCGTGTTCTATATCCATCGGCTCGTCATCGAGACTCTCTTGAAGCTGGATGGCCGGAAAAAGGGCGAATACATCCAGTTCCTGGTCGAAAAGGAACTGTTCACGCAATACCTTGTCCGGAGTGGAGTCCCCGACGACGGGGCCCGTCGGCAAGTCGAAACCGATCCTCCCGTTTCCCTGTTCAATCCGACGCCACCGGCCGTCTATTCCGAGAAGCCGGAAAACCTGGCGGCCCGCCTGAGCGAAGAACTTCAGCAGGTTGAAAAGCTCATCCAAGAGGTTCCCCCGGCCATCTCCGTCTTCGGGGGGAACCGCGTCAACGAAGAGAGCGACTCCTATCGGACCGGATTGCGGTTGGGAGAGATCATGTACCGGTTCAATTTCATACCGCGCACGGGCGGCGGCCCCGGATGGATGAAGGCCGTCCTTGAAGGGTTCGTCAAGGAACGGGAGCGCCAAGGGAATATGACGGGGAAACCGCAGACGCAGGGGTTTAAGATGCGTTTGGCGACGCAACCTCCGAATAAATATGTGGAGAAGTTCGCGGAGTTCACGCATTTCATACCGCGAAAACTCTCTTTGATCGAGGGGACGAAGGGACTGGTGGTCGCTCCCGGCGGGTTCGGGACGCTGGATGAATTGTTCGATGCGTGGCGGGCCAACAAGCGCTTGGTCCTCCTCGGGACCTCGTTCTGGGGCCCCATCATGGACTCCCTGTATAAAGCGTGGGACGATGCGGGGCTGACCAGTTACCGGGACATTGAGAAGCCGCTCGTCACGGATTCCGCGGAAGAAGCTATCCGCTTCATAGAATCTCCGCTGCCATCGAACAGGCCTCGCGGTATCCGCAAGCTCCTGGCTCAAAAACCGAACAATCAGGTGAAGGAGATCGAGCGGGTCTTGACGGCGATCCGTTCCTGGGATCCAGCTGTTCAGATCATGGGAAGCGCCGACCTCGACAAGGCGACCATGTCCCGTGAGCTCAAGTTGGTCGAAGAGGCCTCCCGTTGGCTCGTCGAGAACGAATTCGCCGTGCGGGTCGGAGGCAAAGGGCCCGTGACTCAAAACGTGGTTAAGACAGTCAAGAAGATGGGCAGGGAATCATTCCTCCAAGGGGCGTTCTTGGACAGCGAGATCGATAAGACGGTCACCAAGGGCAGTTTTAGCCAGAAGTTGATCACATCGGACTTGATCGCCCATAAACTCTTATTGACCGAAAACTCGCTGGCCTACATCATACTCCCCGGCGCATTGGGGACCTGGGACATGATCACTGATTTGTTGGACCAGATGCAGACCGGACAGATTCCCGAGCGCCCCATCATCCTGGTGGGGAAAAAGTTCTGGGCGCCGACGAAAGAGGCGATCGTGAGGGCGACGTTGACCCATCAGCCCGCCCTCATCGTGCCTGGCAAGGAGAACCTCCTGCAGGTCGTCGACACGAAGGAGGAACTGGTCTCGATCCTGCAATCCATCAAACAGCTCTCGGCGTCCGACGCTAAAAAATCTTTCATGGGGAAACAGAATAAACTGGATTCCCTGGTGCTCTCCACACTTCAACCCCCCTGGTGGGACGAATTGGCGTTCCTGGCCGACCGGGGTATCGACGAGATCCCCGCCCTGTTGGACGGTTTGCTCTCCGGTTTCTACTGGACCAGGGTCGCCGCGCTGGCGCGCCTATCGGAATTGATGGCCGATAAACGTTTCCCGCAAGGCCCGGAGTGGGAGGCCCTGGTGAAGGGGAAGACGGGGCCGGAACAGAAGGAGATCGCCGAGTGGATGGACATCCTGAAGACGCGAGGGATGGCTGTTCTTGAAAGGGCTGAAGCGATCGATAAGGACAGCCGGGTCCTGCTGACCGAGGCGTTGAGAGGGGCCGGGGAGACGGTCACGCTCGATCAACTCCGACAGATATTCCGGAGAATCCAGTCGGCGGGGGTGCTTCAGCGCGAGGCCTTCGTCGGAGGGGCCGGTGAGATCGGAAAAACGGTCCGATCGGCGGCGGACTGGAAGAGTGTGTCGGTCAAGAAATCCGGAGGGGCCTTCGTGATGAAACCGGTCGTCTCCGGCTCGATGGATTTGAGGGCCATCTTCTGGTGGCAGTTGTTGGTGGACGCCATGAAATGGTCCGCGCGGTTTCAGGGGCTCTCCCCGGAAGAAAGACGTCAGGCCGTTTTTTCGTATGTGGGCAATGCCGAACTCATGGAACCCGAGATCGGGCAATACCAGAAAGACCTCGACGCGGGGGTCGATCCGATGGAACTCGTTGAGAAGGTGGCCCACCTCCCCCGGAACCCGTCGGAAAAAACGCGGGTCGGCGCGGTCATCGTGTCCCCGGAAGGCAAGATATTGGGCGTCGGATACAACGAGGCGCCCGAGGGGCAGGGGTCGGATTTCGATGTGTCGGGGGGGGATCCCCGTTATTCCGAATTTCTGCCTCAGGACGATCAGGAACGCCATAAATTCCTGAGAGGTCATTATGAGTGGAGGAGATCTCCGTGCGCCGAAAAGAAGGCGGTCTTGAATGCGCAGGCGCGTGGCGTCTCCCTGCAGGGCGCGACCCTTTACACCAACCTGGCCCCGTGTCAGCAGTGCAACGTCTATCTGCAGGGATCCGGCATCGAGACGGTGGTTTCTCCCCGGCCCGGAGAGGTGGAGACGTTCGCGGGGGACATCCAATCCGAGATCAAGAAGATCAAAACCGCGCTGACGTTCAAACACCTCGGGGAGGACGAGGCGATCCTCCGGAACTCGCGCCTTCTGGCGGAACGGCTGGATGAATCCCAGATGAACGAACTCCTGAAGTCGCTCTCGGCGCCGGACGCCGACCATATCCCTGTCGGATCGATCATCCGTCTCATAGAATCGTCCGATCAGGACCAGACCCTCCGGGTCTTGCGGTATTTCGCGATGAGGGCGCCCCCGGCCCGGCCGGCGGTCGTTGCCGGAAAAGCGAAGAAAACGCTCCTGAACAGTTTGGCCGTCAACGGCCTCCTGGCCGCGGGATTGTCGTTCGTTTCTCCGTTATTGATGATCGCTCCGCTCGCGCTGTTTGCCGTGACGCTCGCGGCGGCGGCCGCCGCCGCCCGGCATCGGGCCCGAGGATTGCCGGACGCCTTGACGTCGGATCTGAAGCCGCACGCGAGGCTGTTGTCTCTGGCGCCGGTCCGAAGGGGTTTCGGATTGGGCCGTTATGACGAGAAATCCGACACGATCTACATCAATGGACACCTTCCTCCGTTCTTCCAGAAACTGGTCTATCGGCACGAATATAATCACCGGCAGTTTCAAAATCTGATGAGGGGAATACGGATCCCCTTCCTGGAGGAGTTCGTCGTGACCCTGCTCGACATCGCGACCCCGTTTTCCCGTGGGCTCAACCGGTTCCATCAGCCCGCCGACATCGTGTCCCCGCAGGAATTGACGGCGATCGATGAGGATTCTGCCCTGATGCCGGAGGAGAAAAAAAGAGAGTTATCCAGTGTCCGCACGGCCATCTCCGGGATATACCAGGCCTATCTCAGGCAGAAGGTGGATCCCCGGGTCGCGGATCTGCTGGCCGAATCGATCGTGAACAAGCAGATCACCTTCAATGATTTCTCGAACTATTTCATCAACGTCAGAATGCCGATCGGTCAGGACGACGTCAATCGCATCATCTATGAGATCGTTTGGGTGAACAGAGTGGTCTCGCTTCATCGGGAAATCCTTGGCACCCGGCAGGCCCGGTTGACGGGTGGCCAGGGGAAATCGTTCGGGCTTCCGAAACTCACTCCCGCTGTCCGGAAGGCGTTGGCCTGTTATGCGCTGATCAACGATCTGGACATGGACGAGATGCGCGGTTTGATGTGGACTATCGAGAATAACGAAACTTCCATCGGGGAGATCGTCTCCAGTGTGGCCGATGATGTCCATCCCGGGCCGGCCATGTACCCTGTGTTGGACGGGTCCTTTGCGGGGCCCGAAAGTCCGGTCACGTCCCGTCAACTCGATCAATTCCTCCGAGGTTTGGACACGGCTCTCAAGGGGAGAACGGCCCTGTTCAGTGCGCTTCCGTCCCCCAAGGATCGGGGGTTGCGCTTCCTGATGGCGGAGGAACGCCGGAATGTATCGGGGGCGGATCAAACGGGGAATATCCTGCGGCTCATGTCCATGTTCGCGGGAGGGGCGGCGGTGACTGTCATGGGCAAGACAGAGGTGAGCCAAATCGGGGAAAGACTTCTTTCCGCCCATCGGTTTGAATGGGGGCAGTTCAGCAGCGATTTCGATGCGCATGTCAAGGCGCTCTTGAAACACCACGTCAACGCCTTGGCGGCCCATGAAAACTCCGCGGAAACCGTGTCGGATCTGATCGAAGTGGAATCTTCCCTGATGAGGGATCTGGCCTCACTCCATGGAAGGGGGGTGGTGGTCTCGGCGGACGAAGCGGGCGACCTCGCATCCCTCCTCGATGCCTTGGCGGCCTATCGGGAGAAAAGAGGGCTGCCCGCATTCTTGAAGGTGGACCATGACCGATTCGCGTCGGTCTATCGGAAAGGATGGATGCTGGGGCGCTGGCTGAAGGAACAATCCTCGTCAACCCCCTTCTCAACTCTGGGGGAAGACCGTCCGTCGGATGAGGCCGTATTCCCGAAAGATCAAACCATCCATTTGTTCGATGTCTCGGGAATCTTGAATCCGGACATCACGTTCCCCGATCACGAGATCATCGAACGGAACATGTTGTTGCGTTTGTCCGCCCTTTTGGCGAGGGCGGAGTCTGTGGGGTCCGGGGATGAACGCCAATCCATACTGTCGTCGATCCACATCCGATGGCTTGCCCAAGGGCTCGCGAGCGGTTTGGATTCCGCGCGTGTCCTGGGGGTGTTGGCCCGCCGCCTGAGTGAGGCCGGCCTGACGAATGGTCTTTCCCTGTTGACTCAGGTGGCTCCTCGGGCTCAGTCCGTGGACGAGGCCCTGTTCGATACGGCCGCGATCTATAATTCCCTCGTGGGGACGAACGAACGGGTCAGCCTTCGGATCCTGACGGACAGCGTCCGCCGGTGGACATCGGTCGACGGTCTTTCCAACCTTCGCGTCGCCTTCCTTGAAATCCTCAAGGACGGTTTCCGCATCATTCGGCCTTTGGCTGAACTGGAACGAGCTCTCGAAAGCATCCAGTTGCTGAACATCCAGGCCTGACGTCCGGCTTTCCTTCCTCGGGCCCGCCCGCTTTCCTTGATAAAACAGGTCGGGTTTCATAAAATACCGTCATCGTGACGACACAGACATCATCGACCATCGGTCTGGGTTTGTTGGACCGCATCGGGAACACGCCTCTTCTGCGTCTCGACACCTTCAACCATTGGGTCGCCGACGGGGTCAAGATCTACGGGAAGGCGGAATTCATGAACCCCGGTGGTTCCGTCAAGGACCGCGCCGCCAAGAATATGATTCTGGAAGGCATCAAGTCCGGGGAACTGACGAAGGACAAGGTCATCCTGGATTCGACTTCCGGGAACACGGGGATCGCGTATTCGATGATCGGGACGACGCTGGGATATCGAGTCGAGTTGTTCATGCCGGCGAATGCCTCCGAAAAAAAGCGCGTCAGCGAGGCCTATGGGGCCAAGGTGATCGCGACAGACCCGTTGGAAGGGACCGACGGAGCGACCTTCGAGATGAAGAAGCGGTATGAGTCGGACCCGCGAAAATTCTTCTTGCCGGATCAATACGGCAATCCGAATAATTGGCGGGCCCATTACCTGACGACGGCCGAGGAGATCTGGCGCCAGACGGAGGGGACCATCACCCATTTCGTCGCCGGCATCGGGACCAGCGGGACCTTGATGGGCACGGCCCGCCGGCTCAAAGAACTGAATCCGACGATCGAGATCATCGCGGTCGAACCCGCGACCTCGTTGCACGGTCTGGAGGGATTGAAGCATATGGCCTCCTCCCTGGTGCCGGCCATCTATGACCCGTCCGTTCATCAACGGAAGATCCCCGTCTATACCGAAGACGCGTATGAGATGTGCTGTCGGCTGGCCCGTGAGGAAGGCATCCTGGCCGGTTATTCGTCCGGCGCCGCCCTCCAGGGCGCTTTTGAAGTCGCTCTCGGCATCAAACAAGGGGTCATCGTGACCATCTTCCCGGATACCGGGGACCGGTATCTCCGCACCCGTTTTTGGGACGATATCGTGGCCCATTTCGAGAATTATTGGCGGAATCACGACCGTTGATGTCTGTCCGCTGAATGTCCATCCTGATCATCCCCGAAAGCGTTTTTCATACAGTGACGAGTTGGGCTGAATCCTGTTACCCCCGGGAGGGGTGCGGCTTGATTTTCGGTGATTTCACGGGCGAGGGGGATAAACGCTCCTCTCGGTTCGTCCCCCTGAGGAATATCCTGACCCAGTCCGATGAAAAGAGGACTTCGCCTGTTTGGGAAGCGGCGACGGCGAGTCTGGGGGCCCGGGTGTCGAACCAGGGGCGCACGGAGTTCGTCATGGACCCCGAAGAGGTCGATCGTGTTTCGTTGGCCGCTCAACAGGAAGGACTCGATTTGGTCGGGATCGTCCATACCCATCCGGACCATCCGGCCGAGCCGAGCGCGACCGATCGTGCTCAACCCATGCTGGCCGTCTGGTCGAATGTGATCGTTCAGGTGGTCCAGGGGAAATACGTGGAGTTGCGGTCTTGGACGCGCCCGGACGACAAGGTCCCTTTCCATGAGGAAACGATCCGCATTGCCTGAGGCCGGGTCATGAACTCTCCGGATCTGTCGAGAGAGACGGGGTTCCGATTGCGTTTCTGGGGGTGGTTCATCCCGCTCGTCTCGTTCGCCGCCCTGATGCCGTGGCGGCTGGATCGGCCCGGATTGCGGATCTCCGAAATAGACGTCGTCTATCCGATGATGAAGTGGCTTTCGGGCTTTGACCATTGGCCGATGGCCTTGCTGCGTTATCATGGGCCCAATGAGACATACGCAACCCTTCCGTTCCTGTTCCTGTTCGGGAATACTCCGGTGGCCGTCCGCCTCGGCCCGCTGTTGGCCGCCTTCGCCCTTCTCTATGTCGTTCATCGCTTGACCCTCCGGCTGTCGGAAAACGAAGGAACGGCTTTTCTTGCATCGTATTTTCTGGCCCTCTCGCCGTCATTCCTCATCGGGGCGCGTTTCGGCTATTACACGCGCGTGACCCAGATGCTGTTGGGCTTTGTGGCACTCACCCTCTTCATCCGATGGATCAAAGACTGTCGCCCGAGGAACTTCTATCTGGCCAGTTTATTTCTGGGACTGGCCGCCGGATGCCATATCGCGTTCCTCTGGTTCGTCAACATGCTCGTGGTGACACTTTTCGTGACGCGCCAATATCCCCGGCTTCTTCCGTTGAAAAGATTGTTCATCGGCGGCCTGATATTCATCGCCACCGGGTTCGGTCCGCTGATTTATGAGAATATCCGGAACGAGAACCTTTCAACGATCAAGACCTTGGCCGGATATCTGGTCGTGTCCAAAAACGGCATACACAATGCCGATTATCCGGCGAACCTGCGGGTGAGGGGGGAACAGGTCCTTTCTTTAGCGGAGGGGTCGCTCTTTACATTCAAACAGCCCTCATCTCAAAACCGATCGTTCCTCTGGTTGGGGCTGGCCCTTGGCGCCTTTTTGGCGATCCCATTCCTCTACCGAAAGGATAAAAAACGCTTTTCCGGGGCCATGTTGGCGTGGTTCATGAGCGCGGGGATCCTCATCCAGTCCCCCGTGACGATCTCATCGTTGTCCCCGGATAAATTATTCATCCTGTTGCCTTTCCTATCCATGGGGATGGCCTATCTGGTGAGCGACCTTCTTCGGAGGTTCGTCCACCCCCTTTCCAGAAGTCTTTTCATCGGGATCATCGTCTGCGCTTTTTTCTTCGGGGAAAGTTTCCGTTTGCTCCATTCCTATGGGGAATATTTGGAGGAGCTTCCTGGAACTTATCAATACGGCATGGCCGATTACATCAGAACACAGGGGGTCACAAAGGTCTACATGGTTCAGGACCGGGTCCTTCAGCGGCCGATCGATACGATCTTGAATTCTTTCTTGATAGGCCCCATCCGGAGTGAATTGATTTATCCGGAACAGATAGAAGAAAAAGCTATTTTTGGGGGAGATAAACGGTTTGTCCTGATATTTTTGCACCCGCAGCGGGAGAAATCACAATATTTGACAAAAGAAATGTTGAATTCGGGAAAATATGGAAAATGGAGTGTCACTGAAAGGGATTATTATGATTCCTCCGGCCGTCAGATCAACCACGTGCTCGTTTTAAAACGCTTATAACGGGTATTTGACATTTCTTTGCGGATTTCATAAATTACACGCGATTTAATTGTGATGTGTTTCACAACCGGATTATGTCCGATCACTTGGAAAATATACCTGAATTGGCTGTTTCAAGGTTGTTAAGATACCACCATATCCTCATGGGGATGAGTCAGGGGGATGTGGTCTCCTCTTCCGACCTCTCGGAGAAGACCGGGTATACGGCCGCTCAGATACGCAGGGATTTGACATATTTCGGCCAGTTCGGAACCCCCGGCCGAGGCTATACGGTGGACAGTCTCCGCAATGCCATCGCCGACGTGTTGGGGATCAACCGGGAATCCAACGTATTGATCATGGGGGTCGGACGTGTGGGGGCGGCGCTCCTTCACTACGAATCCTTTGAAAAACACCGTTTTCATGTCGTCGCGGCCGTGGATGTGGACCCGGAAAAGGTCGGCCTGGAGATGGGCCGGTTTAAAGTCCGATCGGTCGAGGATCTTTCAGACATCGTTACGGAGGGGGATATCCGGATGGCGATCCTCTGTGTGCCGCCGGCTCAGGCGCAAACAGCGGTCGAGCAGTTGGTCCGTGCGGGCATCCGGGCCATCCTCAACCTGACGGCCATGCCCGTGGACGTGCCGGACGATGTGTCTGTGCGCCCGGTCAACCTGGCCGTCGAGTTGGAGTGGTTGGCGATGGCTCAGTCAAGGCGAGGCGGTTCCCGTGGCGAAAAAGCCGTCCCGGAGACAGGATTTAATGAGAAAAAGAAAGGGGGTGATTGAACATGGCTGAAACTCTGGTTGTCGTCAGCAAAATCAAGAAGATGGTGAAGGAGCAGGGGCTTCGTACCGGACTCGATTACGTCGAGGCGCTCTCCAAGAAGGTGGAAGGAATCGTCACTGAATCGGTGAACAAGGTCAAAGCAGACGGTAAAAAGAAGACCTTGGGAGCTGAGGACTTACTGTAATCAGATTCATCCCGGAATCACCACGGGTTTTCGGACCGTCGGGAGCGATCGGCGGTCCGGGGATCAAAACGGGCTGGGTCAGAGGCGTGAGGCGATGAGTTCTATGCCTTCGCATCAACGGCAATTAATTCAAACCGGGGACGACATCCGCCGGATGTTTTCGCGTCTGGCGGGTCGGTATGATTTGTTCAACCGGTTGTTCACGTTGGGGATGGATGCCGTTTGGCGCAGAGCCGTTGCACGACAGGTTCCTGTCGGCTCACGCGTGCTGGATATCGGGACAGGCAGTGGCCAACTTGCAAAAGTGGTCGCCCTGCGAGCACGCGTCGTTTTCGGAGTGGACTTCAGTTTCGACATGCTGCAAAAAGCGGTGGGGAACACCCCCGGCCAAGGGGGCCCCGGCTTTTTACAGGGTCGGGCTGACGTCCTTCCATTCCGTTCGGGCCGGTTTGATGTCTTGGTTTCCGCATTCGTTCTGCGGAGCCTTCATCGAGCCGGAGTGTTGGAGGAATCCCTTCGGGAGTGTCATCGGGTTCTGGAGGCGGGGGGACACCTTGTCTTTATGGATGCCGTGACCCCCGCCCATCGGTTCTTCCGGTTCCTTTTTGAATCGTGTCTGTGCCGCTTCATCGGCGCGGTCGGATGGTTGGTGTTCGGGCGTCGCTGGCCCGGACGATATCTGGCCGATACGATGAGGGAGTTTTTTCCGGCCCGTGATTTGGCCGGACTCCTTGAAAGGAACGGATTCTGCAACATCAGGATCAAAGCCATGTCGGGGGGAGCCATCTGCCTGATCATGGCCGATAAAGGATAGAGGATGGATCAATCGATACCGCTGTTCTTGTTCACCGCCCTGGGGCTTGTCTTCGGAGTCGGGGTGTTCATTTTCGCCGCGCTGGTCCGCGCTCGTGACAAGGCGAATCGGACCCGGTCCGTCTATGAATGCGGATTGGAGCCGGTCGGGACCCCCTGGGTCTCCCCGAACATCCGCTTTTATGGCATTGCCCTCCTGTTCGTGGTCTTCGATGCGGAAGTCTTGTTCTTGTTCCCTTGGGCGATCGCTTTTCAGGAGTTGGGACTGGCGGCTTTCGTGGAAATGGTCGTTTTCGTGGCCATCTTGTTCGTCGGTCTCATCTACGCGTGGCGGAGAGGCGCTCTCCGATGGGAATAATCACCGAAAAACTGCCTCACGTGTGCGAACATGTGCCCGGCGGCGGGGTCTTCCTGACCAGCGTCGACTATTTCATCAATTGGACGCGACAGTCCAGCGTCTGGCCGTTGACGTTCGGTCTGGCCTGCTGCGCCATCGAGATGATGTCGGCCTACGCCGCTCGATTCGATTTCGACCGGTTCGGCGTCATCCCCCGGCCGACACCCCGTCAGGCCGACCTGCTCATCATCTCGGGGACCGTCACCAAAAAGATGGCTCCCGTCATCGTGAAACTCCACCAACAGATGCCACTGCCCCGGTTTGTGATCTCCATGGGGGCTTGTTCCAATTGCGGAGGCCCGTACTATGATTCCTATTCCGTCGTCAAAGGCGTCGATAAAATCCTCCCCGTCGACATCTATATCCCGGGATGCCCTCCCCGCCCCGAAGCCCTGATGAACGCGGTGCTGGAACTGCATAAGAAGATCGGCAAGATGTCCCTCGCCGACCGGGTGAATCCATGAGCGATCCATCGTCGCTGATCCAGAATGTCCGTGACCGGTTCCCCTCGGCGGAAGTTTGCGGGGCTCTCTCGGAATTCGGCCGCGCCGAGGAAATGATCCTGGTTCCGCTCAACGACCTGGAAGCCCTGGCCGTATTCCTCAAAGAGGACATGAAGTTGGATTTCCTCAATTTTGTGACCGCCGTGGATTGGATTAAGAACTCCCGGTTCGAGTTGGTCTATCTGTTCCAGTCCATCGAAAAACCGGAGCGGAAACTGTTCGTCAAGGTGCGTCTCGCTCGGGACGGGGGCGACGTCGTCCCGTCCTTGACCGCCCTCTGGCCGTCGGCGGATTGGCAGGAGAGGGAGATCTTCGATCTGTTCGGTATCCGGTTCGGCAACCATCCGAACCTGAAAAGGATCCTCTTGTGGGATGAATTCGAGGGCCACCCGTTGAGAAAAGATTATGCTCATGTGCCGGATGGGTGTGATTCCGGGCAGGAGATCGGCGTGCCGGTCTCCCGAGCGGGCAATCCACACGCGTGAACCATGAAAACGACTGACTCCAACAACGTCCAGAATGAGCGAGTGACTCCCCCGTTCCGTTCCCCCGTCACTCCGGATGAAGGGGAACTGTCGGAGAACGAACTGTGGTTGAACATGGGGCCGCAGCATCCGTCCACGCACGGGGTCTTGCGGGTCGTTTTGAAGATGGAGGGGGAGATCATCCGGGAGGCCCGGCCGGACGTCGGTTATCTCCATCGGGGTGTCGAGAAGCTGGCGGAGAACCGCACCTACTCGCAATTCAATATCCTGACGGACCGCAACGATTACCTGGCCTCCATGTTGAATAACTGGGCCTACTGTCTTTCCGTCGAAAAACTGCTCGGGGTGCGAGCCCCGGAGCGGGCGGAATATCTCCGCGTGATCGTCGGCGAGCTGAACCGGATCGCCTCCCACCTGGTCTTCATCGGGACGTTCGGGATTGATATCGGCGCGTTCACCCCGTTCCTCTACGCGTTCGGGCGGGAGAGGGAGATGGTGCTCGACCTGTTTGAGAGGTTGTGCGGGGCGCGCCTGACCTATAACTACATCCGCATCGGCGGGGTCATGGCCGACCTTCCCGACGGATGGGGGGACCAGGCCCGGTCTTTCATCCCCCACATGCGTCGCTGCCTGAAGGAATACGACGATCTGTTGACCTACAATCCGATCTTTCTGGACCGGACGAAAGGGATCGGAGCCATACCCAAGGATAAGGCCGTATCCTATGGCTTGAGCGGTCCCAATCTCAGGGCCAGCGGGGTCTCGACCGATTTAAGGAAAGACGAGCCCTATGGGATCTATGACCGGTTCCAGTTCAAACCGGCGGTCGGAACCACCGGGGATACGTGGGACCGCTATTTCGTGCGGCGGCTCGAGATCGAGGAGTCTTTGAACATCGTCGAGCAGGCATTGAATTCATTGCCCGAGGGGGACATTCTGGCGAAGGGACAGCGGCCCACGGTCCGCCCTCCGGTCGGCGAATCTTACGCGCAGATCGAAGGCGCCCGCGGCTGGTTGGGGATCTATCTTGTCTCCGATGGGACGGAGAGACCCTATCGCCTCCATGTGCGAGGGCCTTCGTTCATCAATTTGACCATACTCCAAGAGATGCTGAAGGGTTGGAAGATCGCCGATGTGGTGGCGATACTCGGTTCTCTGGACGTCGTCCTGGGAGAGGTGGATCGTTAAATGGGCATCAAAACGACGGCCTCGGATCCGGTGTATTCGGTCGGCCTGATGACCCCGGAGTCCGTGCGTCGGAGATACGTTCGCTCGATATTGGTCCTGTGCGGGCTGGGGCTGCCGGTGGCGGCCTTGGTCGTTTTGATCGGCGAACCGTATCCCTACTGGGAGCGGGTGATGGAGTTGATCCGGCAATACTCAGCCGGCCGGGGATGGCCGGCCTGGCTTCCGTCGGCCGTCGTCCTGCTGGCTGTTTCTTCCGTCCTGTTGGGTTTCGTGCAGGGGTTGGTGATCGTGGTTCATTGGCTGGAACGGAAGGTGGCCGCGCACATGCAGGTCCGTCTGGGCCCCATGCGGACGGGCGGTTGGCACGGTTGGGCGCAGCCCATCGCCGACGGGATCAAACTGTTCATGAAGGAGGACATCGTCCCGGAATCGGCCGACCGCTGGCTCCATTTCCTGGGGCCGATCGTGGCTTTCGTGCCCGCTTATGTCTGTTTCATCCCGATCCCGTTCGGACGGGATATCCAGGTGTTCGACATGGACATGGGGCTTCTGTTCGTGTTCGCGATCTCGGGGCTTTCCGTCTTGGGAATCCTGATGGGCGGATGGGCCTCGGCCAATAAGTATTCCGCGCTGGGCGGGTTGCGCGCGGCCGCGCAATTGGTGTCCTACGAGATCCCGCGGGTCATCTCCATCGTTCCCGTCGTCATGTGGGCTGGTACGGTTTCTTTGAGCGGACTCATGGCGGTCCAATCTGCCCGTTGGGGCGGGATTTTCCCGAAATGGTTCATATTCTATCCGGTCGTCGGTCAGATTTCTTTCGTCATCTACCTCATTTCCTCGGTCGCTGAAACGAACCGGACTCCTTTCGACATCCCCGAGGCCGAATCGGAACTGGTGTCGGGGTTCCATACGGAATACGCCGGCATGAAATTCGCCTTCTTTTTCCTGGCCGAATATTCCTATGTATTCCTCGCCAGCGCGTTGGGGGCCGTCCTCTTTCTGGGAGGAGGGGATTCCCTCCCCTATTTGGAATGGATCCCCTCCTACGCGTGGTTCTTCGCGAAGACCTTTTTCCTGGTCTTTCTGTTCCTGGGTATCCGTTGGACCTACCCCCGGATGAGGGTGGATCGGTTGATGGAGTTCTGCTGGAAATTCCTGTTCCCTTGGTCTCTGGTGAACGTCTTTTTAGCGGGACTGATCTTCCTGTGGCGTTGGAGATAACGGCCGGAGGACGATGGCTGGCTGGACGTCCTCCGGGGATGGAATGATGTGAGCGGCGAAGGGACACATGTTTTTTTGGTGGCATAGGTTCATCAGGTCTTTTCATCGGAACAGAGTGATCCTCGGGCTGTTTTTTTCGTTGGGGACGGCCCTGGTTCTTGCGGCGGGCGCCGAGGTGTACTTCAGGAAAGTGGCCACGGAGGGGAATGAGCGGAAGTGGGCTCCTGACGACTATGTGATGTTCTTGAGACGGAATTCGCTCCCGATCATCAAAGTCCGGAACGAGGAAGGGAAGAAATATCTGACGGATGGAGCCCGGTCGATTCCCTACGAGAAATCCCCGGCCCGGAAAAGGCTGTTCTTGTTAGGGGAATCTTTTGCCGATGAATGGGGCCGGGTGCTGCCCGAAATCATGGGAGCCCAGGGCTGTGATGCCTTGAGTCTGGGGGCCTCGGCGGCGGATCTGGGCATGGTGGAGAATCAATTTGAACGATCCTTGAAATATTCCCCGGACCTGTTGGTGGTGTTTGTCGGGAATAACATCCATTTCGATCATCCGGCGTTGTCTGAGGTCATGTATCGGGTCTATCAGACCCTGATTTTTGCCCGACGGTGGAGCGTTTTTGCGGATCGCCTGTTGAACCGCATCGCTCCCGAATATGCGGACGTCGATGAAGCGGCGCGGATGGAATCGATGGATCGTTTCATTCGCCGGGTGACGCAAAAGAGCCGCGAGCGGAACATCCCCGTTGTGTTCTGTCTCGTTCCGCGGAACCACGTGGCTTGCGGGATAGGACTGCTGGATCCTTCGGATGATTATGAACCGTATTACCTTTACTGTCGGGGCCGGAGGAAACAGGCCATCCGGTATGTTCAGGAGGTCGCGAAGGGCACCCGGTCGACGGGCATGCATGCTTTATCGGGAGCCTGGTTGTATGAGGAAGGGGAATACGAGGCCGCCCAAAAAGAAGTGCAAGCCGGTCTGTTCAATCGAGATCGATTGGTGAACGAACAGATCATGGAGTCGTCGGGGCAGGCGGGGGCCTGGGCCCTGGATATTCCTCGGGCGTTCGCCCAACGCGGTGTCCGGGGGGTCGTGGGGTATGACATAATGTCGGATCGGGTTCATGCCAATAAGTTCGGCTACCAATTGGCCTCCGAGGCGTTGATCCGATTGCTGAAAGAGAAGGAGTGGCCGTCCGCGGAATATCCTTGGGATCTGCGAAAACGGTATGCCCCCATGGATTGGGAGACGTGTCTTGAATATGGGTATGACGCCTACACGACCAACGACGACAGGCGGTTTGCCTATATCATATCGCGTGCGCCGGATCGCAAGGCATTGAAACCGATCGTCGAGGGATATATATCCCGAGCGGCCTGGATGAGGACTGATCGGCGGATGCAATTCATCCTGACTTACAGCCGGGCCTTCTGGATTTCCGGGATGAACCCCGAGGCGTTTCATTTTTGTCGGTTGGCCCGGACCGTCGATCCGACCAGCGAAAGGCCGGATTTCTGGGAGGGGGTCTATCATCTTTCGGAGGGAAATTTGTCGGAGGCCCGCGCTTTTTTTGAGACGGGATACAGGAAGAGCCCCGAGGACCCGAAGCTCGTCTTTTTCAAGAATCGCGTGTTGCGGGAAATAGACGGGGATGAGGGTGGATGAAGGTCGCTGTTTTTTTTGAAGCATCGAGGAGATCATGATGGATTATCTGTCTCGGATCGGATCGGACGCCTGGGCCCTTTTCAAGGGGTTCAGGATTACGTTGAAGTATCTTTTCAGTCCGGCGGTCACCGTTCAATACCCGCTGCAGCGATTGGCCGTTTCGCCGCGCTTCAGGGGCGCCCTGGCATTCCATGAGGACACCTGCATCGCCTGTGAGATGTGCGTGCGGGCCTGTCCTTCCCGATGCATCTCTCTGGAGGCCAAAAGGAACGACAAGGGGAAGAAGGACCTCCTCTGGTATCGCATCGACCTGTCTCGGTGCAATTTCTGCCGTTTGTGCGAGGAGGCCTGCCCGACCAAGCCGAAATCCGTTCACCATAGCCCTCACTATGAACTCCTCTTCGGGAAACGGGAAGATTTCGTGTCGGAATGGCGTCGGGGAAAATCCAGCGGGGTGACCGATAGCTGTGTGTGGCGGAGATATCTGCCGGTTCCGGATCGCCCCCGGGCCAAAGAGGAGAAACCCGGATGATCGAGTTCTGGATGTTCAATGCCATGGCGCTGCTGACGGTGGTCCCGGCTCTTCTGGCTGTGACGGTCAAGAACGTTTTCCATGCCGTGCTCTGGCTGGCGCTCTCGTTGGTCGGAGTGGCGGGTCTGTTCATCATCCTGGGGGCCGAATTCCTGTTCGTCGTGCAGATCCTCCTCTACGTCGGGGGGATCGTTGTCCTGCTCCTGTTCGTCGTGTTCCTGTCGGGGCGTCCGAGCGATTGGAAGGGGCGGTCATCGAACGAACAATGGTTGGGGGCCCTCCTGCTGTCGGCGGTTCTGTTCTCGTCGTTGTCGGCGGTCTTTCGGATGATGCCATCGGCAAAACCGGTCACGGGGTCGCCCGGTCCGGCGATCTTATCCCTGGCCCGGATATTGATGAAGGACTGGGCATTGCCGTTCGAGATACTGTCTTTGGTGTTGTTGGCGGCCTTGGTCGGCGCCGTCTATTTTACGCGACCTGATCAGGAGCGGAAGGGGGGCGGTCCGTGGTAACGCTCTATCATTATCTCGTCCTGAGCGCCCTCCTTTTCGGGATCGGCCTCTATGGGGTGCTGACGCGGAGGAACGCCCTCCTCATCCTCATCTCCATCGAACTGCTCTTCAACGCGGCCAATGTGAATTTCGTGGCGTTGAACCGCTACCTCTATCCCGGTCAACCGTTGGGACAAGCCGCCGTTCTGTTCGTGATTGCCGTGGCGGCGGCGGAAGCCGTCGTCGGTCTCGCGCTCGTGTTGGCGCTCTATCGGACTTTTCGCACACTGCAGATCGAGAAGATCGATCTCTTGAAGGGATGACCGCATGATCGAACACGCCTGGCTGATACCCGTCCTCCCGCTCCTGGCATCGGTCCTGATCGTCTTCCTGGGGAGATGGTTGCTTCTGGACGGGGCGTGGATCGGGATCCTCTGCGCTTTGTGGGGGGTGGTCCAATCGGCTGGAATCGTCATCGGTCTGTTCAACGGACATGGACTCCTTCTGGAATCCGGTTTGACAGGCCACTTCCATGAGATGTCGTTCCCCTGGTTTCAGGCGGGATTCCTTCGGTTGGAACTGGGGTGCCTGATCGATGGGATGTCGGCGCTGATGATGCTGGTCGTCACCGCAGTTTCTTTCCTCGTCCAGGTCTATTCGTTGTCTTACCAGAGGGGCAAGCCCCGTTTCGGCAGATACTACGCCACCCTGTCCCTCTTCACGTTCGCCATGCTCTTGCTGGTCATCTCCAACAACATGTTCCAATTCTTCGTCGGATGGGAGTTGGTGGGCGTTTGTTCCTATCTCCTGATCGGGTTCGAGTTTGAGCGGGATGCGGCGGCGGCCGCGGGACGGAAGGCTTTCATCACGACGAAGATCGGCGATCTGGGGTTCTATGTGGGGCTCCTCCTTCTTTTCTCGTCCGTCGGCACGTTGAACATCCCGATCATCCAGAGGGAATTCGTGTCCACGGGGATCCTCTCCCCTGAACTGTGCTGTGCGATTGCCCTGTTGCTGTTTTGCGGGGCGATCGGGAAGTCGGCCCAGGTCCCGTTGCACGTTTGGCTGCCCGACGCCATGGAAGGCCCCACGCCCGTCTCCGCTCTCATCCACGCCGCCACAATGGTGGCCGCCGGCGTGTATTTGGTGGCCCGACTCTATTTCCTTTTCGCCGTCTCCCCGTTCTGCCTGACCGTCGTGGCGTGGGTGGGGGCGTTGACTGCCCTGACCGCCGCCCTCAACGCCTTGGTGGCCTCGGACATCAAGCGGGTCCTGGCGTTCTCCACCGTGAGCCAGTTGGGGTACATGATGTTGTCCCTGGGGTGTGGGGGGTATCGGGCGGGATTCTTCCATCTCACCACGCACGCCTTCTTCAAGGCATTGCTCTTTTTGGGGGCCGGTAGCGTGATTCACGCCGTCCATACCAACGACATCTGGAAGATGGGGGGGCTTTCGAAGAAGATGCCGGTCACTTTCTTGACGTTCGGTGCGGCGACGTTGGCCATCATCGGTTTTCCGGGATTCGCGGGTTTTTTCAGCAAAGAGGAAATATTGGCCAGCGTGGCCGGCACTCACCAAACGGCCTTGTTCCTGGTGGCCGCGTTCACGGCTTTTTTGACGGCTTTCTACATGTCGCGCGTGTTCTTCGTGGTCTTCCTGGGGGATCCGCGCGATCCTCACCGGTTCGCCGAAGCCCATGAATCGGATTGGCTGATGGGATTTCCCATGGTGGTCTTGGCGGTCATGGCCGTCCTATCCGGATTCTTTCTGACCTATGTGTGGCCGCTGTCCCGGTGGATCCCCGGCGTGGAGGGGCATCTCCATCAGATGGAATCCCTGGTGTTGTCCGTCTCGGTGGGGGCTTTGGCGCTGGGGGCGGGGCTCGCCTACTCGATTTATCGTCGGTCAGTGCCCGATCCCGCCGTGTTGGCCGTCCGTTGGAGACCCCTCGACCAGTTCTTGAGGCGGCGCTTCGCCGACGAGCTGTATGCCGCATTGATCGAGAAGTGCGTCTTCGCCCCCGCCCGCCATCTGGCCCGGTTCGATGAGGAGTGGATCGACCGTTTCGTCGTCGATGGGGTCGGGACCGTCTCCCGCCGGATCTCGGTGCTGAAGGCCTGGGCCGACGACGTGCTCGTCGACCGGTTCTGTGTCAACGGCTGGGGCTGGCTCGCCGATCGGTGCGGGCGCGGTCTCCGCCGACTCCAGACGGGTTTGGTTCAATTTTATTTATTGGTCATCGCGTTCGGTTTGAGTCTGTTCCTTCTGTGGGCCGTGCGCGTCTATGGATAGGGATTAATCAAAAACGGGCCGCTCGTTCCGCGGCAAGGAGTTTATCGATGGGTATTCTCAGCGCGATCGTCTTCGTCCCCCTGGCGGGAGCATTGGCAGTCCTGGTGGTTCCGGAAAAGAAGCGGAATGTGATCCAGGCTATTTCGGTGATGGCGTCCCTCGTGTCCCTGGCGCTCTCGGTCTGGCTCTTGGCGCGTTTCGACGTGTCTGTCGCCGGCGTCCAGTTCGCTGAAAAAACGGGTTGGATCCCGCTCTTCAACGTGCATTATTTCCTCGGGGTCGACGGATTGTCGATCCTCCTGGTCGCTCTGACGACCCTGTTGTCTTTTCTGGCGGTGGTGGCTTCCCTCCATATCGAACTGAGGATCCGGGAGTATTTCTTCTGGTTCCTGCTCCTGGAGACCGGGATGCTCGGCGTGTTCCTCTCCCTGGATTTCTTCCTGTTCTACGTGTTCTGGGAAGTGATGCTCGTCCCCATGTATTTCCTCGTCGGGATCTGGGGCGGTCCGAAGAAAGAATACGCGGCGATCAAGTTCTTCCTCTATACGCTCTTCGGGAGCGTGTTCATCCTTCTGGGCATGCTCGGGTTGTATTTCGCCAGCGATCCACATACCTTCGACATGATCGAACTGGCGGGCCAGGCGAGTCGATTCGCCTTCGGGTTCCAGATCGCGGCGTTCCTGGCTTTCTATCTCGGTTTCGCCATCAAGATCCCCGCTTTCCCGTTCCACACGTGGCTGCCCTTGGCTCACGTGGAAGCCCCCACGGCCGTGAGCGTCTTGCTGGCGGGAGTCCTCCTGAAGATGGGCGTCTACGGGCTTTTGCGGATCTCATACCCGATCCTCCCCCAGGCCACGCGCTGGTTCCTCTTTCCGCTCCTCATCATCGCCGTCATCAACATCGTCTATGGGGCTTTTTGCGCGATGGCCCAAAAGGACATGAAACGCATGGTGGCCTATTCTTCCATAAACCATATGGGATATTGCCTGCTGGGGATGGTGGCCGTGGCCGGAAGCAATGCGGCGGCCGGTTTGTCGGGCGCCGTGTTCCAGATGGTGACGCATGGATTGATCACCGGCTCCTTGTTCCTCCTGGTGGGCGTCATCTATGATAGAGCCCACACGCGGAACATCGATGATTTCGGCGGATTGGGATCGCGTTTGCCGGTCTTCACGGCCTTGATGACCGTTCAGGCGATGGCCTCTCTGGGCCTCCCCGGTTTGGCCGGTTTCATATCGGAGTTCCTGTGTTTTCTGGGAGCGTTCGGCACCGCCGCCTATCGGGTTTTCGTCGTCGTCGCCGTGATCGGGATCGTCGTCACCGCCGCGTTCCTGTTGAAACTGATCAAGGATGTGTTCCTCGGCAAGTTCAATGAGAAGTGGGCGGGGCTGACGGACATGAATGCCCGTGAATTGATCGCGGTGGTGCCCTTGGTCATCTTGACGGTGTATCTGGGACTCCAGCCGCATGTCGCTTTGCGCATGATGGAGGCCACCGTGTCCCAGATCGCAATGATCTTCAAGGCCGGATGACGAAACAAGGGAACCCATGAACCTCCTCTGGATCACTCCGGAAATCTTCCTGTCCGCCGCCGCCCTCCTGCTTTTTGCCGGGAACATTCGACGGCGGCGGATCGCCGTCGGGTTCACGATGATGGCACTGGTCATGGCTGGGATCCTGGTGCTGAAGTTCATCTATGAGAACGGGAGTGTCCTGGAGACCGCGGCGGTCGACGGAATGTCCGCCTTCTTCAAGCTGCTGCTCTTGGCGGGGATGTCGCTGTCCCTCGGGCTCGCCAACGATTCGGCCGAGATGAAAGAGATATCCTGGGGTACGTTCTGCGGGGTCTGGCTGCTCTCGACCGTCGGGTTGATGATGTTGGCGGCCAGTCTCGATCTCATCCTGGTGGTCGTTTCGCTCGAACTCATCGGGATCTCCTCGTTCATCTTGACGGGGTTTTTGAAGAGGGAGAAACGGTCGATGGAGGCGGCGATCAAGATATTCCTCGTCGGGGCCCTCTCGTCCGCCCTCTTCATCTACGGGATCTCGCTCGTTTACGGCGCTTTGGGGTCCACGAGTTTGGCAGCGCTGGCGGGGTTCTCCTTCCAGGGGCCGGACCGCTTGTGTCTGGTGGGGGGGCTGTTGTTCGTGATCGCCGGCCTGGGGTTCAAACTGGCGGTGGTCCCCTTCCATATGTGGGTCCCCGACACGTTCGAGGGAGCACCGACCCCCGTGACGGCCTATCTTTCCGTCGCTCCGAAAATCGCCGCGTTGGCGCTGTTGGTCCGGGCTCTTCCGTTCCATGGGGCCGCCGGATTGAGCCCCCTGTTGGCGGTCCTCGCGGTGGCTTCCATGACCCTCGGGAATCTGGCGGCTCTTCGCCAGACCAGCGTCAAACGCCTCCTGGCCTACTCGTCCATCGCCCAGATGGGCTACATCCTCCTCGGTTTCGTCGCGGCGGGAACGCTGGGCCTCTCCTCCGTGTTGGTCTACTCGGCGGCTTACTTGTTCATGAACCTCGGCGCCTTCGCCTGCCTGATCGCCGTTTCCAATGAGTCCGGATCGGACCGGCTGGAGTCTTTCGACGGCCTGGCCCGTCGGTCTTTCCCGTTGGCCCTGTTGGCCACGGTGTTCCTTCTCTCTCTGACCGGAATCCCTCCGATGCTCGGGTTCGTCGCTAAATTCTCCGTCTTCGCCGCCGCCATATCGGAGAGATGGTTCCTCTTGTCGGTGATCGGCGTCCTGAACAGCGTCGTCTCGCTCTATTATTATTTCCGGATCGTCCACTCGATGTTCTTCTCCGAGCCGTCGTCTTCCGTCCCCATCCGATGGTCGTGGGGCTTGTCGGGATGCCTGGTTGTGTCCGCGCTCATCACGGTTTTGGCGGGACTTTGGCCGGCGGGGCTGTTGGCGTGGGTTCAGCAGGTCGTTCCGTGACGCCCGTGCCGGATCGTCTGCGGACGCTGTTCCCCGGGAGTCCCGATCGGCGGCTCTCCTCCTTCGTCCGGGATATCGACGGGGCTCTGGCCTCTTTTTCGAGGGAACAGAGCCGTATCCTGGCCCCCATCACGAGATACATCTTTCAAAAACCGGGGAAAAGGATCCGTCCTCTCTTGGTTCATCTCTGTTCCCGGGTCGGACGCCCGTCTTCTTCCCGGGCCGTTCTCGAGGCCGCGCTGGCCGTCGAGATGATCCATATCGCCACGCTGATCCATGATGACTTGGTGGATGCCGCCGCTCTCCGACACCATGAACCGACGGTCACCGTCCGTTTCGGGGAGGGGATGGCGGTCCTGATGGGAGATTTCGTTTTTTCCCAGGCCTTTGAGAAACTGGCGCGCCTCGGACGCACGGACCTGATCCGGGTCTTCACCGATTCGGCTTCGCGCGTCTGCGAGGGGGAGATCGGCCAGATGCAATACCGCCACCGGCTGGATATTTCCGAGGAGATCTATCTGCGCTTCATCGAGGATAAAACAGCGTCTCTGATGGCGGCCGCCTGCCGGGTGGGGGCCCTCCAAGGGGGACTCTCTCCCCGAGGACAACGCGCTCTTGAGGAATACGGCCGTTTGCTGGGGATGGCGTTCCAGGTCAGCGACGACGTGTTGGACATCGAAGGGCAGGAACGATCCGCGGGGAAGACGTTGAGGACGGATTTCCTGAACGGGAAGATGACGCTCCCGTTGATCCATTATCGCCGTTCGCTCCGGACGGTCCGGGAGCGGGAAACGTTCCGCCGGCTGATGAGTTCTCCGGATGGCCGGTTGTCCGAATTGATGGGGTGTCTGCGACGGTCGGGGTCCCTCGATTATGCACGGCAACGGGCCGACCGATACACCCGCGAGGCGCAACAGTCACTGCGCCGTCTCCCGCCTTCCGCCGCGCGCGACATGCTCGGTTCTTTGGCGGAACGGCTGGGCCGCCGAAAAGCGTAAAGCGTCCCCCATAAAAATATATTTGCAAAGAGGGGGGAATTCGCTATAATTGTGCCCAAGCAATCCGGCCGGATGTCGCCGGATTTTTGGTTTTTATAAAACTCAAAAAAGGATGGAAGACGAATGCCCACAGTTTCAATGAAGATGCTTTTGGAAGCGGGAGTCCATTTCGGCCATCAAACCCGTCGCTGGAACCCCAAGATGGCGAAGTATATCTTCGGAGTCCGGAACAACATCCATATCATCGACCTTCAAAAATCCGTCAAGGAACTGAAGAAAGCCCTTATTTTTGTGCGGGATTCCGCGGCCGACGGCCAAGAGATCCTTTTCGTCGGCACCAAGAAACAGGCCCAGGAATCCATCGCGGCGGAAGCCTCCCGGTGCGGCTCCCCCTATGTCCGTGAACGTTGGTTGGGCGGCACGTTGACGAATTTCGAGACGGTCCGCCGGTCCGCCAAACGCCTGCAGGAGTTGGAGCGGATGAAGGAGAGCGGGATATTCCAGGCGTTGGCCAAAAAAGAGATCGTCCGTCGCGAGAAAGAGATCATCCGTCTTAAAAAATCGCTGGATGGAATCAAGAATATGACGCAGCTCCCGCACATCATGTTCATCGTGGATCCCGTGCAGGAGATGACGGCGCTCCTGGAAGCAAAAAAAATGGAATGTCCGGTGGTCTCCATCTGCGACACCAACTGCGATCCGGACCTCATTGATTATCCGATCCCAGGCAACGACGATGCCATCCGCTCGGTGCGTCTTTTCTGCGCCCTCATTGCGGACAGCATCCTGGAGGGGAAACAGATCGCCGCCAAGAAGGGGCAGGATGAGAAAGTCCTCGACGGGACACCCGAAGAGGCGGTCCCGTCCACGGACGTCGCATCGGCCGAGCCCGTGGCCGCCGCTCCCGTCGTCAATACTCCCACCACAGAGACAACGGTTCTTCCGGCCTCCTGAGGCGGTGCCGTCCGTGACGGAGCCGCTTGAGCCGCCTTGCGACTCGCCGGTCACTTCGGAAATTTTTTCATTCCTTGCCATAATCCAGATTACAACGTAGGAGGATAACAACGTGATATCAGCCGAACAGGTTCAAAAATTGAGGGAAAAGACGGGCTCCGGCATGATGGAGTGCAAGAGGGCGTTGGAAGCGTCCCAGGGCGACATGGAGAAGGCCATCCAGATTCTGCGCGAAAAAGGAGCGGCTTCCGCCGCCCGACGGGCGGCCCGGAACGCCGCCGAAGGACTGATCACCGCTTATGTCGATCCGGCCGGGAAAACGGCGGTCATGCTCGAACTGAACTGCGAGACGGATTTCGTCGCCCGCACGGACGAATTCGTCGCCCTGGTCCAGAAGCTGGCCCGGAACGCCGCCGAAGGAGATCCGTCGGCGACCACTCCCCCGTCCGCCACGGAAGAGATCGCCGCGTTGTCCGGCAAGCTGGGCGAGAAGATCGCCCTCGGACGGAAGACCCGCTATGACCGGCAGGGCGCCGGCGTGTTCGCCTCCTATATCCATCCGAGTGGTGGCGTCGGCAAAGTCGGCGTCCTGGTGGACGTGGGCACTCAATCCGAGAAGGCCGCCTCGACGGAAGCACTCAAGACGTTGGCGAAGGATTTGTCGATGCAGATCGCGGCCACGGCTCCTCGGTGGATCCGCCGCGAAGATGTTCCGGCCGAGACCCTGAAACAGGAAGAAGCCATCGCGCGGGAACAGGCCAAACGGGAGAACAAACCCGAGAAGATATGGGATAAGATCGCCCAAGGGAAGATACAGCAGTTCTGTCAACAGTTCTGCCTTTTGGACCAACCGTTCGTCCGCGACAGTTCCGGAAAGACCTCGGTGGGCTCTGTCGTCAAGCAGGTGGAGTCGACGGTGGGAGAACCGGTCCAACCCCGTCGTTTCATGCGGTATAAGGTCGGTGAAGATGAGTAAAAGCCGGAAAGGAATCCGCCGGGTCGTTTTTAAGTTGTCGGGCGAAGCGCTGTCCGGCCCCCGTGATTCCGGCATCGATCTAAAGACGCTGTTCAAATTCGCCCATGAGATAAAATCCGCCCGATCATCCAACATCCAGATTGCCATCGTGGTGGGCGGGGGGAATATCTGGCGCGGGGCCCGTGGACAGGGCCTCAAGTTGGACCGGATCTTCTCCGATAACATGGGGATGCTCGCCACCGTCATCAATTCGCTGGCGCTTCAGGACGCGCTCGAACAGGTCGGTGTCCCGACCCGCGTTCTTTCCGCCATCGAGATCGCCAAAGTGGCCGAACCGTTCATTCGTCGGCGGGCTGTTCGTCACCTGGAAAAAGGACGCATCGTCATCTTCGGGGCCGGCACCGGAAACCCCTATTTTTCAACGGATACGGCCGCCGCGCTCCGCGCGTCGGAGATTGAGGCCGATATCCTTCTGAAGGCCACCCAGGTGGACGGCGTCTATGATTCCGACCCCCATCAGAACAAATCGGCCCGCCGGTTCAAAACACTCACTCTCCAGGAAGCCCTCCAGCGGCGCTTGGCGGTGATGGATGCGACGGCCCTGTCCCTGTGTCTTCAGAACCGTCTCCCGGTCCGCGTGTTCGATCTCCATAAGACCGGCAACGTGCGCCGGGCTGTCCGAGGGGACGACATCGGGACCCTGGTCGTCCCCTGAACGATTTCAACCATACTGATAGGAGGATCCGATGAGCGTCCACGTTCCCGCAGTTCAGACCGTTTTGACCCAGATCGAAGACAAGATGAAAAAGACCGTCGAGAAGACGCGCCAGGATTTTGCGACGCTGAGGACCGGACGGGCCACGCCGACCCTCTTGGATAACGTTCGCGTGGAATATTACGGAAGCATGGTCCCTGTCAATCAGGTGGCCGCCTTGGGGATGCCCGATGCCCGAACCATCGAGGTGAAACCCTGGGATGTCTCGTCCCTCCAGGCCATCGAAAAAGCCATCTCGGCTTCGGGGATCGGATTGACCCCGATGAACGATGGGAAGATCATCCGGCTCAACATCCCTTCTCTCACGGAGGAACGCCGGAAGGAACTGGTCAAGGTCGTTCGCAAAATGTCCGAAGATTTCCGCGTTTCCGTCAGGAACGACCGCCGGGAAGCCCTTGAGAAGATCAAGAAACTGGAGAAAGACAAGGTGTTGACTCAGGACCAGCTCAAGGACGCCGAACAGAGTCTCCAGAAGCAGACCGACCTCTACATCAAGAAGATCGATGAGATGCTGGCTGTCAAAGAAAAAGAGATCATGGAGATCTGACCGAACGACCGTTTCATGTCTTCCCGCGAAGAAGAGCTCCTCCGACGACTCGACCGAAAAAAAATCCCCCGTCATATCGCTGTGATCATGGACGGGAACGGGAGATGGGCCCGTCAGCGGGGGTTCCCCCGACTGGTCGGGCATACGGCGGGTGCCAAGAGCGTGAGGGAGATCGTCCGCGCGTGCGGCGAGTTGGGGGTTCATGCGCTGACCTTGTATGCTTTTTCGACGGAGAATTGGGTCCGTCCCGCGGCGGAAGTGAAGGGGTTGATGAAACTCCTCGTCCGGACGCTCCAGCGGGAGGCCGAGGAACTGGAACGGAGCGGGGTGCGGCTTCGGACTATCGGAGATATCAGCGCGCTCTCCCAGACCGTCCGCGACGAATTGGGCCGCGTGGTCGGCCAGTTAAAGGACAACCGGGGATTGATCTTGAACCTGGCTCTCAATTATGGCGGGCGCCAGGAAATCCTGCAGGCCGTGCGGTCGCTCCTCCGGGAGAACGTCAAGCAGGTGGACGAGGACATCCTGTCCGAACATCTTGACACGGCGGGGTTGCCCGACCCCGACCTCCTCATCCGGACGTCCGGGGAGTTCCGCCTTTCAAATTTCTTGTTGTGGCAGTGCGCCTATACGGAGTTGTACGTGACCAAGACGTTGTGGCCCGATTTTCGTCGCGTTCACCTTTACGAGGCCTTGTTGGATTATCAAACGCGCGAACGCCGTTTCGGAGGAGTCTGATATCATGGTGTTGCCCCGTGTCCTGACCGCTTTGGTGGGAGCCCCGCTGTTCCTGTGGGTGGCCTATCTCGGAAGCATCCCCTTCTTCCTCTTCGTCCTGTTTTTGATCAGCTTGGCCCTGTGGGAATTCCTTCAGATGGCCGAGACGGGGGGGTATGCGTCTCAGGGATGGGTGACCTACGTGGCGGGAGTGTTGCTGATGCTCTCCCTGGCGTTCCCGGGGGTGCGGTTGTCGATGCCCTTCGCTTCCCAAGGGCCCGCGTTCGTCCTGACGTTCATCGTCTTCCTGTTCCTCTTCCGGGAGATGGTCCGCCGGGACAAAGGCCTGTCGTTATTGCGCGTGGCGGTGTCCTTGACCGCCCTGTTCGTCATCGCGTGGCCTCTGTCCCATATTTTTTTGTTGAGGGATTTGAGAGGCGCATCCAGTCCCGACCTGTATCACGTCGGGCGGAACTGTCTTTTTTATCTCCTCCTGCTGATCTGGGCCCAGGACATCGGCGCCTGGGCGGTGGGGCTTCTCTTCGGTAAGAGGCGTCTGGCCGTCCAGATCAGCCCGAAAAAATCCTGGGAAGGAGCCGCCGCCGGATTGGGAGCGGCGTTGCTGACGGGCCTGCTGTGCCAGTCGGCGTTCCTTGGCAAGATACTCACTTTGCCGGAGACGATCATTCTGTCTTTGGGACTGGGCGTGGTGGCCCAGATCTCCGATTTGATGGAATCGCTCATCAAGCGCTGTCTGGGCGTGAAAGATTCTTCCAACCTGTTGCCAGGCCATGGGGGGTTGTTGGACCGGTTTGATTCCTTCCTGTTCTCCGCTCCGCTCCTTTATTATTACCTCGTCATGACAGGACGAGGAGGCTGACCCCTCCTCCATGAAGCGCATCGCCCTGCTCGGTTCGACGGGATCCATCGGCGTCAACGCGCTGGATGTGATCCGCCGGTTGAACCGGTCCTCCGGCAGTCGACATCCACTCACCGCGCCCTATCGCGTTCAGGCGCTCTCCGCCCAGAAGAATCTGGACCGGATATTGAAACAGATCGCCGAGTTCCGTCCGGCCGACGTTGTCATGGGCGATCCGTCGTCCGCCGCCCGGGTGACATCGTGGGCCCGGCAAAAAAGGATCCCCGTGCGTGTCTCGTCGGGCGCGGAGGGGTTGAAGCGGATCGCCGCGGGGGCTTCGGTGGACATGCTGTTGTCGTCCGTCGTCGGTTTCGCGGGATTGGCCCCGCTCGTCGCGGCTGTCCGCGCGGGAAAGACCGTGGCCTTGGCCAACAAAGAGGCCCTCATCGTGGCCGGCGGACTGGTCATGAAGGAGGCGGCGCGATCCGGGGCGCGCGTGATCCCTGTGGACAGTGAACATTCCGCCATTTTTCAATGCCTGGGTCCCGAAAAGGGACGTCGCGATGACGCGCGGGGGGCGGTGATCCGAAGGATCCTTTTGACCGCGTCGGGCGGTCCGTTCTATCGCCGGGCCGGCTCGCTCTCGTCGGTCAGCGTCCGAGAGGCCCTGGCGCATCCCACCTGGAAGATGGGGAACAAGATCACCGTCGACTCCGCGACCCTCATGAACAAGGGGCTGGAAGCCATCGAGGCCCATCATCTTTTTGGGGTGCCGATGGAGAAGATACACATCATCATCCATCCCCAATCCATCGTCCATTCCATGGTGGAATTCGAGGACGGGTCCGTGCTGGCCCAGATGTCGCGGCCCGACATGCGATTGCCCATCCAATATGCGCTGACGTATCCGGAACGCAGGGATTGTCCCGTTCGTCCGCTGGATCTGGAACACATCGGGCGGTTGGATTTCGCCTCTCCCGATTTCCGGCGCTTCCCATGCCTCCAGCTGGCGTTGACAGCCGGTCGGCGGGGCGGGACGCTCCCCACTGTTTTGAATGCGGCCAACGAAGTGGCCGTCGACCTTTTTTTGAGCGAGGCCATCGGGTTCATGGACATCCCGCGATTGATCGGGACCGTCATGCGGAAACATCGGGGAACAGCGACCCCCTCGTTGGACCGGATTTTTGAGACCGACCACTGGGCGCGGAAAACGGCTCGAACGTGCGCGGAGCACATGAGGAGGAACCATCGATGTCTATCCTGATAGGGATTCTGAGCATTGTCTTCGCCT
Organism: Elusimicrobiota bacterium; assembly: GCA_022709755.1. Lineage (GTDB taxonomy): Bacteria > Elusimicrobiota > Elusimicrobia > FEN-1173 > JAKLIF01 > JAKLIF01. The sequence goes on along the minus strand of JAKLIF010000007.1, from coordinate 80,720 downwards.
TCGGGCTCGTTATTTTCGTCCATGAACTGGGACATTTCATCGCCGCCAAGAAGATCGGCGTGCGCGTCGACCGTTTTTCATTCGGGCTCGGCCCCGAGATCTGCGGGTTTCAATGGGGGGAGACCCGGTATTGTCTCGCCTGGATCCCCTTGGGCGGCGAGGTGCGCATGGCCGGCGACGACACCGACGAGCAGCAGACCTCGGACCAGATGGTCGGCAAAACACCACGCGAATTTTTCGGTCAACCCTGGTATCGCCGGATCCCGATCGTGCTGGCCGGCCCCGCCATGAACTATGTCTCGGCGGTCTTGATATTCACCGGGATCGCCCTGATGTGGGGCGAACCGCGGATATCACCGGAGCCGGTGATCGGCGCCGTCGTCCCCGGATACCCGGCCCAGAAAGCCGGATTGACGGAAAAGGACCGGATCCTGTCCGTCAACGGACAACCCGTTCGGGAATGGGTCCAGTTGGCGGAGCAGATCCACAAGATGCCGGAACAGGACGTCACTCTGGAGTATCAAAGGGATGGGGCCGATGTGCGACGGGTGGTCGTGAGGCCGCAGAAGGAGAAATCCACGGGGGTGGGGATGATCGGCATCCAACCGGACACGGTCGCCGTGCGGGTCGGCCTGCTGAAATCCCTGGGCCGGGGCGTGGAGTTGACCGTCGGGTGGAGCTATTTCACGGTCCGATATCTGGCTGAAAAGATTGTCCGCCGCGAAAAACCCGAACTGTCGGGTCCTATCGGCATCGCCTCCGTCGTGGCCAAGGCCGCCAAAGCCGGCGCCCAGGATTTTTGGAATCTGCTGGGACTCCTCTCCGTCGGGATCGGGCTTTTCAACCTGTTCCCGATCCCCATGTTGGACGGGGGACACGTGGTCTTCTATCTCTGGGAAGGACTCAGCCGCCGTCCGCTCCGGCGGAAGATGCTGGCGATCGCCAATTCGGTCGGTTTGTCCATCCTGTTGGCGATCCTTCTGTTCGCCACCGTCAGCGATATCCGTCGTCTCCGGGCGGAGAAAAGCGCGGCCTCCCAGGCCCAATGAGGATCGTGCCATGAGACGGACCCACTATCTGCTCCCCACGTTGAAAGAGGTTCCCGCCGACGCCGACACGGTTTCGGCCAAGCTGATGTTACGGGCGGGTTTGATCCGCAAGGTGGCCAGCGGCATCTATGAATGGCTGCCGTTCGGACTGCGCGTCCTGCGGAAAGTGGAACGGATCGTCCGGGAAGAGATGGACGCCGCCGGCGCGTTGGAAGTGTGGTTGCCGGTCGTCCAGCCCAAAGAACTCTGGGAAGAGACGGGGCGGTGGACTTATTACGGCAAGGAATTGTTGCGCTTGAAAGACAGGAAAGACACGGAGTTCTGCCTGGCCCCCACGGCCGAAGAGGTCATCACCGACCTGGTCCGGCGGGAGGTGCGTTCCTATCGGGAACTGCCGGTCATGCTCTATCAGTTCGGGACGAAATTCCGCGATGAGATCCGTCCGCGTTTCGGTGTGATGCGCGCGCGAGAGTTTTATATGAAGGATGCCTATTCCTTTCATGCCGACGAACAGGATGCGGAGAAATATTACAAGCGCGTCTATGAGGCCTATACGAAGATTTTCACCCGGTGCGGGCTCCAGTTCCGGGGAGTGGAGGCCGACACAGGGACGATCGGAGGGAGTTTCTCCCACGAGTTCATGGTCTTGGCGGAGACCGGTGAGGAACTCATGGTTTCCTGCGACTGCGGTTACGCCGCCAACGTGGAACGCGCCGAATGCCGCGCGCTGAACCCGGGATCCCCGGAACCCCCTCTGCCGCCGGAGGACGTCTCCACGCCGGGCTCCTGGTCCGTGGAGGATGTCGCCAAACTCTTGAAATTGTCGCCGGAAAAGTTTATCAAGACCCAGTTTTATGTGGCGGACCAGGAGCCCGTCGTGGCGCTGGTGCGTGGCGACCGGGAGATCAACGAACCGAAACTTCAACGGGTCCTGGGATGCAAAGTATTGGAGAGGGCCAATGACGAGACGTATCGGAAAGTGGCCGGGTGCGAGGTGGGATACGCCGGCCCCGTCGGATTGAAGGAACGCGCGCGGAATCCGAAATTCAGGCTCGTCGCCGATCTCAGCGTGAAGGACATCGTCAACGGCGTCTCCGGATCGAACAGGAAGGATTATCATACGGTCCATATCAACGTGGGACGGGATTATCAGCCCGATGGGTTCTACGACATCCGGGTGATCCGGGAAGGGGACTCCTGTCCCCGTTGCGGAGAGACCGTGAGGTTTTCCCGAGGGATCGAAGTGGGACACACGTTCAAGTTGGGCTTGAAATATTCCCAATCCATGAATGCCCGGTATCTCGACGAAAAAGGGGAGAGAGTCCCTTTCGTCATGGGGTGCTACGGGATCGGAGTCAGCCGGGTCGTGGCGGCCGCCATCGAACAACGGCATGACGACAACGGCATCTCCTGGCCGTTGGCTCTGGCGCCGTTTCAGGTCATCGTCCTCCCTCTGAACGTGACCGAACCGAACGTGATGGGGACCGCCGAGAAAATCTATCAGGAACTGAAAGACAAGGGAGTGGATGTCCTTCTGGACGACCGGGATGAACGCGCCGGGGTCAAATTCAAAGACGCCGACCTGACGGGGATCCCGGTCCGTGTGACCGTGGGGGAGAAAAAACTTCCCGCCGGGCTCGTGGAGATCAAGGGACGCGACGAAGCCAAGCCCACCGACGTTCCTGTCTCGGAGGCGGTGGGAGATGTCTTGCGGCGCTTGAAGTAGGGACTGAAATCTCCCCCGTCATATCCCCGTGGATTTGAGCTGCTGCTAGGGGGCCTCCATGCCTAAATTACATCCCGTATTGAAGATCATCGGCATCGCCGTATTGGTCTTTCTTGTCGCCGAACTCATGGCGCGGAAATTGTATCACCCCCGGTTCACCTTCTCTCATTTCCCGCACCCCCCTGTCCCTTACACGATGTTCGAAAGGCGGCCGCTCCCTGAAATCCCGAAGGTCAAGAACGAATACCGCGTCTTCATGTTCGGCGGGTCCGCGGTGGCTGAAGGAAATCCGCCTCTCCCCGACCTCTTGGATGCGGAGTTGGCCGGCCGGAAGATCAGGAACACGCGTGTGTATAATTTCGGCCAGGGAACGTTCAATTCCACCCAGGAACTCATCTCCATCGTGACAGAGGGGCTGAAGCGCGAACCCGATATGATCATCATGTATGACGGGGGGAACGACATATTCAACCCCTATCTGTACGACCCTCGTCCCGGATATCCATTCAATTTTCTGTTATGGGAATCGAATCCGCTTTTGATAGAGGACGTCAACGAATACCCGGTGTGGTCCTTGGTGGCCCTGAAGAGCCGACTGATGCGGGAGATCTTCAGGGATTATTTTCGATATAAATTCATCCACATGGGACGATTGCGGAGGGACGTGGGCTATCGGCAGGCGGCGTGGCGGGAGAGGATCGCCGATACGTACGTCGGGAACATCAGCGCGGCCCACCGGATCTGCCTGTCTTGGGGTGTGAAATATAAGGCTTGTTTTCAACCCGTCAATGTGATCGACGAGGGACAGTCGCGGCATTACCGGGAAACCATGGGATTGATCAGGGAGAAAATGGCCCGGACCCGGCCGCCGGTGCCGTTTTATGACTTCAGCGATGAGTTCAAGGAGCATGTGAACAACCACCTTCATGCCTCGGAGGAGGGGAATCGGAAGATCGCGCAGGGGCTGGCCGAACGGCTGTTTCTCGATTCGGAACGGCCGTGATCGTTTTGTGACAGATATCACGTTGACAGATTCGATGATTAAAGCAATAATTTGTCAGGAATTTGGACGGAAGGATCCGCAATGCCATTTGACGACACGCTCTTCTTAAAAAAGCAGGTGGACATCATGGCCGCGCTGGACGAAAACCAGCTGCGCACCATGACGCCCGACATCGAACATCACACCTATAAGAACGGCCAGACGGTCCTGATGAAGGGCGAGATCACCGATCAGTTCTTCATCATCAAGACGGGCCGCGTGGTCGTCCTGGCCACCATCAACAAGGAAAAGACGCAGGTGGCCGAGTTGAAGGCGGGAGATTTCTTCGGTGAGATCTCGTTCTTGGAGTCGACCTCGGCGACCGCCACCATCCGGTCCCTCGAAGACAATACGGAGATCCTGGTCATCCCGGGCCCGTCGTTCCGCAAACTCATGCAGCTCCGCCCCGATCTGGAAAAGGCGCTCCGCCAGAAGGTCGCCGATCGAAAACAACAAAAGGTCACCCCATGAAAAAAAGCTGGATAGTGGATACCATCATCGGTTTGTTCATCACGCTCCTCGTCGTCGGTCTCGCCTATTGGAAAACGCCGTTCACGGAATCCCTTGAAAACAAACTCTATGATCTCCGCTTGAAATATTCGCCGAAAGCCGCCGTCTCCGACCAGATCATCCTGGTCGCCATCGACGAACAGAGCATCGCGTCCGTCGGTCGTTGGCCCTGGCCCCGCAGTTATGTGGCCCAGATGATCGACGCCATCGCCGCCGGCGAACCGAAAGTGATCGGCGTCAACATCCTCTATGTGGAACCCGATCAGAACCAGGGATTGACGGCGGTCCGTCAGCTCAAGGAGACCTATGTCACCACCCTGATGGAAAACCAGCCCCTGATCGAGAAGGCCTTGAAGACCAAGGACAAGAAGAAGCAGACGGCCAACGAGATGCTCCTTCAGCCCTTCACGGATTTCATCGAGTTGTTGTCCCAGTCCGAAGTGGAGTTGGACAACGACGCCAAGCTGGCCCAGACGCTGACCGAGACGCCCAATTTGGTGTTGCCGATCTTTTTTTCCGTCGACAAGCCATTGGCCGAAGAGCCCGATGACTCCAAGGAGAGCCTGAAGAACTACCAGATCGTACAGGCCGAGGAAGACCCTCAGGTTAAATCCGATTCAGTTTTCACGGGGTATACCCCGCTTCTGCCGCTGCCCGAATTCTCACAGAACGTGGCGGGGATGGGCCATTCGAACATCTTTCCCGACCTGGACGGTTCCGTCCGGCGCGACGCCCTTTTCGTATCCTATAAAGGCCAGTATTTCCCGTCCCTCTCGCTCGAGATGTCCCGCGTGGCGATGGGGCTCAAACTGGCCGACGTCAAGATCAAGCTGGGGCAGGAACTGGTCTTGGGCCCGAACCGCATCCCGTTGGACCGCGATAACCGGCTCCTTATCAACTATTCGGGACCTTGGAATACGATCAAGATGGTTTCGGCCGTCGATATCCTGGCCGAGAAAGTTCCCGCGGAAGCGTTCAAGGGGAAGATCGTTCTCATCGGGACGATGGCCACGGGGATCGGGACGCTCTTCGTCGTTCCCGTCGAAGCCACATACCCGGCCAACGGGATCCTGGTGAACGTGATCCAGAACATCATGGGGCAGAACTATATCTCCCGTCCGATCTGGGCGCCGAAGATGGAACTGGCCGTCCTGGGGATCATCGGGCTGCTCGTCATCGCCTTGTTGCCCCACCTCAAGGCCAAGTGGGGGGCCCTGGTGACCGTGTTGGTTCTGGCCGCGATCATCGGGCCCGGCATCTACCTTTTCACGGTCAAACGGATGTGGATCAAGATCTTTTACAGCGTCAGTCTGATGGGGCTGGCCTATGTCGTGGTGACGGTGCGCCGTTTCTTTTTCACTGAAAGACGGAAGGAGTTGGTGGAGGCGGAGAGCATCGAGACGAACAAGATGCTGGGCCTGTCGTTCCAGGGGCAGGGGATGCTGGATATGGCCTTTGAAAAGTTCCGCAAGTGTCCCGTCGATAACGCCATGAAGGAATTGCTCTACAACCTCGCCCTCGATTTCGAGAGGAAACGGCAGTTCGGGAAAGCCGTCGCGATCTACGAACACATCTCCAAAGTGGACGCCGGTTATAAGGATATCAAGGACCGCCAGAAAAACGCCAAGACCGCCAGCGAAGGCGGGATCGTCACGGGGCTCGGGGGCCCCTCCAAAAAGGAAGGCACGATCGTGATGGAGGGAGCGTCCGTCAAGCCCACTCTGGGCCGTTACGAGATCGAAAAAGAACTGGGTCGGGGGGCCATGGGGATCGTGTATCTCGGGAAAGACCCCAAGATCAACAGGCAGGTCGCCATCAAGACCGTCAAGTTCGACGACGACGTGGATGAGGCCACCGCCAAGGAGATCAAGGCCCGGTTTTTCCGCGAGGCCGAGTCGGCGGGGACGTTGAACCATCCGAACATCATCCGGATCTACGATGCCGGAGAAGACAATGAGATATCGTACATCGCCATGGAACTCCTCGACGGGGAGGATCTGAAGAAATACGGGGAGAAGGCCAACCTGTTGCCGGTCAATCAGGTCTTGGAATATGTGGCCCTGGTGGCCGACGGATTGGATTACGCTCACGCGAACGGCGTGGTGCACCGTGATATCAAGCCGGCCAACATCATGAGGCTGAAGGACGGGACTCTCCGCATCACCGATTTCGGCATCGCCCGCATCACGGCCTCATCCAAGACGCAGACGGGAACGGTCATGGGAACGCCCAGCTATATGTCCCCCGAACAGGTGGCCGGCAAGAAAGTCGATGGCCGGGCCGATCTTTTCTCCCTGGGAGTCATGCTCTATGAGATGCTCACCGGCGAGAAACCGTTCGAAGGGGACAGTCTGGCGACCCTCTTGTTCCGGATATCCGGGGAGCAGCACCCGGATCCGACCTTGAAGGCGAACGACCGGGTCACGCGCGGGATGAAGATGATCATCGACAAGGCTTTGATGAAGACACCCGAACAGCGGTATCAGCGCGGACGGGATTTCGCCGGCGACCTGCGGGAAATCATCAAAAATGCGAACGCGATCCCGTCCATCGCCGGGGCCGATGCCCCGGCTCCCACCGCCCCCGCGACCCCGTCCGCATCCTATTCGGAGACGCTCCCGTTGACCGCGGCGACGACGCCGGTTCCGCCTCCGCCGGCCTCGAAACCGGCTCCGTCTTCGACGGATACGGTGCGCATGCCCCCGGCCCCCAAAGAGCCTGAGTCTCCGGACAGCACCTTGAAGATCAAATGATCCGGAAACTGATCGCAGGCATAACGGACCCGGGGAAAGTCCGGCAGAACAACGAGGATAACTTTTTCTATGATGAGCAGATCGGTCTGCTCATCGTCTGCGACGGCATGGGGGGACACGCCTCGGGCGAGGTGGCCAGTCAGATGGCCCTCGATAATATTCGGGAACAGATGGGGACGGCTTTGAAGACCGGACGGATCCCTGCGTTGGGAGCGAAACCGCCGCATCTGTCCGATAAGGCCTATCTCCTGGCGTCGTGCGTGAGGTTCGCCAACGAGGTCATTTACGGTGTGTCTCAAGGACGACAGAAAGACCGCGGAATGGGGACCACCGTGGTGGCTGTGTTGATCGCCGAAGATAAATACATCGTGGCCCACGTGGGAGACAGCCGTCTCTACCTTTTCCGAAACGGCAAATTGAAACAGGTGACTCAGGACCATTCCTTGGTGGCCGAACAGGTGGCGAAAGGACTGATGACGGAGGAGGAAGCCGAAAAATCGGACATCAAGAACGTTCTGACGCGCGCGCTGGGTGTCGGCGCCGAGACCGAGGTGGATGTGAACGAATACCCCATCCTGGACAACGACACGCTCCTTTTGTGCACGGACGGTCTGACCCGCATGGTCCCCGACCGGGAGATCGAAAAGCGGCTTCAGACCTTGAAGGATCCGATGGGAATGTGCCATAATCTCGTCAGTATCGCGAACGAGAATGGCGGCCGGGACAACGTCACCCTGATCATAGCCAATCTCAGAAAAGAAGGGTTCTTGAAGCGTCTGGCGGGATTGTTCAAGAAGTCATAAAGGACACACAATGGCCAAGGTTCTACTCAAATTCAACGCGGCAGTCATCAAGGAAATCCCCCTGGATAAGGACATCCTCACCATCGGGCGCAAGTCCGACAACGATATCGTCATCGATAACCCGGCCGTTTCCGGCCATCACGCCCGGATCATCTTCCAGGCGGGCGCCCATTTCATCGAAGATCTGAACAGCACCAACGGGACCTTCATCCGCGAGCGGAAGATCATTAAGGCGAACCTGACCCATCAGGACGAGGTCGGCATCGCCAAGCATTCCCTGGTCTACATCAACGAGGAACAGGCCGCCAAAACGGCGGCGCCTCTGCCCGCCGTTTCGTCGGATGCGACCGTTTTTATCGGGGCCACCCCGAAAGTGGCGTCCGCGCCCGCTCCCTCCTCCGGCCCGAAGAAGGATAAGATCGGGACCTTGAAAGTGGTGGGAGGGGCGGATGCCGTGACGCACGATTTGACCGGCCTCACGACCTATATCGGCAAAGCGGAATCCGCCCAGATCCAATTGAAGGGTTTCTTCGCCCCCGACTTGGCCTGTTGCGTGGCCCGTCAGCCCGAGGGCTACTACATCAAGATCATAAAAGAAAAGTCCGTGAAAGTGAACGGGCAGACGTTCGAGGAACAACTGTTGCTGAAAGACGGGGACCTCGTCGAAGTCAAAGACCTTAAGCTCGTATTCTATATGAAGGAATCCTGATCATGACGACTCTCCCTTATCAAAGAATCATCCGCCCGATGGCGGTCCTGCTGGCGGTCGTTGTGTGGAGCGTCGGCCTCCAGGCGGCCACGGTGACTTTTAAGAGAGGGAATGTCCAGATACAGAAGGGGGAAGCGGCTTCCTGGAAGGCCGCGTCGCGGAAACAGACCCTGTCGGAAGGCGATGTGATCCGTACAGACGCCAACGCCGAGGCGATCGTCGAACTTTCCGCCGGGCATAAGTTCACCATCCGTCCCAAGACGACGTTCCGTTTCGATATCCTGAAAGACGCCCAGTCCCAATTCACCCTGATCATGGGACGGCTTCGCGCCTATGCCGCCAAGATGAAAACCGGCACGAAGTTCGAGGTCCGCACGCCCATCGCGGCGGCCTCCGTCCGGGGAACCCTTTTCGAGATGGAAGTCTTCGAGGATCAGACGTCCCGACTGTCCGTCTTGGAGGGAGTCGTGAGCTTGCGGGATCTGGCGGGGATCGGCCAGGAAGTCCAGGTCATGAAGGATCAGAGCGTGACCGTCGAACCGGGAGCCGCCCCTCGTCCGCCGGAGATCATTCCCCAGGAACTCCGGGAGGGCGTCGTCCCCACGGAAGGACAACGGGACGCAGAATTCGCCTTCAAATCCGAGATCCAGCGGGAGATGGGGCTGAGCGCGTTCAAGGATATCTTCCAGACGGACGCGGCGCAGGAGATGAAGGTGGCCCAATACCAGGAGGGAAAGACCGTCATCGACGCTTTCGGGAAAAGGGTCCGGATCGAGGAATATATCGTGCGCCCCGCCGCCAACGAATGGTCTTTCGTGGCGCTCAACACGCGGGAAGACAGGTTCGATTTCACCCGTTTCGACGTCTACGCCAAGAACGCGTTGCCGGAAGATATCGGCAGCGTGAACCTTTTCTCGGGGACCGGACATAACTCCATGACCAATTGGGTGGAGAAGACGCATCGCCTTTCCTCGAACGGAGAGGATTATTACCGGGAGTGGCAGGTGGGCGGTAATCCGGTCAATATGACCGATGCCAACGGGAACAATCCCGTGCAGAAAGTCGTTTTCTCGGATTGGTATGTCGAGCTGCGGTCGCAGAGCAATGCGCCCGTGCTGGTGTCCCATTGGCAACCCGATCCGGCCTATTCCGGCGGGAACTATGATGCCACGAAGACGCGCGACCGCAATCCGGCGGACGGTTCCGCCGATTTTCCGAGCGGTTACATCGATTTTGAGGGCGCCGACGCGGGAACGACCGTCGGCGATTTCCGCAAGGTGGATTCGGACGGTTTTACGAACGCTCAACGGCTCGATTTCTTCGATAACGCGACCGTGCAGGCCTCCTACGTCGTGACGGAAGGATACACGCGGAGCAAAAGAGTCATCCTGGACGATGTCAACTATCAGACGTATATCGCCAACGGAGACACGGCGGGCGCGCTCAATTCCAAAAAGATCTCGGCGTTCAGCACCTACACCGTCCCGGGCGGGACCGACATCACGATCCAGGTGGACCAATACTATTTTAACGATGCGGGGGATAAGTTGAATCTCCTCCAGGCCTCTTCCCTGGGGTCGAACCTTCAGGGGGTCAATTATCAGACCGTCTTCTCGTCCTCCCTGACGGGAAATCGGAAGATCGACGTCGTCATCAGTCCCTCACTCCTTCAGAAAGCCGGGCTTCTCAACAACTAATGAAAAAACTAACGCTCTTCTCGGTGGTATTGATCGGCGGAATCGGTGTCTCGTCGGCCTGGGCTGAGGTGAAATATGCCCCCTATGTGAACTCCGAACTCTATGTCGGGCAATCCCGTTTTTCCGGCAATGACGCTTCTCCGGTCTCCAGCATGAACGGGTCCGTCGTCGTCGTCCCCGGCCTGCGCCTGTCGGACCGGCTGTCATTGCTCCCGTCTCTCTCTTACGGATATCGGAAGGCGCGCGATGTGCAGGAATTGGTGGGGGGAAGTTTCCTTTCCCAACAGCAACAGACGGCGTCCCTGGGTCTGAAGACCGTCTACGTATTGAAGCCGGGCCTGAAGGCGAAATTGACGGTTTCCCGCCGGCAAGAGATGCTCAAGGAAACGAGCGATGAGACTTGGGGGAACGGGTTGTTCGATTACGACAAGAATGCCCTGGGAATGGAGCTGGAGAAGGAAGGGACGTTCCTGAGAAGTCTCCGGGTGGGAGTGGATTATTACGCCGTGCGGTTTCCGAATTTTCAGACGCTGGCCAGCAAATACTACGGGACCGAGATCAATTCGGGGAAAGACGTGCTCGATTTCAATGCCGCCGATGTCTCCCTGGGAGGAGACCTCCTGTTGGCTCCGGGCCGGATGCTGTCCTTGGCCGCCGTCGGCAGTTCCAGAGACTATTACGACCAGAAGATCGTGAGTCGCGGAGGGACCTATTCAGCTGACGAACGCAGCGATTCTTTCTATTACCTTTCCGCCGGGTATCGTCACCAGTTGCCGGAATTGGTGGTCTGGATATGGAAGATGGAAAGTTTGGGCGGACTCGACGTTTCCTATGCCTCTCTCAATTCAAATCAGAACAACTATGACGCGGGACGCACGACGTTCAATCAGAATTACTACGATTACACGGAGATCGGTTTCGGACCCCGGGTCAACACCCGATGGAACGGCAAGTTGACCGCGGGGCTGGCGATGATGTGGAACTTCCGGGACTATGCGGATCGACCCGTCCAGAACGCCGACGGGACATACAAGACGGGGACGTCTATTTCCAATACCGTCAACACCCTGCGGTGGACGGTCGGTTACCCGCTCTGGAGAGGCCTTTCCCTTCAAGCCCAGGGAGCGTTCCAAAACGCCGACTCCAATATGGATTACGAGACGGTCTACCGTTACAATTATTCTTCATCCCACTTCTTCCTCGGTTTCACCTACCAACTCTGACGCGGGGAGATCCCCTGTTTCTCCGATGGGGCCCTCCTTGAGCGCCTCGACTGAACCATGAGCCAAATCATCCTCTTTTATCCTCTGACGGGTCTCGACGTGAAAGAGGTCACGGTTTTTCCGCCGATGGCGCTGATGGCGCTCGCTTCTTCCGTGACCGATCGGTACAGCGTTCGGATCATCGATCAGCGCTTCTGTCGGGATTGGAAGCGGGAGATCCGGAACGAGATCGGCCCGGAGACACTGTGTTTCGGGGTGTCGACCATGACGGGGACCCAGATCCGGCATGCATCGGACGCCGCCCGGTTCGTGCGACGGATCAACAAGGATATTCCGATCGTCTGGGGAGGGGTCCATCCGACATTGATGCCGGAGCAGACCGCGGCGGATCCGTTGGTGGACGTGGCCGTGGCGGGCGCCGGAGAGAAGCCTTTCCGTTCCTTGGTCGATTGTCTGGCCGAGAAGAATCCCTGGACATCGATCCCCCAACTCGCTTTCAAGCAGGGGGGGGCGGTCCGATATCTCCGCGATGACGCGCGTTCCGGGGACGTGTCTCACTTCTCCTACGAATCGGTCGATGTTGAGAAATATGTTTACGGGAGTCTCTTGTTCGGTCGGAGGGTCCGCGCGTTGCCCTTCATTTCGTCCGTCGGGTGCCCTCACGAGTGCGCGTTCTGTTGCCAACCGATGCTCTCCGGACGGAAGTGGATCCGGCTCAGCCCCGTCGAGACTTACGAACGGGTCATCCGGCTTGTGGACCGATACAAACTGGAGGCCGTCCTGTTCGACGACGACGAGTTCTTCGTCAATGCCGACCGGGGGATGGAGATCGCTCGTTTGATCAACGGCCAGTTCGAGTGGTACGTCCAGACCCGGATGGACGACCTGTCGCGCGTCGATCTGGGCGAATTGGAGAGATGCGGATTGAGGGTCGTACAGCCGGGCCTTGAAACGGGGTCCCCGAGGATATTGGAACTGTTGAAGAAAAAGGAGACGGTGGAACTCTACAAGACGGTCAACCGGCGACTGGCGCAGACCTCCATCCAAGCCATCTATAACTTCATGATGGGATTTCCAGGGGAATCGATCGACGAGTTGACCGCGACCGTCGACCTCGCCCTGGAACTTATGGCGGAAAACCCACGGTCCCGTATCGCCGGTTTCTATGTCTATGTGCCGTATCCGGGAGCCGCCCTGTATGATCTGGCGGTTCAACAGGGTTTTCAGCCTCCGCGGTCGTTGGGGGGGTGGTCCGCTTTCAGCCGCGAACATCGGGCCACGCCCTGGATCCAGGAGAATAAAGACCTCTATGAGACGCTCTTCATCACTTCCAAGTTCATCGATCAGACCCGGTTGCACGCACTCTCCGAAGGGAAACCGTTCGTTCGGACCGTATTCAACTGGTTGAATGACCGGTACACCCAGTCCTGGCGGTCTCATTCCTATGAGAAAACATGGGATGTGAGACTTCTCTCCGCTCTCTATCGGTTGAACGTTTAGTCATTCCGGGCTGTCTCGGAGGAAGACAGGGGAAAACCGATAAAAAGCGAACTTGTGGGCACTGAGAGCGATTATTATGCTATAATCAGCCGAGTGGCTTCAGTGCGAGCCACTTTTTTTTGTCTAACTCAATGTCGTCTCAAGTCGTCGAACAGATCGAGAGTCTCCTCTCCCCGGTCCTCCAGACCGAAGGGTATGAATTGGTTCATGTCGAACACCGGCAGGAACCGTCGGGCTGGGTTTTACGAGTCTTCATGGATAAGGCGGGGGGATTGACGTTGACAGATTGCGAGGTCTGGAACGACCGGATCGGCGCTCTGGTGGATGGCGCCGGCCTGATCACCCAGTCCTATTCCCTGGAGATTTCTTCTCCGGGTTTGAACCGGCCGCTCAAAAAAGAAGCGGATTTCAGCCGGTTCATGGGGGAGCAGGCCATCATCAAAACCTTTGCTCCGATCAACGGCCAGCGGAATTTCCATGGGAAGATCGCCGGGGTTCAGTCCGGGGTGTTGACTCTGGAAGACCGGACGAACGGGACCGTGAGCATCCCCATCGGTGATATGGCCTCGGCGCGGATCGATCCGGCGCTGGATTTCAATCAAAAAAAAGGGTTTGACCTATGACGATTCAAAACATGAAGAACGAGTTGATTGCGGTTCTGGAACAGATCGAGAGGGACAAAGGACTGCGGAAGGACGATGTCCTTCATATGATCGAACAGTCCCTGGTGTCGGCCTACCGGAAGCACGTCGGGCAACAGTACAATGTGGAGGCCGTGATTGATCCGGAGACGGGGCAGATCGGGGCGCACGTCATCAAGACCGTCGTGGAAGTGGTGCAGACGCCGGTCATCGAGATTTCATTGCCTGACGCCAAAAAGATACGGTCTTCCGCCCAGATGGGAGAACCCGTCAAGATCCCGATCGATACCGCGGAATTCTCCAGGATCGCGGCCCAAGCGGCCAAACAGGTCCTGATCCAAAAGATCCGGGAATCCGAACGCGAGAGCATGTTCGGCGAATTCAAGCCCAAGGAAGGGACGTTGGTCAGCGGGACGATCCATCGGTTCTCCAGCGGCAATATCGTCATCGATTTGGGCCGGGCAGAGGGTTTCATCCCGATGCGCGAGCAAGTCCGCCGCGAAAAATGGAACGTCGGGGACCACATCCGCGTCCTTCTCATGAAGGTGGAGAAAGGTCCTCGCGGTCCGGAACTGATCCTTTCAAGGACCCACCCCGATTTCGTCAAGAGGCTTTTCGAACAGGAAGTCCCGGAGATCTACGAGAAGATCGTGGAAGTGGTCAGCGTGGTGCGCGAACCCGGGTTCCGATCCAAGGTGGTCGTCAAGAGCAACAACCCCAAAGTGGACCCCATCGGTTCGTGCGTCGGGGTCAAGGGGTCGCGTGTTCGGCCGATCATCAACGAGTTGCAGGGGGAACGGATCGATCTGGTCGCCTACGCGGATGACCCGGCTTCCTACATCGCGTCGGCCCTCGCCCCCGTGAAACCGTTGGCCGTGAACATCGTCAGCCACGGAGACCGGAAAGCGGAGGTCCTGATCTCCGACGAACAGATGACCCTGGCGGTCGGACGGTCCGGTCAGAACATCCGGCTGGCGTCCAAATTGACCGGATGGAACATCGAGGTGATTTCGGAGTCCCAGCGGAAGGGCGCCTCCGCGGCGAAGGCGGCGGCCCACATGGAGGAACTCTCCAAATTGGAAGGCGTCGGTCCCAAGACGGCGGATGTCCTCCAGAAGGGTGGGTGGGGGGACATTGAACGATTGGCGGGCGCCAAGACCGAGGACCTGACGGGACTCTCCGGTGTGGGGGAGAAGACGGCCGAGAAGGTGATCGCGGCCGCGAAGGACTATCTCAAGAACAAGGCCAAGGAGACTCCGGAGCCCGACACAACCGCTCCGGAATCCGCCGAGGGAAAAACGGGAGAGAAGAAGCCGAGCGCCAAAAAGAAAAAGTCGAGTTCGGCCGAGAAGGAAAAATCTGACGAGGATTCGAAGGAATAAGGACACGTATGAAGATCAAGAAAGAACCCAAAACAAAAGCCGCGGTAAAGACCCATCCGGAACATTCGGAAACGGCGAAAAAGCCGGATGCCAAAAAGGCGAAAACCGTCAAAAAGGACAAGCCAGCCGAAAAAAAGGCGGTTCTGTCGAAGAAGAAGACCCCGCCCGTTAAAAAGACCGAACCGGAGGCGACTCCTCACGCCGCGGTCGTGACGAAAGCGATTGCTCCGTCGACAGTTCCCGTTGAAAAGAAGCACCCGATCCATCCGCCGGTTGTTCCGGCACCCGAGAAAAAGAAACCGCTCAAGGATCTTTCGGCCCCAGTGGTCCCTCCTCCGGTTGTTAAGCCGGTTCCTCCGTCGATCAAGCCCCCGGCTCCGAAGATGCCGGCACGATCGGATAAGCCGGCTTTGAAAGTTCCCGAAAAACCGATGGAGCCCAGAGCGCCCGTCATCCCTCCCCCGCCACCCAAACCGGTCGAGCCGGCCAGACCGGCGGCCCCTCGGGTAAAGATCAAGATCAACGAATTTATATCCGTCAAGGATCTGGCTGATCGAATGAACGTGAAGGTCCCGGATGTGATCAAGAAGCTGATGTCGATGCGCGTGCTGGCGACCATCAATCAACGGTTGGATTCGGATACGGCGACGATGGTGGCGGACACGTTCCAGTTTGATGTGGAAGTGATCCCGCTGTATGCGGAGGAGGCGCTGGAATCTCCGGACGATCCATCCAAATTGAAGGCGCGTCCTCCGGTGGTGACCATCATGGGGCACGTGGACCATGGGAAGACGTCCCTGTTGGACGCCATTCGTCAGACACGTGTGGCTGAAAAAGAGGCGGGGGGAATCACGCAGCACATCGGGGCCTATCAGGTGAAAACGGAAAAGGGGACGATCTCGTTCTTGGATACGCCGGGTCACGAGGCGTTCACGGCCATGCGCGCGCGCGGAGCCCAGGCCACGGATCTGGTGGTGCTGGTGGTTGCTGCCGACGATGGCGTCATGCCTCAGACGATTGAAGCGTTGGACCACGCCCGGGCGGCCGGGGTGCCCATCGTGGTCGCCATTAACAAGTGCGACCTCCCGAACGCCAATCCCCAGAAGGTGAAACAGGAACTGTCCAATCACCAGTTGATCACGGAAGAGTGGGGAGGGAAGACGATCATGGTGGAGGTCTCGGCCCGCCAGAAACTGAATTTGGATAAACTCCTGGAGATGATCCTCCTTGAAGCCGAGATTCTTGAACTGAAGGCGGACCCGACGCGTTCCGCGCAAGGGGTCGTCGTCGAGGCCCGGATGGATCAGCGTCGCGGTCCTGTGGCCACCGTGCTCATCCAGAAGGGGACGCTCCACGTGGGGGACGCTTTCGTCTGCGGGATGACGTTCGGAAAAGTCCGCGCGCTGTTGGATCACAAGGGGCAGCGGATCAAAGAAGCGGTCCCGTCCCAGCCGGTGGAGATATTGGGTTTCTCTCGTCCTCCTGAGACGGGGGTCCGGTTCCAAGTCGTCGCGACCGATTCGGAAGCCCGAGAGATCGCGGAAAAACGGGCCTCCATTGCGGATGAGGAAAGCAAAAAACGGCGGCAGCACGTCACCTTGGAAACCCTCCATCAGGCCGTCTCTGCCGGGAAGTTGAAGAACCTCCCCATCATCATTAAAGCCGACGTGCAGGGGTCTGTCGAGGCCGTGCGGGATTCCCTCGAACGGATGTCATACGAAGGGGTGACGGTCAAATCGATCCACGTGGGGGTCGGGGCCATCAATGAATCCGACATATTGCTCGCCTCCGCCTCGGACGCCATCATCCTGGGTTTCAACGTCCGTCCGGATCCGTCCTCCGAGGATTTGGCCCGCCGGGAATCCGTCGAAATACGGACCTATCGCATCATCTATGACATGGTCAATGACGTGAAGGCCGCTCTGGAGGGATTGTTGGAGCCGCTCGTCAAGGAAGTCACGCAGGGCTGGGCCGACGTGAGGCAGGTTTTCCGCATCACCAAGTCGGGCACGGTCGCCGGATGCTATGTCACCGAGGGAAAAGCGGCCCGGTCCGCCAAGGCGCGGCTTCTCCGGAACGGCACGATCGTTTTTGAAGGGACCCTCTCCAACCTCAAACGCTTCAAGGACGATGTGCGTGAAGTGGAGAAAGGGTTCGAATGCGGGATCAGTTTGGAAGGGTATCAGGACATCAAACCGGGGGATCGGATCGAGTTTTACTCGCTGGAAAAGCAAACGCGGCTGCCGAAGAACTGATCGCGGCCGCCAGGAGGGGGAGATCATCGTGTGGGCCCGACGTCTGGAACGGTTGAATGAGCTTTTGCAGCAGGAGATCTCCCGCCTGATCTTGACTCTGGATAACACGGACATCGGGTTCGTCACGGTGACGGGAGTCAAGTTGACCGATGACCTCTATCAGGCGCGCGTCTTCTATTCCGTCTTGGGCAGCGAGGAGGACAAGGAGAAAAGCCGCGAGGCCCTGATCAAGGCCATCCCCTTCATCCGGTCCGAGATCCGGCATCTCGAGAACCTTCGTCGAATCCCCAACCTTGAATTCGTCTACGATGAAACCCCGGCCAGAGCCGCCCGGGTCTTTGAGATCCTGAACAGGATCGAAACGGAGAACGCACCCCCCGTCGTTCCTCCTTCCAAGCCTCGAAGGGCCAAAACGAATGTCCGGAAAGCTAAATCCTCAAAAAAGAAATAAGCTGATCGACGACATCCTCCGTGAACTCCGGCAAGGCCGGACCTTTTTCATGGCGGGCCATGAAAAACCGGATGGAGACACCATCGGTTCCGAATTGGCCATGGACAGTCTCCTGCGGCGGTTCGGAAAACGCTCGATCGATATTTACAACCGCCAGCCCGTCCCGCGTTACCTCCAATTCATGCCGAACTGCCGCCGGATCAAGACGGCGCAACGTGTCTCCAAGACCTACGATGTGGCCATCATCTTCGAATGTTCCAATCAGGACCGCATGGGGAACATCATCGACCTGAAAAAACAGGCGCGCCGGGTGATCAACATCGACCACCATTCCATCCACACCGATTTCGGCCACATCAACATGATCGATCCGTCGGCCTCTTCCACATCGGAACTGATCTTTCACGTATTCGACCGGGCCCGATACAGGCTCACTCTGACAGAGGCCACCTGTCTCTATGTGGGGCTGGTCACGGACACGGGGCGGTTCCAACAGGATAATACCACGCCGGACAGTCATGCGGTGGCCGTGCGCCTGTTGGAGGCGAAAATACCTGTCGCGGACATATCCAGGAACCTCTACGGGACAGCCCCTGTGTCGGCCATCCGCCTCCTGGGGATCGCCTTGAGTTCGCTGCGTCTGGCGGAGCGAGACCGCGTCGCCATCCTGACGCTCCGTCGGGCGGATTTCGCGCGAGCCGGTTCTTCCGACGAGGAGACGGAGGGGATCATCAATCAGGGTTTGAAGATCCCTTCCGTCGTCGTCTCGATCCTGGTCCGCGAGATGTCTTCCGGGCGCATCAAGGTCAGTCTTCGGTCCAAAAATTCATTCAACGTCAATGAGATCGTCCGTTCCTTCAACGGCGGCGGGCATCGCCACGCCGCCGGATGCACCTTGTCCGGCTCGATCGAGACCGTCACTCAGACCGTTCTCCGGTCTCTGTCGGCGGCTTTTCGAACCCATTCCGCTTCCGCCCGATGATGACGCCCGGGCCGTCCGGCCCGTCGGGCCTTTTCCTCGTCGATAAACCAGCCGGGCCGACCTCCCATGATGTCGTTTTATGGGCCCGGCGACATTTCTCACAAAAACAGATCGGGCATTGCGGTACGCTGGATCCGATGGCCACGGGACTCTTGATCCTGGTCCTCGGCGCCGCCACCCGATGGCAATCCGAGATCGCCGACGGCGACAAGACCTATCGGGGGCGATTCAAACTCGGGGTGACCAGCGATACGGATGATTCGACGGGGAAGACCCTCGAGATCCATCCGGTCCCACCCTTGAGTCTTACCGAGGTCCAATCCGCGATGGCGGCGTTTGTCGGGACGATTGAACAGACGGTGCCCCTGTACGCCGCCGTCAAGGTGAAGGGACGTCCGCTCTACGAATGGGCCCGGAAGGGGATCCCCGTGATACAACCCCGGAGAATCGTCACCGTTCATCGTTTCCATCTCTCGGATTACAGGGATTCCGAAGGGGAGTTTTCCGTCGTATGCTCCAAGGGCACCTATATCCGCTCCTTGGTCCGGGACGTGGGGAACAAGTTGGGGACTGGCGCGGTGATGACGGCTTTGAGACGGGAGAGGATCGGTCGCTACGATGTCTCCGGGGCTTATCCTTGGCGGACCGACAAGCCCCCTTCCCCCGAAGAGACAGCGAAGTCGTTCATCCCGAATGAGGCGTATCTGGAGGTTCAAGCGCGTGCGACGTAGGGGGACTGTTGTCACCATCGGCACGTTCGATGGCGTCCATCGGGGACATCAACACATCCTCCGGAGGACGGTCGCGCGGGCCCGGGCGCTCCATCTGACGCCGGTGGCCTTGACGTTCCATCGGCCCCCGCGACTCCATTTTTTTCATGAACCGTTGCCTCATCTGATCACCCTCTTGCCTGAAAAAATACAACTGCTCCGTCATTTCGGCATGCAGCGCGTCATCCCGCTCCGTTTCAGCCAAACGCTGGCCAATATGTCCCCCGAGCGCTTTTTCAAGGGATATGTGTTGGATCGTCTCAATGCGAGGGAATTGGTCGTCGGCTATAATTTCGGTTTCGGGAAGAATAGGTCGGGGGATACCCGGCTTCTGGAACGTCTTTCC
Organism: Elusimicrobiota bacterium; assembly: GCA_022709755.1. Lineage (GTDB taxonomy): Bacteria > Elusimicrobiota > Elusimicrobia > FEN-1173 > JAKLIF01 > JAKLIF01. Next base: position 60,881 of record JAKLIF010000007.1, on the reverse strand, counting down.
AAGGTCCATCATATCGTTGTCAGGGTCGTTTCGCCGCGTTGCGCCCGCGACGTGCCGATCTCATCGGGGGAGATCCGGGCGTTTCTCTCGGCGGGTCGATTACGGGAGGCGCGCCGGCTTTTGGGATATGATTATTTCATCCATGGGCAAGTCGTCCGTGGCCGCGGTTTGGGACGCCAGTTCGGTTTCCCGACCGCCAATCTGAAGATCGACTCCACCAAGATATTGCCGCCGGGAGTCTACGCCGTCCGTTGTTGGATCGGCGTCCGTCCCGGCGAGGACATGTCGGGGTCTTCCTATGAGGGTATGTGTAACATCGGGACCAAACCGACTGTTGAAAAAGGACGCCCGCATCCACCGGTGACCGTGGAGGTCCACCTTTTGAGATATCGGGGAGACTTGACGGGATCCTGGATGAGGGTCGAATTCCGACGGTATCTTCGTCCCGAGAAACCCTTTGCGTCCGTTGCGGAACTCATCGAGCAACTGAAGCGTGACAAAGGCGAAGTGCGGAAGATTTTCAACAGAGGGTAGGGCGGAGGAGGGGTCCCATGTTCAACCATTGCGGTGTGGCGGTGAAAAGGATGTTCCTGGCGGGGATACTGGTTCCGGTGTCGATCTCCGGAGCGCCCGCTGCCGAGAGCCCTTCTCAACCCGTCGATGCCTCCGGGGCGGTACGGGTGTTGACCGAACATTCCCGCGCCGTGAATGGATTGTCGTTTAGCCGGGACAGCCGCCAACTGGTTTCCGCGAGCGCCGACGGGACCGTCGGCGTTTTCGATGTGCGGAGTGGGAAATTGCGGAAAAAGATATCGGTCGGGAATCCTCAGCTTTTTTCCCCCGTATTCTCCAAAGACGGAAAAAAGATTGTCGCGGGGGTCTCCGGCCATATCCGTCAATGGGATGCGGTGACCGGACAACTCGTCTTCGATTCGCCGGCGGGTCAGCTCGTCGCGGTCACTCCGACCGATCGATTCATCGCCGGCGCCTCTCCCCAGCCGGTCATCACGATCCTCCAGTTTTCCACCGGAAAGATCCTGAATTCTTTCCGTGCTCACGCCGGAAAGATCAATGCGCTGGGATTCAGTCCGTCGGGCGATTGGCTGGCTTCCGCCGGCGATGACGGGGCTAAAATGTGGGAAGTGGACACCGGGCGTCAGCTCTTCGTGATGATGGCCCATCAATCGCCGGTGACGGGGATCTGTTTTACCGGGGATGGGAAACATGTCGTCACCGGCGGGGCCGACGGGACTGTCCTGCTGTGGGAGGCCCAGAGCGGCCGGTTGGTCGGAAAATACGATTATGGGACGCCGGTCTTGGCCATCGCTGTCGATCCGACCGGACAGAGGATCGCGGCTACCGGATACGATGCGCAGATCAAGGTGTGGAAGATTGGGGATGAAAAGAAACCTCTCCGGAGTCTCGCCCCCCAAATGAAGGTCTCGTCCCTGGCTTTCAGTTCCGACGGAAAACTCTTGGCGGCCGGAGGGACCGAATCCGTGATTCGTATATGGGATGTCAGTTCCGGTCCGGCCGGTGTCGTCCCCGCGCCCCCTGTGGCGATGTCACCTCTGACGGTCAGTGTGATCCCGCCTCAACCGCCGGTCGTCAAGGCGGGTGAAGAGAAATCGATCGAGATACGGCTTTCCAATCCGAACAGACAAGCCGCCCGGGATGTGGTTGTGGCGGTGGAAATTGCCCCCGGGGACGTTCCTTTGCAGATCACCGTCCTCCCCATGCCGCCGGTCGGAACGTTGGAACCCGGCCAAACCCATCGGGTTCAGGCGCGATTGCGCGCGGGGGATGGTTTGGTGGGAGGGGCGTTTCTGGTGAATGTGTCCGTGAGATCGAACAATTGTCCGGAGAGCGGGATCCCATCGATCCCGTTCTCGGCACAACCGAATTAGCGGGTGGCGGGACGGCGAAAAGTTATCGGCGCCGGGGCCGAGGAGCGGGGGATCGTTGAGCGGCTCTTCGCTTGTTGCGCCCGTCTCGAATGATCCGTTTCTTCCACTCTCGGCGGACGGCCGGTTTCCGTTGACGCATCGACTCGAAACGGGCTCGGAACGCGGCCATCCGGGGGGGGAGTCCTCTGAATCGGGCCGTTTTTTGCCCACGCTGGAAACGGAACCCTTCCTCTTTCTGAACCAGGGACTCTTCGACATCCGTTCCTTCCGTCTCCGCCAGAGCCCGCACGGCCACCGTTCCTTCGATCACGCCGCCTTCCCATTCGTCGGCCGATGTCTGGTAAACCGCTAATTCCGTTCCCCTGACCGATAGGACAGACAGGGGGGTTTTGATCTGGAACTTGCGATCCTTCTTGGCGAATATATTGAAAAAGAACTTGCCGGCGATCAGGCTGAAGGATGTTTCATCCTCCGACGTCGTTTGAGCCAGGAACGTGGAATTCTCATCGAGTTGGATGATGTCCGGATTCGGGGTCGCGATTTCCGCGCGGCTGTCCTGCATCGTCTTGACTTGATCGCCGTCGGAAAGGATCTGGTCCACTTCGGCGGAAACCCAGGATTTGTCATGAACGCCTTTGAAGAGGACGGATCCCTCAATCTGGGTGATGCGATACTCGAAGGGGGCAACGTCCGTTCCCTCCGCACCGAGGGGGGGTGTCGGGAGCAGAAGGGAAAGGCATGGAATCCAACCGAGCTTGCGGAACATGTGGGGATTATATAAAAATAGACCCGTGAACGCAGCCGTTTCGTGTGGATGGCTTATGTCGGAGTTTGAATCTCCTTCGTCGGGACGGAGGAAGAGAGAGGAGGGGCCCATCGTGAATGAAAAAATGAAGATTGTCCTGTTGGTTTGTCTCTGCGTGGTTTTGACCGCCTGCGCGGGCTCCCGGTCGTCCGTGAGCCTCGGATTGGGACTGGATCGGGATTTGATCGAATCGGAGGGGGACTGTCCTCTCATCGACGACGAGATGTCGGCCCGTCAATGCGCCATTTTGGAGGCCCAGAAGGACGCGGTGGACAAGGCCGTGGAGATGTTCATCCCCGCTCGCGTGCGTGAAGATAAAAAGGACTCGATCGGAATGATTGTTCTCGCCAAAACATCGGATTACGTCAAGAAATATGAAGTGCTTCGCGAGAAGAAAAAGAACGGATCGTTCCACGTTGACCTCCGGGTCGCGGTGTCCATGAAAGACGTGCAGAATGATTTGAATGCGATCTTTGAACCTGTGGGGAACAGAAAACAGCGGGTTTTGGTCCTGATCGGGGAAGCGATGGACGGAAATCCGACGGACCGGCTGAAGGCGACGGAAGTGTTCCAGGAAGCCTTCTCGGGGAAGGGATTCGAATTGGTGGAACGCGCGGAGGTCGATCTGGCTCAGGCGATGACCTCTCTACAGTCCATCGAGTTGGGGGACCTTCAGTCGGTGCCGGGCATGGCCCAATCCATGAGAGCGGATCTCTTGGTGGCGGGCTCGGCGAGATCCGAATTCAGGACGGACCAGGGGTTGGGGGGGCTGGTCGCCTACGATTCGACGGTGACGCTCCAGGCTATTCATGTGCGGACGGCGGAGGTCATCAAGACCATTCGGAAGACGGCCCGGGGGATCGATGTCGATGCGGAAAAGGCGTCCGCCAAGGCGCGGGAGAACGCCGCCAAACAGATCTCAAACGAGTGGATCGACGATCTGGCCGGTACCTATACGAAGACCGCGGGTTTTAATCTGACTGTCACGGGATTGCAGACGCTGAGGCAACTCGATGGGATACGGAAAACGGCCCAATCCGTTGCGGGAGTGGAGGCCGTTTATATCCGGTCCTACGAGGGAGTGACCGCTGTTTTGACCGTTGAGACGAAGAGCGTCGGGGTGAACGATATGGCGCTCGCCTTGGAGAAGACCCCATCCCTGAACGCGAAGGTCAGGGAGATGACGAGGGACGATATCCTTGTCGAGATCGTATCGAAATAGGTCCTCCCGTGCCTGTTTTTAAGAGGGCCCCCCGCTTCGCCGACGGGAGAGGGCTCCGAAGATTCGGAATCGCCACTCTGGCGTCCCTGATCTTCCTGATGGTGCTGTTGAGCGGATTGGAACTGTATTACCGGACTCTCCCCGATGAGGAATATGACCTGCCGCATCAGGACCGATGGGTGGAATATGGTCTTCGGTTGCGGAAACCGTTCTTCGTTGTCCGGCGGATCGATGGAAAGGCCGAGGTCTCCCATGACACCATCTGTGGGCTGACGGAAACCCAATCGTTTCCGTTAGAGAAACGACCCGGCGTATGCCGGGTCCTCGTCATCGGGGAGTCGGGCGCTTTTCTCCTGGGACGGACGCTGAGAGGACTCGCCGCCGAACGGGCGCCGGAGGCGACCGAGGTCGTCAATGCGGGCGTGAGCGCGGCCGGCATCGAGATCCTCTCCCGGGTTTTCTCCGAATCCATCGATCTGAAACCGGATGTGGTCGTCGTTTATATCGGGCACAACATCCGGGTCGTCCATCCCGCCTTCAGCCGCCGGTATCACCTCTACAGAATCATCGGTTCCTTGGGGACCCGAAGTCGACTTTTTCGAAGGATCTATGCCCGATTGCCGATCCAGGGACCTTCGAACGCGAGATCGGACGAAGAGAGACGGCGGCTCTTCGGCGTCTTTTTGGATGATCTGGCGCGGGAAACCCGGAAACGGTCCATCCCCGTCGTCCTCTGCACCATGCCCGGGAATTTGATGTTCCCTCCGGACTCCAACGAGTCCACCATCGTGGCGTCCGACTATTTGGAAGCCCTTTATCAGTATTGCCTCGGCCCGTCCGACCGGGCCATGAAAACCCTCCGGGACAAATTGGAGTCGGCTCCGAGTCCCGTCGGTTATTTTCTGCTGGGAAACTGGATGTATGAACAGCATCGCTACGGGGAGGCCCGCGATTGTTACCAACGGGCCGTCGATATCGATGGGGATCGGAGCCAGATGATGGTGCAGAGTTCCGAATTGGACGCTCTCCGGGGGGCGGCGGCCCGACATGGTTTTGCCCTGCTGGATTTTGATCGGGAATTGTCGGAAAAAGCCGACCACCGGATCCCGGGATGGGACATCCTTTACGATCATTGCCACGTGTGGGAAACGTATCAGGAATACGAGGCCCTGCGGTGTTTGACGGAGATCAATCGTCGGGGATGGGGGGGCGCCAACGGGGAGGGGACTGTCAGATCCGCTCGCAACGAGTGGATCGAGAGGATCCCCGATTGGGGGCCGTATCGGGGCCAGGATAAAACAGATTGGAACAGGACCATCTCATACCTCGCGGCGTTGTTGCGGAAGGGGGAGACCCGCCGGATGATCGAAAAACATGTGGAGGAAGTCCGGGCCCAATTCGGACGGGATCTTCCCCGGAGGGCCCGATATGACCATCTCGTGGGCCGGGCTTATGATGAAGCGGGTGACCTGTCCCAGGCGCTGCGTTTCATGAGGAACGCCCAGGAGGCGGATCCCCTGTGGGTCGATCCTTACCTTTGGGAAGGGCTGTATCAATTGAAAGCTCATCGGCGGGGCGACGCCCGGAAAGCGTTCGACCGCGCCTATGCTTTGGCCCCGTCTCGCGAGGATTGCGAGTTTTTTCATCGACGACTCGACCAGTGACCGGAGGGGGCTCGCGGGTATCGGGGATCATTTTTTCCGTCCGCATCACAACCTTCTTTACAGTCCATTCCCCATTTGCTATTGTTTACGCCAATGGTTACCAAAGAAAAGAAACGCGATCTCGTTGAGAAATTTGGCCGGCACAAGGATGATGCGGGCAGCGCATCCGTTCAGGTTGCGGTTTTGACCGAACGCATCAACACCTTGGCCAGTCATTTCGCCAAGAATCCTAAGGACCACGCTTCTCGGAGGGGGCTCATCATGATGGTGGCGCAACGCCGCGGTCTGTTGAGCTACATCCGGAGAAAAGATCCGAAGGAATACTCAAAAGTCATTCGCGAATTGGATCTTAGAAAATAGAAACGGGCTTTTGCAGTCGGGCCGGCGCGAACTTTCCAAAGGGATACAACGGACCTGTGAAGACGGGTCGGTTGAATCCCTTCCGAAAATAGTTCCAGTTGACCCCGCAAAAGTCCGTATTTCTGTTTCTTAATATAGAAACTAATGGAGGATACAATGACAACGTCCGTCGAACGGATGGAAGTATCAATCGGTGATAAGAAAATCAGTTGGGAAGCAGGACGTGTGGCCAAACAGGCCAACGGAGCCGCTTTGGTCCGCATGGGAGATACGATGGTGCTGGTGGCGGTGGCGTGCGGCAAGACGCCGAAGGAGGGGGCCGACTTCATCCCTCTGACCGTTGATTATCGGGAAAGAACCTATGCCGCGGGGCGCATCCCCGGCGGATTCTTCAAAAGAGAAGGGCGTGCGCGCCCCAAGGAGATTTTGACGAGCCGTTTGATAGACCGTGGGATTCGTCCCCTGTTCCCGGAGACGATCCGGCAGGAGATCCATGTGGCCCCGATCGTGCTCTGCACCGATCAGAGCCATGACACGGACATTCCGGCCATCCTCGGCGCCAGCGTGGCGCTGGGAATGTCGGATATCCCCTGGAACGGTCCCTTGGCCGCGGTTCGGATCGGTCGCGTCCGCGACGAAGCCGGCGCCGAGAAGTTCGTGGTGAACCCCACCCTTCAGGAGCAGGCCGAGAGCCTGTTGGACCTGGTGGTGGCGGGGAAGAAAGACGCCCTCATGATGGTGGAATCCGGCAGCCATGAGCTGTCCGAAGAGACGCTCATTGAGGCGCTGCAACTCGCCCAGGCGGAGATCAATAAGCTGTGCGATGCCCAGGAAGAGTTCTTCAAGAAATGCCGTAAACCCAAATTCACGATCGCCACGCCCGCCGTGGATGCCGAATTGGCCAAGAAGATCGACGCCCTGGCGCGCGAACAGATCCGCGCCGCCGTGCGTAACCCCGAGAAATCGGCCCGCGAAAACGCCATCGATGAAATCAAGAAGGACATCAAGGCGAAGGTGATCGAGACATGCCCCGAAGGGGAAGCGCTGGTGGGCTCGATCGTCGAGAACGTCTTGTACGAAGAGGCCCGCAAGCTGATCTTGGACGAGAAACGGCGGACCGACGGACGCGCGTATAACGAGATCCGACCGATCTCGATCGAACTGGGCGTGTTGCCGAGGACTCACGGTTCGGCGCTGTTCACGCGCGGGCAGACCCAAGCGCTGGCGACAGTGACGTTGGGATCCCCGTCCGATAAACAGATCATGGATGAATTGGAGGGGGAGTACAAGGAACGTTTCTTGATGCACTACAACTTCCCCGGTTTCAGCACGGGTGAACCCAAGGGAGACCGCGGACCGGGACGCCGGGAGATCGGACACGGCGCGTTGGCGCGCCGGGCCCTGTTGCCCCTCATCCCGACCGAGGACTCGTTCCCTTACACCATCCGCATCGTCTCGGACATCCTGGAATCCAACGGATCATCCTCGATGGCCAGCGTCTGCGGCGGGTCTTTGGCGCTCTTTGACGCCGGCGTTCCGTCCAAATCGGCCTGCGCCGGAGTGGCCATGGGCCTCATCAAGGAGGGCGACCGCATCGCCATCCTGACGGACATCATGGGTATGGAGGACCATCTGGGAGATATGGACTTCAAGGTGGCCGGCACCCGAGGCGGGATCAACGCCCTTCAGATGGACATCAAGATAGAAGGCGTCACCGTCGAGATCATGAAACAGGCATTGCAACAGGCCAAGGAGGCGCGTCTGTTCATCCTCGACAAGATGGAAGCCGCCATCCAGGCGCCGCGGACGGACTTGTCTCAATATGCACCGCGAATCAGCATCCTGTCCATCCCCGTGGATAAGATCGGAGCCCTGATCGGGCCCGGTGGAAAGAATATCCGTAAAATCATCGAGGAGACCGGTGCGAACGTCGACGTCGAAGATGACGGCAAGGTGTTCGTGACGAGTGATAATCCCGAGGCCATGGAAGCCGCCCGATGGATGGTGGAATCCTGTACGGCCGAGATCGAAGTCGGAAAGATCTACAAGGGCCGCGTCACGCGCATCATGCCCCGCTTGGGAGCGTTTGTGGAAGTGTTGCCCGGCAAAGAAGGGCTGGTGCATGTGTCCCAATTGGACGTTCAGCACGTGGAACGGGTGGAAGACGTGGTCAAGGAAGGCGATACCATCGAAGTGAAATGCATCGAGATCGACAACCAGGGCCGCGTGAACCTCTCCCGCCGCGCCGTCATCAAACCCGGATCGGAGCTGGAGGTCAAGAGGCCCGAACGACGCGAATTCGACCGTGACCGAGGCCGGGATCGTGGCGGGTTCCGACGTGATCGGGACCACCGCGGCCCCCGACGGTAAGAACGGGGTTTCCTTGTCTTAAGTCATGACCGATTCAGACAAGATGCAGAAGAAGAAGGATATCCAGGAACTCAGGTCCTTGTTTGACCTGATGGTGTCCGAGAACCTGTCCGAACTTGAAATCGGACAAAAGAACTTCTCCGTTAAGCTCGTGCGCCGCCGCGCGGTGCGCGAGCTGGCGCCGACCCTCCCGGTGCCGGACCCGGTTCTCCCTGAGGGGACGGAGAGCGCCGTTGCGGAGCCGGAACCACAAGGGGTCTCCATCGCGTCGCCCTTGGCGGGGGTTTTTTATCGAGCCCCGTCGCCCCAGTCGGACCCGTTCGTCCGTGAGGGGGATAAGGTGTCTTACGGACAGGTGCTCTGCATCGTGGAAGCCATGAAGGTCATGAACGAGATCCGCGCGGACCGGGCCTGCGTCGTCAAGAAGATCTTGGCGGAGAACGGAAAACCCGTCTCCGCCGATCAGAAGCTGTTCCTGGTGGAACCCGCTGACTGACGGAGACGAGATCATGGAAGACCGCGTGGGAAAGACAGCCGGCGATATCTGGCATTACCTGAAGAAACACGGCGATTCCCCTACCCTGAAAGTGCGAATGGAGTTGGACCTGACGCAGAGCCAGTTCTACCTGGCGGTCGGATGGCTTCTGCGTGAAGGGAACGTGCAGCTCCGAAGGGACGACCAGGGTTTCCGCATCTCGCTGAAACAATCCGTCGCGCCGTAATCGATGCGCCTGTCCCACACCGCGGCCCTCGGCGTCGTTCAGGGTCTGACCGAATTCCTTCCCATCTCATCAGACGGCCATCTGTCCCTGTTGCAAATCCTCTGGAAGATGGGGCCGGGGATGCTCACTCTGGATATCTGGTTGCACGTTGGTACGCTTTTCTCCATCCTGGTCTATTTTCGGAATGATTGGCTGGCTCTTTGGAATGCGCTCAGTCGAGGGGACTCCCCGGAGGGGATGTGGACCCGAAGGGATATCGTCCTGATCGTCGTGGCGAACGTGCCGACCGCCCTGATCGGGCTCCTTTTGAAGGGATCCGTCGACAGTGCGGTCACATCCATGGCGGCGGTGGGGCTGGGTTTCCTGGTCACGGCGGTTTTTCTGTCCTGGGGGCAGAGGCGATTGTCCATGGGCCCCGGCGCGTTGCCCCGGACGCCGTTTTGGCACGCGGCGCTGATCGGGGTTGTCCAAGGGTTGGCCGTCTGGCCCGGATGGTCGCGGAGCGGCACCACCATCGCCACCGCGCTTTTGCTGGGATGGTCGGGAGAAAGGGCGGCACGGTTCTCCTTTATCATCGCGGTGCCGGCGATCATGGGGGCCACGCTGCTGAACGCGCTGGATACCTCCTTGCAGATCGACGGGGCGACCGGGCTGGGGATGGCCGTTTCTTTCGGTGTCGGCTGCCTGGCGTTGTCGATCCTGATGCGCTCGTTGTCCCTGAAGAAATTGTGGCCCTTTGCGCTCTATTGTTTTTGTCTGTCGGCTGTCTCATTTTGGTTTTCCATTCCATAAAACAACAAGGGGAAGATCGGTCATGGTGAATGCCTATTTCAAATCGCGTGTGAAGACGCAGGGGACGTTCCGGCGGAAGAAGGAAATGGCCGGCATCCTCCTGTTGATCCTCGGAGTCGTGAGTTTCTATTGTGTCCTCTTCCCGGCCGGGAGTCTCGGGAGGTTGATCAAAGGGGGATTGGCGTGGACCTTCGGTTCGGCGCGCGTCGTCATTCCCGTATTGGTTTCCTATGTCGGCGTCCGTCTGGCGATCACCCGCCCCTGGCCGCAGTCCTTCCTCCGGATTTCTCTGTGGGGCGCCTTGATTTTCTTCTATTGCACTCTGGCCAGCCTGTTCGGACAGGCGGCGTTCCATCAGAATTACGGGGGGGCGCTCGGTTTGGCCGGATCCACTTTTTTCAGCCGTTTATTGGGCATCGTGGGGGCTTGGATCGTATCGGTGTCGGCGCTCCTCTTGGGAACCTGCGGATTGTTTAAGGTGTCCCCTGTGGAGGTGATCGAGCATCTGATCGAACGTCTCCGGGCCGATCTGGATGAGTGGAAGGGGGCGCGCAAGGAGTCTTCGGCGAAGAAGCCGCCGGTGGTGAAACCGCGCCCGTTGACGGTCTCCGCCAAAACCGGGACCGCCGAGCCCGCCGTTCCTCCTCCGCCTCCGGCCATCATCAAGCCGCTCTCGTCGGTAACGGATGAAAAAGGATCTGAAGATTCATCAAAACCTGCCCGAAAACCCGTTGCCAAGAAGCCGGCTGAGACGGCACTTGAAACCGCCGCCGTGCCGGCACCCCCCAGCGCCCCTTACGAATTGCCGCCGGCGGACCTGTTGAGGGAACCGTCCAAGCAGGGCGGGGCCCAGGTGTCGGATCAGGATCTGGAGCAGAAGGCGAAACTCCTGGAACAGACTTTGGCCAATTTCGGCGTATCGGCGCATGTGACGGCGATCCATCCCGGTCCCGTCATCACCCGTTACGATCTGGAGCCGGCGCCCGGCGTCAAGGTCAGTTCCATTGTGAACCGCGCCGATGACGTGGCCTTAGCCATGAAGGCATCCCGCGTGCGTGTCCTGGCGCCGATTCCCGGTAAAGGGGCGGTCGGGATTGAGATCCCGAACACCGTGGCGGCCATGGTCACGCTCAAAGAGATCATGCAGCACCCGAACTTCCAGAACACCACTTCTTTCCTGACGGTAGCCCTCGGCAAGACGAGTTCGGGAGAACCCTACATCGCCGATCTGGCCCCCATGCCGCACCTGCTGGTCGCCGGGGCGACCGGCGCGGGCAAGTCCGTCTGCATCCATACGCTCATCATGTCCATCCTGTATCGGACTCCGCCGGACCGCGTGAAGTTCCTCCTGATCGATCCCAAGCGCCTTGAACTCCCCATTTATGACGGGATGCCCCATCTCTATGATCCCCGCGTGGGGCCCGAAGAGGCCCGCGTCATCACCCAACCCAAAGAAGCCGCCAAGGCGCTGTCGCAGCTGGTGAAGGTGATGGAATACCGTTACGAGGTCTTTGCCAAGGCGAATGTGAGGAATATCGACGGATATAACGAGAAACGGGCCGCGGCGGGTCTTCCTCCGGAATATTACATCGTCGTCATCATCGACGAACTGGCCGATCTGATGTTGGTGGCCACGCGCGAGGTCGAAGACACCATCCAGCGTCTGGCTCAGATGGCCCGCGCCGTCGGGATCCACCTGGTCTTGGCCACGCAACGCCCGTCGGTGGATGTCATCACGGGAGTCATCAAAGCCAATCTGCCCGCACGCATCGCGCTGCGCGTCGCCTCCCAGACGGATTCTCGCGTCATCATCGACACTTCCGGCGCCGAAACGTTGGTCGGTTCGGGCGACATGCTGTTCCTCCCCGCCGGGGCGCCGGCGCCGATCCGCCTTCAGGGGGCCTATGTTTCGGAAAAAGAGGTGGACGCGGTCGTCTCCTTCGCCAAAAAACAATCCAAGCCTTTTTATGAGAACATCTTCAAGGTGATCTCCCAGGCGGAGGAAGCGGAGGAGAATGCGGAAACCTTGGCCGAATTGGTGCAGGCTCTGGAACTGGTTCTTGAACGGCGACGAGTGTCCCAGGACCTCCTGAAGGCCCATTTCGGTTCATCGGCAAGGGCCACCAACGTCCTCTCACTTCTGGAGGTGCGGGGTTTCATTCATAAGCCGGAGGGGACCAACCGGTGGGAGATCTTTTATGACAAGATCGAAGAATACCTGGAGCATGCGAAAGCCGGCCGATCCAGCAACTGACCCGCTCCTCCCGTCGGTTGGGAGGATGTTTCTGGCAATCGTCGCGGGGGTGATGTTGTCGTCAGTCCCGTGTCCCGCGGCAGAGTCGGAACTTGACCGCGTTTTGCAGCAACTCGACCGGTCCGAGCAGCAGATCCGATCGATCACCTTTTCCTTCACTCAGACCACGGCGATCCACGCCACCGAAGGCAAACAGACGATGACCGGCAAGGCCTATTTCAAGAAACCCGACCAGTTCCGCATCGAACAGATTGAGCCCCGCCAACAGCTGGTCTGTTCCGACGGGAAGCGGTTGTGGCTCTATCTCCCGGACCGCCGGCAACTCATCGTGGATTCCTGGAAGAACTGGCAGAAACTCTCGGGATTTCCCAAGGGGCTCATGACTTTTCAGGAAAGCATCCTCGGGATGAGGAAACGCTATCGTTTCGAACTTCGGAGCCATTCCGACGAGGAGGGAACGGTCCTGCTCCTGTCGCCTGTCAAAAAGACCGCTTGGCCGTTTACTCTCCGGTTGCAGATGGACATCGAGAAGGGGATCCCCTTGAGGACCGAGTTGGTCACTGATAGTTTCACGATCGATACGAGGATCATGGACCCGGTTGTGAACCCGGATCTGGATGAGAACCTCTTCCGTTTTCAGCCCCCCGAGGGGGTCTCGGAGATCCCTCTTTCGGAAGGGATGGCCCCATGACGGACGAACTCAGGAGCGTCGGCCAATCGTTGCGTTCCCGACGGGAGGAACGTCGTTTGAGCGTCGATGAAATGAGCCGCACGACGCGGATCCACTCCCGGTACATCCAGGCCCTGGAAGAAGAACGATGGGGGGAACTCCCCGCCAAGGTCTATCTTTATGGATTTTTGCAGAAATATGCCGTGGCGCTGGGGTTGGATCCCCAAGAGGTCCTTCAGTCCTACAAGCAGCGCCATGAAGTCGTCTCTCCCGTCGAACCATCCGCTCCTTCCGTCCCCTCGAAGTCCTCGCAGTCTCCCCGAGGGACAGAAGCGTCCCGTCTTCCGGATGTCACGTTCCTTGTCGTGTTGACCGTGCTTTTAGCGACGCTGGCAGTCTTCCATGTGAAAAGGATCGGCGGCACACCCGATCACGGCGAACAATCGGTGGTCGCGATGGTCCGCCGTCCGAACGGGTTCCTCTCGTCCACGGGCACGGAGGCCGTGAACTCCCTGGAGACGAGGGCGAACACGTCTCTTCGGGCTCGTGTCATGAAAGATCATCGGGTCGTTTTTGAAGGGACACTCATCGCGGGGACCCGGCAGAAGTGGCCGATTGAAGGTCCGTCGATGATCGAGGCCGAATCGCGTGACCTTTCCGTTTCTTCCGCCGGGAACCGACTCGACCCCCGGGAACGGAGCGGTGTCTGGATATGGCAGGCCGAATGACTCGACCGGTTCGGCCGGATAAAAGCGTCGCTCTTTTCGTCTTGGGGTGCGCCAAAAACCAGGTTGAAGCCGATGGGCTGGCCGCTTTGTTGACAGAAAGAGGGTGGTCTCTGACCCCCGATCTCTCCCGGAGCCGTTCCGCCGTTGTCCATTCGTGCGGTTTCTTGAAGCAGGGGCGCCATGAGGCGTTGAGCGTGGTGAAAGATATTCGACGGAAACGACCGGATCTGCCCATCGTCCTGACGGGATGTGCCGCGACCTTTTATCTCTCCGATCCGCCGGCTTCAGTCGACGGTCTTTTGGCCACCGGCGAACTGCATCGTCTCCCCGATTTGTTGGAAAGGGTCTCCGCCGGACATCCCGATGTCCCGGGGGCGGATCGGCCGGCCGGCGGTTATCATCATGGCTCCGTCCGGCCATTGTTCCCCGGACAGCAATCCGCCTATCTTCGTCTCTCCGAGGGTTGCAGCCACCGATGTTCGTTCTGCTTGATCCCCGCCTTGAGGGGACCCCACCGGAGTCGACCCTCCGCGGAAATCCTGGAGGAAGGCCGGTCGTTGGTGGACCGGGGTATCAAAGAACTGGTCCTCATCGGACAGGATACGACGGCCTATGGGAAAGATCGGAGGGAGTCGGGAGCGCTGGAACGATTGATCCGAACGCTGTCCTCCTGGGAAGGTCTGGCTTGGTTGAGATTGATGTACGCCTATCCCTCCGAAGTGTCCGATGAATTGCTCGACCTGTTGGCGGGCTCCCCGAAGTTGTGCCGATACCTGGACATGCCGCTCCAGCACATATCGGATGAGATCCTCAAGGACATGGGACGACCGGGGGGGGAGAAAGCGACCCTGCGTCTGATCGAAAAGATGCTGAAAAAGGTCCCGGGGCTCTCTTTGAGGACGACTTTCATCGTCGGATTTCCGGGAGAGACCGAGAATGATTTTCAACGGATCCTCAATGTCGTCTCATCGGGATGTTTCGAGCATGTGGGTATTTTTGCGTATTCAGCCGAACCCGGGACGGTGGCTTTTCGCAGAGAGGGACGGATCCCGTCCCGTCTCGTCCGGGAAAGGATGACCCGTTTGGTGGAGGCGCAGAGCCGTGTGATCGATCGTTGTCAAACCGGACGGATCGGACGGCTCCTCGATGTCCTCGTCGAAAAGCGTGCCGGGGATGTGTCGGCCCGTGCGGCCCATCAGGCCCCCGACGTCGATGGAGGAGTCCGTATGAAGACATTTCCTCAAAACCCGGGGATTTATAACGTCCGGGTGACCGGTTATCGGGGCCCCGTCCTTGAATCGACGGGGAACCTCGATCCGCAATCATGGAGGCAGGCCGTATGAACCTTCCCAATCGGTTGACCATCATCCGTCTGTTCTGTGTGCCCGTGTTCATGGTGTTCACCTACACTGATAATGTGTACACGCGGGTCTTGGCGCTGTTGATATTCATCGGGGCGGGTGTGACCGACCTTTACGACGGCTATCTGGCGCGGAAATACAACATGGTCACCTCTCTGGGCATGTTCCTGGACCCGTTGGCGGACAAGATGATCGTCACGGCCGCTTTCATCTCTTTCGTGGAACTTCCCGAAGTGAATGTGCCCGCCTGGATGGTGGTGCTCATTGTCGGCCGTGAATTCTTCATGACGGGGTTGCGGTCGCTGGCGGCCAGCAAAGGGCAGGACATCCCGGCCGACCACATGGGGAAGTTCAAAACCACCGTCCAAAACACCACGATCATCACGATCATGGTGATCCTCATCATCAATTCCTCGCTGACCCATTTCTGGCAGATATCACGGGCCCAATTCCATCTGCACATCGGCTGGCGTTTCGTGGCCGTGCGGATATTGGATTGGACGCCCTATTGGATGATGTTCCTGGCGACGCTCTTCACCCTGATCTCCGGGATCAGTTATTTCAGGAAGAACCTTCCCCTGCTCAAATCCGCCGCGTAGGTCCATGTCTCATTTCCTCCGCCTCCTCATCCTCGCCCTCGCCAGCGGTTTCTTCGTCAGCTATGTGCCCTACCGGGTCGTCCCCTTCAAAAAATGGAAGGGAGGCGGATTGATCGGGAGTCTGATGGGTGTCTGTCTGATCCTTTTCCTCCCGGCGCTGACGTTACCGGTCCTGGGATTGGTCACGGCGGTTCTGATCTCTTGTGCGGTCTCCGTCAGCCATGTCGCCGAAAAACTCATGGGGAATCACGATGACCCTCGGATCATCATTGACGAGGTCGCGGGGATGTGGATCGCCGCCTTGGGGATTCCGCACCATCCGATGGGGATCGTCGGCTCCTTTATCTTGTTTCGGTTCTTCGATGTGGCCAAATTCCGTTGGGGACACAGCGTCTCCCGTTGGCCCGGCGGATGGGGGATCGTCGCCGATGACGTCGCGGCCGGCATCGCCGCCAATATCGTTTTAAGGGTCATTCTGGCCCTCGCCGGAGTGTCCCATGGCGCGTGATCGAAAGCCCTGGATCTCCAAAGACCGACTTGTCCGTCGGCTCCAAGATTTGTTGGCGATGGAATACGAGGATGTTTTCCTCTATATGTGGGAGGCCTCCCTCTTTAAGAAACGATTGGGCGGCGGTGATTCCCTTCATCACCGGTTCTCCCTCTTGAGTTCCACGGAGATGCGCCATGCCGACCGCCTGGTGGGACTGTTGATCTCCCTCGAACTGAAACCCATCTGGGATTTCAAGACTCCCCGGCGGATCCCCTCCGTGCGGGAATCGCTGAACCGGCACCTGGAACGGGAATTTGAAGCCATCCGGATATACCAGGAATTGGTCGAAGAAACGGGGGAATGGCCTCATTTCCAGACGGTGCTCAAGGGCATCCTGGAGGACGAGAAGAACCATCTGAAGGTCGTGCGGCATATGATCCGGGGTCTCGGCGCGGGGTCTGGAGGGCCGCTTTGACGAGCTGATTTTCGTATGATACCATTAGAAAAATGTCCGACGGGGGGATTCTGTGATAAAAGAAGATAAGCTGAAGGCGTTGCAGGTGGCATTGACTCAGATCGAGAAACAATTTGGCAAGGAAGCGGTCATGAAGCTGGGCGAGAAGTCGGCGAAAGTGTCCGTGGATGCGATCCCGACGGGATCGCTGGCGTTGGATGTGGCGATCGGGATCGGGGGGGTGCCCCGCGGTCGAGTGATCGAGATCTTCGGACCGGAATCCTCAGGGAAGACGAGCCTCTGCCTCCACATCGTGGCGGAAGCGCAAAAGCTCGGCGGGACGGCCGCCTACATCGACGCCGAACACGCCATGGACCCGCAATACGCGCAAAAACTGGGGGTCGACATCGACAACCTCCTCATCTCTCAGCCCGATTCGGGAGAACAGGCCCTGGAGATCGCCGAACAGCTCGTCCGCAGCGGCGCGTTGGACGTGATCGTCGTGGATTCGGTGGCGGCATTGGTTCCCCGGGCCGAGATTGAAGGGGAGATGGGCGATGCCCATGTCGGGTTACAGGCCCGACTGATGTCTCAGGCCCTCCGTAAATTGACGTCCACCATCGCGCGGTCCAAGACCTGCTTGATCTTCATCAACCAGATCCGGCATAAGATCGGCGTCATGTACGGTAACCCCGAAACAACACCGGGCGGGTTGGCCCTGAAGTTCTATGCCTCCATCCGATTGGACATCCGCCGTATCGAATCCATCAAAGACGGCGACCAGGTGATCGGGAACAGGGTTCGCGTCAAGGTCGTCAAGAACAAGGTGGCGGCGCCCTTCCAACAGGCGGAATTCGAGATGATGTTCGGGAAGGGGATCTCGAAAGAGGGAGGGCTCCTGGACCTCGGCGTCGTCTCCGGACAAGTCGAGAAGGCGGGCACATGGTTCCTCTATAAGGGGGATCGGATCGCTCAGGGGCGGGAGAACGCGAAGGACTATCTCAAGAATAATCCCCAGGTCGCCAACGATCTCCAACAGGCGCTCCTCGACCATTTCCTCAAGCGGGGAAACGGGGAAGCGAAGCCCGCGGAGAAGTCTGAGAAGGCCGATAAGCCGGAGAAACCGGAAGGGAAGCACGCCCGCAAAGACCACTGATTCGCGTCGACCCGCGGAAAGGGGATAGCGCTTGTCGGCACAGAGCCTTCTGGACGATTTCCTGAAATATCTGCGCGTTGAGAAAGGCCTTTCCCCGAATACCCTGAAGGCCTATGAGTCTGATCTGCGGTTCTTTCTCGCGTATCTGGCGAAGCTTCGGATCGAGCCGCTCAATGCCGGCCATGCCCATATCACGGATTTCCTCTGGAAACGCCGCAGCGAAAAGTTAAAGGCGACGACGCTGTATCGGGGCAGTGAATCGATCCGGCAGTTCTATCGGTTCCTTCGGGGCGAGGAGCTCATGACGGGGGATCCGACGGCCAACATGGCCACCCCGAAGATCATCCACGGTTTGCCCCATTGCCTGACGGTCGAGGAAGTCAATCGGATACTGGCTTGGCCGGCCGGCGAGAAGGCCCATGATGTCCGCATGAAGGCCATGTTGGAATTGTTGTATGCCACGGGCCTGCGGGTCAGCGAGTTGGTCCGGCTGGAAGAGTCCCAAGTCGACCTGGAGGTCCGTTTCGTCCGGGTGCTCGGCAAAGGGGGGAAGGAGAGGCTGATCCCCTTGAATCCACGGGCCGTGCAGGGGGTTCTCAACTATCTGAGCGTCAAACGGAAGAATTCAAAATCTCACTCCCCTTTTTTGTTCGTCACGAAACTCAATAGACCCATGAGCCGGGTGGAATTCTGGAGACAGTTGAAGAACTGGGCCGTGCGTGCCGGTGTCATGAAAAAGATATCGCCTCACGTCCTCCGGCATTCTTTCGCCACTCATCTGTTGCAGGGAGGTGCGGACCTGCGGTTCGTCCAGGAGATGTTGGGACATGCCGATATCTCCACGACCCAAATCTATACGCATGTGGACAAGGAACATCTCAAGAACGTCCATAAGAGATATCATCCGCGAGGATAATCAGGAGGTCTGCCATGACGCTCAAGAAGGAATTATTGGATATCCTGGCCTGCCCTAAATGCAAAGGGGATTTGGCCTATCAGGAGAAGGAAAATAGACTGAATTGCAACGCCTGCCGTCTGTCTTATGAGATCAAGGACGATATCCCCATCATGCTGATCGACGAGGCCAAACCTTTCTAAGGGAGCCTTCGGGTTCCCTGGACTCCACGATGACCCCTCAGGATCAAGAGGCCGCGCTCGTCTCCCGGTTGGCGGATGGTTACGGCCGTCTCCGCCGGGAATTGGGCCAGGTGATCGTCGGACAGTCGGAGGTGATCGAACAGATATTGATCGCCCTCTTCGCCCGTGGCCACTGTGTGATCGTCGGAGTCCCCGGGCTGGCCAAGACCCTGCTCGTCTCGAGTCTGGCGCGGGTTTTGGATCTTAAATTCGGACGGATCCAGTTTACGCCCGACCTCATGCCGACCGATATCACGGGGACCGATGTCCTCCAGGAAGACCCTGTGACGAAAGAACGGTCTTTTCGGTTCGTCACAGGCCCCGTCTTCGCCAATATCCTTCTGGCTGACGAGATTAACAGGACCCCTCCGAAGACGCAGGCCGCTCTTCTCCAGGCGATGCAGGAATATCACGTGACGGTCACGGGCAAGACCTATCCGCTCCCCCTGCCTTTCTTTGTGATGGCGACACAGAATCCCATCGAGCAGGAAGGGACTTACCCATTGCCCGAGGCCCAGTTGGACCGGTTCATGTTCCAGGTGGACATCCGTTATCCGGACGAGAACGACGAAAGGGAGATCATCGAAAGGACCACGGCGGACATTACTCCGTCGTTGAACAAGGTTTTGAACGCCCAGGATATATTGGTGATGCAGGATGTTGTCCGCCGCGTCCCGGTGGCCCGCAACATCGTGGAGAAGACGGTGCGTCTGGTGCGGATGACTCGTCCGCAGGAAGACCGGTCGTCCCAGAAGATCAAAGACTGGGTTTCCTGGGGAGCCGGTCCGAGGGCGGCTCAAGCGCTGATTCTCGGAGCGAAGGTCCGTGCCGTTCTCCATGGACGGTTCACGGTCTCCTGGGAGGATGTGCGGGCCTTGGCCGATCCCGTCCTTCGACATCGTTTGATCCTTTCTTTCAGGGCAGAAGCCGAAGGAGTCCGCGTATCGGATATCGTCCGCTTGATACTCGATTCAATCCCCCAATAAGACCCGTCGAATCAGGTCCCTCGCCGTGGAATCGTCGTCCCCTCAAAAACCTTTCTTAGATCCCGAGTTGGCCGCCCAGTTGGAGTCTCTCGAGTTCCGGGCTCGCCGCGTCGTCGAAGGCGCTTTCGCAGGCCGTTACCGTTCCAAAAGGTCCGGACACTCCGCCGAATTTTCAGGACACCGCAGTTACACGCCCAGTGACGACTGGCGCCGGATCGACTGGAAAGTGTTCGGGAGAACGGACCACTGGATGATCCGTGAGGATCGGGACGAGACCAACCTCCGGGTACATCTCCTCCTGGATGTCTCCCGGTCCATGGCTTTTGCCGGTCAGAATCGTCCCGGCAAGTTGGAGTATGCCAAGGTGTTCACGGCGGCTTTGGCGATGCTGATGATCCATCAAAAAGAATCGGTCGGACTTACCCTGTTTTCAGACAGAATCCGACATTTCATGCCGGATGGAGCCGGAGCCTCCCAACTGGCGCGTCTCCTGGAGGGGTTGGCGGCGGTGACGGCGGGAGGGGGGCCTTCCGACTTTAGACGGGCCGTCCGGGAACTGGGGGAACGGCTCCGTCGGAGATCGGTCATCGTGTTGATATCCGATCTGTATCGCCAGCCCGACGATATCCTCGAATCCCTGCGGTTCCTGACGGCCCGCAAACACGAGGTCATGGCTGTCCAGGTCATTGATCCGGATGAGCGCACGCTCCCATTTGAGGGCGCGATCCGCCTGACCGATATGGAGAGCGGAGAGACCGTCCGCACGGAAATATCCGGGATACAGAAGAAATATCGTGACATCGTTGACCGCTGGTTGGAAACGAACTTTAGATCCTATTCTTCCGCCGGGATCGACTACACGTTGGTTGAAACATCCGTCCCCTTGGCGGCCAACCTGAGGAATTTTCTCGATCGCCGGCGACCGGGGGGGGCGGGCACTCCGTCTGTTCGATGAGGTTCCAATTCCTCCAGCCGTTCTTCCTTTGGGCGCTTCCGTTGATGGCGATTCCGGTCATCCTCCATTGGCTCCATCAACGAAAACCCCGTTCGGTGGAGTTCTCCTATGTCGCGTTTGTTCGGCAAGCGATGACGGACAGTTTCTACCGTTTTCGGATGCGGCGATGGCTCTTGCTGGCCATCCGGACGCTGATGCTGGGAGGATTGGTCCTTCTCTTCGCTCGTCCCCGTGTGTCCTGGCGCGATATGAAGTCTCACGCCGAATCGAGGAGCGTGGTGATCCTTGCCGATGCCTCCTACTCCATGTCCCTGCGAGAGGCGGGGTTGACGAATTGGGAACGACTGAAGGTCGATGTCGAATCCTATCTCCGTTCGCTCCGGAACGGCGAGCGTGTCGGACTGATCGTCTTCTCCGACCGGATTGAAGCCTCCCTGCCCCCGTCCTCGGATTATGAGAAGATCCGGGAGACCCTGTCGGGGGTCTCTCACACATTCCGTCCGACTGACGTCGGGCAGGCGGTGGAATCCGCCTTGAGGATGATGGAGCACGAAACGAATTCAGAGAAGGCGATACTCCTTTTTTCCGATGCGGCCGAACATGGGTGGCGGGACCAAGAGGGGGGGACGGCCCCCGGCGTCGGCGGGCCTGTCCGTTCAGTCCCGCTGGTGATTCTGCGTATCGGACATACTCTGTCCAATCGGGCCGTTGAACGCGTCGAATATCCTCTTTCGACCGATGAGACCGTGACCGCGGGGAGGAGCCGGATCCGGGCCTGGAATCTTTCCGGTCATGTCCAGACGGGCTGGAGCCTCTTTTCGGGCGAACAGATGGCCGTTCACGATCGCGTCGTCCTGGACCGAGAGTCCCGGGACATCGTCTTCATGATGCCGAATCCGACGGCTTCTCAACGGCGCGCACGCTTTGCTCTGGCCTCGGACAACCTGGCTCTCGATGACGAGTTCTACTTCACCGTCAAAAAAGAAGATCCTTATGGCGTCCTGGTGGTCAATGGCGAACCGGGTTTGTCACCTGTCTCGAATGAGACCTACTATTTGGAGAACGTGCTCCGATCACTTGAAAAAAGCGGGCTCCGTTACCGCATCGAACCTCCGGATGCATTCGCTTCTTTGGATCTGTCCGATTGGAAGGTGCTGATCCTCTGTAACCCGGGCCGGATCGTCGAATCGTGGTGGCCTCAGCTCGTCAGTCATCTGGAGCGGGGGGGAGGGCTTTGGATGACCGCCGGGTCTCAGGTGTCGGGATGGCCTTCTTCAAGCGGGATCTTCCCGGCCCAGTACGTCAAGCCGATGGATCTTCCAGGCGAGAGAGTGATTCGCGTCGACGACGAAACCGCTCCCGCACCGGACACGGATTATGAATACGATCGTTTGGAGATCCGCCGGATACTGCAAGTGCAGCCCGCCCCGGGAGCGCGGGTCCTCTTGGCAACGAAGACCGGGCGATACCCTCTTCTGGTCACCGGCCCCTACTTGACCGATCAATTGGAGCGAAAAGGCCGCACCGCCCTGCTGACCACCACCATCGACCGGGATTGGACCAATCTTCCCTCGAAACCTCTTTTCCCGGCGCTCTGTCGTGAGGTCCTGGGATATCTGGCCGGAGAAGGGGATGAACCGGGACGTCGGGATCTGACCGTCGATGAGCCTTATTCCCATCGGTTTGAAGACAAGACCGTCTCGTCCGTTCAGGTTTCCAGGCCGGATGGTGTCCAGGAGAAACTTCCGGTCGAGGGGGCGTCGATCCTTTATCCGAGGACGAACATCCCCGGACACTATTCGCTCCGGTGGACGGATTCGAAGGGAAAGCACGAGGACGTGTTCGCCGTCAACGTGGTGCGGGATAAAGGGGAAGGGGACCTGAAGCCTGTCGGGACAGAATTGATCTCGCGGAATTACCCGCTTCTGTTGCCGGTCTTGGCTCCCGACGAAGGGGAATTATCCGAGCGAATTAACAAGGCCCTGTCCGGACAGGAATTATTCCCCTATCTGATCACCCTGTTGTTTGTCTTGCTCCTGGCGGAGACGTGGCTTGTTTCTCACAGAAAATAGGAGTCGGAATGTGTTGACGAGGGTTGTCTTGTCATTTTTCTTGGTGACCGTCGGGATGTCCGTCCGGGCGGAGGATACGGTTCCGGCCAACCGGTTTGTGTTCACACAACTGAAATACGAGGGGGATTGGGACCCTTACCCGACCATCTGGCCCGCGATCGCATCCTATCTCCAGAACACGACCAGTTTGACGCCCTGGCCGGAACGCCGGGTGGTCTCGTTGAACGATCCCCTCTTGTTCGAGTCCCCTTATCTTGTCTGGATGGGGAGAGGCCCCGTTCCGTTCACCGAGCAGGAGGCGGTGGTCTTGCGGCGTTATCTTCAGGCCGGAGGACTACTCATCGTCGATGATTCCGATGCCGACAAAAATGGCCCGTTCCGCCGTTCCGTCCGGCGGATCCTGTCCCAGGTCCTGCCTGATTCCACCTGGGAAGCTCTTCCTCCCGATCACCCGATCCTCCGATCCTTTTTCCTCTTGAGGACGGTCGCGGGGCGTCGTCAGACCGAATCGAACCTGTCGATCCTCCGTATCCAGTCCCGGACGGCCGTTGTTTTTTGCGGGAACGACCTTCATGGCGCATGGTATCGGGATTATATGGGCCGATATCTGCTCGGTTGCGAACCGGGCGGAGACGTTCAGCGGAACGAATCGTTCAAGATGACGCTGAACCTGATCATGTTCGGCCTGACAGGAACATATAAGACGGACGCCATCCACCAACCGTTTCTGGAAAGGAAGATGAACCGTTGATATGACACTCGTCGCTCCTTCCCTATCGCTTGTGGAATGGATTGCTGTCGTCCTGGTCATTGGGGGGACGTTCGGGGGGATCTTTTATGAATGGGTCACTCATGCTCCCGGCCGGCAACGGACCGTGTTGGGACTGTTGCGACTTTTGCTCCTGGCCCTCCTCGTCTACGTCTCATTCCAACCGGCGGCGCAAAAGCGCACCCGGAAAGAGTCGGTCCGCCTGGCGGTGGTCCTGGATTCATCGGAGAGCATGGGGGTGTCGGCGGGATTGTCGTCGACCTTGAAGACACGGTGGGAGATCGCGGTCGAATCGACCCGAAAAGTCGAATCGGTTTTGGGTCGCGGCTGGCAGGCGGACTACCATGTCTTGAATGGGGTATTGGCGAGGACGGATATCGAGAATATCTCGGGGATGAGGCCGGTTTCTCCGATGACGGATCTTTGCGTGATGGGGCAACTGACCCGGTCGACCGGCAGTCTGGACGCCGTGATCCTGCTCAGCGACGGGCGACACGGCGGCCCGCGGAACCCGTTGGCCGAACTCCCCAAGATGGGCGTTCCTGTCTTCACCATCGGGATCGGAAGAGAGGATCAAACCGCGGACCTTTCCGTCGAGAATGTTTCCTCTCCACCCTTTGCTTTCAAGGATACGGATACCGAAGTCACCTTCCGGATCAGAAAGGACCGGTTGACGGCCTCTTCCGTTACCGTCCAACTCTATGAGGAGAGACGGCTGGTGGCTTCCCAAGAGATCTCCCTGTCAACCTCCGTGGCCGTCACCGAAAGCCGCTTTCGTTTTCAGCCGACGCGCACGGGAACGATCGGATATTCCGTGCGCGTCCCGTCCTATCGGGGCGAAGCGAATACGAAGAACAATACGAAACGGTTCTGGCTGAACGTGTCCCGGGATAAATTGCGTGTTCTATACATCAGCGGACAACCGGGACCGAGTTATGCGTTCCTCCGTCATCAGCTCAAGACGAATCCGTCGGTGGAACTGGTGTCCTTCGTGATACTGAGAGACCCTCAGGACGCCTTCTCCATCCCCGACGACCAATTGGCGCTCATCCCCTTCCCTTCGCAGGACATCCTGCTGAACCAGGTCAAGACGTTTGATGTGGTGATCCTGGAACAGTTCTCATTCCGGCAGTTCGGGATCGGTCCGTCCTCGTTATCCGTTTTTCGCGAGTTCGTGGATCGGGGAGGGGGACTTCTCCTCATGGGAGATTCGTCGGTTCTCGGTCCGGAAGGCCCATACCGGAACACCCTCTTCGAGGAGATGTCACCCGTCCGGTGGGGACCGATCTCCGCCGGCCTGACGAAACGGTTTCATCTGAACGAGTTCAACAGCCGTCATCCGGTCATGACATTGAGCGAGAACGCGGAAGAGAGCCGGCGTCAATGGTCACAGATGCCGGCTCTGGAGGGCAATGGGGTGTTCCCGGAAACGTTGAACCTCCGAGGGGCCCTTCTGGCCGGTTACCGCCATGAAGGCCGACTCTTCCCCGTCGTCGCCGCATCATCATCGGGTCAAGGGCGGATCCTCCAGATCGGAGTTCTGACCCTGTGGCGCTGGGCGATGACGGATGAGGGGAAGGGGGCCGGCGCATGGGTCTATCAACAATTCTGGAACAATGTCCTGCGCTGGTTGGCTTCGGCCGATGACTTTCAATTAGTGCATCTGGAGATCCCGACGGAAAACATGGCGTTGTCCGAACATGTTCCCGTGCGCGTCCATGTCAGGGACGAGATGTACCGCCCGGACGCCACGGCCCAGGTGCACCTTTCCGTCCTTTCCCCGTCCGATGTTCAGGAAACACGGAGGCTCGTTCCCACCGCGCCCGGGATTTACGCCGACTATTTGTCGTTGGTGCAGCCGGGACGCTATAGAGTCAAGGCTTGGGCCGTCGATAAGAGCCGTCGTTTGGGAGAGGATGTCCGATTATTGACCGTCGGCCATGATTGGGATGAGGCCTCGAACGTGAACACCGATTTCGATCTTCTGAAGGGGCTCTCTCAGCGGACAGGAGGGGAATTCATCCCCGCCGACCAACTGTCCGAAGCATGGTTGAAAAAGAAATTACCGAAAGAATCCTGGGGATTTTCAGGGAAGAAGACCGTGTGGGATTCCCCTTGGATCTTTTTTTGCATCGTCGGAATCCTTCTAGTAGAATGGTTGTTGAGAAAACGTTGGGGAAAATGGTGAAATCGTCCATTCAAGAACGGTTCGGTCTGGCCTTGGGAGCCCTCCTTCTCTGGGGACTTTATGTGGCCTGGGCCGCGCCCGGGGTCACGGTGGGGGACTCCGGGGAATTCATCACGGCGGGGGCGACCCTTTCGCTCCCGCATGCGCCTTCTTATCCCCTGTATTCCTTGTCGGGGAAAGCCGTGTCGGTTTTTTTATCCGTCGGAAACGAAGGCTATCGCATCAATCTGCTGTCCGCCCTCGCCGGCGTCCTGGCTCTCATCGTTTTTTTTCAAGCACAGCGGATCGTGGGCGTGTCTCCCTGGGGGGCCTCCGTCGGAACGCTTTTCCTCGCTTTTTCGCCGGCCTTTTTCCATCATTCGCTGGTCACAGAAGTGTTCCAACTCAATTCGCTGTTCGGAATCCTCGCCCTGATGCTGGTCGTTCCCCGGAAAGACACGGAAAACGGTCCGGCTCTTCGTCGCCTTCTGCTGTCCGCGCTCGTCCTGGGACTTGGCTTCGGAAACCATCAGACGTTGATCTTGTTGGTGCCAGCATTGGTTTGGGCCGGGGGCGGGATACTTGCGGCAACGGGATCACGGGATTGGAAACGGATCATACGGATTTCGTCCCTCGCTCTCATCGTCTTTATCGGCGGGCTGTGCGTTTATCTCGTCCTTCCCATCCGGTCACGCCAGAACCCCTCGTTGAATTGGGGCCAACCGAAGGATCTGGCCCGCACGTATCGCGCGATCCTGAGAAAAGATTACGGCACGCTCTCCCTCTCGTTGGGAGAGACCCCGTCTCGGACCGTGACGGGATTTCTTCGACAGGAACGGCGGTTCTTTATGGCACTCCGGGAACAGGTCACACTCCCTGGACTCGTGTTGGTTATTCTGGGGATCGTCTTCTGCTTCGTCGGTAAACAACGGGCTGGTCCGATCTTCCTCCTGGCTTTTCTCATGACAGGGCCCTTCTTCGCTTGGTTGGGGAACCTGCCCTTCGACGGTCAATCGGACGGTATATTGGAACGGTTTTATATCTTTCCCGTGATGGCGCTGTCTCTTTTCGCCGGTTTCGGCGCGGACGGCATCCGCCGGGCGCTCGGACCGGTGGTCGTGGCGGTGTTGGTTATTCCGGGCATCCTTTTTGTCCGATCCGCTTCCGCCTATCCCAAGAGATACGATTATCTGGTGAACGACTACAGCATCAATATCCTGCGGACTCTCCCCGTGAAGGCCACCTTCGCGATGGATGGCGGGGATGATACGTTTTTCGGGACGGCCTACCAGTTGTATGTGCGCCGACAGAGGCCGGATTTGACCGTTTTTGATCGGGGAGGCCTGATATTCAGGAACCCCTATGGTTCCGATTTCAGGCAATTGACCAAACAGGAAAAGGACCGTCGACGGGAGGAGATCGAGAAAGCGTATCTCGGATATTCGCGACTTTTCTATTCCACGATGAACGAACGCATCCTCGAGGACCACCCATTGGTTCAGAGGGGGTTCCTTTACGAGGCGTTGTCTCACGCGGGATCGATTCCATCGGGTCCGGCTCCGTGGCCCTTTTTCAGTCTGAGGTCCATCTATCCTCCCGCGACCCGGGATTATCGCACCATCGCCCTGACGCCCTTCTTCCCGTTCATGATGGCCAAACAACTCTTCCGAGAGGGGACGGTCGAGGAATCCCGCCGGGCCCTCCGTCGCGCTTATCGGATGGGGCCCCGAGTCCCTTGGCTCAAGAGCAATCTGGTCTACCTGTATCATGAACTGGCGTATCAACTCCTGCGCGCCGACCGTCTGGATGACGCCGAACGTTTCTATCGTGACTGTCTGGCCGTCGATCCGAGGAATGGGGCCGCCGCCACAAACCTGGGCGCGATCGCCGAAAAGCGCGGTGCGTTGGATCAGTCCATGGGGTGGTACCGCCTGGTTCTGGAATGGGATCCGCGCAACCCGGACGCGCTCTATAACCTGGCGGTTCTGAATTGGAAAAAAGGCGATTGGCCCCTCGTCGTGCGCCTGCTCCAGCAGACGTTGGAAATCAATCCGGCCCACGCCGGAGCCCAGGCCTACCTCCCCATCGCACGCCAGAAGCTCCAGGGAGTGAGGGGAACGTCGGCCCGATGAGCATGACCGGTCCCTCATCGATACGGACCGAAACGCAAGGTCTGGGGTGGAGTGTCTCCGTTTTTATCCTCTTGTTCGGCGCTTATGCGGCGGGGACGGCCCCCACGCCTTTTACGGGCGATTCCTCCGAACTCACCGCGGCGGCCCTGCTCTTGGGCATCGCCCATTCCCCGGGATATCCTCTCTTCGGTCTGCTGGGGAATATCTTCAGTGTCCTGATGCCCGTTTCAAACCCCGCCTACCGGATGAACCTTTTTTCCGGTTTCGTGACGGCCCTGACATGGGCCATCGCTCTTTATGCGACACGGAAGGAAAAGGGGGAGACTCCGCTCTTCGCCGGGGCGGCTGTTTTGATCGGATTGTCGCCTCTCGTCTATAAATTAGCCATATCGTGTGAAGTGTTCTCGCTCAACTTGTTGTGGGGTATGGTTCTCGTTCTGCTCATGGAGAAAAGGACCCCCCGCCGGATCCTTCTTTTCATGCTCTTGTGGGGTCTGGGTCTTGGAAATCATCACACGCTCCTCCTTCTCTCCCCCGCCGTCCTGTTGGCGATGATCCTTCATCATCGGAGTAGACCGTTTTCAACGAAGATTCTCTGGGCGAGTCTGGGCTTGTTCCTCCTCGGACTATCCCTCTATGCATATCTGCCTGTCCGGTCTTTGCGCAATCCCCTCCTGGATTGGGAGAACCCGGATACATGGGAGCGCTTCTGGAACGTCGTCAGACGAGCCCGTTATGGGAGTCTTCAGTTGGCCCAAGGAGCCGTGGCCTCGAGGGGGATAGACACCTTGGTGAAACAGACAGGATATTTCATCGACGTCGTTGTTCGTAACATCGGCTGGGGAGGCGTCTCTCTGTGTGTGATCGGTCTGGTCCAGGGGTTGAGACAGAAGACCGGAACGTTCTCCCTGTTCTTAGCCGCCGTCATCGCCGCCAGCGGCCCTTTTTTCCTGTTTTGGGCCAACGTGACGCCCTCTGAGTCTTCCCACGAACTGATCGAACGTTTCATCTTACTTCCCTTGGGAATTTGCATCCTCCCTGTCTTCCGGGGGATTGCGTTCCTGTGGAATCGGGCTCCCGCCGGTCTGGGGCGGTTCGGGAAACCGTTGGCGCTCCTCTTGGTATTACTCTCGATCGGTCAGGTCACGGCTTTTCCTTCGGCCGGGCACCGGTCGTATTTCACCGTGAGAGATCACGCCACCGACCTCCTCCGCACCTTGCCTCCCCAAGCCGTCTTCTTTTCAGACCGGGCCGATGAAACGGAGTTCGGAATGCTCTACTATTTTGCGTGCGCGAAGAAGAGGCCGGATGTTTTGTTCGTCGACTGTAATGCCGGGGTCACGGAGAATATCTATGGCGACGACTATTATGGGGTCTGGGGCGCGCCGCGTTTGGCCCGTCGGGAAAAAGTAGAAGGACGGCTGATCGAGAGTTCGACGAGACCTGTCCGGTACGCCACTCTCGATGTCCGTCAGATTCGACTCCCCCGGGTTCAGAGAGGCCTCCTCTATGCGGTCCTCGACCACGGCCCCTCGGTGTCTCCCGCCCACCCGTACGGTCTTTTTTACGTTTGGAGACCGGACCCGTCGGTAAAACCGGGGGGACGTGAGAAACATTTGATGCTGTCCCACGACCAGCTGATGGGGGAATACGAGGTCCTCCTCGGCCAGGAGCGCCGTGCCTCCTGGCATTTCTCACGGGCCCAAAGACAGGGGGCTTCTTCCTGGAGGCTTTCCTTGGCGGTTCAATATCACCGGTCCGGCCGTTTCCGGGAAGCGGAGGAATCATACAAGGCGCTCTTGAAGATGACCCCGACCGAGGCCTATCTGTGGAATAATCTGGGGGTCCTCTACGCGGGGCAGGAGCGTTTCCGGGAAGCGATGGTTTCCTATGAGGAAGCTGTTCGTGTGGACCCCACCTATGCGGAATCTTATTACAACATGGGGGTCATTCATTGGAAGGAGGGGGACTGGGCGAAAGTCCGCGCTTCTTTCGAGAAGACCTTGGAGTTGAAACCGGATCATCGGGCCGCCAGGGAGAGCCTCGCCCGTCTTCAGAGAAGGGACATATCCCGTCTATGAACCGGCGGCGTTGGGTCTTGTTCTTCCTCGGCTGCCTGGCTTTCTTCATCTATTCGGCCGGCGGAACCCTGGTCCCTTATCGGGATACCGGCGAGATGGTCACCAACGCCCTCACGCTGGGGGTCGGGCATTCACCGGGTTACCCGCTCTACGCGATGTTGGGGAAAGCGGTTTCGGTCCTTCCCCTCGGGAACATGTCTTACCGGATCAATCTCCTGTCGGCTTTGGGAGCCGCTTCGGCTTTATCCGTCTTCGTGTTGATCGTCGGCCCGGGGTTGTCGTGGTCCGCGATCGGGGCCGCGGCTCTCCTGGGAACGTCCCCTGTCTTTTGGGAACTGGGAACCCTTTCCGAAATGTATTCGTGGGGGATCCTTTTCATCGCCCTGATGATGTTGGCCCTGTTCCGTCTGAAAACCCCCGGGCCGATCGTCTGGTTCCTCATGGGATTGGGGGCCGGACTTCGCTCCGAGGTCATCCTGTTACTCCCGGCGGTCCTTTGGGTCTTTTGGTCGCGCCGTGAACCGTGGCCCCGATGGGGAGCCGCCCTCTTCTTTGTCCTCGGATTCTCGGTTTTCCTTTATCTGCCGATTCGTTCGGCTTGTCAACCCTGGGTCGATTGGAATAATCCGGAAACGTTTCAGAACTTCCTGGGCAGTCTCATGCGGAAGACGCACGGGGGGACGCTGGATCTATTGTCTCAATCCTATCGGAGCGGGGAGAACTTTTGGTCTGAGATTGTTTTGTTCTCCAAAAACACCGCCGTCGCTTTCTCGGGAGCGGGTCTCCTTCTGGTCGCCGCGGGGGTCGTCCCGTTGTTCCGCCGTCACCGCGAGTTGTTCTGTTTCTCGCTCATCGCCCTCGGCGTGACGGGACCGTTGTTCATCTATCTGGCCAATATGCCGCCGAACCCTCATGCGGTGGCCATCGTCGAAGCCCATTACCTCGTGCCGCATTTCATCTTGGCGGTCCTCCTGGCTGAAGGAATCTGTCGAATCGTCGATCGGGCGTCCTCCAAGACGGCCCGGCTGATGGCGTTTTTCACCCTGATCGGGGTCGTGTCCTGGAACATCTCCACCCACGCCTCTCGTTCGAATAAACGATGGACGCTCCATTCACGCGATTATATCGGCAACGTTTTCCGCTCTTGTCTGCCGGAGGCTATCCTCGTCATGCACGAGGACGTGCAACTCTTCTCGGGATGGGAGATGACCCTGGTCCAAAAAAAACGTCCGGACATTTCGGTGATCGCCCAAGGCCTGATGGGGAGCCCGTGGTATCGGGAGATGTTGATGCAACAGAACGAGTGGGTGGCCCTCCGCCCGGTCTCGTCTCCCGAGGACTGGTCCGCTTTCGTGGGGGACAACCGCAACCGTCCGATCCAGCTCTCCGGCGACGTGACCCTCTCTCTGCCGGCGGGATGGCCCCTCCGCAACAACGGGTTGGTGTCCCTGGCCTATCATCCGTCCTCCGTCCGCCGGACGGAGGCATCCGTTTTCTACGTCACCAGGGGGATGAAGGAGCCGACGGATTTTTTCACCCATGATTTGGAGACGGAATATGCCAAGGCCTATATGAAGAAGGGAATGGATTCGATGGGCGCGAAAGATTGGACCTCGGCGAGGAATTGGTTCCGAAAAGCGATGTCCCATGACCCCCAGGATCCCTCCGCCCATTTCAACCTGGGGTATTGCGATTTTTCCGAGGGCCGCTATGAGGAATCCGCCGCCCGTTATCAACGGGCCGGACGGGCTTATACCCGGGTGATCGGTCTGGCCGAGCAATATAACAGTCTTCCCTCCCTGGTCGCGGAGATAAGAAGGGGGGCGGCGGAAGTTTCATTGTCTCGCGGGGTTTTGGAAGAGAAGAGGGGGCGGTTGGAAAACGCCAGGAAATTCTATCAACAATCCTTCGAGGAGAATCCTTCCCTGGCGCAGGCTTATTACAATCTGGGAGTCACCTATTGGAACGCCGATTGGGGGATGGCCGCTCACTATATGGAGAAGGCCTATCAGTTGAACCCCAACGATCAGATTTTGGCTTTTCTCCGGAAAGCCCGTTCTTTCAAGGAATCGACGGAGCGGAACGATGGGCCATGACCGATTGAAAACACACTCTCCCCGTTCCCGTCGTTTCGTGGGATTGGGATTGGCGGCGGGATTGATTGCGCACGTGTGGCTCGGTGTCGGATCCATCCTTCGGTTGTCTCCCACGTTCGATGAACCGCTCCATCTGACAGCCGGCTTTGTTTATCTGTCCACCGGCGATTATCGGATGAATGGTCTCCACCATCCTCCGTTGTCCTCCCTGGCCGCCGCGATTCCGCTCTTGGCGGCTTCCCCGGAGATCCCCCGGGATCATCCTCTCTGGACCCGCCGGGATTGGTCTCGCGCGGACGATCAATATCGGTTCGCACATGATTTCCTTTACAAGAACCGCGTCTCTGCCGATCGGATGATGACCTGGGGACGTTGTTCCATCCTCTTCCTCTCCTGTCTTTTCCTCCTCTTCCTGTTCAGAGCGATGTCGACGGTGACGGGGCCTCTGGCTGGATGGTGCGTGTTCGTCCTGGGAGTGTTCAGCCCTTCGTTCTTAGCACACGGCACTCTGGTGACCACGGACTACCTCTTTACGGCATTCTACTTCTCGTTTTTTTACTTCATGGGCCGATTGGAACAGGAACAGGATCGGCTGTCGGTGGCCGGGGCCGCTCTCTCCCTCGGCTTCATGATGTGCAGCAAGTTTTCATTCCTCGCTGTCGGGCCCGTGTTGGCGCTCCGACTGGTCTACAAGAAACCGGCTTGGTCCCTGCGGAGCGTCATCCTGGTGGGGGTCGGGGCCGCCGTGACGGTTTCCATGGTCTATCACGTGACGGGGGTGCCCGTCTTCCTTGAAGGATTGAGATACACCTACGAACGGTTGCAGGGGGGGCGTTCTTCTTTCCTGTTGGGACAACATGGGACGACGGGATGGTGGTACTATTTTCCGGTCGCCTTCCTTCTGAAATCCACGTTGCCGGAACTGGCCGGGATGGTCTGGCTTGCGGCGCTCGCGTGGAAGAAAAAAATCCGCCTTCCTTGGTGGTTGATTCTGCCACCCGCCGTTTATTTCGCGATCGCCTGCGCCTCGTCGGTCCAGATCGGACATCGCCACATCTTGCCCGTTTACCCGTTCCTCTATGCCGCTCTCGCGGTGGGGATCCAGTCCTTGTGGGACACACATCGCCGGTGGTTCGTCCTGGGAGGGATCCTTCAGGCCGCCACGACGCTGATGGTCTCTCCCTTTTTCATTTCCTACTTCAATGAGGCGGTCGGCGGGTCCCGGCACGGGTACCGCTATATGTCTGATTCCAACGTCGATTGGGGACAGGGTCTCCGTGAACTCAAGCGTTATATGGTCAGGCAAAATATCCGGGGGATCTATCTGAGCTATTTCGGGACGGGGGACCCCCGCGCGTACGGGATCGCCTATGTGCCTGTCGCGGGGATCACCATGCCCCCGATGACGGGCGACTCCATCGACGCGTTCTCATCGCCGCGAACACTTTTCGCCATATCGGCCACGAACTATCAGCACACGTATTACGCCGATAAAAACCTCTTCCGATGGCTTCGACAACGGGATCCCGTGGCTCTGGTGGCCCGCAGTATTCTGGTTTTTGATATCACCGACGATGCCGATGCTCGCCGCGAATTGGAGAGTATATCCCATCGGACGGGCGAGGGTCCCCGTGACTGACACCCCGTCACTCCTCCGCCGTTTTTTGATCCGGGCCTACCGATGGAGGATCGCCTACGGTTTCCTTGAAATGGCGTATCGCTTTCTGATCGGGTATGTCGGTGTGGTCGCCGCTCTTTCGTCCATTGTATTTCTGTTCTCTCCCGCCCTCCGGATGACACAAGTTCTCTGGAGCGTCGGTCTGGCAGTTTCGGGTCTCTACGGGGTCTCGGTCATGGGATCCCCTCGTCAGTGGGGCCTCCGCAAGACCGCCCTGAGGATCGGGGAATGGCTGGCGGTTCCCGACGGTTTCCTGAACGCCTGGGAGCTTTCTCGGATGACGGGCGATGACACCGGGATATCCCGCCCCATCGCGGAAAAGGCGATCAATCAGGTCCTCGAAGAATTGTCGAATGTCAATTTCCGGGAACGGTTCAGCCCCGGCAGGGTGTGGGCAAAAGCGCTGGTCTGCCTGGCGGTTCTCACCCTGATCGCCGGGAGCCGTTGGATATTGCCGGCCGAAGCGATGTCGGGATGGGGACCCTGTGTCTATCCGTTCGGTCATTCGTCGTTGATGGATCGACTTCTTATTTCTCCGGGAGATTATACAGGACCCCGGCGCAAGGACGTGACGATCCGGATCTCTGATAACGGGCCCGCCGGCGAGGAAACATCTTTCGATGAATGGGAACCGGAATTGTGGGTCCGTTCGCCCGCATCCCAGCGGAGCGGACCGGCTTCTTGGGAAAAACGCCTTCTGTCCAGGATCGATCAGCGGACTTTCATCTATCCACTGGCGGAACTTCTGGATCCATTGGTCTATCGGGTGCGGTGGAGGGGGGAAACCTCCCGCGAATTCCAGTTGAGCCCGGTGGAACCGGTCCAGTTTGAGCGGCTCCATCTGACGGTTGTCCCGCCCCCCTACACCGGGCTTCCATCGGAGGAATTATCCCGCGTCCTGACGGTCCGGGCCTTGACAGGATCCCGGATCACGGTCCGGGGGGAGTTGAACAAGCCCGTCCATTCGGCTTGCCTGCTCTTCTCCGACGATCGGATCCTTCCGGTCCGCCAATCCGATGCCCTCCATGTGGAGTCCACTTTCGATGTGACCGAAAATGCGGACTTCAGTTTTCAATGGGTTCCACCCGGAGCCCCCTCGGTCGTGGAAACATCGGAACGGTTCCATGTGGACGTCATCAAGGATCAGGTGCCGTCCATTCAGATATTGTCCCCGGCGCAGGATCTGCTCTTGTCTCTCCGCGATCCGGTGAGGCTCGTCTATCGGGCTGTCGACGATTACGGCGTCGCGGAGATT
This sequence comes from Elusimicrobiota bacterium, assembly GCA_022709755.1. Classification (GTDB taxonomy): domain Bacteria; phylum Elusimicrobiota; class Elusimicrobia; order FEN-1173; family JAKLIF01; genus JAKLIF01. The sequence goes on along the minus strand of JAKLIF010000007.1, from coordinate 25,999 downwards.
CGACTGGCGTATCAGATCAAAGACGGCCCCGTGCAGGATATCAGACTGAAGAGCATCCGGCCGGCGGTGCAAGAAAAGACGGATGAGGCCGTTTGGCGATTGGATTCGCTCCCGTTGAAACCCGGGGATCGTCTCCGATATTACCTGACAGTGGTTGACCTCAACACGCTGACCGGCCCCCTGACAGGCCGTTCCGCCGTCTACACGCTCGAAATCGCCTCATATGACGAGGAGCATCTTCGGATCGATTCCGCGCTCCAGGAATTCCGTCATGACCTCCTCTCGGCCCTGGCGGAACAGACACTGATCAGGGAAGGATTGAAATCGGTGCCGCGAGATTCCGCAGGATTGGTCGGGCGGCAGAGCGAACTCCAGGGGGGGCTTCTCCGTAAGGAAAAGGCACTTTCGGAATTGCTCGATCGGATGTCGAAGGATCCGCTCACCGACCGCCTCGTGTGGTATGAACACGAAGGGATGCGGAATCTTTTGGGCGATTTGAACAACATTTCTTCTCCTCGGGCGATGGAGGCCCTCCGGACCGGGGATGACGCCTCGGCGGGACGGGCCATGGAGGAGATCATATCGACACTGGAACGGATGACGTTGTTGTCGGAAGATGTGTCTCAAGCGCAGAAGATGCGGGCCCTTTTCAAAAACCAGGAGGCCCTCACTGAATCCATACAGACCCTTTCGGAGGAGATGGGGGGGAAGGAGGGGACAGCCCTCCGGCCCGAAGACCAGAAGAAACTGACGGAAATCATGCGAGCGGCCCACGAGATGATGGATCGCATCCTCCGTCAGCTCCAATCCATGCCCCAGGAACTTCCCGAGGAATTCATCAATCAGCCCTCCGTGAAAAACCTCCGTCTGGATCAAGTCCAATCGGGATTGAACGAGATTCAGTCCGCTCTGAACCGGGGGGATGCCTCGTCGGCTCTCGCCGCGGCCCGCCAAGTGTTGGATCGTCTGACGGAGATGCAACGGACCCTCCGGGAAGCTTCCCGGAATGTACCGGGGGAATTCGGTTGGTTCGACGACCGGTTCCGGGAATCTTACGAGCGGTCCCAGGCGAAGCTCCAGGAACTGGTGGACCGGCAGCGGGGATTGAGGGACCGGACACTCGATGTCTCGAAACGACTGGTCCCACGTCTCTTGGAGGCCGAAAAAGCGCTCTTGGCCGAATTGGAGACCGACTTCGACAAACACATCGCGGCCCTGAACGAAGCTCTCGTCCGAGTGGCGAAGGAAGACGATATCTCGTTGGCGGGGGAACTCCGGTTTCGCGTGACCCGGATATTGGAATTGGCGGCGCAGACGAGAATAGAGGTGGGCGGCCGCGCCCTGTCTCAGGCTCCCCGGAACGCTCAGGAATCGCGGGGACATTATGAGGAGGCCCTGCGCGGGATCGAACGGGCCGGTGAACGCTTGCAGAAATATCGCCTCGTCCCCAGCTCGTCGACGGGAAAAGGTCGCGGCGATTCGGAAACGTTCAAGGCGGCCGCCGAGAATTATGCGGCATTGACGGGGCGATTCTCCCGATTGAAAGAGGGAGAGGACGCCCTCTATCGACGGATGGCCCCCCTTCCCGAAAAAACGGTCATGGATGAGACGGAGGGGAGAGAAGTGCGGGAGATCCAGTCGAAACAAGTCGTCGTGGAAAAGGACACGCGGTCTCTTCGGTCCGAAATCCAGGATATGGCCCGTCAGACGGCGGTGCTGGAACCGAAGTTGATCCGCCGTCTGAGCGACGCCGCGGACGCGATGGGAAAAGCGGTCACCCGGTTGGATGATCCGGATACGCATGCGTGCGTTTCCTGGCAAGAAAAAGCCCTCCGTCTTCTGGAGGATTCCCATGAGTCCATGTCTTCGGGCTATCAATCATTGACGACTCTGGGAAAATCCTATGACCAACCATTGACAGGATCGCTCCAGCCCATGGGGAGTCATGCTCCTTCCGGCGGACACACCGGAATCGTCCATATCCCCGGCGCCGATGAGTTCAAGCCTCCTAGGGAGTTCCGGGAAGAATTGCTACAATCTATGAAAGAGAAATATCCGAAAATCCATGAAAGGATGATCCGGGACTATTATGAACGGTGGGCCCCGGATAAATGATGGACAGAAAGACCCCGTTTCGGTCCCCTCAAACAGTCGGAACCCTGTTGGCGGCCTTCCTCTGGATCTGTCCCGGGGTCGGCCTCGCTCGTTCTGAAGAACACTTCGATTTCAATGCCTACATCAACCCGGAGAAAATGCTCCAAAAATCAGAGGTTCCTTGGCTTTTGGCGGAGCGGTATCTGGAGGCGGGGGAATTCCAACCGGTCTTGAACTACCTGGAATCGCTCCGTCTTCCCAAACAACAAATCATCCACTCCAAGATCGAATCTCTCGTGAAGGCCTACGCGGGGGATTATTCCGGCGCCCTGGACCGACTGACATCGCTTCCCCCGTCGGACAGTGGAGGGCAGGCGCAGCGGGCTTACCTCTCCCGTTTGGTCGAGATCACAACCGGTTTTGAAGAGATCCTCTCCACGTCAACGCGTTTCAGGTTCCAAGCTGACAAAGACCACCTGTTCTTGTTGTTGTACGCCATCCCCGCCCTCGAAGAGGCCTGGACCGGCATGGGAGACCGATTCGGTCTCACGCCGTCGACCACGGTGATCGTCGAGATCTACCCCACGCGGGAGTCCTTTTCGGCGGCCTCCACTCTCTCTTCGGAAACATTGGACCGGTCGGGGGCCATCGGGATCTGCAAGTTCAGGCGGATCATGATCGTCTCCCCGCAATCATTGCCGCTCGGATACCGATGGCTGGATGCCCTGTCTCATGAATTCAATCATTATCTGATATCCCAGGTTTCGGGCTCCCTCTGTCCGTTGTGGCTGCATGAGGGGATCGCCCGTTATTACGAAACCGCTTGGAGACGCGACGGATCCTACGAACCGCCGCCCTCCTCCCAGAACCTCCTGGCCAAGGCCGTCGAGACGGATTCCCTCATCCCGTTCCAGCGCATGGAACCTTCCATGGTGTATCTGAAAGACCAGGAAGAAGTCTCCCTGGCTTTCGCCCAAGTCTCCGATGCGGTGGGGTATATGCTGGACCGTTATGGGGAGAAGACATTGGTGTCCTTGTTGCGATCGTTTAAGACGCGCTCCCGAGAGGAGTCCTTCGTCTCGGTGTTGGGGATATCGGAACAAGATCTGGAGGCGGAATGGAAACGTTCCCTGTCCGACAAGAAGATCGAGGTCTCCACGGGCGCGATCATTCCGAAGGTCTATTTCCAAAACATCGACGAGGTGGATTCTTTCGTGGGGGCGGACAGCCGGGGGCATATCCGACTGGGGGATCGCCTGAAACAGAAGGGCCAGACCGCGGTGGCCGCCGTCCAATATCAGAAGGCGGTGGACCTTGAACCGAACAACGGCGTGGCGCTGGGGCGGGCGGCCCGGATGCTCATCGCTCAGGACAATATCGCCAAAGCGGAAGAATATCTCCGCACGGCGGTCGAGAAAAATCCTTCCTATGTCACCGTCTATATCATGCTGGGTGAACTCCTTTACGACGATGGCCGTTATTACGAAGCCCGCGACGTGCTCTATGAGGCGGCGGGCATCAACCCGTTCCACCCGAAGATCCACGAGATCCTCGGGCTCATCCATCTCGATTTCGGGAACTACGACATGGCCAAGAGCGAGGTCCAACTCGCCCTCAGGCTGGATCCGCGGAACACGGCTCTTCGCGACGTGTTGGCGAATATGCCCAAACATTGATCGGCCCGCGCTTGAAACCCGGAAGATAAGGAAGAGAAACGCATGTCATTTTCAAGCCAGAAGACAGTCAAATGCCCCTGCGGGGAAGAATTCGACGCCGTGTTGTGGGATTCGGTGAACGCGGACCGGACCCCGGAACTCCGGGAATCCCTTCTCGCCGGGATGTTGAACGTCGTGGCCTGCCCCCGATGCGGACAATATGTGTATGCGGAGAAGTTCCTCTTGTACCATGAGCCCCATTCGGAACTCTTGGCCTTCGTCTATCCCAGCGCTTCTCTGGCCGAGAAGGAGAAATGGGAGAAGCAGACAGTGACGGATTTTCAGAAATCACAGGACGCATCCCCCGAGGAAGAGAAGATCAAGTATCCGCCGGTGATTTTCTTCGGCCTGGACACCCTCGTTTCTCTCCTCTCCAAAGAGCAGGAGGAACAGGACCAGGGGGAGATCGCCGCCAGCTTGGCGGTTTCAGCGGGCATCAAGATCGCCCGTCTCTCTCCCTCGCTGGCCCGCCGTTCCGGAGTGCCGGCCATTCTCCCCTATGTCTCCCATGAGCGGAAAAGCCCGTCCCAGCAGATATTGGAGGGTCTCCACCGCATCGTCAAAGCCAACGACCGGTTGAGCGTCTACCTTCAGTGGAAGGATGATCTTCCCAAGAGTCCGGCTCTGACGATAGCCTTCCTCGATTCCTTGAAACTTCCCTGAAAAGACCCTCCCGATGCTTTCCAAGATACGCCAGGATGTCACTGCGGAATCGAGCCGGAACGGGGCTCGTCGCGAGTGGTATCATTCCGAGAACGGCGACCTTTTCGTTTGGCGTCGGGATCGGGATATCGTGTCTTTTCAAATATCCTGCCTGTCTCTTTTTCGGGGGGAACGGAACGAATGCTGGGGGGAATGGGATGGACGTTCGTTCCGGACCGGTTTTGTGAACTCGAAAGAAGTGGACGGACGGGAACATGACATCAAGACGCCCGTGGTCGATGTCACGACGGCTGATTCTTCGGCGATCAGGAAAGCGTTGGCCGGTTTTCTTCAGGCCGAAGGGGCCGGGCTCCCTTCCGACGTCCTGGGCCGGTTGACCGAACATCTCCGATCGACACGGAGGGCCTCCCGGTGACCCGGGTCCTCCCCCCGATGATGGAGACGGGGTTCTCCGACAGTTATCTCCATTTGCGCGACAAATATCGGAATGGGATTTCAACCGCCCCGCCCGCCCAGAACGTTTCGGATCGGTTCTCCGGACCCGGGGAGCCGGAGAAGACACTCAACGAAAAGATCATCAAAATGCTCTGGTATGAATCCCGCTTCGACCGTCGGCATTGGGGGACCATTGGGGGGGATCGGATCAGCATCCATTCCCCGGGCGAATGGAACACGGGGGAGGGGCCCGACTTTCAGGGCGCGCAACTCACCCTCGGCGATGAACCGGTGCAGGGCGATATCGAGATCGATGTCCACGCGCGCGATTGGAAGGCCCACCGGCACGATCGCAATCCGCGCTATAACAAGGTCGTCCTCCATGTCTATCTGTTCCCTTCCTCCTCCGCCTTCCTGACGCGCGCGGCGGATGGAAGACAGATCCCCTCGGCATCGCTCCTCGGCCGTCTCCCGCAACCCTGGAACGCCCTGGAACATTCCTTCGATGTCGAGAATTATCCCTATGACAGCCGTTGCGGGAAAGGATCCTGCGGAAAAGCGGTCTCCATCCGCAATTACGAGACGGTGGAGACCCTTCTGAATCTGGCGGGTGACGGGCGGATCCTGCTCAAGACGGGACGGATGGACGATCCCTCGGACTATACCCGTTTCTGCGAAGGGTTGGGATACGCCAAGAATAAAAAAGCCATGGCTCGATTGGCCGAACTCCTTCCCCTGCCGACGCTCATGTCCCTGGCTCGTCCCTTCAAGGGGGAAGAACGAAAAGAGATGATCGAGACACTCCTCTTCGGGGTGGCGGGGCTGCTTCTTGAACCGCGCCCGACGGACGATATGGAAACCCATGCGTGTCTGGCCAGACGACAAGCGCTCTGGGACCGGGTCAGAGGGGCATTGACGCCGATGGGGAGAGAGGATTGGAACTTCAAAGGAGTGCGGCCCACGAATTATCCCCATCGCCGCTTGGCCGGATTGGCGCTGTTGTTGGACGGTTGGGCCGAGGACTATCTTTCCAAAGGGACTCTTTGGCAGAACGATTCGTCGGTGATCCTCGAGCCCTCCGGTTTCGTCGTTCCTCCCGCCGGATATTTCGCGCGACGCGCCACATGGAACTCGACCCGCTTTCCGCACGATGTCGCCCTGATCGGGCCGGACCGGTCTCAGGCGTTGTGGGTCAATGTCTATCTGCCGGCCCTCCTTCGCGAGATACGCCGTCGCCGCGATGCCAAGGCGGAAGAACGTCTCCATGGGATGTATCGGAAACTGCGGTTGCGCGAACCGGCCGGCGTCTCCCGGTTGATGGCCCATCGGTTGCTGGGCTCTGAGAAGACGCGCCGCGTGGCTCTCAACGAGGAACGCCAACAACAGGGCCTCCTTCAGTTGTTTCAGGATTTTTGCGATACGAAACCATGGGTCTGCGACCATTGCGCGTTCCCGAAAATAGTAGGATTGTCATTGCCCGAAATCATCCGAGGAGGCTGACCTGTTGGCTGCTCCAAATAAAAAAGAGTCCGCTGCGACCCCTTCGAACCGTCTGATGGGACGGATCCCCGCGCTGTGGCGCGACCGGCTCCGGCTCCTGGGGGACATATCTCAGACCCAGGGATCGGCGGCTTGTCTGGTGGGGGGAAGCGTCCGTGACCTGTATCTCCGGGTCCCGTCCCTGGATTGGGATGTGGTCGTCGAGGGCTCGACCACGCGCCTTCTCCAGGAATTGGCAAAACGTTGGTCCTCACGGATCACGTGGCACCCCTCGTTTTTGACGGCCACGGTGCATTTCCCGGATGGGACGACGATGGATGTGGCTTCGGCGCGGCGGGAGACTTATGTCCAACCGGCGGCCCTTCCGATCGTCGAGCCGGCGGCGCTTCGAGAGGATTTCCAGCGCCGCGATTTTTCGGTCAACGCGATGGCGCTCCACGTGACCCCGGATCGTTGGGGGGACTTGGAAGATCCGTTTCAGGGCCGCCTGGATGTCGACCGGAAGACCCTTCGGATCCTCCATGCGAAAAGCTTCGAAGACGATCCGACGCGGCTTTTCCGTCTCATCCGATATGCCGGACGGTTCAATTTCCGTCCTTCCTCCGAGACGCGCACTCGGATGGAGGAGGCCTTCTCCAAAAAGTATGCGGACCGGCTGAGCCCGGCCCGGAAGAGGGCTGAACTGGAAGCGATGGCCGCCGAACTGAAAGCCACCCCGGTGTTCGAACGATTGTTCCGGTGGGGAGGGAGCGTCTTTTTTGATCCCGCGTGGGCCTGGACCCCGTTCCATCGGAGATGTCTGGATGCGCTGTCTCCGGATTCCAGGGAGGACCGCATCCTTTACCGTTGGCTGGTCCTGAGTCGCTATCAGACGCCGGCGGAAGCGCAGAACGCCTGCAGGCGTTTGGAAACGCCCAAAGAGACGACGATATCGGTGCGAAGGAGCCTCGAGATCCTGAATCAACTGGAGAAAGACCAGGTGCCGATGGATTCCCGCTGGGACAATCTGGCTCCGGTGGTCCAGGAATTCATCAGAAAAGCCCTCCCGCGGTCCTCGCCGCTTCGGAGGTTTGAGAGGAGCCGGCCTCTTTTGACAGGGGATGATTTATTGCGGTTGGGATACAAACCGGGGAAACTTTATCACGCGATATTCGAGAAAATCCGTCGAGAACGCTGGTCCGGAAGAATGAAGACCCGCGCGCAGGAAATCCAGTTTATAATTGACAATTTTCCTCGGAACGATTAGCATAATGCCCTATGGAACTCCTTGCTGGACTGGCCGTCATCCTCTTCAGTCTGACCGTGCATGAATTCGCGCACGGGCGTGTGGCCGAATTGTGCGGAGACGACACGGCCCGACAGATGGGGCGGGTGACGCTCAACCCGATCCCCCATATCGATCCGATCGGCACGCTCTTGTTGCCGGGAGTGCTGTTTTTCCTGGGGTTGCCCATGTTCGCCTGGGCCCGCCCCGTCCCCGTTTTCTATGACAGATTGAACCATCCCCGGCGCGATGCCATCTGGGTCGCCGCCGCCGGTCCGGGGGCCAATCTCGTGGTCGCATCCGTGGCCCTCCTCTCCATCCGATGGCTGCCCTGGGCCCTCCTGGATCCCTCTTGGCAGGAGCTCCTGGTCTGGTTTTTCGGTTTCGCCGGGTTCCTGAACCTGATCCTGGCCGTTTTCAACCTGCTCCCCATCCCGCCGTTGGACGGGAGCCGAATCATCTCCGGGTTGCTCCCTCCGCGATTGTCGTATCGATACGACCGGTGGGCCCCCTGGGGACAATGGATTTTACTGGGCCTGTTCGCCACCAACCTGTTGCCTTGGATCCTCCGGCCGATGGTCGGATGGTTCGCATCGTTGATGGGAATGAAAGGATAGATCGGACAATGAAACGGATCTTATCGGGGATGCGCCCCTCGGGTCGGTTACATCTGGGCAACTATTGGGGGGCACTGGAACGCTGGGTTCGATTGCAGGACTCCGGCGAATACGAATGTTTCTACATGGTCGCGGACTGGCACGCCCTGACCACGGGTTACGATGACACGAAAGAGTTCCGGCAAAACGCCGAGGACATGGTGTTGGATTGGCTGTCGGCCGGGCTGGACCCTCAAAAAAGCGTGCTCTTTCAACAGTCCAGCGTGATGGAACACGCGGAACTCTCCCTCCTTTTTTCGATGATCACCCCGCTCGGCTGGTTGGAACGGATCCCGACCTACAAGGAGCAATTGCGCGAACTCAGCGAACGGGAGATCACCACCCACGGTTTCCTGGGATATCCGGTCCTTCAGGCGGCCGACATCCTCATCTATAAGGCCGAGGCGGTGCCGGTGGGGGAAGACCAGTTGTCCCACGTGGAGTTCACCCAGGACGTCGCCAAACGGTTCAACCACCTCTACGGGGACGTCTTCCCCGAACCGAAACCGCTCTTATCCGCGACCCCCAAGGTGCCGGGATTGGATTCGCGCAAGATGTCGAAATCCTACGGGAACACCATCGAAATCTCGGAGAGCGTGGAGTCGATCTCCAAGAAGATCTCGCGCATGTTCACGGATCCCCAGAAAAAGAGGGCCGATGACAAGGGGCACCCCGACGGATGTGTTGTCTATGCCTTCCACAAGATTTACAATAAGGAGGCCGCCGTCAGAGAACAGGAATGCCGCGAGGGACGCATCGGTTGCGTGAGCTGTAAGAAGAACCTCTCGGAACTGCTCCTGGCGGCGATGGCGCCGATGCAGAAACGCCGGGCGGAACTGATGAAAGACAAAGGATGCGTCCGCGCGGTCCTCGATGAGGGGAACCGGAAAGCGCGCGACGTGGCGCGCCAGACGATGGCGGAAGTCCGCCGGAACATGGGGTTGGCCTGATGGTTTTGCAGCAAAAGAACTGGGACGTCAATCTGGACATCTTCGAGGGACCGCTCGATCTCCTTCTCTATTTGATCCAGCGCAACGACCTCGACATCTACGACATCCCCATCGCCCAGATCACGGCGGAGTATCTGGCGTATCTGGACATCATCAAAGAACTCAGTCTGGAAGTGGCGGGGGAGTTCCTGGTGATGGCGTCCACCCTCATGCAGGTCAAGGCGCGCATGCTCCTGCCCGCGCCGTCGTCGGAGGGGAACGAGGGGCCTGACCCCCGCGCGGAACTCGTCAATAAACTTTTGGAGTATCAGCGGTACAAAGAGGCGGCCAAAGAACTCGGGAAGCGATTGGACCTTTACAAGGACGTCCACTACAAGGGATCCCCCGTTTTCACGGAGGATGATTACACCCTCGACGCCACCATGTTCGACCTCATCGCGGCGTTCAAACAAGTCCTCTCCGAACTCAAAGAGAACGTCCAGGAGATCATCTTTCAGGAGATCCCTGTCGAAGTCAAGATCCGGGACCTCCTCTCGTTCCTGGAGACCAATCCCCAGGTCACCTTCCGTGAGATCTTTTCAAGGGAAAAGACCCGCCACGGGATGATCATGTGTTTTTTGGCTCTCCTGGAATTGATCCGGCTCAAGCAGATCGTGGCGCGCCAGGTCGAGGTCTTCGGAGAGATCCGCGTCCTCAAAGCTACGGAAGAGATGTTTGATACAAACCAGGAGACGCTTCCCCTCACCGATGGACAACCCTCAAATTAAGAAGATTCTGGAATTGTTGCTCTGGATGTCGGACAGGCCGCTTCAAAAGTCCGATTTTAAATCCATCCTCGGCGACGACTATACTTCCGACGAGGCGGTCGCCGAATTGATCGCCGAGATCGGTCGCGAACTAGACCAGCGGGAATCCCCCATGCAGGTCATGGCCGTGGCCAACGGGTATCAGATGGCGTCGCGCGCGGCCTACAGCACCTGGGTCCGCCGCCTCTTCAAGGAAAAGACCACTCTCCGCCTGTCCATCTCCGCCATGGAGACCTTGTCCATCATCGCCTACAAGCAGCCGATCACCCGGGGAGAGATCGAAGAGATCCGCGGAGTCGAGGTGACGGGTGTGCTCGAGACCCTCCTGGAACGGAAATTCGTGAAGATCATGGGACGGAAAGAAACTCTCGGACGGCCGCTCCTCTACGGGACGACCATCGATTTCATGCGCCAATTCGGTCTGAAGACCCTGAACGACCTGCCCCGGCTGGAGGAACTCATCCCGCCCGACGACACCGTGTCACCCGGGCCCGGTTCTCCCGACACCGCTCCGTCGACGTCTCCCGACGCGCCTCCCGCGGAGCCCGCCTCCTGATCCCATGAAAGCGTTGTTCTTGACGAACGAGTATCCACCCCACGTGTACGGTGGAGCCGGGATTCACGTCGAATATCTCAGCCGGGAACTCAGCCGCCTCATGGAGATGGATGTGCGCTGTTTCGGGACTCAACGGGCGCGATCTCCCCGGCTCCGCGTGACGGGTTTCCCCGTTCTCCGGGAGATTTATGCGGGTTGTCCGTCGCTCTTGAAATCGCCCCTTCAATCCTTCGAACGCTGCGTTCGTTTCGCGGCCCGGGACACCGACGCCGACATCGTCCATTGTCATACCTGGTACACCCATCTGGGGGGGATCCTCATCAAGAACTGTTATGGGATCCCGCTGGTGATCACCACACACTCGCTGGAACCGCTCCGCCCTTGGAAAAGGGAACAACTCGGCCGAGGGTACGACATGTCCAGCTGGGTGGAAAAACAGGCCCTGGAATCCGCCGACGCCCTCATCGCGGTCTCGGGAAGCATGAAGCAGGACCTCCTCCGGCTGTTCGATGTGGAGTCCCGGCGCATCCACGTGATCCATAACGGGATCGATCCCGACGAGTTCAGGAAGTGTGACCCCTCGCCCGTCATCCGTCGGTACGGGATCCGTTCCCCCAACGTTCTTTTCGTCGGGCGCATCACGCGCCAGAAAGGCATCCGGCATCTTCTCAATGCGATCCCCTCGATCGATCCGCGCCTCCAAATCGTCCTGTGCGCCAGCTCTCCGGACACTCCGGAGATCGCCCGGGAGACGCGGGCGGCCATCCAAAAGATGAACAGAGGCCGGAACAACATCGTCTGGATCAACGAGATGGTCGACAAGAAAACGCTGATCCAGCTCTATTCGGCGTCGACGGTTTTTTGTTGTCCGTCCATCTACGAGCCGTTCGGGATCATCAACCTCGAGGCCATGTCCTGCGAGGTCCCGGTGGTGGCCAGCGCCGTCGGAGGGATCTGCGAGGTCGTCCAACCCGGAAAGACCGGGCTGCTGGTGAAGATGGCCCAACATAAGACCAGTCCGTTCGAACCGGTGAACCCCGCCGGATTTTCACGCGATCTGGCCTCCGCCATCAACCGGGTGGCCCTGACGCCGGGGCTCGCCGTGCGGATGGGCAAAGCCGGCCGCGCCCGCGTGCTGGACCATTTCAGCTGGGCGGCCATCGCGAAACGGACCCATTCCCTATACCACGACCTTCTTCGACGCTGAAGGCGTCGGGGAAAGCCCCGATCAAACAAAAGAGAGGACATTATGAAACTGCCTTGGAAATCCATCACGATCGAAGGTGTCTACCCGGAATTGGACAGCGGGCGATACGCCGTCAAACGACGCGAGGGAGACGTTTTCGAAGTCTATGCCGACATCTTCAAGGACGGCCACGACCCGATCTCGTCCCATCTGCTTTACCGCCGGCTCGGTGAGAAGGCGTGGAAAACGACCCCCATGACCTTCATCGACAACGACCGCTGGGGTGGACAGTTTACGCTCAAAGAGAATGCCGTGTATGAATACACGATCGAAGCGTATCCGATCCATGACAAGAAATTAGTGACCCGATACGACCGTACTCTCGAAGTGGTCGCTGAACGGGAGCGGGCCTGCACCGCCGCCTGGTATGAGATGTGGCCCCGGTCTCAGGGAACCATCGACGGACAGAGCGCCACGTTCAAAGACATGGAGAAACGCCTCCCGGAGATCCGTGGAATGGGCTTCGATGTGGTCTACTTGACGCCCATTCACCCCATCGGGAGGACCAACCGCAAAGGACGTAACAACGCGTTGAAGGCGGGCCCCAACGACCCGGGATGCCCCTATGCCGTCGGCAACGAAGACGGCGGCCATAAGGCCGTTGAGCCTTCCCTCGGCACGATGAAGGAATTCGAACACTTCGTCAAAAAGGCGAACTCCCAGGGGATGGATGTGGCCCTGGATATCGTGCTGACCTGCTCCCCGGACCATCCCTACGTGAAGGCTCATCCCGACTGGTTCTACAGGGAGAAGGACGGGACGATTAAGTTCGCGGAAAACCCGCCCAAGAAATACGAGGACATTTACCCCTTCAATTTCTATTCGAAGGATTGGAAGGCGCTGTGGGATGAATTGAGGAGCATCTTCGAGTTTTGGATCAAGAAGGGCGTCAAGACATTCCGCGTGGATAACCCTCATACCAAACCGGTCTATTTCTGGAACTGGCTGATCAGGGACATCAAACGTCAATGGCCGGAGACCGTGTTCCTGTCGGAAGCCTTCACGAAACCCAAGATGATGCGGGTTCTCGCCAAGGCGGGATACACCCAATCCTACACGTATTTCACCTGGCGCAACACCAAGTGGGAATTGACGGAATATCTCACGGAGCTGACCCAATCGGACATGAAAGAGTATTTCCAGGGGAACTTCTTCACCAACACGCCGGATATCCTCCCGGCGGCCCTGCAGACCGGCGGCCGCCCGAACTTCAAGATCCGTGCCGCGCTGGCGGCTACGTTATCGCCCCTGTATGGGATCTACAACGGGTTCGAACTGTGCGAAAACACCGCCATCCCGGGGAAGGAAGAGTATCTGAACTCCGAGAAATATGAGTTCAAGGTGTGGGATTGGGACCGGAAGGGGAACATCAAGGACTATATCACGAAGCTGAACAAGATTCGCCGGGATAACCCGCTCCTCCAAACGTCCCAGCACCTGACGTTCTTCCCGGCCGACAACGATAACGTCCTGTTCTATGGGAAGATCGCGCCGGATGGGAAGAGTAACATCTTCGTGGCGGTCAATCTGGATCCGTTCCATTCCCACGAGTCGTCCATCCGCTTGCCCACCGGACAGCTCCGGATGCACCCCAACGAGGTCTTCCGCGTGGAAGAACTTCTGACCGGCCGGAGACACCTCTGGAAGGGGGAAAGCCACACGGTGACGCTGGACCCCCAGAAGGAGCCCGTCCAGATATACCGGATCAAACGATGGACAGGCACCGAGGACGACTACGACGTCTACGGCGGTTCTTGAGACGGACGGCTCATTTCCCCTTGTCACTCCGTTCTGAAGCAGGTACAATAAGGCGGAATATCAATCATCCACGAGGAGGACATCACATTGCCAGAAATTAGACGGGATCCCATCATCGGGCGATGGATCATCATATCGACGGAACGCGGCAAGCGCCCCAGCGACTTTGGACACGATAAGGACAATCAGGGATCCATTCCCTGTCCCTTCTGCCCCGGAAACGAGGAGAAGACCCCGCCTGAAATCATGGCCTACCGGCCGCGGGGACAGAAGAGCAACGAGAGCGGATGGTGGCTGCGAGTCATCCCGAATAAGTTTCCGGTCCTCCAGATCGAGGGGCAGCTGAACAGATCCGCCGAGGGTCTCTATGACCGGATGGACGGTCTGGGCGCCCATGAGGTCATCGTCGAAACGCCGGACCATACCAAATCGCTCGCCCAACTGGACGACGATAAGATCCAGGACGTGTTCTGGGCCTATCGGGACAGGATCGTCGACCTTCAGAAGGACCCGCGCCTCCAATACGTCCTCATCTTTAAAAACCGGGGTTCCGTGGCCGGCGCCAGCCTGTTACACTCTCACTCGCAGTTGATCGCGACGCCGATGGTCCCGATCCGCGTGAGACAGGAGATCGTCGGTGCTCAGCGGTATTTCGATTACAAGGAACGTTGCATCTATTGCGACATCATCCGGCAGGAACAACAACAGAACGTCCGCGTGGTCGACGAGAATCAGGATTTCATCGCCATCTCGCCGTTCGCCAGCCGCTTCCCCTTCGAGATTTCCGTCCTCCCCAAGAAACACGATTCCCACTTCGAGGACATCCAGAAATCCGAGGTGAACAACCTGGGCCGGTTGATGAAGAGCGTTCTGAACCGTCTGGAACGGGTGCTGGACGGCCCTCCTTATAATTTCATCCTTCATAACTCGCCCCTCAAACAGCCTCCCTGCGAGTTCTATCATTGGCACATCGAGATCATGCCGAAACTCACCAAGACGGCCGGTTTCGAATGGGGATCGGGATTCTACATCAACCCGACCTCTCCGGAATACGCCACCAAGAGCCTGCGGGAGATCGAAAACCTGCTTTGAAGATCCTAATCGCCGCTTCGGAATGCGCCCCCTTCTGCGGAACGGGCGGACTTTCCGACGTCATCAGATCCCTCTCGGGATCCCTCAAGGCGAAGCAGCACGATGTCCGGATTGTCCTGCCGAAATACAAGGCGGTGGGGGCGTTCCAGGACCAACTCCGCTCCCTCGGCCTGCGTTGCCTCATTCCCATCGGTGATTCATACGAGACGATCCGTCTCTGGGAATTTATCAGCGGTCACACCCAGTGTCCCGTTTATTTCGTCGATTCTCCAAAATATTATGATCGGGATCATCTCTATCAGGGTTTTGACGGAAAGCCCTATCCGGACAACG
This sequence comes from Elusimicrobiota bacterium, assembly GCA_022709755.1. Lineage (GTDB taxonomy): Bacteria > Elusimicrobiota > Elusimicrobia > FEN-1173 > JAKLIF01 > JAKLIF01. Next base: position 10,931 of record JAKLIF010000007.1, on the reverse strand, counting down.
ACGAACGGTTCATCCTCTTCTGTCGGGCCGCCTTGGAGACCTGCAAGGCCGTCGACTTCCGTCCTGACATCATCCATTCTCACGACTGGCATGCCGGCCTGATCCCCGCCTATCTGTCCACCCTCTACAGGATCGATTCGTTCTTTCTGCCGACAGCCAGCGTCCACACGGTCCACGACATCGCCAACCAGGGGCTCTTCCCCAAGAACACTCATTTCCATGCGGGGTTTCCCTGGTCGGATTACGTGCCGGAGAGACTGGAATATTATGGCCAATTCAATTTCCTGAAAGCCGGTCTGGTCTTCGCTGATGTTCTGACGTCGCCGACGTTCGGGTTCTGGAAGAATGTCCAGGAACACCCGGAGACCGGACAGGGGCTGGCCGGCGTCGTCGGATCGCGCTCACTGGATTGCGCCACCGTCGTGAACGGAACCGATGAGGAAGGATGGTCGGAGAGCGCGGAGAATTACCTCCTCATTTACAAGACGGCGCTCGAGAAAATGAAGTCCCGAATAGCCCGTCCGGACTGACGTCGCCCCGGTTCCCCCGATCAAATTCATGTCTTTTCTTCAACGACACGCCACCCCCCTTCTGACCGGATTGATTCTGCTGTCCGTGGCCGCGTCTTTGCCGCCAGTGTTGAGGAAGATCCGTTTCGAATCCACCCGGACGGTGGAACTCTGCGTCGATGGAGATGATGTCTGGGCCGCCGGGGGCGGGCGAACGGAGTCCGTGCGTGAAAAACTCCAATCCCTGCTCCAGTCCGGGGTTTCGAGCGTCAGCCTTTATTGGAATGGAACCGAATCCCTGGATCTCCTTTGGGACCGGTGGTCTCCGGCCTGGCCGGACGAGTTGTCCATCACTTTCCGGCCTCAACCGGATCCGTTCCCTCAGGGCAACCCGGCCGATGTTCATGGCGGCGCTTTTTATCCGAGGATAAGCACGTTGCTCTGTGCGGGGGACCAGGTCTGGGGTTATCCGGACAGCTCCCCGTTGTATCGGCTGGTCCAACAGACAACCTGGAACCTTCCCTGGATCGAATTCAACCGCCAATGGGGAAACCGGGCTCTCGTCAACCGTTTCCCGGAACGGATCATCAGGGCCCATTCCGTCGACGAGAGCGAACAGGCCCGCTACGCCCCCGCCGCTCTCCGGCGTCGATTCATCCGCGCCGTCAAAGAACGCGGGATCCGTTTCCTCTATCTGCGATTGTATCCCCAACTCTCCTGGGAAGAGAACAAGGACCACCTTCTTCGTCTGGTCGCCGGACTGCAAGGAGAGGGTTTTTCGGTCGGCCCCGTCTCTCCTCCTCGCGCCGAATTTTTGGACCGGGGCGCCATCCTTGGCCGACAGACGATCTCTTTTCTTGTCGTTGTCTCCTTCCCCTTGGTGGGGCTGTTCCTGATCAGGCGTGGACGAGCCCATTGGATTTTACAGATGGCGGTCTTCACCCTGATCACGCTGGCCGGATCGACGATCGTGACGGGTCTCCTGTCGCCCCCTGATTTCGTCCTGGGACTGTCCCTCTTCCGTGGAGTCAAGGCGGCCCTTCTCTTCCCGCTGGTCGGTGCCGGGCTCATCCTTTATGACCGTCGGGAGATCCACGCTCTGATGCAAAAACCGCTCACGGTCAAGATGGCTTTCTTCTTTTTGGCGGTCGCCGCTGTCATGGCGATCTATCTGGTCCGAAGCGGACACGATCTCCCCGGCCATGTCTCGGGAGGAGAGCAACGTTTCCGGGAAATGCTTGAAAAATGGTTCGTGGTGCGCCCCCGATTCAAGGAATTCGCCTTCGGACACCCGCTCTTGATCTTGGGATTATGGCTCTCGTCCCGGAGAATATCTTCGGGGAATCAGGGCGTCTCCCGAGGATTGATCCTCCTGGGGATCGTCGGACAGGTCTCCATCCTGAACACGTTCTGTCATGCGCACATCCCATTCGTCGTCTCCTGCGTCCGGACACTGAATGGGTTGGTGCTTGGAACGATCGGCGGCGGGATCCTGATCGTCATCACCGCCCGGCTGGCCCGTCGACGGGACGCGACAACTCCCTCATGAACCTCGCCGTCATCGCGGGATATTATGGGTTCGGCAACGCGGGAGATGAGATGATCCTCAGGGTCCTCTTGGACCAGTTGAGGATCGCTCTCCCCGACCATGAGTGGACCGTCTTATCGAACAGACCGGAGGAGACCTCTCTCAAATTGGGGGTCTCCAGCGTGGATCGGTGGGGACTGCTCGCCATCGCCTCGTTGTTCCGCCGGGCGCGATTACTGGTCTTGGGCGGGGGAGAACTTTTCCAATCACAAACCAGTCTTTTCAGTCTCTTCTATTACCTGGGTCTGTTTCTGCTGGCGAAGCTCTTCCGATGCCGGACGTGTCTGTTGGCGGTGGGTACGTCCCGTTTCGAACGGGGATGGGAAGCCCGGATCGTCCGGTCCATCCTCCGTTCCGCTGATTTTATCTGGGTCCGTGACGAAGAGTCTTACCGGTTCTTTGCCCATTCGATTCCAACGGACAAGATCAAGCAGATCCCGGATCCCGTCTGGCTTTGGCCCGTCCCGAGTGTCAAAAAAAACCGTTCCTCCGTCTCTGCGGATCGCCGCATCTGTTGGATCCTGCGCCCGATTCACCGGCGGGAAATGTCGAGTGCGCCCCTCCCGGATTTTTTAAACCGTTTGTTCGAGCGGAATCCGGAGTGGAGTTTCGGTTTCCTCCCGATGCATCCCGCTCTCGACATGCCTTTCCTGTCGGCACTTTTTCAGCGTCTGAACGGCCTCCATCGTCTGGAAAAGTGGGGGGAAGAACGCCAGATCCCGGAGATCCTCGCTTCCTATGACCTCGTCGTCAGCATGCGGTATCACGGACTCCTCTTGTCGGGTCTTGTGTCGACGCCGTTCATCGGCTTGTACGCGCATGACAAAGCCCGCCGGTTTTGCGAGTCCGTCGGGGCCCCGGCCATCGCTTATCGGGAGTTGTCGGAGGATGCGCGGGGCTCCGCCGATCGGTTCACGGGGCTCGATCCGTTCGATCTTCTCCCCGTGCGGAAATTGACGGAAAGCAATCATTCGTCGTTCAACGCCGAGCGGGAGAGGTTTTCATCCGTCTTGGGCGAGAAAAGGGGTGTTCTCTCATGAAACTCATGTCATTGTTCAGCCATATCTCGCTGGACCTGAGGCGGCACGCCGCCAAATATACCGTCTTATTCGTCACGTCGTCCGCCCTCACGTTGACCCTGATCCTGTGCGCCGACCTGCAGGGGCTGATCCAGCGACACCTGTTGCATGAAGCCGGAGAAATCAACTGGGTCGTCTTCCTTAAATCGACCGCGGATAAGAATGCCGTCGAAGACGCCATCCGCCTCAGACCCGGCATCCAGAACATCCGCTTCATATCCAAGGACGAGGCCCTCCGCCGCATCCATGAGAACCCGACTCTTTCTCAAACGCTGACGCTGACCGGGCGGAATCCGTTCCCGGACGCATTCGAGGTCCATTGGACCCTGCCGGTCATGAGCGGGGCGTTCTTGGAATTCACGACCCGTTCGCTTTCCCAGCAGTCCGGTGTGGAACGGATCGGTTACGACAAGAACCGGGTGGCCCGTCTGGATACGCTGAAGAACCTGCTGGACCAAATCCAGCTCACGGTCTTTCTTCTGGTGAGCGCCGGCCTTCTGATCGGGTGCATCCTCCTCACCCAATCCCTCTTCTTCACGAAAAACCCGTTGGTGAGCGCGTCCTGGCCTCAATCCATTGTTATCGGGATGGCGGGAGCGGTTTCGTCGTATATCATCGGACTTAAATTGATCCAGACTCCGGAACCCTGGACGATCGTCGTCGGGGTGTTGGCCGCCGTCTGTTTTGAATTGGGATTAAGGGCGGAGGGAGACCGCTGACCCATGACGCCACGCCGTCCTCGCCGCTGCCGCGTGTTTTTTCTGACAGGGGCGATCGTTTTATCCGTGATGACTCAGGCCGGAGCCAAACCGCTCGATGTGCAGATAAAAAAGAAGCGCGGGGCCCTGGAGAAGATCCAGGACCGGATCGAATCGAAAGAAGCCGAACGCCAACAGACCATCAGGGAAGAGGAACTCTTAAGACACTCGGTGGACGACACTTCGGTCAAACTCAGGAGGTCACGAGCCGTCGTGAGACAGCTCGAAGAGAAGATTTCCAGCGCCGACAGGAAACGGCAGTCGCTGGAACAGCAATTATGGTCTTCCCGCATGGATCTGGAACAATGGATCGGCTTGTTGACCGCCGAACTCAGGGAATACTACGAACGCTCCGCGCTCTCCCTGAGCGACGCCTCGGCGGAACTCCTTTACCGGGAGGCCGCTCTGGCGGATAAAACACAGGGGTTGGCTTTCGCTCAACAGCAACACAGTCACGTCGAGACCGTCCGCGATGACCTTCTGAGCCTCGAGATACAGCTTCAGAAACTCCGGCTTTCCAAGGAGGCGGAGAAATCCCAACTCCATGTGATACGCCAACAGATGAAGGATCTCCATGCCACCGTCCGTGGACGGAAGGCGGTATTGGAAAAAGAATTATCCGATCTCAAGGCCTCCGCCAAACAACTGGCCAGCCTGATCTCCGACCTGCAGAAGAAGCAGGAGATGTCTCTTCCTTCCAAACAGGTCATCAAGGCGGCCCAAGCCGTCCACCAGCAAAAACGCGGCCATCTCCCCTGGCCGGTCGACGGGGAAGTGTCTCAACGGTTCGGGAAAACGCATCACCCGGAGTTGGATACGTACATTTTTTCAAACGGGATCACCATCCGTACTCCCGCCCCCTCTTCCGTCCGTGCCGTCGAAAAAGGTATAGTATTATACACGGGCGAGTTCATGAGCTACGGGAATATGATCCTTCTGGATCACGGCGGACGGCTCTATAGCGTTTATGGTCAGCTCGGAGAGATTCTGGTCTCGAAGGGGCAACCCGTGTCGACCGGGGAGATTTTAGGCCAGACCGGTCTGGATGACGACGAGAAATCCATGATTTATTTTGAGTTGAGGATCAGCGGCGACGCGGTGGATCCTCTGGTCTGGCTGAAGTAAGGGTGCGTTATAGGATTTCAAACAAGAAAGGGGTTCTTTTATGAGACAACGATGCGTTTTGGCAACCACACTGGCCTTCCTGCTGGGGACATCCTGCCCGGCGGTCTCTCTTCGGGCGCAAGAGGAAGCTCCTCTGATCGAGCAAAGGCAGCCCAGTAGCCCCGCCGAAGTCAACGACAATTATGAACAGATCCGCCTTCTCGTCGATATCCTTCAACACATCGAGAACCAATATGTCGAGACAGTGGAACGGAAGAATCTGGTCTATGGCGCGGCCGCGGGGATGGTGCGCACGTTGGATCCTTTCAGCCAGTTTTTGGAACCGGAAGCCCATAAGGAGATGAGGACCGAGACGGAAGGTCAGTTCGGCGGACTGGGGATCCGGATCGCCATCCGGGACGGTTGGCTGGTCGTTATCACACCCTTGCCGGACACGCCGGCCTATCGCATGGGGATCCTGCCGGGCGACAAGATCGTGAAGATCGAAGGAGAATCCACGCAGGGAGTCAGCTTGAACGACGCCGTGAAGAAACTGCGCGGGAAACCCAAGACGGAAGTGAAGATCAGTGTCCTGCGGGAGGGGGAGAAGGAGCCGAAGGATTACACGGTCATGCGTGAGATCATCCGGATCACCAGCGTCAAGGGGAAGATGCTGACCGATGCCATCGGCTATGTCCATCTGATTGAATTCATCGAGCCGACCCGCAACGATCTGGTCAAGACGCTGAAGGAACTGGAAGGGAAGGGGATGTCCTCTCTGGTCTTGGACTTAAGAAACGATCCCGGGGGGCTTCTGACCTCGGCCGTGGACACGGTGAAGGTGTTCATCGGGAGCCAAAAGTTGGTCGTCTACACGCAGGGCCGTTCCCAGCCGCGACAGGATTATCGCGCCGACATACAAGCCCTCTACCCCAAACTCCCCATGGTCGTCCTCGTGAACCATGGGTCCGCCTCCGGGTCGGAGATCGTGGCCGGCGCCATGCAAGACCATAAACGCGCCGTCATCATCGGCGGCCAGACTTTCGGCAAAGGCAGCGTCCAGTCCATCATCGGACTGAACGACGGTTCCGCCCTCCGCCTGACCACGGCCAAATACTACACACCCAACGGCCGGTCCATCCATCGCAACGAGAAGACAGGGGAAGGCGGAATTACTCCCGACATCGTGATCGCCGTCCCGCGAGACGTCGAGGCCAAGTTGCAGGCCCAATCGGAGGAAATCTATTCGAAGGATAAGTCGCCGGAATCCACCGTGAAGCCTGAAGAACGGGTCAAAGACGACGTCCTGAATCGAGCCATCGAGCTATTGAAAGTCAGGCCGCTCCTCGAGAACATTCAGGCCGAATGATGAAGAACCATCCTCGGGGCGGGTTCATCCTCCAAGTCCTCTTTCTCCTGGCCGTCATCGCGTCGGCTTTCGTGGGATGGAGATGGTGGAACTCGCGCCTCCGAGCGGAAGCCGGGGCGAATCAGGCGAAGGTCGTCCCGGTCCAGACCGACGCTCTTTGGGCCCAAAACGCGATCCGGGACCTCCTGGCCTCCTCGGGTTTCTCCGAAGTACACATCGAGCGTTCCTACAACAAGGAGGTCAATCACCGGGGTGTTCGCTGGGTCGAGGAAACCCTGGAACTGAAACCGCCGTCCGGATTCAACATCAGGGCTTTCGCTAAGAAGGCGGAACAATACCTTAAAAAGAAAAAGATCGGCCTGCTAACGCAGAAAGACTCGGTTCTTGAGTTCGGTTCCGAAGACATGATTTTTGAAAGGTTGATATTCCATACGCCATGAAATCCAAAAACCAATTCCGTGTTTTGGGGATAGAGACCTCTTGCGATGAGACAGCGGCCGCTGTCGTCGAAGGAGGGGGCCGCATTCTTTCCAACGTCGTCTCATCCCAGATGGAGGTCCATCGACCGTTCGCCGGGGTCGTCCCCGAATTGGCCAGCCGGACTCACGTTGAAAAAGCCCAGGAAGTGATGGAAGAGGCTTTGAAAGATTTGAGGGATTCAAGCGGTAAAAGCTTCCCGAAGATATTGCCGGTCGATGCGGTGGCTGTCACCGTCGGTCCCGGTCTGGCCGGCTCGTTGTTGGTGGGGAAGATCGCCGCCGAGGTGCTGGCTTGGGTATATGAGAAACCGCTGATCCCCGTCAATCATCTCGAAAGCCATCTTCTCTCCATCCTCCCGGCCTATCCTGATTTAGAGCCGCCATTCCTGGCCCTCGTCGTTTCCGGAGGACATACCGAACTCGTCCATGTACGTCAATTCGGGAAATATCAGGTCTTGGGGAAGACTCGGGATGATGCCGCGGGAGAAGCCTTCGACAAAGTGGCTAAGTTATTGGGTCTCCCATATCCCGGGGGCCCCGCCGTCGAACACCTGGCCAAGAGCGGGAACCCGGCCACAGTCGATTTTCCGAGAGCCTGGCTATGGGAGTCATGGGACTTCTCTTTTTCAGGTTTGAAGACTTCTGTTCTATACCATCTGCGTGACAATCCTTCGGCCAAAAGCACCAAGAAAAAGATGGCCCACCTCTGCGCGAGCTTCCAAGCGGCGATCGTCGACGTTCTGGTCAAAAAGACCCTGGCTGCGGCCGATAAACTGGGTCTGAAGACGATCGTGGTGGGAGGAGGAGTGGCCGCTAATTCCGCTTTAAGAGAGAGCTTCAAGAAAAACCAACACGACAAAAAGGTCCTCTTCTCGGCCCCTGCCTTATGCACGGACAATGCGGTCATGGTGGCCGTTGCCGGCTATTATCAATACATGACCTCGGGCGGCAAGAACACTCAATTCAAACCCCGTTCCATCGAGATCGATCCCTCCCTGTTGATCCGAAATTGGGGCTAATCCCATCGAAATGAACCAACCGGTTCGCATCGGTTCGGTCCTTCTCAAGAATCGTCTTGTTTTGGCGCCCATGGCCGGTCTCACCGACATGCCGTTCCGTATTCTCTGCGCTCGCGGTGGAGCCGGTCTTGTCTGCTCGGAAATGGTCTCATCGAACGCCCTCCATCACCAGGATAAGAAATCGTTCCGGTTGTTGCGGACTGATCCGGAGGAGCATCCGGTGGCCATACAGATCTTCGGGGCTGACCCCGCGAACCTCGCTGAAGCCGCCCACTTGGCGGAAAAAGCCGGTGCGGACATCATCGACATCAATTGCGGGTGTCCCGTCCCCAAGATCACCAAGACGGGGGCCGGGATGGCCCTGATGAAGAATGAATCCCTGTTCGAGAAGTGCATCGACAGCGTCATCCGTTCCGTGCGCATCCCCGTGACGGTCAAGATGAGGGTCGGCCTGTTGAAACAGAAAAAGCTCTCCCTCCATTTTGCCAAGATCGCCGAGACTCTCGGGGTGAATGCGCTCTTCATCCACGCTCGTTACGGGGAGGACGGTCGCAAAGGTCCGGCCGATCTGGAGACCCTCGCCGAGACGGTTTCTTCGGTCCGAATCCCCGTCTTTGGGAACGGGGGAATCAAGACCGCCGAAGATGTTTCCACTTACGTTCAGCGCACCGGATGCGCGGGGGTCATGATCGGGCAGGCGGCGATAGGGAATCCCCGCATCTTCTCTGAGATAATCCTCAATAAACCCTCTGAGAATACCCCGGAATCTCTCCGCGATAAGTTCAATCAGATACGAACTCATGCGATGATGAATGTTGCTCATTACGGGGAAAAACTTGGTATACTCAGAATCAGAAAGTTCATCCCGGGCTATCTAAGATCAAGTCCCTATGCCGTGGTCATGAGAAAACAGCTTTATTCGGTATGCACGCTCGATTTGTTCAACGCTATTTTGTCTGATTTTGAGCAAAAAATGACATCTTGAGGCGGCAAAACAAATGAATTTAACGGGTTTAAAATAGTGAAAAGAAAACCCTTGACAAAAGCTGATTCAGCCTGTATATTTATATGGGAGGCGAAAGCCTCGTTTTTTTGAGGCTAAAACATGAAGTGTGCAGCAAGATTATCGTTGTGATTGCAACGATGGGCATGTTTTATGCGTCTCTATTAAATATATAGAAGGAGATAATTGATAATATGTATCAACAAAAAGACGGACTATTGAGAATCAGCGACATCGCCGAAAAGGCCAATGTTTTGCCATCCACGATTCGCCACTACACGGACCTCGGTCTTCTCCAGCATGTCGCTACGACTGAGGGGGGACATCGCCTCTATCACGAATCCGAAACATTGCTCCAGTTAGCCCGCATCAAACGTCTCGCCAGCCATGGAATGTCTCTTCCTGAAATCAAAGCTTCCCTGTCGGGAAATGGCATCAAGAAAGTCCTCGTCGTGGATGATGAGCCGGAAGTGGGGGAATTCGTCGAGGATCTGTTGAAGGACCGTTTCAAGATGGAGGTCAAGATCGCACGAGACGGTTTCACGGCCGGTCGCGTCCTGGCCGAATATGTCCCGGATCTGGTCGTCTTGGATCTCATGCTTCCCGGAATCGACGGGTTTGAAGTCTGCAAACAGATCCGGGCCGACGCAAATTTGATGGGCGTGAAGATACTTGCTGTGACCGGTTATGACACGTCGGAGAACGCTCAACGCATCATGTCCGCCGGAGCGGATATGATGTTGTCCAAACCACTTGAAACACACGACGTGTTGAAAGCAGTCCAACAGTTGTTGAATCTGGAAACGTTGCCCGCTAAACCGATATCGCAAAGCTGAACGTGCACGAAGGAGGAAAGTCCCATGAGTACAAATGAGAGTCGCTTGTTCGGAAGGAAAGCTCTCCTGACAAAGGTGTTTTCATTTGCCGCCAAGGCAAATGACAGTCAACACACGACAGGCAGCGTCATTCCCCAAACAACTCTCACAAACGGCAACGCCATGAAAGAGGGGGGACTGTCCTCTTATGTGAAAATATTCACAGCCCCTTTAGCCAAAATCACCCCGTCTTTGCTTTATTCAGCCAAGATACTACTAGTGTCGATTTTGTGCTCTTTGATGTCCATCGGATCCATTGCCTGGGCCGATGCTCCCGGTGTTCTGAATTATCAGGGCAAACTGACAGATCAGAATGGTAATCCGCTCACCGGACCCTACGACATCGAATTCAATATTTACGACGATCCCATCAGCGGTTCTTCCCTGTTCACCGAATCCCGGTCGGCAGTGCCCGTCGAAAACGGTGTTTTCAACGTGCAGATCGGTTCTTCAACAGCCACTGGCATTCCAAAGAGTGTTTTCCAGGGGGGGACAGCCCGCTACCTCGGAGTCAAGGTGGGACTTGACGATGAAATGACCCCTCGCGAAAGACTTCTGGCCGCCCCCTATGCCATTGCTGTTGCGACCGATAGCGTGGGAACCGCGGAGATCGTGAACGAAACGATCATGAACGCGGACATCAGTCCTTCGGCCGACATTTCCGCCAACAAGATTAACGGTGGGAGCTTCCAAAGCGAGGTTTATACGTTCCCGTCCGGTCTCAATCTGAGCGGAGGGACGGTGGGGGCGGCGAACACGCTGGATTTTGGGAACGGGGCGAACGACGACCTGACGAACGTGGACGTATCGAGCTTGACCTATGGCGGTGTGACCAGTCTCCACACCCACAGTGGTTTGACGCCGGGAACGCATGCGTCGACGCACTACGCGGGGGACGCGGACAGCATCGAAGCGGGATATGTGTCGACGGGGACGGTGCAGACGATCAACGCGGCCAAGACGTTCACCGGAGGAGTGGCGGTGAACACGAACAATCTGACGGTGGGAGCGGCGATCGCGGCGAACGGCAATTTGACGGTGGGAGACGGCTCGGGACCTGACAGTCTGTCGTTCAACGGGACGGGAGCGTATTTGGCATTGCCGACGGCGGTCTTAACGACGGCGGGACAGATCCGGTATAACAGCGG
>JAKLIF010000068.1 GCA_022709755.1 Elusimicrobiota bacterium | reverse complement strand
GTTGACAAGAGGATAGCCAAACTGGTCAGGTTCAGGGCCCGCGAGATAGCCTTTGAAAACAGGCCTGAACCGGAGGTCAGCTCTGCCATGGTGGAGGAGATACTCGGTCCCCCGAAATACCTGAAGGACATTTATGACGGCAATGACCAGGCGGGCGTTGTCACCGGGCTGGCATGGACTGCCACGGGCGGCGAGATACTCTTCGTGGAGACCAGTCTCAGCCGCGGCAAGGGCAACCTGACACTTACCGGTAACCTGGGTGAGGTGATGAAGGAATCGGCCGTGATCGCCCTCGAGTACCTGAAGGCGCATGCCTCACTCCTCAGCCTGCCGGATACCTTCGCGGAGAAATGGAATATTCACATCCATGTTCCGGAAGGAGCCATCCCGAAGGACGGTCCTTCCGCCGGCATAACCATGGCTGTTTCGATTGCTTCGGCCTTCACCCAGAGAAAAGTGAAGAAATATGTGGCTATGACCGGTGAGATTACCCTGAGGGGAAAGGTA
>JAKLIF010000067.1 GCA_022709755.1 Elusimicrobiota bacterium | reverse complement strand
AGCAAGCTGCGCGGCAGTTTCATCGCAGTTCGCCGCATCCAGCGCCCGGCACAGCCGCGCCAATGCGCCGAGGCCGATGCCCGCCTCGAAGGCGGCCCGCACGAAGCACAGTCGCTGCAAGGCGGCGTCATCGAACAGGCCGTAGCCACCCGTGGTGCAGGCGACTGGCCGCAGCAATCCACGCAGCAGGTAATCGCGCACGATATGCACACTCACCCCGGCATCAAAGGCCAACCGGGACACCGTGTAGGCGTTCATCGAACACCTCCTTTTCCTCATCCGGCACAACACGAAAGCTGCTTCACGTCCTTGCTGAAGGTCTGCGCCGCGAGCTTCAACCCCTCGACCATCGTCAGGTAGGGGAACAACTGGTCGGCCAGTTCCTGCACCGTCATGCGGTTGCGAATGGCCAGAGCCGCCGTCTGGATCAGTTCACCCGCTTCCGGCGCGACCGCCTGTACGCCGATCAGCCGTCCGCTACCTTCCTCGATGACCAGCTTGATAAAGCCG
>JAKLIF010000066.1 GCA_022709755.1 Elusimicrobiota bacterium | reverse complement strand
CAACTCCCCGATCTCCATCAGCACCACGGCCACCAGCTACACGGTGAGCGGGCTGATCCAGAACGCGACCTATTATGTGGCGTTAAGGAGCGTTGACTCAGGGCCGAACATCCTCCGAAGCGCATTTTCAGCCCCCGAAGTGTCGACCTGCGTGATGGCGTCCCCTCCGGGATTGTCGGCTAGTTTTGTGGGAACGGGGCTGTCGACCGGGACCATCAGTTGGACCTGGACGGTTGTGGGCGAGGCGACGGGATATCGCCTGAAAACGTCCACGGGAGGGGTGGTCGTCGATCTGCCGTCCGGCAGCACGGACACCTGGACCCAGGCGGGGTTGACCCCGAACGCGTCGTCTTATGTGGACCGGATCGTGGCCTATAACGTCATCGGAGAAGGCGGCGAGAAGACCGATACCTCGGCCCCGGCGTATAGTTTGGCGAACGTGCCGAGCGGATTGCAGGTGACGGGAGCTGGTTATTCGAGCATTGCGATCCAGTGGGGATCGGCCGGGAACG
>JAKLIF010000065.1 GCA_022709755.1 Elusimicrobiota bacterium | reverse complement strand
ACGAACGATCTCGGTCATCATGCCCACCGGAAAAGCGCCCGAACCAATCGCCGGATCACACACTGTAATCGTCTTCAGCGCCTCATCCAGAATGCCAGCGTGCTGCTCAATCGCCTCGGGTAACCGCCGCTGATAACTGACTGCGCCATCCTTGCGGGCCGCTTCGTAATGCGCCGCCTGTTCCCCCTCACGAATCAACGCTTCAATATCCGCCCGCGCAATCATCTGACCCTGCGGGTTGACCGTCGCATCCAAATAATGAATCAGGCTTTCCTGGCACATGTAATGGACGATTTCACGTGGCGTGTAGAAGGCACCCTTGCTCTTGCGGTCATTCACGTCCAACAGATTCTCAAACACCTTGCCCAGCATCTCAGGATCGATCGCCACTTCACGCTCAAGCGGTTCATCCTCACTCATTGTAAAGTTGTAACGGTCAAAGATATCAAGAATGCCATCTGCAAGGCGGTCCTTATCATCCTTTCTATTGGAAAACAATTCGTTGGGGATACCGAAATTGTT
>JAKLIF010000064.1 GCA_022709755.1 Elusimicrobiota bacterium | reverse complement strand
AAAATCATCGAATTCTGATGCTTTGATGCTATGGTACGGCAGAAAAAGGCGAATTTGTCGCGAACAGATGCTAGGGAATAAGCATCAGTTTGGTAAAACTATAAAAACACCGACGGAAAAGAGAAACGCAGCGGTTAACAAAAACCGCTGCGTTTCTTGTGCATCTCGGAGATCCTCCCCGGGGAGGACTCGAACCTCCAACCCTCCCGTTAACAGCGGGATGCTCCACCATTGAGCTACCGGGGAATAAATTTGTGTTCCACTATGTTTCGGTTCTCGTCCCCAGGAGGACCTTGCCCTCTTCGTGCGTTGCGGAGCGGAAGCCGACCACCGATAAGCGGTGTGTTTTGCACACCGATGCTCCGCTGCGAACCTCCAACCCTCCCGTTAACAGCGGGATGCTCCACCATTGAGCTACCGGGGAAAAATTCAAGCTATGATGAACCGCTCAATGTTGGAGCAAGCTCCTCCTGGGCGTTCACGAACTCGCGCCCGTTGCCCCCGTGCCCAAAGTTCCCAAAGT
>JAKLIF010000063.1 GCA_022709755.1 Elusimicrobiota bacterium | reverse complement strand
ACGACCTTGCTCAGGCAGGCCAGCGTCTTGTCGATGGCGCGGTAGTTCAGCTCGGCGATGCGCCGGCCCTTGCGGCCATAGGTTTTCTCGACCGCGTGCTTGATCGCGGCGATGGCGTCTTCCTGCGGCAGGATGCCGGAAATGGCGAAGAAACAGGTCTGCATCACGGTGTTGATACGCCGCCCCATGTCGGCTTCGAGTGCCACCCGGTAGGCATCGATGACGTAGAAGCTGATGTTTTTCTCGACCATCTGGCGCTGCATGGGCGGCGGCAGCGAGGCCCACACCCGCTCGGCCGGCACCTCGGTATTGAGCAGGAACACCGCGCCCGGCGCCGCGTGCAGCAGCAGATCGTGCGTTTCGAGGAACAGCGGCTGGTGGCAGGCGATGAACTTGGCGTCGCCCTCGCCGGTCAGGTAGGCCGAGCGGATCGGACTGGGGCCGAAGCGCAGGTGCGAAACCGTCATCGCCCCCGACTTCTTCGAGTCATAAACGAAATAACCCTGGGCGTAGAGATCGGTCTC
>JAKLIF010000062.1:272-525 GCA_022709755.1 Elusimicrobiota bacterium | reverse complement strand
GAATCCTATCCGCCTACCGGACGGGCCGGGGCATCGTCCGGATGCGCGCCCGTGCGCTGATCGAGCGCAACGCGAGAAGCGAAAAAGAAAGCATCATCGTGACGGAACTTCCCTACCAGGTCAACAAAGCCAACCTTATTGAGGCCATTTCGGAATTGGTCAAGGAGAAAAAGATCAGCGGGATTTCCGATCTGCGTGACGAATCCGATCGGGAAGGGATCCGCATCGTGATCGACTTGAAGCGGGACGAACC
>JAKLIF010000062.1:0-262 GCA_022709755.1 Elusimicrobiota bacterium | reverse complement strand
CATCGACCATGGTCAGCCCCGGGTGTTTAATCTGAAGGAAGTTTTAAGCAGTTTCATCGATTTCCGCCGGGAAGTCGTCATCCGGCGCACCCGCTTCGAACTGGACCGGGCCAAGGAGCGCGCCCATATCCTGGAAGGGCTCATCATTGCCTTAAACCATATCGACGAGGTGATTGCCGTCATCAAGAAGGCGGACAATCCCCAGGAGGCGATGGTCCGCCTCTGCGAGAGGTTCGGCCTGTCGGAAATCCAGGCGAAGGCC
>JAKLIF010000061.1 GCA_022709755.1 Elusimicrobiota bacterium | reverse complement strand
ACCATGCTTCGGCGTGACGAGAGAAGAACATGGAGCGGGTGACCGGGATCGAACCGGCCGGGGTCCTGATTGGCAACCAGGTGCCTCACCATTGAGGCGACACCCGCAAAGTTAGGGGACCCGGTTTCCCGGATCCCCAGGGGTGATCGTTTCCGATAACCCTCCACCACTCCACCAGGTACAACCCTGGAGAAGATTGGTCCGACCTCCTCTATGAGCCTCTATGAGAAGAGGAACCTGGCCCTCTTTGATACCCTAACTGTCATTTGTCGGACGGAGCTGACGATGGGAATCGGACCCACAACCTCTTCCTTACCAAGGAAGTGCTCGACCGTTGAGCTACGTCAGCAGAAGTAGAGACAAGGGGGTTGAAAGACCTGTTGTGTGGGTCGGGCTGGACTCTAACCAGCGTGGCCTCCCGTCAAGGAGGTGCCTAGTCATCTCGGCCACCAATCCGATGTAGTCCCTCAGTCATTCTCTACAGAGCGGGCGATGGGACTTGAACCCACGACATCCAGCTTGGGAA
>JAKLIF010000060.1 GCA_022709755.1 Elusimicrobiota bacterium | reverse complement strand
CTGATGGGCCGCGGGCCCGTCCTCCGGCGATAGCCCCTTGCGGAGCCACCTTTCCCGGTAACAGCCAAGGCCGTCACCGACGAATGCGGTATTAGCAGTCCTTTCGAACTGTTGTCCCCCACCGAAGGGTAGGTTACCCACGTGTTACTCACCCGTGCGCCGCTTTACTAACGACCCGAAGGCCGCTTTCTCGCTCGACTTGCATGTGTTAAGCCCGCCGCTAACGTTCGCTCTGAGCCAGGATCAAACTCTCCAGTTGAACTGATGAGTCTGATGCGAAACTCTCGTTTCGCTTGCTCTAGGAATCTCATCCATGCGACTCCCTGTTAGAGGAGCCACACGGAAGTACGTCCGCACGTTCCGAGTCGCGTTCGCGACTCTCGCTGACCTACTATTCAGTTTTCAAAGATCGACGCGGTCCAACTAAAAACTATAGCGCCTGTTACTGCTTCGTCAAGGCGCAGGCCGCGAATTATATCCTCGGCCGTCTTCTTGTCAAGAGCCTTTTTTCTTCGTCCGCGGTCTCTTTC
>JAKLIF010000059.1 GCA_022709755.1 Elusimicrobiota bacterium | reverse complement strand
TGCTGCATTTGCTTTATTGACTTTGTTCATAAACTTGGCGGGAAACAATTCAAGCAAGCATATTACATTTGACGAGATAGGCTGACCTAACTATCCTGTGTCTCGCTTCGGGTTTGGCTTGTGTTCAGGAAGTTTGTCGAAAAGTCGATAATTGCGAGTAGTTTGCCACCCTAGCTCAGTTGGTAGAGCACTCCCTTGGTAAGGGAGAGGTCGCGCGTTCGATCCGCGCCATGGGCACCAACCGCAGGCATTGGTCCGAATAGTCGAACGCAGGAGAAGACGCAATGGCAAAAAGCAAATTCGAGCGCAAGAAGCCGCACGTGAACGTGGGGACGATCGGGCACGTGGACCACGGCAAGACGACGCTGACGGCGGCGCTGACGAAAGTGCTGTCTGGCGAAGGCAAGTCCAAGGAAATGGCGTATGCCGAAATCGCGAAGGGCGGCGTGGTACGCGACGCCTCCAAGATTTTGACGGTGGCCGTGTCGCATGTCGAGTACGAGACGGAGAAGCGGCACTACGCGCACATCGACTGTCC
>JAKLIF010000006.1:69516-201111 GCA_022709755.1 Elusimicrobiota bacterium | reverse complement strand
AATCGACGGTTCGACCACCGTGACAGATCCTTACACCATGACCTACACCTATGACACCACCCACACGGGCCATATCGGGCACATCACCGGCGTTTCGTTCTCTTCAACCGCCACTCTGACGCTGAATGGTGTGACTTATGGCGGCGGATATCAGATCCATTCCACGACCACCGATGCGTTCGGCAACGTCACCCACTCCTGGTCCAGACAGACCGGACTCAACTCCACCCTTCTCAATAACTTCGGCATCGTTAAATTCAACAGCACCACCACCACTTCCGTCTCCATCGGAGTGGACGGATCCACCACCATCACATATCCCTACACCATGACCTACACCTACGACACCACCAACAAGGGTCACATCGGGCACATCACCGGCGTCACTTTCTCCTCGGCCGCCACACTGACGACTGGTAACGCGACCTATGGTTCCGGTTATCAGATCCATTCTATGACCATCGACGCCTTCGGCAATGCCACTCATTCCTGGTCCAAACAGACGGATCTCAATATGACGCTCCTCAACACGTTCGGCATCGTCAAGTTCAACAGCACCACCACCACGTCCGTTTCCATCGGGGTGGATGGATCCACCACCGTGACCGACCCCTACACCATGACTTACACCTATGACACCACCAACCGGGGCCACATCGGGCACATCACCGGCGTCACCTTCTCTTCGGCCGCCACGCAGACCCTCGGCGGGGTGACCTACGGGAGCGGCTATCAAGTCCATTCCACGACGACCGATGCGTTCGGCAACGTCACTC
Organism: Elusimicrobiota bacterium; assembly: GCA_022709755.1. Classification (GTDB taxonomy): domain Bacteria; phylum Elusimicrobiota; class Elusimicrobia; order FEN-1173; family JAKLIF01; genus JAKLIF01. The sequence goes on along the minus strand of JAKLIF010000006.1, from coordinate 200,335 downwards.
ACTCCTGGTCCAAGCAGACCGGCCTGAACACCACGCTGCTCGACAAATACGGGATCGTCAAGTTCAACAGCACCACCACCACTTCTGTTTCCTTGGGAATTGACGGTTCCAAGACTGTGACCGACCCCTACACCATGACCTATACCTATGACACCACGAACAAGGGTCACATCGGGCACATCACCGGCGTTTCGTTCAGTTCTTGCGACAGCACACGGACTCAATCCGCCAACGGGATAACCGCCACGGCCCCTGGCAGTGGCTATCAGATCCATTCCGTGACGACCGATGCGTTCGGCAACGTCACTCACTCCTGGACCAAACAGACCGGCCTGAACACGACGCTCCTCAACAACTTCGGGATCGTCAAGTTCAACAGCACCACCACCACCTCCATCTCCTTCGGTGTGGATGGTTCCAAGACCGTGACCGACCCCTACACCATGACCTACACCTACGACACCACGAACAGAGGTCACATTGGCCACATCACCGGTGTCACCTTCTCTTCGGCCTCCACACAAAACATCAACGGGACCACCTATGGATCCGGTTATCAGATTCATTCCGTAAGCACCGACGCCTTTGGCAACGTCACCCATTCCTGGACCAAACAGACCGGCCTGAACACGACGCTCCTCAACAACTTCGGGATCGTCAAGTTCAACAGCACCACCACCACCTCCGTTTCCCTGGGCGTAGACGGATCCACGACCGTGACCGACCCCTACACCATGACTTACACCTACGACACCACAAACAGGGGTCACATCGGCCACATCACCGGTGTCACCTTCTCTTCGGCCTCCACGTACACCCATAATGGAGTGACATATGGGTCAGGCTATCAGATCCATTCCGTCACCACCGACGCTTTCGGCAACGTCACCCATTCCTGGTCGAAGCAGGAAAACCTCAACATGGATCTACTGAACTACTTCGGCATCGTCAGATTCAACACGACCACGTCCACCTCTCTCTCCATCTCCATCGATGGAGCGACGACCGTCACGCAGCCCTACACCATGACCAACGTCTATTACGGTCAAAACCTGACCGCAGCCCAGAAGAGGGCCATCTTGGCGAAGGACTTCTCAGGGATCACGGTTCGGAACATCGGGCTCTTACAATCCGCCTCCTGCACTCCGATCACGACCATTTCAACGGATGCGTTCGGCAACGTCACCACCACGGTGACCGAACGTGTGTTCACCGTCATCCTCGGACAAGCCAAGATGACTCAGTCCACCGTGACGGAATCCACGACAGTATCGGTCGACGGATCCACGACGACCCTTGATGAAGACTCGGTCACCTATTACCAATATAGCCTGTCGACGGGACATCTGATCGCATCGGGAGGGACGCGTGATGCCGATGGGACGGTGCATGGCCCCGTGACCATGAAGACCACCACGGTGGATGCCCTGGGCAACACAACCCACACCACCACCGAACAAACCTTCACCATCATCGGCGGACAAGCCAAGATGACTCATTCCGAAACCGCTTCCGTCACGGAAGGGCTGGATGGATCGATGGTCTACATGGACGGCACCCACGGGTCCGCCAAGATGGTCGTCGATTACAATTATTACGCCGACACGGCGGAGAACCGTCAGTTGCGCCGGGTGGGACTGCTCCGCGCGGAAACCAACGCGGCCGGCAGCAGTTCCATGACGCGCGTCTCCATCGATGCTTTCGGTGTCACAACCACCTCGGTCGTCCTGCAGAAATACACGGCCATCAACGGTCAAGCCAAGGTGACCTGGGTCGACTACACGGTCACACTGGACGGGGACATCGAAGGGGAATCTGACATCAGCTATCACGTCCGCATCGAGCGGAACCAGGGAGGTGTGATGCAAATCACCTCTTCCAACCTCCCGGCCGGTCAGGCGACTCTCATCAACCAATATCTCCAGTCCGGGAACGGGAACAACGTCACCTACTTCGAGTCATTCTCCCTGTCTTTCGATGACGGCGGCAAACTGGTGTTGAACATCCACGGGAAGAACGCCGACGACAAAAACGTGTTCGTGGCCATGAGTTGGAATGGCACGGCCTATCAGACAAACTATGCGGTCCTCGCCAAGAACACGAACGGAGTCTATCAGATCACCCAGAGCAGTCTTAACGCGACGCAGGTTTCGCGCATTAACACCGATCTCCGCTTGGGCGGAATGAACAAACTGATGACCTTCTCCATGTCCTTTGATGAGATGGGTAAAGTCGTCGTGAGCATCCATGGGAAAACCAACTCAGGGAACGACGTCTACGTGAACAGTTCCTTCGTCCAGGGATCACAGACGTATGTCTCCAACTATGTCGTCACCGGGATCGATCCGGACACGGGCTTTGTCCAGATCATCAAGAGCGACCTTTCCCGAGCCCAGGTTCAAGCCATCAATGCTCAATGGGAAGCCGCGGGGATCAAATCCATGCAAACGCTCTACTTCGCCGCGGATGCCGAAGGTAAGATTTCCGTGACGTTCCGCGCGACGGATTCCTCCGGACGAACCGTCTTCGGCAACAGTTTCTATGACGAAAACAATGTCGACGGGGATGGGGAAGTGGATCCGGCGTACGTCTGCTATTGGGGCGTTGTGGACAAAGTGGGCGGGGTCATGCAGATCGTCGGGGGGAACATCGGAGATGTGAACGATCCCAACGGCATCGTCGCCGTCCTCAATGCCCAACTGGCCGCCGGCAACGTCAAAGCCCTGCAATCCCTCTCCTTCGGCACCGATAGCGACGGGCGCATCACGATCAGTTATAAAGGAACCAACACCTCCGGTCAGATCGTCTATGGCAATGCGGCCTGGAGCGATTCCATCCCCGACGCCAATGGAGTGCTCCATTCCGGCTACGAGTGCCTCTGGGGCGTCGTCGGGCGGAACGCCGCCACCGGCTACCTCGAACTAAAGGGCGGCAACATGACGTCCACCCAGCGTTCCATCCTCAACACCCAGTGGGCCGCCGCCGAGATGCGCACCCTCCAGTCCCTCTCTTTCAGCCGCGATGCGGATGGGAAGATTGTCATCAGTTTCATCGGGAAGGACGCCAGTTACCAGTCCATCTACGGTACGTGCAGTTGGAGCGATTCCATCCCGAACACGACCGGGAGCGGAACCCATTCCGGCTATGAATGCATCTGGGGTGTCGTCGGACGCAACAGCGACGGTTACATGCAATTAACCGGTGGGAACATGACCGCTGCTCAGCGAAACGCCATCAATACCCAATGGATCGCAGCGGGATTAAAATCCATCCAATCCCTCTCATTCAGTCGTGATGTTGACGGCTACATCACCGTCAGTTTCCGCGGGATGAACGCATCCGGACGCAGCATCTATGGAAACAGCCAGTGGAATCCAAACATTACCGAAACAACGACACGAACCGTTACCAAGACTGGAACCCGCCGCGTCTGGGTTCCCGGACCCTGCGGCGGAGGAGGGGGAGGCAGTGGAGGCCCTGCCGTCTACAATCTCTCTGGGACAAAGACCATCCTTCTGGCCAGGGGCTCCGAGGACACAGTCCTCGATACTGGGCCCATGCCGTTGTTCCTGACCCGTGTACCCATCAGTGGCGGAGGGGGAGGAAGCGGCGATTGCGGGAGCTACCAGACGGAAACTTACACTTACACCACGACCGTCACTGAAACGGTGGTAACAGGCGGGTATGAATGCCTGTGGGGCGAAGTCTCCAAAGACGACGAAACCGGCTACATGCAGTTGACCGGTGGGAACATGACCACCGAACAACGCAACGTCATCAACGCTCAGTGGGCGGAGGCCGGAATCATCTCCATCCAGTCCCTCTCCTTCGGACGCGATTCGGACGGTTACATCACAGCCAGCTTCACCGGCAGAAATACTTCCTCTCAGATGATCTATGGGAACGCTTCTTGGAGCGACTCAATCCCGGATGCCACCGGCAGCGGGCTCCACTCCGGATATGAATGTCTCTGGGGTGTGGTCTCCAAAGATGAGACGACCGGCTATATGACGATCACCGGCGGCAGCCTCTCGGCTGCGGACCGCGACACGATCAACGCCGCCTGGGGAGCCAACGGAGCGCAACTCCGATCCCTTCAGTCTCTATCGTTCAGCCGTGATGCCGAAGGACACATCATGGCCACCTTCGTCGGCCGCAGTCTGACGGGAGAGACCATCTATGGGAACGCGGGATGGTCGGACTCCATTCCCAACTCGACGGGAAGCGGTCTCCACTCCGGCTTCGAGTGCCTCTGGGGCGCCGTGGAACGCGGGTCCAACGGATACATGACCATCACGGGAGGAAACCTCTCCGTGGCGGACCGCCAAACGATCAATGCGGCGTGGGGCGCCAACGGGGCCCAACTCCGGTCCCTCCAATCCCTGTCGTTCAGCCGAGATGCCGACGGCCATATCGGCGTCTCTTTTGTCGGTAAGAACGCCAATGGAAACACCATCTATGGAAACGCGGGCTGGTCGGACTCCATTCCGGACGCCACCGGCAATGGCCTCCATTCCGGTTTCGAATGTCTCTGGGGTGTGGTCTCGAAAGACGCCACCACGGGGTATCTCACCATCACCGGAGGCAGCCTGACCGCGGAACAACGCCAGACGATCAACGCGGCGTGGGGAGCCAATGGCGCCAAACTCCGGTCCCTCCAATCGTTGTCTTTCAGTCGTGACGCGGACGGGAACGTCATTGCCACGTTCGTCGGCAAGAACGTGAATGGATCCACCATCTACGGCAACACCCAGTGGAACCCGGCCCTGAACACACAAACGCGCACGGTGACGAAGACAGGGACCCGCCGCGTGTGGGTCCCCGGCCCGTGCGGAGGGGGGAACGGCCCGGCGCCCGCCGCCGTCGAAGCTCCCCAGGGACTGAAGGACATCATCCTGGCCCTGGCCCACAACTTGGTGGAAAACGACTCCACCCTCGACATCGGCCCTCTCCCGTTGTTCATGGCCAAAGCAATCAATGGCGGAAGCGGCGATTGCGGAAGCTTCCAGACCGAGACCTATACCTACACCGTCACAGAAACGATTGCGACGGGAGGATACGAATGTTTCTGGGGAGAAGTGAAGAGGGATTCCTCCACGGGATATCTCACCATCACCGGCGGGAACCTCTCCGCCTCCGACCGGGACAAGATCAATGCGGCCTGGAAAGCGGCCAAGCTCCACTCACTCCAATCGCTGGCGTTCGGTCGGGATGCGGATGGGTATCTCACCGTCAGCTTCGTCGGCAAGAGCACCACTGGGGAGACCATCTATGGTTCCGCCCTGTGGAGCAATTCCCTCAACAACAACGCCGGCGGGTTCGAATGTCTCTGGGGTGTGGTCAAACGCGACGCCACGACCGGTTACATGACCATCACCGGCGGAAACCTGTCCGCCACCGACCGGGCCACCATCAATCAAGCGTGGAAGGACGCCAAGCTCCGATCGCTCACTTCTCTCTCCTTTACACGCGACGCCGACGGCCACATCGCCGTCTCCTTCGTGGGCAAGAGCACGAGCGGAACCACCATCTACGGAAACGCCGGGTGGAGCAGCTCCCTCAACAACAACGCCGGGGGGTTCGAATGCCTCTGGGGTGAAGTGAAGCGGGACGCCACGACCGGCTACATGACCATCACGGGAGGGAACCTCTCATCCTCCGACCGCACCAAGATCAACCAGGCCTGGAGAGAGGCCAAACTCCGGTCCCTCTCGTCCCTGTCCTTCAGTCGCGACGCGGACGGACACATCACGGCCGCCTTCGTCGGGAAGAGCACGACCGGCACCACCATCTATGGTAATTTCGGGTGGAGCAATTCACTCAACAACAATGCGGGTGGGTCCGAATGCCTCTGGGGCGAAGTCGAGCGCAATTCCTCGGGCTATATGCAGTTGGTGGGCGGCAACATGACGGCCGACCAACGGTCCGTCATCAACACCCAATGGATCGCCTCCGGCTTGAGGTCCATCCAATCCCTCTCCTTCTCTCGGGACGATGAGGGCAACCTCACGGCCTCCTTCGTCGGAAAGAGCATGACCGGAACGACCATCTACGGAAACGCCCAACTGAACCAGTCAACGGGCACGTTCGAATGTCTGTGGGGCGCCGTGGACCGGAACGCCAACGGTTATGTCCAGTTGGTGGGCGGAAACATGACGGCCGCCCAACGGTCCGTCATCAATACCCAGTGGCTGTCCGCCGGTCTCAAGACGATCCAATCCCTCTCTTTCGGACGCGACGCCGATGGGAACCTCACGGCCAGTTTCGTCGGAAAGAGTTCCACCAGCAAGACCATCTACGGGAACGCCCAAGTGAACGACATCAACGGCCAATTCGAATGCCTGTGGGGCGCCGTGGAGCGCAACTCCTCCGGCTACATGCAGTTGACCGGCGGCAACATGACCAAAGAACAGCGCGACGCCATCAACGCGCAATGGAAAGCGGCGGGGTTGAGGACCATCCAATCCCTCTCCTTCAGCCGCGACGAAGACGGCAACATCACGGCCTCTTTCGTCGGCAAAGGATATTCCGGCCAAACGATCTACGGGAACACCCAGGTCAACACCTCCACGGGTTCCTATGAATGTTTCTGGGGCGTTGTGGAGCGCAATTCCTCCGGCTACATGCAATTGACCGGCGGCAACATGACGAAGGAACAGCGCGACGCCATCAATAAGCAATGGGTGGTGGCCGGATTGCGCACCATCCAATCCCTCTCCTTCAGCCGTGACGACGAGGGCAACATCACGGTCTCCTTCGTCGGCAAAGGGACTTCAGGCAAAACGATCTACGGGAACAGCCAGATCAACGAGACGACCGGGAAATACGAATGCCTCTGGGGCGTCGTGGAACGCAACGCCGACGGGATCATGCAACTGACCGGCGGGAACATGACGGCCGACCAGAGAGCGATCATCAATGCCCAGTGGATCGCGGCGGGACTTCGGACCATCCAATCCCTCTCCTTCAGCCGCGACGCCGACGGGAACATCACCGCCAGCTTCAGAGGAAAAGGCGGCGACGGCCAGACCATCTACGGCAACGCCTTCACGAACGAATCCAACGGGACCTTCGAATGCATCTGGGGCGTCGCCGAGAAGAACGACGCGGGCATCTACCAACTGACCGGCGGGAACATGACGGCCGACCAGAGAGCGGTCATCAACGCCCAATGGGCCGCCGCGGGGCTCACATCCTTGCAATCCCTCTCCTTCGGACGGGATTCCGACGGGAACCTCACCATCAGTTTCAAGGGAAAAGACAGCGCCGGCCGCACCATCTTCGGAGACGCCCAGACGAACGAAAGCACGGGCGCGTTCGAATGCAATTGGGTGGCTGCGGAACGCCAGGTAATCAACGGGGTCACCGTCATGCAGATCGTCGGAGGAACCATCTCCGCCGACCAGATGGCCAAGATCAACGCCGACCTCCTGGCCGGGAACGTGCGGACCATCACGTCGTTGTCCATCTCCATCGACGATACGGGCCACGTCTCCATCAACCTGAAAGGGAAAGACAGCCAAGGCCGGTCTGTGTTCCTCTCCAGCGCCTGGAACACGGAGCAAAACGCCTATGACTCCCGTTACGCCGTCGTCGAGAAGCGGACCACCGAATACGGTCTGACGGTTCTGGGCAAGACCATCGTCCCGCTGGGAACCCGCGACGTGATGCAGATCGTGGGGGGAGACCTCTCACAAGAACAGATCGACGCCATCAACAGGGATCTGGTGAACGGGAACATCACCTCGATCTCATCACTCTCCATCTCCTTCGACTCCGATGGAAAGATCAACGTCAGCATCAAGGGCAGGACCGGCGATGGAAAGACCGCTTACCTTGGGAGCAGCTGGAACAAGTCCACCGGACGGTATGATTCCCGCTATGCGATCGTCGAGAAGAACAGCTCCGGCGAATACAGGGTCACCGGCGGCGACATGAGCCAGGAAGAGATGGATCAGATCAACGCGGACCTGGATGCGGCCAATGTGATCACGCTCAGTTCTTTCTTCATCTCCATCAGCGAGGATGGGAAGACGGAAATCAGCGCCAAGGGCCGGGACGCCAACGGGAACACCATCTATTTGAACGCCTTCTGGAACGAAGCGACCAGCGCTTACGAGAGCCGTTACGCCGTCGTCAACAAGGTGAACGGTATCATGCAGATCGTCGGCGGAGACCTCGACAGCGCTCAAGTTCAAGCGATCAATGCCGACCTCGTCTCCGGCCAGGTGACGGCCATTACCTCGCTGAACATCTCGGCGGACTCCGACGGCAAGATCTCCGTCAGTATCCGCGGACGGAGCAGCGCCGGGACTGTCTATCTGAACAGCGCCTGGAATCCCATGGGAGGTACCAACCTCACGGGAGCTTATGACTCCAAGTATGCCGTGCTCGCCCTCCAAGACGGCGTCATGCAGGTCATCGCCGGAGACCTCGATGCGGCTATGGTGGCCCAGATCAACCAGGATCTCTCCGCCGGCGGGATCGTCTCCATATCCATCTTCTCCATCGGATTCGACTCGGACGGGAAGCTCTCGGTCAGCGTCAAAGGGCGCGACGCAGACGGGAACGTCGTCTTCCTCTCCGCCTGCTGGAACAAAAAAGGCGGAGACGGTTCCGGCGCCTATGAGTCCCGTTACGCCGTTTTTGCCATGCAGAACGGCGCCTTGCAGATCATCGAGAGCGACCTGGATGCCGGTTTTGTCCTTCTCATCAACGCCGATCTGGCCGCGAGCAAAACCAAGACCATCGAGATGTTCTCCATCTCCTTTGATAAGGACGGCAAGCTCTCCTATACCGCCAAGGGGGTGACGGATACCGGTAAGACCGTCTTCCTCAGCGGCGGCTGGAGCACACAGACGGAAACCCGCACGGAGACGAAGACGGGCACAAAGACCCGGCGTGTCTGGATATCCGTGCCTTGCGGAAACGGGAACGGTGCCGTGGAGAACACCCTTGAACCGAAACCGATCCTCCTGGCTCAAGGGGAAAGAGACTCGATGATGGACACCGGCCCCCTGCCGTTGATGGCCAAGGCCATCGATGGCGGAGGAAGCGGCGGGGACTGCGGACACTGGGGAACCGAAACCTATACCTATACGTACACCGAAACATACACCGTCACCACGGGAGAGGGCTATTGGTCCCACTATGCCGTGGTCGACGAGAACAGCAACGGGATCATGCAGATCGTCCAGAGCGACATGAGCCAGGACGAGATCAATAAGACCAACACCGCTCTGGCCGCCGCCAAGACCGTCAGCATCTCCTCCTTGACCATGTCCGAGGACAGCACGGGGCATACCGTGATCAACATCAAGGGAACCAATTCCTCCGGCCATGACGTCTACGTCAGCGCCAATTGGGACGCAAAGGCCAAGACCTACAAAGCCGACTGGGTGGAAGTGGCCCTGGTCAACGGCACGATGCAGGTCGTGGCGGGAAGCCTGACCGAAGCCCAGATCGCCGCCATCAACGAAGATCTCACCAACGAACAGGTCGTCTCGATCAAATCCCTCTCTCTCTCCTTGGATGCCGACGGCCGGGTCGTCGTCAGCATCACCGGGAAGACCGATGACGGGAACGATTTCTACCTGACCAGCGCTTGGAACCCGGCCTCGAGCAATTACGATTCGAAATGCGCCGTGGTCGGTTTGGGCACGATCTACAACTGGGGCGCCAAATGGGGCGGGGGAGACTTCACCACGACGGCTCCTTACCTCCAAATCATCGGCGGTGATTTGAATGCGGACCAAGTGGCCGCCATCAACGAAGACCTGAAGAACGGGGACCTCTCCAAGATCGAGTCCCTCTTCATGTCGGTCGACGCCCAAGGAAAAGTCACCGTCACCCTCACCGGCCAAGACAACCAAGGACGGGACTTCTACCTCACCAGCACCGGCGGAAATTCCAAATATGCGGTCGTCCAGAAGGTCAACGGCAAATACCAGATTGTGGACGGCGACCTGGAACAGGGAGAAGTCGACGAGATCAACAAGGACCTTTCGGATGGAAACATCTCCATCGACTCGTTCAGCATCTCGATCGACGGGACCGGCAGCGCCATCGTGAGCATCCAAGGGACCAACGCCCAGGGACAAGACGTCTATCTGACCGCCTCCAAAAACGCCATCACGGGCGCCTATCAGTCCTATTACGCCGTCGTCGATAAAGTCGGCAATTACATGCAGATCGTGGGCGGAGACCTCGAACAAGACCAGATCGACAAGATCAACGCCGACCTCATCTCCGGCAAGGTCACCGAGATCACGTCCATCTTCATCTCCTCCGATGCCAACGGTATCACCGTCAGCGTCACGGGGAAGGACGAGAAGGGCCAGACCGTCCTTCTGACCAGCTACGTAAACCCGCAGGCCACCCCCGCGGGAACCATCTATCATCCGGCGACAACTTCGAGTATCCACTCGGGAAATCGCTGGGTTTCCGAACCGTGCAGCGGTGGCAATGGTGGACCGGACCCGGCGGCTGTCGAGAACACCCTGGGAGTGGACGATATCCTCCTGGCCCAGGCAGAAACAGGGGACTCGGACATCAGCTATGACTTCGGTCCCATGCCGCTCCTGATGGCCACTGCCGCCCCGGACAGCGGCAGTGGAAATTGCGGATACTGGACACCGGTCTACACCACCGTCACTACACCCGCCTGGACGGAACAGCTCTATGAAGCGGGTTATGAATCCAATTTCGCCGTCATCGGAACCGATTCCAGCGGATACGCCCGGATCGTCGGCGGCGACATGACGCAGGCGCAGGTCAACGAACTCAATTCCATCTTCCGCGAGAACAAGATCACGGACCTCGATTCGCTCTCCTTCTCCATGAGCACCGAAGGGAACCTGACCGTTGCCAGCTTCAGCGGCAAAGCGGCCGACGGCACGAGCATCACCGGCGCCGTCGACAAGAACGGAACGGTCAAAACCCTCTATGCCCTGAAAGGCGGACGCATCGTCCAATTGGGCGACGGATCATGGGGCACCATCGATGGTCACGCGATGACCCAAGAGAATGCCGCCGCCCTGAACAAGATCGCCGAGGACCTGGGCGGAAACATCACCAGCCTCATGTGGGCGGGAGACGCCAAGGAAATACAGGCCCACGTGCGCGTGGAATCCGAGGGCGTCACCTATTGTGTCGGTTGGAACAAGGACAAGGCCAAAGCGACCGCCGACGCCGCTGCCCAGAACTGGTGGAACAGCCTCTCTTTCTGGGATAAACTTTGGTGGTCCGCTCACCCGAACAAACTCCACGACAAGATCAATTCCTTCTACACGGTCACAGCCACGACCAAATACGCCATTTCGGATGATGGACACCTGGTCAAACTGCCCGACGGCACCTGGGGTGTCGTCGCGGGACAGTTCATCACTGAAGAAGACGCCCAGAGCATCAACGAGTTGGTGGACGTCTCCGGAGAACACCTGCAGTCCGTCACCATCGTCTCCGCGCTGGACGGGACCACCTTCCTGATGGGTGTCCTCCCGCTGACCTCCGCAGCCCTGGCGCGCATCTACGCCTACTATTCGGAAGACTTGGCGACTGCCCTAAACTTCCCGCCCGGAGCCACCGTCACGGATGCAACCGTAGCCGCCAATGGGAACGTCACGCTGACCCTTTCCGACGGGAGCACCCGCACTCTCACCAAAGAACAACTCAACGATCCCGATGCACTGTGGGCCTTGACATTCGGGAGCGTTGATACTCCCGATCCCGCCGACTATGCCGACGTCAGGGTGCAACATGGGAGCGGAAAACACAAATCTTACACCTATGAAGAACCGCAACAATACCACGATGACGTGGCGGCCGCCGAAGCCCTGGCTAGACCCTACCAATCCGGCGCCCGGATCGCCCTCTCCATGTTGCTGATGATGTTCGGCCAACCGATCGGCGCCACAGGAGAGTTCGGCGAAAACTGCCATATCAGCACCTCCAACGGGACCATCATGGTCGGAGCCAGCGGAGCCAGCGTCTCCGCCGCCGTCTATTACCAAGATCCGGAGACCGGCGCGGTCACCAAAGTCGGCACCATGCAAACGGGCTATACCACTGCCGGCTATACCAATTCCATGACGTGGGATTGGAACAGCCTGACCAAGGAAGCAGATCGCGACGGCGAGTTGAACCTGGTCGAAGATTTCACGATGTATACCGGCGAAGTCCAGACCGGGTCTTACACCGAGACCACATGGACGGATGACGGTTACGGGATCGGATATTCTGTCCCGCTATACTCCACGATCCCCAACCCCACCAACCAGAACGTCCCCACCGGACCTCCGCCGGGCAGTTATGTGACAGGCAGCACCACCATCGGCGTCGTCAACGGGCAAGTCACCTACACGGCCAACTGGTCCTTCTACGACTCCCGTGGATTCCTCACCGATACCTATACCCGCGGCTACACCGAAGGGAAAGGCCATTTTTCCGTCGACCGTCACTACAGCGATTTCGTGACAGACAGGAACGATCCCGATTACGGCCGGGCACGGTCCTACGTTGAAAACGTCTGGAACGAGGGGAACGGCGTCTCCATCGAAAAAGTCACCAATATCGATTACGACGGTAACGGAAACATCATCACCTGCCACGTCGAGAAAAGGAACAATCTGGAGGGCTGGTTTACCGCAGACCGCACAAACACCTACGATTCCTCCGGGAACGTGATCAAGACGGTCGAAACCAATGCCTGCTGGGGCAGTTCCAGCGGCGTGATGGGAGTCAGCGAACAGGACCAAAAGAACTGGACCGTCGTCACCTATTATTACTACGACAACGGCGGCAAACTCCGCGGGATGACCGTTGCAGCCGACAACAACGTCGCGGGTCGGGGAAGCAGGGAATACGTCAGCACCCAATACAACATGACCTACGACCGGCAAGGTCGGCTGGTCAGCTACGACTATGTTAACTACTCGTGCAAGAGACCCAACAACTGGATCACCTGGGATCGGCACGAAACGGTCACCGGACACGTCGACAACACGAGCTTTGATGAATTCGGACGGGTAACATCCTCTTACACCACTTGGGATGACGGTGATGCCAACGGGCACACCACGATGACGGACCGCCGATACAACTCCGCCGGAATCATATCCACAGAAAAACAGGCGTGTTATACCGATGACGGCAACGCCTGCGGCGGTTCAGAGGGATACATCTACAAGACCGTCCGCTACGATTACAAGAACGGCGGTTTCGACAAGACGACCGATCTCAACGTGCAGGACGAGATGAAGGCCGTCGGCTTCATGAACACGTTCATCGGGAAAGCGATCAAGCTCGTCGTAGGTGTGGTGCTGGCCTGCATCCCCGTCATCGGATGGCTCTTGGCAGCGGTCTGGGCGTTGGTCACCACCTGGCTGCAGACGGGCAGTTTCTGGGCCGGTCTCATTGCGGGAGTGCTCTCTGTCGCATTGCATTTCATACCATTGGATGTCAGTCAATTCGCGGGAGAATTTGCATTCAGCGAACTCGGCAAGATGGGTATGGAAGCTATCACAAAAGAGTTCGTTAGCAACCTCGTATCCACTGGTATAACTCAGATCTGCGTGGGACTCGTCATGATCGCCATCCAGCCCGCATTGGAAAAAGCTGGAATCGGCTGGTTGTCCACCCTCATCAGCCTCACCCTTTCGGTTGGAATGAACATGTTGATGAACATCGGTAATACGGATTTTGATTTCAGCGGCGCTCTCAACTCGTTCGCCGAACAAGCTGTCCGAACCACTTCCGTGGCCGTTTTCGGGTTCGTGCTCGGACAAATACTCTCTCCCAAATGGCAATGGATCGCGCCCCTCATCTCCGCCGTCGCCGGGATGTCGGCTCTTGGCCGGGCTGGTGATACCGGCTATGCCGGCTCCAAAGTAGATGGCAATGTGATTGTAACTGGCTTTACCAAATATCTGGTGGATGTCGCCGGCGGTCTTGTCTCGGCGTTGATCGAAGTCATCATCGTCGGCATGGCTCAATCCGGCAAGTTCGGCAACATGAACTTGACCGGAGGGGACCTGATGACCCAGATGAGGAGTCTGGCAGGAGCCATCGGGGACAAGATATCCGTCCGATACGTTTACAAACCCACCTATGAAGCTCTTTGCAAATCCCCGGACGGGGAAGTTCGCGAGGTGCGCTCCACGGACGGAAAACTCATCACAAGCGCCGCTCAATTCGCCAACATCGTCAATAATGGTGGGGAGATCATGCTCCAGACGGGCACCACGCTGACCGAAGAGCAACCCACGGGCGATCAATCTTCCTCGCCTTCCGTCATTTCCGAGGACAAAGAACTCCCAACGGTGACCACGCCGCCCGCCACGGGACCGGAGCGAGAGACCGTGACCATCGATGGCAAGACCTATACAAAAGCGCCGGTCTTCGAAAAGTTCTCCACCCGGATCGATGGAACGCTGGTCAAAAATACCAGCATGGATACTCAGCTCTTCACCTTCAAAGAGGTGCCTAATTCCGGCGGTAAGGGAAATTTCATCCCCCTGGAACAACAATTCACCGTCTTTGACCTGAAGACCGGACAGGCCACCGCCTATGCCGGCAAATCTTCCGATTTCAAATTGGCGGATGGCCAATATTTCGTCGAACCGGAACCTCTCGGGAATCCGCTCTCTCCTAAGGGGCATAAACAGGAATCCAAATCAGATATCTATGTCCTAATAGACAACGAGGGCAATGAGACCAAAATCCATACCCAATACAACGCCGAAACCGGGGAGAACACCATCCTTAGCATGGGTCCGACCAGATCCAGCGTGGGGAGCAACGCCAACGAGATGGCCAACGCCTCCACATCGAACGCCAACACCTCCCCTTCCGTCGGCTCTGACTTCGATTTCGCGGCGACCATCACCGTCGACGGGAAGGAAACGCCGGCCCGATACGAAGGCCTCGAGCAGACGAACAGCGGGACCAACGAGATATTCTCCGTCAGGGACCTTTCCGGGAACATGCGGCTGTTCAGAAAATCCGACGAAGGTGACATCACCGAAGTCAAACCGATGGAGAGCATCTCCATCACGCTGACCAGCGTCGGTGGCGACACCCTTAAACGGGTTCTGACCCCCGTCAAGGTCGGCGAGACAAATCTATCGCAAACCTGGGCTTCGACCAGCGAGACCGGCGGGGAGGTTTCACAAGTCATCACGGAAAAGACCGTCCTCATACGGAACGGGCAGGAATGGGACGTCAAGATCATCGCCAGGGACGACAACGGCGTCATGATCATCAACGCCACGGACAAAGACGGCCAGCGGACCAATTTCCGTGTGGAGATGGATGGAAAGAACGTCGCCATCATGAAGATGGCCGAGGGGACCTCCGTCACCCTCACCACCAAGAACAACGATATCACCGTGGAACGGACCTTCACGGTGACAGACCAGAACACCATGGACATGTCCGTCACCATCGACGGCAAGGCGGCCACCCTGCGCGCCTTCAATGACGTGACGGGCGATTGCGTGTTCACCACCGGACCCGTGGACGCTCCGACCTCCCTCTTCAAGATGCAAGACGGCCAATTCAGCCGCGTCTCGGACGAGGGGTTTTCCATGGACGTCTCTTTTGAGTCCAATGGGATCAAGTTCATCCGCACTTTTGAAGTCACGGGTAAGGATGAAATCTCTGTCCGGACCGGCATCCAAATGGAGCAACCGGACGGCACCACGATCACCCTCACTGAGAAGGGAACGGACCTCTTCGGGAACCAGCTCTTTGTCGCCGAGAACGCGGATGGGACCGTGAGCAAAGCGGTCACCGTGTCGATGGACGGCAAAGTCACAGAGTTCAAACGCGGCGATTCTTTCATCATGAAACCGCAGAAAATCTCACAGGACAACAGGTCCGCCACAACGGGATTGAAAGGATCGAAGAGTGAGAAAGAGGAGCCCTCCACGATGACTTCCGATCAGGGAGGCGTTGAGGGGACCGTTCCTCAGGATAACGCCCCACAGGTCTCTCAGGGAGATGAGGGCTCCTCATCGTCCGACAAAAAGTTCGACAAACTCCTGGTCCGGACGCTCTCGGGTGAAGGAAAGATGGAAGACAAGGAAGCCGACATCATCATGATGTCCCCGGCGGGATCGTCGGGGAACCGGTTCCTCTCCCTGAAGATGTCCGGATCCGAAGAGTCCGAAGTCTATAAGATGTCCGATGACGGCAGTTTCACCAGAATCACGAACGATGATGAGAGTATCTCGGTCACCGAAAAGGTCGACGACAAGACGACTGTCACCACCACGTTCGGCGTGAAAGATGGTCACCTCACCGTCGAAGAAGTGACCGATGAGGACATCAGCGACACCGGCACATTCTCCGTCCGTCGTAGCAGCGGGGGAGAAGCCCCGCTGATCCAGCGCACCACCCGGACTCTTGACGACAAGGGTGAGGTGACATACAGCCGGGTGATCGGACTGCAGTTGGAAGGTGGGTTCACTCCCGTCGCTCTCGATTACAAGGGCGGCAAATACGTGGCGAAGGAAGTCCAACTCATCCACATCAAGGGAGCCGACGGCGAAGTGACGGCCGTGGCCGTCAGTGACGGCAGCCTCTATGTCCCCGGCGAGGTGCTCGTCAACTTCTTCGGCGGGAACGAGCAAATGCTCCAAAAGTTCTGCAACGCCATCCAGGAACTGACCCAGAACGGGTTCACCGACATCATCGACGGACAGATCACCCTGGAAGACGGGAACCTCAAGATGGATGTGGAATACGAAAACCTGTCGACCGAAGCCAAGAAGTTCGTCGACACATGGCAATATGACGAGCAATCGGAGGACAACAAGTCCTCCAACGGTAAGAACAAGGTGACCATCATCTTTGATGCGGACACCGGCAAGGCCTACATGCAGTTCGCCTTCAAGTTCGAATCCGCCAAAGACCTGAACACGGCTTTGGATAATACCTACGGAAACTCCGCCGAAAAGGTAAAAGCGGAGATTTCCAAGATGATCGATATAAGCGCCATCAGCGAGGACAACCCCTTAAAAGGAACGGCCACTCTCACGCTAGAAGGAGAGGGGAAACTCGATTTCGTCATCACCAACTCAGCCCTGCTAAGCAAAAATGCCAAGACCGCCGTGGCCGCGGCCCTGGGCACTGATGAAACCGATGAGGCGATGAACGCCGTCCTCCAAAAGAACCCGGTTCACGTGGAAGTGGAGATCAAGAAGAACGCGGACGGCACATACACGGCAAAAGCGACCCTCGTCATGGAGATCAAGAATACGGCGACGTGGGAATCCTATCTTTCGAAGAACAACGTCACCGAACGCAAGGCCTATGATGAAGCCAAGAAAGCCCTCGGCGACAACACTCCGGACGCCAACGGCAAAGTGCAATTGCGCGACAAGAACGGAAATATTGTTGTCGACAAGAACGGGAACCCGGTCTTGGTGGACTGCAAACTGACCGTACGGCTCCAATTCGACGATCAGAATAACCCGATCATCTCGGCCGTCACCATCACCACCTCCCTGGGCGCCCTCCGCGGCAGCCAAGGAGCCCTGCAAGGCACCACGATCGCCCTCTTCGAATCGGCCGGCATCGGCATGCTGAACGAGGCGGAAGTCACGTTCGACCAAAACGGTTCGGTCAGTAAATCGTCCGTTGAAGTCACCAGCGACGACCTGAAACGCGAGGGGAAACCTCTTGAGAAGATCCTGCGGGATATCCTCCGGCTTGAAAACGTCGACGACATCAAGAATTACGCCAGCCTCAAAGGCATCGTCAACGACAAGATGGACCTCAAAGACATCAAGAAAGTCGCGATGGGCGTGCTGAACACCGAAGCGACTTTCAATAAGGCGGGCATCACGGACTACAAGATCACCGTCAAAGTGTCCAAAGACATCAACGGCATATCCAAGGTCTCCCTGGGCATCAAGTTCAAGGCCGATGTGAAGGACATCCCGCGCGGATGGAACACCATGGGTTTCGATCCCGTCGTGGACGAAGCCGGCTATATCAGCTTCACGGCCCGCATCAGCGACGAGGGCAAGCTGGATTTCCGCGTGGCCAAAGCCACCACGACCGTGGGAGAGAACATCACCAAGAGGAACCTGCCCCTGGTCAACGACATCCAGCGCGGACGCACCGTGACTGTCGAAGGGAAATCCAACGTGCGGGTGACCCGCATCCTTCCGCAAAAAGACGGGATGATCCTCGAGCTGATCGACCTGAAGGCCAACCGCCTGCAACCCGGGCAGATATCACAGAAGGTCAATGGGAAGACGGTCAAGACCGGGAACGTGGTGGACGCTTCGTGGCTCCTTGAAGACGGCCAAGAAGGCGGCGAGATTGAACTGCATTCCGTGACGCATCTGTCAGCCGACCGCAACGGCGAGATCTTGGGAGCCGTCGGGTTCAAAGCGACGCTCAAATCGGACGTGACCAACCGTATCGCCAGCGCCGGCAACGAATTCGCCATGCAGACCGTCTATTCCGGCGCCACCGTGGCCATCCTGAACGGACGGATCTC
This sequence comes from Elusimicrobiota bacterium, assembly GCA_022709755.1. Taxonomy (GTDB): domain Bacteria; phylum Elusimicrobiota; class Elusimicrobia; order FEN-1173; family JAKLIF01; genus JAKLIF01. The sequence goes on along the minus strand of JAKLIF010000006.1, from coordinate 181,824 downwards.
TGTGGTGACGGGCACTGAACTCCTCGTCCGCGGAGCCAAAGAGATCACCTTGGTCTACGAGAACAAATCGGTGGTTTCCTCCAAGACCGTCTACACCAAGGATTTCAAGGACACGGACGGAAAGCTCTATTCCGCAGGCACCACCATCACCCAGTACGCCAATGGCCGCATCGAGATGGATGGAACCATCACCAGCGGAAGCGGCACGATGACGCAAAAGGACACTTATAAGTCGACCGTGTTTAAGGACGGCAAGATGATCAGCGGATCCATGGAAACCGTCTTCTCGGCGGGTTTTGCCGACGGCGAAGGGAATGTCTATACCAAGGAAACGACCGTCACCCGTTTCCTTTCGACAGATGGGAAACTCTTCCAGCGGATCAACGGCGAGATACTGACCATGGTAGGACCGGATGAGAGTAATCCCACCGGATACGAGAAGAAGACCACTTACACCAATGCGCTCTTCGACAGCGAGGGGAACTTGGTCGCCAGCCAAGAGAAGGGGACCGATGGCCGCTACGGTTCCGTCGTCACCCAATACAACACCGAATTCGCCGCGGATAACAACCGCACCTTCTCCAAGGGCATGGCCGTCTCCATGTTCTTCGTCTCCAACGAAAAAGGCGGCGTCATCCATCAAGAACTCAACGGAACCGAGACCACCTTCAATGCGTCAGAGAAACCGACCCAGAAGGTAACTTACGCCAACGCCGAGCTCGAGGGGAACAAACTCCTCAAAGGATCGATCAAGACAACCTATCTCGAGGACACCACCGGCGAGGATGGGATGGTCTATCTGAGGGGCATGACCGTCGGCATTGAGGTGATCGGCGGCAAGACCTTCCAGACGCTGAACGGGCGGACACGTGGCATTGACAAAGGGGTCACCGTCACAACGACTTACAACAACGCAAAACTCGGCGATGGCAAACTACTGAGCGGCTCTATCACCACCCATTATTCAGGGGACTACACAAACGAGCAGGGGGAGGTCTACAAGGCCGGCACAACCATCACACAATACGCCAACGGCAACATGGACATCAACGGCGTCATTGTCTCGGGCAAGACCGAGTCGACTTACGTCAATGCCAAATTCGTCAAAGTCAATGGGGAACTAAAACTGACGAGTGGCTCCGTTAAGACCCATTATCTAGTCGACGTCGACACCGAGAACGGCGGGAAAATACATGCGGGGACCGACATCACCCAAACCGTCGAAGCCGACGGTTCCATCTCGCAGACCTTCAACGGCAAAATCGATTCGGCCGTCACGGATGTCAACGGAAATCTGGTCATCGCCACTGATGGCAAAATCGCCATGCAGACGACGGAATACGAAAACGCCACCTACAAAACGATCGACGGGCAACAAAAGCTGACTTCCGGGAAATCCACGACAACCTACAATAACGCCCATGAAAACGTAGCTGAAAACACATACGTGGAAGACGGAGCGACGGCCACCACCACCGTTGAAAACGGTTCGGCGAAAATGGTCACCACCGGAATGTCCTCCCTGACTCAACGTGCCCTGCCCCAATTAATAGAGAAATCCATGGGCTCAAAGAAGGAGGAATCAAAGGGGAATGTGACGGTCCTAGTCGGTGAGATCACCAGCATCACCACCGGCGGAGGATCCACCACTATCGGTGGACTGGCTCCTGGGTCCACCACCACCCCCACCGTCACCACCTACTCCAGAAAAGTCACGGTGACTGTCAATAAAGACACCAACCAGGAGACCTCCTACTCATATACGATCAGGTCTACTAACGAAGCGGATCTTTCAGATCCCAAAATACTCGCCACCATCCCCAAAGGCACCAAACTCACCGGAACCCTCAAATGGGGTCTCAATCAATCCGATAAGATCGAGGCCAAATGGAACGGCTCCAAGTGGGAAGTGAATGACACCGATTTTATGAACGACCGGAAGGACCAAAAAGCGGCCTTCCTGGAGTCTTATGCGACGAACATGGAATCTTGGGCCACCGACTTCGAGACTTCCGATAAATCCGAGGTCAAGCGGATAGAGCTATCAATGGATGAAAGCTTCAATCTTGCCGTCGTCGGTTTCACAGTGACGGAAGCAGGCATCACATGCACCCAGAAAGGACTGAATGAACAGAGGTCCAAAACTCCTCCGCCACCGAACCCGGATGGAGCCAGCAGTGGAAAACCTCAAACCGACGCCCTTGTCGAAAGCCTGGGATCGGATCAATTCAGGATCACCGGCACGCTCCAGTTTTCCGATGACGATCAGAATGGAAAGATGGAACCCGGCCTCTTCAAAGAAGGTGTCAAGCTCCGATTCAAAGACGGGGCGGCGCTGAAATTCTTCTTCCCGAACAGGAGCGAGAAGGAAATCGTCGCCAAAAACACCTCGGCCCTCGAAACCTTTGCCTTCAATATATCCAACATCGGGATCTCCATGCTCCTGTCCACCGGCAAAATCACCCGCTTGGAAACCCTGAACACTTTTAAAGTCGGAAGCCAGGAAAGCGGTTATGAAAGCAAGAAAGTGGGGTTTGAGGGATTCCTGGACGAGGTGGGTGGAGCATTGAAACTCATCGGGCTCGCGGCCGCCATGGGCAGTCCCACGGGAGTGCTGCAATCCAGTGCGATCACAGCGGAGATGAAAGAGACCGTCAAGAAGATGAACGGTTACACTTCCGCCCACAAGTTGACCACCATGGATTATGTGAGCGCCATTCTTTCAGTGATTACGGTGGTCACCGCCCCGATCGGGATCACGGGGCTCGCCAGCGCCGCCGCCGCCAGCCTGAAAGCGGTCTCCGTGGCGTTCAAACAGATCGCCTTCACATCATTGAAGGTGTTCGCTCAAACCAGCGGGAAATTCATGGTCACTGTCGGCAAAGCCGTGTTTCTGCAAGCCGGCAAAAGCACGTTATCCAAAGGTTTCGTCGGCGTTATCCAGCAAGCATACCTGACCGGCCACGTCTGGGGCATGACCACCATGCTCGTGAATGCCGGGGCGGGGGCCCTCAAGGGAGAGGGATTCAAGCTATCGCTGGGTTCCTATTGGAGCGGTTTCAAACAGGGCGTGGCCTTCCATTTCCTCGCCGTGGGCTCAGGCGCCGCTCTGGGCAAGGTCATGAACTTCGGCAGTAAAATCGGCCAGGGGACAAGGATCACGTCCACGATCAAAACCATCAAATCAGCGATAGCCCCCATATCCAACGTGATCTCCAACTCGAAGGCCTTGACGTTGATAGTGAACACCGTTGGGAACGGCATGCTGGGCGGCGTCGGTTTCGTCGCGTTCAGCTTCGTGAACCGTTTCATGACATCAATCACATCCGGAGAAAAATTCTCCTTCAGCTTCCGTGAGATACGCACCGAATTCGCCATCGGCTTCGTGGCAGCAGCCGCCTTCACCCTTGTCAAAACCGGGTTCAACGCCTCCGTGACAACCGGATTCAACGTGAAGACCGCCGCCCAAGGTTGGGCCAATTTTACGAAGTCCGGAGCTCTCATCACCGAGATGTCGTTCAAAGGCGTCATCGAGTTCATTAAGATCGGTCCGGCGTTCTTCCTTGCCAACTTCATCGCCAGCCCGTTGGTCAATGCCATCAACGGATGGATAAAAACCGGCAAATTCGACATGGAGATGAAGTTCACCCATGAAGGGCAGAAAGAAGGGATGACCGGGTTCTGGGGTTTCGTCAGGCAGATGGGAGTCGAATCACTCAACATGGGCATGATGGGGCTTTGGTTCAAACCCGTCAGCGTTTTCACCTCCGCCGGAGTCCAGGGAACGGGCAACCTGAAAACCCTGACAGGAGAAGGGGCGCACGTCGGGTTCGTGAGATCCTACTACGAGGGAGCAAAAACCGGTATCGTGCTCTCCGGAATCGCCACCGGGACCTCCATCGTCCTTAAGGTCGTCACCAATCTGAGCAATGAACAGGCCTCTAAAGTCGGCAGCGATTTTGCGTTTGCTATCCTGCTCTTCCTGCCGACTTTCGGAAAACTGGGGAAAGAGATCAAGGAGATCAAGGTGGAGGAAGCCATCACGAAACAGTTCGTCATCGCGGCCAAACCCAATCTCCAGGCGATTTCAGACGCTTTCGTCAACAACGCCACCCCAAAACCTGTCGAATACAAGGGGGTCTTCGGCATCAAACACAAGGCCCTCGTCAGCGAAAAGTTGATGGAACGCATCATGAACATGCCGGAAGGCAAGGCATTGAAACCCGAAACCATCGCGCAGAGACCGCGGGATGCCCAACAGCTCGAATTGCCCTTTGAACAATCATCGACGTCCAAGGTGGAAGTGCCTAAGGAGTTTGTCAACGAGATCCAAGTCCGGATCGAGGACAAGAAACTCGTCACGGAGATCAAAGAACAACTGAGCGACGTCCTCAAAAATACGAAAACCCCGATGGAACAGAGGCTGGAGAAAGTGACCTCGGACCCCGCGACCGGAGATGTCTTATCGACCAGAACGAACTATCTGGAGGCCCCCGAACCGGCCGTCAGCGCAAGAGAGATCAAGAACACGACCCTTACCAACACCCAAGGGGGCGCAAAGGACAACCTGACGACGATACGGAATTTCGGGAAGGACGGATCCGTGACGACCAAGATGGAAGGCCGCGTGTTTGACTCCAAGACTAACCGCCCCACAGAGATCTCGGTGGACGTCAAGACGGATTCCCAAGGAAACATCACTTCTTTCAGCGCGAAATTCGAGACCACGACCCCCAGCGGACGGGTAAGAGAGATTAAGACCTTCGACCGCCAGATCGACGAAAAAGGCAACGTCACGAGCAAAAACACGATCCAATCGTGGGATGCCAAGACCAACCACCTGAGGGAAGACACCGTGGAGATAAAGTCCGATGCGAACGGGCGCATCCTATCCGAAACGACCATGACCCGGATCACCGACCCGAAGACAAACCAAGCTATCAGTGAAACCTCGCTGATCACAACCTCCAAGACCGAAAACGGACAGACGCTCAAAACAACGACCTATAATGAGATCAGTTTCGACCAGGGAGTCAAGCGACTGGAACGGTTCGAAAGTGAAACAGTCTCATCCGAAGGCCTTATTTCGACAGAAATCCGGGAAACCACCTACGACGCCGCCCAGACGAGAACGAATAAGACCGTCCAGACGACCCAATACACCAAAGGGGTGGCCACCGAAATAACTGCCAAATCCACTTCCTTTAAAAACGGGTTGGAATCCCAGGTAACCATCAAAACAGAAACGTTCAACACCTCCGGTCAATCCGTGATGTCGACGGAAAAAACACTCATCTACGACACTCGGGGGTCCGCAAGCCGTCTGACCAGCGAACAAACGGTGACCACGGACATCCTCAAGGGCACGAAGACGACGGAAACCGCCACCTATACGAAACTGCACGACTCCAAGATCGGGGACGTGCGGGAGACCCGGACCACAACCGAAACCAAGGGGGACACGGTCGTCCGAGTAACGGAAAGCACGAAAAACATCGATGCGTTCGGAGTGGTCCGAAGCGAGCAAATCACTGTCAAAGACCAAACGGGCATACGAGAAACAAACACAACCTTCGTGCGGGACGGCAAAACCATCGTCAAAGAAACCAAAGAAACAAAATATATCGACAAAAATGGCAAGACACGCGGACAAATCATCCAGACGACCATCACGAAGAATGGCGTTCTCACCCAAAGAAATGTGCAGGTCTTGGACGCGAACGGGAACATGGTCCGCAAATACACCCTGAAGGGACAGGAGCTGAAATCCCAAGTCCAGAAAGAAACGGCGGAAACAGCCCAGGAAACCTCCTCGAGCGGTGAAACAACCGTCAGAGCGGATCAAGGGAAACAACTAAAGCTCGACTTCGACAAAGCCTCCACGGAAACCAAATCGGAGTCCTCTCCGGAGAAAAAGGTCACTAAACCCGAGGAAGCCGCCCTGCTCGTGTCCAAAAAAGAAGCGGCCTTGATCGTTTCTGAAGGAAAGAGCCGGCCAACTACAAAGGGAACCGAGAAGGCCTTCTACAACGAAGGGGTCCGGATCAGCCCCGAGCTTCAAGCATTCGCAACGGAGGTATTGGTTAAGAAATGGTCTCCCAGCATCGACGGCGTTTTCAAGAAGATGAAAACAGCCGAAAAGGAATCTTCCAAAGGCAAAGAAGCCACCATCACGGTGGAAAACCGCACCTACCGCCTGACGGATACGATGAAGAGCGCCATCACCGAAACCCGCAACAAGGCCATCGAGACCCGCGCGTCAAAGATGACCCTGAAAGAGGCGAAAGAAATCCTGGATAAACCGTCATCCGCCGCCTCGGAAGTGGAGATCTGCGCCGCCATCCGCACCTACGTCCGGGAAGGCCGCGTCAACGAAGCCGGCTTCACCCGCATTTCAGAGAACATGATCTCCGAGATGGGCAAAGAGACCATCGATAAGATCGAGATCAAGACCAACGAGGCAACGAAAGAGAAGACAATCGAAATCCAACTGACCGAAGAAGCCATCAAATCGCTCCCGCAGGAGACGAAACTCCTCATCGACCAGAAGGCGTTGAAGGAAGGCAAGGTCAAACTGATACAAAACGCGTCGACGGGAGAGATATACCTGTCGTTCAAGACCACGGCCGCTAAAGGAGCCGAACTCCTGACCAAGTTCTATGAGGTGAAGGGCGAGATCAGGAACGCGGTCTCCGAACTCAAATCCGTCGTCAAAGACTTCGATAAATTAGGGGACGCCGAGGTTAAGATTACTCTCGATGAAAACGGGAACGCCCTTAAGATGACGGTGGAAGCCAAGGTCACTTTCGAAGCATTGGATGCCAAATTTCAAGGAACAGAAACCGGCAAACTCATCAAACAGATGGAAGACATCGGCATCAAGGATGCCGTCAGCATCCAAGTGACCGCCGAAAAAGGGAAGGCGCTCGATATCAAGTTCAACGTCGAACTTTCCAAAGAGAACATCACCAAGCTCAGCCAAAATGCTGAGGGGTTAAAGGCGGTCGCCAACAAAGCCAAGAGCGACCTCGACCAGTTCGGTGCTCTGGGCAAGGACATCACCAAGCTGGACAAGATCAAACTGCAACTGAATAAGGAAGGCCAACTTGTCAAAGATTCCGTGAAGATCGAGCTTTCGGCCGAACTCATCAGAACCCTGTCTCCCGACGCCCTCAACGGCATCGTCCTGAGAGAAGGGGGAGGAGTGGCGGAAGGCCTTTCCCTGTTGGGGATGGGAAGCAAGCTGGTCGAAGGAAGCATCACCCTCGGGCTGAAAGATGGCCAAGTCACGCGGGATGAGATCCGCATCACCCTGAAGACCGACGGTCAATCGCTGGTCAACCGGATCAAAGGCCAGACCGTCAAAGAAGGGATCGAGATGGAGATGGGGATCGCCCTCGAAGAGATCATGAAAGCCATGGACTCCGACTTGACGGGACACCAGATCATCATCAAAGGCACCGGGGCGAGGATGCAGATCGACGTGGTCTACAACGGAAAAGTCACCAACTTGAACCACCTGGCCACCCACATTTCGGCTCGGCTGACCACCCTCAAGACCGCGGCCGCCGAAGCGGACAAGAAGATCAAACTCAATGCGGAAGCGCTCACCGAGTCCCTCAAGAACGGACCGAGAGGCAGCTCAGAGAAAGGCATCCTCGGCAGTGATTTCAGAAAGACCGTCGGCGATTTTCTCGGTTCCTTCGGCGAGATGACGGTCACCGACTTCGTGAAGAACCTCCAGGGAACGAAGACATCCGCCTCGAAGCTGATGGACAACCTGAAATCCGCCCTCAGAGAACAGGCGGCCAAAGACGTGCGCGAAGCCAACCCGGAGGCCTCCGAAGCAAAGCAAAAAGCGATGGCCGAAGAGCAAGTCGAAGCCCAGTATAAGGATTTCTTCAAACAGCTGGCCGAGGCCCCCGAAGGAACGTTGATCAAAGACGCGTTGACCGTACGCGACATGGCGACCCTGACCGGCAAGAAGATCACGTCTCAAAGCATCAGACAGGACACCAATGCGCCGGTCAAAGACCGGCTCGACGCGACCTCGCTCAACGAAACGAAGGCTCTCGTTGAAACACAACTCGGGGAGATGACGATTGCGAAGTTCCAGGAGGCCATCCAGCAGCATCGGGCGGAAACATCGCCGATCAAACCTCGGAACATCGTGGAACGGATCAAATCCGTCTTCGGCTCGAAAACCACATTGACACCGGCTCCCAAGGATGCCATCACGAAACTGATCTCGGATGCCGCCCACCTGTCCCAGTTCACCACGATCATGAAGAAGATGATCACCAATTTCAAGTGGCAGCCCGGACAAGCCGAAGGCATGCTGAAGTCCAATGATTTCAACATCGACCTAGCCGCCGGAGGAGGAAAAACGCTGGTCATCAAAGCGCGGGCCATGGTCGAGGCCATGGACGTATTGGGTGAAGGATGCGTAATGGTGATCCTGGAGAACGGCGCATCCATCGACAACTATCTCACGGACGGATTCGACGCCGCCAAGATATCCAACGGGCAGGCCTCCACCGTCGTATTGACGAAACTGCTCGACGCGGTCCGGAAAGGGGAACCGACGACCGTCGACGCCTTCACCGGCAAAGGCACCGGCCTCTCCAAGGTCAGCGTCCGGACCATGGCGGATGTGATCAAGATCATGTCCGATCGAAGAAACATCATGCTGGTGGACTTCGACTCCCTCGGGTTCGCCCTGAACGAATTCCACACGGATTTCCGCAACGCCTATCTAAAGACGGAGATCCGGCTCTTCGACGAAGGACACCGCGTCACCACGGACGAAGTCACCTACGTGCTGGGTGGTGGGGAAGAGGGGGCCAACGCGTCCGCCCACACGAAAAACTTCGAGACGCTCAGCCACATGGAAAAGAACATGGACATGAAACTCTCGGAGAAGATGCCCGACGGGATGAGGGAGCTGTCCATCCGGGACGCCAACGGAAACGTCCACACGTTCAAGGTGACCGACATCATGGACGTGTTCACAAAGAACCAATCCAGCGACATCATCTATCACAAGGGGAACGGGGCGGAAGGGATCAAAGTATCGGCCTCGGCCAAGACGAACCTGATGAAAGTCGTCGATAAATCTCTCTCCACCGCCCAACTCGAGGGATTCCTCAGAGGCCGGCTGACCAGCGAAAGCTTCATCGACACCGACATGACCGTCGTCGAACGCCAGGTCGGCGGGCAATCCATCGAAGGATACAGCCCGATCATGCGCGGACTGGGCGCCCGGGAGAACATGGTGCCGGAAGACATCGCCTATCTGGTGGGAATGAATGCGCGACGCACGGAACTGGCCAAGAGCGGCTCCTTCGACTGCAAGTTCGTGAACGACACCGGAAAACTGCAAATCCTGGTGACCCTGCGCGGAACGCCGAGGAACGAGTTCTTCGCCTTCAACGGGAGAGCCGGCCAACAGAAACTGCGGCTCTTCACGGCCACCTCCAGCGGATACGAGCAGTTCATGAAATGCTATTCCGGCGTCGACATCGCCCGGATCGGAGAGACCAGTTCGCTCAAGAACTTCTACTCCAAGATGGGGATGGAGATCCACTCGCTGGAAGGGAACAACCTGGGCCAGTTCGTGGAACAGATCGCCACCAAAGGGAGCGACGTGGTCTCCCGGATCAGACTCGAAGGTTCTGAAAAAACCATCAAAGCCCTGGAGAAAAAACTGAGCAGCGCGGGCATCAGCCGAGAAAGCTATGTTCTCGACGGTAGTAATTCATCCATCATTTTCTCCGTGAGCACGAAGGTCACCGCCGAAAAGAGCCAGCTCAACCAGCTGGATTTCACGCGCAAAACCATCAACGAACTCAACTCCGGGATCACCCTTGACGTCAGCGACGCCTCGCACAAGTCGAAGTCCGAAACGATGAGCGTCAAGCAGGGGGACCTCCGCTACACTGAAGCCCGCGAAAAACGCGTATTGATCGTGACGGAGAACCCCGCCCTGAGAAAAGCCCTGACCGATTACCTGGCCACCAAGGGATTGACCGGAAAAGACCGTTTCACCCAGATCGACAGCTCGACGGCGGAAGACAACATCCTCAGCATCGTCAAGAGTTTCAAGGGGAACGAGTCGTCCATCATCATCACGGACCAGCGAGCGGCCACCGGTAAAGACTATCAGGGTTCCGGAACGGTCATCCTGGCCGACAAGATGGTCACCTCCGGCGAATCCGTGCAGAACCTGGCCCGGTTGGGCCGCACCATCAAGGGCGGCGCGGGGAGACATGCGGCCGACTTCCACACGTTCCTGGACGGCGAGTTCCTGACGTCTCAACTATCGGAAGTGAAGACCAACATCAAACTCTACCGGCAGGTCTTCGAGAACAGGGCCAGCGTGAAGCTGACCGATCAGAGACTCCTGGGGACCCTCAAGGGACTCGAAACGATGACCGTTGAGGAATTCATCGCGAAGAAATCCGCTTCCGCGGGCGGCCGATTCGAGTTGCTCCAACTCACGACGGAATTGAACCTGCTGGCGCGGAACACCCCGACGGCCAAGACCGCCATCTATGAGACGTTCTTCACCTCCGACTTCCACCTCACCATGAGAGAAGCGCAGTTCAAGGGAACGCAGGCCGACCAGAAATTCCTGGAGAAGTTCGAGGCGGAGGTGGTCAATGAGAAGAAGGCCGAGGGAGAAGCCGACCTGCTCCTGGGCCACGACATCATCGGGGCCAAAGACGTCATCAAACAGAGCTCGGAGATCAGCTACCAGAAAGCCAAAGGACTGATCAACGAGATCCTGGCCAACAAATCACTCAGCGGCGCGACCCGCGAACTATTCAAGAGCAAGCTGGAAGCCCTGGAAGAGGGGCACAAGAACTTCTCGTTCGAGAAGACCGACGAGATCAAAAACCTGGCCAAGGGAGAATCCGCCGGTTCCGCCGCCGGGAGTTACGCCAAGTCGCGGGCGTTGGTCATGGAGACTTTGCGTTTCGACCTGGCGCCGACGACCGGGACCAAAGGCGAGTTCAAAGACGTGCCGAAACGCGTGGCCACCAAAGAAGTCAGCCAATACTTGAAAACAGCCGAAGAAGGCACCGTCACCAAGAACGTGATGAAGTATCTGGAGGGGAAAGAAGACCTCTCCTACCGGGAAGGATCGGAGACTAATCTCACCTTCAAGGGACAACAGTTCCTCGGCCTGGTAAAATCGGTGACGACAGCCCTGGCGGACGATCAGAGCGCCTCCGCCATCCAATCGTTCAGCGCCGCGGTCTTGGGGCAGACGTTCGCGCCGAAACTGGACAACTCGACCGCCAGATTGATGGCTGCTTTCAGCTTCTCCCAAGCGCTGATGTCGTCCAACTTCTTTGATTTCGAGTCGGGCGAAACGTCGTTGAGCGGCATCGAAGGGCAAACCCTGAGCGCCGTCATCCAGACGGGGGACCTCCTCTCGGCCGGTTTCATCACGGAACAATCACAAGCCGTCACGGCCTTCAAGTCATCCCAGACCAACGATTCGGAAAGCCTGATCAACGCCATCCTCAAGGACAGCAAATCCATCGACGTCCTGGGCAAGAAGACGACAGAATCCATCAAAGCGTTGGTGGCCACCTTGAGCAGTTACAACAACGCTCAATCCGTGTTCTCCTCGCGGTTGCAGGTATCCTCCGAAAAGAACTCCGACATCCGCGCGATCGCGGAAACGCTCTCGTCGTCCAAGTCGACGCCGGACCAGCAAAAGCAAGCCATGAAACAGCTGGGTGAGTTGGATCCTTCCTTTAAACCGCTCAACAGCAAGCTAAAGAACGCCCAACAGCAGGTCCAGAAACAGCTGATGACGTTCTCGCTCAATTCCGCGACCGCCCTGGCCAAGACTTCCGACGGCACGACGGACCAGAAGCTCATGGTCACCATGGCCCGTGCGATGGCCGCCCTTGTGCCCAACGCCGGAGCCAAAGGATCCGCCAACGCCGGACAGATGGTCAAGGACCTGCAAGCCCTGTCGGCCGGAAAGACCTCCTTCGTCTCCAACGGCACCAAACAGCTCCTGCTGGCCTCGGTGGCCCAGGCGGATCTCTCCACACCTGAGAAACGGCTTGACTACATGAAGTCCAACCTGGGATTGAACAAAACCACGCTGATGTCGGGGATGCAACAGAAGGGGCTCTTCAAAGACATCACCACGTTCATCACCAGTCTGCCGTCGTTGACCATGGGGTTCTGGATCGGGAAACTGTCCGAAAAATACATCGCTCCCAAATTCGGGAAGACCGGCCAGATGATCGCCGCCTTTGCCGGCATCGGGATCTCCATCGGCGGATTCTTCGTCCTACCGGCGCTCCTGGCTATCCCCGCGCTGGGGATCTCCGCCGCGGCGGCCGCTTCCATCGTTTCCATCCTGAAGACCGGCTCCATGATCGGCGGACTCGGGATGCTGGTCAACCCCAGCACACTGGCCGCCTTCCGCGTCCACTTCTCGCCTGTTTATCGGAATTCCCTGAACAGCCTGATCAACGCCAAGGGTAATATGGCCGAACTGATCAAGCTGTCGCAGAATGAGAAGCTGAAACCGGCGGTCGAGAACTTCTACAAGGATTTCGGCGCGCAGCAAACCAAGTTCGACCTGATATCGCAAGCGGCCGGAGAAGCGGCGCCGGACATGGTGTCCTCGTTGACCTATGACAGCCTGAAGGACGTCAACCTGCCAGAACCGAAAGTCGAGCAGATGAAATCCCGCGTGGCCGAACTGGTCAAGGACTTCGGCAAGGCGGACAAGGACGGCAAGGGCACGCTGGAAAAAGGGACCGTTTCCCTGACGAACCTCCTGGACACCGATGACAACTGGCGGAAGTTCAAAGACGGCAAGACCGCCAAAGAGGATGCCGCGAAGCTGACGACCTATGTCAACGCCCATAAATCGGAGTTGGCTAACGTCACCGTCGACAAACTTGATCAGGTTGTTCAAAAAGCCGGAGTCAAACTGAGTCCTGAGGCGGTCGCCGGACAGATCTACAATCTCATCGGGAAGACCCAGATCCCGGCGGAACTGAAATCGGCCATTGAATCCTATGTGACGGCCCGGATCACCGGCGAGGGGGATCTGGCGGCTCTGAAAACTGCCGTGGTGGAAGAAGCGTCGAAATTCAAGGGGAACCCGATGTGGGTGGAACAGGCGCTCATCAGCGCGCCCAACGCCGTCATGATGAGTCTCCTGTCGTCCAAAGACACCGCCATGCAGCAAAAAGTCATCGGAGCCATGCAGAACCCCATCTCCCTGGTGAGCGAATTCGCCGATCAGATCACGATGCCGCTGATGACCGCGAAACAGGCCGCCGCCCAGCAACAGCCCGTCGCCGAACTGGAGAAACAGATCCAGGAGACGATCACTCCCGAAGAGACTGTCGTCTCGAAACCCGTCACCGAAACGAGTCAGGAGACCGTGGAGATCGTCGATCAGAAGACGGCCATCCCCGTGGAAATGGCTGAAACCGCCGCCGTCACGGAAGAAGAAGCGGTCCCGGTGGAAGAATTCGAGATGGCCGTCAACGAGACGGTCGACGCCATCCTGACCGATGCCAAGATCGCCGACAAAGCGCCGCTGGTCGAACCCCTGAAAACCATGGTGGCCGGGGAAATGAAGAAGTTGAACATCAAGACTTCCGAGCCGATCACGTTCATTCCCGTGACCACCGACATGAGGAAGACGGTGGCCGACGCGCTGAAGACATCCGCCCTCGGCAAAGACATCAAGACAGCGTCGGTACCCAAGCTCATCAGCGGTTACACCAAAGCTCACGCTTCCGCCAAATTCGTGAAACTGGACCTTGGCGGATCGGTCAAATCTCCGATCACCAAAACGGATTCCGTCAAACCCGCGAAATCCTCCAAGATTGCAGGGATCGGGAAGATCCTGACCATCGGCGGATTGATCTCCTATCTCTCTTTCGCCTTACCGTCCGTCACCCAGGCCTCAACGCTCACGGGAGATTCTTCCGGAATCTCCGGAGCCGCCATCGGTCTGATGATCGCGATACCGGTCATCGCGGGCGTAGCCACCCTGGTCGTCAAAGCCGTCAAGAACGCATTGACCGGGAAGAAAGCGGCCACAGGCGAAGTCATCCTCTCGACGGCCGAGGAAGGGCCGGTGACCGCGATCGACTCCACGAAACAGTTCACCATCGTCGAACCGGTCACACTGAGCGACAAGGGCCGGTTGACCGGACTGTTGCGCCACATCGAGACCGGCCGGGCCATCGACCTGTCCACCGTGTCCCAGAAACGGTTGAGCCCGAAAGAATTCATGGGGCACGTGGATAAACTGGAGCAGTTCATCCTGCAGAAGACGCAATACTCCACAGACCGGAATCTGATGCACAACGCCCTGAACCATTTCAAGATGCTGTTGCCCGGCACGGTCGTCGTCACCGAAACAGCCGAGGAGGGCCTGGTCGGTCTGAACACGGAAGGCGCCATGCTGGTCGACCGCAAAGCCCTCAGCAACCCGATCACCTTCATGCACGAAGTTTTCTCGTATCTGGATCAAAAAGACGCCAAGACGGCGGAGGGGACCTCCTACGGAAAAGCCGTCGAGAATGCGACCGGATACCGGGGGCGGGATTTCATCGCGGTGCAAGAGAAAAAATATGCCGCGCAAGGACGTGCGGATTACTTCGATTCCAACAAGTCCCACTTCGTATTCCAATCCTACCTGTGGGGCCTGCTCCCCTATCTTAATCTGGCGGGTACGGAGCAATCGCCGAAGATCAAGGGAGACATCGCCGAAGCGTTGACGGCACTCTCTTCCGACGACTCCGTCAAAATCCCGGAACAGTGGAAAGCGGGGGGGAAGGAAGGCGAACAGAAACTTGCGACCCTGGTGAACCACCTGGTGGACCAGTTGTCCAACCCGGCGCAAAGCGACTTCGCGCGCCACAACCTGGTCAAACTCTACACCGCTCCTTCACTGAACACCGACAAGTCACTGCAGAGGATCCTGGTCAAATCGGTGACGACGCAGCCGGTGAGCGTGGAAGCGCTGGATTTCGCGCTGACCGCTCTGGGGACCGATTTCGACACCTATCTCGACGAGACGTTCTCGAAGACCCCCGACAAGAAGACGGTGGACCAACTCCTGTCCCGATGGACGGATCCGACGGATGAACCCCAAGTCATGCTCCTCATCCACTGGATGAGGAACGATGTCCAAGCCCTGCAATCCGTCGTCGAACCGCGGAACCAGAACCTGCCGGGCCGTATCCGCGCCTACGCCATTTCCAAGATGCTGTATAGCTCCGGATGGGACATGGCATCATACATCCTCAGCGCGACCAAGGAGACGAGCTCCACAAAAATGGCCGTGAATTACATCAACGGGCTGACCTCCGATAAGGAACGGATGAAACCGCTGATGGATTCCTTCAAGGCGGACCTCCTGACGCTCAAGGACATCACCGAGGATCAGTTCAGGAAGCTGTTCGATGAGTCGAAATACACGAACGAACAGATGAAGACGTATCTGACCATGAACACCCTCTTCCTCGAGAACAACAGCGGCCTTCTCAAGAAAGCGCCCGAAAACGCCCTCGTCAGGATCCTCAACAAGATCTCCTGGTCCGGAGAAACGGACAACACCGACAACGCGTGGTCCAACTTCACCTTCGGTAGAAAGCTCTTCACAGACACCGCATGGGAAGTGGGCAATCGGGGCGACTCCCTGATCGCCGTCATGTCCCACGAGTTGATGCACAACTACCTGGACGAATATGACTTCTGGACGAACGACGAACGACGGGAGATGTCCACCGGCGTCACCCACGAGTTCCTGAGCGACATGTACGCCCTTTACGCCATCGAGCTGCTGGACCTAGATGCCGAGGGACAGGCAAATTTCGTCGCCCGTCATTATGGCTCGTCGGACGCGCTCAAATCGAGGGAAGTCCATCAAGGGGCGAGGACCTTCATCATGCTGATGGAAGCCGCGTTGAAAGAATACAACGTCTCCTTCGACACGCTCACGTTCCTCCAGACCAGCCTGGACTTCCTGCAAGATCCGAAGAACCGGCTGTTGTCCGTCAACGGGATGCTCGAGGGGATGCTCCAGGCCTACTTCGATTCGAATGAATCGCTCCCTCAGGGTAAAGAACTGGCCGTCAAAGCTTCGGTGATGAGCAAGTCCGAACGGCTACAGCAAGCCCTGACAAACATCGATCTGGCCCATGTATCCGCCGTGCTCCATAGCCAAAAGGCCACCGAAGAAGAATCCCTCCTCTCCGTCATCACAGACCGGTTCTTCGACCTGTTCCGGTCGCAGAAGGCCCGGTATGATTTCCTGTGGGCCCAGGTGAAACCGATCCCGACGTCGGATCTGGCCGCCCTTCTGGCCCAGTCGGGCACGCTGACCATGCCGGCCGTCCCCGGGTTCGATGGCGAACAGCTGGGGATCATCAGCGTGAACCCGTCTCTCCATGACGGACAACTGAAGTGGACACTGAAGACGCGGCCCGTCGAGATGTCCACCCTCAGCGCGAAGGAATATCCGGGCAACGAGGAACCTCTCGGCCAATCGATGCTTTACAAGAACGCCGTCACGGCCAAACCCGAAGTCTTCGACGGCGTCCATGACATCCCGTGGCACACGCACCCGACCACCAACCCGCCCCAACTGGACTTCCAGGACGTGAAGACCCTGGCGGAACACGGCAAATCGGTCGGCGTCATCTCCAACACCACCGGAGACTGGCTGCTCTACGAGATCGGTTCGGACCAGACGGTCAAGATCTTCCGTCCGAATCCGGCGAACCGGGCCGACGTCACCGTCGAGGTCGAATCCATCCAGAAACTCTTCATCGACATGGTCCGCGGGATGGACCGTATCTATGACAGACAACTTGGATCCATACCGCTGTCCGGTATCGTCTGGAAGATGCTCGCGCAGAAAGACGACAAAGACCTGCAGGCCCTGCTGAAGCAGAAAGGTCTGACGCTGGAACAGTTGTTCGACGAGGAGAAGAAGATCCGGACGGCTCTGACGGAGAACGTGCCGGGAGCTCCCTCCACGCTCATCCCGACGGAACAGATCCCGGTGTTGGTGAACCGGCTGGTGCTCTTCTACATGGCCAACACCACCACGATCGCCGCCGACATGCGCGAACTAGCCGCCCAGAAAGAAACGCTCTCCATGCTCAAGGAGCTCGGACTGATGCCCGAGACGCTGAACAAGGACTCCATCAACGTCTGGATCAACACCCTGAACACCAAACTCCAGCAATCGCGAATGACGGGCGACCGGCCGGAATTCGAAGCCCTCAAGAAATCCTTATCGGCTGAATTCGGCAAGACGGATGGGCTGTCCTCGTTCACTCAACGCCAGTTGGCCCCCCTGTATAACGGATATCTGAAGAAAGCCGGGATGAATCCCATCGCGGGCCAGATCCGGGTCAAACTGCTGACCGAAGACGACTACAAGCAGATCCGAGGGACCGATGCCCGCGTGTTGCAAGACACCGGGAACAGCCTCCTCGCCGCCTACGACGCCCTGGACGGGCGCCACTACGATATCTATGTGACGGGCGACATGCAGAACGAACCGGAAAAGGTGCTGGCGCGGCTCTTCCACGAGATGGCCCACGTCTCCATCCTCTCGACGATGCAGACGCTTCCCACGCGGGACAACCTCTCCGACACCGCTTCCGAGGCCCTGGCCACCGCCGTGGTGAAGCAGGTATTGCCGGCCGAGCTCGGCATCATCGGCGACTGGACCGAATTCGAGTTCCTGAACTTCCTGCAAGGGAGCAACCTGCCCGACCTGTGGGTGGCCCACGACATGATGCGGCTGATGCTCAAACGGGTCTCCGACACCAAGCAGCCCGCCGACGTCAGACGGGCCCTCCTGAAATCACTCTTCACTTCGACGGGCCACCGCCGGTCGTTCCTGGACTACATCAACCAGATGGCCGTGCGTCTGATGGATCCGTATGCGGTGCCCGAGGTCAAGGACAATTCGCTCAATGCCGTCACCGTGGACACGAAGACCCTGTTCGACTCCACCGGCCGGATCAAATCAGCTGAAGCCCAGCGGGTGCTGGCGTTCCTGGAGGACACCCTCCGCAAGGACATGGAGGCGAACCCGTCCCGACCGAAGGTCCAGGTCTACCTCGTGGCCAACCAGGGCGAAACGACGCAACGCGTCATCGACTCGCTGAAAGAATGGTCCCCGGCGCTGGTGACGCTCCTCACGACCCAGACGAGGGGGAACCTCGCCGCCTCGATCCTGACGGAAGATTTCGCCATCTTCGAGAACGGGCTGATCAACCCCAACACGCTGGCGACGATGCTGGAAACCCTGACGGGATCTTCTTCACTCCGGATGAGGATCGTGACCGACGATCAGACACGCTGGACGCTCATACCGGAAATCGTGATACAAGGGCTTGAGAAGGCGTTGAGCGCCTTCATCAACGAGACGAAGATCATCATGATCCAGGCCTAAACAAGGGCGGTGGATTCGGATGGTGGCCAAGAAGAAGCGCATTCTGGTCGTCGATGACGACCCGCAGATCTCGGATCTGATCACGGAGTTCTGCCAGGACTCCGGCTACGACGCCAAAGCCGTCAACAACAGCGAGGCGGCCCTGGCCGTCGCCCAGGCGTGGGAACCCGACCTCATCACGCTGGACCTGGAGATGCCCGGCAAAGACGGTCTGAAGATCCTGTCGGAAGTCCGCCACTGCGAACAGACGAAGAACATCCCGGTCGTCATCATCTCCGTCGTGGCGAAAGAGATCCCGTCCTCCATCGAGACCGTGCAGGGGCTTTTCACGAAACCGATCAAGTTCAACGCCCTCTTCGAGAAGATCAACGTCCTTCTAAAACCCGCTTCACCCCAATAGATTCAGCTCCATGATCCAATCGGGTTATGTTTTCACTGAGACACTGCCTGGGTTAAGCGTCGTCTGGGAGAGTGCCGAGATTTCCTGGGGATTCATGAGCTTTGGGATCATCCTGTCTTTAGCCGGATTCTTCATCTGGTTGTTGCGGAAACCGTTTTACCGTTACGCCGACCAGCGCGGGGTCAAGGCCCTAAAAACTCTCATCCTTTTCGGCACCCTGGGACTTCTTTTGTCGGGGTCGGCCTTCTGCCTCCTCACGGCCGGAAAAGAACGCGCCGAGATCCTCCGTTGGGATTTTGACAGTCACCAGTTGACCATCCGCAACCAAGACAAGACCCTTCAGATCCCTTGGGGGATCATCCAGGAGGTCAACCTTGACCAACGCGATCAGTCCATTGAAAAATCGAATCTGGTGATCTTGTATGGGGGGGATAAAAAAATCTGGCTACCGCTGAAGTGGTTGCTGATCAAACACCGCAAGAAAGTGATCCATTTCATGGCTCAGAGAAATCACGGGGCCATGATCCCGGTCATGCAGAACATCTCCTACCTGTCCAAACTGGATTCCGACTAGACTCTCCGTTTCTTCAACCGGAGAATCCAAAAGGCGACCGTCCACAGGACAGCCCAGCCGATCGTGCTCGACGCCAGGATCCGTGGATTCACCGTGCAGGACGCGATCTTATCCAATTGATTTTGGATGAAGGTCGTCGCGTAAGCGCTCGAGGGGTCGTAATGCAACCGCACGCAGTTCTCGACCACCGTCAACGGGCAATAACACCGGCAGAAGGGGAATATCGCCGTGATCCACATGAAAACAAGGTACGCGGTCCGAAGGATACGATACCGGACGGCGAGGAACGGACCGAAGATGAACAGGGCGATCCACCCCAGATGAACAACGACGATGGCGTCGACAAGTATTTTCCAGAACATGGCGTCTCCTCCATTCAATAACACCGGCGATACGATGTCAAGATGAAGTCTGAAAATTCTTTTTCCACCAAAAGCGTTTCCAGTCCGTCGTCGGCTTGTTTTAGAGTGCTTTGTATTGTAGAATTCCGATGTTGACTGGTCATAGAATGCGGTGTTAGCTCAGGGGATAGAGCACCTGCCTACGAAGCAGGGGGCCGCAGGTTCAAATCCTGCACACCGCGAACCTGTTCCATTAAAGGACCGTATGGAATTTTTACATATTCCAAAACGCCCAACCGCTTTTGACCACCCCGAAGAACCGATTCCATCCCAATCCATCTGGCTTTACCGTTGCTACGGCGAATTAACGCACAGGAATGATCTCGTTGGGGAAAACACTCTAGGCACGAATGTTGCATAAAATAAAGCGGGGAAGGTATATGTGACCGGAAATACCCCGTTATTTTTGAGTATTCCCGGTTAAACTGCGAATCAGGGAGGAAATGTATCATGAAAACCTTACGGAAAGGGAAAATAGCCCATCTTACGACTACGGTGGTTACTTTCTACCGTCACGTTGTTGAGAATGCGCACAACTGGATTAACCCCCTTTCTGAGACAAACGGCATCGCCTTCCCCAGGTTATCCCTCTCTTTTAATGTGAATTATTTCACAAGAATGGCCTATTCGTCCGCCAAGTTTTTGATGATCTCCTTCCTGACTGCGCAGTTGACTGTCATGCCGGTGCTAGCCGATGCTCCCGCCGAAATCAACTACCAAGGCCGTTTAGCCGACGCCAGTGGAAATCCAATCACCGGATCCCGCAACATCAAATTCAGGGTCATGGATGCGGAAACAGGCGGAGCTGAAGTCTATTCGCAAACAGTCAGTGTCACGGTCAGCAACGGCGTATTCAGCGTCCGCATCGGGTCCGGAGCCGCCATCCCGTCCACAGTGTTCCAAGATTCCGCCAACCGCTGGCTGGAAGTCGTCGTGGCGGGAGAAACGTTGACCCCTCGTCAAAAGCTCGTGGGATCCCCTTATGCCCTGGCCATCGCCAACGACAGTGCCGGCACAGACCAGATCCGGGACATGGCCGTCACTCTGGACAAAGTGGACACCGTCACCGTGGACGGACGTTATCTGACCCTGGGCACCAACCAAACGGTGACGGGCACCAAGACGTTCAACGCCAACATCTCCATGGTCGACGGACGGACCATCGACGGGGTGGACATCTCGACCCACGTGCTGAACTCGACCAATGTCCACGGGATATTCGGGAGCGTGGTCGGAACGTCCGACACGCAGACACTTCTCAACAAATCGATCTCCACCGGGACCCTGATGTGGACCACCGCCGTCAACTCGGGCGGGGGAGTCGTCTTCTCCGGAGGAAGCCTGGTCCCCAACGGGATCGATTTCGGGAGCGGGTCCAACGACTTTCTGGACGCGACGATTCTGAGCGGTCTCACGAGCGGAGGAGTCACGTCCTTGCACTCCCATGCCGGCGCCCTCGGGGAATCGACCATCGGGACCTACCATATCATCAACGGCACGATCACCATCCACGATCTGGGCCAGTATAGCGTCGGAGGAGACCGGATCGCGGCCAGCACCGTCACCTCGTCGCACATCCTCGACAACACCATCGCCTCGATCGACCTCGGGACGGACATCATCGCCAGCACCAACATCATCAACGGGTCCGTCGCCCGTGTCGACCTGGCCGTCGGCAGCGTCGGAGGGGACCGGATCGCCAACAGCACCGTCACCACAACCCATATATTGGACGGAACGATCACTTCCAATGACATGGCCGCTGAGAGCGTGGGAACCAACCATATCATCGACAACTCCATCCTCATCGGGGACATGGCCGTGGGAGCCGTGGGCGGGAATCGCATCGCCGCCAGCACCGTCACGTCGTCCCACATCCTGGACGGGACCCTCGTCAACGCCGACCTCAGTTCCAGCGCCGAGATCGATCCCGCCAAGATCAACGGCGGCACTTTCCAAAGCGAGTATTACAGTTTCCCGGGTTCTTCCGTGACCATCAGCGGTGTCTATCTGAAGGGCGGACATATAGGTATAGGCACGGATCCGGGCAGTTATGCCTTGTATATGGGAGATAATAGGATCAAGTTCACCGGGATCGGATCGACTCCCGGGATCGAATGGGCGGACGGAACCATCTCCACCTCGGCCTCCTCCGCCGGCGGTGGGGCCAGCATCGGACCTGGAACAACCGACCGGATCGCCCGGTTTTCCGGGGTCTCAGCCATCTCCGACTCCATCATCTATCAGAACGCCGCCGGAAGCGGCATCGGTATTCTGACATCGCCCCAGGCCGCCCTGGACGTTGCCGGGAACGCCCAGTTCGGATCTTCGGCAAAAAGCACGTTCACGGCCGCCGGCGTGCTCCAGTTGGCCAGCGCGTTGACAGTGCCCTACGGTGGAACCGGCGCCACGTCCCTGACATCGGGCGGAATCCTCTACGGAAACGGGACCAGCGCCATCGGAGCCCTGGGAGTTTTGACGAACGGACAGTTGCTCATCGGCGACGGATCGGGCGCTCCGACGGCCGCCACCCTCCTGGGATCCTCGACGGGCGTCATCGTCACCAACGGAGCCGGTTCGATCATCCTCAACACACCCCAACCCCTCAACGATTCCGCGGACGTCCTCTTCAGCACCATGGCCCTGACCAACAATCTCGCGGTCAACACCAACGTGCTGGTCACACGAGGCGGGAACGTCGGAGTGGGGACGGTGAGTCCGAACTCCTATGAAAAGTTGACCGTCAACGGGAACATCCGCCTCATCGACCCGACCCATAAGATCGTCTTCGGCGATGGATCCCAACTCGCCAGCGCCAACGGGCTCCAGACCGCCGTGGCCGTCTCCAGTTCGACCGACGTTCTCATCACGGGAGACGACGACTCGACCGGGGGAGGGAACATCCACCTGAGGATCGGCGGCACAAAACGCATGACGATTTTCAATAACGGGACCATCGGGATGGGAGCCGACATGTCGTCGGCCGGAGCCAAACTCGACGTGGACGGGAACGCCCAGTTCGGCAACGTCGGGACCAAGGCCGTCCTATCCACCACCGGCGGACTCACCCTGGTCGACGACCTCGTCTTGACCGGAGACCTCACCCAATCCGGCGGCGCCGTCTCCGTCTCGAGCACCACCGTGAACGGAAGTGTCTCCTTCAGCCCGACCGGGACCCTGAATTTGCCGACGGCGGCGATGACCGCCAACGGACAGTTGCGCTACAATTCCGGCGCATTGGCGTTCCGAGCCGGAGGCGCAGAAGTCACCGTATCGTCTTCCACCCACTCTCACGCCTATCTCTCCCCGGCCGGCGGCACCATCACCGGCAGCCTCACGATGGGAGACGGGTCGGGAACGGACATCCTCAGTTTCAACGCGACGGGAGCCTATCTGTCGTTGCCGACGGCCGCCCTGACGACGGCGGGGCAGATCCGCTATAACTCGGGAGCGTTGGTCTATCGGGATGGATCCGCCGAGGTCACTGTCTCTTCCTCGACCCATACCCATGGATACATGCCCATTTCGGGTGGCACGATCACCGGAGACGTCGTCATGGGGGACGGGGCGGACACGCTCAGTTTCAATGCCGCCGCCTACCTGACGTTGCCGTCCGTCGTCACCTCGGCGGGACAGATCCGCTATAATACCGGTCTGGTCCAATACCACAACGGATCCACCACGGTCACCGTATCCACCGCGACTCATTCCCATGCCGGCACCTATATCGGTGTCAGCGGCAACGTCACGGATGCCAACCTGGCCACACTGACCGGGAGCGGATCCACCACTCTCCACACCCATCCCGCGGCG
This sequence comes from Elusimicrobiota bacterium, assembly GCA_022709755.1. GTDB lineage: Bacteria > Elusimicrobiota > Elusimicrobia > FEN-1173 > JAKLIF01 > JAKLIF01. Next base: position 158,158 of record JAKLIF010000006.1, on the reverse strand, counting down.
GCGCCGGCGGCCCACGCCTCCACCCATGCTTCCGGACAATCGGATTCCCTGGCCGGCATGTATCTGACCACCCATACGGCTCAAGATATCTCCGGCGCCAAAACGTTCGCAGGAGGAGTGACCGTTCAAACGACCGGCATGACCGTCTATTCCGACCTCGCCGCCTATGGAAACACCGTCATCGGCGATGGAGTCGGCACCGACGTCCTGAGTTTCAACGGCACCGGGGCCTATCTGAGCCTTCCTCGCGCCGCCGCCACCGCCGAAGGACAACTCCGGTATAACGCGGGGAACAGGAAAGTCTACTTCCGCAACGACAGCGGAGAACTCATGCTCTCGGACGCCTCGCACACCCATACGGGTTACCTCGACACCACCGGTGGAACCATCACAGGATCTCTTCTGATCGGAGACGGTTCAGGAACCGACACGCTGAGTTTCGATGGAACGGCCTACCTCTACCTGCCGACAGTGACCCCTCTGACCGGCGCCGGGCAGATCCGGTATGACAGCACTTCCGGGATCCAATATAGGAACGCGGGGGGAACAACGGTCACACTCTCTTCGACCACCCACGTCCACAATTACGAGCCCGCCAATTCGAACATCCAGACCCATATCAGCGCCACGTCCGGCGCCCACGGGATCACGGGCAGCTTTGTGGGCACGACGGATTCCCAAACCCTGACCAACAAGACCCTCACTTCGCCCTCCATCTCGGGGGGAACGGTCACATCGAACCTGTCTGCCAGCGTCGGCGTCACGATCGACGGGGTCGATATCTCCACCCATGTGTTGAACTCCACCAACGTCCACGGGATCACGGGGAGCGTCGTCGGCACATCGGACACCCAGACCCTTTCCGCCAAGACCATCTCGAACGGGACCCTGAGCGGGACCTCGTCGATCTCTTCCGGCGCCGGAATCGTGTTCAACGGCGGATCACTCGTGGCCAACGGCATCGACTTCGGATCCGGTGCCAACGACGATCTGACGGCCTCAGACATCTCGGGTCTGACCGGCGGAGTGGATACCGCGCTGCATACCCATGCCGCCGACGATGCGACGACATTGGACAGCATCGATTCGGGATCGTTCCTCCGGTCGGACACTTCGGACACCTACACGTCGGGCACGCTGACGATCGGGGACGCCTCGGGCACCGACACGTTGAATTTCGATGGGACCAGCGGCCGACTGACACTTCCCGGCACTCTCGGCACGACCGTCGGGAACATCCGATACAACTCCAGTGCGGGAACCCTGGAATATTATCACGGTGGAGCCGCCCTCACCGTGTCGACCACGACCCACTCGCAGAACGCCAGCACCGTCTACGGCGGAACGTTCGGCTCCGGCGCGTTCACGATGCAGGATGACCTCACCATCAACGGCGGGAACGTAAACTTCGGCGCGGCGACAACCATCGGTGACGGGTCATATAACCTCACGCTCAATGGCGCGGGGACAGTGACCGTCGACGACAGTTTGACGGTGAATGCGGACCTGAACGTAGGAGGAGGGAACATTAATTTCTCGGCGGCGACGACCATCGGCGACGCCGGGGATGCGATCACACTGGACTCCAACGGGACGCTGACGGTCAACGACACCCTGTCTATATCCGGAACGAACAACCTGACGGTCGGCGGTGATGTAACGGTCAGCGGCGGGAACGTGAACTTCGGTGCGGCCACCACGATCGGCGACGGCGGAGATGCCCTGACCATCGATTCGAGCGGCATGTTGACCGTCAGCGATTCTCTGTCCGTTTCCGGGACGGGGACCTTCGCGTCGAGCGTCACGGTCTCCGGAGGGAACGACCTCATGGTTTCCGGCACCATGTTCTTCGGGACCGGGGGAAGCTACAAGGTTCTCAACACCGGCGTGGCGACGCTGGGAGCCTCGTTCGTCGGCGGACTGTCCAACAACTCCACATCCAACTGGGATTTTACAGCCCCCCAGTTCTCCTCCTCGGACCCGCTGGATAAGTTCTGGTGGAGAGTCGGCGCCTCCAGCACCGCCGTCATGAGCTTGGGCGGAACCGGCATCCTCAACGTGGCCGGGGCCGTCAACGGATCCTCGACCCCCGACCTTGCGGAATACATCCAAGCCGCGCTCGATGTGGAAGCAGCCGACGTGGTGGTCGTCTCCCACGAAGGCACGACAGTGGCCGGCCCCGGAGGCGAAACCGTCCAGGTCGCGAAATCGCGCCGAACTTACGACTCCAAGATCCTGGGGGTCATCTCCGACGGAACCAGCGCGTTCATCATCAACTCCCACATGAGGGACATCAACAAGAACCATCCCGGCAAACCGCTCGTCCTGGCCGGCCGTGTCCCGGTGAAAATCTGTCTCGAGAACGGGCCGATCCAAAGAGGGGACTATCTCACCTCCTCCTCCAAACCGGGGTATGCCATGAAGGCCACCGAACCCGGACCGACGGTCGGCGTGGCCCTGGAAGATTTCGCGGGGCCGAACAGCGGAAAGATCCTCTGTTTCGTCGACATCGGAGAACGGAACTTGTCGGACGAAGTCAAACAACTCCGGCAGGAGGTCAACTCCTTGCGACAACAGCTGGCGGCACAGAAGAAGGGGGGAGCCGTCACCCCGGTCGGGCTGGAAAAGGACTTCAACGAACTGAAGGCACAGTTTATACAGATGAAGATGTTGTTGGAGAAACTGGAGCGGGGAAACAAGAACGCCCCGATCTTCACGAACTTCGAAAGCAAGTGACGCGGAACTAGCACGTTCAGGAAGATTCGAGGAGGGTCGCCTCCATGACGAGAGCGGGAAGAGACATCGTCGATCTGAACCGAACCGACGCCTGGAAACGGGCCGGGCGGTTTGCGGCCCTGTCTCTGTTCGTATCCGCCATGGTCTCGTCCGTGATGGCCCTGGAGATGGTCGGGTCGTTATACCGCGTCACCCGAGGAGACATCACCCAAGGAGGACGCCCCGCCACCAGCGGGGGATACCAGCTCAACGGGTCCATCGGAGATGCCGTCATCACCGATATGACCGGCACTGACCTGGCCGCCGGATCCGGACTCATGAAGATCTACGCCTACCCGGGAACCATCGTCAACCTCAACCCCACCGTCGAACCCGACCTTTCGGTCACCTTGACGTGGACAGCTCCGGGGCGCGATGGAGGCCAGGGGACCGCGTCTTCCTACGTGATCAAGTATTCTTTGACGGAAATCTCCTCCCAAGCAAACTTCGAAGCCGCCACCACGTTCGGCCAGACCATGACGCCGCAGGCCCCGGGAAATTCGGAATCCTGCACGGTCACCGGACTCTCCAGCGACTGCCAGTATTACTTCGCAGTGGAAGCGCGGGATGCCGACAAGAACCAGTCTTACCTTTCCAACTCCACCTACACCTTCACGGGGATCCATCCTCCGGGCATCGCGGCCTTCACCAGTGTGACTGTCAGTCAGTTGGTGGCCAATTGGACGGCCAACGGGAACGTCGCCGGCATGAAATATCAGGCCCAATACGCTTCCGACTCCGGTTTCACGAACATCCTCGGCACGCAGCCCGCCGCCCCCGGCACGGACGTCTTCTCGGCCACCTTCGCCGGACTCACGAAAAACACCACCTATTACTTCCGGGCGAGATCATTCACCAGCGACCTATCCACTTCGTCCGTCTACACCAACCTCGGAGCCACGATGACGGCCGTCAATCCCGTCGTATCGGGCACTTTGGGGGGCATCCACGTATCCAGCGTGGCCTTCGCCTGGTCGGACGGGGGGATGAACGGCGCCATCAACTACCGGGTTGAGATGTCGACGGCCAGCGACTACTCCGGAGTGGTCTATTCCTCCACGGTCTACAACATCCAGACCGCGACCATCACCCATGCCGGCATCACGCCCAACACCACCTATTACGCGCGGGTGACGGCCCTCAACGACATCGGCAGGGGCTCTACGCCTCACAGTTACGGCGCCTTCGCCACCGACCCGGTCCCACCCGACGGGGTGACGATCCAGACGGTGCTCAGCAACACCATCCAGCTTTCGTGGAACGAGACCATCGGGACGAACAACCCGGTGGGCACTCGCTACGGCATCTCTGCATCGACTTCCGCCGGATTCGACACGGCGGTGACGACTTACAGCACGACCTACAACGGGGACTACACCTTCACCAACCTGCTGGCCAACACGACCTACTACCTGAAAGTATGGGCGCGCGGACATTTCAACGTCGACAGTGTGTCTGTTTCCACGCTGACCCTGACCCAACCCCTGGCCCCCGACAGCGCCTCCATCGGAGCCATCTACGCCTCCTCCATGACGGTCAACTGGAACGCCAACACCAACGGCCCCACCACGCGCTATCTCGTCCGGGCCAGTTCAGTCACTTACGACACCTCGGTGGCCGCCTCATCGACGACATTGAACACCAGCGCGACGCTCACCGGGCTCATCCTCAACACCACCTATTACATCACGGTCCGCACCCTGTCGAACGGGAACGGAGCCGACCAAGGGCCCATCACCACCTACGGGGCCACCATGGCCAATCCGCCGGCTGGAACAGCCGTCCCGTTCCCGGCGGTCTACGCCACCAGCGCCACCGTGGCCTGGGACAGCAACGAAAATCCCGGCGGGACCTATTATTCCGTCGAAGCCACCAGCGAACCGGGGGGGAACTTCAACACTTACGTCACCCATTCGTCCACGGTCTCGGCCACCAGCGCCACGCTCACCGGCCTCAAACCCGACTTCACTTACCATTTCCGCGTGGCGGCGTTGAACCGCGGATGGGCCAAGACGGACTTCTACACCATCGGCAGCACCATCACGCGGGCCGCGCAGCCCACGATGATCGGTTTTACAACCCATATTACGTCGATGACGGTCGTCTGGTCCCCCAACGGAAACCCCGCCAGCACGGAATATTACATCGAACAGGTGGACGATCCCGCCCACAACAGCGGTGGATTCAGCACGGCGACCTCCTGGACTGACACGGACCTTTCCACCAACACGGCCTACAGTTACCAGGCGAAATCGCGGGACAGTCAGGGCATCGAAACAAACTTCACCATCTTCACCGCAACACGTACCAGGGCCGCCAGCCCATCGCTGATTGAGGTCAACAACGTGATTGGATCCAACACGGCACTGGAAATCGTTTTTTCTTCCGCCACCAACCCCACGGCCGCCCCCAATAGAACTCGATTTGCCATCCAGATACAGAGTGTGGCCCCAGACAGCTTGGGCCAAGCCGGAAGATATCTCGGTTCTCTCGTCTCCGGAAACATTTATCAAGTGAACTCAGCCGTCCCCGTCTGGCGTGAAATCAGCGACTGGAACGACGGAGTGGTCATCGCCACCGGATTGGCGACGGGACAGACCTACACCTTCGTGGCTTACGCCCAAAACGGGGATCAGGGGCTTCTCCCTCTGGGAGAAGCGGGACTTCCGTCGGGACCGAGTTCAGGTGGAGAGAGGATGACCGGATCCGGGATGCCCTCCCTGCACCTGATCGTCGGAGGAGTGAGTTATGACGGCATCTACAGCCAGTATAACGATGTTTGGATCAATACCTGCATCATTTCATTCACGGCCACGGGATCCTACCACTATCATTATAAGGTCAACCCCACGGCACCGGTGACCACGTCGGAACCCGGATGGAATGGGAATATCCTGCCCGGTTATGATATCGGAAACTTGACCGATGGGTCCCGCGGACCCAACTCGACAGATCCGCTGTCCGGATTCAATGTGGGGTCGGAAGGCGCCAGGGTTCTGGGAATCAAAGGGGACGATTACCCGACGGGCCTTCACGTGAGCCAGGCCGGATTCGTCGATTCGTTCAGGGTGTTGGTTGATACAACTCTCCCCATCGTTCCGTCCGTCTCGTGCCAATACGGCCCCACGGACACCACCCCCATCAACAGCGGAGAGAGCACGCCGGACGATACACCCTATTTCACCTGGACGGAACCGACCAACGGGACTCCGGGAGCAATCAGCCCCATCGTCGGTTACACATACAGTCTCTCCACCGACACGGCGGACAACCCCGGTACGTCCACGACGGACCCGACCTATACGACCAACCGCTATGCCGACATCACAAACCCCCAAGGTTACGGGACCTACCAATTCAAAGTAAGGGCTCTGGATCGCGCCGGAAACTGGTCTGACCCGCCGACGAGTTTCAACTATTTGCATTCGCCCGACTCGACGTTGCCGAGAGTGGAATCCGTCTCGTTCGGCACGTTCGTGACCATCCCGGTCTGCAACATCAACATCGCGGTCAAGATCAACGTGCCCATCACCATCAAGTTCAGCGAACCCATGCATGAGCCCTCGATCCTTGCCGACGGGAACATCTCCATCGTGGCCATCCGGGACCACAAGGGGAACGATATGAGTCAAACCATCCCCGTCAACATCTCCTACAATTCGTCGAACAACATGGCCACAATCGCTTCCGTGAATCCCCTGCCGCACGGATATCTCTTCGAACTCCGCACCACCACCGGCGTCGTCGACCTCGGCGGGAACCCGTTGGTGTCCCAGCTTCATACCAAATTTTACACGCTCATGGACCCCAAACTGGTCAACATCATCATCAGCGCCAACGGCAGAAACAAGATCCATTTCCCGGCAAACACCTGGGGGGACACCTACGTCTCGGTGGCCATCAACGAAGACCCGCAACATCACCCCATGGGAGCGGCCAACGTCGCCACCTACATCGACATCGCCAACAAGAACGCCCAGACCAAGATGGGCGCTTTCGCCCAGGTCATCAACCTCAAGGAACTCCTCATCTACGACGAGAGCGGGGCCAAGATGCAGGGGATATTCAACAAAGACGCCTCTCTGACGATGAACTACACGGACGACAACAACGACGGCCTCGTCGACGGAACGTCACCGCCGGTCAAGGTGGAATCGCTGTCCATCTCCTGGCTGGATGAGACCAACGGACTGTGGATCCGCGTGCCCAGCAGTTCCATCGACAAGAACAACAAAACCATCACCTGCAAGATCAGGCACTTCAGCGTCTATGGGATCATCGGAGGGCCCAGCATGGACCTGTCGGAAGCGTATGCGTATCCCGTACCGTTCTCCCCGGTGAAGGGGCACACCAACATCACCTTCAAAAACCTGTCCAGTTGGGCCACCATCCGCATCCTCACGGTCAACGGGGAACTGGTGCAAGAGCTCCGCGAAGAGGATGGCGACTTCATCCACCAGTGGGATGTAAAGAACAAGGATGGCGAACCGTTGGCCAGTGACGTGTATTTCTATATCATCTCCAACGAAGACCAGAAAAAGACGGGGAAACTCGTCATCATAAAGTAAAACCCTCATAAATAAACAACTTCTAGTCGTTTTTTAAACGAAAAAATCAACTATTTCGTTGTTTTTTTTGTCAAATAAACATGTTATATCCGTTTTTTAGCTTCTATAATCCTCGTCCAATCCCCTGAAAAACATCATTATAATCAACTTATTTTTTGGCCAAACCATTGCAATAATCTAGTTTAGGTGCATTATTTTCATCTTTTTTACATGAGCATTTTTGATCTCAAAAATACCGAAAAAACTCTCCTGGCATGAATGTTGCATTTCATTAAGTTGAGAAGATTAAAATTGACTGAAAGGGCGATTAAAATGGACTTAAAAGGCTTCAAAATGGAAATAAGAAAAATAGAAGGTTTATTCATCAGCCTTCTGTTGGTCTCTTTTCCATTGGTCCTGACCGCGAAAAGCTCGACAGTTTATCCGGTCCCTTTCAGCCCGGCCAAAGGGCACAAAAACATCACTTTTTCGAACCTGCCCACGGCCGCTACGATCAAGATTTTGACTGTGGATGGGGAACTGGTCCAGGAACTTCGGAAAGACGATCTCAGCAGCAATTTTCAGTGGGATGTGACGAACAAGAACGGCGAACCTCTGGCCAGCGACGTTTATTTTTATGTGATTTCCAGCGATGAGCAGAAGAAAACTGGAAAAATCGTCATAGTGAGATAATACAATGAAAAAACTCGGACTCGACATGCGGATGGTCCTGAAAGCGGGATGGGGGCTGATGGCTGCCCTGATCCTGCAAGGGACTCTTCTGAGCGTGTCGGGCTGGGCGAAAGGGCCCGGAACCTCCACAGCCAACTTCCTGAAGATCGGGGTGGGTGGACGCGCCGTCGCCATGGGTGAAGCGCAGACGGCCGCCACGGAGGACACCACCGCCCTTTACTGGAACCCGGCGGGATTGGACCGGCTGGACCGCAATGAGATCGTCTTCTCCCACAACCAGCATTTCCTGGGACTGACCCAGGACGTTCTGGCGCTGGGGGTCCCCACGGCGGCCGGAACGTTCGGCGCCGGGATGTCCCTGGTGCGCGTGGGCGATGTGGCCGGCTACGACAACAACGGGCTGAGCACCGAAAAACTGCAGGTCTCCGACGCCCTCTACACCCTGGGCTGGGGAAAACGGCTCTCTTTCACACTGCTCCGTTCCGACCTCTACACCGGCATCAACGTCAAATTCCTCCAGAAAAAACTCGATCAAAACACCGCCTCCGCCGTCTTCGGCGACGTGGGATTCGTCTTTGAATCGCAGAAGAGCTGGATGAAAGGGCTTCGGAGCGGCCTGGTGTTCGAGAACATCGGTTCTTCGGGTCTGACCTTCGAAAAAGAGGTCTCGCCCCTGCCGTCCCGGACGAAATTCGGGCTGGCCTACCCGATGTTCGGCAACAGCATGGTCCTTTCCGCTGACGCCGTCAAACCCTGCGACAACGACCTTTTCATGAACTTCGGCGCGGAATACCGCCTGTTCAACACCCTGTCCTTCCGGCTCGGTTACAAAGGGCAGAACGATTTCGGCAACGGGCTCAGCTACGGAATGGGGATCGGCAACAAAGACATCCGCATGGATTACGCGTTCGTGGCTTTCGGAGACCTGGGCAACACCCACCGCGTCAGCATCAGCTACCGGTTCGGTCAGAAATCCATCTCCAACGACACCGAAGTGCGCGTCGAGAAATCCTATCAGGAAGCCGAGCTGGCCTACGCCCAGGGATACATCGTGGATGCCTACATGCAGGCCTCCAACATCCTCGACGTGGCCCCGTGGCATCAGGCGTCCAAAGACCTGATCAAACGCGTGCAGAAAGAGTTCAAAGAGCTGGAATCGCTGGCCCGCAAGGACGAGTTCCAGAAACAGATCCAGATGGCTTATGAGCGCGGCGTGCAGCACTTCCAGAACGACGCCCTGATCGAAGCCAAGAAAGAATTCGAACTGATCCTCAGCCTGGTTCCCGACCACGAGGCGGCCAACGAATACCTGAAACGCATCGCCGACCGGTTCCGGTCCGTGGCGCAGAACTTCTACGACGTGGGGAACCGCTACTTCTCCGCCGGCAACTACGACGAAGCGGCCGAATACTTCCAGAAGGTGCTGGTGCTGGATCCGCAGAACCTCCAGGCCCAAGAGATGCTGGACAAATCCAAGAGCCTCAAGGTGCAGGCGGCCGAAGAGATGAAAGACCGCGCCATCCAGGAGACCATCCAGGAGAAGTTCCGCACGGCCATGAAAGAGTTCGAGAAGAAACGCTATGAAACGGCCCTGGAGAAATTCGAAGAAGTGCTCCGCCTGAACCCGAACTACGGCGAAGCCAAAAAGTATCGGTCCCTCTGCCAGGACATGATGGCGCAACAACACTATGAGACGGGCCTCAAGGCCATGCAGAACAGCAAATGGGACGAAGCCATCGCCTCTTTCCGCCGGGCCCTGCAGCTGAAACCTTCCTATCCGGAAGTGTCCCAGCTGCTGCAGAAGATCCTGTCCCGCGTGGGCGAAGACCGGAAAGTGGAATCCAGCAAACTCTACAAACAAGGACTGGAAGCCCTTCTGGTGGGAGACAAAGAGAAAGCCCTCAAACTCTGGCAGAAAGCGGCCGAGATGAACCCGGACAACCTGGACGCGAAACGCGGACTGGAACGCCTCGGCGGCCGGAAATAATCGGCCGTCTCACCCCTCCGTCTTTCCACTCTTCGAAATGGTCTGAATGGACTTTCACAACCCATTGTCATATAATTTTTCCGATGAAAACCGCGTATCGATCGGCGAACCGCCTGAAGAAGACGGCGACTCTTCCTTCCCCTGTTGTCGACCATGCCTAAGATCAAGATCGCACACCTGACGGTCGGCTTGGGGGCGGGGGGGACCGAACGGCTGGTGACCGAGATGGCCATCAGTCTGAACCCGGCCCTCTTCGATGTCCATGTGCTGGTCCTCAAAAAGCGGGATTTCAGAGCCGATCTCCTTGAAAAAAACCGCATCCCGGTCACATTCCTGAACGGACGGAACTGTCTGGACCTCTCCGTGATCCCCGCCGCGAACAGATTCTTCAAAGACCACTCCTTCGACATCGTCCACAGCCATCTCATCTGGGCGAACTCCCTGGCGGCCTCCCTGAAAGGGCGGAACAAACTGATCTGGCACGACCATGACACCGGCGAATCGATGAGATGGTTCGACCGGGCGATGGAAAAACTCTTCGTCGGGAAGAGCGACCGGATCGTGGCGATCTCCGACGCCGTTGCGCAACGCATCGCCCTCCGATGTCCCGCGCAATCCGACAGGGTCCGGGTGATCCACAACGCCATCCGGCTCGATGTCGACTCCGGCAACGGGGCGCCAGCGGCAAAACCGCCATTTCAGAAAACCGGTCCGGTGGTCGGATATCTCGGACGGCTGGACGAACCCAAGAAGGGGGTGGCCGTATTGATCCGGGCCTGGCCGGGTGTCTTGAATACCCATCCGTCAGCCCAACTGGTCATCGTTGGCGACGGGGCGGCGGCCCTGGATCTGGAAATACTCACCAGACAACTCGGCTTGCAGAAATCCGTCCGGTTCCTGGGGGAACAATCCGACGTGAAAAGCCATCTCGCGGCCTTCGATATCTTCGTCCTTCCTTCCCTGTGGGAGGGCTTCGGGATCTCTCTTCTGGAGGCCATGTCGTCCTCGCTCCCGGTGGTCGCGACGCGCGTGGGGGGTATCCCCGAAGTGGTGGCCGATGGAGAGACGGGACTGCTGGTCCCTCCCGGAAATGTCCAGGCGCTGGGAGAAGCGGTCTCGTCGCTCCTGAGCGACCCGGTCCGCGCGCAAGACATGGGAAAAAAGGGGTTGGCCCGTGTCCGAGGACACTTCGATATGAAGATGAACATCTCCCAACTGGAGAAGCTCTACCAGGATTGCATGGGCCGCCATGACTGACCCCGGTGGAACACCCCCCGTACATTATTACGCGGACAAATCGGATGGACTGAAAAGACTATTTGGCGCCCGCACCCTCTCATTCTCACCGGGACGAATCCACATCGACGACAAGATTTACCCCGTCATCCAAGACGTCATCATCCTCCTCGACCCCTCCCGATACACGGACTTTGTGAAAAGACAGCTCCGCCGGGGGGAACGCGGCGAAGAAAAGGACGGCACGGACTTTGCCCGCGACATCCAATCCACCTTCGGCGCCGAGTGGGAACATTACGGGAAGATATTACCGGAACATCGGGAGGAATTTCAACGCTATTTCGACCTCTTAGACCTTCCGTCTCTCCGGTCTTCGAGTATCTGCGATCTAGGCTGCGGCATTGGACGGTGGAGTCATTTCCTGAAAGACATCGCCAAAGAACTATTCCTTGTCGATTTTTCAGACGCCATTTTCGTGGCCAGGAAAAACATGGCCGATGCGAAGAACGCTTTCTTCTTCATGGGCGACCTGAAAAGACTTCCCTTCACCGACGACTTCTGCGACCTGCTCTTCTCCTTGGGAGTCCTGCATCACCTTCCAACCGACTGTCTCGACGAGACCCGGGCTCTCCGCAGGTATTCACCCCGGACCCTGGTCTTCCTTTACTATGCCCTGGACAACAGGCCTTTCTATTTCCGCTGGATATTGGGGGGAGTCACAGGGATACGCCGCATCCTGTGTCAGATCTCGAATCCGGCTGTCCGAAAGATCATTTCCGTCTCAGGGGCCTTATTGATCTACAAACCGTTGGTCTTATTGGGAAAGATACTCCGTCCGTTCGGACTCAGCCAATACATCCCGCTCTACGAGTTCTACCACGACAAAAGCCTCGGACGCATCGAACAGGATGTCTACGACCGGTTTTTCACCCGGATCGAACAGCGTGTCACCCGTCAAGAGATACTGTCTCTGCGGGATACGTTCACCGAAGTGACCGTGTCGGACCGGATCCCCTACTGGCATTTCCTCTGCGTCAGATAATCCGGGGCCTCGCGAGACAAACGCCGGCTCCTTTCCTCCGACACCGGCTATCCATCAGTTGAATGAATCGATCGACGTGCAGGGACGGGGTGCGCCCGTCCGGGTGGAACACGTATGGGGAAGGACTGAATTCTACCGGTTATCCGCGACAAAAAATCGGTCTTCTGAAATGCTGTTTTCCCGGCCCCTTTGAACCACGGCCAATGCCTTCTTTTGTTGTATCCTCGCCCGAACCTTCAACAACGACTTCACGAACAGCGGACCGCCCCACGTCGACAACCACATCAACAAGCTCGATCTGAACAACGCGGGATCCGCGAAACACTTGACGAACCGTTGACGGGCCCCTTCCAGATCCACGTAGGCCATATGGCGCACCCCGCTGGCATGATAGACAGAAGCGATGGCGGCCGCGCGCACGGGGAGGGAACTGTCCGGTGAGGAGGTATGAAGATCGATCACGCGGAGGGCATCTTGTTCAAGGAGGTCCCGTTTATTGTTCTGGATGGCGCTGGTGGGATAGACCCGGTATTCCGTCAAAAACTGTCCAATGTGCAGAGCGGGAAAAACATGCGTGATGCGGATATAGAACTCCCAATCCTCCACTCCGGCTCGGCACAGGAAATCCTCCCGGAACATGCCGACCTCGGGAACGATGGACCGCCGGATCACCGCCGAGGACGTCACCACGCGGTTCCTGACGAGCAAGGTCTCGAAGAGCCGTCCGTCGGGGGGCCGGCAACAGATCAACGACCGCGTGTCGCCCTCCTCCGAGATGGAGAACGCGTCCGAAAAGAACAAGGCGGCCGAGGGATGTTCCATGATCTTCTGTTCATAGACGGCCAATTTATCCGGGAACCAACGGTCATCGGCGTCGATGAAAGCCACGTGCGTCCCCCGGGATTCCTTGATACCCAGATTGCGCGCCGCGCTCACTCCCGCGTTCTTCTCTATCCGGATGAACCGGATCCGGTCGCCGTATCCCCGCAGGATCCCCGTGCTCCTGTCCGTGGAACCGTTATCGACGACGATGATCTCGTCGGCGGGACGGGTCTGGTCTAAAACGCTTTGGAGCGAATCCTGGAGATACCGTTCGGCGTTATAGACCGGCATCACGACGGAAAATATGACTTTCTTATTATCTTCCACTCGAATCCTCCCGGGCCGGTGCCGACCGGCCGATCATGTCCGACAGTTTCTTCCATCGTCCTTCCCCTGAGAACACAGTCAGCGCGTAGGCTGCAAAACCGAGCAGGAGGGGATCCAAGCTCAAGCGATATCGTTCATACACGTCGGCATGGCACAGCGCGTAGGACAGGCCGAACAAGACCATCCCCGACACGATGAAAACCGTCTGCGCCGACCGGTTCCGGATCAACGCCAAGACGCCTCCGCACAGAGACAGGGCGATCATCAGCAGCGTCACTCCCCAGAGGGCTTTCCTGGGCATGGAAAGTCGGGGGGAGTTCCAATAACCGTATGTGGTCCAGAAATAAAACCATGTCTTCACCCGAAGGGAAATGAACGCGCCCGGATTCTCCCTGATGAAACCGATGGCATCCCTGAACAAAAAGTCTCCTCGCTGAACCTCGTTCATCCCTTCCATCCGGCGTTCCAATCCCGCATCCGGCAAGATCCGCTGTCCGTCCGGCAAGCGGCAATAACCGTTCGACAAAGGATTGTTCCCGACCCAGAAGACCGATTGATACGCCGACCGGAGGGGGATGAACCTCTGAAAAACGGCATAGTTGCGGACCGTCCACGGGAGAAGGACGATCGTCAGGACCCCCGCCGCGAGCGCCACCTGTTTCCAATAAGATCTCCCGCGCACCCATAGGAACAACGGAAAACCGATGACGAAAGAGACGTAAGATGCATTGAAGAGCAGGAGGACCCCAAACACAGAACCGACGCACACGGCATCGACCGGACGGGCATTCCGGAGCCAGCGGTCGAACAGGAAGAAGAACATCGCGGCCAGAAAGACGGTGGCCGCCGTATTATTGAACGTGAGATGAGCTACACCCAAGAACGGGCTGAGGACCATGAATCCATAGGATACCAGGGCGGTCGACGGGCCGAACCAGCTTTCAAAGAAAACGGCAAACAAGACGAACGCCACGCTCAAAAAAAGCGATTGGATGAGTTGGATGACGAGGGAGGCCTTCTCCGGAAAAAGCCACTGGACTGCGGCGTAAAAAACCGGCGTTCCCGGAGACCAAAACGCCGTTTTCCGGAGCTCGGGGGTCGGGTTGGCGTCGACGGAATATCCGATCACATAGCGATGTTCCCGCACCAGGTTCCGGGCCAAGACGACGTCATCCGGCTCACCCGACATCCCCGCGGCCACCGTGCCCGTCGCGAAAGGCCCCAAGACGGCCCATTGACCGTTGAACGCCATGAGCAGAAGCAATCGGGTGAGCAAAGCGACGGAGAAGAGCACCCATCCTCTCTTCCGAAGGAGGGACGGGGAGGCGACGTCAGAACTCATAGAGTCCTATCGTGGAGTCGAGCATTCTCTCGATGCGGAACAATTCCTTCATCCGGAGGCGGGCCTTTTGGCCCAACCGTTCCGCTTCCGGGCGATTCCGGATCAACCGGACGATCGCCGACGCCATGACATCGGGAGCGGCCGGGGGGATCAGCAGGCCGGACTCCTCATTCACGATCTGTTCCGCCGTGCCGCCGGCATTCGTGGCCACGATCGGACAGGCGGCCTCCATGGCCTCCAGAACGACGTAAGGAAAGTTGTCATGTCCCGAGGAGGGCACGACCAACACATCGAACGCCTTCATGAATTTCCTCGCCTGCGGCTGATACCCCAGAAAAAAAACCTTCTTCTCGATCCCCAAGGAGCGCAGTTTGTCCCGCATCGACTCCTCGAGTGGGCCTTCGCCGACCAGGATCAGTTGTGTCTCGGGAACGGCGCGGTTCACGTCCGAGAACGCCGACACAAGGACGTCGACGCCCTTGATGGCGAGGAATCTCCCGATGTAGCCGACGATGGGGAGAGAGGGGTCGGCGCCGATGTGGCGGCAAAACTCGTCCCGACCCAGGAAAACGGGGCTCTCTTCGATCCCGTTGTTGATCAGTTTCAATTTCGAGGATCGATATCCGCGGACCCGGATCAACGATTCCAAAGATCCTCTGGAAACAGCGATGACCAGATCCAGCGCCTTCTCGACGGCGCGGTCGACGACCCTTTCCAGAAAAGGAAGTCCCACGGGCGCGTCGGCCATCCCGTGCACCGTCATGTATCGGCGAGGAATGCCGGCCCAACGGCCCGCCAACGCGGCCGACCGCAGACTCTCGGCCGCCGGATAGCCCCCCGCGTTGATGTGAAGGATGTCCGGTCTCATGGACCTGAAGAGGAAGAACAACCGGAAAGCGGTCCAGAGCAATATCGCATGATAGACGAACATCCCCGGGACCTTCAAAAATGAGAAGCGGTTCCTGGACTCCCGATTGACGGTCAGTCCGGATTGGACCAACCTGTTCCTGGTCAGACTGAAAGGGGAAACGACGCGCACCCGGCAGGCGTCCGACACGGTCCTTCGGAAATACTCCAAAAGGTCCGGGCGGTCGTTGCACAGGACGGTCACATCATATCCGCGGCGATCCGATTCGCGGATCAGGTCCACAAGATACCGTTCACCGCCGCCGATCCCGTTCGTATCGGTGTAGTAGAGGATCTTTCTCATGTTTTGTTCCCCGCGCCGGTTCGTTCACCGACATAGATGAGGAAGGGACTGACCCACCCGCCGGCAATCCCGCCGTTCGGGAAGAACGACCGGCACGCCAGGTTGACCACCCGTTGGAGCGCATTGAACAACGTCGTCACGACACGGAACCGCGAATCGGAGGAGAGCCCGAAGAGGGAGAAATCGAACGAACCGTAATAGCCGCAATACAGCGGATGTAAATCCATCCGGTCGAACAGTTGCCGGAACCGGTCCGACTTCATGATGGACAGATTATGGGAATCGAGGAGACCCCGATTGAAGAGGCGCGCCCACGCGTGATATATCCCGGTGAAATTCGGAATGACGACGACCAAAAGACCGTTCTTTTTCAGAAGGGACAAATGAGCATCGATGACGGGAGACGTATTCTGAAAATGTTCCAGCAACCCGGCCGAGAAAACGATATCGAAACCCTCCCGGTTCATCTTCTGATAGTCCGGGGAGAACAGATCGGCCTGGACGACATGATCGGGGGGAAGTCCATTCTCCCGGAAGACCCTTCTATTGATCTCGGTCCCGGCGGCGGTATATTCCACTCCGTAGACGTCCAAACCGAAATCCCGATGGAATCGGACCAGGTTCACGCCGGGAGCGCTGCCGATTTCCAATATCTTTTTGCCTTTGAAGGGGGGGAGGAATCGAGGAAACAAGCGTTCCCAGAGGACATATTCACTGTAGTTCCGGGTCCGGTCCCAGACGCGTTCGCCGAGGAGGCGATGGAGCAGATTTTTAACCGCATTTTTCATGCGGGACCCTTTCACCTGGTCCTTATTCTTCCCATAGATGGTCTGAGACCAGAACCGGTCCCAGAACTTCTCATCGGTCAAACGATGGAGATCGTTGTTTTCGACGTTCATATCGTTAAAAAAATAGCATTCACACAGACGTTTGGCAATCGCGCTAAAGGACGATATCCTCGTAATATTCATCTTAAAATTCCCATTATTGACCCATGTTTTATTATGTTGTAGAGTAAAAAACATTCGGAGCAGTCGCCGAGTTGCGATGGCGAAAGCAGCAGCACGTTACAAATGGTTCTTTTCAGAAAAACCGGGTGCCCTTGCTCAAATCGCAAGGACTACCCGCACGCTACAAATGGTTCTTTTCTGAAAAGCCGGGTGCCCTTGCTCAAATCGCAAGGACTACCCGCACGCTACAAATGGTTCTTTTCTGAAAAGCCGGGTGCCCTTGCTCAAATCGCAAGGACTACCCGCACGCTACAAATGGACGTTACCTTGCGGGTGTAGTTCAATGGTAGAATGGAAGCTTCCCAAGCTTCAGACGTGGGTTCGATTCCCATCACCCGCTCCAATCTGCATCCCTCTTTGCAGAGGCCGCGAAAGAAAACGGGGCTTCGACGGAGAGGGATGTTTTTTTGAAATACATGGCATTGGGAGTTAAAGTATTTTTGGGTTCCACTCCGGTAATCGTCGGTTGAATCTAGAGATTAAATCATGTCCACTAAACTAAAGAACGAACTCAACATGCTGATCGGGGTTGTGCTGATCAGCTTTTCGCCGCTGGTCGTGAAGGCCGTGTCTTTCACTCCCACGATGGGGGCCTTTTATCGTTCCCTGTATTCGGCAATATTCGTCGCCCTCCTGACTCTGACACTCCATCGGAACGAATTCGGTTTCGACAACTTCCGCTGGGTCGTGCCATCCATGGGAGCAGGGATTTTTCTGGGAATTGACTTCGCCCTTTGGCATAAGGCGATCGTGTATATCGGCGCGGGACCCGCGACGTTCCTGGGTAACTCCCAGATCATCTTCATGACTCTTTTCGCCGCGCTGATATTTCGCGAACCCATCCCCGCCGTTTTTTACGCCTGCGTTGTAGTGATCTTTTCCGGACTCTATCTTCTCCTGCCACAGACAACGGGGAATGTGTCCCGTCCCATCGGATACCTGCTCGGGATTTCGGTGGGACTCACATACGCCGGAATGCTCATCTGCCAGCGGGTCGGCCAAATGAGGGCTGGAGCGAAATTCCCTCGTCATCTATCGCTCGCGTTGATCTTCATTTTCTCCGCCGTGACCGTCGCGGCTTGGAACGCAATCTTTGACCGTCACAGTTATTCCGGTTGGGATTTCCACAGTCACTTTTGGATGGCGTTGACCGGTCTGGGCGCGCAGGCCGTCGGGTGGTCGCTCATCACGTCAAACATCACCAACATCCCTGCCCATGAGGGAAGTTTGCTCCTGATGCTTCAGCCCGTCTTGGCGATGGGGTGGGGGGTCATCTTTTTTGCGGAACCGTTCGGTATTCCGCAAATCATCGGCATGGCGCTCGCGTTGGGAGGAATCCTTTTTTACCAGCTTCGCTACTCCTCTTCCCGCCAAGACGAGAAAGGTTACGTCGAGTAACCTTCCACTTACAAAGAAAGATCTCGTTTCTTTCCGTCGGACAGAAACCCGGGACCTTGACCCGGGGGGTCATTTTTGCTAACCTCTGTTTGTTCAACGGTTCCCGTTTGAACAAATCCACACGTAAAAATTGAAAACACCCGCTCGCTCAAAGGTCCACCTCATGAGCGAGGCAGCGAAGATACCCCTGACGGATTTTCAGGCCTCATAAGGAAAACTCTATGTCGATACTCATCTTGTCCCTACTCTCAGTGGCCGTGTGGCACACCGGAGCCCCCCTGTGAAACTGAAAAAAAACCCGCCCGCCTCGCCGCCCCGCCGTCTGAAAGCCACCATCCGGGGCGCCGTGCAGGGAGTCGGGTTCCGGCCGTTCGTCTACCGGCTGGCCACCAGCTTACAACTCAACGGCTGGGTGGGGAACACCTCCCAGGGAGTATCGCTCGAGGTGGAAGGACCCACGACCCAGATCGACGCCTTCCTGAAGCGGGTCGGCCAGGAGAAACCTGTTCAATCCCTCATCCAATCCATCGAAACATCCTTTTTAGAAACCGCCGGATATGACGCGTTCGTGTTCAAACACGGGGAGGAAGACGGCGAGAAAACGGCCCAGATCCTGCCGGACTTGGCGACCTGTCCCGATTGCCTCAAAGAGATCTTCAATCCGTCCGACCGGCGTTACCTCTACCCTTTCACCAACTGCATCCACTGCGGACCCCGTTTCACCATCATCGAGAAACTCCCCTACGACCGTTCGAACACGACCATGAAGGGCTTCACCATGTGCGACCGATGCCGCGAGGAATACACGGACCCGCTCAACCGGCGGTTCCACGCGCAGCCGAACGCCTGCCCCGATTGCGGACCCCATGTGGAACTGTGGAACGAGAAGGGGAACATCCTTTCCACCCACCAGAACGCGCTGGCCCAGGCGGCGCACGCCCTGAGGCAAGGGGCCCTGGTGGCCGTCAAGGGAGTGGGGGGGTTCCATCTGATGGCGGACGCGTCCAACGACGGCACCATCTTCCTGCTCCGCAAGATCAAGAACCGGGAAGAAAAGCCCTTCGCGCTGATGTATCCTTCGCTCGACATGGTCAAACAGCATTGCGAGGTCTCCCCTGTCGAAGAGAACGTCCTGCGATCGTCCGGAAGCCCCATCGTCCTTCTCAAGCGCCGGCCCGGAGTGGACATCCCGATCGCGCCATCCGTCGCGCCGAAGAACCCCTCCATGGGCGTCATGCTCCCCTACAGTCCTCTTCACCACATCCTCCTGCGCGAACTGGGCATGCCCGTGGTGGCCACCAGCGGCAACATGGCGGACGAACCGATCTGCATCGACGAAGACAAAGCCGTGCGTCAGCTGGGGTCCATCGCCAAACTCTTTCTGGTGCATGACAGGCCCATCCTCCGCCACATGGATGATTCGGTGGTGCGGGTGGTCATGGGAAAAGACATGCTCCTCCGTCGGGCCCGCGGGTATGCGCCGATGCCCGTCCATTTCGAGGACCAACTGCCGCCGGTCTTGGCCGTGGGCGCGCATCTGAAGAACACCGTGGCCACCTCCGTCAGGCGCGACGTCTTCGTGAGCCAGCACATCGGCGATCTGGCCACCACCCAGGCCTTCGACGCGTTCCAAGGGGTCGTCAAGAGTTTCCGCCGTCTTTATTCGCTCGTTCCCTCCGCCGTCATCCATGATGAACATCCCCAATACCTTTCCACCCGCTTCGCCCAGAGCCGTCGGAACATCTCGGCCATCGGGGTGCAGCACCATTACGCGCACGTGCTGTCCTGCATGGGCGACAACGATCTGAAACCGCCCGTGCTCGGCATCGCCTGGGACGGCGTCGGTTTGGGCACGGACGGCACTCTGTGGGGAGGGGAATTCATCCGGGTGGATGAATCGTCCTTCCACCGGGTGGCGTCGCTGAGGCCGTTCTCCATCCCCGGCAACGAGAAGACCATCCAGGAACCGCGCCGGGCCGCCCTCGGCGTGCTCTACGACATCCTGGGGGACAAACTCTTCGGCAAACACCAGTCGTCGGCGGTGACGTCCTTCACCCCGGAGGAACTGGACTCCATCAAAACGCAATTTTCGAAGAAGACCGGGCTGATCCGAACGTCCAGCATGGGACGGCTGTTCGACGCCGTAGCCTCCCTGACCGGCCTGTGCCAGGTGTCTCACTTCGAGGCGCAAGCCGCCATGCAGTTGGAATACGCGCTCGAGGAGGCCCCGACGGAATCGGGCCATTACCCTTTCGAACTGATCCGGCAGGGAAAAGACGAACCGATCCTGGTGGATTGGCATCCGATGATGCGGGCGATCCTGGACGACATCGCGGCGGGCGTCGCCGTCGGGAACATCTCCAAAAAATTCCATAACGCGCTCGCCGAGATGGCCGTGGCGGTGGCCGAGATCATCAGCGAGGACCGCATCGCCCTGACGGGCGGATGTTTCCAGAACAAATATCTGTCAGAGACGACCATCGGCCGGCTCCGCCAGGAGGGGTTCACTCCCCACTGGCACCAGAAGGTGCCGGCCAACGACGGGGGGATCGCCCTCGGCCAAGTGATGGCGGCCGCCCGGCTGTATCGCAAAAAGGGATCGATGAACGCGTGACGGTCCGCCGCCCCGCCGCAACACAAAATTTGTAAATCGAAACGAAAGAGAGAAAAAGATGAGCCCACAATTCAAGACAATCGATGCAAACGAGGCGGTCGCATCCGTCTCCTACCGACTGAGCGAAGTCATCGCGATTTACCCGATCACACCCTCCTCCCCGATGGGGGAATGGGCCGACGCCTGGGCGTCCGAGAACAAGCCCAACATCTGGGGAACCGTGCCCCTGGTCGCCGAGATGCAGAGCGAAGGCGGCGCCGCCGGCGCCGTGCACGGCGCGCTTCAAGCGGGCGTGCTGTCCACCACCTATACGGCCTCCCAAGGATTGCTGTTGATGATTCCGAACATGTACAAGATCGCGGGGGAACTCACCCCGACGGTATTTCACGTGGCGGCCCGGTCCCTCGCGGCCCAGGCCCTCTCCATCTTCGGAGACCACAGCGACGTCATGGCCACGCGCGGCACGGGATTCGCCCTGTTGTGTTCCGCCTCGGTTCAGGAAACCACCGACTTCGCGCTCATCTCCCAGATGGCGACGCTCAAGAGCCGCATCCCGTTCCTGCATTTCTTCGACGGTTTCCGCACGTCCCACGAAGTGGCGAAGATGCAGCCCTTGTCCGACGCAGACCTCCGCGCCCTCATCGACGACGCCCTCATCCAGCAGCACCGGGACCGCGGATTGACCCCGGACAAGCCGGTCCTCCGCGGAACGGCCCAGAACCCGGACGTCTATTTCCAGGCCCGCGAGACGGTCAACAAATTCTACGACGCCTGCCCGGACATCACCCAACAGGCCATGGACGCCTTCGCCAAACAGACCGGACGCGCCTATAAACTGTTCGACTACCACGGTTCCGCCGACGCCGAACGCGTGATCGTGCTGATGGGGTCCGGAGCTGAAGCGGCCCATGAGACGGTGGACTATCTCGTCGAAAAGGGGGAGAAGGTCGGCATCGTGAAAGTGCGGCTGTACCGTCCTTTCGACATCAAGCGGTTCATGGAATCGCTCCCGGCCACCGTCAAGACGCTGGCGATCCTCGACCGCACCAAGGAACCCGGCGCGGGCGGCGAACCGCTCTATCTGGATTGCGTGAGCGCCCTCCGCGAAGGCCGTGAAAAGGGATGGGGAAAACTGAAGACCGATCCGCGCCTCATCGGCGGGCGGTATGGGTTGTCCTCCAAAGAAGTCACCCCCGCCATGATCAAGGGGATCTTCGACGAGATGAAGAAGGACGCCCCGAAGAACCATTTCACCATCGGCATCACCGACGACGTCACGCAGACCAGTCTGCCCTACGACCCCTCGTTCTCCGTGGAGCCCGACTCGATGTTCCGGGCACTGTTCTACGGCCTCGGATCGGACGGCACCGTGGGCGCCAACAAGAACTCCATCAAGATCATCGGCGAGAACACGGACAACTTCGCCCAGGGATATTTCGTGTATGACTCCAAGAAAGCCGGCGCCATCACGATCTCCCACCTGCGGTTCGGACCCAAACCCATCCATTCCACCTACCTGATCACCAACGCCCATTTCGTCGGGTGTCACCAGGCCATGTTCCTCCGACGGTATGACGTCCTCCGGTATATCATGCCGGGAGGGACGTTCCTGCTCAACAGCCTGTTCGGGCCGGAAGAAGTCTGGAGCCATCTGCCCCGGTTCGTGCAGGAGCAGATCATCAAGAAGAAGTTGAAGTTCTATTCCATCGACGCCTACAAGGTGGCCCAGGAAGCCGGCATGGGGCGGAGGATCAACACCGTCATGCAGACCTGTTTCTTCGCCATCTCCGGCGTGTTGCCCAAGAACGACGCCATCGAAGCCATCAAGGAATCCATCCGGAAGACCTACGGCAAAAAAGGGGAGGAGATCGTGAAGATGAACCTGCAAGCCGTCGACACGACCCTGGCCCAACTGCACGAGATCAAAGTGCCGGCCAAAGCGGAATCCACCATCGACATGCTGCCGCCGGTCTCCGAGGAGGCCCCGGCCTTCGTGAAGGAAGTGCTCGGCAAGATGGCCGAGGGGCAGGGTGACGACCTCAAGGTCAGCCAGCTCCCCGTGGACGGGACGTATCCCACCGGCACCACCAAATGGGAGAAGCGGAACCTGGCGCTGGAGATCCCCGTGTGGGATCCGGCCGTCTGCATCCAATGCGGCAAATGTTCTTTCGTCTGCCCTCACGCCGTGGTGCGGATCAAGATGTATGATCCCAAGCTGTTGGCGTCGGCCCCGGCGACGTTCAAATCGCGCGACCCGATGGACCGCGACATGAAAGGCATGAAATACACCATCCAGATCTCGGCCGAGGATTGCACGGGCTGCGGCGTCTGCGTGGACGTCTGCCCCGCCAAGAATAAATCGGAGACGCGCCTGAAGGCCATCAACATGCAACCCTTCACCCCGACGATGCGCCAAGAAGAACGGGACAACTGGAACTTCTTCCTGAAGATCCCCGACTTCGACCGAAAACAATTGAAACTGACCGGCATCCGGCAACAGCAACTGCAGGTCCCCCTGTTCGAGTTTTCGAGCGCCTGCGGCGGATGCGGAGAGACGCCTTACATCAAGCTGATGTCCCAGCTGTTCGGGGACCGCGCCGTGGTCGCGAACGCGACCGGGTGCTCGTCCATCTACGGCGGGAACCTGCCCACCACTCCCTGGACGCAGAACACGGAGGGGCGCGGACCGGCCTGGAGCAATTCCCTGTTCGAGGACAACGCGGAGTTCGGACTGGGGATGCGCCTGGCAATCAACAAACAGAAGGAGTTCGCCTCGGAACTTCTCAAGAAAGTGTCCGGAACCGTCGGCGACACGCTCGTGCAGGAGATCCTGAACGCAAGACAGAAAGACGAATCGGACATCTTCGAACAGCGGAAGCGGGTGGCGGCCTTGAAGGAAAAGCTCAAGAACGCCGGCACGGCGGACGCGAAGCGGCTGTTGTCCCTGTCGGACATGCTGGTGAAGAAGAGCGTCTGGATCCTGGGAGGAGACGGCTGGGCCTACGACATCGGGTTCGGCGGGTTGGACCACGTGTTGGCCAGCGGATTCGACGTCAACGTGCTGGTGCTGGACACCGAAGTCTACTCGAACACCGGCGGACAGATGTCCAAATCCACCCCGCGAGGAGCGGTCGCCAAATTCGCGGCGGGAGGAAAACCGGCTCGGAAAAAAGACTTGGGGCTGATCGCCATGTCTTACGGCAACGTCTACGTGGGCCGCGTGGCCATGGGCGCGAAGGACGAACACACCCTCAAGACCTTCATCGAGGCCGAGGCGTATGAGGGGCCGTCCATCATCATCGCCTATTCCCATTGTATCGCCCATGGGATCAACATGACCACCGGATTGAAGGACCAGAAAGCCGCGGTCGAATCGGGCCAATGGATCCTCTACCGATACAACCCGGACCGTCTGAAGACCGGCGAGAATCCGCTGCAATTGGACTCCGCGGCTCCGAAGATCCCGCTGGAGCAGTATCTGATGATGGAGAACCGGTTCAAGATGCTCACCAAGAGCAAACCGGAAGACGCCAAACGGCTCCAGAAAGAAGCCCAACAAGACGTGTATGAGCGTTGGGCTTTCTACGAACATCTGGCCGCAACGACCAAACCCGCCGAAACCAAGGCGCCGGAAACCAAGCCGGCCTGACGCCGCGGACTTGAAAGGAAAAGGTAAACGATCATGGACCTGAAAACGAAATATCTGGGAATGGAATTGAGGACTCCGCTGATGGCCTCCGCGTCTCCCCTGTCGGAAGACGTCGCCACCATCAAGAAGCTGGAGGAGTCGGGCGCCTCGGCGGTGGTGCTCTACTCCCTGTTCGAGGAACAACTCACGAAGGAACGCGTGGAACTGCACCATCACCTCACGCAGGGGACCGACAGTTTCGCCGAAGCGCTCACCTACTTTCCGGAACCGTCGGAATTCAAGCTCGGGCCGGAGGAATACCTCAACCATATCCGAAAGGCAAAAGAGGCGGTGAAGATACCGGTCATCGCGAGTCTGAACGGCACCTCCACCGGCGGCTGGACCGACTACGCGAAGAAGATGCAGCAGGCCGGCGCCGACGCCCTGGAACTGAACATCTATTACATCCCGACGGACATGAACCTGTCTTCCGAACAGATCGAGAAGACCTACATCGACATCCTGACGTCGGTCAAATCCGTCGTCTCGATCCCGGTGGCCCTGAAATTGAGCCCTTTCTTCAGCAACATGGCCTCCATGGCCAAGAAGCTCGATGACGCGGGGGCCGATGCGTTGGTCCTGTTCAACCGGTTCTACCAGCCGGACATCGACCTCGATTCGCTCGAGGTGCGACCGCATCTGCTCTTGAGCACCACGGCCTCCCTCCGTCTGCCGTTGAGATGGATCGCCCTTCTCTACGGCCGCATCAAAGCGGACATGGCGGCCACCGGCGGCATCCACGAAGTGGAGGACGCCCTGAAAGTCCTGATGGCGGGAGCCAGCGTGACCATGTTGTGTTCCACCCTGCTCCGGCACGGCGTGAACCGGATCCGCATCCTCGAACAGGGGATCCGGGCGTGGATGGAAGAACACGAATACGAATCCATCCAACAGCTCCGGGGAAGCATCAGCCAGAAGAACTGCGTGGCCCCGACGGCCTTTGAACGTGCGCAGTACATGAAGACGCTCCAGAGCTACAAAGCGTAGAGCCGTCTTCGGAAAAAATCCGGCTCCTCTCTTCCGACATCGGGCCCTCTGCCGCATGACGCCGTCTTTCCGACACCGCGCCGTCCTCCTCACCCTGTTCGCCTTCCTCGCCATGGGCCGGACGCTCTCCCACGCCGAAGAACCGTCGAGCAACGGGACATCCACGGCGATCGTCGGCGAACTTCCGGCGCCGCCGCCGTCCGAGATGGACCTTCCGAAATGGCTCCTGCGAGCGGAGGATTTTTACGCCAAGGCCCTGAAATTCCAGGAAGCCGGGAAAAAAGAGGAGGCCACCCAACTCTTCAAGAAGGCCATGAAGGAACTCTCCAAATCGGACCTGGGGGGGGCCTCCTTCTATCAACTCAAAGACGAGTTCGACGCCCTCTTCGCCAAGATCGAGGAGAACCTCGCCATGGGGGT
Organism: Elusimicrobiota bacterium; assembly: GCA_022709755.1. GTDB lineage: Bacteria > Elusimicrobiota > Elusimicrobia > FEN-1173 > JAKLIF01 > JAKLIF01. The sequence goes on along the minus strand of JAKLIF010000006.1, from coordinate 132,060 downwards.
CGCCGAAACGGACACGCTGGAAGTGAGCGAATCGGAATTACAGAACATCTCCTCCACGGCGCCGGTCCAGGGCAGTCCCTCCGTCAAGAAATATTCCATCCCGATACTCCCCGACGACCCGCTGGTCCAAAAATACATCGCCGTCTATACGGGGTCCCGCCGGAAAGAGATGGAGAACGCCCTTCGGCGGATGGGCCGGTATAAAGACATGATCCAAAAGATCCTGGCCGAACAGCGGCTGCCGCCGGAACTGCTCTATCTTCCCATCATCGAAAGTGAATTCAGTAACAACAACGTCTCCCATGCCGGCGCGGTGGGACTGTGGCAGTTCATGAGCGCCACGGGACGGGCCTTCAATCTGAAGATCAACTATTGGATCGACGAGCGACGGGACCCCGAGAAAGCGACGATCTCGGCCGCCAAATACCTCAAACAGCTCTACCAATGGTTCGACGACTGGCACCTCGCCCTGGCGGCGTACAACCGCGGGGAATACGGCATCCAGCGCGACATGGAATTCAGCCGGTCCCCGGGGTTCAGCCACTTGGCTGAACGGCAGGCCTTGCCGAATGAAACGGCCAAATACATTCCGAAGTTCATGGCGGCGGTCCTCATCGCCGACAACCCGGCCTTCTATGGATTCAACGTCACGCCGGACACGCCCACCGCCCCGACGGATGTGCTGGCGCTCCCCCGGGCGGTGGACCTGAAGATCGCCGCGGAATGCGCCGGAATCACCGAAGACGAACTCAAAGAAATGAATCCGGCGCTCCGCGTGTGGTGCACGCCGAAGAACATGGAGAATTTCCAACTCAAGATCCCGAACGGCCTCCACGACCGGTTCGCGGCCAGCCTGTCCCAGGTGAAGGACTGGACCCCGTCGACGGGTTATGTGAAATACCGGGTACAGCGGGGGGATTGGCTGGAACGCATCGCCAAGAAGTTCCGGACCAGCGTCAAAGCCATCAAAGCGGACAACCACGTCAAGAACGACCGGGCGCTCCGCCCAGGACAAGTGCTGATGATCCGTCCCGGGACCAAATGGCGGGGGGAAGAAGAATCCAAGAAGAAGAAAAAGTAGCGCCAGCCGGCCGGAAGAGAGGCCCTTGAACCCCCCGATTCAAAAGTGTTAACATAGCAGTTGGTGTCGACGACGTGATCTTTCCCATCTTTTTCAGATTTATTGCCCCCAGCGGAGCTTTCGTGACTGTGTCACGCCGCGGACACTTGGAGTTGCACGAAAAGTGCGTGGTGTAATGGTAACATCTGCGGAGTTTTCGGGGCGATGCACCGCCGCTGACACCCGAAGCGATGAGAAGGGTGCGCCTGGCAACCAGGCAAAGAAACTTCCGATTTTTGCCCCGTGGTGTAATGGTAACACGCCTGGCTCTGAACCAGGTATTCTAGGTTCAAGTCCTAGCGGGGCAGGATTTTAAGAGTCCTCCGAAGGGGGGCTCGTAAAATCCTGTTCTGAAAGATATCGATCTTTTCCAACAGTCCTGACCGAGGCGAAGTCCCCGAGGAAATGATTAAAGTGCAATAGGCGCGCAAACCAAAGCGGGGCAGTCATCTTTCGCCGGGGCTTCAGAGTGGCGTGTCTGGTCGTTTTGGTGATCCGAAGCCTTTGGCGTAGGACACATAACGGTGTTTCAAAAATATTTCAAAGTTCATAATCAACACCAATACTTTTCATTTTTCCAAGTAGACCTGCAAATAAATCGTTGAATATAATCGTTGTTATTTCCCCGATTTCGAATTCGAGAACCTGGAGGACATTATGTTGAATTGGAAACTTTATGCGTTGGGTTCGGCCTTCTTCGCCGGTCTCACCGCCGTGCTGGCCAAACTGGGGGTGAAAGATATCTCTTCCAATCTTGCCACACTAATACGCACGCTGGTCATCGTCTCGTTCCTGACGCCTGTTGTGATCACTCGGGGTGAATGGAAGAACCCCTTTATTTTACCGAAACAAAGTCTCACTTTTCTCGTCCTGTCGGGGATTGCGACGGGCTTTTCATGGCTTTGTTATTTTTTTGCTCTAAAAAACGGGCCGGCCTCCGTGGTGGCCCCCATCGACAAGCTCAGCATGGTCATCGCAGTGAGTCTATCCGTTCTCTTCCTGGGGGAAAGGCTGACAATCCTGCAGTGGACAGGCATCGGATTTATGACTTTGGGAGCCCTCTTGGTCATCAAACTATAACGCTCACAAAATATCCTTTATATTCATCAAGATTAATTTCTACAATATAAACTAGATTCATCAATAATTGCCATAATCACAGAACGTGAAAGGATGATCGACAGACTATGTTCGAAAAAATAAAATCGAAGTTAACGTCCTCCAACGGGGACATGCCGTCCACCCTCGGGCGGAACGAACCTTGCCATTGCGGGTCCGGTAAAAAATATAAGAAATGCCATCTTCCCCAGGATGAAGAAGCGGAACGCAAAAAGCTCGTCAAGGAGGAGATCCCGCCGATCCAACCCGACAAAGAGGGGGAAACCGACAAGACCGAACACAAGAAGCATTCGGATGTCGGCGGCCCGGCGGCAGGAACCAAAGCCGGGGGTGGGTTCATGCGCTCGATCTTCAACAGAAAAGCCGGTGGCGGCAGCTGATCGTCCATCTCAGTCCACAGACACACGGACTGGTCCATGCGTGAGGTAACAGCAGACCCGGAGTCGGTGGCTTATTGCGGTCTCTATTGCGGGGCTTGCAAGGCGTTCCTGATCGAGAAATGTCCGGGGTGTCATAAGAACGAAAAAGCCTCCTGGTGCAAGATCCGCATCTGCTGTATCGAGAAGAAGATCCCTTCCTGCGCCGCCTGTGATGAGTTTCAAAACCCCGTCGACTGCAAGAAATTCAACAACATCATCTCCCGGATATTCGGATTCATCTTCCGTTCCGACCGGGCCGCTTGTATCGCCCAAATAAAATCCATCGGCCTCGACGGCCACGCCAACGCGATGGCCGCCCAGAAACTCCACTCGATAAAAAGACGCTAGTGGTCAGGATTGAAAAAACCGATCACCAAATAACAGTCACCGAAAACCGGCTGTTCGGTTTCATCGTTTCCTCAGTCATCGGCAACTCCTTTCTGGCCTTCACCATCTATCTGGCGATCAACGGGCTCACCCACTGCGATAGCCCCCATAATCTACCCATCGTCATCCTGGTCTGGGCCGCGATGAATGCGGGGCTGTTCTTCGGAAATTACAGGATCACGATCCGGGCGGACCTCCGGTCAAAACAATTCGTCTTCCGCAAGGACAGGGTCTTCAGAGATAATCACGAGGAATCTATTTTTCTCGGCGATGTGGATTCGATCTCTTCGGAACGATCCCTCTGGGAACAAAGCGGCCACCTCATCGCCCAGACAAAGGGGGGGCCCCTTAAAATGCTTCTGACGGATATATCGGGGGCCAACCACGCGGCGGACGAGCTGAACGAATTTCTGCGGCGATTCCGCCGAGACCCGTCTCCCAAGATCGTGCCCACGATGGAATCCATCGAAGACCTGGAATCGTCAAAGGATACGACTATCCCCTGGCAAACCAAACTCATCACTGCTTTTGTCGGTCTGTCCCTTTCATCCATGTTTTACGGGAAAATATATCCTCAATTTAAAAACCGTCCCTTTGTCCATGGACTGTTGGTCTGCGCACTATTAGTGGGAATAACCTATTTTTCGTTCGCAATCAGCTGGTATATGTTGATACACAGACCCGACAGAAAACCGCCGGACACGGTAAGACCATCCATCCATTTTGCCTTGAGTGTCGGCACCCTCATCGTGATCATCATCCTGCTGGTGGTTCAGGGAGTGCTCAAACCCTGATGAGGACACGGGATTCCCAAGTCCCTATTGCAGCTTCGCTGCGGATGTTCTATCGTTGACATTGTCATGAAAACAGCGATTTTATCCTTGGGTTTCTTGTTCCTTGCGCCGGCCTTGGTCTGCGCGGAATCCGGAGAAGCCATCCTGACGGCCGTCCATGGGGACGTCCGCATCAGCACCGCCGCCCACGCCCCGCTCATCGCCGCCGTCAAGGGGATGAAATGCTCCGTCGGAGCCACCATCCGGACGGGACTGACGGGTTCGGCCGAGCTGATCTACGACGATGGCACCGCGCTCCGCGTCGACAAGAATTCCGCCCTCACCATTCAGAACGCCTCCTTTTCCAATTCCGTGAGGACTTTCCTGATCCAACTCTATCAAGGGCGACTGCTCAACACCCTGACGGGGAAGAACAATCGCGGCCCGGCGAAATTCTCCGTGAGGACGCCCGTGTGCGTGGCGTCCGTACGGGGCACCGTTTTCGTCACCGACTGTTCCAGCACGACGGCCGATGTGGCCGTTTTCGAAGGGAGCGTCGCGGCCAGCGCCGATGAGAAATCCGCCCCCGTCGAGATCCCCGCGAACAAACAATCCAACGTCAAATACGGACAACAGCCGTCAAAACCGACCGATCTATCGGCAGAGTTCGAGGAATACCGAAAAACCGTCGCGGAACTGTTCACCAAACAGACGGAATACTATCGCCAGAACATGGAAGAGGTGCGCAAGATGAACGTGGAATACATGGAAAACTGGCGCCAGGGTGTTCAGCAGGAGATGGACGACTATCGGAAACAGTTCAACCAGCGGAATCCGCCGAGCACCGGCGAACCTCCGCCCGACGACATGCAGAAGGAAATACAGGACATGGAGAAGGAATCCTTTCCTGAATAAAGCCCCATCGAATCCGATCCGACAGCCTGTTTTGAGTTTAAGAGAGTCGCGGCGGCAAAGAAGAGATACGATATGAGACGCCATCGCCTGCCTGTATTGTTGAGTCTGATCTTGATGTTGCCTCCGCTCGTCGCGGCCGAGAGGGATCCCGGCATCGCAACGGAAGAGTTGTTGTTCATGGACATTGAAACGGTTTTCACTCCCTCCCGACGGACCCAATCCATCCAAGAGTCCCCGACCACCATCGACGTCCTCACCTCGGACGAGATCGCCGCGTCCAAAGCGTTGAACATCTGGGATCTGCTGAGATATCGAGTGGGAATGGATGTCTACGACACGCGATCCATCTGGAACAACTATACCATCGCCACCACGCGGGGTTTCGCGGATGAGAACATCGGCAGCATGCAGGTGCTGATCGACGGGAGAAGCATCTACCTGCTGGCCGGCGGCGTGGCGGTTTACTGGCAGAACATCCCCGTTCAGCTTCAGGACATCGAACGGATCGAGATCGTCCGGGGTCCCAACGCGGCTCTCTTCGGGTCCAATGCCGGCTTCGGGGTCATCAACATCATCACCAAGAGACCTCAAGAAACGGCCGTCACCATCGACACTCTCTACGGGAACCAGGCCAATGGCCGTATCGCGGAAACCGTCGAAACAGCCGGCAAAACATACGGATTGCGCGTGAGCCACACGTACCGATCCAGCAACGGATTTGTCGATGCGGCAGGAAATAAGATCGGCACCGATGTGTCCAATACGAACAAGATCAACCTGCGCGGATTTTGGAATCCGACACCCAAAGGCACATTGGAAATCTTTGGGGGGAATATCGGCAACGATACGCCGGCCAACGATTGGTTGCACCCCGGCTTTGAGAAAGAATTCAGAGAGAATTTCCAGACGGTGAAATACACCCAGGACTTCGGATGGGATTCTTCCCTTGAAATGACGGGCTCCCGCAGGGATAGTTTCCCGACCATCGACTATCGCAATTACCAATATGACGCGGAAGCTCTCCTGAACCACGGATGGGGGAAAAGCAGTCTCAATACGGCTATCGGGATCAGTTACCGCGACAACGTGGTGAACTGCCCGGATTATTTCGGTTCATCGGACCCGAGGAGGAGGAACGCGATCTATCGGGGGTTTGCGAACCAATCCTGGAAAATATTGAGCAAACTCACACTGACGGGGGCCTTCTCCCTGGAGCACTCGGACATTGCCGGGACACAACCGGCCTACCAGGCCTCGGCGATCAGTCCTGTGAACAAAAACCATACCCTGCGGATCTCATACGCGATGTCACCCACGTTGCCCGACATCTTCTACCAACAGGGGAACAGCTCGGCGCTGAATCTCGTCGGGAACAAGCATCTGGGCGTCACGCGAGTGACGTCTTCGGAGATCTCCCATCTGGGAAATTTCATGGAGAAGAAGCTCGACACGGAAATCTCCTTCTATTACATGACCGTCGTCGGAATGCACGGCCAACTGGCGACCAACCCCTCCGGAGTCACGACCGGGCGGATCAACGACGCCATCGCTCGCGGGATCGAAGCGAAAGGGCGCTATCGTTTCCAAAAAAACCGGTATGTGTACGCCAACTATACGTTTGAATCGATCACGGATGACAAAGCGAATCCAAGCATCACCGACGACACCCCGAACCATAAAACCAATGTCGGCTTTTATTCCCACATCTGGAAAGGGCTATCCGCGAGCGCCGACGCCGGCTATAAAACGGGGTATCGCACCACCAGTCGTTTCGGAGGGACCAGGTTTTTACCGGCTTACACGCGCCTTGATGCCCGCTTGATGTACACCTTCAAGAACATGGAGTTCTTCCTCGCGGGACAAAACCTGACCAGGGCCAGGCATCCGGAAGAATTCCCGGGAGGAGTGGGGAACTATTATATCCCTCGACTCTATTACGGAGGGATGACCGTGAAGTTCGGCCCCGTTCAGGATTAAGCATCGTCCGACTTCCGTCAAAAAACCCTCCCGATTGACACCCCCATTTCACCTTGCTAGCATGTATACGCCGAAGATCTCATCCGGCGATCTTGAAGGGGAGGAAAACGACCATGAAAGGCAATGACAAACTCATCCAGACTCTAAACTCCTTACTGGCGGACGAACTGACCGCCATCAACCAGTATATGGTGCACTCGGAGATGTGCGCCAACTGGGGATACGAAAAACTCCACAAACATTTTGAAAAACGGGCCATCGATGAGATGAAACATGCCGAGAAACTGATCGGCCGGATCCTCTTCCTGGAAGGCCTCCCCGTCGTCAGCGACCTAAAAAAGATCAATATCGGAGCCGACGCCACCAAACAACTGGCCAACGACCGTGAAGCCGAAGCCGGAGCCATCAAAGCCTATAATGAGGCCATCAAACTGGCCGGGGACGTGAACGATTTTGCAACCCGCGAAGTTCTGGAGAAGATCCTCAACGATGAAGACATGCACATGGACAAGATCGAGGAACTCCAGGACCAGATCGGGCACATGACCCTGCCCATCTTCCTCACCACTCAGATCTAGGCCCCCCGTTCCGGGGCCGCCTCAAGACCCCGCCGATCCGTCACCGCCAGTCTCTCCCCGGGAGGGGCTTGATTTTTTATCTATACGGATGTATAATTATACAGGCGTCTATTTATAATCCCAGGAGCCTCCATGACCCGTCCATCCCGCAACACCAACCGCATCCTCCTCGACACGGGGAAAGAGATGATCCGCGCCGCCGGACTCTCCGGCCTGTCCGTCCGCCAATTGGCCGCCCGCACGGGAGTCAACCTCGGCATGTTCCATTACCATTTCAAGACCAAGGAGGCATTCGGTCGGAGGGCTCTCCAAGAGATCTACGAGGAGTTCTTTAAGACGTTCCGCCTCGAATCCTCCTCCCGGGGAACACCGGAAAAACAACTAGAGCGCGCCCTCATCGCTTTCGGACGGTTCGCCCGGGACAACCGCAGCCTGGCCCTGTCCATCATCAAGGACCTGTTGGAGAAGGAACAGGAGGCGTTCCGTTTCGTCACGACGAACATCCCTCGGCACCTGACGATCCTGCTGGAGTTGGTGAAGCAGTGCCAGCGCCGGGGATCGCTGCGCCCGATCGCGCCGGAGGCCGCCCTGGCGTTCTTGGCCGGCAGCGTCGTGGCTCCCTTCATCATCATCGCCCTGTTGGAACGGGTGATCGGCATGGGGCTGCCCCTGAAGGGATCGTCCGAGTTGAGGTCCCTCCTCCTGTCGGACCAGATCATCTTTCAACGCGTCGAGATGGCCCTCAAAGGGCTCCGTTCCGACACGAAAAGGGGGTGGAAAAAGCGATGAAGACCGTCTTTTTCCCGATACTCCTTCTACTGACGACACCGTCCTGGGCCGCGGAAACCCCTGTCCTGGAACTGCGGATGGAGCAGGTCCAGGCGGAAACGCTGAGTTCTTCTCCCCGACTGAGGGCGCTCAAAAAGGAAGCCGAAGCCCTCGACCGGAGCCGGCAGAGCCGTCTCTCCTCTTCCTCCCCGAAACTCTCACTGGACGGCAATTGGAAATACGTCAGTGAGATCGCTTCCATCTCGCCGGGAGGAGGAGCCCCCATCCAGCTCGGAGACAACGTGAACTACAGCGTCGGACCGGCGCTGAACTGGCTGATCTGGGACTTCCGATCCACCCGACACGGCTGGATCGGGGCGGGACACGCGCTGGAATCCAAACAGGAAGAGATCCGCCTGACGGAGAAACAGCTGAAACTCCAATCCCGGATGGTCTATTTCCAGATATTGATGGAGATGGAACGACTGCGATCGCTCAGCGACGCCCTGAAGCTGGCGAACACCCAACATTCCGACATCGAACTCCGGCACAAGGCCGGAACCGCCGGGAGGATGGACCTCCTGTCGGCCCACCAGGAGGTCCTGACCCGGCAACGACAGTTCCGTCAGGCCCAGGCGGATCTGGCGGTGACCGTGCGGGAACTTTTTTTTCTGACAGGCCGTCGAACGGACACCGACGCCTCGTTCCCGATGGAAGAGTCGCTGGCGCGATCGCTGCCTCCCGGAGCGGAACCACCCACGCTCCTGTTGAAACTGGATTCGATCGACTCCCTGATGAAGGCGTTGTCCATCCAGTGGCGAGCGGCGCCGGATCCGGCGCCCCCCCAAGTCCGCGTCCATTCAGAAATGGCCCGGTCCCATGAGAGCGCCGCCCGAAGCCTGTCATCGGACCGGTGGCCCAAATTCCATCTTTCCGCCAAGACATCGCTCGATTATCCCAACGGGCCGAAATTGGAGACCATCCACCAGAACACAGTGGGGATCATGGCCAGCCTGCCATTGATCGACGGGCGAAGAATCCGGAGCGACATTGAAGTCCAGGAGGCCCAATCACGGGCCGCGGAAGAGAGGGGAACGCTCGGGGAGAGGGAATTCCGAAAGGCGTGGGACCAAACACATGACCGATTGGCGGGATTATCGGCCCAGAAGAGGATCGACCTTCAATCCGTCGAGGAAACGGCGGAGTTGGCCCGATTGACCTACGAGTCCTATCAGATGGGAAGATCCAATTTCATCGAGGTCCAAAACGCCAACCTCCGGGCGCTGGAGGCCCGGGTGCAGTCCGCCCGGACCGATGTGCAGATCCTCATGCAGTTGGCGACGCTGGCCCATTATTCAGGAAAGGACGAATAAAATGAAACCAAAAATCATCTTACCCCTCCTCATGGCCGGGGCCGTGATCGGCGGCACCCTCTGGCATCTCAACCGGTCCTCCCGGTTCCTTTACGCGGGGACCGTGGAAGCGACCGAGGTGGATATCCCTTCCCGTGTCACCTCCGTGCTGGCGACGGTCCGCGTCAAGGAAGGGGATCCGGTCAAGAAGGGGCAGCTGTTGGCCGAATTGGCGGGGGAAGACATCAAATTGGCCGCGGAGATCGCCGAAAAAGAATTGCAGCGGGCGATCCCTTTGAGGAACAGCGGCTCGATGAACCAGGAGAGTTTCGACCGGATCAAGTATAAGAGGGATGACGCCGTACTCCGAAGAAGCTGGTGCTCGGTCATCTCCCCCATGGACGGGACGGTTCTGGACACCTACTTTGAAGCCGGGGAGATGGTGAATCCCGGAGCGACGCTCATGACCCTGGCCGACCTAAACGACGTCTGGGCCGTCGTGTACGTCCCCCAATCACTGATTTCGGCTCTGTCCCTGGGGATGACGGTGGAAGGGTATCTGCCCGAACTCGACATGAGGAAATTGACGGGACGGGTCACCCACATCAACTCCGAAGCGGAATTCACCCCCAAGAACGTGCAGACGCGCCAGGAACGGACGCGCCTGGTGTTCGGAGTCAAGATCTCGTTCGACAACAAGGACGGGCTCCTGAAACCCGGAATGACCATCGAAATGGACCTGCCGGACTGAAGGGATCCCCGTGGCTTCGATCGGGATTCGAACCGAACATCTTTCAAAAAATTTCAAATCACTGCGGGCCCTGGAGGACGTGTCGCTCCTCTTTGAATCCGGCCGCCTGCACGGGCTCATCGGTCCCGACGGGGCCGGGAAAACCACCCTCCTGCGTTGCCTGATCCGGCTCCTCCTTCCGTCGACCGGACGGATCGATTATTCCGAGGGGGACCGCTCCGTCTCCTTCGACGACATCCGGCCGCGCATGGCGTACATGCCCCAGCAACAAAGCCTGTATCCCGACCTGACATGTTCGGAACATCTGGATTTCTTCAAGGACCTCTATCGGCTCCCCTCGAGCCTCTACCGGACCCGGAGGGAAGAACTCCTCCGCATCACCCGGCTGGACAAGTTCCAAGACCGGCGCGCCGGACAACTCTCCGGGGGGATGTACAAAAAGTTGGGACTCATGTGCGCATTGTTGCAGTCCCCCGAGATCCTCCTTCTGGATGAACCGACCAACGGCGTGGACCCCATCAGCCGGCGGGAATTCTGGGACCTGCTGTACCGGCTGCGCGAGCAGCGCATCCTGATCATCGTCTCGACCTCCTACATGGACGAAGCGGAACGCTGCGAGAGATTACATCTGCTCGACGGCGGCCAGGTGCTGTCTTCCGGAGAACCGCGCGAGACCCTCCGGCGGGAGCGGGCGAACAACTTCGAGGAATTGTTCCTCCGGCGGGAAGGAGTGACCCCGTGAGTCCCGCGGCGGTGGAGGTGATGGAATTGACCGTGCGGTTCGGCGATTTCACGGCCGTGGACCGCCTCTCCTTCGCAGTGGAGCGCGGAGAGATTTTCGGTTTTCTGGGAGCCAACGGCGCCGGCAAGACGACGGCGATCCGCACTCTGTGCGGGCTCCTCCGTCCGACACACGGTTCGGCCCGCGTGGCCGGATTGGGTTATGAGGACGGGGGCCGGGCCCTCAAGGGCCGGGTGGGATACATGTCCCAACGGTTCACGCTGTACGACGATCTGACGGTGGACGAGAACATGTCTTTCGCCGCCGGGCTGAGGAAACTCTCCCCGGAGGTCTTGGCCCGCCGCACGGAGGAATTGTTCGAGTTCATCGGCCTGACCGCTCCCCGGAACACGCTGGTCCGCCATCTGGCGGGCGGGATCAAGCAGGAACTGGCCCTGGCCGCGGCGATCCTGCATGATCCGGAGATCCTCTTCCTCGACGAACCCACCTCCGGCGTGTCCCCCGTGGCCCGCATCCGGTTCTGGAAGCTGATCCGGAACCTGACCGAAAAAGGGAAGACGGTGATCGTCACGACGCATTACATGGACGAAGCGGAACAATGCGGCCGCATCGCGCTGATGAGGAGCGGGCGCCTCATCGCCTTGGACTCGCCGGCGGAACTGAAGGAACGAACCTTCCCGGAACCCCTGCTGGAACTGGACGCCCAGGGGCGGGATCCGGACGATTTTCTGAACACACTCCGGCGGAACCCCGGCGTGATTGACGTGCAGCCCTACGGATCCCGCCACCACGTCACCGTCCGATCGTCCTCGGAGGAGGCGGTCCTCTCCAGCGTGCCGGCGGGGATGAGCCTTCGACGCATTCCGCCGTCCCTGGAAGACGTCTTCCTGCGCCTGGTGGAGGGGAAGGACCGATGATCTCGTTCAAGTTCTCCCGAGCCCGGTCCATCGCCCTCAAAGAGATCCGGCACATCCTCCGGGATCCGTTCACGGTCGCCCTCGCGCTCGGATTGCCGTTCATCCTGGTGATCTTCTTCGGTTACGCGATCGATTTCGATATGAAGGACATCCGCCTGACCTGCGTCGACTTCGACCAATCGCGGGCGTCGCGCCAACTGACGGAAATCTTCTCGGAATCGGGCTATTTTAAAATCGGGTTTCCGGAACGACCGGACCTGTTCCTTCAAGAACTGGATCAGGAAAAAACCGCGGGCGTGCTCATCGTGAAGCCGGATTTTGGAAAAACACTGTCTTCTCCCGGCCAAACGGCCAAGGTCCAATTATTGTTGGACGGGGCGGACAACTCGAAGACCAGCGCCATCCTGAGCTATCTGCCGGGGATACAGAGAGCGGCCGCCGCGCGACTGACGGGACTGAAACGACAGGAACCGGTCAAGCTCCGGACACGGTTCCTGTTCAATCCGGAATTGAACAGCCGTTGGTTCGTGGTGCCCGGTCTGGCCACGGTGCTCATCGGACTCATCTCCATCCTGCTCACGGCCTTGACGGTGGCCCGCGAATGGGAGAACGGCTCGATGGAACTCCTCCTCTCCACACCGGTCCGGCCGCTCGAGATCATCGTCGGCAAGATCCTCCCCTACGTCGCCCTGGGACTGGGGGGAGTCCTGTTCGTCTATCTGGCCGCGCGGATCGGGTTTCGAGTACCGTTCCACGGGAGCCACGCCCTTTTCATCGCGGCCTGCCTGATGTTCATCATGGCGGGATTATCCCAAGGGCTCCTCATTTCCGTGGTGACGCGCCAGCAACAACTCGCCATGCAGTTGTCCATGATCAGCGGCCTCCTTCCGTCCCTCCTCCTGTCCGGATTCATCTTTCCGATCGAGAGCATGCCGGTCTTCTTCCATTATTTCACGGCCATCCTCCCGCCCCGGTGGTTCATGGTGATCGCCCGGGGGATATTCCTGAAGGGGGCCGGGATCGGGGAGCTGATCGGACCGTTGGCCGCGCTGTTGGTGATGGACATCGTCCTGATGACAGCGGCCACGAAACGTTTCAAAAAGGACTTGGAACCGTGAACCGGACATTGAACGCCTTCATCAAGAAGGAACTGGCCCAGACGTTGCGGGACCCCCGGATGAGGGTGATCCTGTTCGTGCTCCCCATGGTGCAGATGACGCTCTTCGGGTTCGCCATCTCGACCGAAATCAAACGGCTGAAACTGGCGGTCTTCCATGATCCGGGCGATCGCGCGGCCCGGCAGCTGACGGAACGGTTTTATTCCGCCGACTGGTTCCTTCGCGTCGAGCCGGAGGGGGACGACCCGCTCCGTCTGGTCCGGTCCGGACGGGCGGATGCGGCCCTGGTGATCCCGGCCGAAGGGCTCACCCGGTCGCTGGCGCGGCGGGAGGCGACGGTGCAACTGATCCTCGACGCCTCCAACGCGACCAAAGCCCGCGTGGCGGAATCCTACGTCTCGAAGATCCTGGCGACGGCCCGACGCGGACCGGAACCGCCCGGACCGTTCCAGCTCGACGTGCGGGTGCTCTACAATCCGACGATGGAATCCTCCGTCTTCTTGGTGCCGGGCGTGATGAGCATGATCCTGTGCCTGGTGACCATCATCCTGACGAGCATGTCCATGTCGAAGGAAAAAGAACGGGGGACCTTCGAGATGATCATCTCGGCTCCTCTTGAAAATTGGGAGATACTCCTCGGCAAAACGGTTCCCTTCGTGCTGATCGGGATGCTGGACACGGTCCTGATCCTGTTGGCGGGCACCCTCCTCTTCGACGTGCCGGTCCGCGGGGAGCTCTGGAAACTCCTGCTGGCGGCGTTCGTGTTCGTGGTCACGACGGTGACCATCGGCATACTCATCTCGACGATCTCGAAGAACCAGCAACAGTCCATGCTGGGGAGCTTCTTGTTCGTCTTCCCGGCGACGCTGATGTCGGGGATCATGTTCCCGGTCGAGAACATGCCGAAGACCATCATCGTCGTGGCGTATCTGAATCCGCTGAAATATTTCGTGACTCTCCTGCGCAACATCCTCCTGAAGGGCGGAGACCCCTGGGTCCTCTGGAGCAACATCGGCGTATTGCTCCTGATGGCGGTGGCCACCACGGCCCTCAGTTTCAGGCGGTTCCATCAGACGCTCAATTGACGTCGGAACGCCCGCACGTTGACAGGACCCCGCAAGAAATATAAAATAGGGGACATCAGTTCCCTCCGAACAGTTCGTGATATTTCAAAAGATGATTTGATTCCGAGCCGGACGTGATGTTCGGGCACCAGTGATTCCATATTCCGGCCCACGGTGATTCTGAAGCGCGACAACCCCCGCGAGGCCATACGACAAAAAGAGGTCATTCAATGGATATCGATACAATGGACGTTGAACAGATAAGGAAGGACGTGGACGAGATCTGCAAACCCTGGGAAGGACGGCCGGGCAATCTCATCATGATCCTGCACGAGATCCAGAACCGTTACAGCTATGTACCCCGCCGGATCTCGTTTGAAGTGGCCAAGCATCTCTCCATCCCGCTGGCCCGCATCTACGAAGTGATCACCTTCTACAACTATTTCAAACTCACCCCGCCGGGCAAGCACATCGTGTCCGTCTGCATGGGAACGGCCTGTTATTTGAAAGGGGCGCCGACCCTGGTGGAAGCGATGGGGAACCATCTCGGAATCAAGCCGGGGGAAACGACCCCGGACAAGAACTTCTATCTCCAGGTGGTCCGTTGTCTGGGCTGCTGCGGCCTGGCGCCGGTCATCACGGTGGGGCAGAAGGTCTACAGCGGCGTCAAACCCGAACAGGTTCCCGCCATCCTGGCCGAATACAAATAATTTCCAATCGAGAGGACGAACCCATGAACAAAGAAGAGCTGAAGAAGATCAAGGAAGAGACGCTCGCGCGGAAGAAGAAAACGTGGATCCGCGTCGGGATGGCCACCTGCGGGATCGCCGCCGGCGCCCAGGACACCTATTTCGCCCTGCGTGAAGAACTGAAGAAACACAAGCTCACCGTGGACATCCGCAAATGCGGCTGTGTGGGGAAATGTTCGGCGGAACCGCTGGTCGAAGTCGCCATGGAAGGCATGCCCACCGTGTTCTATCACCATCTCACCAAAGACAAGGTCCCCCAACTGGTGGAGACCCATTTTCTGAAGAAGACCGTCTGGCACAACCAAACCATCTCCCTGCAGGACCCCCATCAGCTCCGGATCGTCCTCAGGAATTGCGGCATCGTGGATCCCGACAACATCAAGGATTACATCGCCTTGGGCGGATACGCGGCCTTGGCGAGGGTGTTGGAGATGAAACCGGAGGACGTGATCGATCAGGTCAAGAAGAGCGGCCTCAGGGGACGCGGCGGCGCCGGGTTTCCGACCGGACTCAAGTGGGAATTGACCCGCAAGGTGCCGGCCGACCAGAAATACATCATCTGCAACGGCGACGAGGGGGATCCCGGGGCCTATATGGACCGGGGCGTCCTGGAAGGAGATCCCCATGCGGTCATCGAAGGGATGATGATCGCCGGTTACGCCATCGGCGCGAACAAAGGATTCTTCTACATCCGCGCGGAATATCCTCTGGCCGTCGAGCGGATCGAGAAGGCCATCAAACAATGCCTTTCCAACAAACTCCTGGGACAGAACATCATGGGATCGTCCTTCTCGTTCGACATCGAGGTCCGTTTGGGCGCCGGCGCATTCGTCTGCGGAGAAGAAACGGCCCTGATCGCCTCGATCGAAGGGAAACGGGGATATCCCCATCCGCGCCCGCCCTATCCGGCGGTCAAAGGGTTGTGGGACAAACCGACCTGCATCAACAACGTGGAGACGTTGGCCAACCTGCCTCCCATCCTGACCAACGGCGCGGCCTGGTTCGCGGGCATCGGACACGAGAAATCGAAGGGAACGAAGGTCTTCGCCGTGACGGGAAAAGTGAAACAGTCCGGCCTGGTGGAAGTCCCGATGGGGACGACCATCCGCGACATCGTCTTCAACATCGCCGGCGGCGCCGCCAACAACAAGAAGGTGAAGGCCGTACAGACCGGCGGACCCTCGGGAGGGGTGATCCCCGAACAGTTTTTCGACACCCCCGTGAGTTACGAGAACCTCCAGAACCTGGGGTCCATCATGGGCTCCGGAGGAATGATCGTGATGGACGAGGATGATTCCATGGTGGACATCACGAAATTCTACCTGGGTTTCTGCGTCGACGAATCCTGCGGTAAATGCGCTCCCTGCCGGATCGGGGGGACGCAGATGTTGAGGATCTTGAACCGGATCACGGCCGGGGAAGGAACGCTCGCCGATCTGGACAAGCTGCGTTCCATCTCGCAGGCCATGCAAAAGGCGTCCCTCTGCGGACTCGGACAGACGGCCCCGAACCCGGTGGTCTCGACGTTGCGCTATTTCGAGCACGAATACCGCGCGCTGATCAAAGAACCGGCACCCAAACAATAATCGTCGCGTCGACAAAAGGAGATTTCCATGGTCAAAGCCATCATCAATTCGATTCCCGTTGAAGTAGCAGAGAACACCACCATCCTGGATGCGGCCTCGACGGTCGGGGTGAAGATCCCGAACCTGTGCAAACATCCGGACCTCCGCGCCTCGGCGGCCTGCGGACTGTGCGTGGTGAAGGTGAAAGGTTCCCCGAAGATGCCGCGCGCCTGCTGCACCCCCGTGCAAGAGGGGATGGACATCATCACCCACGACGCCGAGATCGTCTCGGTGCGAAAGACGGTGGTGGAGCTGATGCTCTCGGCCCATCCGAACGAGTGCACCGTCTGTGGACGGAACGCCAACTGTGAATTCCGCCGGACCCTCTCGGATTTCGGAATCCGCGAGGAGATCTTCGACAAGATCTCTCCCCAACTGCCGATCGACGCCACCACCGGCGTCATCGTCCTGGACCCCTCGAAGTGCATCAAATGCGGGCGATGCGTCGTGGTCTGTCAGGAAGTCCAGAACGTCTGGGCCCTGTCGTTTTTGGAGCGGGGGATCAAGACCCGCATTTCGCCCGCCGGAGACATCAACCTGGCGGATTCTCCCTGTGTGCGGTGCGGCCAATGTTCGGCCCATTGCCCCACGGGCGCCATCATCGAGAAAGACGACACGGACAAGGTCTGGGCCGCGCTGCAGAACCCGAAGAAACATTGCGTCGTGCAGATCGCCCCGGCGGTCCGCGTGACCCTCGGAGAACACTTCGGTTTCGAGCCCGGCACCAACCTCTCCAAGAAAATCTACACCGCCCTGAGGCGCATGGGGTTCAAGGCCGTCTTCGACACCAACTTCGGCGCGGACCTGACGATCATGGAGGAGGCGAGCGAGTTCGTGGAGCGGTTCGTGCACGGGAAATCGGCCCTGCCGTTGATCACCACCTGCTGCCCGTCCTGGGTGGATTTCATGGAGAAGTTCCATCCCGACATGATCGAACATTTTTCGTCGGCGAAATCGCCGCACGAGATGCTGGGCGTCATGGCCAAGACCTATTACGCGGGCAAGAAAGGATTCTCCGCTTCCGACGTGGAAGTGGTCTCCATCATGCCCTGCACGGCCAAGAAGTATGAGACGCACCGGAGCAAGGAGATGAACGCCTCGGGCTATCAGGACGTGGACACGGTGCTGACGACGCGCGAGCTCTCGCGGATGATCCGCCAGGCCGGTATCGACTTCGCCAACCTGCCCGATGAGGAATGCGACCACATCCTGGGAGAATACACCGGCGCCGGCACGATCTTCGGCGCCACCGGCGGCGTGATGGAAGCGGCCCTCCGGACGGCCGCGTATTTCGTGACGAAAGAGAACCTTCCCAAAGTGGACTTTGAGAACGTCCGGGGACTCAAGGGCGTGAAAGAGACCACCGTGACGATCGCCGGAAAAGAGATCCGCATCGCCGTGGCGCACGGCCTGGCGAACGTGGAATACGTCATCAACAAGATCCGCGAGGCCAAGAAAGCCGGCGCGCCCCTGCCCTATCATTTCGTCGAAGTGATGGCCTGCCCCGGCGGTTGCATCGCCGGCGGAGGACAACCGTACGGCGTGACCGACGAACTGCGGGCCAAGCGGGCCAAGGGCCTCTATGCCGAAGACCAGGGATTGCCTCGGCGGTGCTCTCACGACAACCCCTACATCCAACAGCTCTACAAGGAATTCCTGGACAAGCCGTTGAGCGACAAGTCTCATCACTTGCTGCACACGACGTATACGGCGCGGCCGTTGTACCAACGATAGAGCCGCCGTCGCCGACAGAAGACCCTGCGGATCAGGGGCCATGGGCCCTCACCCCAAGGGGAAATGAAGGAACCCGATATTCATTTCCTCCAGAGGGGAACGGATATCGGGTTTTTGCTTTTAAAACGGATGTAAGGGAGGATGTCATGGAAAAAAGACTGGGTTTCGTCGGCATCATACTCGAAGACCGCCAGAAATCGGCGGGGGCCGTCAACAAGGTCCTGTCCGATTTCGGGGAATCGATCATCGCCCGCGTGGGGCTCCCTCATATCAGAGGCCATCACGCGGTGATCACCCTGATCGTGGATGCCACCACCGACGATATCGGGGCCCTGACCGGACGGCTGGGAGGCATCCCCGGCATCTCCGTCAAATCGGCCTGCTCGAAGGTCTGAGGACGTCCCGGTAAGGATCCGCCCATGACTCCTCCCCGGAATTCCGATCGCCGGACCGAAAAAGACGCCCTCGGTCCCCTGGATATCCCCGCGGACGCCTACTGGGGGATCCACACGCGACGGGCGCTGGATAATTTCCCGATCTCCGGGACGCGAGTGCCTCCCTCGTTGATCCACTCCCTGGCCGACGTGAAGAAAGCGGCCTGTTCGACGAACCAACAACTGGGGTTCCTGCCCGACGTCAAAGCCCGAGCCATCATTCAGGCCTGCGACGAGATTTCCGCCGGTCGACTCGACGACCAATTTCCACTGGATGCCCTGCAAGGCGGCGCCGGGACATCGACGAACATGAACATCAACGAAGTGATCGCCAACCGGGCCTCCGAGATACTGGGAGGACCCCGAGGAGCCGGAGCCGCGGTCTCTCCTTTGGAAGAGGTCAACCTCCACCAATCCACCAACGATGTCTACCCGACGGCCCTCAAAGTGGCCGCCCTCCGGGGTTTGCGGAACCTGAGCCGCGCCATCGAATCGGTGCAAGGTTCGTTCCAAAAAAAAGAGAAGGAGTTCGCCTCGATCCTCAAGATGGGGCGGACGGAGACCCAGGACGCCGTCCCGATCACGCTCGGGGCCGAGTTCGGGGTGTTCGCCGAAGCTTTCGCGCGCGACCGCTGGCGCACTTTCAAATGCGAGGAACGGTTGAGGACGGTCAACCTGGGCGGGACGGCGGTGGGGACGGGACTGACGGCTCCGAGGGACTATGTCTTCCGAATCACGGACGCGCTCCGCGAACTCACCGGACTGCCCCTGGCCCGGGCGGAGAACCTGATGGACCCCACCGCGAACGCCGATGCCTTCGTCGAAACATCCGGCATCCTGAAAGCCCATGCCACCAACCTCATCAAGATCTGCGGCGATCTCCGCTGGATGAATTCCCTCGGCGAGATCCGTCTGGAAAAAAGACAGGCCGGATCGTCGATCATGCCCGGCAAAATCAATCCGGTCCTCCTCGAGGCAGGAATCCAGACCGGTCTGAAAGTCCAATCGAACGACCTTCTCATCACCGAGAGCGTGTCCCGAGGGACCTTCCAACTCTGCGAGTTCATGCCGCTGCTGGCCCTGGCGTTCCTGGAATCGCTGGAGATTCTGACCCGTTTTGACGCGTTGTTCTCACCCCACATCGAGCGGATCGAAGCCGACGTGGAAACATGCCGGGCCCGGATGGACTCATCTCCGACGATCATCACCGCGTTCCTGCCCCACATCGGCTATGAACGGGCGGAAGAGATCCTCCGGAGATTTCATGCCTCGGGCCAGAAAGATCTGCATGACTTCTTGCACAAAGAGTTGGGGAAAGACACCGTCGAACGGATCCTGTCCCCGTCACACGTGATGTCATTGGGATACCCCCATGAACCAAACTCCTAAGGCGAACAGGCTTCACATCGGGATTTTCGGACGGACGAACGCCGGCAAATCCAGTCTTTTGAACTACGTGGCCGGGCAAGAGGTGGCCATCACGTCCCCGGTGCCGGGGACCACCACCGACGTGGTGGAGAAAACGATGGAACTGCTGCCTCTGGGTCCGGTGGTCTTTCTGGACACGGCGGGGTTGGACGACGTTTCGGTCCTGGCGGAGCAACGCTTGCGCAAGACCCGGGCCGTCTTCCAGAGATCCGACGTGGTCCTGCTGGTCCTGGAACCGGAGACGTGGGGAGCCCCGGAGGAAGAAGTCGTCTCCGAAGCGGCGGCGCACAAGACCCCGGTCATCGGCGTCATCAACAAGACGGACGTGATGACGCCGACTCCCTCGTTCCTATCGCTGGTCCGCGACAAAACCGGGAAGACCGTCAGTCTCTCCTGCCTGAACACGGAGGGCCGGGAAACAGCGGTGGCCGAACTGAAGAAACATCTGATCTCCGTCTGTCCGGAAGAATTCCTGTCGCCGCCGCCCATCGTGGGGGACCTCCTTCCGGCGGGAGGAATGGTGGTGTTGGTCGTCCCCATCGACCTCCAAGCTCCCAAAGGGCGGTTGATCCTGCCTCAGGTGCAGACCCTTCGGGACGCGCTGGACCATGATGCGGCCTCCCTGGTGGTCAAAGAGCGGGAATATGCCTCGAGCCTTCAAAACCTCGTTCGTCCGCCGGACCTGGTGGTCTGCGACTCTCAGGTCGTTCTGAAAGTCACTGCCGATACTCCGCCGTCGATCCGATGCACCACTTTCTCGACCCTGTTCGCACGCGCCAAGGGAGACCTGACGGAGATGGCGCGCGGGGCGGCCGTGTTGAACCGGCTCCGCCCAGGCGACCGGATCCTGGTGGCCGAAGCCTGCAGCCACCACCCCCTGGAAGACGATATCGGGCGCGTGAAAATCCCGCGCTGGCTCACACGCCACGTGGGCGGAGAGATGACGATCGACGTTTGTTCGGGGAAAGATTTTCCGGACAACCTGCGGGACTACCGGTTGGTCGTCCATTGCGGCGGATGCATGTTGACACGGAGGGAGATGCTCTCACGCATCCAATGTTGCCGGCAGGCCGGGGTCCCGATCACCAATTACGGCGTGGCGATCTCGGTGATGCACGGCGTCGCCGACAGAGTGTTGGCCCCTTTTCCATCCGCCCGGGAGGTATTCCATCATGAACAAGACAAGCCTCGACGATAAAACCTGGACCCAGCAGAGGATCATCGACGACCAGATCTCCCGTTACTTGGACAACGGGAAAGATTTCATCGATGACGCGGTCCTCGACGCCCTTCTCGAAGACCGCACGGCCCCGGACCGGAAACGCGTGGAGGACATCCTCGCCAAGTCCCTCTCCGTCGAGACCCTCTCTCCCGAAGAAGCCGCCTGCCTCCTGCGCGTCGACGACCCCGAGCTCCTGGACCGAATGAAGGAGACCGGCGCCGCCGTGAAGAGGAAGGTCTACGACAACAGGATCGTCACCTTCGCGCCGATGTATCTGAGCAACCATTGCGTCAACAACTGCGCCTACTGCGGTCTTCGAAGGGAGAACACGGTGATCGAGCGCCGTGCGTTGACGCTCGATGAAGTGAAACAGGAAGCGGCCGTTTTGGCGGGACAGATCGGGCACAAGCGGGTGATCGCGGTCTACGGAGAACACCCGTCCTACGACATCGACTACATGGTCGATTCAATCCGCGCCATCTATGACGTCAAGGTGCCGACCCGGCGGGGGATGGGGGAGATCCGGCGGGTGAACGTCAACGCCGCGCCCCTCTCCATCGAACACCTCAAGATCCTCGGCGAAGCGGGCCTGGGGACCTACCAGGTGTTCCAGGAGACCTATCACCACCAGACCTATTCCCGGATCCATCCGGCGAACACCCTGAAAGGCAACTACCGATGGCGTCTCTACGCCATGCACCGGGCCCTGGAGACGGGCGTGATCGACGACGTCGGGTTGGGAGTCCTCTTCGGATTGGCGGATTGGAGGTTCGAGGTCATCGGTCTGCTGTTGCACAACATCGAGCTGGAGAAACGCTTCGGCATCGGAGCCCACACACTCTCCTTCCCGCGGGTGGAACCGGCCGCCAACACGCCTTACACGTCCCGGTCCTCCCGGCGCGTGAGCGACGCAGATTTCAAAAAGCTGGTGACGGTGCTCCGCCTGGCCGTGCCTCACGCCGGGATGATCGTGACCGCCCGGGAGAACGCGGACATCCGACGGCAGGTCCTGCCTCTGGGTTGCACACAGACGGACGCATCCACCCGGATCGGCGTGGGAGCCTACGGAGAGGACACCGCCCGGCAAGTGGGGGAAAAACAACAATTCCTCCTCGGGGACACGCGCAGTCTCGACGACGTCGTGCGGGAGTTGGCCGAGATGGGTTCCATCACGAGTTTCTGCACCGCGGGTTACCGATGCGGGAGGACGGGCCGTTGCATCATGGAACTCCTGCGATCGGGAGCCGAGGGGAAATTCTGCAAGATGAACGCCGTGCTCACCTTCCGGGAATGGCTGGATGATTTCGCGACACCCGCCACGAAAACCGCGGGAGAAAAGATCCTGGCCGTGGAGCTGGACCAGATCAAGCACAAGATGCCCTCCTCGTATCCTCGTCTCCTGGAGAGTTACCGTCGGATCGTCGCCGGAGAACGGGACATCTATTTCTGATGCTCACGCGACAAGAGATCCTCCGCGCACTGACGACCTCGGACTCCGGCGAGGTGGAGGCCCTGTTCCTCGAAGCGGACCGTGTCCGGCGGGAACAGATGGGAGACGAGGTGCACCTGCGGGGACTCATCGAGATCTCGAACATCTGCGGCAGGGATTGCCTGTATTGCGGGATCCGACACTCCAACCCGAGCGTCCGCCGGTACCGGATGACGCCGGACGAGGTGGTGGCGGCGGCGGGGAGGGCGGCCGCGTTGGGCTATCCCAGCGTGGTCCTCCAATCCGGCGAGAGCGACGTCTATTCGCCCGATGAGATGACGGAACTCCTGGGACGGATCAAGAGTCTCCACCGATTGGCCCTCACCCTCTCCCTGGGAGAAAAACCGCGCGAGGTCTATGCCGCCTACCGGGAAGCCGGCGCAGACCGCTACCTGCTCCGATTCGAGACGTCGTCGGAATCGCTGTTCAACCGCCTGAAACCGGACTCCTCCCTGAGGGAACGGCTGGAATGTCTCCACGTCTTGCGCGAACTGGGCTATCAAGTGGGCTCCGGGATCATGGTCGGACTGCCGGGGCAGACGCCGGACATCCTGGCCGACGACATCGAACTTCTCCGGGAACTGGATCTCGACATGATCGGGATCGGCCCCTTCATCCGCAACCCCGACACGCCGCTGGCTGGAAAAGAGAGCGGAACCCTCGACCTCACCTTGCGCGTCTTGGCGATCCTGAGGATACTCACCCGGAACACCCATCTCCCGGCGACAACGGCCATGGGGTCCATCGATCCGCAGGGCCGCGAAAAAGCGCTCCAACGCGGGGCCAACGTCCTCATGCCTAACGTGACACCGACGGAATATCGCGAACACTACAGACTGTATCCCGGGAAAATTTGTCTGGGCGATTCCCCGGAAACGTGCGCTTCCTGCCTCACCACCCGGCTGGCGACTCTCGGTCGGACGGTCGCGAAGGATCCCGGTCACAGCCGCAAGGTGAAATCCGGCTCCCAGCCAGGGACGACCGCTTCCCGCGGAAGAGACCGGTGAACGGCCCAGGGACGTCCCTTTGGCATCCGCGGCTCGGCGCGATCTATTCCGCCGAGGGAACGACATTCCGCGTTTGGGCGCCGGGTCATGAAACCGTCGAACTCATCCTCGAGTCGCCGGGGAGGATGCCCCTGACGAGACCTCTTCACAAAGGAGCAGACGGCTATCTCGAGGCGACCTACCGCGACATCCACCCGGGAGACCTCTACCGATACACGGTGGACGGGAACGGACCGTTTCCGGATCCCGCGTCCCGGTTCCAACCCGACGGCGTCCATGAGAGATCCCAGGTCATCGATCCGAACCGATTCCTCTGGAGTGACGGGACATGGTCCGGGGTCCCCCGCGAGAAACTCTCCATTTACGAGGTCCATACCGGTCTCTACAGCCCGGAAGGCACGTTCGATGGATTGAGGAAGCGCCTTCCATTCATCAAAGAACTGGGAGTCACCGCGATCGAATTGATGCCGGTGGCGGATTTCCCGGGGCGACGCAATTGGGGATACGACGGCGTCTCTCTCTTCGCACCGGCCCGATGCTACGGGACCCCGGACGACCTTCGGCGGCTCGTGGACGAATCCCATCGGATCGGACTGGCCGTCCTGCTGGATGTGGTCTACAACCATTTCGGTCCCGACGGAAATTACACGGGATGTTACAGCCCTTACTATGTTTCGAAGAAACATCGGAATCCCTGGGGGGACGCCCTCAACTTCGACGGTCCCGGATCGACGCAGGTCCGGCGGTTCTTCATCGAGAACGCCCTCCATTGGATCCACGAATATCACGTGGACGGGTTCCGCCTGGACGCCACGCACGCCATCGAAGACGACAGCCCACGCCACTTCCTCGAGGAACTGACGGAGACGATCCATCGGGCGATCCCCGGACGCCCTCTCCACGTGATGGCGGAGGACAACCGCAATCTCGTCCACATGATCTCCCCGTCCTCCGCGGGGGGATGGGGGATGGACGCCGAATGGACCGACGACTTCCACCACCAGATCCTGCGCCGGATCTCCTCTCGCCGCGCACCGTACCTTCTGGATTACACTGGATCGACCCACGACATCGCCGCGACGCTGGGACAGGGCTGGTTTTACCGAGGACAGACATCGCCCCACATGGGAAAACCGCACGGAACCGATCCCGCGTCGATCTCCCCGGACCGGATCGTCATCGACCTGCAGAACCACGACCACGTGGCCAATTATTCTTTCGGGGTGAGGATCCACCGGCAAACCGACGGCCCGACCCTGAGGGCCATGACCGTCCTCTTGCTCTGCGCTCCGGAAATCCCGCTCCTCTTCATGGGACAGGAATGGGGAGCCTCGACCCCTTTTCATTATTTCACCGACCACGGGAAAGAGCTCGGTGACCGCGTGACGGAAGGGAGGAGGCATGAATTCAGACGGTATTCCGATCCGCCGACCACCGAGCCGTTCCACGACCCCCAAGACCCCGACACCTTCCGAATCTGCCGGCTCCGAGACGATGAAATCTCCCGGGAACCCCATGCGTCCCTGCTCAGACTCCATCAGGCATTGCTCCGACTCCGAAATCGAGAACCCGCGTTCCGGGAGACCGGACGGACGGACGTCCAGATCACCGCTCCGCAAGACGGCTTCATCACGTTGATCCGGTCGTCCACGGAATCGCCCCCGTTCTTTTCCCTGATCTGCCTGACCCCGGGAGGGGGGACCCTCACCCAGCCGTTCTCCATCGAATCCGACCGATGGAAATCCGTTCTCTCGACGGAAGACACCCCCTATTGCCAAGACCCGCGTCCGCCCCACATCGACCTCTCACGGAACACGGTCCGGTTCGACCGTCCCGGCGCAATCATCCTGGCCTGATGTCGCCGTCCCTGTCTGTTTTCATGAAATCCATATTATGCTAGACAATCGGTATGCGCCCGCGGCGATCCTCATCCGATAACAGTTCTCCTCCGACCCCATGCGACTGATCCCGAAAAAGCTGTTAATCACCCTCACCCGATTTTCACTGGTCGTCGGCGGCCTCATCATCGCCGTCATCGCCATCGAATACTCCTCAAGGCCGTTCCTGTCCCGATATTCCTTGGACCGGTATCGGATCCCCGACGCCAAATCCCCTGTCTCATGTCGACCTTCCGATATCCTTCCCTACGAGTACACACCCAACAACCCGGAGGAGACCAATTCTCTCGGGATGAGGGACAAGGAATATTCCGTCAAAAAGCCGGCGGGGGTCAAACGGATCATATTTCTGGGGGACTCCATCACGGCGATCTCACGTTACACGGACATGCTCGAGGAAAGGCTCCAAGAAGAATTTCCGGGCCGATATGAGGTACTCAATTTCGCCGTGGCGGGATATTCTTTGAGCGAATACGCCATCCTCACCCAGAAACGCATTCTCCGGTTCCAGCCCGATTATGTGGTTTTGGGATTGTGCCTCAACGACAGTGGTTCCACCTGGATCGTCTATTACGACGAGGGAGGGGAACTCAACTTTTACAAAGCGCTCTCGACCCGCTATACACCCCTCAGCGGCTGGCTTTACAAGCATTCCAACCTCTATCGTTACCTGAACACGCTCTTTCAGAGACTGTCTCCGAGCGTCGAGAACAACGAGCTGGTCCTCTCCGGGAAGTCGATGTCGGTCATACGCCAGACCCTGGCCGACCGGAACATCCCCTTGAGAGCCCTCCTCTTCACCCATCTAATGAGCGACGAGCGATGGACGCCCAACCTGAAGAGGGAATATTACAAGATGACCAGGCTCTTGAAGGAAAATCAGATCCCTTATCTGGACATGAAGACTGTTTTCCCGTCGGACGAAAGGGTCCGCTTCCGAAATACTCCGGACGACATCTGTCATTTCAACGGGCAAGGGGATCTCCTCGTGACCGAAGCGGTCTATCGATATCTGAAACGGGAGGGCTTCTACTGATCCCCGCCGTATCCGCCGGCGGCGATATTCATCGGCGGGGTCGGATCAAGCCGCTATTGAAATGGACCCCGTATTTTCCTATCATTACACGCTACACACGGAACCCGATCAGGGTTTCCAATCATCCTTTGACATTAAAATCGAAAAACAGAGGTGTCTTCCATGAAATTGATGCGTGACAAGAAATCGATCGTGATGGGCCTCGGCCTGGTCTTCGCCGCCGTCGTGGCGGTGTTGGCACAAGGAGCCGAGGAAATTGTTGAATCGACACAGGAACATTTCCAATTCTTCTCTTTCCTGACGTCTCCCCACTATGCCACCTACGAGAAAGTGGCTCTCTGGGTCGTCCTGGGAGTGGCCATCGCCGGACTCCTCTACGCCCTGTCCCTGGTGAAACAGGTGTATGGAGCGGACACGGGAACCGCCAAGATGCAATCCGTGGCCGACGCCATCCGCGAAGGGGCCAACGCCTATCTCAAAAAACAATTCACGACCGTCTCCATCCTGATCACGTTCCTCGTCGTGCTTCTTTACCTCAGTCGGGCTCTCACGACCAGCTTCGGGGATCCGATCGCCTTCGGACGAGCCGGCGCTTTCTTCATGGGCGCCGTGTTTTCGGCCTTGGTCGGTTTCGTGGGGATGCGTTTGGCCACCGCGGGAAACTTACGCGTGGCGGTCGCCGCCAAAACCAGCTTCGGAAAAGCCCTCCAGCTGGGTTATCGGACCGGGACCATCACCGGGATGTTGACCGACGGATTGGGTCTTCTGGGAGGAACGATCATCTTCATGACATTCGGGGAACAAGCCTATGAAGTGCTCCTCGGATTCGGTTTCGGCGGAACGCTCCTGGCCCTGTTCATGCGGGTGGGCGGCGGAATCTACACGAAAGCCGCCGACGTCGGAGCCGACCTGGTCGGCAAGATTGAAGCGGGCATCCCCGAAGACGACCCGCGCAACGCCGCCACCATCGCCGACAACGTCGGCGACAACGTGGGTGACTGCGCCGGAATGGCCGCCGACATTTTTGAATCCTATGAGGTGACCATCGTGGCCGCCATGATCCTCGGATGGGCCTCCTTCGGACACAAGGGCGTCATCTTCCCGATCCTCGTGCGCGCCATCGGCGTGTTCGCCTCCATCATCGGAACCTATCTGGTGCGAGCCGGAGACAAGGGCTCCGCCAAAGAAGCGATGAAATCCATCAACATCGGCTTCTGGGTCTCCTCCGCCATATCCATCGTCGGATTCGCCGTCCTCGGATTCTTCTACCTGCGCTTCGGACCGGACTACTTCACACGGTTCCCTCAGGTGGCCGATGCCTCCATGAATCTGTCATGGCTTTACACCTTCGGCGTGCCGGGACTCGACATGCGCGCCGCCTGGACGTGCCTGATCGGAATCCTGCTGGCCGTGGCCCTGAACCGATGCACGGAATATTTCACGGGCACCGACTTCTCTCCCGTGCGGGGCATGGTGCGGAGCTGCTCCACCGGACATGCCACCAACATCATCGAAGGACTGGCGGTCGGCTATGAATCGAGCGTGTGGGCCGTCCTCATCATCGCGGCCTCCATCTTCGGGTCCGTCCTGATCTTTTCGGGCACGAATCCGATCTTCGTCGCTTACGGGGTCGCCATGTGCGGGATCGGGATGCTGACCCTCACCGGAAACACCATTTCGATGGACGTCTTCGGCCCCGTGGCCGACAACGCCAACGGGATCGGCGAGATGGGTTATGACGCCAAGGAGATGGGGGAAGAGAAGTACAAGACCGCCCGCCAGATTCTGGCGGACCTCGATGCCGTCGGGAACACGACCAAAGCCATCACCAAGGGGATCGCCATCGGTTCGGCGGTCATCGCGGCGATCTCTCTGTTCGCCTCGTTCATCACGGTGATCGCGTCAGGGGGGAAAGGGGAAAGCGCCCAGATCCCGATCGAGCTGTACCATACGATCGCCGGACTTCTGAGCATCTCGGACCCGACCCTGCTGATCGGCCTCCTGATCGGAGGAGCGGTGCCGTTCCTGTTCTCGTCGATGACCATCCGCGCCGTCGGTCGCGCCGCATATCTGATCGTGCGCGAATGCCGCGTCCAGTTCAAACTTCCCGGCGTGATGGAAGGGAAAGTGGCCCCGGACTACGGGAAGGTCGTCAGCATCTGCACGACCACCGCCCAGAAAGAACTGATCGGCCCCGGCATCCTGGCCGTCCTGATGCCGATCCTGGTGGCCTTCGCGTTCGGTCCTCTGGCCCTGGCCGGCTTCTTGGCCGGAACGATCCTCTCGGGACAGTTGATCGCCGTCTTCATGGCCAACGCCGGTGGCGCCTGGGACAATACCAAAAAAGTCGTGGAGGATGAACCCAAAGACCCGGCGAAAAATCTCGGGAAAGGGTCCGAACGCCATAAAGCGGCCGTCACCGGAGATACCGTCGGAGATCCACTCAAGGATACCGCCGGACCCGCCATCAATCCCCTCATCAAAGTCATGAACATGGTGGCCCTCCTGACAGTTCCGCTGGTGATCCCGTTCAACAAACCCATCGTCGACGCCCTCCACAAAACAGGGAACGAATTGATGGCCCTCGGCAAGATCCAACAGGGCTTCCTGGATGCGTTGCTCGCCATCCAAGTCAAACCGCTCAACGCTCTGGCCATCGGGATCATTCTCATCTCCGTGGCGCTGATCGGATGGGCTCTTTGGCAGTCCAAGCGGGAAACCGCCGAGATGAAAGCCATCCACGAAGAGCTCGGGAAAGCCTCCGAATAAAAGCGACATTCTTTCCTTCTAAAACAAAAAACCCAGCCAATGCGCTGGGTTTTTTGTTTTAGGGCGTTCTGCCCCTCTGTAATATTTTACATCCCTGTTACATGTCTTTAATCCCTCTTTTGCCATTCATCTAATATAGTAACTAATATCATATAGATAAGGGCCGTGATTCCCGCAAAAACGCATTCAAAGAGGTATTTGGGATTGACCTTCAAGCGTTTTAAAAAAGATTTTTCCGTCAAAAAGACCTTCGCCGGTTCATTGGCTTTCGTCTTCCTTTTCTCCGTCGTCACAACCCCCATCGCAGAAGCCAATTTCTGGAAAGAGCGGCGAGAATCCATCTCCGGCCGGAAGCAATCCGATCAAACCCTCTATGCCAGCCGACCCATCCCTTCCACACCCGCCGAGAACGCATCGCTTCTTCCGACGGTCCAACGGGTCCATAAATGGGAGATCGCCGTCGGGCCCGATCAAAACCAACCCTCGTCCACCGCTTCCTCTTCTCTCCCGGAATGGCTGTCCACTCTTCCCCATTCCTGCGGAGTGGTACGGAGTGTCCGCCCGGGGAGGAATCCGCAAAAGCCATGGATCGTGCTCATCCAAGACGCCCACGAGATGGAGATCGCGCAGACCCATATCGCCCAGATCATGGAACACATCCGTTCCCGATCGGACAATCAGGGCCCGATGCTCATCGGCATGGAAGGCGCGTCGGGGGCTTTCGACACGGAAACCTTCCGCCGTTTCACTGACAACGAGCGCCGGAAGAGCGTCTCTGAATTCCTGCTGAAGAACAACCTCGTCTCCGGGGCCGAGTATTTCGCGCTGACGTCCCCTCGGTCCCCGGTCCTCTGGGGGACAGAAGACACCGGGCTGTATGACGCGAATGTGTCCGCTTATCGAGAATGTCTGCCCCACAAGCAGACCGTCTCGTCCGTCCAAACGCGCCGTGAAATCCGGCTGGACCAACTCCGGGACAAGATCCTGACTCCCGAACTGGCCCGATTCGACCGGCTCCGCGCCTCCTTCTCCAAAGGGGAGACGGGCCCTCTGGCCTACGTCACCTCTCTGGCCGAATGGAGAGCCCCTGCGGAACCGCGATATCCGAACTTGGCCCGCTTCGTATCCGTCGTCACCCTGGAGAGGTCGCTCGATTTCAAGAAGGTGGAAACGGAACGGGCCTCTCTGATCGAGGGATTGACCGGCAACCTGTCCGACAAAAAGCTCGAGGAGCTTCTCCGGTATTGCCTGGAACACCGGATGGGGCGAATGAGCTTCGGGCAATATCATGGACGGCTCCGCGATTTCGTCTCCCAAGCGGGGCTACGACTGGAGGATTATCCGTCCTTCAGAGAATACGTGCGCTATATCACGCTCAGCGAGGGCATCGATCAAAACGCCCTCTTTGAGGAATTGGGGGCATGGCAAACCGACATCCAAGAGGGCCTCCATCCGACCGGGATCCAAAACGAATTCCTGGCCCTGTCCGAAAATATCCTCCTCCAAGCAAAGCTATGGGACCACAATCTGACACCCCGTGAGTGGGGACTCCTGGAGATGCGGGGGACCGCGACGAACAACGGGGGAAAGACACTGGAAGGTTTTTCGAAGGACGCGGGACTGCCGACAGAGGGCCTGTCGATCGAGGGCCGGCAGGCCAAGCCGTTTGAAGACTTTTATCGTCATGCGACGAAGCGCAACACGGTGTTGGTCGACAATTTCGCCAGAAAACTCGATGAGACATCCGCCGCGACGGAGCCACACCCCGCTCCCGCCGTCTTCATCGCGGGAGGATTCCACACCTCCACCCTGCAGACCCTTCTGAGCCGGCGCGGTTATCCGACGGTCATCCTGACCCCGAAAGTGGATGCGACGAGCGGGGACGCCGCTCATTACCTGGACATCTTCTCGGGGACCCGCACCCCTCTCGAAAAACTCCTCTTAGGGGACCGCCTCACGCTCAATCCTCCGCCGGCCCTGTCGGTCCATCTGCCCCCCGGTTTCAAATATCTTCGCGAAGTCGTGAACAAAACGTTCGCCTCCCTTTACATCGGATTTTCCGGCATGGGGGAACAGGACGTGGACCCGATCCGAAAACAGATGGAACGGGAGTTCGGCTACACGATCGACATAAAACCTCTCGAAATGACCCCGGATCTGGCTCTTTATTCGGTCCGCTTCAACGGTGAAATCACTTTCGAATTATCGTTGTTCCGAAAATCGGACCGGACCCAGGACCGATGGGCGCAAGCCAAAGAAGCCGTCAAGAATTCCCAGAAAGCGTTCATGACCGGCGAAACGGCGGACTTCAACATCCTGATCTCACGCAAAGGAACCGGGATCCTCCGCTTCCTCTATCAGATGGTGAAGAATCGGGTCAGGGCCCTCGTCACCCTCGTCTCCATCCCGGTCCTCGTGACCGCCGCCGCCCAACTCGGCTCGATCCTCACCGAACGCGGGCTTTCGGTCCTCGACCTCTGGACACCGATCTATCAGCTCTTCTCCCAGGGGACCGGTTACTTTCTGCGGCATCTCCTGGCCGTCCCACCCATTTTTTCGGGCGCCTGGTGGCCGTATCCAAACTATGTCTTCAACATTGCGAGCATCCTGACCGCGGGACTCGTGATCGTGTCCGTCGTCCTGGCCCGCCGATGGGCGGCACGGCGGGGGGCGGTTTCCGGAGCGCGCCCCTGGAAACAGTTCTTCCGGCAATGGATCGTGACGCCGGCCCTGGCTGTCGTCATCCTCTTCACTGTGAAGACGGCGGGGAACACGGCCTTCGACGCCCTCTGGCCCCCGGTTCAAAACGGGGAGAACCGCATTCGCCTCATCAACGTGGACGAATCCAAGAGATCCCTCATCGAGACGACCATCGTGAACCTGCCGGAGAAATCCGTCAATAACGTGCAATCGATGATGTTCGATACGATCGCCACCGCCTACGGGGTCTATTTTCCCTACGCGCGCCACATCGACGTCGACCTTCAATATCCGACCTTTCCCAGCACCATCGCCCACGAGATCGGCCACAACGACCAGGACGAGATGGACCCGAAAGTATGGTCCGAATGGGTCATGCTCCACATCCAGGGCCAGGGGAAACGGTTCAACGTCTCCCTGTATTCCCGGACGAATCCCAGCGAGGATTACGCCGAAACCTACCGCGTCTTCGTCGCCCGTCTCTGGCATCTGCTGGACCGGGCGGACCACAGCCCCACCCTCCGGGAAAAAGCCCTCTTCGTCTCCCAGCGTTTTCTCGACACCTCCAACAACGTGACCACGGTCCGCATCTACCGGCCCGACGGACTCTATGACACGATCCCCGTGACGCTTGAGAACGGCCGGCTCTCGTATGACGAACTGCGCCGGGCTTATCTGGAGGCGGTCGACCGCTGGCCCGTCGAATTGTTTTCCCTGGAGAAACATCCCCGTTTTGAAAAAGATGGGGGAGTGGATTCCTACGGCGTCGACGTAGGACGACGGACCCCTCTGACAGCCCGGTCTCTGGGGCTCTCGCCCGAATCATTGAAGGGACTGAAGGAATTCGACGAACTGTTTGGAAAGACCGTGAGACTCTACATCTCGCCCTCCCACCTCAACGACCGAGAGGTGGCGGCTCTCCTGGACCAGCTCACCGAAAAATTTCTGCCGATCAAAGACGCCGCCATTTTCCTCAACACGTTCATCGACGTCCTCGATGACGACATCTACGTGAACGGCCAGAAACTAGACGTCATCAGCCTCTATGACTCGGGAATGCAGGATAAGCTGTCTCAAGCCCTCTCGTCGGTCGAAGGATCGACCACTCAACGAATATGGATGGAGGCCCTGAAAACCCGGGACGGCATCCGCCAGCAAGTGGACCTGGATATCAGTCTCTTCAGGCAGAAGTATGCCCAGAAACTATCGGAAGACTCGGTGTTCAAAAGACGGCTCGATCAAATGGAGAAAACGATCGGGTCCCTGGTCGACGACATGGAGGAATTCTGCATTCCTTCCGTCACGTTCGGCTCCTCCGACTTATTAACCTGGAAAAATGTCATCCGGGATTTTCACGAACAGGTGCGGCAGTCCCTTGAGACACTCCTTCACCCGATCTATATCCCCGGCCTTTTGTCCGATCCGGCAAAAAATTTCCAATCGGCGGAAGAGTCACTGTCGACGAAGGATAAAATTCTTTTCAGGGGGTGCGAAGTCCTCGCGGCCCTCAACAAGGTCATGACGGGGCTGATGGGCCTGGTGGTCGGGTGGGGATTCGGATGGATACCCCTCATGGCCTTGCTCCGGGGAATCCAGAAGAAATCGTCCCGATTCTTCTCCGTCACCCTCGACAAAACCCCTCGCACGGCCCGGTTATTGCGGTTCATGGCCAAGATTGTCCGGATGATTCCCGGCGTCCGATCGTTCCTCCTGTTTCCGGTCCGGCTCCGGAACAGCCTCCGTCTCTCTTGGGCTCAGATCGCCGGGACCATCCTCGTCGGGGCGACCCTGTTGGGATTTTTCTATCCGAACATCCCGCTCATCGAGGTCCTCTTGTTTCCGACATTGAGACCCTTCCTCCTCTTCGGCGGGATCGGCTTCCTCTTGTGGGGATGGGGGAAACGTTCCCTCTCCCGTCCCTCTCGGATACCCAGTCCCGTCCCCGGAGAGACCAACATCGTCCGCGTCGGGATCGACATCGGCGGAACCAACGTGCGCATCGGTTTTTATTCCACGAACGGGAACAATCCCTCCGACGACCCGGTGATTTTCTCCTTGTCGACGAAACTGCCCCGATCACGCCGGGGAGTGACGGATATCAAGGACGTCATCCGGCGAGCACGCCGGATGATCTCCAAGAGCGTTCCCCTGATGGAGCGGGCCGGATGGACCGTTGAAAGGAGTGTCGGAGTCGGCGCCCCCGGAGCGTATCTAGAAGACGGTTCTGTCTATCCGGGATCGGCCCGCAACATCCCGTCCCTGGAACAGGTGAAACTCCATGAGCTCCTGAAATCCTCCTTGGGGGAGGACTGGGCTGTCAACGAAACGAGCATCAACAACGATGGGGTTCTCCAAGGCCAAGTGGCGGCTCACTATTATCTGCGCGCGAATCCCGACATGAAGAGCGGGAAGATCGCGGCCTTCGTCCCGGGAACGGGATTCGGAGCAGGCTGTTACGACGTGAAGAACGGCAAAGTGACGGCGATGCCCGGACCCCAACAACTCTTCGATGTGATCGTAAGGAAAGCCTCCCCCGGGGAGGACATCATCGTTTCCGACGACGGACGGCTCGTCGTGCGCAAGGCAACGGGCGGAGAGGAGTTGATGATCGAGAACCTCACGACCGGCAAGGCCCTCGAACTCCTGGGGAGCGCCGCCCTCGGGCAACCGGTTTCAGGCAATGAACTCAGCGCCTTGGCCATGGAGGCATTGGCAAGAAAGACATCCGTTCCGGAGCATCCCATCCACGCGCCGCCGGTCCGAGGGGAGACCCGAGCCGATTTCCCGCCGCAACAGAAACAGTTGACCCTGCCCGACTGGGCCGCCGATTTCATCAAAGACAAACTCGACACCGTTTTTGAAACCCCCGAAGACAAGATGACTCTCGCCGTGGAACTCTCGCGGCTGAACGTGGAGAACGGGACCGGCGGTCCTTTCGGTTCCGCCGTCTTCGACCTCAAGACGAACAAGCTCATCAGCGTCGGTGTCAACCGCGTGGTGCCGGAGAACAGTTCGGTGGCCCACGGGGAAGTGATGGCGCTGATCATGGCGCAGGAACGGCTGGGGACTTTCGATCTGGGCGGGGCCGGGATGGAGTGCGAGCTGGTGACCAGCGCCCAGCCCTGCGTGATGTGTTACGGGGCGACGCTGTGGTCCGGCGTCAAGAAGGTGACGATGGGCGCGCGGGGAGAAGACGTGGAGAAGATCGTGGGGTTCGACGAAGGACCCCTCCATCCGAACTGGCGGGAAGAGATGAAAAACCGCGGGATCGACGTCCAGCGGGACGTGGAACGAACAGCGGCGGTCCGGGTCCTCCGTGACTACGTCCGTCAAGGCGGGCCGGTTTACAATGCACGGACAGAAACACAGGCCACTCAAACGGGGTCCATCAGCCATCCCATCCACGCGCCGCCGGTCCGAGGGGAGACCCGAGCCGATTTCCCGCCGCAACAGAAACAGTTGACCCTGCCCGACTGGGCCGCCGATTTCATCAAAGACAAACTCGACACCGTTTTTGAAACCCCCGAAGACAAGATGACTCTCGCCGTGGAACTCTCGCGGCTGAACGTGGAGAACGGGACCGGCGGTCCTTTCGGTTCCGCCGTCTTCGACCTCAAGACGAACAAGCTCATCAGCGTCGGTGTCAACCGCGTGGTGCCGGAGAACAGTTCGGTGGCCCACGGGGAAGTGATGGCGCTGATCATGGCGCAGGAACGGCTGGGGACTTTCGATCTGGGCGGGGCCGGGATGGAGTGCGAGCTGGTGACCAGCGCCCAGCCCTGCGTGATGTGTTACGGGGCGACGCTGTGGTCCGGCGTCAAGAAGGTGACGATGGGCGCGCGGGGAGAAGACGTGGAGAAGATCGTGGGGTTCGACGAAGGACCCCTCCATCCGAACTGGCAGGACGAGATGAAGAGCCGCGGGATCGACGTCCAACGCGATGTGGAGCGCCAGGCAGCCGTCCAGGTCCTCCGGGATTATATCCGCCGCGGAGGGCCGGTTTACAACGCGCGCACCCAGGACGACGAAGCGGCGAAAGCCGTGCAGGTATTCCGCCAAGCGGGAGAGGCCCTCGCCCAGTTGATGATCGGCTTGCATACGGGGAGTTACCGAAAGGGAGTCGTGGATCACAGGCCGGACACGCGCGGGACAGAGACTTTCCTGGTGGGTGGATGGTTATTGAAAGGTGCGGGCAGAGAGATCTCCCTGCCGGTGGCACGAAAGGTCCTTGATGACGCCGGTTATTCAAGGTTGAAGATCGTTGTTCTCGATGAGATACCTTCACTGGCGTCCCTGTCGGACCGGTTGGGCATCGCAGGAGCGGCCCTTCTAGCTCCGAACGCGCCCTCCGCCTCCAAACCCATCACCCGGCTAGGAAAAGGCCGGGCTCCCCCGTCCTTCTTCAACCGCGTCAAGTCCGTTGCCTCTCGACTGATCTCCCTGTCAGGGAACGTTCCGATCCTTCAATCCATCAAGGACAGGATCGGCAGCATCCTCAAGCCCTCCGATAAAGGCAAAAAAATCACCCTTGGAAAGATCATTCTCGTCGCCATCCTCTCATCGGTCATCTATGACGGCAGTTACGTCCTTCTGGAGCAATATTCACACCAGTTCGAGGATATCAATGCATTGACGATCCTGTTCGCCCGCGGAACCATCTCCGGATTGGCGGCTCTCGTTTTCACCTCATTCTCGATGATCGTCAAGAAACACAACCCCTTCAAAGACATCGCCCAGCTGGGATGGAAGAAGGGGATCCGCCCCCTGCTCATTCTGAACGTGTTCGATTTCGCGCTCCTGATCCCGCTCTCCTATCTCGCCTTCAAACTGACCACGGCTCAAGCCATTTCTCTCATTTGGCTGGCCGCCCCTCTGGGCGTGGCCAGCGTCAGCGCGATCATCCTGAAGATCCCGTTCTTTCAAAGATACCTCGGGAAGCCGGAAGCCCCCAGGAAAGACCTCGTGACGATCCTCAGTTATGTCGTCATCGTGGCCGGAGTCGCGATG
This sequence comes from Elusimicrobiota bacterium, assembly GCA_022709755.1. GTDB lineage: Bacteria > Elusimicrobiota > Elusimicrobia > FEN-1173 > JAKLIF01 > JAKLIF01. The sequence continues at coordinate 94,962 of JAKLIF010000006.1, read as the reverse complement.
GTCGCCTTGAATTCGGGGGTCAACATCGGCGGATCCCAAGCGATGATCGGGAACCTGATGGTCATGACGGTGGTCCTTTTGACGTCGGTGGAAGCCCTCTACACGAAGAAAATCTCCGGCAAGATCGACGCCCTGCCGATGACCTCCCTTTCCTATCTGATGGGACTGCCCATCCTGGTCCTCCTATCGTTCACCACCTTTCTGGGCCCCATCCAGTGGTCCGCTCTCATGGGTCTCTGGGCCCTGCCTGGCCTGTGGATCGTCGGAATCGGGATGGTCGCGGGACTCGTCCTCTACTTGAAGGCATTGAAACACGGCTCTCCCTTCCTGATGATTCTGATCGAGAGCGGGGTCGGCCCCATCTCGGCGGCGCTGTTCACGGCCCTCCTCATGTCCCGATTGCCGTTGATCAGCGAGATTGCCGCCTTCCTGCTCATCATGACCGGCGTGGGAGCCATTTCACTCAAGGAAACCAAAAAAGCCGGGGAGATGATGGCCGAATCCGAGGCGCGCAAGATGGGGGATGACTCGTTCCTGTATGAAGACGAGGAGGAGCCCGTCACGCCGGAATCCCCGGAGGAGGCTCCTGAAAAACCCATATTGCCCACGGACTTCATCAACAAGAAGTCGTTGGAACAGCTCCGATCGATGATCTTGGATCGTTTGAAAACCCAACCCGCCGGTAGACCGCTCCTGGTGTCCGTCGACGGCGATTCCGATGTGGGAAAGACAACGACGAGCCAGTTGCTGAACCTCCCAGTCCGGCAAAAACTGATCCATCTCGACGATTTCTATTCGCTGATCGACATCGGCCCGGAATATCTCGATTACATGGAACAGTTCGGCGGCTCCAATTTCCCGGACACGGCCATGGAATTCTGGGATGCCGATGCCGCCAGGCGCGAGATCCAAGCTGACATCTCTTCGGGCCAATACGATGTGATCATCATCGAGGGACTCAACGCCCTCCGCACCGAGATCAAGGATCTCAAATTCGACATCCGCGCTCACGTGACTGCCGACATGGAAACACGGAAAATAATCCATTTCCGGCGTTACAATATGAATCCCTCCGGGAACATCGACCGCTATCTTTCCGACCACATCCAGCAATCGGGAGGGGAATACGACATCACGATCGACAACTCCCTCTCTCCAGCCACCCGACTGGCGGAGAAGATCTCCCAAATGGACGTCGCCTCCTCGGGATCGACGGTGCGACGGATCGAGGGGGAGCGCGCCCCTCCCATCGATTTCACCCTCTACACCCCCTCCTTCATGAACGAGATGTACCAGAAGATCAAAGATGACATCGACCGCAAACTTCAATCCATCATCTCAATCCCGTCGTCACAAAGAACGTTCGACAACACCATCCGGGCCATCGAAGACGCACAATCCGATGTGGTCACGTTCTACTACCCCGTCATGCTCGTTTCCTCTGTCTCGCCCGATGAGGAAACCCGGGAGACAGCCAAGAACATTCTCACGGAGATGGGCCAGATCTTCATCGACATCTACACCCGTGAAGACCTGTATGGGGCTGTGAAGGACTATGCCGCGCGCGGACGGGTCCTCCGGACGGTCTATTCCATTCTCCTCCGAGCCACGGACGTCATCCCGGGACTGGAAAAACCGATCACCCGGTTCTTCTCGTCCTTCACGCTCGTCGACGAAGACCGGCGGCTCTACCGGAACATCCTGGGTGGTTTCCTCGGATCCGGGATGAAACTCAAACCTGCGAAACGCCAGCGGTATAAGGAGATTCAGAACCGACTGATCGAACTTTCGAACGAGTTTGAAACGAACCTCAACGAACACAAAGACCAGCTTGAAGTGACCCGGGATCAGCTGGCCGGACTCCCCGACAGTTTCATCGACGGACTCTCCAAGACCGACGATGGACGTTACATTCTCACGCTGGATTATCCGACCTACAACCCCGCGATGGATATGATCCACAATGCCGAGGTCCGCCGACAGCTTCATTTCAAGTTCAACAATCGGGCGGCCGACAAAAACGTCTCACTTCTCGAGGAAGCCCTGAGGCTCCGGAAAGAGCTGGCGGGCCTCTTCAAGGTCAAGACCTATGCGAAATACTCCCTGGCCGGGAAGATGGCCCAAAAACCATCCCGCGTGTGGAGGCTCCTCAACCGCTTGAAGAAGGGATTCACCGACAAAGCCCGCGAGGAGAAGGAGGAGCTCCTCGCGCTGAAAAGACAGGACATCCCCGGCGCCACACGGCTCGAACCGTGGGACATCAACTACTACGCGTACCGAATGAAGAAGGCAAGATACGAAGTGGACCCGGAGGAGATCCGACAATACTTCCCGATGGACTTGGTCATCGACGAAACCCTTCTCATCTACCAAGAACTGCTGGGAGTCCGGTTCAACGCGATGAACGTCAAGACATGGCACGACGACATCAAGGTGTTTGAAATTGTCTCGCCCGACTCCGGCCAAACGATCGGTTACTTCTATCTGGACCTTTTCCCGAGGGAAGGCAAATACGGCCACGCCGCCATGTTCCCGGTCACCCAGGGGAGGGAACTCCCCGACGGGAAATACCAGTATCCGGTCGGAGCCATCGTCGCCAACTTCACCAAACCGACGGGGGACCGCCCCTCGCTCCTCGATCACGACGAAGTTGAAACCTTCTTCCATGAGTTCGGTCACCTCATGCACCAAACGCTGACGAAGGCCCGTTACACGACCTTCGCCGGCACGAGCGTCTCGGGTGATTTCGTGGAAGTCCCGTCGATGTTGATGCAGGACTTCGTATGGAACGAACAGATCCTGAATCGCCTATCCGGACACTATCGAGACCGTTCCAAGAAACTCCCGCAAGAACTTCTGGACAAGATGCTCGCGACCAAGAACTTCCGCCTGGCGACATCCACTCTCCGTACGGTGGCTTTCTCAACATTCGACATGCTCTGCCACACAGCCGTGCCGAAGGACACCACGGAGACCTACCGCCGCGTGATGGAAAGCATGGGCTTCGACGTGGTCCCGGGAACCCATTGGCAGGCCGGATTCGGCCACATCATGGGCGGGTATGAAGCCGGTTATTACGGCTACATCTGGGCGGAGGTCTACGCGAAAGACATATTCTCCCGGTTCGAAGAGGCGGGCCTCCTGAACCCCGCCCTGGGGGCAGCCTTGCGAGAAAAGATCCTCTCCCGGGGGAGCACGGAGGACGAGATGGACATGCTTGAGGACTTCCTCGGGAGGAAACCGAGCGAGATGGCTTACTTCTCCGGACTCGGCCTCCCTCTTCGGAGATCGATCCTCGAGAGGCTCCGGTCCTCGGTTCTGCAGGTCTGGAAAAAACTCTCTACCCGACGACATCAGCGGCCGGAGGCTCCTCCGAGATCCCCGGGAGAGTCAATCCGCGAAAACGCGATTCAGGGTCCCCGCACACTTCGGACGGAGATACCCGCGAGAGCGCCTCCGAGAGAAGCCCTTCCGTTCATCGATTTCAGCGGCTACACTCCGGAATCCATCCAATCGATTTATGATCGTGAAAAAGCCCGGTGGTTCCAGCGCATTGAACAGATCGTCTCCATCCCCAAGAAAGAACGCACGTTCCTCAACACGGTCCGGGCGATCGAAGATGCGGAAGCGGACCTGGTGGAGGCGCTGAGACCCTCCTTCTTCCTTTCTGACGTGTCTCCGCGCGAAGATATCCGGAACCTGATCGACGACCTGGAAAACGACCTCGACAAAGCTTTTGTGGAGATCTCGATGAGGGAAGACCTTTATCGGGCCGTCAAGGAATATGCTTCGATCAGCCGACTGCCCAGGATCGTCTTCGGTCTCCTCTATCGATTGACGAAGTGGATTCCCATCCTCCCGGGAGTCATCTCGACGGGACTCCTCCGCTCCACGCTGATCGGTGAAGACAAGTTGCTCCTGGAAGACATCCTGGAAGGGTTCATCGACAACGGACTGGCATTGAAGGCGGACGCGCGGGGCCGTTATAAGGAAATTCAGAACCGTCTCTCCGAACTCAGCACACTCTTCACCCGGAACCTGGCGGAACACAAGGATCATCTCGAATTGACCGAATCCCAACTCGCCGGATTGCCGGAAGATTACATCCAGGGCCTGTCACGGACCGATGACGGGAAATACATCGTCACCCTCTCGTATCCCGATTATGTGCCATTCATGGAAATGGCCAAGGATGCCGACGCAAGGCGGCAACTCTACATGAAGTATGAGAACCGGGCTTCCGACAAGAACCTCCCGATCCTCGAAGAATCCCTGAAACTCCGGGATGAGCTCGCCAAGCTGTTCGGCTACAGATCCTACGCCGAGTATGCCCTCAAAGACCGGATGGCCCGAAGGCCGAAACGCGTGATGGATTTCCTGAACCGTCTGACGGCCGCCCTCAAGGGGCCGGCGCAGGCCGAAGAGGACCGCCTGCTGTCCGTCAAGCGGGAAGATTTCCCCGAGGCAACCCGCGTGGAGCGATGGGAACGGGCCTATTACTCCCACATCGTGAAAAAGCGTCTGTATTCCATCGATCAAAATGAGGTGAGGCCCTATTTTCCCGTCGACGTTGTCATCCGGGGAACACTCGACGTCTACCAGGACGTGCTGGGGTTGACCTTCACGGAAGTCCAGGCACCCACTTGGCACGACGATGTCAAACTGATTGAAGCGCGGGACCGGGAATCGGGCGACGTCATCAGCTATTTTTATCTGGACCTGTTCCCCCGGGAGGGGAAATACGGGCACGCCATGGCCACATTTCTCGTGAAGGGGCGCGAGTTGAGCGGAGGAGCCTATCGGGTCCCCGTCGCCGCAATGGTGGCCAATTTTTCAAAACCGACCGCCGACAAACCGGCTCTTCTCAAACACGGCGAGGTGGAGACGTTCTTCCATGAATTCGGCCATCTGATGCACCAAACGCTCACGAAAGCGCGCTACTACAGTTACTCGGGGACCAACGTCGCGCGGGATTTCGTTGAGGTGCCTTCCCAGATGCTTGAGAATTTCGTCTGGAAACCCGAAGTTCTCGAGAGATTGTCGGGCCATTACCTGGACCATTCCCGGAAGCTCCCCAAAGACATCCTCGACAAACTGATCTCCGCCAAGAACTTCAACATGGCCATGGCCCAACTCCGACAGATCAGTTTCGCCGCGGTGGACATGGCCTACCATTCCGCGGTCCCCGCGGACACCGATGAGGTGGCCCGTCAGGTCTTCGAACAGACGGGGGTGGGGGCCCCGGTCCCCGGCACTCATTTTCAGGCGAGCTTTGCCCACATCATGAGCGGATACAAGGCCGGCTATTACGGGTATCTCTGGGCCAGAGTCTACGCGCAGGATGTCTTTTCCGTTTTCGAACAGGAAGGGTTGTTCAATCCGGAGACTGGCCGCCGCTATCGCCGCACCATCCTGGAACGGGGCAGCAGCGTGGATGAGGAACAACAGCTCAGAGACTTCTTGGGGCGGAAACCCCAGGAGGGCGCTTTCTATAAGTACATCGACGTCCGGCCGACTTCTGAATCGTTATCCCAAAAAATCCTGAAAGCCATCCGATCTTCATGGAACAGACTGTTTCCGGAAAAACGGCCATCGAGCCCGAGCAGGGCCACGGTCCGGACAAAGACCCTCCTCCCCGCTCCGTCAACACCGATACCGACAGAGGAAGAACCGGTCGTTCCGACGGGACCGGAGACGGTCGCCGCCGAAACGCGGGCGCCGCCCGTCGATTTCTCCATCTTCAAATCCGGCGAGATCTACGACATCTTTTGGAACGCACAGAACAAGCTCGACAATGCCATCGCGGAGATCGTCGCCATCCCGCGGGAGAAACGGACTTTTCAAAACACCATCAGGGCCCTGGAGGACCTCCGCGCGGACTACGCCGACCTCCACAACATCACCGTTCTGATCTCCGTCGCCGGAGAGGATTCCTCGACCCGCAACACCGCCCAGGGGATCGCCGAACGGTTCCGGGACATCTTCGCGCGGGAAGAGCTTTACGCGGCGGTCCAAGAATACGCCGAGAAGGGGAAACCCTTCAGACGTCTTTACGACGTCCTTCTATCCGCATCGAGATATGTCCCGGGTCTGAAGAGGCTCCTCACTCCCCTGTTTTCCCGGTTCACCCCGGTCGGCGAAGACCGCCTGCTCCTGGACCAGGTCCTTCAGGATTTCACCGATTCCGGAATGTCATTGGACCCGGAAAAACGCCACGAATTATTGAACATCCAGAACCGGCTGGCCGATCTGGCCGATGAATTCATGCGGAACCTGACGGCCCACGAGGACCGGATCTTTTTGACGCGCGAACAATTGAAGGGGGTTCCCGAAGACCTGATCTCCCAACTGGATTTCTATGGGGATGAATACGTCCTTCCGATCGACGACTCCACGCGCGATGCCATCATGACGATGGCCGAGGACCCCGAGACCCGTCGTCTCGTGCATGAAAAATACGACGACCGCGCCGCCGACGCCAACGTGGCCATCCTGGAGGAGACGTTCCGTCTCCGGCAGAAGATGGCCGATCTGTTCGGCCAAAAGACCTTTGCCGACCTCGCCCTGAAGAACCGTGTCGCCAAGGAGCCCGCGCGCGTCTTCAAACTCCTGGAGCGGATCCAGAGGGGAACGATCGTTCAGGCGAGGGAAGAGGAACGACAGCTTCTCCGTCTCAAACAACAGGATTTCCCGGAGGCGACGGTTCTGGAGCCCTGGGACGTGGACTTTTATTCGGCGCGCCTGAAGAAGATGCGGTTTGATTATGACCCCAAGGAAGTCCGTCGATATTTCCCGGCGGACTCCGTGATCCAGGGAGCGTTGGGGATCTATCAGGAGCTCCTGGGAGTCACGTTCCACGAACTACCGACGGACGCCTGGCAAAAGGATGTGCGGACATTCGACATCCGCGAGGCGTCGACGGACCGGCTGATCGGGCATTTCTACTTGGACCTGTTCCGTCGCGAGGGGAAATTCAACAACATGTTCCAGACGCTCCAGGGACGCGAACTCCCCGATGGCCGCTACCGCACTCCCGTGGGGGCCATCGTGACCAATTTCGCCAAACCGGCCGACGGCCGGCCGGCCCTCCTCGGCCTGAACGAGATCCAGAGTTTCTTCCACGAGTTCGGACACCTGATGCACCATGCGCTGGGCCGGACCCGTTACGCCCGTTTTTCCGGCACCGAAGTGGCCCGGGATTTCGTGGAGGTCCCCTCGACGCTCATGGAGGAATTCGTGTGGCAGAAGGACGTGCTCTCGCGGCTCTCCGGACACGTCGACGACCGAGGCCGGAAGATCCCGGAGCCACTGCTGGACAAGGTATTGGCGTCGCGGAATTTCCAATCAGCCACCTGGACGCTCCGTCGAGTGGCCTTGACGACGTTCGACATGCTCTGTCACACGGCGGTCCCGGAGGACAGCACCGAGCTGTATCGCCGGGTCATGGAGAGCCTGGGGTTGAGCGTGGCGCCGAACACGCACTGGCATGCCGGGTTCCGGCATCTGGTGATGAAAGGATATGAGGCCGGTTATTACGGCTACCTCTGGTCGCGGGTCTATGCCAAAGACATCTTCTCGCGTTTTCAGAAGGACGGCGTCATCAACCCGGCGCTGGGAATGCTCTTGAGGAAAAAGATCCTGGAGACAGGGGGGACCCAAGACGAGGAGGACCAGTTGATCCGGTTCCTCGGCCGACGACCCAACGAACGGGCTTTTCTGAAATCGATGGGGATATCCCGGGAAAAGACGGTGACATCCGCCGTCCGTGATTCGATCGAAAAATCCTGGAAGAAGATTCTCTCAAAAAAGACGCCGGCATCCGCCGACGCCCTATCCGGAGACAGGGAAGAATCCACCGTCACACCTCCCCCGGTAACCGAGACGGGCATTCCCAAAAGGGAAGGGACGACGGCCGCCCCGCGGAGCCCCCCGCTGGATTTCACGGCTCTCACTCCGGAGCAGATGCAACTCCGCTTCAACGAAGCCACCGAACGGTATGACCGCGCCATCGAAGAGATCGTCTCCATTCCGTCGGCGGAACGCAATTTCGGAAACACCATCCAAGCCCTGGAGACCGCCCAAACCGAGTTCATCCAGGCCATGAAACCCCTCTTCTTCATGGCCGACGTCTCGCCCGACAAAACCATCCGGGAAAAAGCCATCGAATTACAGGAAAAGGGGTATGCGGGGTTGTATTCGAAGGGTCTTTATCGTGCCTTCAAAGAGGCCGCCCGGAAAAGCGTTGATTTGGACCCCGTCGACCAACGGCTCTTAAACCACTATCGAATCCTTTTCCGGAATGCCGGGATGGAATTGTCCCGCGACCAAAGCCTTCTATTCACCTCCCTGACCAACCGGCTCAACAAGATCAGCAACACGTTCCAGACGAACGTCAAGGAAAACACCGAATTCATCGCGGCCTCAGAAGGGGAACTCCCCGGGGTGCCCCGGAACATCCTGGACTCCCTCGAAAAGGACGGAGAGGGGAATCTCCGGATCAAACTCGACCCGGCCACCTATGAATCGATCATGACGCTCTGCGACAACGCCGCCTTGCGCCGGAGGCTCGAAACAGCCTACGAGAACGCGGCCGCCAAAGAAAACCGTCCCCTCGTGGAGGAAGCGCTGAAGATACGGCAAGGAATCGCGACACTGCTCGGGTATGAATCGTATGCCCACTATTCCCTCGAAGAGAACATGGCCCGGACTCCGGAGCGCGTCAGGACGTTCCTCAAGAGCCTCCAGGGTCCGATCAAAGCCCGTTCTCGGTCTGAATTCAAGGAGTTATTGGCACTCAAGCGCCAGGATGATCCGGCCGCCAAAACGATCGACAGCTGGGACATCCGCTATTACGAGAACAAACTCCAGATGCAAAAATACCGCATCGACTCGGAACTGGTGCGGCAATATTTCCCGGCGGACACCGTGATCGAAGGCGTATTGGATCTGTACCAGGAGGTCATGGACGTCCGGTTCGTCGAGATCCCGGCGAAAGCCTGGCAACAGGACGTTCGTCAATTCGAGATCCGGAACCCCGCCGGGGAGATGATCGGATCCTTCTACCTCGATCTCTATCCTCGGGAGGGGAAATACACCCACTTCAGGGCTTACACTCTGTCCTACGGCCACGCATTGCCGGACGGGAGTTACCGGACACCGACCGCCGCCATCGTCTGCAATTTCACCCGGCCCGCCCCGGGAACGCCCTCCCTGCTCAGCCACAACGAGGTCCAGGCTTTCTTCCACGAGTTCGGACATCTCCTGCACGAAACGCTGACCAAAGCCCGCTACGCCTCCCTCTCCGGGACGAACGTCGTCTCCGATTACGTGGAGATGCCTTCCCAGGCGATGGAAAACTACGCGTGGTCGCCGGAGATCCTCCGGCGGATATCCGGTCACTATCTGGACAAAGACAAGAAACTCCCGGCGGACCTGGCGGAAAAGATCGTCGCGGCCCGGCTGTCCAATTCCGGGATATTCTATCTCCGGATCATCGCGCGGGCCCTCCTGGACCAGATCGCCCATCTGGGGGTCCCGTCGGACATCATGAAGACGCTCCGGAAAGTCTATGGACACCTGGGGATGCCGATCAACCCGGACGCCTTGAACATCAAGGAGGCCCGGTTCGGGCACATGATGGGAGATTACGGCGCCCACTATTATTCTTATCTCTGGTCCCTGGTGTATGCCTTCGATGTATTCTCCGTCTTCCAAACGGAGGGGATCACTCATCCGTCCGTCGGTGAAAAATACCGGAGGACGATCCTGGAACCCGGCGGGGGTGTCCCGGAAGAGGATCAGCTGTCTCATTTCCTCGGGCGGTCTCCCGACGAGCGGGCTTTCCTCCAAACGTTGCAGATCTCCCGGAAGCGGACCCTGATCTCCACGGTGAAAGAATCGATCCAAAATTCCCGGACGAACATCCTCACAAAGGCCCGGTCCATCCTCTCGGCGCCCCGCACACACAAAATCCGCCAGTTCGTCCGGAGTCATGCGGCGGTGCTGGCGATCGGAGGCACGGTGGTCCTGTATCCGGTCCTGACTTATTTCATCACCGGCCACCTGCCACCGCTCCTTCCTTTCAACCAGTGGATGTCGTCGGTGCCCGGCATGGGCTGGTTCGACAACCTGTTCTTTGTCCGATGGCTGACGATCTTCATGACGATGTCCCTGTCGGACCTGTTGGTGCAGAAATTCGTCGAGAAGCGCAAGTCCATCGACTGGAAACGCACCGGCCGGTACATGCTGTTCGCCGCACCGCTCGGCCTGGTTTACCATTTTCTCTACGGATGGATGGATGCCACGATCGTGATCCCGGGTTCCGCCATCGGGACGGTCGCCGCGAAGACGGCTTTCGACCAACTGATCTGGGCGCCCGTCCTTCTCTCGACGCTGTTCCTCTATACGATGTTCTCGAACGTGCGGAGCGGGAAGGGGTGGAAGACGGCCTGGAAGGAAATGCGCGCGAAGTTCTGGCCGACGCTCCTGACGAACTGGCTGGTATGGACCCCTCTTCAACTCGCCAATTTCGGACTGACCGAGGCCGGGCTGATGCCGGCAGCCATGCGTCTGTTCTTCATCGGGATCTGGGTGCTGCCCTGGGGCATCTTCCAGAATTGGATGGCCTATACCCAGAAAGAAGCTCCTCTTCAGTTCGTCAAATCGTGGTTCCAGAACAGGAAGGACAAGTTGAAGGTGCGGGTCCAGAACCTAAAGGAAGTCCTCTCCAGAGGACCTCCGTCCGGGCTCTCCTTCGTGAAACAACAGTGGTTCAAGAACCTGATCTTCGCGGTCATCTCCACCTCCATCTACGCGCTGTCTTACGTCCTGGTCGAACAATTCGCCCACAATTTAAAAACATTGAATCCGCTCACGCTGGCGTTCGGGCGGGAGATCATCTCCCTTACGTTCGTGACCGTCCTGATGCTCACGGGCTTTTTGAAAAAGAAGAACTATTTCAAGGAGTTCAAACAGCTAAACTGGAAAACCTTGAAACCGCTCCTGGGGGTCAACCTGGCCAAGTTCGCCCTCTACACGCCCCTTTGGTACATGGCCATCCGCCTGACATCGGCGCAAGGGCTCGCCCTGATGGGATTGGCGGCACCGATCTTCGTCGGACTCCTGACATGGCTCCTGCTCAAATCGAAACATCTCAACAAATACCTGCAGGAGACCAGCCCCAAGCTGACGTGGACTCTGATCCTCGGATTCGTGACGGTCATGATCGGGGTCACCCTGGTGATCATGAATTCGGGCGGCGGGGGGGCCAAAGAGATGGCCCTCCTGGGGAACATCATCGGCCTGGCGACGGTCGTCATCCAGGCGCTCATGATCATCTTTGTCAAAAAACTGACCACGCAGATGAGCGTCCTCTCCCTCACCTTCGTCAACTACGTCATGGCCATCCCGATCCTGGCCCTGGTCTCACTGACCGGGGTCTTCGGGGCGATCCAATGGCCGATGCTGGTGCAGGTGTGGACCAACCCGGGCTTTCTGATGGCCGGGGTCGGTGTGGTCATGGGGCTCATCTTCTATTTCAAATCCATGAAGCACGGATCCGCCTTCATCACCACGATCGTCGTCGACGGCTGGGATCCGTTGGCGACCGGCGTTTTCACCTGTCTGATTCTCTCACGTCTCCCGCTGATCTCGGAGATCGCCGCCTTCGTCCTGATCTTCAGCGGAATCATGACCATCATGCGTCAAGAGGCGGCCAAACAGAAGAAAGCGGAGGAGCTGTTGATCGGCGTGGACATCGGTGCCGCCAACATCCGCGTGGGTTTCGTGAACGGAAACGCGAAAGACGGGAAGACTTTCGAGATCGTCGATTCCCTCGTCGAGACGTTGCCGAAGAACCCGGATGGCACCGTCCACCCGCAGGACGCGGCCATGATCGCCGCCAGGCTGATCGCCGAGGGGATGAAGAAGCTCAAGCAAGCCGGATGGAAGTTCTCCAAGAACATCGGCGTCAGCGCGCCGGGTTCCTTCATGGAGAACGGCCGGGTCTATCCCGGTTCCGTCCCCTACATCCCGGACCTCGAGGAGAAACGGCTGCGGGATATCCTGCTCCAGGAACTGGGCGACCGGTTCCACATCGACCCCTCCCATATCGCCAACGACGGCGTGCTACAGGGCTATGTGGCGGCCTCCCATTATCTGAAATCACTCCCGATGATCCAGAAGGGGAAGATCCTCGCGTTGCTCCCCGGAGCCAATTTCGGAGCCGGGATCTACGACGTGAAGAACGGGGAAGCCGTCCCTCATCCGGGTCCGCAGCAATTCTTCGACGTGGTGGTCCGCCACGCCAAACGGGATGAACCGATCATCGTCTCCCAGGAAGCGGCGAAATCCGTGCAATCGGCGCGCGGAGGCGAACCGTTGATGATGACCAACCTGGTGACGGGCACGGCGTTGGAACTTCTGGGAAGCCACGCCTATGGACAGCCCCTGACGGCCGAGGAACTGGACCGACGGGCCCTGGCCGGCGAAGAAAAGGCGGCCGACATCTTCGAGAAGGTGGGGGAAGACCTCGCCAACTTCATCATCCGGGTCAACAAGGGATGGTTCAAGAAGCACACCGTCAAATACAAACCGGACACCGCCGGGACCGACGTGGTCTTGATCGGGGGAATCTGGCTGACCCGCGGCGCCGGCAAAGACATCTCACTCAAAACGGCCCGGGACGTTCTGGACCGCCACGGATACAAACACATCCGGCTGGTAAGGACGGACGAGATACCGGGTCTCGAGAACGCGGCCGGCCAGCTGGGCGTGATCGGCGCCGCCCTCATGGTCAAGAAAGACGCGCCCGCCGACGGCGACGCCATCCGCGCCCCTCCGTCGGAAAAACGTTTCAACCTCATCCTCCGGTTCCTCCTCTGGATGGTGCCTCTCCGGTCCATTCAGAAGACCGTCCAGCGATACACCTTGCCTTTCGTATTGACCGTCTCGCTCCTCCTGTCCCCGGCGCTCGCCGGACTGATCTCATTGGGCTATGTGTCCTATCACATCCTCCTCCGGTTCTATCTGCGGCTGAAGGCGCCGCCGGCCTCCACCAAGATGGCCATGGACCTGATGAACCACCTGCCGCAACGCCAGTCGCGTTACCAGGAACTCATCCCGCCGATCCGGAAGATATCGAATTCCATTTCAAACTTCCCGGACGTCCGCCAACGCGCCATGGCGGAACGTTATCGCAAGAACGTCGGGTTCCTGAGCGCCCTGGCCCTGATGTATTCCAAGCAAGACCTCGTCATCCGCGACGACGGCCTCTGGGGACGGACTTCCGACGCCAAGGACATGGCCCGATTCCTCGAGGACACATCCTTAAAACTGTCGAACCCCGAGCGCCGTGATTTCATGATGTCCCTCCGGGCCCTCTCCGACATCTCCGTCGAAATCAATCAATCCTATGACGCCAAGGAAGGAACTCCCGCGCCCGACGCCTCCCAATTCGCCCGGCTGGCCCTGGCGTTGGGATCCGCGACACGGACTCCTCTTTTTGAGAACACGGTCGCCGCCTGGGCCCGACGAGACCTCCTGGGAATCTACGAGTTATTGTCCGGACGCGACGCCGGGACGGAACAGGCTTCCGCCCTGGACGAGCTCCATCAATTGGGCCAAAACCTGGAGACGACGGAGGTCCCGGCCAAGGCCCCCGTGATCCAACTCGCCGACGTCACCGCGGACAACATGGCCAACCTCGTCTTCTGGGAAAAAATCGCCGGACGGGCCGAGGCGACGTCGACCGACGCGGAGGGAAGACCGCTGGTCAACCCGGTCCTGTTGATCACCTCGGAAGATGCCGACGTCGTCCAGCGCCAGCTTGAGAGCCTCATCCTCCAACAAGCGGTCCGGGGAACACCGTCGGGGCCGTTGATCCGGCTCCGGACCGCCTGGTCGAAGGGTTACGTGAAAGTTTTGAGTCACGACGAATTGACCGACGCCGGCGCCCTGACGGACGGCACCATCCGCGTGTCCCGCGTGCTCTCGATGCCCCAGGTGCCGCCGTTCGTCACCGACCATTACATGATCCGGATCGTGACCCGCGACCCGGCCCGATGGTGGACCAAGGACCTGCCGTCCAACCGGCAAGAACTGGTCGAGTTCCTCCTGTTCCTGACCAAAGAGATGACGTTCAGGGCCGCCCCGGCCGAGATCGAGCGGTATCTCCGGACGCAGGAACTCCTGCAGATCCAGGCCTAAGCGCCGTCGTCTCGGCCCGATCAGGCCGCCCTCTCTCATTTTCCGGCGAAATGATGTAGAATTTCTCTCAATGTCGTTCATCCGCTGACCCTAGTTGGAAAGGAAACCTCATGGGCACTAAACATTTCGTCTTGGACACCAACGTCGTCCTCTACGATCCGAACTCCATCTACAATTTCCAGGACAACATCGTCATCATCCCGATCTGGATCATCGAGGAGATCGATGCGTTCAAGAAGGACTTGAACGACACGGGGCGCAACGCGCGGGAATTCTCACGCCACCTGGACATCCTCCGGAAGAAAGGCGACCTCACGCAGGGAGTTCCTTTGGACAACGGCGGCCGGCTCCAGGTCTGGATCAACTTCAGCCAGACGGTGGATCTGCCGTTCTATCTCAAGAAAGAATCCTACGACAACCTCATCCTCGCCACGGCCTTCCAACTCCAGAAAAAGGGGGAACAGGTCGTTCTCATCACGCGGGACGTCAATCTGCGGATCAAAGCCGACGCCTTCGGTTTGTCGGCCATGGATTATGAGACCCAACGCGTGGAAGCGGACAAACTCTATGACGGCTGGAAGGACCTGAAAGTGACCGGGCAGTTGATCAACGACCTGTATCAGAACAAGCGATTCGACCGGGCCAACATCTCCAGCGCGATACTCAACGAGAATGAGTTCGTCTGTCTCACGAACGAGGCCAACCCCTCCCAAAGCGCTCTGGCCATCCACCGGAACTCGGAGATCCATCTTTTGCCGCCGTTACCGCCGAACATCTGGGGAATCCGTCCCCGGAACATCGAGCAACAGTTGGCATTGCATCTATTGCTGAACGACCAGATCCCCTTGGTCACCATCACCGGAAAAGCCGGCACCGGGAAGACCCTCCTGGCGTTGGCCGCCGGCATGTTCAAAACGATGGACGAGAACCACTATCAGAAATGTCTTGTCTCGCGGCCGATCTTCCCGATCGGAAAAGACATCGGTTTCCTGCCGGGAGAGGTCAAAGACAAATTACGTCCGTGGATGCAGCCGATATTCGACAATCTGGAATTCCTCATGCACACCACCAAGAACGACCGCAAGGGGCCGCGCTATAACGCGCTGATCGAACAGGGGCTTCTGGAGATCGAGGCGTTGACTTACATCCGGGGCCGGAGCATCGCGAGCCAGTATTTCCTTGTGGACGAAGCGCAGAACCTGACCCCCCACGAAGCCAAGACCATCATCACGCGTGTCGGAGAGAACACGAAGATCGTCCTGACCGGCGACATCTACCAGATTGACAACTATTACAACGACTCGTCCCACAACGGGCTCTCCTATGTCGTCGAATGCCTCAAATCGGAACCCTTGGCCGGTCATATGACCTTGTCGAAGGGAGAACGGTCTCCCCTGGCCGAACTGGCGGCCAACCGCCTGTAACGATGGCCGACCTGACCTGCCTCTGCGCCGGGATCCGGTCTCCCAACCCATTCTGGCTGGCCTCCGGTCCGGCCACCGATTCCGCCGACCAGGTCCTTCGGGCGTTCGACGCGGGATGGGGGGGAGCCGTCTGGAAGACCGTGACCGATCCTCCGACCTCCAACGTCTGTTCCCGTTACAACCGCCACAGCATCGGACAAGCCAAACTGGCGGGCCTCAGCAACATCGAACTCATCTCCGACAGACCCCTCGAGGACAATCTCAAGGAAATCCGATACGTCAAAAAAGTCCGTTCCGACAGGGCCCTGATCGTCTCGATCATGATGCCCTACGAAAAAAAAGCATGGCAAGACCTGGCGCGGAAGGCGCAAGACACCGGTTGCGACGGGCTCGAGCTCAACCTCAGTTGTCCCCACGGTCTCGATGACCGATGGATGGGGTCGATGATCGGCCAGATCCCGGACTACGTGAAGGCCGTCGTCTCCGACGTGAAAGCGGTCGCGCGCATCCCGGTCTTGGTCAAACTGACCCCCAACGTGGCGGACATCCGGCCGATGGCCCAGGCGGCTCTGGACGGCGGGGCCGACGGGCTCTCGCTGATCAACACCGTGAACAGTCTGATGGGGATCGACACGGACACCCTCCGTCCCCGTTTCGCGGTCGACGGCAAGATCACGCACGGAGGGTACAGCGGCCATGCCATCAAACCGATCGCCCTCCACATGGTCTCCTCCGTCACGAGCCAACCCTCCCTGTCGAAGACGCCGGTATCGGGTATCGGCGGCATCAGCAGCTGGCAGGACGCGGCGGAATTCTTCCTGTTGGGATGTTCCTCCGTCCAGGTCTGCACCGCCGTCATGCTCAACGGGTTCGGTCTCATCAGCGACCTGGCGTCGGGACTGTCCCAGTGGATGGACCAGAAAGGATTCGCGACGATGGCCGATCTCGTCGGGAAGAGCGCCTCGCACGTCACGGGATGGCAGAACTTGAATCTCCACTACAAGACCGTGGCTCACGTCGACGAGGCGAAATGCACGGGATGCGGCTGGTGTGTGGTCTCCTGCCGGGATGCCGCGCGGCAATGCATCGACATCGGGGTCACCGGGGACGGACGCGGGGTGGCGCGCGTGAAAGAAGAGGATTGCATCGGGTGCAACCTGTGCGCCGTGGTGTGCCCCGAGGCCGGGTGCGTGGAGATGATTGACCGGACGACGGAGAGCCCCTACCGCTGGAACGACCGCAAGACCGACCATGGGAAAGGGTACACGCGCGTTTACAAATCTCGTCCTTTGAGCCCAAAAATTCTACAATAGACCCATGAAATTCTCGGACCTCATCAAGAAGAAACCAGTCGACCCCCCGGAGGCCGTTCCGCCGCCCGCTCCCGTTTCCAAGCCGGTTCCCGCGCCGGCCGCCCCGCCGGCCCCCTCCGTGTTCACGCAGATCCCGAAGCGTCCGACGGAATCCACGACCGTCCAGCCCCTCCCGGCGGACGAACCGGACGAAGTCATCGAACAGCGTGTCGCCGCCCACGCCCTGAAAGCCACGGAGGTTTATTCCGAAGCGCTGGGAGTCCTGCGGGACCTGTTCCGAAACCTCCAATCGCCCGAGCCTCAATCCTCCTGGCCCGTTCCCAAGGAAGTCATCTTCGAGCTCATCGCGCTCCTTCAATCCGGCAACGAGGAACTCCTGGCCCTGGCGGACCGCTCGACGCCCGACAACTATCTCTATGCCCACAGTCTGAACGTCGCCGTCTTCTCCCTTCATCTGGGTCTGGCGATGAACCTTCCCAAGGAGGAATTGCTCACGCTGGGTTTGGGAGGGCTCCTCCACGACCTGGGCATGATCCGTTACGAGGCGTTGGCCCTCAAAGCCGCGAAATTGTCGCCGGAAGAGATGTCCTTGATCCGGAAACACCCCGCCGACGGGCAGGCTTATCTCTCGGTCTTCCCCACGTTGCCCGCCGACATGAAAGAACAGCTTTTCCAGATCATCGGCCAATCGCACGAACGCGCGGGAGGCGGAGGATATCCGTCGGGACTGACCACCGCCCAGATCCATCCTCTGGCCAAGATCGTCGGACTTTGCGACATCTATGAGGCGCTGACGCACGTCCGCCCCTGGCGCAACCGCATGCTCCCCCATGACGCCCTCAAGGTCTTGATCGACCAATTTGAGACGGAGTTCGACCCCGGCACCGTCCGGACCCTGATCGAGGCGTTGTCTCTTTATCCACCCGGTTCCTTCATCCGCCTCAGCTCGGGCGAGATGGGCCGCGTGATCTTCACCAACCGCGGGCTGCCGACACGCCCCAAGGTGCGTCTGATCATGGACGGACAGAACCAGCGTCTCTCCCGTCCCAAGATCGTGAATCTGGCCACCCATCCGATCCTGTTCATCTCCGAATCCGTCGACGAAACGCACGTCAAATCGTCGGACCAACGCCTGATGCTCGAACTCCGCGCGCAGCGTTGGTGGGTCAAAGGCCTCTGACCCCGAGGGGCGATCGCCCCATGACGCCCCTCTCCACCGTGTCCATCGCGATCGGACCCGTGGCACTCACCTTCCGATCCGGTCAAAAAGAGACTCTCCGTCAGATCCGGTCGATGTATCCGTCCTTCCTCACGAACAAACCCGTCCGGCCCTGGACCGTGGATCTGCTCTCCCTTGAGAAGAACAGGCCTGCGGCGGCGCCGTTCTTCCGGCGGAAGGACAACGCTCTGAAGCTCTCCTGGTCTCGTTTCGACGGCGACTTGGACCTATCGCGCCGGGCCGGACGGCTGAAGATCCGATCGGCGGGGGTCCTCGGAACCTTCCTCCGCGTCTTTCTGACGCACGAACTCCTGGAATTGAACGGACTCCTCCTCCATGCGGCGGGAGCCCTTTGGGAGGGAAAAGCCGCCGTGTTCCCGGGCCGCTCGGGGAGCGGGAAATCGACGATCTCCCGTCTGGTCCCGCGCGCGAGTCTCCTCTCCGACGAAATCATCCTCCTGTACCGGAAAGGGACCCGTTGGATGGCCCAGGGGACTCCCTTCACCGGTGAATCGCCCGTGCATCACAACGCGAGCGGTCCGCTCGGCCGGCTCGTTTTTTTAAGGAAATCCGCCCGATGGGACCGGCAGGACATCGAGCGCCCGGACGCGGCCAGGCGCCTGCTGCGATGCACTCTCTTCTTTGGAAGGAACGATCCGGACTATGCCCGCCTCCTCGACATCGTCCGGCGTCTGGTCGGCGACGTCTCGGCATCCCTCCTCCATTTCCGTCCGGACCTTCCTCCGGGCCGGTGTCTCCATGACTGCTGTCCGCTATAGACACGCCGGCCGCCTGGCCCAACGGAAGATCGCCGGGACCCTCTTCATCGTGGACCCTCGCCACGCCTGTCTCCACCAGCCCCACGGGAGCGGTGAGACGATATGGGAGATGGTCCGGTCCGGGAACACGATCCCCGAGATGGTCGAGGCTCTCTGCGACGACTATGACGTCGAACCCGCCCGGGCGGAAAAAGACATCCGCCGCTTCCTGCGCGAACTCCGACGGAAAAAGCTGATCGAGGAAATCCCCCGATGAGGACCGCCTGCCACCCGGTATCCGACCGACTGGCCTCTCTTTGCGAGACCCATCTGATCCCTCACACGGCTCTTCTGGAACTCACCTGGCGGTGCGCCCTGAACTGTCTCCACTGCTACATCCCGGCCGGCCATCGCCGCAAATCACTCCGGCAAGCCTCGGAACTGACCAGCGCCCAGTGGTGCGACGCCCTGGACCAATTGGCGGATCTTGGAACGCTGTATCTGATCCTCTCCGGCGGGGAGATCGGACTGAGACAAGATTTGACGGACATCGTGCGGCATGCGCGCGAGAGAGATTTCGACGTCACGCTCTACACCTCGGGCACTTCGATGGACGACCGCACGATCGACGCCCTGGGCCGGCTGGAGGTGGCCCGGGTGGAAATCAGCGTCTATGGACGGCCGAAACCCCACGACGCGATCACCGGAAACGCGGGGTCGTTCCAAAAATCGTTCCGGACAGCCAAACGCTTCGCCGCGGCCGGGGTCCAGGTGGTCCTCAAATGCACCCTGATGGAACGCACCTTCGGGGAATACCCTTCCCTCATCGAACTGGCGAAAGAACACGGATTCTCTTATCAATTGGATCCGATCCTCGTCCCGCGGGACGACGGCGACCCGACCCCGCTGGATTACCGGCTGGACGATGACGGCATGTCCGCGGTCTTCAAGGACGTCTCCGCCCGCGTCTCCACCGAGATCCGCTCCCTGGAGGAACTGTCCGGGGCTTCCCCGGAATGCGCGGCGGGGAAAACCTTCCTGTCGATCGGGCCGGACGGGACCGTCTACCCTTGCATCGAGTGGCGGACGGAACTGGGGAACATCTCGGAAAGACCATTGCGTGACATCTGGTTCCATTCCGAGGAAGCCGGCCGGATCCACTCGCTGAGGGCCCGGGACTACGTCGTCTGCCGGTCGTGCGAACTTCTGGCTTGGTGTCCCCGTTGCACGGGGATGGCTTTCCGGGAGGGGGATGTCCTTGGGAAAGCGGCGGAATCGTGCCGATTGGCCGCGCTGAACCGGCGGTTCCATCGGCTCGTCACCCCACACGCAAAACATGCCGTCTTATGTTAACATTCACTCAAATATCTTTTATTATCAATGCTTTATAATAGGGAGTAAACCATGAAAAAGTCGAAAATCAAGAAGTGTTATCACCCCCCGAAGATGCTGTCCGAAAAGATCCTCGAAAAGGCGGCGTTGGGATGCAACAAATGCAAGTCGACGAACCCGGTCAGCGTGGGGCGATGCAAGCAGTTGCCCATGAGTTCATGACCCGGCGGGTATTCTGGATCACGGGGCTGGGCAACAGCATGCGCCCCCTGTTCCGGTCGGGAGACATCATCCCGATCGACCCGGCCGCCGGCCCTTACCGGCGCGGGGACATGGTCCTCTACGGGTCCGCCGACCAGGCGGCGATCCATCGGCTTCTCGAGACAGACCGGAACGGATGGTGGGTCGCCGATGACGCGGGGCTTCTGGACCCCCATTTCGTCTCGGCCGACTCCATCCATGGACGGGTCGCCCGGTTCGAACCGCTCCAGGGAAAAACGGGACTGATCTACCACCGGATCGTCCGATCCCTCTTTCTGACCGGCCGCCGGCTGAAACAACTGCTTCCTTGCCGTCCCTGACCGTCTCCCGCATCACGAAGAGTTTCACGACGGGGAAGACCGTGAAAACGGTCCTATCCGATGTCTCGTTCGACGTTCCGGAAGGAGAGACGCTGTGTCTGCTGGGACCGAACGGTTCCGGAAAAACGACCCTGCTGAAGATCGTCTCATCGCTCCTGATCCCCGATGCCGGTTCGGTCGCCATCGACGGACGGGACGTCCTCGCGGACATTCTGGGAACGAAGCGGACGCTCGGGTTCGGCTCCTCGGAAGACCACTCCTTCTACGGCCGGCTGACCGTCGAACAGAACCTGCGGTTCTATTCGGACCTGCATGGGCTGTCCCGCGCCGACCGGGAACGGCGGATGGGGGAGATGGCGGACATCCTGGAGATCGGGGCGATCCTGAAAACCCCGTTCCGGGAACTCTCCAGCGGCCAGAAACAGCGGCTGTTGATCGTCCGCGCCCTCCTGCACGACCCGCGCATCGTCCTTCTGGACGAACCGACCCAGAACCTGGACCCCAATTTCTCGGCCCGGCTGCGCGAATACCTGACCTCCCTTTCCAGACCGCCCCGCCCCAAAACATTCCTCATCTCGACGCACCACCTCGACGACGCGCAGAAATTCTCGGACCGATGGGTGATCCTTTCGAAGGGCTCCGTCCGCTTCAGCGGGTCCGTCTCGACGGAACTCCGGCGGAACCCCGGAATGACGGTCGACGACCTTTTCAGGAAATCGACGGAGGCGGTCGTCCCGTGTTGATGAAGACTCTGCTGGCTTTTTTCCGGAGGGACATGACGGTCCAACTCTCTTACAAATTCGCCTTCGCGTTCGACGTGTTCAGCGTATTCTTTTCCGCCGCCACGTTTTATTTCGTGGCCAAATTGTTCGGGCAGGCGGCCATCCCCGCCCTGCAACGTTACGGGGGGAACTATTTCGCATTCGTCCTGATCGGGATCGCCTTCGCGACCTACCAGAACGTGGGCCTCAATTCCTTCTCCCAATCCCTCCGACAGGAACAATTCCTCAACACGCTGGAACCGCTGTTCCTGACCCCGGTCTCCCTCCCGAAGTTCCTCGTGGGAGCCGGTCTCTGGGACTTCTTCTACGCCACGCTGGAAGTGGTCCTCTACCTCTCGCTCGGCTTCCTCCTGTTCGGGCTCCGTCTCCCGCAAGCCAACCTGCCGGCCGCCGGGATGATCCTTCTCCTGACGCTGGTGGCGTTCATGGGGTTGGGGGTCCTGGCGGCGGCGTTCATCCTCCGGTTCAAGAGGGGGAACCCCGTGACATGGACGGTCGCCACGGTGAGCGAACTCCTGGGCGGGGTCTATTTTCCGACGGACATCCTGCCTCCCTGGCTCCATTCACTGTCCGTCCTGGTCCCGATGAACCATGCCCTCCTGGGTCTGAGAAAGAGCCTCCTTCTCGGGGCCGGATGGAGCGACGTCGGTCCCCACGCCCTGGCCCTGACCGTCTTTTCGGTTGTTCTTTGGCCCGTCGGCATCGCGGCTTTCTCTCTGGCCTTGAAACGGGCCAGAAAAGACGGCTCTTTGGGCCACTACTGATCCTCCCCATCATCTCTTTTTTGTCTCTTGCCATCGGACTCTTTATATCCCAGAATATCGGATATAATATATCCGATGATGTGTCAAAAAACACATTGTTTTTTGACCGTTTATCGACCACAATTATAGGAGCGGGCTTCATCGGGAACCACTCCGTCTTTTTCACACTCTTCAAAGGAGGTTTCAATGAAATTCAATCGTACCTTGGCTTATGGACTGGCCTGTCTTCAATATCTGTCCGATCACTCACAGGGCGGATGGCACGAGACGCGCCAGATCTGTCAGACCCAGAAACTGCCGGAATCTTACTGCAACAAAGTGCTTCAGAGCCTGGTCCATGCCGGATTCCTGAAGTCGTCCCGGGGGAGGGGATTCAAACTGAAGAAACCCCTGCAGAAGATCAACGTCTGGGAAGTGATGGAGGCGTTCACGTTCAACGGCGCTCCGCCGGCGAACAAGAAAAGCCCGTCCATCGCGCTCTACGATTCCATGAGGAAACACGTCAACCACATGCTGATCGGATTGACGCTCGACGAAGTCGTGGAATCCCTGAGGAACAAGAATGGGAAGGATCCTCACTGACGCTGAAATCGACCTGACAATGGAGCGCGAATGACGGCATCAGTCTCCAGATCCATGGACCGATCCCCTCACACCTCCTTACTCCGACGATGGACCGTCGCGGGGGGGCTTCTGGTCTTTTTGTCCCTCCGGGCCGCCACGGCCGGAGCCGACACCCGGATCAAGACCGTCGAATATAATTTCGGGTCCCGTTACAGCTCCACCAATCTGAATTCCAGCGCCTCATGGGTCCCGCCCAGCATCACCGTCCATCTGCCGGAGGACAACATCGTGATACGGAGCGCCTATCTCGAACTGGAAGCCCAGGCGACTGTCGCGGGAACAAACACGTCCGATCTCAGGATGTGTTTCAACACCGGACCCACTCCGAACGCGCTGGTCTATGACGCGGCGGGGGAACTGTTCAGGGGGAGCGGAGAGCAATACCGCATCGCGGTCCGGGCCGACGTCACGTCCCGGATCACCGCGTGGGACAATCAGGTGTATTCGTCTTCGGCCACGATCGTCGGGCCGGTCAGCAACATGCACGCCTTGAAACTCTACATCACGTACGAATATGACGACGATTCAACGACACAGGTCAAGACCGTCCGTTTCCCCGCCTACTATGCCACCAACGTCGCCGCCTCCACCGCTTCCATCACTGGCGGCACGACGGTCCCGTTCACCTACAACGCCGACATCGCCGATTCGGGGGTCACCATCCAACAACAATGGTTCGAGATCCGAGGGCACCGCCAATCCAATCTGGCGCAGACCGACGGCTATATCCGATGCCGGATCGGGGCCAACGCCTACGAGCCCACCATGTTCATCGAAGGAGTGGCGCAAGCCACATATGATTTTCTGTATCTGACCCAAGCCCAGACCAACGTGCCCGGTTTCGTAGCCAAGAGCACCCAAACGCTCAACGTCATCCCGTTCCCATCCGGCGGCGCCAACACGACGGTGCTCAGCGGGGAGTGCGTGGTCACTTATTCCTATTCCAATGCCTCTTCCACCAAGACGAAAACAGTCTGTTACGGACTGGGAGAATCGGCCGGCGCGGCGGCCGCCGGAAGTTTTTCGACCTACGTTTACTTGAACGAGGGAAACATCACACTCAAACGGGTCTTCGCGAAGATCCACACGAGTTTCGACCAGACGGGTCTCACCAACTGGGCCATTTCCTCCTCCATCCGGGGACAGAGCGCCACTGTTCGCAATTATCCGACCCGGGCCCAAGCCGCCACCGTCTCCGGGTTCACCGTGCTCCACGACATCACGGAGATGGCCGCTGAATGGGTGAACGGATCCTCGGTCACCGTCAGTTACGGCGCCGAAATCGGCCGCGGGGCCACCGGCGTCGAATTGTTCATCACCTATGATTACACGAACGAGGGGGCCTACACGGAAAGCTATTCGGCTTTTGCCGGACAATCCAGCCAATGGACGACGAACTCCCAGGCTCATAATTTCACGCTCTACTTTCCGGACCCCGCAACGCCGGTCGGGATCAAATCCCTCCGTTCCGCTTATCTCCATGACCGGTTCCTCATGTCGGCTCCGTCCGGTGCGAACAGGGGATCGATCCTCAACATCAACGGGACAAACTCCCAGACCGCCACTCACCAGCATACCAACGAAACCTTTTCCACCACGGTCCTTTACAACAATGCCGGACAGATCACGACCGCCAACGGCACCACCTACACCGGGAACCACAACATGAGCGTCGCCGACCGGCGCAGCATCTCCGCCGCGGCCAAGGTGGCCTACACCTACTTCCCTCCGCCGAATCCGCCGACCACGTTGAACCAATATCGATCGGACGCGGTCACTCTCATCTCGACGGGGAATTGGATCAACCACGACACCATCGTGCTGAAGTGTTCGATGTCGGCTCCACCCCTGGAGGACACCTTGGCCCCCGTGGTGGAAATAAAACCCGTCCCGTCATTCGACGGGACCAACTTGTCGACCGGCGTCTCACAGAGTTACACGGGGACCGTGTTGGGCGGTTCGGTGACGATCTCCGGTCTATCGTCGGGGACGGAGTATCACTGGCAGGCCCGGGTCATCGGGATCGCCGGCAACAGCAGCTGGGTGAGTTTCGGAGGAAACGGGGAAGAGGCCCGCGACATCGGAATCGACCTGTCGACACCGATGGCCCCTGACATGTCCTCCATCACGCCCCCCGATCAGGGGGCGCGGAATTCGGGGGCTTTTACACTGGATTTCGATGACGGGGCCGACGCGGGAGGTTCCGGAATCCAGAATTACACCGTCCTGGTCTCGACGGATCCGTTGTTCAGTGTTCTCACTTTCAGTTCGGCGCCCGTCACATCCCAAGCCGCGATCTCCGGACTGACCGCCAAACAATACTTCTGGAAAGCGAGGACGCTCGACGTCGCCGGGAACGTCGGCCTGTATTCCTCCACGCGCAGTTTCGTCGTCGACCTCTCGACCCCCACCGTCGAGAACCTGCAGGCCGGGGCCACCACCTG
>JAKLIF010000006.1:0-69416 GCA_022709755.1 Elusimicrobiota bacterium | reverse complement strand
CCGGCGAGCGTGACCGCCGGAGCCAGTCTCCTCAACACCCTCCGATACAAGGTCCATTCGGCGCCCGACATGGGGGGAACGCTCCTGAAATCCTACACCGACATCGCCGCCTCTCCCGTCAACCTGACCGACTACACCGCCGAGTGGGGAGTGGACTTTTCCACGATGATCGAGGGCACGAACTACGTCTCCGTCCAGGCCACGGACAACGCGGGGAACGTGGTCATCTCCACGGACGTCTTCTTCGTCAAGAAGGACACCACGCCACCCCCGGTCCCATCGCTTTCTTCTCCCTCCGACAACGCCCGATACAATCACGGCAATATCTCATTCGACTGGACCGATGCCACAGACCTGACGTCAGGCACATCCTACTATGTGTTGCAGGTGTCAACGGATCCGTTGTTCAGCATCCTGTCTTTCAGTTCGGCTCCTCTTGCGTCCCAGGGTGCCGTTACCGGACTGAGCACAGAACAGTATTTCTGGAGAGTACGGTCACTGGACATACCCGGGAACACCAGCGTCTATTCCTCCACGCGCAGTTTCGTCGTCGACCTCTCGACCCCCACCGTCGAGAACCTGCAGGCCGGGGCCACCACCTGGTTCGCCGCCGATCCCGGAGCGATCTTCAACGTGAATTTTCACGACCTCCCGGCGAGCGTGACCGCCGGAGCCAGTCTCCTCAACACCCTCCGATACAAGGTCCATTCGGCGCCCGACATGGGGGGAACGCTCCTGAAATCCTACACCGACATCGCCGCCTCTCCCGTCAACCTGGCCGACTACACCGCCGAGTGGGGAGTGGACTTTTCCACGATGATCGAGGGCACGAACTACGTCTCCGTCCAGGCCACGGACAACGCGGGGAACGTGGTCATCTCCACGGACGTCTTCTTCGTCAAGAAGGACACCACGCCACCCCCGGTCCCATCGCTTTCTTCTCCCTCCGACAACGCCCAATTCAACCACGGGAACATATCCTTCTCGTGGGGAAGCGTGACGGACTTGACCTCCGGCACATCCCAGTACGTCCTTCAGGTCTCGACGGACCCGTTGTTCAGCGTCCTGTCGTTCAGTTCGGCCCCTTGGACCTCGCAGGCCGAATCGGTCGACCTGTCGACGAACAGCTACTATTGGCGCCTCCGAGCACGGGATACGGCCGGGAACTATTCCGACTACTCGTCCACACGCACTTTTCTGGTTGACCGGTCCACTCCCATCGTGAACGACCCGACATCGGGAGACGACATGACCTGGCGGATCGGCAATCCGGGCGCCGTTTACGACGTCGATTTCTTCGACGCGGGGGGAAGCCGCCTCGAGAGGTTCCAGGTCAAAGCCAGCACACTTCCCGGGGGATCGGGACCGGACCTGATCGGCTTCGTGGATGTATCGACGGGAATCGACAACAATTCATTCACCGATCCCTGGGCATTGCCGGCCATCGTCTATGATTCCCTCCTTTCTGACGCCACCAATTACATTTCCGTCCGCGCGGAGGACAATGTCGGTAACGTCAGCTCCATCTCGTCGGACATCTTCTTCGTCAGGAAAGACACCATCCCCGCCGCCTCGCCGTCTCTGACGAGTCCGGGCGACCAGACCCTCACAAAGAATCCCAGACCCCCGTTCGACTGGACCGACGTCTCCGACCTTCAATCGGGGACGGACCATTACGTGATCGAACTCGCGACGACCGTTTCTTTCACATCCATCGCCTTCACTTCATCGCCGGTTTCCTCTCAATGGGCTTCGATATCGGACCTCCCCTCGGCCACCTATTACTGGCGCGTCCGGACGGTGGACGTCGCCGGAAATTCCGGGGACCCCTCCGGTCCTTTCCAAGTCCTGATCGACACCATCGCGCCGGTCATCCGGGACTTCCAAGCGGGCGACGATGTCTGGAGGCGGGATCCCGGCACCGCCTATTCCGTGGAGTTCGAGGATTTCGGCGGATCATTGCTGGACACGGCACAGTACCAAATCACCAGCGAACCGGACGGCGGAGGGACCTTGAGGAAGGGGTGGACCGACATCTTCGTCGGCCTGAACCAGGCCTCCTACACCACGCCCTGGCAGATCGATTTTTCCACGCTCACCGAAGGGGGAACCACCAACTACATTTCGGTGCGCGTCTGGGACGTGGCGGGGACCACCGCGTCCCTGGTGAACATCTTCCACGTCAACAAGGACGTGACGAATCCCGTGATCATCGACGACCAATTGGGGGACAACACCTGGCGGAGCGCCGATCCGGGATCCCTCTACAACGTGACGTTCTTCGACACCCCCTCCGCCATTGATTACGCCGAATACAGGGTCACCTCTCAGGGGTCCGGAGGCGGAGACGAATACATCCCCTGGACCAAGATCATCGGACCGGACTACGGACTGGAATCTTCCACAGATCCATGGGGTGTCACGTTCAATCTGCTTCATGAAGGTCAGAACTTCGTTTCCGTGCGCGTCAACGACAAGGCGGGAAACACGAAATCACTTTCGACGGACATCGATCCGTTCTATATCAAAGTCGATACGACCCCGCCGATCCTCGTCGTGAACCAGACCGGGGACGACACGTGGCGCACCTCCAATACGGGAATCTATCAGGCGACCTTCCATGATGCGACGAGCGGATCCGGTCTCTCCCGATTCCAGATCCGGGCCAGCACCTCGTTGGGAGCAGGCCCCTATTCGCCCGATTGGACCGATGTCCAGACTCTTTCCTCGTTCGACCATGACACGGACTGGACCCTCCCGGAATCTCTCTTCGACGCCCTGCGGCCCGGAAAAAGTCATATCAGTCTGCGCGCCTATGATGAGGCCGGCAACATCAGCTCCATTTCGACAGACGCCTTCCACATACAAAAAGACACGTCACCGCCCGTCATCCTCGACGCCCAGGACGGCGATGATTCATGGAAGCGCTTCGGGGGAACGGCGTACAACGTCCATTTCGAGGACCCGGACTCCCTGTTGACCGGCGCCGACTACAGCGTCCGGACGGGCCCCGGCGGAACCGGCGACCCGTTGATCACGGACGAGCCCCTCTTCTCCTCGGGTGGAATCGCCTCCTATGAGACCGATTGGACCGTCCTGTTCAACGCGCTCAATCAGGGGACCAACTACGTCTCCGTGCGCGCCTTCAACGTGGCGGGAATGACCTCCACCGCCTCGGACACCTTCTATGTCAAAAAGGACAACATCCCTCCGTCCATCACCAACAACCAATCCCCGGACTACACCTGGCACAATTCCTCCGGGACGCTCTACCAAGTGGAATTCCAGGACGCGACGTCGCTCCTCTATTCCGCCGAATATGCGGTCCACGACGCGCCGAACCGGACGGGGAACGTCCGCGTGCCCTTCACACCGATCTTCACGTCGGCTTCCCTCGGAAGCCACACGGACCCCTGGGCCCTGGCGGCCTCTGATTTCGAACTCCTCTCCGAGGGAGTGACCAACTACGTGAGCGTGCGCGTGACCGACAACGCTTCCAACGAGACCTATCTCGACGACGTGTTCTTCGTGCTCAAAGACACCTCCCCGCCGACCATCGACGACAACGTGTCCGGAAACAACACCACGTTCTACGCCGACCCCGGCGCGATCTTCGACGTGAATTTCTACGACACCGGAGGGTCCCTCGACAAGGCGGAATACCGAATCTCCACGTCCCCGTTGCAGGGATTGCCCCTGGTGAAGGACTGGACGACGATCGCGCTCTCCATCAACGCCACCTATTTCACGGATAATTGGGGCATCCAGGACTACGATTCCATGCCGACCGGGAAGAACTATATCTCGGTGAGGACCGTCGACCGCGCCGGGAGCGTTACCGAGCAGAGCGACGCCTTCTACGTGTTCAAGGGGACGGACGCGCGTCCCCTCGTCAACAACGAGCAGGAGGGGGATTACGCCTGGCGATCCTCCTCCGGCACGCTGTATGATGTGTTCTTTGCGACGAAAAATTATCTTTACGCCCTCTCCTATTTTCAAACGGCGGCGGCACGGAGCCCCAACCTTCAGGACCTCCTGCAAGACTGGACCACCGTCCAATCCGGGATCAACGCCGCCTCCTACGATACCCCATGGGCCTTACTGAAAGAGACCTGGGACCTCCTGCCCGAGGGAACGAACTACATCAGCGTGCGGGTATTCGACACTCACGGTTCCTCGGCGACGGCCCCCGACGCGTTCTTCGTCCTGAAAGACACCAGCCTTCCCACGGTTTTTGACTACCAATCCGGCGATACGAGTTGGCGACGGAATCCCGGCCAGACCTACAACGTGGATTTCAGGGATCTCGTGTCAGGACTGGCGACCGTCCAATACCGGATCACCGCCGATCCGGGCGGGGGAGGGACGCCGATCATTCCCTGGACCGACATCGCATCGGGTCTCGGCGGCATCACTCTGTATGACGTAAACTGGCCGGTGGATTTTGATACTCTTCGTGAATCAGTGACGAACTACGTCTCCGTCCAGGTGTTCGACCAGGCAGGGTTGTCCACCGTGACGGTGGATGCATTCTACATCCGAAAAGACACGACGCCCCCGGCGATCACGGACTCCCAATCGGGCGACGACGTCTGGCGCTCCGCGAACACCGCCACGTACGCGATCTCTTTCGAAGACCTCTCCTCCGGGCTCGCAAAATTCCAACTGAGGGCTTCCACCATGACCGGGGAAGCGGGCCCCTTCTCCCCCGATTGGACCGATGCGGTCATCGCCATCAACTCCCCGTCTTATCCCGGGGGATGGACGATGACGAACTCCTTCTTCAACGCCCTGGCTAACGGCGCGACACACCAGATCTCCGTCCGCGCCTATGATGCGGCGGGTTCCACGCACGTCGTTGTTGACGCGTTCCACCTCCGCAAGGACATCACGCCGCCGGTCATCACGGACAACGAATCCGGAGAATCGCCCTGGAGGGATACGGGGCCGGCGGCAGGGTTCAACGTCGATTTCGAGGATCAGGAATCCGGATTGGAGACCGTCTCCTACACCGTCCATTCCTCGGCGGGATTGCCGGGAGGAGAGGGTGATATCCTCGGGTGGACCACAATCAGCGCGGGGTTGTCCGGGACGACGGGATACATGGACAATTGGTCTCTGGACTTCGCGGCGCTCCCCCCGGGATCCAATCATGTTTCCGTGAGGGCCCTCAACCTGGCGGGGAGCACGACGACCCTCGCAGACGTCTTCATCGTCAAGAAGGATACGACGGCCCCCACGGTCACGAACGGCGAATCGGGAGGAGACACCGCCTGGCGATACCAGCTCGGCACAGCGTATGACGTGGATTTCGAAGACGCCCTCTCGGGTCTCGCCACGGCCCAATACACGGTGAGCGACGCTCCCGGCTTGTCCGGTGGAGAAGGGAACATCATCCCCTGGACCTCCTTCGCCGTGGACATCGGGACCCATTCCTATACCGACGATTGGACCGTGCGCTTCTCGGACCTCCCGGAGGGCTCAACCAATTACGTCTCCGTGCGTGTCTGGGACGCTCTGTTGCATATGACCACGGTCCAAGACGCGTTCTATATCCTCAAAGACGTCACCAAGCCGACGATCCAAAACCTCGTCCTGGGAGATGACGACTGGCGGCGAACCGCCGGAACGCTCTACGACGTCAACTTCCTCGACGCCGGCGGCTCCCTCTTGGAAACCGCCCAATATACCGTCGATCATACCGCCGGATTGTCCACCGGGGAGGGACGAATCATCCCGTGGACGGACATCTTCACGGCCACGCGGACCGCCGAATTCACCCAGGATTGGGCCGTCGATTTCGCGGCGCTCTCCGAAGGCACCGGGTATGTCTCCCTCCGTGTCTGGGACGTGGCGGGCGACACCAAGACCCACGTGGACGCGTTCTACGTGAAGAAGGACACTTCTCCGCCCACCCTGACCGTCACGCAGACGGGCGACGCCACCTGGAGGAACGTCAACGGCGGATCATACAATGTGGATTTCGCCGACACGGGGGGAAGTCTGCTCTCCCGTTTCCAGGTGAAAGCTTCCACGGTCGCCGGCGGGAACGGTCCCGACCTGATCGGATACACGGATGCGGCGCTCGACATCAACAGCAACTCATACACGGCGAACTGGTCGCTCCCGTCCGTCGTCTTCGATGCTCTCCTGAACCAATCCACCAACTACATCACTGTGGTCGGGTTCGACCATGCCGGATCCTCGGTCACGCGCATCGACGCGTTCTACGTGAAGAAGGACACCGTTCCGCCGACCATCACCGACAGCCAGAATGGCGATGACACCTGGAGGAACGCCGCGGGTACGACCTATTCCGTCTCCTCCGACGACACGGGAGGATCCCGTCTGAGCAAGTTCCAATACACGGCCGACAGCGCCCCCGGACTCCTCTCCGACGAGGGGAGCCTGGTCCCTTGGACCACCGCCGCCTGGAACATCAACTCGGATTCCTATGCCACGCCGTGGTCGCTGAATTTCACCAGTCTTAAATCCAGCTACAACTGGATCAGCGTCAGGGCCATGGATACAGCGGGGAGTACGAGCGCCGTGACGGTGGATGCCTTCTACGTCAAGAAGGACACGGTGCCCCCGACGGATGCGCCGTCCTCTCCGTCTTATGTCGGCAATACCCAATTCAACGTGCAGTATTCGTCCTCGGACACCCTATCGGATGTCAAATGGGTGAAACTCTTCTACACGGTCCAAACCGTTGCTCCCTACACCTGGGTCCAGTATGGAAGCACCCATACTGCCAGCCCCATCCCCTTCACCGCCGCGGGAGGAGCGACATACGGGTTCCGGCTAGTGGCGCGGGACTGGGCCGGGAATCTCTCCGAGACGGATCCTCCCAATCCCTCCACAGGTCCCGAATGCAGCACGATCGTCGACCTCTCGGCCCCGCTGGTAGACGATTTCCAGTCCGGGGACGACACGTGGAGAAAAACCGCGGGCACCGCGTACAACGTTGATTTCAGAGATCCCGGTGGACTCCTCAGGGGAGCGGACTACACCGTTTCACGCAACACAGGACTCAGCGGAGGAGTGGGAGACATCGTTCCCTGGACGAACATCTTCACGATCCCCGCGGGCACGGCCGCCTACACGACGAACTGGCCCGTCGATTTCGATGCCCTCATCTCCACCATCAACCACGTCTCAGTGCGAACCTATGACATGTCGGGAGCCACCACTGTCGCTGCCGATGTCTACTACATTAAGAAAGACACCGTCGCTCCCATCATCTCCGATCTCCAGGACGGCGCCACGACCTGGCGGGGCAGCGAGGGAACCCTCTACAACGTCGACTTTGCCGATAATCTGTCGTTGATGAACGAGATCCAATATACCGTCTCATCTTCCTCTGGCCTCCCGAGCGGCGAGGGGGACGTCATCCCCTGGACAACCGCCGTTTCTGGCCTTTCCACACCGAGCTACACATCCGACTGGAGCGTGAATTTCGGGCTCTTGCGGAACGGGACAAACTATGTTTCCGTTCTCGCCTACGACACGGCCGGAAACTTCAAGACAGAGTCCGATGTATTCTTCGTCCGCAAAGACACTCAATCTCCGGCCGTCATCGACCTACAGGACGACGTCACGACCTATGTCCGCAGCGGAGGAACATCCTATGCCGTTCATTTCCAGGACAACGGTCTCTCTGGACTCGACACGCTGGAATACATCGTCCGGGCGGGAACCGATCCTGCGAGCGCGGTCATTCTGGATTGGACATCCATCGCCGCCGGATGGAACCAACCGACCTATGGATCCGACTGGTCACTCGTCTTTGATTCACTCGGACAGGGCGACAACCATGTGAGCGTCCGAGCCTGGGACATGGCGGGAACAACCGCCACATTCAACAACGTTTTCAAAATGAGGAAAGACACGGTCGGTCCGACGGTTCTCAACCACCAATCCGGAGACACCGTCTGGAGAAGGGCCAACACCGCGTCCTACGACGTGGATCTTCAAGATACCCATTCGGGCGTCTCTCAAATACAGACGAAAGTGATGACCGGGGCTCTCCTGTCCGGAAACACGATCCAAGACTGGACACTCGTCCGGAGCACGGACACGCCCTCTTATTCGACGGACTGGTCTCTCCTCCCGGGGACGTTCGATCTATTGAACGAGGGAATCAACTATGTGAGCGTGAGGGGCGTGGACGTCTGCGGTTCGACCGGCACGCCGTCCCCGGACGTATTCTTCGTCAAGAAAGACACGACGCCTCCCGGGATCACCGTCAATCAATCGGGTGACGACACCTGGCGCAAGTCGGATCCCGGCGCCGTCTACGACGTCGATGTCGACGATGCCCTCTCGCTCGTGTCGTATATCCAATACACCGTTTCGGATTCGCCGGGCCTCTCGGGCGGAGAAGGGAACGTCGTCCCCTGGACGACCGCTGTCGGAGGCATCAACTCGTCGCTCTACGACGCTCCCTGGGGAATCGATTTCACCTTGTTGGGTTCCGGGACCAACTATGTGAGCGTCAGGGCCGCTGATGTGGCCGGGAACCTGTCGACCCCGACTCCCGACGCTTTCTATGTCAAGAAAGACACTGTGCCTCCGGCCGCCCTGCAGAACCTGGCCGCCTCCGCCGGAGGAGAGGGATCCATCGGGATTTCCTGGTCGGCCCCGGGAGACGACGGATCGTCCAATGGCGCCGTGGCGGAATACATCGTCAAATACTCCACGACCCAGTACAGCAGCCAGGTGGATTTCGACAACGCGGCGACCTACAGCCAGAGCTGGCTGATCCTGGACCCCGGACAGACTCAGAATGAAACACTCACCGGCCTTCTTCCGGGAACGCAATATTTCGTCGCCATCGAATCGGTCGACAAAGCGGGGAATCCATCGTCCTTATCCAACGTCAGCGGGAACAGCGCCACGTCCGGAAACGACACCACCGCGCCCGACTCGATCATCGATCTGGCCGCCTACACCGGTGACCGGCCCGGAGAGATACAGCTCCTGTGGACGGCTCCCGGTGACAACGGGATGACCGGGACGGCGTCGTCTTATGTCGTCAAATACCGGACCGGCGGGGCCATCACGAACACCGCCGAATTCAACAGCGCGACGACTTTCGCCCAGACCTGGGAACCCCGACCCGCCTATGAAGCGGAGACCCAAGTCATCGACGGACTCGTCGAATCCACCACATATTATTTCTGCGTCAAAGCGCTGGATGAGGCGTCCAACCCGTCCGGCCTGTCCAATTCGCCCTCCGCCATGGCCGCCACGATGAGCGAGATGAACGGAATGGTCACCTTCGGACAAGGCACCAGCACGGCCCCCTACTATCGGAATTGGAGTCCTTCGACTTTCGACACGGTGAAAGCCGGAGCCGGAGCCACGGGCACTCAACGGTGGCATGTCCTGAGAAGCAACCCGCGGAACCGGAAAGAAAAGATCCTCGGGATACTCTCTTCCGACAGACGATTGAGCGTTCATCGGTATAATGGCAACACCGGCGAATGGTCGGACGAATGGAACACCACCGTCACCGGCGACACCAACGCCTATTATCGGGGGTTCGACATCGCCTACGAACACGGCACCGGACGGGCGATGGTCGTCTATGCGAACGGCGCCAACACATTGTCATACCGGATATGGGATGGCAGTTCATGGATCGGTCCGGCCAGCACGACGACTCTGGCCGGAGTCACCGCGGGGACATTCTATTGGGTTCGCGCTCAACCCAAATCCACCAGCGACGAAATCATGGTCATCGCCCTGGATGGGACGAACAGCGACATCTTCGCCGTCCGATGGACGTCCGCCGCCTGGGCCAACTCCGTGCGGCTCACCCAGACCGCCCCGACAGCCACCTACGAATGTTTCGACGTGGCCTGGGAGAGCGATTCGGGGGATTGTCTGGCGGTCTACGGATATCAGGTCGGAAACAACGCGAACACGCGTATTTTCAACGGGTCGACCTGGGCCACCGCCCTGTCGACCCCCGTGTTCGGAGGCCAGCCTCGATACATCCGGCTGGAAGCCGACCCCTCCTCCGACAAGATCGGATTCGCCTCCCTGGATTCCGGAAGCGACTGGAACCTCCGAATGTGGGACGGGAACATGTATGACGCAGGCCCCACGGAAGACGGCCTCGTCATCGCGCCCACCAACGGACGGCCCATGGACATCGCCTGGGAGAAGAAGACCAGCAAACTGGTGGCCACCATCGCGGACAGCGGGAACCCCGCCAACACCAGGGTCTCATATGCCTACTGGTTGAGCGGGACGTGGTATCCCGGCACGCTGGCCACGGCCACGGAGAACACCAACACCAGTTGGAGCGGCCAGATCGACTGGATCCAGATGACATCGGACCCCAACACGAACAACATCGTCCTGACAGCCGTCTCGAACGCAAACGATGTCCGCTCGATCCTGTGGCAACCAGGTTCAAACAATTGGGCCACGATATATTCGACACACACGACCAACGCGTCAGACATCAACCGCCAATGCTTCGCTTTCGCCTACGACCGGCACGACACCCTTCCCCCGACCGTCACCAACAACATGGCCTACGGGTCTGACACGGTATGGAGATCCTCCAACACGGCATCCTACGACCTGGACTTCAACGACACCGGCGGATCCCATCTGGACAAATTCCAAGCGCGGGCGAGCACCACCACCGCTGGAGCGGGCCCGTTCCAGCCCGATTGGTCGGACATCGAGACCGGACTGAGCCCGAACGATTCCTACTCAAACGCCTGGTCCGTCCCCGGTTCGTTCTTCGATTCTCTCCCTCAAGGACAGAATTACGTCAGCGTGCGCGTGCTGGACGTTGTCGGAAACGCCTCAGACGTGAAGACAGACGCCTTCTTCATCCGGAAAGACACCGTCCCTCCCAGCATTCCGAACCCGCTCACCCCGGCCGACGGGACAGTGACGTCCACGGCCAGCCTCACGTTCGACTGGGACAACGCGATGGACGAGACGTCCGGCATCCTTTCCTACTCGCTGGAACTGTCGACGAACGCCTTCTTCACCCCATTGTTCTACAGCTCGTCGCCGGTCTCATCGCAGTTCGCGCCGGGCCCTCTGCCTTCCGGACAGTATTATTGGAGGGTCCGCGCCCGAGACCCCGCAGTGAACACGTCCGCCTTCAGTTCGACGTTCAGCGTGACCGTCGACACCATCCCTCCGTCGATCGCCATCGGAAACAGTCTTCTGAATGGGGACACCACATGGCAACGGATCGATCCGGGAGCGGTCTATGACGTGGATTTCCTCGACGCCGGATATTCCCATCTGAAATCGGCCCGGTATTCCGTCTGGAATTCCACGGGACAGTCCGGAACACTCCTGATCTCTTTCGAATCGGGATTGATCGCGGACAACATCGGCTCCGACACCCGCACGGAAGACTGGGCGGTCGATTACGCGCTTCTCCAGAACGGGACGAACTACGTAACCCTCCGGGTGGAAGACCTGGCGGGGCACACGACGGTCTGGGTGGACGCCTTCTTCATCCGCAAGGACAACGCGGCTCCCACGACCATCAACAACGAACCCGCGGGATCCGATCCGGTTTGGCGCCTGACCGCCCGGCCCGACGGATATAACGTGGACTTCTTCGATACGGGGGGAAGCCGGCTCGACCGGATCGACTACACGGCCCACACGTCGTCGGCGCTGCCCGGCGGAGTGGGGGATATCCTGGCCTGGACGGCCGTGGCGGGACCGGGGTTGAATCTCTCCAGCTACACAGCCAATTGGGCGGTGGATTTCGAGGCCCTGACGTCGAGCCTCAGCTACGTCAGCGTCCGGGCTTACGACCTGGCCGGATCATCCGCGGTCCTGGCCGACGCCTTCTTCGTCAAAAAGGACACATCGGGTCCCGTCGTCACGGTCGGCGCCGGACTCCTCGCCGGCGACACCACCTATCGGAACGCGCCGGGGACGGCCTACGACGTCAACGTTCAGGATGACGCCTCCCGGATCGAAAGGATCCAATACGCCGTCAGCAGTTCCTCCGGCCTTTCCGGCGGAACCGGAAACATCATCCCGTGGACCACCCTGGCGGGACCCGGGTTAAACCAGACCTCCTCTGTTTCCGATTGGACGGTCCAATTCTCCTCCCTGACCGAGAACGCCACGAACTTCGTCTCCGTCCGCGCCTACGACATGGCGGGGAACGCGACGGTCAGCACCGACACGTTCCGCATCTTCAAGGACACGACGGCGCCGGTCATCACCAACGGTGAAGCGGGGGGCGATTATGAATGGAAGAACGCGTCCGGAACCGTCTACAACGTGAACTTCCAGGATTCAGGCGGATCCACCCTCGACGACATCCTCTACTCCGTCAGGACTTCGTCGGGTCAACAGGGGACCCAACTCATCTCCTGGGAGCAAGGCGTCATCTTTGAAAACATCCATTCCGACGTCTACGGCACGGACTGGCCCGTGGAATTTTCCCTGCTCCAGAACGGCACAAACTATGTCTCGGTCCAAGTCCGCGATTATGCCGGGAACATCTCCTTCCTCAACGATGCGTTCGTCATCCGAAAAGACACGGTCCCTCCTTCCATCAGCGACGGCCAGGTCGGCGATTCCGTTTGGCGGAGACTCCCGGGGACGAACTATGACGTCCACTTCCAAGACCAGGGAGGGAGCCGTCTTTCCCGACTTCAATACACGGTCGATGACACGCCGGGATTGCCGGGCGGGGTGGGAACCGTCATCCCCTGGACGGACATCGACACGCCCCTGGAAGCGGATTCCTACGAATCGGATTGGTCCGTGGATTTCGAATCGCTCTCACTCGAAACGACCAATTACGTCTCCGTCCGTGTTTGGGACCAGGCCGGATCCACCACCGCCCAGACAGACGTCTTCTACGTGTTAAAAGACACCGTGCCTCCTTCCATCGATGACCACCAATCGGGAGACGACTCCGTCCACATCACGGACCCCGGCGCCGTCTTCGACGTCGATTTCTTCGACACGGGCGGCTCTCGACTGGACCGCATCGAATACACCGTGGACTCCTCGGCGGACCTTCCCGGCGGGACAGGTTCGATCCTCCCCTGGACGCCGTTGGAACTCTCCATCGGAGCGACCCATTATACGGACCTCTGGGGAGTGGATTTCGAATCTCTGGCGGACGGCACCAACTATGTCTCCGTGGCCGTCTTCGACGTGGCGGGAAGCTCCGTCCTTTCCAAGGACGTCTTCTACGTCAAGAAGGACACATCGGCCCCGGTGATCGACAACCATCAATCGGGTGATGAGTCGTGGCGCAGAATGGGCGGAACAGCGTATGATGTGGATTTCCATTCCAACAGCAGTCAGCTCCTCCAGGCGGCCCAATACACCGTGGATAACGCTCCGGATCTCCTCCTCGGAGAAGGAGCCGTCATCCCCTGGACAAACATCGGCGTGCCGCCCCTCAACGTGACGTCCTGGGAGTCCAACTGGACGGTCAACTTCTCGAACCTGCAGGAGGGAGGGACGAACTACGTCTCCGTGAGGACCTGGAAGACCACCGGAGCCACGACCACCCTGAAAGACGCGTTCTACATCCTCCGGGACGTGAGCGTTCCGAGCATCACCGACCCCGTTCCGGGAGACGACACTGTCTGGAGAAACTCCAACACAGGATCCTACAACGTGGATTTCAGGGACACGCCGACGAACGGATCTTTGTTGTCCCGGTTCCAGGTCCGGGCCAGCACCACCTCCGGAGGAACGGGGCCCTTCTCGCCGGACTGGACAGACACGCTGACATCCTTGAACACGACGTCCTATCTCTCGGAATGGCCCCTGACCGACGAGGCATTCGCCTCGTTCCGTGAGGGAAAAAATTATGTCGGCGCTCAGATATATGATTCGGCGGGCAACACCGCCGTTCTCAACGACGTCTTCTTCGTGATGAAAGACACCACCCCGCCCTCCCTCACCAGTCACATGACGGGGGGAGACACCACCTGGAGGAACGCCGACACGGGGAGCTACGACGTGGATTTCGCCGATGCGGGGGGGAGCCTCCTGTCCCGATTCCAGATCCGTTCATCCACCGCGCCGGGCGGAGCCGGGACCGCCTCACCGGATTGGAGCGACACGGTCACCGGGATCTCCAGCGCCTCCTACTCCGGAAACTGGACATTGGCCGGCGGACAGTTCGGATTGTTGCGCCCCGGAACCAACTATATCTCGGTGCGCGTCCAAGACGTCGCCGGATCGGTGACGACGGACACCGATACGTTCCGGATCTTGAAAGACACGGCACCTCCGACGATCACGGACTCCCAAAACGGAGACACCGTCTGGCGCAAAGATCCCGGCACCACCTACAACGTCACGTTCGAAGACCTGCTCTCCCGTCTGGACACCGTCCGTTACACCGCCTGGACGGGTTCCGCTCAGACCGGAGACCAGGTGATTCCCTATTCGACGCTGACGGTCTCGGGGCTCGACCAGTCCGCCTTCTCTTCTCCATGGGCCGTGAATTTCGATGCTCTGGCCCAAGGGATCAACTACATTTCCGTTCAAGCCTGGGACATGGCCGGAACCACCCGGACCCTGAACGATGTTTTCTATATCAGGAAAGACACGACCCCGCCGGTCATCGCCGACCACATCGCCGGCGGCGACACCACATGGCGTCGCGCGGCGGGGACGACCTATGACGTCGATTTCTTCGACACGCTCTCGCTCCTGGCCACGGTCCAATACACGGTGTCCGGCGCGACGGCCCTGCCCGGCGGGGAAGGGGACCGCATCCCGTGGACGTCGATCACCTCCCCCGTCCAAGTCTCCTCCTACACGTCCAACTGGACACTCACCTTCTCCCTGCTTCATGAGGGAACGAACTATGTCTCCGTGAGGGCCTACGACAATCTGGGGCAAGGGACGACGGTCCAGGACGCTTTCATCGTCCTCAAGGACACCACGGCCCCCACCGTCACGGATAACAACTTCCCGGACGACACCGTCCCGGTGACCTCCCCCGACACGGCCTATGACGTGGATTTTTACGATCTCGGCGGTTCGCTCCTGGACAAAGTCGAATACACCGTCTGGACACAGACCGGCGAGATGGGCGGCGAGATCCTGCCCTACACGCCCGTGGCCCTCTCCATCGGCGCAACGTCCTACACCGCGGATTGGACGATCAATTACAACGCCCTTCCCAACCATGCCACATCCTATGTCTCCGTGCGGCTCACCGACACCGCCGGAAACGTCCGCGTCAGTTCGGACGTCTTCAAGGTCATCAAGGCCGCCTCCCTGCCCGGCATCGTGGACAATCAGCCCGGCGACCAGAACTGGGTCAGCACCAACACCTCCGTCTATAACGTGGATTTCCAGTCCCTCTCCGGGATGAACCTGGACAAATTCCAAGTGCGGTCCAGCACGACACCGAACGGCGGCGGCGCCTTCACCTCCGATTGGACGGACGTGGTGACCGGCATCGGCGCGATCGTCTACGACACGAACTGGCCGTTACCCTACTCCGTCTTCGAGAACATGGTCAACAACGCGACCAACTACGTTTCCGTTCGCGTCTACGACCTCGTCCCTTCGACCAACACGCAGACCGACGTCTTCTTCGTCAGGAAATCCACCACGTTGCCGCTGGTGCAGGACCTGCAGGAGGGGGACACGACCTACCGTCAATCGGCCGGGACGGTCTATAACGTGAATTTCGCCGACGCGGGGTCCGGACTGAAGAGGGCCGATTATACCGTCCGGGCCGGCGCGGGTCAGTCCGGCGACGTCATCAAGGATTGGACGGCGATCTTCACTTTTGCGGAGGGGGTGGCGTCCTACACGACCGACTGGTCCGTGGACTTCTCCACTCTGACCGAAGGCGCGACCAACTACGTCTCCGTGCGCGTCTTCAACCAGCTCGATCTCTCCACCGCCGCCAGCGACGTCTTCTTCATATTCAAGGACACGACCCCTCCGGGGACGCCGTCACTGTCCTCGCCGTCAGACGGACACCTCACGAGCGAGACGGACCTGTTCTTCGACTGGAGCGACTCCTCGGACACCGCCTCGGGGATACTGAACTACACGCTGGAAATTTCCACCGTATCCTCCTTCGCCAGCGTGTCGAGGACGACGACATCCGCCGTCTCGGAGTCGACCTCTACGGCCTTCACGACGGGACAATATTGGTGGCGGGCCAAAACCACCGACCGGGCCCAGAACAACTCCGTCTTCACATCGACCCGTTCGTTCACGGTGGACACGTCATCCCCGACCATCACCGACCTGCAGGGCGGAGACACCACCTGGTATCAGGCGGACCCCGGCGCGGCATTCAACATCGATTTCGCCGACGTCGGATCGGGACTCACCACCGCCCAATTCACCATCAACACCGTCGAGGGGCTTCCCGGCGGGACCGGCGACCTCGTCCCGTGGGTCACCCTGTTCTCCTCCACGGGAACCGCCTCCTTCACGTCGAACTGGGCCATCGGCGCCGGAACGTTCACCGTCCTGCCGGAAGGCCGCCACCTTGTTTCCGTGAGAGCGTTCGACCGGACATCCCTGTCAACCACCACGGTGGATGCGTTCTACATCCAAAAAGACACGTCTCCACCCCTGATCTCCGACCTCCAAGCGGGTGACACCACCTGGCGCAACGTCAGCGGCACGGCCTACGACGTGCGTTTCTACGACAACGGATCCAAACTGAAGACGATCGAATACACGGTCGCCAGCCAGACCGGCCTTCCGGGAGGAGTGGGGAATCTCATCCCCTGGACGGCGATCGCCGCCAGTCCCGTCAACGAATCGACCCACACGACGGCCTGGAGCGTCGATTTCACGGCATTGACCGAAGGGAGCACCAACTACGTCTCGGTCCGTTCCATGGACAACCTGAACCAGATGACGACCTCCTATGACGTCTTCCACATCCTCAAGGATGTCACCTACCCCACCATCTCCGATCTCCAATCCGACGATACGGTGTGGAGGAGGACGGATCCCGGAGCCGTCTATAATGTGGACTTCTTCGATGCCGGGGGGAGCCGGTTGGATCGCGCGCAATACACCGTGGCCAGTTCGTCCGGGCTCTCCGGCGGGGTCGGAGACGTGCTCGGATGGACGGACATCGCCCTCGACATCCAGACGACCTATTACACGGACCTCTGGGGAATCGGCTTCGACGCCGTGAGAGAAGGACAACTCTACGTCTCGGTCAAGACCCTCGATCAGGCGTCCAACGCCCAGACTCTCAGCGACGCCTTCTTCATACGCAAAGACACCACGCCCCCGGTCATCACGGTCGGCGCCGGACTCGTCGGCGGGGACACCGCCATCCGCAACGCCAACAGCGGCATTTATGACGTCAACCTGAACGACACCGGCGGGAGCCGTCTCTCCTCTTTCGCCGTCAAAGCCTCGACGATCCCCGGCGCCGGCGGGCCGGACCTGATCGCCTATGCGACCGTGGTTTCCAACATCGCCAGTTCATCCTACACGACCGATTGGACGCTTCCTCAATCCGTCTTCAACGTCCTTCTGGGCAATGGCGTCACCAATTACATCACGGTACAAGCCGTCGATTTCGCCAACAACGTCGCCGTGAGCACCGATGCCTTCAAAGTGTTCAAGGACAGTGCCGTGCCGTCCATCACGAACCATCTGTCCGGGGGAGTCACCACCTGGCAGAGTGTCCCGGGGGCTCTCTATGACGTCGACTTCTATGACACCGGGCTCTCGCTGTTGAACCGTGTTCAATACACGGCCGCCGGCGCGCCCGGTCTTTCCGGCGGAGAGGGCAACCTGATCCCCTGGACGGACATCGCCGGCCCGAACCTGAACGCCTCCTCTTATGAGACCGATTGGAGCGTGTCGTTTTCGAACCTCAAATCGTCCTTCAACTGGGTTTCCGTGAGGGCCATCGTCAATTCCAGCGGGACGACCACGTCCGCCGACGCCTTCATCATCCGGAAGGACACGCAAGGACCCGTCCTGACGGACCTGCAAGAGGGGGACACCACGTGGAGACGGATCGATCCGGGCAACATCTATAACGTCGACTTCGAGGACGCGTTGTCCCTGCTGGCCACAGCCCAATACACCGTCCACGGTTCGTCGGGACTTTCGGGGGGATCCGGCAATATCATCCCCTGGACGACGATCTTCACCTCCACGGGCCGGATCTCCTATACCGCCGACTGGGGTATCGACTTTTCAGGACTGACGGAAACCGTGACGAATTATGTCTCGGTGCGGGCCTACGACACCGCCGGATCATCGGCCACGATGACGGATGTTTTCCATATCCGAAAAGACACGACCACTCCCACCGTCGTCAACAACCAATCGGGTGACGACACCTGGAGGAACACGAACACCGGCTCTTATGCCGTGGAATTTCAGGACGGGGGCGGCAGCGGCCTGTCCCATTTCCAGATCCGGGTGACGACGGCGACGGGCGTCACCAGCCCGGCCGTCCAGGATTGGTCGACGGTCCTCTCGGCGCTCAACACCACCCATTATGCCACACCGTGGTCGATCCCCGCGGGCACGTTCAATCTGATGCCGAACGGAGCCTGCTACGTGCACGTGCGCACCATGGACGTCGCGGGATCGACCTCCTCGGTGACCCAAAATGCGTTCTACGTCAGGAAAGACA
Organism: Elusimicrobiota bacterium; assembly: GCA_022709755.1. Taxonomy (GTDB): domain Bacteria; phylum Elusimicrobiota; class Elusimicrobia; order FEN-1173; family JAKLIF01; genus JAKLIF01. The sequence goes on along the minus strand of JAKLIF010000006.1, from coordinate 50,782 downwards.
CCGCGCCCCCCTCAATTCCATCGCTCCTCACGCCCGCCGATGACGCCGCATTCGGTTCCGACAGCGTCTCGTTCTCCTGGTCCGATTCGTCGGACAACGCCTCGGGGACGGCGGACTACCTGGTCCAAATATCCTCCGACATCCTCTTTTCTTTCGTCACAGACAGTTCCAACCCGGTGACCGCTCAATCGACCTTGACCGGTCTGGTCCAGGGAACGTATTACTGGCGCGTGAGGAGCCGCGATGCCGCCACCAACAGTTCCATCTATTCGTCGACAAGATCGTTCGTCATCGACCTGACGAGTCCGACGATCTCCAACACGACCTCCGCCGGATACGACATCACCTGGAGGACGACGAACCCCGGGGCCATCTACGACGGGATCGATGTCACGGATACCGGCGGATCCCGGCTCGATAAATTTCAAGTCCGTCTGACCACCAGCGCCGGCCAATCGTCGACTCCTCTGTTGGATTGGTCCGACGTCCAGGCCTCCATCAACGACGATGTATATTCGGCGGCGTGGGGTTTCCCGGACACCGTCTGGGATTCGTTGGGACAAGGGGTGACCAACTACATCCATCTCCGCGCCATCGACCGGGCCGGAAACACGTCGGAAATCGAGGAAAACGCCTTCAAGGTCTTCAAAGACACGGTCCCGCCGGACATCACGGACAACCAGTCTGACGTCACGGCGTGGATCAAAGAGGATCCCGGAGCCGTCTACAACGTGGACTTCGGCGACGATCAATCCGGCGTCCTGTCGGCCGATTACCGTGTCTCCTCCACGGCAGGGCTCGGGAATCCCGTCACCGGGTGGATCAACATCTTCACGATCTCCTCCGGAACAGCCCAGCGCGACGACAACTGGGGGGTGGATTTCAGCACGCTCACGGCGGGGAGGAACTACGTTTCCATCCGATGTGCGGATCTGGCCGGGAACCAGACGGAAAACCTCGATGCCTTCTTTGTCCAGAAGGACACCGTCCCTCCCACCGTGACCAATTCCGAATCCGGCGGGGACACCGTCTGGCGTGCCGTCGCCAAAGCGGGAGGATACAACGTGGATTTTCAGGACTCCTATTCCGGCGTCATCAGCGCGTCTTATACCGTCAGCAACGCGCCCGGACTTGCGGGAGGCGCGGGGAATATCATCCCGTGGACGCACCTCTTCACCCAGGCGGCTCAATCCACCTACGAGACGAACTGGAACCTCGATTTCGATCTTCTGCAAAACGGGACCAACTATGTGTCGGTGCGGGCCGTGGACGATCTCCTATCGGTCAGCACGTTCACCGACGTCTTCTTCGTGAAGAAGGACACGATCCCTCCCAACGGGATCACGGATCTGGCGTCAACGACCGACAGCGGCGCCGGACAGATCCATATCGCCTGGACGGCGCCAGGAGATGACGACATCGTCGGACAGGCGGCCTCTTACACCGTCAAATATTCGACGAACGTCCTCTCGGCGGGGAATTTCGATGCGGCCTCGACCTATTCCCAATCCTGGCCGCCCAAGGTCCAGGGGCTCGGCGAAAACCAGACACTCACGGGACTGACGGAAGGAACGACCTATTATGTGGCCGTCAAAACGACCGACAAGGCCGGGAACCTCTCCGGACTGTCCAACACGACGGGCAATTCGGCCTGGGCCGGACGCGTGGCACCGTCGGCCATCACCGACCTGAGCGGAGCCACCGGCTCGTTCCCGGGCGAAGTCAACCTGACCTGGACGGCGGTCGGAGACGACGGCCAGACGGGCACGGCGAGCGGCTACATTTTAAAATACGCGACCGTCGCGATCACCGCGGCCAACTTCGACAGCATCGTCTCCAGTTATCCGGTCGACACGCCGAAGGCCGCGGGGAACGGCGAAGAGACGACCGTGGCCGGCCTGACGCCGAACACCACCTACTATTTCGCCATCAAGGTCTATGACGATGCCGCGCCCGTTCCTAACACCAGCGCCCTCTCGAACATATCGACGGTGACAGCCGCACCCTCCGGGCCCGCCGCCGGGATGATCGTCTATGGAGCCGGGACTCAAGCCATCCCCCAATACGATGAATGGTCCGGGGCCGCCTGGGACGCCAACGCGCGGGCCGCCCAGACCGCCGAGGCCACCATCCGGTGGGTGGCGCTTGAGTCGTGTCCCGTGCAAAAGAACAGGAAGATGTTGGGATCCGTCTCCAGCAACGGGAATCTCCATGTCCAGTCCTGGAACGGGGAAACAAACACATGGACCAGCGAATTCAACACCTCGGGAGGATTTCCGGGCGCCACCTCGAAGGCCTTCGACATCGCCTGGGAAAATTCTGGGCGATGCGTGGTGGCCTATTATAACGGCTCTCCCGGAAAGATCACCTACCGTGTTTGGTCATCCACAGTCACATCCAATCCCTGGGTGGTGGGGCCGACCGAACACACCTTGACCGGCACCAGCAACGCCGTCGACACTCTCCGGTTAGTAACGCTCCCGAACAGCAACAACATCATGCTGGTCACCAAAGACAATCCCAACCTGGACATCTACGCGGCTCTGTGGAACGGGAACGGTTTTGTGAACGGGTCCACCCTCACTCTCAGCGGCGTCTCCGCGGGATGCGCCTCCGTCGATGCCGCCTGGGAAGTCCAAAGCAACCGGTGCATGGTCCTTTACGGCGTCGGGACGTCCACCCAATATTCCATCTATTCCAGCACGGCCGGGAGTTGGGTCGCGCGGAACGTGACCGGACCGAACGTGGGACAAGCAGTCTACTGGCTCCGCCTAGCCTCGGACCCGATCAGCAACAAGATCGGCACCAGCATCATCTACGGGGCTTCCCGCTGGAACGCGGCCATCTGGAATAACAATGCCTGGACATTAACCGCCTCCCCGGACACTTCCGTCGACAGCAACGCCACGCGAATCACGGACCTGGCCTGGGAGACGAACTCCGGAAAACTGGTGGTCGTTTCAGTCGATTCCGCCAATCCGGCGAAGAGTTTCGACTGGACGACCTGGAGCAGCACCGCCGGCGCCTGGGGCGCAACGCCGACGAACGCACCAACGGATTCTTACAATCTGGGGAACAACGCCGATCTCCTGTGGCTCCAGTTGGAACCCGATCCGAACGGCAACACGATGATCCTTCGTGGGATTTCGGCCAACAACACGGTGGCCAGCCGGAATTGGACCGGATCCGCTTGGGACAAAGGCACCTATCATACGACCGGAGCTTCCGCCTCGTCGTACGAATGCGCCGCCATCACCCTGGACCTGCACGATACGCTGTTGCCGTCGTTCCTGACCCAGCCCTTCGACCCACTCAGCATCGGCTGGATCAAAGACAACACCCGTTCCTATGACATCCGCTTCTCCGACATTGGAGGTTCACGTCTGGCCAGGATTGAGACCAAAATAACATCGGCGGCGAACCAAGGGGGAACCCTCTTCCAGGATTGGACCCCGCAGGTCCAGGGAATCAATGCGGACTCCTATTCCACCCCCTGGCCGTTCACCTCGGACACGTTCAACGCCGTTCCGGAAGGGTCCGCCTCCTACGTCTCCGTCCGCATATCGGACGGGGCCGGCAACACCAGGACCACCAACGACATGTTCTCCCTGCTCAAAGACACCACGCCGCCCACCGTCACCATCAACATGTCGGAGACGGACTGGTTCAACGCCGACCCTGGAGCCGTCTGCGACGTGGATTTCGCCGATGCCGGCGGATCGAACCTGCCCAACACCCCGAGCGGCGCCCAATACACCGTCGACAACGCGGCGGGACTATCGGGCGGAGTGGGGTCCGTGATCCCGTGGACGAACATCCCGGGAGCCTCCGGAGCGAACTTCAGTTCCAACTGGTCCGTGCTGTTCTCCTCCCTGAACGCCGGAGTCAACTACGTTTCTGTCCGCGCCTTCGACCTGGCCGGATCCACCACCACGCGCGTCGATGCGTTCACCGTCAAAAAAGACACGGTCCCTCCGGGAACCATCGCCGATCTGGGAGCCATCCCCGGCAACATGTTGGGGCAGATCGTCCTGAGTTGGACGGCGCCGGGGGACAACGGGACCGCCGGAGACAACACCAGCGGCGCCTATATCGTCAAATATTCCTCTGCCGGTTCCATCACCGCCGGGAATTTCGATACGGCCGCCTCTTGGAATCAGACCTGGACCCCCTTGGCCGCCGGACAGATGGAGGTCCGCACTCTCACCGGACTGGACCCGGACACCACCTACTACTTCTCGGTCAAGACCAAGGACAAGGTCCCGGTTCCGCCGAACGCCTCGCTCAACCTGAGCGCCGTCTCGAACTCGCCTTGGAGCCGGCCCGGACGGGACGCCGTCATGATCAACGAGGTCTATCCGACGGGCGGAGCCGGCGAAGACTGGGTGGAACTCTTCAACGCCAGCACGAACAGCAAATCGATGGATGGCTGGACCCTCGTCTACAACAACGGGTCTCTCTCCTCCCCGGGATCCGAAACGATTCTCTGGACCGGCGGAGCCGGCGACACCATCGCCGGGCGGGGAATCCACGAAATAACAGTCTCTCCCGACCTCGAGGGCGGGTCACCCCACTTCGTCGTATTGCGTGACACCGTGCCCAGCAACGTCAACGTTGTCCAGTGGCCTTCCCTCTCCACCGGGAGGTCGTTGGCCAGGATCCTGGACGGGAATTCGCGTTTCGACGTGGACCCCACCCCCACGGACAACGCCTTCAATTCCATCTCCACCGACACCGTCAAGATCAACGAGGTCAACTATCACGATCTTTCCAACGAGTTCATTGAACTCTACAACACCGGGAGTTCGACCCGCACGTTGACCAACTACTCCCTGCGATCGAAACAGAACGTCCGGTTCGTCGTCGACCGCGTCATCACTCCGTCCGGGTTGACGGCGGTGGACGACAGCTCGATCGACGGTCTGAGCACCCCGTATGCCTCCGCCTTCGGGCCATCCAACGGATTGGACAGCCAGGGGGATTTCGTCGTCCTTGAAAACGCGGCAGGCCAGGTCGTGGACCGCGTCACCTGGCAAGGCGGAAACTTCGTCTATTACAGCACGGCGGGTCTCACGGCCGCCTGCGCCGACCCGGCCACGGCCTCCCTGCCGACATCCCAGGTGATCGGCCGGATGACCGACGGTGCGGACACCAACGTGGATTCCGCCGACTTCGGCATCCTCAACTTGGAAACCCTCGGCCAGAAAAACAATGCCGGCACTCCACCCGCCTCCAATACGCTCTCGGGGCCGTCCAATTCGACAACCCTGCCGCGCACATTCAAGATCTCTCTGTCTCTGGGAGAGGACTCTTCCGGCGGAGGGAACGATACGGTCTGGTTCGTGCGGACGGGAGGGACGGAAGACGGCCGATCACCCCACATCTACAGACTGTCCTCTCTGGGATTCAACCTGACGCAGCTCACCTCGCAGACGACGTCCTTCACGGGGGCCCTCGCCGATGACCAGGATGGACATCCGCTCTCAGACGGCACCATCTATAAGATGCTCTTGAACACCGACACCGGATCGGGCCGCGCCGCGCAGTTGCTGAGGACCGGTCTCGTCTATGACGCCTCTCAGCACACGCTGACGGCTTCTACCCTGTCCGTCGTCAACACGCTCAACGCCGGGACTTCCGAACCCTTGTTGAAGATCTCCGTCACCAACGAATCGCCCGCCGGAGCCAATGCCATGAAACTGACGGCCCTCGATGTGCGGTTCACCGACGCCACGGACACCCCCTTGGACACCCCGATGGCCCAGGACCTCTTCAACGCGCTCTCCCTGGTCTCCGACTCGGCCGTGGGGCAGATCGGGTTCTATGAGACCGCGTTCGACACCTCGACGCTGGTCTCGATCGAGGACCATGCTCTCTCCCTGTCGGACGGGGTCCAGACGTTCTCCATCCCGACACCGGAAAGTCTGGCTCCCGGTGAGACGAAGATCTATTTCCTCATCGCGGACCTTTCGACGGCCACGGGCGTTTCGTTCAAAATCTCCCTCGATATGGATTCCGACGCGACCGTTCTAGACTCGCCGTCGGACACCCGCCAATCGCCGCAAGCGACGGGTCTCCTGACGACGGCGACCCTGTCCCTTGTCGCACCGGCCGCCACGCCCGCCGGATGGCCGCGCGCCCTCGGGACGAGTTCACTGTCCAACGCCATCGAGTCCATCGCCCAGTTGAGTTGGGACACCGGTGACCTCTTCGTCGGGTCCAACAACGGGAACCTCTATTCCCTCCAACCCGACGGGACCATGCGATGGTCGATGGACACGGGGGGAGCCATCCAGGGGACCCCCTACGTCACCTCGATCGATGAGGAGGAGGCCCCGGCCATCTACCTCGTGAACAACGCCGGACTGCTGATGAAGGTCCGGGACATGGGGACGGGCGGATCGGCCGCGGTGCAGGACGGCGGTTGGATGAGGGACATCGGCGCCGTCGGAACACCCCAGTACGTGATCACGACCGGCACGAACATCTACGTGGGGACCACCCTGAACGAGGTGCGCAAGATCAGCGCCGAGGACGGGACGGACCTCTGGGGAACGCCTCCGGTCCTCTACGGTCAGATCAACGGGACCATCGCCGTCGATGAGACGACACCGGGCGTCGGAGAGATGTGGATCGGGGACCAGGGCGGGGGAGTCTGGCGCATCAAGACCGACGACGGGACGGTTCTTTCCTCGTTCACGTCCGTCGGCAACACGCCCATCAGCACCGATCCGCTGTTCCTGGCCGGCTTCACCAGCGCGGCCCGCAATAAGGATTTCCTCTACATCACCGCCGGTTCCCGCGTCTATCTGAGGAACCGGTTCAACCTCAAGACCAGCACGGACACCTGGTCCGATTACGACACCGGCGGCAGTTCGATCACCACCTCGGTCAACTGCAATTTCGAGGGGGCCGTCCCCTACATCTATTTCGGCACCCAGGACGGACGTCTCATCAAGATCAACGGAGAGACGGGAGCCGAGGTCTGGTCGTTCCAGGCGCCGGCGCCGATCGAATCCACCCCGGTGGTCTACCCCGCCCACGAAGCCACCGGCGACGTCTATTTCGGCTGCAACGACGGACGGATCTACGCGATCGATTTCCAGACGCGGGCCCACCGGTCCGGCTGGCCCTATCAGGCCGGGGCCGCTGTCCGAGGGTCGCCCATGATCGACCAGTCCGTGAGCCCGGTGCTCCTGTATATCGGAGCCGACAACGGGAAGATGCACGTGTTGGAGATCGCGCCATGACGCCGTCAACGAAATGCGGGAGGTCTTTATGCTGAGAGTCGTTCCGAACCATTCCATGCGCCGGACGATCGCCGCCGGTTGCCTCCTGTTCCTATCGTCTCCTCCGGTGTGGGGGGCCGACTGGCCCGGGTTCAAACGGGACACCGCGAAGACGTCCTACGCCCGGGAGCAGGCGTATCCCGCCGACGTTGGCGCTCCCCTGACAGAGGCATGGTCCTATAACCACATCCCGGGGCAGGTGCGTTCCTCTCCGATCGTCGCCGGCGGAAAAGTGTTCTTCGGTTCCCGCGACAACAGCGTCTGGGCGTTCGACGCGGAAACAGGGGCCATCGTCTGGCAATATTCCACGGACGACTGGGTGGACGCCACCCCGGCCGCCGCGGAAGGGAAGATCTACGTCCCCTCACGGGATGGAAAACTCTATGCGTTCGACCAGAACGACGGCTCGACGCCCCTTTGGACTTTCTCCTCCGGAGGGAAAGACATGTCGTCTCCCGTCATCCTCAACAACCGGATCTACTGGACTTCCGGCTATCCCCAGACACGGATCGTCTGTGTCTCCGCCGTCACGGGAGAACTCCTCTGGCAACAGGGGTTGGGGAACAACAGCGCCTCCTCGCCGGTGATCGAAGGGAACGCCGTGATCGCGGGAGCCAACAACGGGATCATTTCCGCATTCTCACTGACGGACGGCACACCCTTGTGGGCCTATCAGACGTCCGGAAACATCTTCTATTCCTCGCTGGCCGGAGACGGTCAAGGATACGTCTACGGCGTGGCGGGTGGAGACGACCCGAAACTCTACGCCTTCCGGGTATCGGACGGATCACTCAAGACGGGATATCCGGTCTCTCTGGTGGACCTCTCGCCGATCCCGGGAGTCGGCAAGCCGGCGAGCGAAACCTCCTCGGTGGCCATCGCCGGAGACAGACTCTACGTCTGCATGACGGGCGTGGACGGCGGTTCCGTGAAACTGAAGATCTATTGCCGCAACCTATCCGACGGCGGCCCCGTCTGGTCGCAAGAGATCGGGAACACGCCGGAAGGGTTGGGATACGCCTCGACGCCGGCCGTCGCCAACGACGTCGTCTACGTGGGATCCGGCGACAAAAAACTTTATCTTTTCAAAGCGGCCGACGGCACATCGTTGGGCACGCTCACGCTGGACCACAAGATCGTCAGCAGTCCCGCCGTCTCCAACGGAAAGATATTCATCGCCACGCTGGGCGGGTCCATTTACGCCCTGACGGCGCGCAAGGCGGCGGCCATCGCATCGCCCGCCGAGATGTCCATCGTCGGAGGGATCGTGCCGGTCACGGGCCTGACCGTCAATCCGGATTTCCAGAACTACAAGGTCTCCTACGGCGCCGGGACCTCTCCCTCGGGGTGGACCCAAATCGGCGCCACGCATGAATCGCCCGTCACGACCCTCGGGACCCTGGAATCCTGGGACACGACGAACCTCAGCCCGGGCCTTTACACCCTCCGCCTCGCCGTCTCGGACGCCGCGGTGAACGCGCCGGATTCAACGTCCCATGTGACGGTCCGGATCGACCCCTCCTATGTCCGGCAACACGTCAACGCGTCTCAGGAAGCGGTCCTGGCCGGCGCCGACGGGACCAGGCTCGTCATCCCGGCGGCGGGACTGAACCAGAACGATTACGTCACCCTCCAACGTCCGTCGGCCAGCCCGGGAGACAAAGCTCCCGACGGCACCGCCTCCACCGGGATCCTCCGGCAGTTCGAATTCGATTCTCCCCAGACAAAACTCCTGAAACAGGCGACGCTGACGATCCCGTATGACGAGATGACGGTCGCCTCGATGAGCGCCGGGGCGCTCCGACTCTTCCTCTGGAACGGGTCCCAATGGACGCTCGTGGCGGACTCCTCGTCGGACACGGCGGCCCGGACGGTGTCCGGGCGCGTTTCTTCCGCCGGCATCTACCAGATCATGGAATACCGCGTCGCCGACACGAACGCCGACTACGTCTATATCTCTCCCGACGGGGCGGAGATCCACATCTCCTCCGGGTCCCTCTCCCGGGCCGATTCGGTGACGGTCCTCAAACACACCTCGGGCGACATCTTCAACAAGAAGACTCCGGTCAACACGTCCGCCATGCCGGAGATATGGGAATTCAAGACGGGGCAGGCCGATACGGTCTTCCTGAAACCCGTCACGATCAAGATCCCCTACAATCCCTCGAACCTGCCGGCGGGAATCCCGGAAGCGCGGCTCCGGATCTATCTCTGGTATCCGGACCTGGGTGTCTGGAAGATCGTGAACGGGTCCCGGGTCGACATGGAGAAAAAAAAGGTGAGCCTTCAAGTCAGCCACTTCTCCAATTACCGGATCATGGCTTTCCTGTCGGTCGGGCCTCTCCTCGAGAAGAACAAGGTGTACACCTACCCCAACCCGGCCAAAGGAGAGACCGTCACTTTTAAGACGTATCTGGGAGATGACGCCGATATCGTGATCGACGTGTTCAACGTGGCCGGAGAAAAGGTGGTCCAGCTGAACAACACCGGCACCGCCGGCAACGTGATCGAGACGACGTGGGACATCCGCGATGTGGCTTCCGGAATCTACATCTACCGGGTCGAGGCCAAGACGCCGGCGGGAGGAAAAGCGAACGTGACTAAAAAACTGGCGATCTTGCACTGACGGAGACAGACATGGACATTCCTTTCCAATCCCTGAAGAACAGACTGACCGCCGGAGGCCGGAGGGCCGCGGTCCTCGGACTATTCCTGCTCGTTCCCGGAACCCTGATCGCCGCCAAGATCCATCCCAAAGCGGGGACCACGTCGGCGGCGTTCCTCAAGATCGCGCCGGGAGCGCGGGCCGTCTCCATGGGAGAATCCTTCGCCGCGCTGGCCGACGACGCCACCGCGCTCTATTGGAACCCCGCCGGGATCGTGCAGCTGGACCACCCCGAGTTCACCCTCATGCACAACGAATCCTTCCAGGACCTCCGGTTCGTCTTCGCGGGATACGTCCATCCTCTCTCACCACGGCACGCCTTCGGGGTCAGCACCTCGGGATTGTTCGTCAAGAGCGATCTGGAACGGCGCAGCGGGTTGGGAGAGAACATCGCGGAAGACCCGCTGACGGAATCGGAAGGATCGTTCGGCGCCCACGACATCGCGATGGCCTTCTCCTACGCCCGGCGGTTCGGGAACGATTGGATGGCCGGCGGGACGGTGAAAGGCGTCCAGCAAGTCATCGACGGCGAGCGGGCGCAGGGAGCCGCCGCCGACCTGGGCGTCCTCTGGCGCATCCCCCACAGCCGGTGGCAGGCCGCCGCCGTCATCCAACACATCGGGCCTCCGATCCGATTCATCGGGAAATCCTACAAGCTCCCCTTGAACGGAAAACTCGGCGTCTCGTGGCGGCCCGCTTCCACCCTCCGCCTCACGGGCGACCTGAATCAATCCATCGACAACTACCTGCGCGCGGGGACGGGCCTGGAATATGACCCGCTCCGGTTCCTGTCATTGCGCGTCGGATATAAACACCGTCTCAACGGGAACGAACTGGGGGAACTCTCCGGACTCACGGCCGGATGCGGGTTCAGTATCCGTGGATATTCCATCGACTACGCGTTCAATCCCGCCGGCGACCTCGGGAACACCCACCGGGTTTCTTTGACCGCCCGGTTCGGAGGAGGATCAGCGCCCGGCGACACCGCGCCCGCGACGACCGGAGAGGCGGAAGCGGAGGAGATCGACGAGGGGGAGGAATCTTCCGAAGGACCGGTCCCGTTCCGACTCTCCCTGAAAAGGCGGCCGACGCAGAAGAATTCCTACCGGGTCGAGGCGGAATCCCAGAAACCGTCCGACGTCTACCGTCTTGAGTTCAACGCGGTCCTCTCCTCCACCGCGGGACCGATGAACCTGACCGTCCTGGAGACGGACGACGGAGACCTCCAGGGGGACGACGGCCAAAACGTCTATCGCCTCGTCACACTTCAACACAACTTTCCCGCGACCCTGAAAGATATCACCGTCCATTTCCGGGTGAAGAAGGAATGGTTGCGGCTCCGGAAAGCCCGCGCCTTGGACATCCGTCTGATCCGCGTGGAGGGAACACGCCGCATCCCCAAGGCCGTTCAGATCACGGGTGAAAACGACGAGTTCGTCAGCTTCACGGGTGTCGTCAGTAAGGAAGGTCCGTTCCTCCTTGGAATCGTCCGCTAACCGTTCCTCCGATCAACTCGCCGCCTCCAACATCCTCCGGCTCGCATCCTTGGAGAATGTGGCGCGGACTTTGGCGGAAAACGGGATCCGGTGCATCGTCCTGAAAGGGGCGGCCATTCTCCTGTCCGATGAATCCCGGATGGGAACCAGACCGATGACCGACGTGGACCTCTGGGTCCCGTTCGATCCTCTTCCTCAAGTGGAAAAAACGCTGTTCGGCCTGGGATTCCATCCCCGACCGGATGAACCGGGGGAATATGAACTCCCGGGGGACAGATTCTCCCGGATCGACATCTCGGAAACCGTGTGGTTCCTGCCGACCGAAGAGATCGCTGCCGTCTGGGAACGCGCCACGGTTCTCTCCGCACACCTCCGCCGCCTCGACGGGCACGATTTCATCCTGCACACGATCGCCCACGGCGCCGTTCATCACGGACGATGGGACGATCGTTGGACTCAGGACCTCCTAGATTGCCGAAAGCTCCTCCCCCAAGGGATTGACGGGGAAATCCTGATCGAACGGGCCCGTCGATGGGGATTGATCCTGCCTCTGGCATGGGCCGTCACGCGGACGCCCTGGGGGCGCGCGCTTCCGCCGGGAACAGTGGAGGGGATCAAGACCGAGACGCCCCCAATCCGGTTCCGGCTCTATGTGTTCCTCCGGGAGAGACCGACGTTGATGACCGGACATCTTCTCCGGTTCCTCCTGTTGCCCGGCTGGACCAGGCGGTTTCGCCACCTGAGGACATCCCTGCTCCCCAAGACCCACTTCCAGCGGAGACGTTATGGAAAGCTCCCTCTGCCGGTCGCCTATGTGCTGCGTCCGATCCTCTTGTGTCTGCGGTTGTTCCGAGGAACCTTCCAGCTGGTCCGCGGCCTCGTCGGATCGAGACCGCCGCTCTTTCCTCCTAGTTACTAATATCCTTATTAACGCCTCAAAAGACGCATTATAAAAACTATTGACAAACGGGCCCATTTCCACTACATTTTTACCTATGTGGAAATTACTTTTCACCGATATTTTGTTCTCCGCGGCCCTGGCCGTCTTCCTGATCGGCGCCGTCGTCTTCTTCTGGTGTCTGGCCCAGATCAAATCTCCGACGGAGCGGAAGGAGGACAAACCCTCTCTGCGGATGGCCCCCACGGAATCGAACCCGATGGTCGTCTCCGGCTCAGGCCAACTCCTGGCGCGCGAAGGCCTTGCGGCGCCGCCGAAAACGGAATCTCAGATCGCGCCGCCCCATGGCGCTTCCCTGATGACGTCGGCGATGGAGGGGGACATGAGCGTGATCTACAGCGTGTTCGAGGAAAAATTCTCCGAACTCAACAAGCGCCTCAACCAGGTCGAAAACATCCGGCGGGCGTCGACGGACGGCGGGGCTGTCCCCTCGGGAAACCTCGGGCCCCTGGCGGATCGGATCGCGAACCTGGAAGATTCCATCGCCCAGATCAAACTCGCCCTTTCCTCCAAGACCCCGGCGGAGAACGGCGTCAACGACAAAGAAGCCCGCGTCCTCATGGAGAAGATGAACGGACTTCAAAAGCTCATCGAGAGTCTTTCCATCGATGAATCCGCGGAGAAGAACTCATGAAAGACCGCCAGACCTTTTTAGCCATCATGTTGGCCGACATCTTCGTCATGGGGGGAGCGTTCTTCGTGATGGTGGACCGTTACCGGCTCCACGCGACCGCGCCGGCGCCGGCCGTCTCGGCGGCCCTGCCGGCCAAGACAGTCTCTCCACTCCAAGCGGAACCCGCCAAGAAACCGGCCGCGGCGGCGACCGCCCCGTCCGCTCCCATGGAACCGCCGAAATCGGAGGAGATGACATCGTCCTCTCCTCGGCGGATCTTGTTCACCTATCGGAACTCGAAACCCAGGGTCGTCGAGATCGTGGGCAGTTTCAACAATTGGAAACCCCTCCGAATGAAAAGGGGCGCCAACCATGTCTGGAGCGCCATGGTCACCCTGGATCCGGGGGATTACACCTACAACTATATCGCCGATGGAAAGGTCATTCGCGACCCCAACAACCCGAGGACCGCTCCCGAAGGCCGGTCTCTCATCACCGTCAAAAACGCTCCTCCCCGCTAAACCAATTTGAAAACGCGCTGGCTGCTTTCACTCATCCTCAGTTGTCTCCTCATCAGCTCGGAATTCCAGCCTCTCCGGGCTCAAGGCCCCACCGACCTCAAGAAAGACCTGGCTTACTACAAGAAGGTGAGCGTCCAGAAAAAAATGTCTCCCAACGACCGCCTCTTCGTCCTTTTGCGCATCCGGGAGAAATACGAGAACGCGGGGATCGATCTCCGCTCACTCGACAAGGAGATCGACCGGCTCAAAGGCCTCCGGGATTCGACTCCGGGGCCGACCCCGCCTCCGCCGGCCGAAGCGCCCAAGACCGCCCCCGCTCAAAGCCGGGCCTCCACCCTGTCCGTGCTCCAATCGGTCTATCGGGAAGACACGGCGGACGGCGTCAGACTCGTGCTGGAACTCGACAACCCGGTGATCCCGAAAGCCCTCCGGGTCGAAGACCCGAAGCAGCCCCAGAACCCGCTCCTCCTCATCGACCTGCCGGACACGACGGAAAACCTGAGCAACATCTCCAAACGGCTGAATTGGAATTCGGGACCCATCACGCAAGTCACCACATCCCAGGAAGAACCCCAGAGCGTCCGCATCGAGATCATGCTGCGGGGTCAACCCTCCTATAAAGTGGTGAGGACAGGAAACCAGATCTACGTCGAATTCGCCTCCTCCTCGGCGGAGCTGTCTCCGGTGATCGAACCCGACCAGACCTCGGAGGTGGAGACCACGGCGGAATCGTCCTATCAGATCCAGCCGGGGGACCTTCTGAACATCCAGATCGCGCCGGCCGAGGAACTGAGCCGCGAGCTGGTGGTGCAGTCCGATGACAGCATCGTTCTGCCGCTGGTGGGCACGTTGGAGACCGCGAACCTGACTGCCGCGCTCCTCTCGAAAGCCATCGCCCAACGATTGAAACCCTACGTGTCGAAACCCCGCGTGACCGTCTCCATCAAGCAATTCTCGAACCGGAACGTCTTCATCATGGGTCAGGTCAAATCTCCGGGGCCCCAACTTTTCCGCAACGGACTGAGACTGCTCTCCGCCATCTCGGCGGCGGGGGGGTTCACCGAAAAATCGAACCGGAACGAGGTCAAGATCTATCGGGGCCGCGGGGACGAGAAAAAATCGTTCACCATCAGCGCACAGGAGATCCTCTCTCAAGGAGACCTTTCGAAAGATTTTCCGCTGATGGCGGGGGATATCGTCGAGGTCTTGAAGGGGGAGGACACCATCTTCATCATCGGACAGGTGTCCCAGCCCGGCCACTACGAACACCGGGAGAACTCCACCCTCCTGGAACTCATCTCCCAAGCCGGAGGGGTCACCCCGTCGGCCAAACTCGACCATGTCAAGATCTTCCGGCAGCACGCGTCCCGACGGAAAGTCCTCCCCGTGAACCTGGCCCGAATCATGAAAGGGCATCCGGAGGACGACCTTCCGCTGGAAGCCGGGGACATCGTCATGGTGCCCCAGAAATCGACCTATGCCAGCGGCTCCTGGATGACTTCCGTGTTCATGCCGTGGGCGTATCTGATCACGGTGATCATGACCGTCATCATCGCCACCCGATAGGAGACCCCGATGCCCTTATCCACCGAACTCACTCTGCAAGATTACTGGCGGATCATCCACCGCCGGAAGCTGGCGCTCATCGTGGTCTGGGGAACGACGGTCCTGGCGACCATGATCTTCACCGCGATACAGACGCCCCTCTTCCAGGCGGAAGGGACCGTCCGCATCGAACCGACGGCCTCGATCCCCGGGATGAGCACCGTCAATCAATGGGACATCTGGGCCCTGATGAACACGGAGGTGAAGAGCATCCGAAGCACGAAAGTGGCGGAGCGGGCCGCGATCCTGCTGGGAGACATCGACGTCAACGCCCCCCAAGACGCCCGGTTCCAGGCCGCCAACGGGATTCAGACCCAGATCAAAGCCGACCGGATCGGCGACTCCAACCTCCTCAAACTCTCCGGAACCTCGGACAACCCGGCGCGCGCCGCCGCTCTGGTCAACGCCATGATGGAGGCCTACATCCAGAAGGGGATGGAGGAGAGGAACCGGAAAGCCCGCGAATCCCGCGAATTCACGGAACAGGAGATGGCCAAGGCCGAGACCAAACTCCGGACGGCGGAAGACAATCTGAAACTCTATTCCGAGAAATCAGGGGCGAAGGGAGTCGGCTCTTACCTGACCGGCCAATTCGTGAACCTGCAGACAAAACTGCAGGAACTCCGCCGGAGTTACACGGAGACCCATCCCGAAGTGGTCCGAGTCAAATCACAGATCGAGATCGTGGAGGGACAGATCCGCCAGCTCCCCGAGGAGGAGATCGAACTTCAACGGCTCACCCGGGAAGTCCGGATCAACGAGGAACTCTACACCTTCCTGTCCAAAAAATTCAAGGAGGCGCAGATCGAGGAATCGCAGAAGGAACAATACGCGTTCATCGACAGTCCGGCCCTGGTGCCCCAGGCGCCCATCCGCCCGAACAAGGGGATGAACATGAGCATCGGCCTCCTGGCGGGACTCTTTTTCGGGATCACCATCGCCCTGATCCTCGAGAACCTGGACACGTCCATCGGCACCATCGAAGACGTCGAGCAACAGATCGGCCTGCCGGTCCTGGCGGTGGTCCCGCACATCCCGACATCGAAATCCGAGCGGCGGAAGATCCCGCTGGCGCCGTTGCGCTTCATGAAACCGGCGACCGTCGAAGAGAACCGGATGCGTCTCGCTTTCTATCATCCACCCTCCTCCTCCTTCATCGAGGCCTATCACACCCTCCGGACGAACCTGAGGATCCCTCTGGAGCGGGCGCAGAACAAACCGGGGGCCGCCATCGCCTTCACGTCGGCCGGCGTCTCGGAGGGAAAAACGCTGACCGCGGTGAACTTCGCGCTGACCGCCGCCCAAGGCGGTCTCAAGACGATGTTGATCGAAGCGGACACACGGCGACCCACCGCCCATAAACTCCTGGGGGTCACGCGGGAACCCGGCCTCACGGACTGTGTCCTCGGCAACGCGAACTGGCAGATGTCCCGCGGGACGACCGATTTCCTCCTCGGCGACCTGGACATCGACAAGATTCTGAAGAGCCCCGGGATCGAGAATTTCCGTTTCCTTCCCTGCGGACGCAGCCCGCTCAATCCGGCCGACGTCCTCGGGTCCCCCAAGATGACCACCCTCCTCCAGGACCTTCGGAAGAATTTCGATCTCATCGTCCTCGATTGTCCGCCGGTCATGCTTTTCGCCGACACGCTCCTGATCGGGCCCAAGATGAACGGGGTGATCCTGGTCTACCAGGCCGGCCGCACGGCGCGCGGCGCCCTCAAACGAGCCAAGGACCAACTGCTCAACGTGAAATCAAGTGTGATCGGCGTCATCCTGAACAACCTTCACTCGGCCGAGATGGAACCTCATTACGGCAGTTACTATTACAACTACAAGTATTACTCTCACGAATCGGAAGACGCCTCCAAAGTCTGACTCATCCCCCATGGCCTCTGTCGCGATTCTGATCATCACGCGAAACCGCTGCCGTTCCCTGATGAGATGCCTCGAATCGCTCGCCCTCCAAACACACCCGAAGAGCTCCATGTCCCTGTGGATCCTCGATGACGCCGGGGAAGACGACACGGTCCGGACCGTCGAGGATCATTTCAGGAAAGAACAAACCGCCGGTTGGGCTTCTCTCCATCTGCATCGCAACGAATCCAGGTCGGACACCGCCTTCTCCCGGCACCGGCTGGAGATGCTCGCCCGGCAGGAAAACCCCGATTCACTGCTGGTCCTCGACGACGACGTGACCCTCGACCCCGCCGTGATCTCGTCCCTGACCGGTTACCTGGACATCCATCCGGACGCGGCGGCGGTGGGACCGAGGATCCTCTTCGCGGACCGGCCCGAGACCGATTGTCACCGCCCCAACTTCGTCCACCCGTGGACCGCCCGTTATTCCGAACTCGCGACCGACCGCACGGTCGACTGCGACTGGCTCATCAGCGCCTGTTGCCTCTTCCGGAGCGCGGACCTCTATGCCGCCGGCGGCTTCGACCCCTCGTTCGTCACGGCTCACGAGGAAGTGGACCTCTGCCTCCGCCTCCGGCGGGCCGGTCGGCGGATTGTCTATCATCCCGAGACGCGCGTCTGGCACGACGTCCGGCTGTCCACCCCGAAACAGGAACGTCTCTATTATCTCTATCGCAACCGGTTTCTGGTGATCCAAAAGAACTTCCGCGGGATCCGTCGGCTCACGGCCGTCTTGTTCGGTCTGACCTTCTCATCCACCAAAGCCGTCTGGGACGCGTTCCGCCGGAACGCGTCCTCCTCTGTCGAACTCCGGCTCATCCTCCGGGCCTTTCAGGACGGACTCCTGAGCCGATGGGGAACCCTCTCCTGAAAAAATGAAAACCACGGATAAAGACGTCTCATCTTGTGAAAAGGAGCCGCACCCCATGGGAGACTATCAACAGCTGATCTCATCCTATCCCGCCGAAAAGAGAGCCTGGGATCGCACCTACCCATGGATCTCCGGGGTCGCCCGACCTCTCTCGTTCCCATTGTCCTGGCTCTTCCGCAAGGCCGGTCTGAGAGCCGACCACGTCACTTTGATGACCGCGATCCTCGGAGTCCTTTCCATGGCGGGACTCTCCACGGGACACCCCTCCCTGATGATCGTCGGAGGCGGTTGCCTCCTGGCCTACAACATCCTGGATTGCGTCGATGGGAATCTGGCGAGGGCTTGGCCCGTCCCCGGCGCCCCCGTGGGGAAATTCTGGGATCAGCTCGTCGGGAATTTTTACGGCTTGTCCTATCTTTTCCTGGGCATCGGCCTCGGCGAACGTTCTTCGCTCGTGATGGGGGCCCTCGTCACCGCCGAAAAACTCCTCATCCACTCCATCCGGAACATCTTCTGGTCCGTGCTCGGACCAAGGTGGGAACAGGAGAAGACCGACAGCGGCCGCTCCACGATCAGTCACGCCGGACGGTGGTACTATGCGGTCTTCTACAACCTCGTCGACCTTCAGGCCCACACGGTCCTCCTGCCCGTCTGCCTTCTCTTCGGGCTCGGCCCCCTGTTCCTCGCCGTCAGTCTGGCCGCCGCGGCGGGGGAACTCGCCATCACCCTGGGCCTCTATCTCCGCCGGAGTTTCCGGCTCCGACGGAACAGCCCGGGCCGATGAAACCCGTCCAAGGGAACGTCCCTTGAGAATCCTCATCCCCACCATCTCCACGCCGAAACACCGGGAAGGCGGGATGGAACGCCATCTCGAACTCCTGGTCCGCCTGCTGAAAAAAATGGGGCATGAACCCCATCTCCTCACAACCTCCTTTCCGTCGGGCTCTTCCTGGGAGGAATGTCCCGTCCACGTCGTCCCGACGCGACCCGCGTTCTTTGGGTATGAATGGTGGGTCAAGAGCCGCGAGAAATTCATCGAGATCCAAAAGACGGTCCCGTTCGATTGTCTCCTGTCTGAAGGAGCCGCCGCCGCACCCCTGCTGAGTTTGAGAGAGCGCCCTCCCGCCGCCGCCTTCCTTCAGGGAGTCGAGGCGGAGAACTATGTCAACCAGTGGGCCGAGGTCAGAACACCCATCGACCTTCTGCGTTATGCGGCGATCAAATCCCCCGAGATCGCGGTCTTCACCGCCGTCGAACACCATCTCTGGAGGCGCGCCGAAACTCTCTGGCCGATCGCCGATCATATCGCCCGGCGTCTGAAAAAACTCCACGGGGCGCATCCTTCTTCCCCCATCGATGTATTCCCGAACTGGATCGACGAGGATTTCCGTCCCGGGCCCGACGCCAGGTCTTCCTGCCGACGGAACTGGGGGATCCCGGAGGGAGAACCCGTCTTTCTGTTCAACGCCGTGTTCAGCCGCCAGAAAGGGGCCCACATCGCACTCCGGGCGTTCGCTTCCCATGCCAGGACCTTCTCCGGTTCCCATCTGGTCATGATCGGGGACGGCGTCGACAAGCAACGGTTGGAATCCGATATTCACCGGATGGGCTTGGCCTCCCGAGTCCGGATGACGGGGCAACGCCCCCACGACGACATCGCGGATCTTCTGTCGGGCGCGGACGTGTTCGTGATGCCCACCCTCCGGATCGAGGGACTCCCGTACACGCTCCTGGAAGCCGGGTGGACCGGTCTTCCGGTCATCGCGACGCCCCGGGGGGGGAATGAAGAGGTCTTGGGGACGGACGCCCTTTTCGTCCCGGTGAACGATGCCGACTCCCTCGCCGAGGCCATGACCCGGCTGGCCCGCTCTCCCGAGGAACGAGCCGCGTTGGCGAACCGATTCAAGGAACGGACCCATCGCCTCTTCAACAGCGCGCTCGCCGAACAAAAATTATCCTCGGGTCTCGACCGGCTGAGACCCCGCTAAGATGGACATCGCCGTCATCATCGTGAATTGGAACACGCGGGAACTCCTCCGGAAATGCCTGGAATCCCTCGGGACGGGGTTGGGGGCGCTCTCCCATGAGGTCTGGGTGATCGACAACGCCTCCACCGATGGGTCGGCCGAGATGGTCCGCGCTGATTTTCCGAACTTCCACTTGGTGGAAAACCGGACGAACGCCGGTTTCGCCAAAGCCAACAACCAGGGGATCTCCTCCTCCGAGGCGGAACACATCCTGCTCCTCAACAGCGACGCCCGACTGACCCCCGGCGCGGCCGACGCGTTGGTCTCCTCCATGAGAGGGAACGGCTCGGTCGGGATGGCGGGACCCCGGCTGATCCTTCCGGACGGGTCCGTCCAACCCTCGACCTATCCCGTTCCCGGCCTTGTCAACGAAACCTTCAAGTTGTTGCGTCTCCACCATGTCTTTCCCGCGCTGGCCGCGCGGCGTCTCCTGGGAGGGTTCTGGGATCATTCCCATTCCCGCTCCGTCGGATTTCTTTCCGGCGCCTGCCTTCTCATCCGGCGGAAAGCGTTCCAAGACGTGGGCCCATTGGATGAGGATTTCTATTTTTACGGCGAGGTCCATGACTGGTGCTGGAGGGCCCGGAAGAAGGGATGGGACATCCGATACGTGGCCGAGGCCTCCGTCCGGCACGACCACGGACAGAGTTCCGAGCAGCGATGGGGGGTCTTTGAACGGAAGCGGCGGGTGGGGGAATCCGCCTTGCGTTTGATCAAAAAACACCGTCCGGCGCCGGCCCGGTGGGCCTGGTATTTCCTCCAATTCCTGTCCGCCTCGGTGTCGCTGATCTTTTCATATCGTCTTTCCCGACAGAAACGGTCGGAGTTGGTCTGGGACTGGGTGTGGTTCCTCCATCGACTGGGTTACTCACGTCTGGTCCATCTCTATGAATCCCGGTTCCTCTCCCTCCCGATCGTCTCCTCCGTCTCCCTTCTGCGGTTCGTCGGGATCGGACGCCCCGGATCGATCGGTTTCTTCAAGGCCTGGGAGGAATCGGGGACCGTCGCCGACACGCTCCTCCGCCGGTGGGCGGAGGAAAAAGACCGCACCGCGCGGACCGGCCTGTTCGGCTTGTCGGCGGGACGGCTTCTCTACACGATCGTCCGGAGGCTCGCTCCGGAGACCGTCGTCGAGACGGGCGTGGCGAACGGGGCCTCTTCCACGTTCATCCTTTCCGCGCTCGAGAGGAACGGGACGGGTCGTCTCCATTCCATCGACCAACCCGTCGCGGAGGACGGCCTGACCTTCCTTCCCCCGGGAAAAGCGCCGGGATGGCTGGTGCCCGACTCCCTGCGGGCCCGGTGGACGCTGACGTTGGGCGACACTCACCGGGAACTCCCTCCTCTGCTCGAGCGCCTGACTCCGATCGACCTCTTCCTCCATGACAGCGACCATTCCTATGAGACGATGCGGTTCGAATACACCGCGGCCTGGCGGGCTCTCCGCCCGGGCGGATGGCTGATATCCGACGACATCGGTTTCAACGCCCTCTTCGACGAATGGAAACGGGAGACGGGCGCCGCCAGCCATACCTGGGGCGGCCGAATGGGTTTACTCCGAAAACCATGACCTCCTCGACGACGGACCTCCTGAAGAGGAGCTATGGCCTGAGCCTGGCGGGAACGGCCTGCGTGCGGACGGCGGGCTTCGTGTTCAACATCCTGTTGGCACGTTATCTGGGCGCCTCTTCCTTCGGTGAATTCATGATCTATCTGGCCGTCCTGCAGTTCGCGGTGATGCTGTCCGACGCCGGGTTCGGGGCCGGCGCTCTCCGTTTCATGGCTCTTTTCTCGGGGCAAGGGAATACCGTCAAAGAAGCCGATACCTTCCGGTTTTCCGGTCTGGTCATCCTGTCACTTTCTTTCGTCACGGCCCTCCTCCTCTGGTCCCTGAGACATCCTCTGTCCGTTTTGTTCAAGGCGGACAACATCTCCTGGATGATCGAATACACCTTCTTCTTCGTGTCGGTGACGGCGCTCGCCCAATTCCTGATGCAAGCGATGCAAGGCAGCCAGGATTTCCGTCGGATGATCGTCTTCCGGGACATCCTGGAACCGCTGCTCCGGCTGGCGGTCTGCGCGGCCGCGCTGCTCCTCGGATTCCGCCTGGCCGCCGCCCTCGCCTCCTATGTCACCGGACAACTCTTCCTGTGCCTCGCGGCCGCCGTTTTTTTCGCCAAAAAGTGGCGGGGGATCCTTTTCAAAACCACCTTCTCGACGGAGGTCCTCCGGCCCCTCGTCCTGTTCTCCATTCCTCTCTTGCTCACGAACCTGACGAATTATCTGTTCCAGTGGATGGACACCCTCATCCTCGGATCGCTCGTCTCCACCAAGGACGTCGGCATCTACAGTTCAGCCATGAGGTGGGCCTCCCTCGGCGGCACGCCGCTCGCCGCCCTCGCGCCGATCTTCCTGCCGACCATCACCCGCCTCCACGGCGAGGGACGGAGGGAAGAGATCACGTCCCTCTATCGGAAGATCACGGCCGGATTGATCTCCTTCGGGTGGCTTTTCCTTTTCATCGTCACGGCCTATGCCGACGCCCTGATGGGTTTCTTCGGACCCGAATTCCGGGAACAAGGCCGTTACATCCTGCCCCTGCTCTCCCTGGGCGTCTACATCAACGTGGCCACGGGGCCCACGGGGTCGTTCTTCCACATGACGGGCCGTTCCAAACTCATGTTCTACACCGCGCTCTCCCTCATGCCGATCGCCCTGTTCACGAATTATTATCTGATCTCCCGCTGGGGACTCTGGGGAGCCGCCATCGCCTACACTTTCGTCGTCTCCCTTTCCAACATCGTCAACGTGGTCGCTCTCTGGTTCTGCGAGGGGATCACCCCCTATTCCTCCGCGTCCGCCCTCGTCTTCTTGACGGGAGGGGTTTTCTTCGTCGTCACTCTGGCGATCCGGGTCTGGGTCCCGGTTCCCGTCTGGGCGGATGGGCTGATCTGGATGGGGATCTATCCCGCCCTTCTCATTCGATTCAAGATACTCCCCGGACCGGGCGATTGGAAGCGATGGATCCAAGGAACCTGACATGAGGAACGACAAACTGTTGCTGGAATACCTGATGATGCGCTGGTATTACGTCGAAAAGATCATGGCGCGAAGACCGGGACTCGAAAAGATCCTGCGCTTCCGCTTTGGGGGGAGGAAGCCCTTCCTTTCATTGCTCCTCCGTTGCCCCGAACGGATCCGGCGGGCCGTCCTGACGACCGGATGGAACACCAGCGAACGGATCGTGGAGACTCCATGGCTCCACCGCCTCCTCGGAAAAATCGACGGACTGCGGACGATCCTGGACGTGGGATGCGCCGACGACCGCTCTTCTCAGGAACTCGCACAGATGGGATTCCTGGTGTTCGGACTCGACCGTCGACGACATCCGATGACCCATCCCTGTTTCCATCAGTCGACCGGGGACGCCGGCGCTCTTCCGTTCCGATCGGACGTGTTCGATGCGGCGGTGTCCATCTCCGCGATCGAACACGTCGGATTGTCCAGCTACGGCACACCCGTCTTCGCCGCGGGCGACCGCCTCGCCCTCTCCGAGATCCGCCGTTGTCTGAAACCGGGCGGTTTCCTCTATCTCACCGTCCCCGTCGGGCATGAGAACACGCTCTGGTACCGGATCTACGGCCCCGACGCCGTCCGACGACTGCTGTCTGATTTCGAACTCTTGGAAGCCCACTTCTACGAACGGCGGGACGGGAAAGATTGGATCCCGCGCACCGAAGACCAGATGAACAATGTCGTGTCGACTCTCGAGACGGGCACCAACGGCGTCGGGATCTATTTCTGCCGGAAACGCCGTCCCTGACGCATGAGACCACTGCGGATCTGCCTGATCACCCCCTATGCGTCCCAACCGGACGGAGGGGGGATCTCGACCCACGTGGGACACGTCTGCCGGGCCTTGAGTTCGAACGGTCACGACGTCACCCTCATCACCGGGATCAAAAACGCCGGTTCCCGAAACCCCGACCTTCCGGGCCGGATCCACGCCGTCACATCGGCCCCGGGCGACACATTCTCTCCTCTTTTTTGGAAACAGAGCGTCGGGATATTCGAGACGCTCCATTCGGAGAAACCCTTCGATGCCGTCCTTTCCGAAGGGTCGTCCGCCCAGGGACTGCTTCTGTTCAAACAACGGCCTCCCCTGGCGGCCCTCGTCCACCAGTTCAAACCGCTGCACCTCTTCAATAATGCCCTGGAGATCGACGGCCTTCGTCCCCTGGCGAGCTTCCTGCTCCGCACCGCTCCTCGCATTCTCCGCGATGGGCTAGTCCACGAGCGACCGTTCTTCAGACAGTCCGACATGATCCTGTGCGGAGCGGAGCATATCCGCCGGAGGCTCACGTCCCTCTACGGATTGGATGGAGACCGACTCCGGGTGATCCCCAACGCCGTCGACACGGACCTCTTCCGGCCCGACGTCGCTCTCAGAAAAAGGGGGAGAGACTCCCTGAACATTCCCGACGGCAGTTTCGTGGCCTTGTCCCTGGGACGCTTCCAAAAGACGAAAGGGATGGACATCGCCGTGAGTTCCTTCGCCTCCGCCTTCAAGGGAAGAAGAGATGTTTTTCTCGTGTTGGCCGGCGGCGGGGACGAGGGAGTCAAGGAATATTGCCGCCGAAGGGCCCAAGAACTCGGCGTGACGGACCGAACCCTCTTCCCGGGAACGATCTCCCCGGAGGGACTCCCGTCCCTCTACAACGCGGCGGACGTTTTTCTGATGCCGTCGGTGTTGATCGAAGTGCTTTCCTACTCCGTCCTGGAAGCCATGTCCTGCGGGGTCCCGGTCATCGCCACCGACCGGGAAGGGAACCGGGAGGCCGTCGGAGATGCCGGCGCCCTGTTCCGTCCGTGGGACGTCGACGGCGGCGCGAAGGCCCTTTCACTCTACGAGCAGGATGCGGAACTCCGGCGGAAACACGGGGACCACGCGCGACGACGGATCCTGGACCGTTTCGATGCCCGTCGCTTCGGCCGATCCTACGACGAGGCCGTCCGCTCGCTGGCTGACGGGAATCGGTGACCCATGTCCGCCCCTCTCGCCGGATCCGATGACATCTCCGACAGGTCGTTCCACCTTCTTCTCGGGTTGTCGGTCGCCCTCGGGTTCCTCCTCCGGAGCGCCTTTTTCGTCGGATTCTATGGTTACGACGATTTCGCCTATGCCCACACCGCCATCAACCTCCTCCACGGAGATTTCCATCTTTTAACGGAGAGCCCCCGCTACGTCTGGCGTTTCTTCGTGACGGTCCCCACGGCCCTCTCCTATCGGCTCTTCGGGATCAATCAATTCTCATCCGTCCTCTTCCCGTTCCTCTGCTCCCTGGGGAACATCGTCCTGATCGGTCTCATCGGGAAAAACCTGTTCCACCGTCGAGCCGGCGCGATGGCTTCATTCCTCTGCGCCTTCTTCCCCATGAACGTGCTCTACGGCACGATGCTGTTCCCCGAGGAGACGTTCTCGTTCTTCACCGGACTGGCCGTCTGGCTCTTCCTCTCGTCCGAAGGGGGCAGTCTCTCCCCGCGCGCCGGACAGTGGTTGACGGGCCTGGCCGTCGTCCTGTCCTACCTGTCGCGGGAGACGGGGCTCTTCCTCCTGCCTCTCTTTTGGGTATTTCTTCGACGGAAGTTCTCGCGAGAACACGTCCGACTCGCTCTCCCCGCCGTGATCTATCTGTTGGTGGAATCCTTCGTCGCCTATCACACCACCGGGGATTTCTTCCATCACTATCACGCCGCACAGGCCGACTGCGCCCAGCAAGCCCTGATCGGACTTAACCAACACGGCTTCTTCACCTATCTCGGCGCCGTGTTCGGCGGGAACCTCTACGGGTTGTCCCATTTCGGTTTCTTCTATTTTGTCTTCGCCGCCGCTCTCGTCTTTTTCGCGCGAACCGGGCGTCTCCGCGAGATCGGGTTCCCGTTGGTCTGGTTCCTCGTGTTCGCCTCCTACTATCAATTCGGGGTCGTCGGCTTTTCTCCGTTCCTGCCCGTCCCGAAGATGTTCCGTTACCTCTGCATCCTGACGTTTCCCGTCCTTCTGATGAGTTCCGCCTTCCTCACGTCCCCCGACGTCCGCCAGAAGTCCCGCGGAACCGCTCCCGGAATACTCCTCTTTCTCTTCCTCACGTCCCTCACCGGGACCTTCCTCGCTTCCCGCAAACATCGCGCCTATTTTTCACTGGAAGGAGGACCGGCGAAATACGGAAGTTTCGCCGAAGCGATCGAAAGGCGGTCCCCGGAGATCGTCGGCGTCCCGAACCTGTCTTGGAAATACCGGATGAAATATTTTCTGGCCCGGCGGGGGGAAGAGACCGGACGGATCCCGGTCGTCGTGGTCCGCATCCCCGCCGACCTTTCCGGCCGGGACGGGGTGCTCCTGGTCACGAACACTCCGTCTCCCGCGAACGACTTTTCTTTTTGTAAAATCATCCTTCGACACCAGCAGGACTTATTATTGGACTGCGATACGACGCAAGACCCGACATGAATCCTCCTCGTCCGATCCATATCGTCCAAGTCTCCGGCAGCGCCCAATGGGCGGGGGGAGAAGTCCACCTGATCCAGCTCATGGACACCCTGAGGCGGCGCGGATTCGTGTTCCACGTCGTCTGCCCGGAACCGGGACCGTTCATCCAACGTCTGATCGACAAAGGGATCGATTGCGAGATGATCCCCATCTCTCCCTTGGGGCACCCCGGCCCCATCCGAAAACTGGCCGACCGGATCCGGCGATGGAACGCCTCTCTGGTCCAGTCGCACGGAGCGCGCTCCAACTTCTACACGCGACTGGCCGCGCGACTGGCCGGCGTCCCCTGCCTTTCCACCGTCCACAACGCCCTGCAAGATTATCCCATCTCGGCCTGGAAACGGGGATTATACATGCTGATGGACCGGGCGACCGCCGCTCTGTCCACCCGCACCGTCTGCGTCGCACGCAGCCTGCAGGAAGAACTCCTGGAACGGATCCCGTCCCTAGCGCCGACAACGACGGTCATCTACAACGGCGTCGACACCGAACGGTTCAATCCGGACCATTTCCAGAGGAACCCCATCCGCGAGTCGCTGAAACTGGAGAACAAATGGACCATCGGTCTGGTGGGACGGATCACCCTTCAGAAGGGCCACATCTATCTGCTGGAGGCCCTGCGGACCTATGGACGCTATCTCCCTTCCTTCAAGCTCCTGATCGTCGGAGACGGGCCCCTCCGTTCGCTGCTCGAATACAAAGTCGCTTACCTGGGACTGAGGCAGAACTGCCGTTTTCTGGGCGTGCGCCAAGACATCCCGGAGATCCTCTCCGCGCTCGACCTGGTGGTCTTGCCGTCTCTCTCGGAAGGATTCCCCTACGCCGCCCTGGAATCGATGGCGATGAGGAAACCGGTGATCGCCACCGCCGTCAACGGCGTTCCCGAGATGATCCGTCCGGAAGTGGACGGGATCCTCGTCCCTCCCCGGAACGTCGAACGGCTGGGAGCGGCCCTCATGGATCTGGGACGGCATCCGGAGAAGGCCCGGGCCTTGGCGGAATCCGGCTATGAACGGGTCCGCGCCGATTTTTCACTCTCGACCATGATCGACCAGTGGGAAAAACTCTATCGCGAGGTCTGCGCAAAAAGGCCATGAACGTCCTCATCTTCACGGATGCCATCTTCATCGACCATCGGGGCGGTTCCAGCCGCATCCCGTGGGAATCGGCGCTCTACTTGGCGAAAGCGGGACACCGCGTCTCGATCCTGACCCGCGCCTATGGGTCCAGCGCTCCCTTCGAAGACCATCACGGGATCTTCATCCACCGTTATAAGGCGTCCCCCCGGCAACCCCTCAGATCCCTCTGGCGCGGATGGCTCCGGGCCCGGTCCCTCCGCGGCGACGTCGACGTGATCCACATCCACCATCCCTACGCGGGTCTGATCGCCAACCTGTGTCCCCGTTTCCGTCGGATCCCACAACTCTATTTTTTTCATTCGCCGTGGGCGGAAGAATACAAGATCCGGTGTCAGTTCCACCGGCTCAGCTCTCTGGTCGGCTGCTTCGGAGGCGCCGTCCGATCTTCCATCGAACACGCGGTCCTGCGCCGCGCCGGACGGATCGTGGTCTTGAGCCAATTCATGTCCAACCTCCTGCAAGGCCATCACCGGATCCCGGCGGATCGGATCTCCCGCATCGCGGGATCCCCCGATCCCACGGTCTTCCGCCGGTCCCTGTCCGTGGCCGAGGCCCGGCGACGGCTCGGATACGGAGAATCCCCGGTCATCCTCTTCACCATCAGGAACCTGGAACCCCGCATGGGATTGGAAAACCTGATCGGCGCGATGCCGTTTATCCTGAGCCGGTACCCCGACACGCGGCTCACCATCGGCGGCACCGGGACGCTGGAGCGCTTCCTCCGCAACAACATCGACGCCCTGGCCATCGGAAAAAACGTCACCCTCCTCGGAGCCATCCCGACCGATCAGGCGTTGGCCCTCCACTATCAGGCCGCCGACGCCTTCGTCCTCCCGACACGCCAGCTCGAGGGATTCGGCTTGGTCACCGTCGAGGCGTTGAGTTGCGGATGTCCCGTCATCGCCACCCAGGTGGGCGCGACTCCGGAGATATTGAAACCGCTGGACACCCGTTTCATCATCACGGGGACGTCTCCCCAGGACATCTCCCGCGTCATCCTGGATTTCATCTCTCAACGGTCGGAATGGCCCGCCCTCCGGAAACGCTGCGAGGAATACGCCGCCGCCCGCTTCGGCGACAACCGCTTCCACCGCGATGTGGAAGCCCTGTCGGCCTCCTTCCTGGAGACCGCCCCGGCGAAAGGGGGGGCCTGACCGTGTGCGGCATCGCCGGGATGTGGAACCATCGGGATCCCGCCCTGTTGGAGACGATGACCGAACGGTTGACCCATCGCGGCCCCGACAGCGACGGTTTCTATCACGATGACGTCACCGGGCTCGGAGCCCGACGGCTGGCGGTCCTCGACCTGGAAGGCGGCCAACAACCCGTCTTCAACGAGGACAAATCCGTCGTCGTGGTCTACAACGGCGAGATCTACAATTTCCAATCCCTGCGGGCGGATCTCGAGAAAAAGGGGCATCGATTCCAATCGAAGACGGACACCGAGGTCCTCGTACACCTCTATGAGGAAAAGGGGCCGGACATGGTCCGGGACCTCAACGGGATGTTCGCCTTCGCCCTCTGGGACCGGACCCGTCAGCGGTTGATCATCGCCCGGGACCCGCTCGGCGTCAAACCCCTCTTCTACGCGGAGCGGCCGGAAGGACTTTTCTTCTCTTCGGAGATAAAATCCCTCCTGAAAGTCCCGTTCATCCCGCGCGACATGTCGTATCGCTCCCTCGACCTCTACCTGTCGTACCTCTACATCCCGTCCCCGATGACGATCTACCGGCACATCCGGAAACTGCCGCCGGCCCATCTCCTGGTCTGCGAGAAAGGACGCTGCTCGCTCCGCCGATATTGGGATCTCCCTCGAACGCAGCGCGCCCCGTTGGACGTCTCCCTGGACCGCATCGCCCATCTCCTCGAGCAGGCCGTCCGACGACAATTGGTCAGCGACGTGCCCCTGGGCATCTTCCTTTCGGGCGGGATGGATTCCAGCGCCATCGCGCTCTACGCCGCCCGGCACAGCCCGGGCCGCCTGAACACCTTCACGGTCGGCTACGGAGGATCCGATTCCGATTACAACGAGTTCGAGAAGGCCCGCCTGATCGCCCGGCAGATCGACAGCAACCACCATGAATTCACCCTGACGCCCGACATCACGGACACGGTCCGACGACTGGCGGAGGCGTTCGACGAACCCTTCGCGGATTCTTCGGCGGTGCCGAACTTCCTGATCTCCCGGGAAAGCCGCCAACACGTCACCGTCGCCCTGACGGGGATCGGGGGGGACGAACTCTTCGGAGGCTATCCGCGTTATTGGGGACTCCAATGGGCCGAGCGCATCCACCGCTGGCCCGGGGTTTTCCGACGGACGGCGCCGCTCCTGGCCCGATGGATCCCCGATGCGGGAGGCAGCATCAACTGGCCGGGCCGGATCCGCCGGTTCCTCTCCTCCGCCGACTTGTCTCCATCCCAACAGTACCGCCGCTGGGTCACCATCTTCCACGACGACCTCAAGGAACGGCTCTATTCCGACGCCCTCAAGGACGGACTGAAGAAGGAGATCCTGGAATCCGGCGGGTTCCTCCCCGACGACGGACTCCCCGATGACGCCCGGCTCTCCGACAGGGACCTAAAAACGTATCTTCCGGACGACCTGCTCTGCCTGGCGGACCGCGTGAGCATGTCCCATTCCCTCGAACTGAGGGTCCCCTTCTGCGACCTGGAACTCGTCGACTATCTCAGCGCGATCCCGTTGGACATGAAGATCCGTCACGGGCAGCTCAAATATCTCCTGAAACAGGTCCTGAAATCATCCCTGCCCTCCTCGATCCTCGACCAGACCAAGATGGGATTCATGATGCCGTTGTCCCGATGGATCCGGGAAGAGCTGGCCGACCTCCAGGACGACTGTTTCGATCCGGCCCGGATCGGCCGTCGCGGATTGTTCCGGAAAGGATCCATCGACGAAATCCGGCGGGACCACCGCCAGGGTCGGGTCAATTACGCGGACCATCTCTGGGCCTTGGTGATGTTGGAGATGTGGCAAAGGAAACAGGCATGACGTTCCCGGCCTGCTGGATCTGCGGACACAGAGACCGTGTCTCGCTCCCCATCCCCGGCGCCACCGACGTCCGGCGTTGCCCGCTCTGCGGATTGATCCACCGGTGGCCCCTCTCGGATCCGCGACGGACGGAACAGTCCTTGCAAAGACCCCGCGAATTCATCGTCTCTCGATTGGAAGAACAGCGCACGGGCAAGAAGACCCTTCGCGAGGAAGAACTCCGATGGATCCAACGGCTGTCTCCTCCGGGGAGACTTCTCGATGTGGGATGCGGATACGGCCTCTTCCTCGAACGGGCCCGCCAGAACGGATGGCACGGGACCGGCGTCGAACTCTCTTCGCCGGAATGGCGTTACGCCACGGAACACCTGCACCTCGACGTCCTGAACCAATCGCTGAGCGACGCGCGCTTCGCCGACAATTCGTTCGATGTGGTCACTCTGTGGGAAGTCATCGAACTCCTCCTGGAACCGGAAAAGGTCCTGCGGGAAATCTTGCGGATATTGAAACCGGGAGGGTGGCTGATGCTGCGCACCAACAACATGCGCTTCCACGTCCCCGCCCTTCGCGCCGGCGGCCATCCTCTCCTGCGCCCCCTCCGACTGTCGCCCGGCGTGCTCCATGATTTCGGATACACCCCGGAATCATTGGCCCAAGGGCTCCGCAAGGAACGTTTCGGAAACATCCGGTCCTTCCCGTCTCCCACCACGGAGGGCGATGTCTACCGCACCGGCGGAAGGATGGGAGGGATGCCGGTCCGCGCGGCCAAAACGGTCCTCACGGGCGTCTCCCGGGGACTCTTTCTCCTGTCGGGAGGAAAAACGATCCTCTCGTCCGCTTTCTTCACGGTCGCCCAAAAACCGGACACGCGCCCCACGATCTTCCATCTGATCACCCGTCTCGATGACGGCGGATCGACGGAAAACGTCATCGCCAGCGCCCAGAGGGTCGACCCCCGGCGCTTCCGGAGCCTCCTGGGTTACGGCCCCACGAAAAAAACCCCGGTGCTACATTCCGTACCGACGCTCTTTTTCCCCGACCTCATCCGGGACCTTTCTCTCCGGCGGGACATCCGATCGTTCCGGGACCTCCACACGACCCTCCGGCTCATGAACCCGGACATCGTCCACACCCATTCCTCCAAAGCGGGACTTCTGGGCCGATGGGCCGCCCGACTGGCCGGGTGCCGACGGATCGTCCACACTCCTCACGGGCACGTGTTCTACGGTTATTTCGGATGGATCAAGAACACCGTCTTCCTCCTTCTGGAACGCCTCACCGCCCGGATCACACCACGGCTCATCGCTCTCACGGAGGGGGAGAAGAACGAATCGCTGGCCTTCGGGATCGGGAAAGAGGACCAATGGAGCGTGATCCACAGCGGGGTGGAATGGTCGGAACCCGTGGTCGCCCAGCGCGACGGCAGCCGCCGGAGAGTCCGCGAATCGTTCCACATCCCGGAAGACGCCTGCGTGATCGGCACGGTGGCCCGGTTCGAACCCGTCAAGGGGATCCTCCACCTCGGAGAAGCCATCGAACGGATCTTCAAGATCAAGATGGACGGCTGTGAGAACCTCTACTTTCTCCTTGTCGGCGACGGCAGCGAACGTCTGGCCCTGGAGACGCTCCGGCTCCGGCTCCCGTCGCCGGACCATCTGATCCTGACGGGGCACCAGACGGACCCCTTCGTCTACATGACGGCCATGGACATCTATGTCCAACCCTCCCTCAACGAAGGGATGGGGAAGACGCTGGTGATGGCTCAAGCCATGGGATTGCCCGTCATCGCCTCTCGCGTGGGCGGCATCCCGGACGTCGTCGTCCATGAACAAACGGGGATCCTGATCCCTCCGGCCGACGCACACGCGCTGGCGGTGGAGATCGAAAAACTCTGCCATTCCCCGGCCCTCCGCCGATCCCTCGGCGAGGCCGGCTTCCGCCGGGTGCGGGAGACGTTGGACGGGAAACGGCGTTTCAGCATGGACCGCATGATCTTTCTCCTTGAAACGTGTTACGATGACCTCCTGGAGAAAACCCGGTGACCCGTTCTCTGTTAAAACGCCTGATCGTCCCGGTCGCCGCCGCGCTCCTCGGCGGGTCACCGTCCCTCGTCCGAGCCGACGATCCCTCTCCCCGAAAACCCGACTATCGCCGATACACCGTCGCCATGCACGTCCACAGCCTGATCAGTCCCAACGGCCGGGTGATGCTGAACGCCATCGCCGCCCAAGCCAAGAAGGACCGGATCGACGTCCTGATCCCCACGGACCATTTCCTCATGCGATGGGAATACGGACTCTCCTTTCTCCCGGGGATCCTCAAGGCCACGGTCTACCGCTCCTGCGTCCTCAAGTTCGGCCCGGCACATTACCTCAACCTCATCCGCAAGATCCAGAAAGACGTGCCGGAAGTCCTCATCATCCCCGGATTGGAAGTCGCCCCGACGTACGATTGGCTCGGGCATCCCTTCGAGGGGAATCTCACCTTGTTCGGTTCTCAACGTCACCTGCTGGTCCTGGGCCTGCAAAAAGCGGAGGACTACCTGCGTCTTCCGGTCCGCTCGAACCCTCACGCGGGGGAATTCCGTTGGAGACATCTGGTCCTCCCGGTCCTGCTGGTCCTGGCCGGCCTGGCCCTGATGATCCGATGGCCGGCGGGACTGCTGGTCGTCGTCGCCGGCTCCCTCCTGATCCTGAACGAACGCCCTTTCCGTCGGCTCCCGGAATACTTCTACAACTGGGAGAACAACGGATACCGCGCCGCCCAACACCTCATCGACACCGTCGACAAACAAGGGGGCCTCACCGTCTGGTGCCATCCCGAGGCGCCGAATTGGTCCGAAGCCGTCAGGCTCTACCGGAACATCTTCACCAAGACGGATCCTTATCCGGATTGCGTGCTTCAAACGTCCGACCACACGGGGTTCTCCTATTTTTGGGAAGGGGCCAAGACCATCGGGATCACCGGCGGACTCTGGGACAGAGCGCTCCTGGAACACTGCGCGGGGAGACGGGACCGGCCCGTCTGGGCCTTCGGGGAACTGGACTGGATCGAAGAGAAGCATCTGGACGTCACGCTCGATTCGCTGGTGAACGTCGCCTGGTGCACGGAAAAATCAACGGGCGCCGTCATGGACGCTCTCCGTTCCGGACGCTTCTACGTCTATTTGAGCGACAAGAAGACGGCCCTCACCCTGGCCCGATGGGAACTCTCCGCCGGACGACAGACGGCCCTCTCCGGCGAGACGCTCGACTGGACTCCCGACGCCCGCCTCACGATCCGGATCGACAGCCCCCGGGCGGGAACGCCGGTACACGGGGAAATCATCAAGAACGGCGTCTCCTGGAAAACGTTCGACGGAGAACTTCCGCTCTCCGTCGTCCTGCCCCTGAAGGACCAGCCCGACGCCAAGGATTATTATCGATTCGTCGTCAACGGCGCGGGGACCCTCGTCGGCAACCCCATCTTCATCCGAAAAAACCCGCAGTAGATTTCCTTCCCGCTCCGCCCACACCATGAACCCGATCCGAAAAACCGCTTCGTTCGCCCGGCGCCATAAGAACATCGGGATCTTCGTCCTGGGATTCCTCTTCGACGCGTTCACGACCCGGATCGATTCCTGGATCGATCTGACCATCCAGTTCACCTATCTCTCGGCGCTGACCGTCCTCCTCATCCTTCAATACCGCCATCAACGGGGACGATGGACCCCCTCCGGAAAAGCGGCCCTCCTTTGGCGGTATAACGTCGAAATATTGCATTTCGTGTATGGGGGGTTGCTCAGCGTCTACGTCATCATCTATTTCAAGAGCGGGGCCGGGAACCAGTTATATGTGTTCTTGTCCATGATGGTGGGTCTCTTCATCTTCAACGAGATGCCGCAGATCCGACGGATCAGTTACCGCCTCTATCTGGGTCTGTATTCGTTCGCGCTCTGTTCCTACCTGATCTACCTGGTGCCGATCATCGCCGGCACCCTGGGGACCGGAGTGTTCCTCGTCTCCGTCGGAATCTCCGCCGCGCTGGTGGGCGTTCTGACGGGAACTCTCGTCCGCCGGGAACAGGACCGGCATCGGACCTTCTGGCGTCTCTTCTCTCCGGCCCTCGCCGTCTTCGCGCTCCTGATCTCCCTGTACCACCTCCAGATGATCCCGCCGGTGCCCTTGTCCATCCATGGCGAAGGCCTCTTTCATCACGTGGAAAAGACGGGGGATGGTTATATTCTGCGGAGCCCCAAGCCCGCGTGGCATGAATTTTGGAAAGACGAATCCGATCCGTTCCTCGCCCGTTCCGGAGACGCGGTCTACTACTTCGTCCGCATCTTCGCGCCGCCGCGTTTCAAACACGGCGTCTTCATCCGATGGGCGTATCGGGATCCACGAACCGGGACCTACATCACCAGTGACCGGTTACCGATGGCGGTGGTGGGGGGAAGGGAAAAGGGATTCCGGGGTTACGCTTTCAAGACCAACTATCATCCGGGAGATTGGCGGGTCATCATGGAGACGTCCGATGGCCGGGCGATCGGGATCAAGGATTTCAAGATCATCGCGGACGATTCGACGTCGGACCGTCGCTGGAAAACAAGCCGCAGCTGACATCCCGCGAGGTTCATCGGGAGTTCCATCGGCGCCGGAAGTTCATCATCTGGATGAGGAACAGGACCGGCGTGATCAACACGTTCACGTGAGACCGCCCTCCCAGCCGGGGCCGGTGGGGAACGTCCACCTCGGCCATCACCACGCCCCGTTCCATCGACGAGACCATCAGATTCAGGTTGATCATCCAATCGCGGCTGAACAGGCGCAGTGACTCGTAGACAGACCGCTTCATCAAGACGGGATAGCCGTTCGGATCGGCGGCGGCAACGCGGAACATCATTCCGACCAGGCCCCGGTATGCGGCGGCGAAGATCCGCCGCAGGATCCCATCCCGCCGGCCGATCCTCCTCCCCTTGCACAACCCCGTCTCCGATGACCGCAGGATCCCATAAAGCCCGAGCAACGATTCGGCGGGCACTTCGCCGTCGGAACAGGTGAAACCGACGACCTCCCCGGAGGAGACGGCCCATCCGTCCAGAAGAACCCCTCCGTATCCCTGGTGACGCGGTTGATGGACCACCGTGAGACGGGGATGGGACGACGCCAACTCGTCGAGGATCCGCCCGGAGTCGTCGCGCGAACCGTTATCCACGGCGATCAACTCGTAGGACAGACCCGACCGGTCCAGGCAATCCAGGATCTCGAGGGCGGCGGGACGGATGCAATCCTGCTCGTCATGGACCGGGATCACCACCGACAGATCAACGGCCATGGGGATTCTCCTTCCGGATCCACACCGTGTAATCGCCGACGTCATTCCGCTCGTATCGGTCCGACAGGAGCTCCTCCATGACCGATTTCCGGAAGACATGATTGATCTGATGGACCGTGTGGAGGCCCGTGCCATAGACGACGGCCGCCGGAGAATACCGACGGGTCAGACCGGCCAGCGCCTCGGGATCGTCGCAGACCCGGAAAGTCCATCCGGGGACCAACGGTCGTCCCGCCTCATAGGCGAACTCGGGCAACGACAGGACGTAATCGTCCGGGCGCGTGTTCCTCTGCACGAGAGAGAGGACGTTCTCGTGGTCGCGGATCGGCGTTCCATAAGAGTGATACAGGATGTATTTCCCGGCGAACTGCGCGGCCGTCAGGCCCGCCTGCGAAGAGATCAGCGCCGTCATCAACAACAGCGACACCGACACGCGGCGGAACTTCCACAGCAACAGTCCCAGACAGGGGAAGGCGGCGTAGAGGAACATCTTCATCCCGAACAAGGCCAACGGATCGCCGAGGGAACGCCCCTCGATCAGGGCGTGGCGGAGCGAATAATTGAGCGTGTGGACATAATCCCCGACGAGTCCGCCGTAATAGACCGCGCCGAGAACGCCCAGACACACGAGCGTCTTCCACGGGATATCCCGATCTTCCCGCGTCAATCGGTCCGCCGTTTCGACGGCGAAAAGGATCAGGAACGGGAGGACCGCCGCCTGATATTTCGGGAAGGAACCGACGCCTCCTCCCTGGAAAACCCCGTTATAGACGAGGAACACGATCAGGACCGCGGCGCTCTGAAGGTCGGAGGGCCGGCAACCTCCGTCCGCGAACGCCGACCTGATCCGAAAGAACAATTCCGCGACGGCCAGAAGACAAACGAAAGGCCCGTAATAGACGAACACCCGGGCCGCCGACATGACGGTGTCGGCGAGGTTCATCCGGAAGAGCGACGTGGACGGATTCAACCGGCTCTCCGTCCATAGATATTGAAAGGGGGTCCAGAATATCTCCCGGAGCCCGAGACCCGTCCGGCCGTGGACGAATTGGGAATAGGCCAGCCACCCCAAGAGAGAGACCGACACACCCACCGCGCCGACGATCGCCGTGACGCCGGCGGCCGTCTTGAACCGCAACAGCGCACGCCGCATCGCCCCGGAGGTCCCCGACCCCGACGGAAAGTCACGCCGGCAGAACAGGACCAGTCCGAGAGCCACCGGCAGACACAGCGTGGTCGTCAGTTTGGACCAGAACGCTCCGGCGAGGACCAACCCCAGGATGACGGACGCATTCCGAAACCCCGTCCGCACCTGTCTCATCCAAACCCAAACGAAAGCGACGAAGAGGGAAGGGATCAACGTCGTGTCGGCCGGGCCCTGGTAGAGGGCTCCTTGCAACACCATGGGATTGCTGAGATAGGCCGCCAGCAGGATGAGCGGAGCGAACGGGCCGACGGGGCGATCCTCTTCCCGCCTCACTTCTTTTTGCAACAAGATCAAAAAATATCCCGTCAATAAGGCGACGATCACTCCCGGAAACCGGACCGATCCCGGATGATCCCCGAATATCCACACGCCGGCCGCCGCCAGATATGTCCAGACCGGCGGGTGGGCGAGATAGAGGACAGGGCGGGACGTCGTCTCGTCCATCAGAAGGGAGAGCATCGGATATCCTTCCTGGACCACGCTCCGGGCGGTGGCGGTGATGATCCATTCCCAACCGTCCGCGGGCCTGTTCAGGAACGGGAGGGCGGTGAGGACGAAAGCGAACGCGATCAGGGCATACGCCCAGGACGGCGTGCGGGCGGGAGATTTCTCCGCCGGAACAGGGGGGGTCATCGGGAGGGTTTCTCCGGCGGAGCCGGCTGCATGTAACGGGACACGCTGACCAACCCGACCAGGAACCAGAACGGCTCCATCACGCGGATGATGATGAACGTGTTATTGACGAGGCTCTGCACGAAAATCCCGAAGAACGCGATGAGGAATCCCATGGCCAAACCCTTCAATTCCGGGGTGGTCGTCCGACGGAAAAGATCGAGCGCCTCCGACACGATCCGCTTCATCAGCCAGAGGAAGATGAACAGTCCCACCAACCCCGTCTCATAGATCAACAGGGGGATCTGTCCCTCCACGGCGGGGCGCAGTCCCAGACCGTGACCCGTCAAGGGATGACGGGCCAGATATTCCTTGAACGCGCGTCGCCAGAAGAGGATCCGCGATTCCGCCGATTGTTCCAGCACGATGTTCTGCCCGGCGAACTGCCGCTCCGGACCGCCCATCGGGGTGAAGGTGTACATGACCCGCTCTTGGGCCGTGGCATAGATGTGGGGGAAGATCCTCTTCATGGAGAACATGAGTCCCAACAGAACCACCAACAAGAACCACCGTCTCTTCTTCTCCAGGAACAGCGTCGGCACCAGCATCATCGCCAAAGCGAAATACGACGCGCGGGACTGCGTCAGGAAGAGGAGGGGGATGCTCGAAATCCCGATGACGGCCCGGAAGATCACCGTCGAACCGGAGAATTGTTTGACGATCAATCCCGTCGCCAGTCCGATCACGATCAGCAGATATCCGCCCAGGGACGCCGGTTCCGTCACGCCGGCCTCCACGTCGAAGGGAGCGTAAGGCCGGTCGTTCAGGAAGAGGACCACGTAATACCCGTACAAGAGGACGATGAGCGCCGTGACGAAAAAAGCCTTGAGAAGCCCTCTCACCTGCTCCGGGGTCTCCACCAGGTTGACCGTCAGGACGAAGATCATCAGGTATTCGAGATACTTCAAGCCGTAGAAGAACGAGACCAGGATCGACGCGCCGTCCCGCACGACTCCGATCGTCGTCGAGAACAAGAGGATGACGACATAGGCATAGAGGGGGAGGTTGACGGGAGTCATCTTGAGGAGCGCCACCCTCTTCCGGAACGCCGCGCGGGCGAACCACGTCAAAAATATCAGGATAACCAACAAATCATCGAACCGAACCACCACCGCCCTTTTGGGGATCTGCGCGATCATGATTTCCGGAGACAGCATCATGGAGAACACGAGGACGTAGAGACCGAGGATGGGAGTGGTCAGCGTCAGGAAAACGACGATCAGTATGACGGTGAACCCCAGCAACAGTAAAGCGGACCGGGGCGAGGTGGCGATGACGCGGCCCATCAACGCCGCGCAGACAACGGCAAAAACAGCCAGGAGAGCCGGCCAAGGGGAGGATTTCATGGGTCAATATTATCTAATTTGCGGGTCCTTTTCCCGGTCCCCGGGACGGTTCCGGAAAGATTTTAGCGACGGGAAACGCCGATTTTTGTTATAATGGCCATCAAATTGATAAACAAAAAGATACTATATAGTAACCTTTTGTTGCAAATTGCAACAACGCGCACATGATCGTGGCCGCGCATCAACCCCAGTACCTGCCATGGCTGGGGTATTTCCACAAGATGGCCCACTGCGATCTTTTTCTTTTTTTGGATGATGTCCAGTATAAGAAAAGGGAGTTCCAGAACAGGAACAAAATCAGGATGAAGGATGACACCCTATGGCTGACAGTCCCGGTCTTAACGAAAGGCCATTTCGACCAAAACATCC
The DNA here is from genome assembly GCA_022709755.1 of Elusimicrobiota bacterium. Taxonomy (GTDB): domain Bacteria; phylum Elusimicrobiota; class Elusimicrobia; order FEN-1173; family JAKLIF01; genus JAKLIF01. Next base: position 11,214 of record JAKLIF010000006.1, on the reverse strand, counting down.
GCGACGTTTTCACGGAACCGACGACGGATTGGCGGGAGTCCCATTGGAAGAGTCTCTGCCTGTCCTATTCCAGATCCGCCCATTTCCCGCGTTATAAAGAGGCCCTTGAAAAAATATACCGGACGGCCCCCGGCCGACTGATGGACATCAGCATGGACCTCATCCGCTTCCAGTGCGAGGCCTTCGGCATTGAAACGCCGGGCCGGTTTTCCTCGGAGTTCTCCGTCACCTCCTCCAAATCCCAGCGGCTGGTGGACCTGTGCCTGGCCACGAAGGCCGACACCTATCTGTCCGGACAAGGGGCGCGCGACTATCTGGACGAAACGCTGTTCGAATCCGCGGGGATCCGCGTGATCTATCAGGATTTCGTCCACCCGACGTATCCACAAACCCGGCCGGGGTTCCTGTCCCATCTGTGCGCGTTGGACCTCCTGTTCAATTGCGGTCCCGACAGCCGCCGGCACCTGACGGACCGCGCCGCCGCGCGAAAAGGAGACGCGTAACCATGTACGAACAATATTGGGGATTCCAGATCAAACCCTTCGAGAACACCCCCGACCCCCGGTTCCTCTACCACTCCTCCCAGCATGAGGAAGGACTCAACCGCCTGCTCTACGTGGTGCGCGAGGGAAAGGGGGCCGGGCTGATGACCGGCGTCTACGGGTGCGGGAAAACGCTGCTCGGATGGACCCTCATGCGCGAATTGGAACAGGATGTCTACCGGGTCTCCTACGTCACCAACCCCCGCCTCAACGACATCGAACTCCTCCGCATGATCGCCCACGGGCTCGGGCTCAGCGATCCGCCCACGCGCAAAACCGATGTCCTGATCTCCCTGGAAAAAATATTCAACGAGAACCTCCGCGACGGACGGAAGACGGTCGTGGTGATCGACGAAGCCCACGCCATCGAAGACCCTCAGATCTTCGAGGAACTGCGGCTCCTCCTCAACTTCCAGACCGAGAACAAGTTCCTCCTGACGCTCCTCCTGATGGGACAGCCGGAACTGCGGCCCAAGGTGGACAACAACAAACAGCTCTCCCAGCGCCTGGCGATGCGCTACCATCTGGGCCCCCTGTCCCCGTCGGAGACCTACGAATACATCCGCCACCGCCTCCACGTCGCCGGCGGATCGACGGAACTCTTCACGACCGAAGCCTGCCAGATCGTCCATGAACGCTCCGGCGGGATCCCCCGGAGGATCAACCACATTTGCGATATCAGCCTGCTGAACGGATACGGAAAGAACGCGCAGACCGTGGATGCCGCCATCGCCCGGGATGCCATCGACAGCATCGGAGGTGTCACATGAACATCCTGGCCATCGGTCCCCATCCGGACGACATGGAATACGGCTGCGGCGGAACTCTGCTCAAAATGTCCAAGAGCGGGGTCCGGATCCACCTGCTCGTCTTGACCCACGGCGACATGGGCGGACGCCCCACCATCCGGCAGAAGGAGCAGGAATCCTCGGCGCGGCTGTTGCGCGCGGAATTGCATTGGGGCCACTGGAAAGACACCGAACTCCCGCTGACCAAGGACCTGATCCATTTCATCGAGAAGACCATCCGCGACACGCGGCCCGACATCATCTTCTCGCCGTTCCACAACGACACGCATCAAGACCACCGGACGGCCTCCCAGGCCACCCTCACGGCCACCCGCTACCATCGGAACGTCCTCTTCTACGAAGTGCCGACCAGCGTCGACTTCCACCCCAACGTCTTCGTCGACATCGGGCAGGTCCTCGAAAAGAAGTTCTCCCTGTTGAAGGCCCACAAATCGCAGGTCTACCAGACCCGCGTGGCGGACCTCTCCATCCTCGAGAACGCCCGGTCCGTCGCCATCTTCCGCGGATTTCAGAACCGCGTCAAATACGCGGAGGGGTTCGTCCCGCTCCGGCTCAGCCTCGATTGCCGATCGTGATCCTCGCCCGATGAACCGGCTTTACCGCCCCATCCATCTCTGGCTGTTGACGGGACTCATCCTTTTCCTGATCCCGCCGGGATGGGTGTCGGCCTGGGCCTGGCAATACGGCCTCCGGTGGGCGTTCGTGCTGGCCATCGCCTTGTTCATGACGTCCCTCTTCACGCCGCTGTGCATCCACTACGCCTTCCGTCTCAACGTGCTGGACATCCCCAACGACCGGAAGATGCATTCCCACCCAATCCCCCGGATGGGGGGGCTCGCGATCTATCTGGCGCTCCTCCTGACCACCGTCAGAAATTTCCAGTTCTCCCGGGAGGTCTCCGGCTTGATGGCGGCCGTCACGGTCATCTTCGTGGTCAGCCTCATCGACGACATCCGGGGCTTGTCCGCCTTCTCGCGCCTGGCCGCCCAACTGGTCGCCGCCGGAATACTCCTGTCCTCGGGAGTCCGGATCAATTTCATCCCCGCGATGCCCGGGGAAGCCCTGATCGAGATGGCGATCACGGTGGTCTGGCTGGTGGGGATCACCAACGCGTTCAACTTCCTCGACGGGGTGGACGGGCTCGCCGGCGGGATGGGTGTCGTCTGCGCGTCGCTCTTCTTCGTCATCGCCTGGGAGACGCGCCAGAGTTACATCTCCTACTTCATGGCCGCCCTGACGGGCGGATGCCTGGGGTTCCTTCCCTACAACTGGCGGCCGGCGCGCATCTTCCTGGGAGATTCCGGGTCCACTCTCATCGGGTTCAGCCTCGCGGGTCTGGCCGTCATCGGGACCTGGGCTGACAACAACCCCGTCGTCGCGCTCTCGACGCCGCTGCTGATCCTCTCCATCCCCATCTTCGACATGATCTACACGACCGTCTCGCGCATCAAGAACGATCAGGTCCATAACGTCCGGGAATGGCTGGAATTCACCGGCAAAGACCATTTCCATCACCGCCTGATGCACCTGGGCCTCGACGAGAAACGCACCGTCGGATTCATCCTCATCGTGAACCTGTGCCTGGGTCTCGGCGCCGTCGTCATCCGGAACACCGCCAACCCGCTGGGTGCCGGACTGCTCCTGTTCCAGGCCGTGCTCATCTTCATCATGATCGTCATCCTGATGCTCCTGGGGCGTCAGACGTCCTCGTCCTCATGACCCGGTCCCGTCTTCTCGCCTCCCTCCTGTCTCTTTCCCTCGCCGCGCCGCTGGCCGCCGCGACCCTGCCGGCCGGCAATCCCGCCGACAAAGAGGGCTTGAGGACGTATACCTTCCAATTCACCCCAAAGAAGGCCCAGAGGAGCCTCGAGGATTTCCTGAAGTTCCTGAAGCGGCACGCGCCGGGGAAAGAAGGGATCCACGCCCAATACCTGGTGGCCGACCTCTACATGGAGAAGGGCGACTACAAACGGGCGGCGGAGATATTCCAGATCATCGCGGCCGTCCCGCTCGACGACGAATTTTTCAACATCAGCATCCTCCAGAAACTCGCCGACTGCTACTTCCAGCTGGGGTTCTATAAGCAGGCCTTCGAGGCCTATTCCATCGTCGGGAAAAGCACCCTCAGCGCCCTCATCCCGGAAGCCCTCCTGGGGATGACGGTGTCGGACCTGGCCCAGAACAACCGCGAGGAAGCCCTCACGCGGATGCAGGAGCTGACCGCCTTCTATCCCGCCTATGAGACCGACCCCGACGTCATGCTCCCTCTCGGGCTCGTCCTCTGGGAGAACAAGAAGTTCGACGAGGCCCTGGCCTATTTCCTCCGCAACCCCGACGATCCGGCCTGCCTGTATTTCGCGGGACTCTGCCAGCGGGAGATCAAGAAACCCGTGGAGGCCCTCTCCACCTTCAAGAAGATCGTGCAGGGCCATCCCAAGACCGTCTGGGGGGAACGCGCCCGGTTCGAACTGGGAGAGACGTTCTATCAGGAGAAGGACCTAAACCTCTCCGGCGAGACCTTCGACGGCATCCTCCGGGACAAGCCGGCGCCCTCCTGGCACACCCTCGCCTCCTACCGGCTGGCGTGCACCGATTTCCGACGGAACCGATTCAAGGAGACGGAGAAACGTCTTCGGTCCCTGCGCCGCGTCAACCGCAACCATGCCCTGGCGCCGTCGTTCACCTACGTCCTCTCGGAGAGTTTGGCGGAACAGAAAAAACTCCACCCGCTGGTGAAACTCCTCCACGCGGAGATCCGCTCCAAACGAAAAACGCCGGACACTCTGTTCCGCTACACCTGGGCGCTGACGGCCGTCGAGGAATACAAGGAGGCCGTGCGCCAGACCAACGAACTCCTGAAGAATTCCTGGGACCCCGAACTCACCCCCAAGACGCTCCTCATCCAGGGATACGCCTACCAGAAGATGAACCAATATCCGGAAGCCGTGTCGAGCTATCAGCTCGTCGTCGACAATTTCCCGAAATCCATCTACGCCGCCAAAGCGCTCCAGCTGACGGCCATCGCCTATTTCCGGTCCCGGCAGTACATCCCGGTGGTCACCCAGGTCAACCACCAGTGGGAGACGCTGGCGCCGGAGATCCGGAAGAAACATCCCGATGTCCTCTACTGGATCGCGGAATCCCATCTGAACCTGGAGAACGGGAAGGAGGCCCGCTCGTTCTATCAGAAGTTCCTGGACCTCGCCAAGCCGACGGACCCGCTGGTGTCCCAGGCGCTGATCGGACAAGCCGTCTCCTACGCCGTCGACAAGGATTTCAACACGGCCATCGTGACCCTTCAGAGGACCTACCAGGCCGCCCAGGAAAAGGCGGACGCCGTCGCCATGGGAGACATCATGGTCGAGATGGGGAACGTCTACTTCAATTCCCGCGACTACGAGAACGCCGCCGCGTCCTATCGGAGCTTCCAACAGATCGCCCCCCAACACGTCAAAGTCCCCTTCGCCCTCTATCAGGAAGGGCTCTCGCTCTACCGGGCGGAATATTACACCGACGCCGTCGCCGCCTGGCAAAAACTGGTCAAGGAACACCGGAAAGACCCGAAATCGCCGGAGACCCTCCTGAAGATCGCCAAGACGCAGTTCGACCTGGGACAGTCCACCGAAGCGATCCGATCCTACCAAACGATCCTCGACGACTATTCGAAATCGGGGAACGTGAAAGAGGCGCGGCTCCAGATCGGCCAGGTCTATTACAACACCGCCAATTACGCGCTGGCCATCAAACATTTCACGGACTTCCTCTCCCGGTATCCCAACGACCCGGAGACGCCCAACGTGCTCTCCCTGTTGCAGACCTGCTATTACCGGGCGAACAAGACGCCCGAGGAGATCCAGAAGCTCACGCAGAAACAGCCCAAGAGCGCGATCCTGGCGGACATCTATTGGGAAGAGGGGGCGAAGGCCTACAACAACAAGGATTACGTCCGCGCCCGGTCTTATTTCGACAAGATCATGTTCGAGTTCCCGTCCTCGAGCCTCGCCCCTCAGGCGGCCTTCTACCGGGCGGAATCTTTCTATCAACAGGAGAAGTTCGTGGAGGCCACCCCGGCCTACATGAACTTCATCCAATATTTTCCGACGGACTCGCAGGTCGGCGTGGCCAAGTTCCACCTCTCCGTCAGCTACTTCAACCAGAACGAGTTCCTGAAGAGCGCCGAAGCGTTCGATGATTTCGTCACCGCCTTCCCCGACGACCCCATGGCCAAGAACGCCGCCCTGAACGTCGCGCTGTGCTACACGAAGATCCAGGAAACGGACAAAGCCATCGACGCCTACCGCTATTACATCCAGAACTACGCCGACGCGGCGGAGGTGGGGGGGATCTACCTCCAGATGGGGGCCCTGTTCGAAAAAGTAGGGCAGGACGACAAGGCCATCCATGTGTATCGGGAGGTCACCTCCAATCTCACGGAATATCCGGAGGCCCTGTTCGGCGTGGCGCGGTGCTTCCGGAAGCTCAACCGGCTCGACGAAGAACGGGCCGCCTATGAACAGTTCAGAGACGTCCAGCCCAAGAACAATCCCTACCGGCTCGGCGGACTGCTCCAACTGGCTGAGATCTACATCATCGAGAACAAACTCGACGCGGCCAGGGCCACCTACCAGGACGTCCTCAAGAGCAATCCGGACGAACAGAGCGCCGCCACGGCCCAACAACGACTTCAACTACTTCAAGGAGGAAACCCGTAATGCATGATTTAACGTTCGTGGAACTGATGAAGATCAGTCTGGTGATGCCCGTGCTGCTCGTCCTGTCCATCCTGCTGGTCGCTGTTTTTCTGGAGCGGATCATTTTCTATTTCCGGATGGCCTCGGTGGACGTGAAGATGTTCCAAAAGGTGAAGGCCCTGGCCCTCGACGGAAAACACAAGGAGGCGCGGGAGCTTTGCGCCCAGCACACGGGGCTGATCGCCGAAGCCATGGAATCGGTGATGTCGGCGGCCGGAAAGAAGAGGGACGACCTGGAGAGCATCCTGACCCTCCACTACCAACGGATCCAGACCCTCCTGGCCCGGCGGCTGGGCCTCTTCGGCACGTTGAGTTTCATCTCGCCGTTGCTGGGTCTCCTCGGGACGGTCCTCGGTGTCATGCGCGCCTTCCGCGACCTGGCCCTCTCGGGCTCCGGCGGTCCCACCATCGTCGCGGCTGGCATCTCGGAAGCGCTCATCGCCACCGCCGCCGGCATCGCCGTCGCCGTCAGCGCGGCCATCCTCTACAACTACTTCAACTTCAAGATGAGGCACGTGCTGAACAGCTTGAACCTGTTCGGACAGGAGATCATGATCATCCTCACGACAGGGAAGGACATCTGACCCCGACGGAAAAGGAACATCGCCCATGGAAAACCCTCTCAACAACGAAGACGACCTGGACGAGACCCAGAAGATCAACATCGTCCCCCTGGCGGACGTGACGCTGGTGCTGTTGATCGTGCTCATGGTTCTCTCCCCCATGATCTCCAACTCCATGATCAACGTATCCACCCCCCAGATCAAGGCCGACAAGAACATCGAACAGCCGAAGGAGGAGCCGGCGAAGAAACCCCCGGAACCCCTGATCATCTCCGTCACGAACGGCGGCTACACGCTCAACAACGTCCCGGTGCGGGATGAAGCCCAGCTCATGGAGGCCCTGCGCGCAAGGCTTTCCGACGATCCGGACCGACCCGTCCTGGTCAGCGCCGATCCGGACATCAAGGTGGGCGCCGTCGTGCACATCCTCGACACGGCCAAACAGAACGGCGCGCAGAAAGTATCCCTGCTCAAGAAAGCGGCCTCCCCGACGGAGACCGACGAATGAAGACCAACCGCTCCTTCAGCGACACGCCCATCTCCGGCGTCAACATCGTCCCGGTGATCGACCTCTGCCTGGTGATGCTCATCATCCTGATGGTCATGTCGCCTCTCATGAACACGCCGAACCTTCCCGTCAAACTCCCCGAGGCGCGCACGAAGGAGACCCAGGGACAGAGCATCACCATCTCCTACATGCCCGACGGACGCATGGCCGTCAACACCGAAACCATCGAGAAGGGCGAGTTGCCGAACATTTTAAAGATGCTGCTGAAAGAGCAGGGAGACGACGTGCTCGTCATCATCGGAGCCGACAAGGAAGCCGTGTACGGGGACCTGACGGAACTCCTGAAGATCGTGAAACAGGCGGGGGCCCAGCGGATCGCCCTGGGCACACAGCAGATCAAGGACTGACGATGCGCAACTGGGAACTTCCATACAGCAGGCCGTCCATCCGTTGGGAAGCGATCTTCATGGCCGTCGCGATCCTGATCCACGTGCCTCTGATCACGATCAACATCCGCATGGCCGCCAAGAAACAGAAAGGCAAGGCGTTCGAACGGTTGGTCAACATCGATTTCGTCGAGGAACAGGCCAAGAAACGGCAGAAGGTGATCATCCCGGCTCCGCCGAAGATCGAGCTCCCGAAGATCTTGGAACCGGAAAAGAAAGCAGACAGCATGGTCAACAAGCTCAGCCAGATGTTCCAGCGGACCGCGCCTCCGCCGCCGCCCCCCGTCACCCCCAAACTCTCCGATCAACTGCTCAAGGGGCCGGAGACCGGCAAACTCCAGGAAAAGCTCCTGGCGGACAAATCCATGCAGCAACAGAAACTGCTCCAGGAGAAGGGGGCCTTCCAGGGGAAATCCATGCAACTGTCCGGCGGACCCTCCAGCGACATCAAACTGTCCGGTGGCGCCGCCGCCTCGTTGAAGACCTCGCGCCTGTCTTCCGTCGACGGACCCGCGGGCGGGGGGACTCTGAAGAGCAAAGGCGGTTTCCAGATGGCGAAGGTGGACATGCCGGTCTCCATCGGCGGTGGTTCCGACGGAGGGATAAGGACGGCCAGCACCGGCGGCGGCAACGACGCCAACGTGGTCGTGATCCCCGTCGGCTCCAAGACCATGTCGGACCCCAACGCCATCCTCGCCCCGGCCCGATCGAACAAGGGCGCGCTCCAGATGAAATCTTCCGCGGACAAGCTCCCCGCCGGAGGGCCGGCGCAACCGGCCCTGGCCGGCGCGCAGGCCTCCGCCCCGATCTCCGTGCCGTCGTCCCGGCAGTCCGTCATCGCCGCCCCGGAACCGTCCAAGCCCGCCGAGGAGAAGAAATTCGCCGACAAACAGCGTTCCTCGACGGGAAACGAGGGGGTGCTGGTCTCGGCCACGCCCGCCCCCGCGCCGCCGGTCCTCCCGACACTGCCCAAACGCATCCAGCCCAAGGCGGCTCAAAAACCTCTCTTCTCGATCGTCGGGCCCCTGGCCAACCGCCCCATCAAACACAGGGAACTCCCGGCCTACCCGGAATGGGCCCAGGCGCGCGGCATCGAGGCCTCGGTCGTCCTCCAATTCACGGTGACGCCGGAAGGAGCCGTCAAGGAGAACATCATGGTCATCCGCACCTCCGGTTTCTCCCAGATGGACGAGCTCGCCATCTCGTCCCTGAAAAAATGGCTGTTCGAGCCCCTCCCGTCCGATCAATACCGGGAAGAAGTCGGTTCGATCACCTTCAATTTCGCCGTCAAATGATGACCCTCCGACACCTCCTGCAGCGGTTCTGGCGCGTCACGGCCCCGGCCGTCGTCGGGGGAGGGATCGTCGCCCTGTCGCTGCTCTCCGGGACACCCCTGAGGGCGGCCGACGCCCCGTCCAACACGCCCGACCCGTCGCAGACACAGACCGCTCCGGACGCGCCCGCCGAATCCCTGGACGTCACCATCACCGGACGCGCCAAGGATGACGTGCCCATCCAGAAACTGCCTCCTCCGACGGACCTCCCGCTCCAGGACGTCCTGGCCCTCTCTCCCGAAGGACAGACGGAAACCATCCTCCGCCAACAGGTCCAGCACATGGATTACAACGACAAGATCAAATCCATCGTCACCCTCAGCCGGCAGACGCTCTCCCCGGAGATGACGCGGATCCCGCAAGCCCCCTTCTTCCGGATGACCATCCCGGCCGTCACCGGCTCCGACGTGAAATGGGAGTTCCGCATCGTCAACCAATCCAACGAGACGGTGAAGAGCCTCACGGGCGATGCGGCACCGACGGCGTTCATGGAATGGGACGGTTTCACGAATTCCGAACTCCAGATCCGCGTGGGGCAGGCCTACACCCCCATGATGATCTACATCGACGCGATGGCCCGGACTCAGAAATATTACGGGGACGCCGTCCAGTATGACACCATTCAATACGAACAGGACGGCCTCCTCCACGTGGAGTTCAACAACGACCGCCTCTACGAGAAGGAGTCGGCCGAATTCTCCAAGGACGCGCTCTCCTATCTGGAAGCGGCCCTGGACCTGCTCCGTCTCCGGATGGGCACGCCCTATCGCGTCATCGTCTACGACCCGCCCGCCGCCGCGGCTCTGACGCAGAAACGCCTGGACCTCTGGAAAAAATTCCTGAAGAAACGGCTCCTGATCCGGGACGAAGACATGACCCTGACCACCGAAGCCCCATCCAAACGGGGACGCGTCACCTCCCTCATGATGATCGCCCACCCATGACGAAAAAGACCTTCGCCGGCGCCCTCCTCCTCACGCTCCTCCTCGGGATCGGAGGAGTGCGGCCCGTCCGGGCCGCCGACGTGAACAAACTCACCCAGACGGCCATGAAGTATTACGAGAAGGGCCAATACAACAAGGCCATGAAGACCTTCCTGAAGATCCGCCAGGTCGACCCCAACAACGAGGTGGCCCGGGAATATCTCATGCTGTGCAGCCAGAAGATCGTGGAACAGAAATTGGGGGAAAAGAAAGCAAAGGAAGTCACCCAGGAGATCGGGATGGACAAACAGATCGAACAGATGTCCCCGACGGAAACGCTCCCGCCCGCCGCCGAACAGACGCCGGACATCCTCTCTCAATCGGACACGGCGCCGACGGACTCTCCGGCCGAGATCACGGACCTGGAAGCGCTCTTCCAGTCCGCCAAACCCATGGAGTCGCCGGTCCCCATGCCCCTGGAGGCGGATCCCGCAACCGCCGTCGCGCCCGAAGCGGCCGCCGAACCCGTCATCAAGAATTTCGTCCCGCTCATCCCCGTGCCGCAGATGCCCGACACCGTGCCGCCGCCCGAAAACATCACGGAAGAGGCGGCTTCTCCGACGGAATCCGCCATCTCCCTGGAAGCGCCCGCCGGACAGACCCTGTCCCAACAGCGCGCGATCCTCGCCAAAGAGATGGAACGCCGCCGATTGGGTTCGGAGAACATCGTCGAACTCAACGAACGCCGTGGACGGATCGAGATCATGCTCTACATGAACAGGCTGTTCCTTCCCTTTTCCGACGCCCTCCGCGACGAGTCGTTCGTCATCCTGAACCACGTCTCGTCCCAGCTCCGGCAAAAACCGAAACAGACCGTCGTCCTCAAAGCCATCGATTCCACCACCACCCAAGCGCTCCCGGCCGAGATGAAGAACCTGAACCTGCGCCGGTGCACCGTGGTCTTCTCCTATCTGCTCCAAGAGACGCTCTCCACACCGCGTTGAGGCGCGCTGTTTTTTTCTTGCACGGAAATTTGACAAACAAAAACAAAATGATGTAAAACATCACAAGCATCGGCTCCCATTTTTGCTTCCGATTATTTTTCACACATGCCTGCCGGTGACTTTATAAAACAAGAAAAAGGATTCTTCAGTGAGCGTTCGGTTTCTAAAGACCCCTTTCCATCTTTTATCAAAGACCTCCATCTGCTTATTCCTATTATTATTCCTCTCCCGCGGGACCCTTCTGGCGCGGATCAACCTGCTTGAGCCGTGGACCCAGGGGATGGACGCCTCCGTCCCCGAGAAGGATTGGACTCACGGCGGGAACCTCCGCCTC
>JAKLIF010000058.1 GCA_022709755.1 Elusimicrobiota bacterium | reverse complement strand
CGAAATCCTTTCTTATCTCCGAAGCAGTGCGCGGTGAAGGCGGATTGCTGCGCCTGCCTGACGGTACGCGCTTCATGACCGATCATGATGAACGGGCCGAATTGGCCCCGCGTGACATCGTCGCCCGCGCCATCGACTTCGAGATGAAAAAACGGGGGCTGGACTGTGTCTTCCTCGATATTTCCCACAAGGGAGAGGCGTTTATTCGGGAGCATTTCCCGAATATTCATGCGCGCTGCCTGGAGTTGGGTATCGACATTGCCCGGGAACCGATTCCCGTCGTGCCGGCGGCTCATTACACCTGTGGCGGCATCATCAGCGATCTGCATGGCCGCACAGACGTTTCAAATCTCTACGTCGCCGGCGAAGCATCCTGTACCGGCCTGCACGGTGCCAATCGACTAGCCTCCAATTCGCTCCTCGAATGCGTGGTTTTCGCGGAAGCTGCGGTCGACGACATTTTGGGCAGCAAATCCAGGCCCCTGCCCCGCCTGCCGCAATGGGACGAAAGCCGCGTCACGGATGCCGACGAGGAAGTC
>JAKLIF010000057.1 GCA_022709755.1 Elusimicrobiota bacterium | reverse complement strand
CGAAGAGGAAGCTGCGCTCCCGCCCCTCGCCCTGCCAGCCGTAGTAGAGCGGCTTCTCCCCCATGCGGTCGCGGCCGAGCGTGAGCTTGCGCACGGCCCGGTCCCACAGGGCGAAGGCGAACATGCCGTTGAAGCGGTGCACGCACTCCTCCCCCCACTGGTCATAGGCCTGCAGCACCACCTCGGTGTCGGAGTGGGAACGGAAGGTGTGCCCGCGGGCCTCCAGCGCGCGGCGCTCGGCGCGGAAATTGTACATCTCGCCGTTGTAGACGATGTGGACGGTGCCGGCGGCATTGCTCATGGGTTGGTGCGCGGCGGTGCTGGTGTCGATGATCGACAGGCGGCGCATGCCCAGGGCCACGCCGGGGCCACGCCACGTGCCGGCATCGTCCGGTCCGCGGTGGTGCATGGCCGTGTTCATGGCTTCCAGGGCTCCGGCCGGGGCCGCACCGACGATACCGCATATTCCGCACATCCCCGTTTCCCGCTCCCTACAGGCTCAGGCGCACGATCTCGATGCGCGCGTACCCGCTCAATCCG
>JAKLIF010000056.1 GCA_022709755.1 Elusimicrobiota bacterium | reverse complement strand
AACACCAGCACGCCCATCGCGCTGTTGCTCCTGATGCCGGGCGAAACCTCCGATCCGGGTCGGTGGGATAGGTCTCGCCCGGATCGGAGGTTTCGCCCGGCATCAGGAGCAACAGCGACGGCGTGGAGCCGTTCGTGGCCGGCGAACCGGTGACCGCCACCGTGCGCGTGGTGGACCAGTTCTACAACCGCGTCCTCGGCCACGATGCCGAACGCCTGCGGATACAGACCTCCGATCCGAACGACACCGAGCCTCTAAGCGACAACATCGTCACCGGCCAGGACACGCTGGTGCTGAACTTCAAGACCGCGGCCGTCAACCACACCGCGGCCGCGGTGGACTCCAACATCTCCAGCCCCACGGTCACCTACGCCGCCTCCACCTCGCCTTACACCGGGGCTTTCACCGTGATCCCCGGATCGGCCACGCGCCTCCAGATCCTGGTGCCGGGCGAGACCGGGGTTCCGGCGCTCGGCAAGGTGGGCACGCCCGTGCGCCAGACCGCCGGCAAACCCATCAAGGTGACGGTGCGCCAGGTGGACAACCAGTA
>JAKLIF010000055.1 GCA_022709755.1 Elusimicrobiota bacterium | reverse complement strand
CGGTAAAGGGAACAGATGTCGTCGAGAAGGTACAGTACAACGACCAGGACGGGCGCGTCTGGATCAACCATACTCAGTATTTCGGAGGCGTGCCGACAGAAGTCTGGTGCTTCCACATCGGCGGCTATCAGGTCTGCGAAAAATGGCTGAAGGACCGCAAGGGCCGCAAACTGACCTATGAAGACACCCGGCACTATCAGCAAATCATCGTTGCGCTGCATGAGACGATCCCGTTGATGACGGAAATCGACACAGTGATCCGGCAGCATGGCGATTGGCCGGCTGCTTTCTCCGTGAAAGGCGCATAGAACCGGCGGACGACGGAGAGGGCCGCTGTTTCGGTTGTTCAGGCTGGAATGAGGCACACATGACCGGAACACCGGCGAGATGATCGACCCACAGGACAACGAGATCTTGAGGGTTCATAACTTATTGTATTGACATGACTTAAATTTTGTTTATAATGAAACAGTCTTTCATTGTAAACAAATCATGTTGTGTATATTCGATTGTAAACAAGATGAAACCCTTTGAACCTCAACTACTTCCA
>JAKLIF010000054.1 GCA_022709755.1 Elusimicrobiota bacterium | reverse complement strand
CAAAAATGATTCCCATACAAATAATTTTTGTTGGGCGAGAGGCTGATTTTAATATCAACCAACCGCCGACAGCCCCCGCCAACCAGACCAAAAACCAGCCGCCAAAAAACCATCCGGACAAAATTTGCTTATTTTGAATATAGGCCCCCCCCAATTTCCAACTTATAGCTGCGAGGATGAAATAGGAGAAAATAAGGATTGAGCTCCATAAGATCGGGCTATTGAATTTATTTTTCACAATCATTAACCGGTTCATTTAAAATTTAAATAGAAAGGCTTTCGGGGAAGATATGAGAAGGGAGTCTTTTAACCTTGGATGTTTTGGGCAGGAAGGGAGTTGAACCCATAAGCCCTTTCGGGCACGAGGTCCTAAGCCTCGCGCGTCTGCCAGTTCCGCCACCTGCCCAGTTTGCCCCAAAGTTTTCTCCCCAGGCCCGCCAAAGGCCACTCATTATAAAATGCGGGGTTCATATAAAACGGCCAAAAAATTTGCGCCCGGCAGGACTCGAACCTGCGACCTGCTGGTTCGAAGCCAGACGCTCTTCCAGCTGA
>JAKLIF010000053.1 GCA_022709755.1 Elusimicrobiota bacterium | reverse complement strand
GTGAATTTGGAGAAAGAAGGATAGTCATGTCAAGTCAGAAACGGCGTAAGGATGTTCGTAATATTGCGATTGTTGCGCATGTGGACCATGGAAAGACGACCCTGGTCGACGCGCTTTTGAAGCAGACGGGTGCTCATGCGTTTAAGGAAGGGGAATCAACGGTAATGGATTCCAATCCGATTGAGAAAGAACGCGGGATCACCATTTTTTCGAAAAATGCGTCTTTCCGTTATAAAGACGTCCAATTTAATATTGTGGACACGCCCGGTCACGCAGATTTCGGGAGCGAAGTAGAACGCATCCTGAAAATGGTTGACGGAGTTCTGCTGCTGGTAGATGCGTTTGATGGGCCGATGCCTCAAACGAAATTTGTCCTAAGAAAATCCCTCGAGCTTCACTTAAAACCAATTCTTGTTATCAATAAAATTGACCGCCCGAATTGTCGTCCCCATGAAGTCGCGGACATGACTTTTGATCTTTTCTGCGAATTGAATGCCTCGGATGAACAGCTCGATTTTCCGATTATTTATGCCTCCGGCAAAGATGGTTGGAC
>JAKLIF010000052.1 GCA_022709755.1 Elusimicrobiota bacterium | reverse complement strand
CCTCGTCTTCGGCACGGAGGAGGGCAAGTTCCGGCACGTAGCGAACGAAATCGCCCAAATCCACGCGGAAGGGCGGCCGGTGCTTGTCGGCACCGTGTCCATCGAGAAGTCGGAACGCGTGGCGAGTATTCTGCAGGAAATCGGCGTCGACGACTTCCAGGTGCTGAACGCCAAGCACCACGAACGGGAAGCATCCATCATCGCGAATGCGGGCAAACTGGGGGCGATCACCATCGCAACCAACATGGCCGGCCGCGGCACCGACATCAAACTCGGTGAAGGTATCCGGGAGTTGGGCGGATTGGCCATCATCGGCACGGAACGGCACGAATCGCGACGGATCGACAACCAGTTGCGGGGCCGGTGCGGACGCCAAGGCGATCCGGGCACGACGCGGTTCTTCCTGAGCCTGGAAGACGAAGTGGCTCGGCTGTTCGGGGGCGACAAGGTGAAGCGCATGCTCGAATGGTTCGGCAGCCAGAACCAGATGGACGACGAGCCGTTGGGGCAACGAATGGTGACGCGCTCGATCGAACGCGCGCAACGCCAGGTTGAA
>JAKLIF010000051.1 GCA_022709755.1 Elusimicrobiota bacterium | reverse complement strand
AAGTTCCACCGCTCAACTGCTGAAACTAAACCCCAGCACGCTGCGCGTCTTGAGTTGTACAGAGCGAGAATTAACCGCGCATCTGCCGGTGGTGATGGATGACGGCCGCATCGAGGTATTTGAAGGCCATCGCGTGCAGCATTCAAGCGCGCGCGGGCCTTGCAAGGGCGGCATCCGCTATCATCAGGATGTCTCGTTGAATGAGGTGAAAGCGCTTTCCATGTGGATGACGTGGAAATGCGCGGTGGTCAACATTCCCTATGGGGGGGCCAAAGGCGGCATCAAGGTTGATCCGACCAAGCTCTCTTTTGAAGAGGTTCGTCGCTTGACGCGCCGCTATACCGTCGCCATTATGCCCATCATCGGGCCGCATCGCGATATTCCTGCGCCGGATGTCAATACCAGTGCTGAGACCATGGGATGGATTATGGATACGGTCAGCATGTATCAGGGCAGCACGGTTTTGGATATCGTGACCGGAAAGTCCATTGAACTGGGCGGCTCCCTCGGGCGCCGCGAGGCAACCGGCCGAGGGGTTATGTTTACCACGCTCGAG
>JAKLIF010000050.1 GCA_022709755.1 Elusimicrobiota bacterium | reverse complement strand
TCGACGTCTTCGCTGTAGGCAGCTTCGGCAGCAGTGACGATCTCATGCAGCTTGCCATCCCGGATTTTTTGATTCAACTTTTCAGATGTGTGCACCTCATGGGAGACTGACCAATCCAAAACCTGCCACAATTTAGCCCAGGGGATGTTGCCGGAGGGGGTTTTGTCGGAATCACCGCGTTTTGCCCTCTGGCGCGTGCGTTCTTCGCGATAGAGGATGTAAGCTTTGGCGACCCGGGCATGACCGTTTTCGATCAGCACCTTTTCGACCATATCCTGGATTGTTTCGATGTTAGGGTATTCACCTTGGGGAACCGTATCTTCCAGGGCTGCCACAACCTGGGCTGAAAGGCTTTCGGCTCTTTGCTTATCCCTCCCGTCAACGGCGACCGCGGCGCGATAAATAGCGTTGGTGATCCGTTCGGGTGTGAAGGGGACGACACTCCCGTCGCGTTTGATAATATGGGTGAGTTTGGTCATGCAAACCTCCTTTTTGTACAAGGAAATTATAGCATGTCTGTATGCCTGAAAAGTGGTTGTCACCCTGAGCGATGCAGAA
>JAKLIF010000049.1 GCA_022709755.1 Elusimicrobiota bacterium | reverse complement strand
CCCTGCCCGTGGCGAACCTCAAAAAAATCATATTTGGGCGTACACGGCTTCCAGGTTCCGGACCAGTAATCGCCGTTGTCGCGGTCGCGGAGATAAATGTACTTTCCCCAGTTATCACGGATAAGGTCTTGGTCCCAGCGCGTGATTCTGGAAAGATTTGAGTTGTCGCGCCAGGAGAACCCGGAACCGGTTTGCGATTCGATCATGCCGTAATCGCCGTTGGAGATCACGTTCACCCAGGGGCGCGGCGTGTCGGGACGCGTGATGACGAATTCCCGGCCGTCCGGCGTAAAATACCCGTACTTGGAGGCAAATTTCTTTTCGCTGTTGGCGTCCGCAGTCTGCGGCTCGCGGTGGAGCGCTTTTCTTTTGGCTTTAATTTTCTTCGGCATGGATAAAAAAGTCCCTTTGTCAGCGTTTGTGTTGTGGAAGAATCTTTTCGTGTTTACTGTTTTTGCTGCAGCTTTTCGTTGATCTTCGGCGCGAGCTCTTTCATCGCCTCAACCGCTGTCTTTTTCCCGTTAAAAACAAGGTCCAGCGCCGGATTGATGTATTTTTCTTC
>JAKLIF010000005.1 GCA_022709755.1 Elusimicrobiota bacterium | reverse complement strand
AACAGGCATTTCAGCAGTTTCCATGTGTTCCTCCTGTAACTATTATACCTGTCCAAATATTAACTGGGGCACGCCAATCAATATTTGTTCTCTACTGTATTGCCCGGTGTTGGTTGGGCTGGATCCCCAATAGAAACACTTGGGGATGACCCAGAGAAAAAATGCAGGTAATGACAGACGAGTGAAAGAGATAACAGTTGTCTGATGGGATTGCCTGTTATTGGTTGGGCTGGATCCCCAATAGAAACATTTGGGGATGACAGTTCTTTTTTTTACCCCCCATCCGCACCTTCCCCCTAGAAAGGGGAAGGGACAAACATTACGAAGAAAGAAACAACCGTTTAAAAGAAGATTGCTTCGGCGGAGAACGCGCCTCGCAATGACGGATAGAGAAATGAATGGTTTTTCTGGAAGATGATTTGTTTGTGTGTCATCCCCGCGCCTCGTCCAGAGATTTTCTGTTTGCCCCCCATTCTCCGACTTCCACCCTTCGCAGTGCTCCGAGTGCGGAGGTATGCCCAAGAGGGCTTGGCCGCCCCTTACAGGGGGAAGAATAAAAGAGAGATTCCTCATACGACAAGGAAGATTGCTTCGGCGGAAAATGCACCTCGCAATGACAAGAAAGTTATTTGTCATCCCCGAATGCATAAATCGGAGATCTAGACCGAGAATGTTCATTCGTGTTTCATACAGGAGTCTGTTGTCTGATGGGATTGCCTGTTATTGGTTGGGCTGGATCCCCAATAGAAACATTTGGGGATGACAGTTCTTTTTTTACCCCCCATCCGCACCTTCCCCCTAGAAAGGGGAAGGGACAAACATTACGAAGAAAGAAACAACCGCTTAAAAGAAGATTGCTTCGGCGGAAAATGCGCCTCGCAATGACAAGAAAGTTATTTGTCATCCCCGAATGCATAAATCGGGGATCTAGACCGAGAATGTTCATTCGTGTTTCATACGGGAGTCTGTTGTCTGATGGGATTGCCTGCTATCTGCAGGGCTGGATTCCCGCTTAAAGCATGCGGGAATGACAGATCAAAAAGGGTAGGGCTGGATCCCGGCTGTTTTAAAGAGTGCGCCCTCGACCAATGATTTCGAGGGCCACGAAAAGCGTGGGGATGACGAATTAAAAGAAGATTGCTTCGGCGGAAAATGCACCTCTCAATGACAAACAAGGAAAAGGAAAGAGACCGCAATGACAGGCAGGGTGGATGAGTTGGATCCCTCCCCCATGTAAACTATTTACACATTTGTTACAATTTGTATTCCATTTGTTACTAGCGATTCAGTATTATTTCGCTGATCGAAACCGAACACACATGAATCGGAATTTCCCCCATCGTCCACGGAAGATTTTCTCCGTCGCGCTTTCAGCCCTTTTCTGGCTGACGCAGCTGGACGTTCTTTCCGTGTCGGCCGAGTTCTGGACGGAACGACAACAGCGTTCCAAGACGCGTTCCGCCGATGCCTCTTCATCCCCCTCCCAAGAGATTCTGGCCCAGTTGTCGGCCGCCAAGCCGCTGACCGGTTCTTCGGCCCTGCAACAGCCGCCCTCGGCGTCATTGTCGGAAGTCGACCGGCTCCTGAGTGCGATCCCCGATTCGCGTGAGAGGGAGCAGTTGCGTCCCGTTTTCTCCGCCCTGACCGATTTCGGCGTCGTGAGGTCGGTCCGTCCCTCTCTGTCCTCTTCGCGGTCCAGCTCCATCCTCGTGTTCGTTCAAGACGTGCACGGCCGGCCCGACGTCCAAAAGAACATCGCCTTGCTGATCCGCCGATTGGCCGAGATGAACCCAGGTCTTTCCGTCGGGCTTGAAGGCGCGGTCGGACGGGTGGCGATGGATCCGTGGCGTCTTTCGTCGGCGGAAGTGAATCGGGAGTTGGGCGACGTTTATCTGAACGCGGGCCTTTTTTCCGGCGCCGAAGCGGCCGCGCTGATGACGCCCACTCTCATCCGGATGGTCGGCGTGGAACAGAAAGATCTGTATCTGAAGAACGTCTCCGCCGCGCGGGCCGCGATGGAAGACCGGCCTCGCATGATCGACAAGCTCGATGCCCTCTCCGTGGCGCTGACGCAGGTCAAACAGTTCGCCTATTCCCCCGCGCTCAAGGGTTTGGAGGAAAAGAGACTCCTCCGGGAAGAAGGGACGCTCTCCCTCCCCGACTATCTGCTCGCCTTGAAAGGGACGCTCCCTCTGACGGATTATCCGCAGGTCGCCCGATTCTTGAAAGCACATGAATCCGAGCGGGGCCTCGACATCCCCCGGGTGGAGAACGACCGGCAGTCGTTGCTGACGAAGATGGTGCCCGCTCTCTCGAAAACCGATCTGGAACGGTTGTTGGAGACCAGTCTGGCGTTGCGCACGGGGAACGTCTCCTATGTCTTCTACCATCGAGTGCTCATCGAATCCGCCGCGAAGGCGGGGTTGGCCTTGAAGGATTTCCCGTATTTCGAACGGTATGTCCGCTATGTGACGGAAGCCGACGGGATCCAGCCGGAACCGCTGTTTGGCGAGGTGGCGACGATGGACCGCCGTCGGTGGGATGCTTTGTGTGAAACGGCCGAGCAGCGGGAGGCGAGCCGCCTCACGTTCGACCTGGCGGACGTCCGGAAGTTGGTCGGGTTGGAGATGACCCGGGACGATTGGGAACGGTATGGCCGCACCCGCTCCGTCTACAAGAATCTGCCCGGCCGCGTGAAGGCCCTCTCGGCCCGTCGGCAGATTCCCGTGCCGGTCGTCTCGTCGGTGGACGTGCGGCCCTACGAACGGTTCTACGAATATGCCGAAGCGCGAAACAAGGTTTTGGCGGATAACCTACGAAAACTCGTGATCTCCCAGACGCGCCTGGCCGGCCCGGAACTTCCGGCGGTGTCCGTTCTGATCGCCGGCGGCTATCACGCCGAGGCCATCCTCCGGATGTTGAACGACCGTCGACTGACGGTGGCGATGGTCGTGCCCAAGCAGGCCTACCGCGTGGACACCGGATCGGGCAACGATTATCTGGACGTCTTCACGAGGGGCAAACTGCCGTTGGACCGCCTCTACGAGTCCCCCGTCATCTCTTTGGCTCCGGACCTCCTGTCGGCCCCCCTGACCCCGCTCACCAAAGAGCAGAGCCGGCTGTTCCAGGAACACGTGCATTCGTTGTTGGCCCCTTCCATCCAGTCCGTTCTGGAAGCGGCTCCCGCCCGTCAGCCGATCCGGCTGGCGCAACTCGAGGACCTGGCGAAAAAGAATCTGCGCACCCGGGATTATGTCTTGTCGGAGGTGGTTTCCCCCGAGGAGAACCCGGCTCGCCGGTCCATGGTGGTCTTCATCTTCAAGTCGAAGAACGATCCGTCCGTGAAACGGTTCGTGATCGTTCAGCAGAAGACCATGGCCCCCAGCGTGGCTGAGAAGGAGTACCTCCTGTTGCAACAGAAGGTGGATTTCTACGGACTCGAAGAGAAGGGGCGGCAGAACGCGCCCGGCCTCTGGTCGTCCGAGTCGGACGCCTATCGGCTCATCGAGTTTCAGAAGACCGAGGTATTGTTGAAGGTGCGGAAGTTCTCCAAGGTGGCGAGCGCGCAGCCGTGGCGGTCCATCAAGGCCTACGGGACGGCGTCGCTGAAGGCGTTGGTGGGGCTGACCTCCCCCCTCGTCGAAGCGCACCGGCAGATCTCCCAGCGGAGACTCTACCGGCTGTTGTCGGGGCTCGTGACCCGGCGTTACGATCCGGCCCGCGTCTATGTCGAACCTGACCATCAATCTTTAGGGGAACGCGCCGCCGAGGAGGTCCTCGCTGCGGTCCGCGCCCATCCCGACGCCGTCATCATCCTTCCGACGGGATCCACGCCCATCCCCATGTACCGCTCTCTCATCCGGCGGTTCAAGGAGGATCCGACGATCGATCTTTCCAAAGTCAGTTTTTTCAACCTCGACGAATACATCGGCTTGTCCCCCGACCATCCGCTAAGCTACCGCTTCTTCATGGACAAAGTTTTTTACGAACCTCTCGACAAGATCGACCGGCGCCGGGCTCCCAAAGTCAGGGAAGTGCCGGTCGTCCAACCCGGAAAGACGGCGGAGGAGTCGGTGCGTCAGTATGAGGAACTGCTCCGGAACGCCATCCTCTCGACGGGACGGGCGGCCGCCGACCTGGTGGTCTTGGGGATCGGGGGCGCGTATCCCGTCATGGACGATCAGGACAACTTCGTGCGGATGGAGGGCGGGCACATCGGGTTCAACGAGCCCGGTCCCGAGACGAACGACCTCACCCCCGCCCACGTCGCCGTGCTCTCGAAGAAGACCATCAAGGACACGGGGTTCCGTTTCTCCAACATCCGTTCCCGTCCCGACGGTGACAGGTATTCCAGCCAGGTCCCGACGCGGGCCATGACGCTGGGGATCGCGGACATCCTCCACAGTCACAAGATACTTTTCATGGCCAACGGGGAAGAAAAGGCGTTCGTCGTCCGTCAGACCTATGACAAGGCGCCCTCTCCGGATTTTCCCGCATCATACTTGAAGAAGCACAAGAACGTCGTGTGGATCCTGGACCGTGACGCCGGAAGCCAGCTTCCCCACGTGCGGACTCCGTGGCGGGTGAGCGCGCGGCCGGTGTGGTCCGTCGATATGATCCGGCACGCGTGGGTGGAGATCATGTCCCGCTATCCTCGGATGACGGTGGCCGGCCTGAAAGGCCGCTGGGCCCAGCGGGCCGGGATCCCTTTCGGGATCATCCGCCAGTTTGGCGGGATCGCCCGGATGAAGAAGGACCTGTCGAGTTTTCTCCGGCGGTCCCTCACGACGGCCAACGATTCGCTGTTGCCGCGGAATCAGACGGTGCTGGTGACTTCCCCCCATCCGGACGACGACATCATCACCATGGCCGCCACCATCCGCAAGCTGGTGGAGCGCGGGAACATCGTCCATATCTCCTATATGGTCAGCGGAGAGAACGCGGTGCGCGACGCCGATTCCGCCGCGATCCTGTCGACGTTGACCGCCGAATTCGCGCAGGCCCATGCGGGGAGCGTTCCGACGGAAGAGGAGTTGAAGGACCTGCGGACCGAAGCCAAGAAACAGGTGCGCGAGAACGAGGCCATGTCCGCCATCCGCCGCCTGGGGATCGACATGACACGGGTCCGGTTCCATTTCATGCGTCTCCCCTATTACTACATGCGCGGTTTCGTCGATATGCCCCCTCTCGATCCCGAACTCGATGTGGAGCCCGTCCGGCGGCTTTTGAACGATGTCTCTCCCGATTACCTTTTCTATTCGGCCGAACAGGACCCTCACGGGGCGCATGGATTGGCCGCCGACGTCTTGAGAAAGGCGCTCGACCACCCGGAATGTCGCGTGTCGGAGACGTTGCAGGTGTGGGGGTATCGGGGAGCTTATAAGGAATGGCCGCTCTACGAGAATCCGGACAATCTGGTGGTGGTCCCTTTCACCAAGGCCGAGATGGACGTGAAAACGCAGGCGATCGCGGCTCATCAGTCCCAGCTCAATCCGATGTTCCCCAGTTTCGACCGCCGTGAATTCTGGCAGAGGGCGCGCGACCGGAACCGGGAGACCGGACGGATGTTGGAACAGCTGGGTTACCTGAACGATCGGATCACGGATTGGAACGCCGAGGTCTTCCGCATATTCTCCCCCGCCGAATTCCTGGGGAAACAGGGGGCGGCGGAACCGCGCGTGATCCCGCCCTCCCCGGCGCCCCCGAGTCCGTCGGATTTCTTCAGGAACTTCTTCATGAGGTACATGAACCGGCCGTTCAGGGAACTGACGGGATCCCTCATGAGCATCGTCGAGAAGGGGCTCCCTTTTCTCCGCCGGCATGCGTATCGCGTGGAACCTCTGACGGCGGACCTTCTCAAACAATATCCGGCGGCGTTGAACCGGTGGAATTCGATTGTGAAGGGACAAGGAGGCGAGAACAGCCCGTTGCCCCTCTTGAACCTGTTCGTCGCTTTGCAGGGTCCCCTTCAGAACGATCTGTTGAGCGGAATGGATCCCAACGCCCGCCGGATGATGAAGGGAACTTCTCTGTCACCCGAACTGGCGCTTCAGAACAGGCTGGCCCAGGAGACCCTGCGACAACTCGCTTATCATCTGTTGATCCTGGAAAGGACCGCTCGCCAGAGCCTCCAGTCACTGCCTTTCGTGGAGTTGGAGAACGCGGCGTTCATGTCGGGACAGTTGGGTTCGCTTCTGGGGCAGAAGACGGCGGTGGACTCGCTGATCGAGTTTTGGAAACTGTTGATCCCCTCCGGGCGTTCGCCGGACAGGACCTCTTTGGAACGCAAGTGGCTTGAAGGACAAGCGTCCCAGTTGAGCCGGTCCTTTAAGAAAAATCGATGAATCCCCCGCCGTTTCCGGGACTGATTTCCGACGATAAAAACAGCCGGCCTCTTGTCAGGGGGCTCCGCTTCTGATAAACTGATTTTCGAATTTTCGAACATCTGTCACAAAAATCAATCATAAGGAAGGACTTTATGGGGATCCACATCGTCGTCTGCATCAAACAAACACCCTCCACAAACAACATCCAGATCGATCCGAAGACGGGCACTCTGAAACGGGAAGGGATGGCCGCGGCCATCAATCCGTTCGACGAATATGCCATCGAGGAAGCCGTCCGCATCAAAGAACGCGTGCCGGGAACGACCGTGTCCGTCATCACGATGGGACCGCCCCAGGCCGAAGAGTCCCTGCGGGACGCCGTGGCGCGCGGCGCCGACGGGGCCTACCATTTGACGTCCCGGTCGTTCGCGGGAGCCGATACCTGGGCCACCTCCTATACGCTCTATAAAGGCATCCAGAAGATCGCCCAGGTCAAGGGCAAGGTGGACCTGGTGATCTGCGGGAAGCAGACCAACGACGGAGATACCGGACACGTGGGACCGGGCGTGGCCGCCTGGCTGGACTGGCCGAACGTCGCCTATGTGCGGAAAGTGGAAGCGGTGGACGACCAGAAGATCGTGGTGCACCGGATGATGGAGGACGGCGTCGATGTGCTGGAGATGGCTCTTCCCGCCGTCATGGCCGTGGTCAAGGAGATCAACGAACCTCGCGTCCCTTCGCTCAAAGGCAAGATGGCCGCCAAGAAAGTCGTCATCCCGAAATGGAACGAGGACGACCTGGGGTGCGACAAGACCAATATCGGATTGTCCGGTTCCCCCACGATTGTATCCAAGTCGTTCACCCCTCCGCCGAGGACGGGCGGCCAGAGGATCGGTGGAGCCACCGTTGATGAAAAAGTGCGGCTCTTGGTCGACAAACTTCAAGAAGCGAAATTGATCTAGAGGACACTCCCATGGCCAACAGCATCTCAGTCATCAAAGATCGTTGCACCGGTTGCACGGCGTGCGTCAAGGCATGTCCCGTGAATTGCATCAGCATGGTGGACCGCCCCGCCGACGAGGGCAGCCGCTGGAAGAAACTGGCTGTCATCGACGAATCCAAGTGCGTGTTCTGTAACGCCTGCGTTGAGGTCTGCGATAACCTGGGCGAGAAAACGTCCAACAAGGGCACGTTCAAGGCCATCGTGATGGTCAAGGAAACCGTGGCCGGGAAACCGGAGATCGACACGGCCTCCTACAAGGGTGTGTGGTGTTACGGCGAAGTCCGTCACGGGAAGCTCGTCTCCACCGTCTATGAACTCCTGTTCCTCGGCAAGAAGCTGGCCGCCGACCTCGGAGAACCTCTCTCGGCCGTGCTCATCGGGAAGAACGTGGCCGACCAGGCCCGGGACCTCATCGACCACGGCGCGGATAAGGTTTATGTCCTGGAAGACCCGATGTTCGAGAATTTCGTGGACGAGCTCTACACCAACGCTTTGGTGGACCTCATCCGACAGGAAAAACCGAACAAGTTGCTCCTGCCCGCCTCCACCATCGGCCGCTCGTTCGCGTCCCGCGTGGCCATCAAGGCCAACACGGGGATCACGGCCGATGCCACCGAGCTGTCCATCGACAAGGCGACCAAGCTGCTCCATGCGACCCGGCCTTCTTTCGGCGGGAACCTGATGGCGACCATCCTCTGCCAGAAGCAGCGACCGGAGATGGCGACGGTCCGTCCCATGTCTTTCCCCCGCGCCGAGAAACAGTCCGGCCGGCAGGGAGAGGTCGTCCGCGTGACGGTGGATGCGTCTAAATGGAACATCAAGACCAAGTTTGTCCGTTTTGAACCGGAGAAGGGTGACGCCCAGGACATCGCCGCGGCGGAAGTGATCGTGGCCGGCGGCCGCGGGGTCGGGGGAGCCGAAGGGTTCGCCTGCATCGAGCGGTTGGCCAAAGTGCTCGGCGGGGCCGTCGGAGCCAGCCGGGCCGCCGTGGATTCGGGTTGGATCACCTACCGGCATCAGGTAGGATTGACGGGCCGCACGGTCCGTCCGAAACTCTATGTCGCCTGCGGGATCTCGGGGCAGATACAGCATCTGGCCGGGATGGGGTCCAGCGACGTGATCGTGGCCGTCAACAAAGACCCCGAAGCGCCTCTCATGAAACTGGCCACGTTCAGTATTGAAGGGGATATGTTCGAAGTGTTGCCGGCCCTGTCGAAGGAACTCGAAAAACGAAAAGGGTCCTGATCCGGCTTATTTCCGTCCGAACAACTGTCTCGCCGTCTCAATAACCTCGTCGGTCCGTATCCGGTCCATGCAGGCCTTCTCGTCCTCGGGAGGGCGGTCGCACACGTTGCGGATGCAGGGAACGCACGGGATTTCCGTGTGATGCAGGAGCCGGACCTGGTCCCCGAAGGGACTCGTGAGACGGGGGTTCCCCGCCCCCACCAGGATGACCATCGGAATACCCGCGGCCCACGCCAGATGTGACAACCCCGAATCGTTCGTGATGAGCCCCTGGCTCTGCTTGAGCAGGTGAGCCGCCAGGAGGATCGACGTCTGTCCGCAGAGGTCGATGACCGGCCGGCGTGTCGCCCGGAGGATGGCGTCGGCGATCGGTTTGTCGCCGGGAGCGCCGAGCAGAAGAACCGTCGGCCATTCTTTTGCGGAAAAGGAGTCGATGACTTTGGCATACCGGTCCGGATACCAGCGCCTGGCCGGCGCGTTGGAACCGGGAGAGACGATCAGGGCCGGAGTGGAGAAGACGAAGCCCTTTTTGCCGAGAAAATCACGGACGGTCTCCAACCCGTCGTTTCCCACCGGACAATGCAGCGAATCTTGACGGATGTCCGATCCTTGCAACCCCAGCAGTCCCAGATACCGCCGGACGTAATGGAGGCGCTCATCGTAAGGCAGCGATTCCGTCAGGAGCAGCCCGCGCATGTCCGTCGAATAGCCGACCCGTTCGGGGATCCCGGCGGCCCAAAGATGGAAGGCGGAGGAGAAGGACGGCGGCAGAACGTAGGCCCTGTCGTAGAGGCCCGACCGGACGGACCGGACCGTGTCGAACAGCCCCGCCGTCTTCTCGAGGAGGAGCGTGTTCTTGACGCAGGGGTGGGTTTTGAAAAGGTCGTGTTGTTCCGGCCGGCACAGCACGGTGATCTCGGACCCGGGGTATCGGCCGTCGAGCGCCCGGAGGAACGGGGTGGACATGACGCAGTCTCCCAGCCAGTTCGGCGCCCGCACGAGGATTTTTTTCGTCATGCACACATTGTAACACACGCATAAAACCGGCGCAATTATCGTCGGGCCGTCTTGACAGGACGAACGTATCTTTGTACATTTATCGGCGTTAGGACCAAATCACAATCAAGGAGGAATCCCCTTTCCGGGGTACACACTATGGCTGGTATCGATCCTGATTTTCAATCCAACAGACAAAAGGCGGGCGAACACAAGGGACATGCGGTCTGGGGCCCTGTGGAACCTCCGACGAAGCTGGGCATTCACGGATCCTCGACGGCGGTGGATTTCGACCTCTGCGTGGGAGACGGGGCCTGCATCGACGCGTGTCCGGAGAACGTCTACGAATGGTTCGAGACCCCCGGTCATCCCGCCTCGGAGAAGAAAGCGGACCCGGTCCGGGAAGAATCCTGCATTTATTGCATGGCCTGCGAGAGCGTTTGCCCTCCCGTGGCCATCAAGATCACTCCCCGATAAGACGCGACGAATCGGTTTTTTTCGAGAAACCCTGCGGGTTCAAGCCTGCAGGGTTTTTTGTTTTTGGAGGGATTTGACGGAGAGTCCCGCCAGGAACATGGCCGGGACACCCCAGAGGGCGGAACCCAATATCTGGACGAAATGGATTGTGATGATGTAGGGCAACGAAAGGGATTTGTCGATGGACAGCAATCCGAGCGCCGCCACCCCGGCCGCCTCCAGGGTTCCCACGAAACCGGGGGATGACGGGATCAGCGTCCCGAAGCAGAAGCCCACCACCATCCAGCAGGTCTGCAGATAGGTCAGGTCCAGTCCGAACAGCCGGCTGATCAGCATCGATGCATAGATGTTCCCTCCCCAGAAAGCCACGGATATCAGGTAGGCCAGAAGAGCGTTGGACCATTTCCGCAGGGCGATCGATCCTTCGATGAAGTTGTGGAGGAATTCCGATATCTTGGCCGGGATCCGACGGTGGGACAGGATCTTCGAGGCGGCGCCCGGAAAATGGGCCAGCCACAGAAGGAAAAGGAACCCGCCCACGGTCGCGCAGACGAAACCCAGGATGGCCCTCGGGTAGATGAAGAGGTCGGGCCTTTGGCAGAAGACGAACACCACGATGGTGAGGATGGCCATCATGTCGAAGAGCCTGTCGACGGCGGTGACGGCGGTGGCGGTGCTGACCGGCGTCTCCATCGCTTGATGGGACCACCAGATCCGGGCCACTTCCCCAATGCGGAACGGGAGGGCGTTGTTCAGAAAGAATCCGGCGATGGTGATCGGGATCAGAGGTTTCATCCCCTTGTCGGAGACCGGTTTGAAGAAGATGGCCCAGCGCCAGGCCCGCATCAGGTATTCGATCATCGTGCACAGAGGCAGGAACATCAGCACCCACGGCAGACGGACGTTCTTGATGCTGAGGAAGACTGTCCGTGTGTCGACCCCCCGGAAGGCGAACCAGAGGCCGAGGAAACTCAGGGAGAGAGTGACCACCCATTTCATTGTCGTTTTGAATCGCATGGGGAGGGGTGGTTATTTTTCGGGAAGGATGCGTGCGATCCGGTAGGGGCGCTTGTCCTGATTTTCGTAGTAGATGCGGATGATGATTTCCGCCAGGAGGCCCAGGATCAGGAATTGGACCCCCACGATACCGAAGAAAACGGCCAGCATGAGGAACGGAAGGCGGTAAGGTTGCCACAGGTTCCAGACGAACCGGTCGAGGACGGCGACCAGACCCGACAGGGTCCCGATCGTCAGGAGGAGGAGCCCCGCTCCGCCGAAGAAATAGCTGGGTTTGTTGAGATAGCTGGAGAAGAACTTGGCCGTGAGGAGGTCCAAAATCACCTTGAAGGTGCGGGCCAGCCCGTATTTGGATTTCCCCTTCACGCGGGGGTGATGATGCACTTCGATCTCGGAGACGCGGGCTCCCTGCCAGGCGCACCAGGCGGGAAGGAACCGGTGCATGTCCCCGTAAAGGCGGAGCCCTTCCACCATGGAACGGCGGTAGGCCTTGAGGGTGCACCCGTAGTCGTGAAGAGAGACGCCCGTGACCAGAGAGATCAAGGCGTTGGCCAGATGAGACGGAAAGCGCCGGGACCAAAAAGGGTCTTTCCTGTCCCGCCGCCACCCGCTCACGACGTCCACTCCCTTTTTCATCTCCTCGAGAAGGAGAGGGATGTCGGCGGGATCGTTCTGTCCGTCGGCGTCCATGCAGACCAGGATCTCTCCCCGGGAGTTCTCAAATCCCGCCGCCATGGCGGCCGTCTGACCGAAGTTTTTGGAGAAAGAGATGAGGCGGACGCGGGGGTCTTCCTCGATCCATCGCTCCACGATGGAGACGCTTCGGTCCGTCGACCCGTCGTCCACCAGGAGGATCTCCCAGGAGTCGCCGATGACCGCTCGGCCGAGGGTCTCCTTCAGGTCGGGAAGACACTCCTGCTCGTTGAAGAAGGGGATGATGATGCTGAGGTGCGGGGTGGTGGACATATTTTGAGTGATTATATCAAAAACGGACGGTCACCGATCAGGAGCGGCCGACCTTCCGGCGGACCAGGTCGATGTTGTTGTCGAGGGCCGGGTTTTTGGGGTCCTTCTTTTTGAGTTCCTCCAGGATATGGAGGGCTGTCCTGTAATCCTTCCGTCGGAAATGGATTTCGGCCAGGGTGAGCAGGACGGAGGGGTTGTCCGGATTCGCCCGTTCCGCCGCCCCGAGGGCGACGTCATGCCGTCCCAAGTCCATCCAGGCGCGCGCCGTTTCGAGGAATAGCTCGTCGGACGGGAAAGCCAGGATGATCCCTGAATACAGATCGCGGGACGTCTCCATCCTCCCGGTGGAGCGTTGATGCTCCGTCCGCAGATGTTCGAACCACCGGACCGCTTTTTCGGGGTTTCCCTCCCTCCGGAACAGGATCCCCAGTTCAAGATGGGCGGACCAATAATTCGGTTCATATTGGATCGCTTTCTTCACGTGGGCTTTGGCGCTTTCCAGTGAGCCGGCGTCCGCCAATATTTTGGCTGTCTCGAGATACCAAGGGGCGTACGTGGGGTAATACAGGCCCGCGAACCGACGGGCTTCCAGTCCGCTTTCCCTCTGAGGCGGTCTCTCATGGACCAGATAGAGATGCGACAGGTCATGCCAGGATTCCGCGTCACGCGGAGACAGTCGTAATGCTTTTTCCAGCAATCCCCGGGCTCGATCGACGGGTCCAGCTGTCTTGTGGAGGATGTCGTCGGCGAGTTGGCGCCGGAGGGAGATGTTCCACGGGTTGATCGTGAGCGAGGCCTCCGGATGCCCCAGCCGTTCCAAAGAGGCGGATCCCCACCGGGTCAGGGAGAACAGGGCCAGCCCGGCCAGGGCCAAGCGAACCCCCGGGTTCATCCGTCCCGGATTTTCGACCGGGAGAGTCGGCCCTCCGGCGGTCATGAAAGCCATCATCCAAAGCCCGTTGAACGGCAGATAGAAAGGAAAATCGCACAGCGAAAAAAGAAGGAAAGTCAGGGAGACCGCCCAGAAGGAGGGCGGGAGCGCGGCGCGATGATATCGACGGAAAGTGCGGAGGATCCCCCAGACGAGGAAGACCGTCGCCGGAATGCCGTATTCCGCCGCCAGCTGCAGGAATTCATTGTGTGCGAAAGGGGTGGTATGGCCGTAGAGAACGGGACTGTTCCGGATCGGGAGGGCATGGGTCTGGTAAAGGGACGGGAATTGTCCCGGCCCCCAGCCCAGCAGGGGTTTTTGAAGTATTCCGAGAAGGGCCGATCTCCAGATGGATAACCGGCTGAAAGCGAAGGGGTCCTGCCATTTCAAAAATTGTTCGATGGCGACGGGATCTGTGATGAACAGGGCGACCGCCAGGGAAGACAACACGACGATCGTTCCCCGCACCGAATACCGTCGGATGAGGAGGAAGCCCGTTCCCGCCATCCAGGAGAGGGTGGCGATGCGTGAGGACAGCAGGAACACCGCCGCGCTCAGGAGGATGACGCCGGAACCCGGGAGAAGACGGCGTGGAGAGGGATCGTCCAACGTTCTGGCGAGGAGGATGAGGGAGACGCTGACGAGGAAGAGGGCGGTGTAGTTTCGGTTACCGACGAGGAAAAGGAATGGATGGACTCCGAACAACTCGGTGATGATGAGGACGGATTGGACGGCCGCTCCCAGGACCGAGAGGTGGAGGAAGAGCCGTTTGTGGGGCTCCTCCCAGAGAAGGCAGGCCGCGCCGAAGAGCGCGTAGACCAGGAATTTGAAGAGGTGCGGGAAGGATTGCATGGGAGCCGGGGAGTGGAACGTGGAGGCGATCCCCCACAGAAGGAAACCGAGGAGAGCGGGCGAGGCCGGATGGGAAGAAAGGCGGTTCCATCCCCAGGGGGCGCGGGAGGCGACGAGGACCGAGACACAGAGGACCGTCGAAGCGGCGTAGAAGGCCACCGGGGCCTTTCCCCCGCCGGCAAGGACCAACAGCAGGCCGATCCCGATGAGCGAGTGGCCGAACAGATGGGCCCGATATCCTCGGAGGCGGTTCAGGATGGTCATCGGCGCGGCGGCATGGTCAACGGGTCGATTTGCGCTGCAGTCCGACGATCACCTTGTAGACGACGAAGACGGCGAAGAGGAACCCGGACGCTTTCAGGAGCACGGAGGAGAACTTGCTCTGCACGATCGATCCGCCATTCATCTTGAGGGCGAACGAGATCAGCAGACAGAGGAGGCTGGTGATGGGGACGA
Organism: Elusimicrobiota bacterium; assembly: GCA_022709755.1. Lineage (GTDB taxonomy): Bacteria > Elusimicrobiota > Elusimicrobia > FEN-1173 > JAKLIF01 > JAKLIF01. The sequence goes on along the minus strand of JAKLIF010000005.1, from coordinate 239,667 downwards.
ACGCGTTGAGGACCACCCGGGTCATCTTGTGCGGGTTCGGAGCGGAGGAGGAAGAGGACGGCTCGAGGCTCAGCAGGAGGAGCGTGCGGATCTTCTTGAGGCAAGTCTGGAATATGAGCTGTTCCGGATGTTCCTTGGATCGGGCCTGATATTCCCGGATCAGTTCGTCGGAACGCCCCATCCGGATCATCAGCGTGATGTAGGCGTCGTGCGCCTCCGTGAGGTCGCTCTTGTGGGTCAGGGAGACCCGGTAATGGTCGAGGGCCATCGTCAGATAGGCTTCCCCCTCGCGTCCGGAATTCAATCCCTCGTAGGATTTTCCGATGCCGAGATGGCTTTCGGGGTTGTTCGGGAACAGGCGGAGGGCGCTGTTGTAGTGCGAGATGGCGGATTCCCAGAGGCGGTTCTTCCGGTCGCGTTCAGCGTTGTTGTAGTGTTGATGGGCGACTTGAGGATCTGGATTCGAGGGCGATTCTGTCACGACGATCCACCGGGGCTACGGTCGGGGTCGTGGAGACCCGGGAGAGCCCTCTCGGCGCGGACCTCGATCAGTCACGGATGATGCGCGGCGTGACGAAGATGAGGAGTTCGGTCCTTGATTTGTTGTCCGACGTGTTGCGGAAGAAGATCCCGAGGACGGGGATGTCTCCCAGGAGGGGCACTTTGGAGGCGCTCTCCCGGATCTGTTCGTCGATCAGTCCGCCGATGACCAGCGTCTCTCCGTCTCGGATGAGCACTTCGGTCTCGGCATTCCGCGTGTTGATCGTGGTCCCCGCGGCGGAAGTGGCTCCGGGGATGTTGACCTCCGGTTTCAGTTTCACCCGGATCCTGTTGTCCGCGCTGACGGTGGGTTTCACCACGAGGATGATGCCCGACTCCACGAACTGGAACGATTGGGTGGCCACACCGGTGGCCGCCACGCTCGTGATGGAGAACGGGATCTTGGATCCGACTTGGATCTTGGCCTCTTGGTTGTTCAAGGTGATGATCTTGGGAGATGAGAGGACCTTGGTCTTCCCCTTCGTGGCCAGGGCTCCGAGGGTCGCCGTGAGCAGGTCCGTGTTGTTGATGAACCCGAAGGTGATGGCGGCCTGGGTCGGTCCGGGGAGTGCGACGCCCGTTCCGCGTTGGTTGGCGGTGAAGGCCTGTACGACGTTCCCTCCTTGCACGAACCCCGCTTCTCCCCCGGGGACCTGGGGTGTGCCGACGGCGACGTCCCGCTGTCCGATCGTCTGCGTGCCGTTGGCGGTGTTCTTGAGGCCGGCGTATTCCCACTGGATGCCCAGTTCCATGGAATCGGTGAGGGTGATCTCGACCATCTTGGCTTCGATCATGACCTGCTGGGGTTTCTGGTCGAGGTCGGCGATGAGGCGTTCGGCGGCCACCAGCCCTTCGGGGGTGTCCGTGATGATGATCGTGTTCGTCTTGGAGTCGGTCGTGACCTTCCCCGTCGGAGAGACCCGGATCGAATCCAGGTGCTGTCGCATTTCCTCGGCCGTGGCGTAGTTGAGGGTGAACGTTTTGAAAGCCGTGATCGCCTTGGACCTGTCTTCAGTGAGGCTCTCGGGGGTCATGATCCGCAGGATGTTCTCCCCCATCTGTTGAACGACCAATCCGTGCATGGAGAGGATGGTGTTGAACGCCTCGTGGAACGGGACCTGGTCCAGGTGGATGGTCATGACGCCGCGGATCTCGGGTCCGTAGATGATGTTGATCTCGCACATCTCGGCCAAGACGCGGAGGACGTCCCGGATGTCGGCGTCGTCGAAGTCGAGCGTGACGGGGTGTTTGGGCAGCGCGGCCAAGAGGTTTTTCGAACGCAGTTTCTTGGGAGTGTCCGACGGGGTGGCGGCCGCCACCGTTTTTCCGGAGGTCTCTCCGGTGATCGATTCCGCGTTCTTCGGGAGAGGAAGGGCGGTCTTGTGGGCCGGGGTCACCAGCGGCTCCGGTTTTTGGGCGGTCTCCGCCGGGGTCGGCTTGGAGGCGGCGGTCGTATCGAATTTGACGATGATGTCCGATCCCTCCAGATAGGCCTCGTGGGACACCGATTGGCTGACATCCACCACGATCCGGGATATCTTGTCGGGTTTCGTCTGGAACTGAGAGGTCCGTATCCGCTTGACGACGGGATCGTCGATGGAAGCCTCGTAGGGATCGGAAACGTGAAGCGAGTTCGGGATCTCGATGACGATCCGAGGGGGTTTGGACAGGGAGAACACCTTGTAGTCCGCCGGCTGGTCCAGGTGGGCGACCAATCGGCCGCCGTCGAAGGAGACGCTCTTGAGCTTTGAGATCGATTTGGCCGGGACATCCTTCCGGGCGGTCGACGGCTCCGCCGCGCCGCTTAGGGCCGGACAGAAATCACCGGCGTTCAGAAGGATGATGAGAGATAAGATGATCCGTCCCCATTTTTTCATCGGGATGTTGCCTCCTTGGTTCGTTGTGCAACCGTTTTGATCTGATCGTTCATATCGTCGGGAAATGGGCTCAGGGCTTCGGCGTCGCCGGGTTTTCCTGCTGGTCTTTCTTCAGCTTGACTTCCGTCACCTGATTGTTGGGGCCGATGATGACAAGGCTCTTTTCCTTGACGATGCCGACGTACCCTTTCACCGGCTTTCGTTTGGAATCGAAGATCTTCCCGTCCTGGACGAGATAGGGGGCCCCGGTGTCGCTCATCCGGGCGATGGCCCACCGTCCGGTCTTGGCGCGGATGATGCCCTTCAACTCGATGGAGGCCGGTTTGAACGCCGCTTCCTCCTCCCCCCCGGAGGAGATGATGACGGAGGAGATCTTCTCGCTCCCCGATCCTGTCAGAGGGATGAAGGGATCGCGGTAACGATCGCCGCGATAGGAATACTCCGGCTTTTCGTCCGCCGCCGACACACCGGCGGAAAGGACCGCGAGAAGGAACCCGGCCGCGAGGAATCGATGGAGGGATGTCGGTTTCATGGTCAGCCCTTGAACGTGTAAGTCATCAGGATGAAATTCGCGGTGATCGTCTCGCCGGTCTTCTGGTCGGGCGTGTAGCTGATCGTCAGTCCCAGGGCGGACATGATCCGCTCCTGCAGGCCGATGGCCGTGATGAACCGTCCCAGGGTGTGGAATTGTCCCTTCACGTTCAGGGAGATCGGCACCTCGGAGTAATAGTTCTGGGCCCGTTCCCCGCCGGGAGAGAAGCTGTTGAGGCGGATGTGGTATTTGTTCGACTCGAAGGTGACGATCCGGATGATGTCCTCCAGGCTCTTCTGTTTGGGGAGGCGCTTCTCCGTCTCGCCGACCTCGAGCAGGAGCTTGTTGTAGTCGTCCTGCAGGGATTTGAGGCGGAGGGCCTGTCTCTTCATCGTCTCCACCTTGTCCAGCACGCTCACGAGGTCGGCGTTGAGCTTGACGATCTTCTCGTTGGTCGGTTTCAGAAGGTACGTCCAATAGACATAAGCGAAACCGGCGACGAACATGACGATGGCCATCACTTGTTGCTGCTGTTGCTTGGAAAGTGCCATGGTTATGCGTCCTCCCGGAGATAGGCGAAGCGCAGGGTGAAGGAGAGGGTGCGGATCCCTTCGCTGTTCTCCTGCATGGAGATGGTCCCCAGTTCCACACCGCTGAAATAGGCGCACTTGTGCAGGTTCGTCAGCCAGTCGGCGATGGCGTTGCTGGAGAGCGATTGGGCCGAGACGGAGACGTTCAACCGGTTCTTCTGCTGCGGATCCCCCGACGTCTGCATGCTCTGGACCCAGATCTCGGAGGGCAGCTGCGCCATGAAATCCTCGAAGAACTTGGGATAGATCAGCCGGCCTTTGAGGAGCTGTTGGATGACGTCGTAGCGGGCCCGCAACTGGTTGCGGGTCGCTTCCAACTGGTTCACCTGGTCCACGATGGCCTGGTATTTCGTCAACTCCGCGTTGGCGACGGTCAGTTCCTTCTGGAGTTTGACGGTCTGCATGTGGCGCATCCCCCAGAACCCGAGCAGGACCACGGCCAGGATTCCCCCGGCGATTCCTCCCAGGATGGAGAACTGTTTTTGGACCTCGGCGACGTGGATCTCGGGAGGCAGCAGGTTGATCTTGATCACGGGAGAGGGGTCCTCATTCGCTGTCTCCGTCCCGGCGCGTGGCCAATCCGACCGCGATGGAGAAGAGCGGCCGCAGGTCCTGCGGGATCGCTTTGGCTCCCTCCACGTGGGCCAGAGGATCGAATATCTCGACGGGCATGTGGAGTTCTTGAGCGAAATAGTTGACGAGATTCTTCAGCCGGCAGGCGCCGCCGGAGAGGAGGATGCGCGTGACCTGGCGGTCCGTTCCCTGGGAAAGATAGAAGTCCAGAGAACGGTGGGTCTCCGACAGAAGGTCTTTGACCACGGGGAGCATCACGGTCGACATCTGCAGGGCTTCCTTGTTCTCCTCCGCCATGGCTTTTTCCCGTTCTTCCGGAGTGACCAGGAGCGCGGCGTTGGCTTTCTTTTCCTCCGCCTGCTTGGCGTCGCATTGGAAATTCCGCTGGATGGCCTTGGTCAACGTGTTCCCGGCGATGAAGACGTCCCGGACGACCTTGGAGACCCCCCCCTCGATGATGGACATGGTGGTGACCGAGGCCCCGATGTGGACCATCAGCACCGTGTCCTGCATGTTGGCGGCCCGGTTGATGTCGTAGGCGTTCTCGATGCAGAAGGCGTCCACGTCGATGACCACCGGCGAGAGCCCTCCCTGCTTGATGATGTCGAGACGGTTCCCGATGAGGTCCTTTTTGGCCGCCACCAGGATGGTCTCCATCTTCTTCTGTCCCTCGTCGACGACGTCTCCGATGATGTGGAAGCCGATGTTCACTTCGGGGATGGAGAACGGGATGTAAGGTTCCGCCTCGAATTGGATGGTCTTGGCCAGGTCGTCCTTGGCCATCTTCGGGAATTTGACGTAACGCACGATGACGGAATTCCCCGAGACGGAGAAGGAGGCCGCCTTGGGCGCGTTCTTCTTCTGCTTGATGACGAACTCTTTGAGAAGGTTGACGGCCTGTGTTTTTCTCTCGGGAGCTCCCACGTCGGGGCCGGCGTTGGGGAGAGGCAGGTAGGCCCATCGGACGAGGGACCACCGGCCCGGTGACCCCTTGAGCTGGATGATCTTGATCGCGGTGGATCCAAGATCGACGCCCAACAGGTCTTTGGCCTTAAAGAACCTTAGTTTCGAGATATTTATCTTTTTGAACTTGTCGCCAATCGATGCCATCAAATCTCCTTAAAAAATCAACCCATTAATTAAATCATAAGGATGTATTTCCGTCAAGAAAAAACGCCGAACAACCTCCCCTTCGCGGGAGACATTGCTCGGCGTTTCATGGATACAGCATAACAAGTATAAGGGAAATGACGGTTTTGTCAAGGGATATTTAAAAGACGGACAACCAACGGGGGTTCATCCAGAGGAGCCAGGCGGCGACCGTCAGGAACGGCCCGAAGGGGATGGCGTCTTCCCGATGGATCTTCCGGAGCGAGAGCAGGATGACACAGAGGACCGTTCCGACGACGGATCCCCCCGCCAACGTGAGGAGCACGCCTTTCCATCCCAACAGGGGGCCCAGGGCCGCCATCAGTTTGATGTCCCCCCCTCCCAGGGCCTCCTTACGCCAGATCTTCTTGCCGACGAACGCGACCGACATCATCAGGCCCGAGCCCGTCAGAAACCCCAGGCCCGCCGACATCAACCTTCCGGCCGTCTCGGACCCCAGGAACGGGTTCCACGGGGAGTAGAGACATCCCAAAACGAGGAGGATCAGTGAGAGGACGTCCGGGATGACCTGGTGCTCAAGGTCGATGAGGAAGATGGTGATCAGGATCAGCGTGACCCCGGCGCTGACGGCCAACAAGGGAAAGTCATGGGAATGTTTCATGTAGACGGCCGAGAGGAGGATCAGCGTGGAGAGTTCCGTCAGAGGGTATCGTGCGGAGATGGGGCGCCGGCAATGGGAACACCGCCCCCGCAGGAAAAGATAGCTCAGGACGGGGATGTTCTCATGCCATCGGATGGGGGTCAGGCAGTAGGGACACCGCGAACGGGGACTGACGATGGATTCTCCCCGGGGGATCCGATGGACGCACACGTTGATGAAACTGCCGAACATCAGGGAGAGGATCCCCCACAGGAGGGATGTGAAGATGTCAGCCATGGCGGATCCTTTCAGGGAAAATAAAAAAACAGGGTCCTATGTTCAATAGGACCCTGTTTTTTTTGAAGAACACAAGCTTACCAGGTGCTCCAGACGGAGGACTTGGTGTCCGTGTGTGAGCAGTTGACTGCGACGTGACCTTCGGTTTGGCTGGGATAATACCAGTTTCCAAGGTCATCGGGAGTCACTGCCGAGGAGACTGAATTTACATTCGCGTGATTTCCCGGTTTGGGAATCGAAATGTAAGGCATCTCCTTCAGATACTTGGAGCCATCGCACAAACCCGAGGCTAAGCTGCCCGTGGCCGGGAAAACACCTTCGGTATCAGAATAATAAATGCTGACCGCGCTGCGAACTGAGCCGAGGCTTCCTTTGACGGCGCTCTCCTTGGATTTGGTGACCAGGTCGGCGAACTTCGGAATGGCGATAGCCGCCAAGATTCCGATGATCGCAACCACGATCATCAACTCGATGAGCGTAAACCCTTTTGAGTTTTTCATGTGTGTGTCACCCCCTTGTTTTCAGACATAACAAAACGGACCGCACCGAAGCGGTTTTATGCGAAAGAGACGATGGTTACTCGCGTGTTCGTAATCTTATTTTTGCGGACAAGGGAGGAATTCGATGGATGAAGGATTATACGTCCCTTGCCGTTTCCTACCTTTAAGTTTACCAGAGACCGGGCCGGATGTCAACCCTGTTTTCCGGCCAATTCCCCCATGGCGAACATGGGCATGAACATCGCGATGACGATGCCGCCGATCACGATCCCCATGCCGACCATGACGAGGGGTTCGATCATGGACGTCAGCCCTTTCACGGCCACGTCCACTTCTTGATCATAGAAATCGGCGATCTTGGTGAGCATCGTGTCCAGGTTCCCCGTTTCTTCTCCCACCGAGATCATCTGGATGACCATGGCCGGGAAGACGCCCGACTTCCGGAGCGGATCGGCCACTCGTTCCCCCTCCCGGATGGATTCCCGGGCGTCCATGAGGGCCTGCTCCACCACCTTATTGCCGGAGGTTTTGGCGACGGTCTCCAGGGCTTGGAGGATCGGGACGCCGGATTTCACCAGGGTCCCCAGCGTCCGGGTGAACTTGGCGACGGCCACTTTCCTCAGCATGGGGCCGAACAACGGGAGTTTGAGCGTGTACGTGTCGAAGATCTTTTCGCCGCTTTCCGTCTTGATCCATTTCTTGATGGCGAAGAAGATGGCGACCGGGATGCCGACGAACAAATACCAATAGTTCTGGAGGGCTTCGGAGACGCCGATGATGACGCGGGTGGGAAGCGGGAGTTCCGCGCCGAAACCGGAAAAGATCTCTTGGAACGTCGGGATGACGCCGACGAGAAGGAAAATCGTGACCGCGCCGGCGATGCTGGTGACCACCAGGGGATACATCATGGCGCCTTTGACTTTGGATTTCAACTCCGCGGCCGCTTCCAGATAGGCCGACAGACGTTCCAGGATGGTGTCGAGGATACCGCCCACTTCGCCGGCTTTGATCATGGAGACGTACAGTTCGGAAAAGGCATCCGGATGTTTCTTGAGGGCGTCGGCGATGGAGAGACCGCTCTCGATGTCCTCGCGGACTTTCTTGACCACGGTCTTGAAAACGGGGCTTTCGACCTGTTCTCCGAGGATGGTGAGGCCCTGCACGAGCGGCACGCCGGCGGAGACCAGCGTGGAGAGTTGACGCGAGAACAGCACGATGTCCTTGGAGGAGACGGTGGGTTTGAGCGGGTTGATCTTCTTGAGGAACTCTTCGAGCCCCGGGGAGATCTCGTTGATCTCCATGACGATGAGTTTCTGGGAGCGCAACCGGTCGACAGCGGACTTCTGGTCCACCGCTTCGATGACGCCGTCCGTCGCCGCCCCCCCCGCGGAACGGGCCTTATATTTGAATTCCGGCATATGTCGTCTCCTCCGATCGGCTTAACACAGGAACATATTGTGGTAAATATGTCACGTTTTCTGCAAGAGGGGTGATATCTTGTCTCTCAGATAGACGGCCAGGGCGCGGTGGTCTTCCGCCGTGGCGATGGCGTTGTCCGTCCGGCCCGACAAGTCCGTCCAGGGGTCCCACGCCGTGGCGCCTTGGTTCTCGATCGATTCCGACAGTTGGGCGTGGATCCTCTCATACGCGTAACGGTTTCCGCTGAGGCGCCGCCAAGACGGGATGATCACCCACTGGTGCCGGGCCGGCGAATCCGCGTCCCACTGACGGAGCGTCCGGCGCGCTTCTTCGAAGGATTCTTTCCGCGGTGGTTCCCGGACCTCGGACGGTAAAGAGAACGCGGCGGACAGGAACAGATATCGGGAGAGGCGGTAGAGGTGGCTGAACCGGAGGGCGCCGTCGAGCGTGGTCATCAGGCCGATTTTCCCCGCCGCTCTCCAGGCGAGGTCTCCGAGTTCGTCGTCCAGTTCATAGGCGATGAGGAGCAGGTCCGGTTGGAATTGCCGTCCCGTCTCCGAGAAGAAGGAGAGCGTCTGGCTCAAGGTGTATTTCCAGAGGCCGGCGTTCATGACTTCCACGCGCTTGTAAGACGCCTCGGCCGGGATATCCGTGTTGAGGAGCCGCTCCAACTGTTTGGCGCAGGTCTGCTCCACGGGGACTCTCTCCCCGAAGAGAGTGGATCCGCCGAGCATCATGATGCGGAGGGTCTCCTCCTTCTTGTCGATGGGGTAGTCGGTGTCCCGGAGACCCCAGGGGCTCAGTTCGTAGGAGATCCCTCCTTGCGACCAGCGGGCGCCCGCTGGGATCTCGAAGACGCGTTCCGGCCGATGGGCCGCGGTCACCGGCGGGAAGAACGTCTCCATGGACAGGGCTTTTTCAGTCAGGCGACAGGTCCATTCCGCGGCGGAAAGCACGGCCGCCGTCAGCAGGATCAATTTGATCGACAGTCCGACGAGGGTCCCCATCCACGATCGGGACGGGGTTTCCTCCTCCGGGATCACCGCCGGAACCGGTGTCCGGAGCGGTTTTTCCCTCATCGTCGGTGTCCGGTCCGTCGGAGGCGGTGGAGGGACGGGCTCGGGAGGCGGCGGTTCTATGATCGGCGCCGCCGGTTCGACTGTCCGCACAGGTTCTTTCTTCGGCGGGACGGGGGCGGGTTCTTCCATGACCGTCGGGACCGGCGCGGCGTCCCGGTCGGCCAATATCTGCTCGATCTTCGCTTTCAGGGCTTCCGGGCGGAACGGTTTGTTGATGAATCCCAGGACGTTGGGTTCTTGCTTGATCATGCGGACGGTGGAATCATCGAAACTCTTGGCCGTCATGGCGATGATGGGGATCTGGTTGGTGGCGGGGTCGCTCTGGAGGGCGCGGCAGACCTCGTATCCGCCCATGTCGGGCATGACGATATCCAACACGAGGATGGCGGGTTTTTCCCACTTGGCCTTCTGGAGGGCGGATTTCCCGTTGGCCGCGAGGAGGATGTCGAAATATTCGGACAGCCAGTCCTCGAGCATGGAGGCGATGTTCAGCTCGTCCTCCGCGATCAGTACTTTGGTCTTCTGTTTGAAACCGAGGTCGAGGATCGGCGAAGGTTCGGGCGGAGCTCCGTCAGCCATGAGGGGTCGTTTTGGGTAATAGGCGTTTGAGGTCTTCAGGATCCAAGGTGTTTTCCAGCGCCGTCTGATACGTGATGAGCCGCCGTGCGTAGAGTTCGTAGAGGCTCTGGTTCATCGTCTGCATGCCGACTTTGCCGCCGGTTTGCATGGCGAGATAGATCTGTTCCACTTTCTGTTCGCGGATGAGGTTCTGCACGGCCGGGGTGACGATCAGCAATTCAGAACCGAGCACGCGGCCGGTCCCCGAGGCGTGCGGCAGGAGGATCTGGGAGATGACGGCCCGGAGGGTCATGGACAGCTGGGATCGGGCCTGGGGCTGCTGGTGGGGCGGAAAGGAATCCAGGATGCGGTTCACCGTGCTGGCGGCGTCGTTGGTGTGGAGGGTGGCGAAGACCAGGTGCCCCGTCTCGGCGATGGTGAGGGCGGCGGCGATGGTCTCCGGATCCCGCATCTCGCCGATCAGGATGACGTTGGGGTCCTCCCGGAGGACGTATTTGAGGGCGGTGGAGAATGATTTCGTGTCGTAATCCACTTCCCGCTGGTTGACGATCGCCCGTTTGTGGAAGTGGAGATACTCGATCGGGTCCTCGATGGTGATGATGTGGCAGGCGCGGTGCTCGTTGATGAAGTCGATCATCGACGCCAAGGTGGTGGATTTGCCGGCGCCGGTCGGCCCGGTCACGAGGAAGAGCCCGTTGTTGATCTTCAGGAGTTCGTGGATGGCGGCGGGAAGGCCCAGCTCTTCGAACGACATGAAACGGGACGGGATGGCGCGGAACGCGGCGGCCACGCTGCCTCTCTGGCGGTACACGTTCATGCGGATGCGCCCGACTCCCTTGATCCCGAAAGAGAGGTCGAGTTCGCTCTCTCGCTCGAAGCGTTCTTTCTGTTTGTCGGTCAGCAGGGAATAGATCAACTTCTGGCAGAGTTCCGGCGTGAGCACGTCGTAGTTCGTACGGACGATCTCTCCGTCCACGCGCAACACCGGCGGCGCTCCGACGGTGAAATGCATGTCGGAGGCCTTCTTCTGGACCATCAGCGTCAGGAGTTCATTGATGTTGAGCATGTGTCGGATTCCGTCCTTTCAGAAAGGGGTTATTTTTCCCCGTGGGTGATGTCCCTGTCGGAGTCGATGGTGGTGACCCGCAGGACTTCCTCCAGCGTGGTTTCCCCGCGGAGCATCTTCAGGAGCGCCGCTTCCCGCAGGGTCATCATGCCGTGTTTCCTCGCCGTCTGTTTGAGGATGTGGTGGGAGGCGCGGGCCAGGATCAGTTCACGGATCCAGTCGTTCATGATGAGGATCTCGTGGCAGGCCACCCGTCCCTGATAGCCGGTTCCGGCGCAGGCGTCGCATCCCTTGCCCTTGTAGAGGGTGACGATCTTCTGCCTTCCGGATGTTTTGAGCTGGTCCGGTTTGGCGCCCATGTCCAGAAGCTGTTCGGCGGGCAAGGTGTAGGCGATCTTGCATCCGGGGCAGATGAGCCGCATCAGGCGCTGGGCCGTGATCATCAGGGTGGTGGAAGCCGTCAGGAAAGGTTCGATGCCCATGTTGTTGAGCCGTGTGATGGCGCCCGGGGCGTCGTTGGTGTGCAACGTGGAGAACAGGAGGTGTCCCGTCAGGGCCCCGTTGATGGCGATCTCCGCCGTCTCTTTGTCGCGGATCTCGCCGACCAGCATGATGTTGGGGTCCTGCCGCAGGAACGCGCGGAGTCCGGCGGCGAAGTTGAGTCCGATCTCCGGACGGGCTTGGACCTGGTTGATGCCGTCGATGAGATACTCGATCGGGTCCTCGATGGTGATGATGTTCTTGTCGGGGCGGTTGAGCATGGAGAGCGTGGAGTAGAGCGTGGTGGTCTTTCCGGAACCGGTGGGACCCGTCACCAGGATGATCCCGTGAGGAGAATCCACCACTTTCTTGTAGCTCTCGAGGACGGCCGGTTCGAATCCCAACTGGCTCATGTCCACCTTGAGGCCGGTCGAATCCAGGATCCGCATCACGATCTTCTCTCCGTGGGGCGTGGGGATGGTCGAGATCCGCAAATCGACCTCGCGTCCCTCCACCGTCAGTTTGATGCGGCCATCCTGCGGCAGCCGTCGTTCGGCGATGTCCATCTGGGCCATCACCTTCAGGCGTGAGATCAAGGCGTTCTGGAATTTTTTTGGCGGCGCGGGCTGGTTGTGGAGGACGCCGTCGAGGCGGTATCGGACGCGCAGGGAATTCTCATAGGGTTCGATGTGGATGTCGGACGATTTTGCCCGGATGGCCTGGGAGAGGATGGCGTTCACCATCTTGATGACGGGGGCCGCGTCCTGGGCGAAGGTGACGGAAAAAGTCTCCTCCTGCGATTCGGGCGAAGAGGACGCCGCTTGATGGGCCGGTTCGTTCTTCTGTAGGTGTTCGACGATGTCTTGCAGGCTGGTCTGTTCTTGCTGGGCCGGCTCGGCGGCGGGCTGCTGGAAAGGGGTTCGGAGGGCGATCCCCGGGACGTAATATTTCTCGATCGCCTCCTTGATCTCGGACTCGGAGGCCAACACCACCTTGATGTCGCATCCCGTCATGAGCTTCAGATCGTCGGTGGCGAAGACGTTCAAGGGATCGGACATGGCGATGGTCAGCACGTTCCCCTCTTGGGAGATGGGGATCAGCGTCTGATGACGGGCCACGGATTCGGGGACCAGGTTGAGCACGGGCGGCGGGATGTTGCCGTATTCGGACAGGGAGATGTAGGAGGTTCCGCACTGGCGGCCCAGGAAAGCCAGGAGCACGTCCTCGCTGCAATAGTTCAGTTCCTTGAGGATGTCCCCCAGTTTGCCGCCGGTGGTCTTCTGCATTTCCAGCGCTTTGTCCAGCTGGTCCTGGGAGATGATGCCGACTTCGACCAGGATGTCCCCCAGCTTCTTTTTGAAGGATCCGATGTTTTTTACGACCATGAGGCCTCCCCGGGATGGACGGACACAGTCCCGAATCGATTAAGGATAACAGGGGGATATGGCTTTGTCAAGGAGATATCTTCCGTGGAGAGGAGGAAGAGGGCGGAGTCCTCTCCGGCCGATGTCATGGACGGAAATTCTTCCGGATCTTCTCAACGATCTGGGGCGGCACGAAGCGGTCCGGGCGTCCCCCCAGCCGGAGGATCTCCTTGATGAGGGTCGAGGAGAGATAGGTGTATTTCTCGTCCGCCATCAGGAAGACCGTCTCGATGTCCGGATCCTGGCTGCGGTTCATGAGCGCCATCTGGAATTCGTATTCGAAGTCGGAGACGGCTCTCAGCCCGCGGATGACGGCGCAGGCCTTTTTCCGCTTCGCGTAGCGGACCAGAAGACCGTCGAACGTGTCGAGCTGGAGGACTTTCCTCCGGAGGTAGGGTTGGAGCGAGTTTCGGAGGAGGTCCAGTCGGACCGACGTCGGAAGATGAGGTTTTTTCTGGGGATTGTGAGCGACCGCCACGATGAGTCCGTCGAAAATACGGAGCGCGCGACGGATGATGTCCAGATGTCCGTTGGTGATGGGGTCGAAACTCCCCGGATAGACGGCGATTCGTTTGCTCATCTCGGATCACTCCTCGGCCCGGCCGCTTGAGATGAGGACCAGGGTGTCACACGGTCCTTTCCGGGCAGGGATAATGATACAAAATTTATGCCGAAGAGTGAGGCCCCGGTGGTCATCTCCGTCCCCTCAGAAAGCCGGATGGGTCCGGCGATGTCTGGGACGGTCCCGGTGGCCCCGGAGAAGAGGGATCCCCCATCGCCGGAGGCAAAAAAGGAACACGCTGTCTTCCCGGATGAATGTCACGGGGTCCGACAGGAGTGATTCCTTGAGCCGTCCCACCGAACGCCCGGATCCGTCGTTCAGAAGGACGAGAGGAGGTCTCAGTCGACCGGGCTCGCCCGGAGGAAGGAGACCGATCTTTTGGAGGAACGAATGCAATTCTTGGGCGATGTGCCTGTTTCCACGTTCGTTGAAATGGGAGTCCACCGTGAAACGCATGCCCGCGTCTCCGTGTTGAAACGGGGGCATGTCTCCCAGGGTGATGAAGGGGATCCCATTCGTGTCGGCCCATCCCCGGAGGTGTTCGGGAGGGAATACGACCACCAGCCGGGTCCCGTTCCGCCGCGCCAAATGGAGGATCCGATCGAGATTGGATCGCTGGAAGTTCTCCAACTCAGGGCGGATCCCGGTCGGGATGACGGAAGGATATGTCTCCGTGTTGAAATACACCCGGAAATCGTCTTTGATGTCGTTGTCGGTGAGTTGAAGCAGCAGCAGTGGGGGTTTGAGGGCGGGGATGACGGCTTCGGCCAATTCCCGGTGGTCGGCCGTTCCCGTCCCCCCCCAGGCGAAATTCACGAACCGCTTCCCGCTCAGTTGGGAGAGCCGGCTCGCCCAGACTTCTTCGTCGTCCAATCGGATCGATATGGAATGGGAGTCTCCCAGGACCACGCCGTAGACGGGATCCCGGTCCCCGATTCCGTTCAGGCGGTATCCATGCTCGCACGACGGAAGACGGAGGGTCCCTGTCCTGAAACGCATATGGAAGTTGGGATAATCCGCGAGATAACAGCAATGAGGTTTGGTGCCGGCGGAGATCTTGTGCAGCGAACAGTAGGCGATGCATTTCCCCGTGAAAGTGTTATAAGTCCATTCCCGCAGGATGTCGCGGATAAACGGGGAACGGTGGGTCATGAGGAAAATCTCGCAAGAGAGAAAGACGAGGACCGAGGAGAGGAGGGCGAGGGAGAGACGGAGGAAGAAGAGGGAGAGACCAGAGAGGACCCGGCCGGGTTGCAGGAGCGTTTCGAGCCGGAGAAATAGTTGTCGGAGAGACGGGATCATGTCAGGGGGCCTCCCGCCTCGTTTTCCGGGAATAGAGGGCGCTCCAGGGTCCCCAGCGTTTGAGGCAGAAGAGGAACACGCTCTGAACCCTCGGTGTGTCCGTCCCTTGCATTTGGACGGGTGCTTCGGGCGGAGGATCGACGGATACCTCCGGCGCGGAGAGGAGCCCGTGTCTGGACAGGAGGGCGGCCATGTCCTCGGCGATGAGGTCGTTGCCGACATCGTTGAAGTGACCGTCGACGAGGAAGTGGTAGGCGTGGAAATCCCGGTCCGGCCAATGGGCCTTGGATTCTTCCTGGATGTACACGGGGATGCCGTTGTCCCGGCACCATTGATCCAGCCGGAGGAGCGGCCAGCCTTGGGACGAGAAGAACATCAGCGCCAGGCGGCCTCCCTCCGCCCGGACGAGCCGGTGGATGGATCGGATGTTGCGCCGTTGGACCTCGACGATTTCTGACATCGCCGCGGGGGTTCCGGAGGATATCCCCAGACTCACCCGGTCGTCCTCGAGATCGTTCCCCGCATACTGGAGAATGACGAGGCGGGGTTTCAACAACGGGATGAATATCTGGGCGACGGCGAGATGGTAGACGGTCCCTTTCCCCCCGCAGGACGCGTTGACGAAACGCTTCCCCGTTTTCTGAGAGAGCCGGCTCACCCATCCGTCGCGGTCGTCCAGTCGGATGTTCTGCGTGAAGGAATCTCCCAGCGCCAGGCCGAAGACGGGGCGGTCGTCCCCGGTCCCGTTCTTACGGAACCCGTGACGACATTCGCCGACGAGGAAGGAGCCGGTGGTGTAGCGGAGCGTGAGGTTGGGAGACCTGGACTCAAAGTGGAAACCCGGTTTGGGCGTTTTGACCCGGTGAGGGAGGCAGGCGTTGCCGAAAGGGCGGAGATATCGCCGGGCATAGAATTCCCTCATCACGTCGCGCGTCAGTCGCGCGGGGCAGGTGCGGAGGATCGTCTCGCACAGCGCGACGGCGCCGACGACGGCCAACAGACACAGCACCGATCTCCGGACCATCCGCATGTCAGGAGACCTGTCCCAGCCCCAGTTTTCCGGAGAAGCGCCGGGCCGTCTCTTTTTGGAAGAAGAGGTGTTCGGTCGTCCGGCATTCCGGATCGGACTCGTAGAGGGAGAAGGCGGCTTGCCGCGCCTCCTGGATGAGGTCGATGTCTTTGACGAGGTTCCCCACTTTGAAGGGGGGCAGGCCGTGCTGGGCTTCCCCGAGGAATTCTCCCGGTCCCCTCAATTGGAGGTCTTCCTCCGCGATCCGGAATCCGTCGGTGGTTTCGCAGAGGATCTTCAACCGTCGGACGGCGTCGTTCGATTTGGGGTCGGCGACCAGGTAACACGAGGAGGCGAATCGGCCTCGTCCCACGCGGCCCCGGAGTTGGTGGAGCTGGGCCAGTCCGTAACGCTCCGCGTTGAGGATCACCATGATGGTGGCGTTCGGGATGTCGATCCCGACTTCGACCACGGGCGTCGCGGCCAGGATGTTGATCTTGTTGTCCGTGAAGAGAGTCATGATCCGCTCTTTTTCTCCGGGTTTCATTCGGCCGTGGATCAACCCGACCTCGTGTTGTGAAAAGACGGTGGTGCGAAGCCGCTCCCATTCCGCGACGGCCGCGTTCAGGTCCATCTTCTCGGATTCCTCGACCAACGGAGAGACGATGAACGCCTGGCGTCCGGCCTCCACTTCCCGGCGGACGGCGGCGAAGGCGTTCTCCTCCAACGTCCAGTGGGTGGTCAGCACGGGACGTCCCGGAGGGAGCTCCCGGATGGTGGAGACGGAGAGGTCCCCATAGAGGGTGAGGGCCAGGGTCCGGGGGATGGGAGTGGCGGTCATGATCAACACGTGGGGGTTGGGCGCCTTGCGCTGGAGGATGGCCCGTTGCCGCACGCCGAAACGGTGTTGTTCGTCGACGATGACGAGCCCCAGCTTTTTGAAGCGGATATCCTCCTCCAACAGGGCGTGGGTTCCGATGGCCAGGGAGATCCGACCCTCCTCGAGGTCCTGGATCTGCCGCCGTCGTTGGGCGGCGGTCAGGTGGCGGCTGAAGAGAGCCCACTGGAGGGGCAGTCCCTCCAGGAATTTTTTCAGCGTCAGGAAATGTTGCTCCGCCAATATCTCCGTCGGAGCCATGAGGACGGCCTGTTGGCCGTTCTCGACGGCGAGCAGCATGGCCGACAGGGCCACCACCGTTTTTCCGGACCCCACATCCCCTTGAAGGAGGCGGTTCATCGGCGTGGTCTGGGCCATGTCCGAGAAGATGTCGTTCACGGCCTTCTTCTGGTCGTTGGTCATCTCGAAGCCGAGTGTTTTGCGGAAGGGGGTCAGATAGGTGCGGCGGGGAGTGCAGGCGAGCGCGGAATGGTTCTGATGGCGCGTTCGACGGACCTGGGCCATGGCCATCTCCAGAAAGAAGAACTCCTCGAACGCGAACCGCCGCCGCGCCTGGTCCCGTTGGGCGAGGGTGTCCGGAAAATGGATCTGTCGGATGGCCTCGGGGAGGTGTTGGAGCCGGTGTTTCTCCAGGAACGGTTCCGGCAGGTATTCGCGGATGTCCTTCGTATAGGTTTGGAGGGTCTGCCAGACCAGTTCCCTGAATCCCTTGGCGTCCACCCCTTCCGTCAGCGGGTAGAGGGGCACGAGGCGGTCCATGTGGATGGGGATGGCCGATTTTTCCGTCGCGAGTTCGAACTCGTCCACACGGACGTGCGTTTCGTGATGGTAACGTTCCACGGGGCCGTGGATCCAGAGGGACGACCCCTTCGCGAATTTCTTGTCCCAGTTGGCGAAGACGTCGTAACGCGGCGTGGTGCGCCGGTACCAGACCGCCCAGATGAACCCCGTCTCGTCCTTCAGCAACACTTTCCCGATGGCCAGGTTCCGTCCCACGGGGATGATCTCGAACCCTTCGGAGAGACCTTTCAGCGTCACGGTGGACCCGGGGTGGGCCTTGATCACGGGAGTGACTTTCGTCCGGTCTTCGTGTTCGCGGGGATAGTGGCAGAGGATGTCCCAGAGAGTGCGGATCTCCAGTTTATGCAACAGCGCCGCGCGTTTGGGGCCGACGCCTTTGAGATACTGCACGGACTGTTGGAGGGACAGGGGGATGATCACGGGTTGCAATTCACGAATGAAAATGATAGAAACTTGCAGTTCGGAAAGGAGGAATCATGTCATACCGTTGTTTTGTGTGCAGCAAAGGACCCGTCACCGGGAAGACCATCAGCCATTCGCACAGAAAGACGAACCGTCGTTTTTCGCCGAATTTGCAGCGTGTGAGAATCACGGTCGGCTCTCAGCCGCGCCGCGTCTACGTCTGCACCACGTGCCTGCATTCCAACCGGGTTCGAAAAGCCCCCTGACCTGAAGTCCCGGCGGCACTTTTTCCGGTCCCCCTCCCCGCGGAATCAGTAACCGCTGTCGGCCGTGTTGGAAATCGGCAAGGCGATTCCCACCATATAGTTGTAGACCCGTTCTTCCTGCAGTCGATATGTCCTAAAAGCGAAATCGAGCCGGTGGTTCTGCGTCGAGTAGAACGAGCAACCCGCCGTGTAGTTCGTCTTGTCGGGATCGTTCAGGTCATCCCCGTACGTCCCTCCCCGAACCGCAAACCAGCGGAGCAACTTGAGTTCCAATCCGATGTGCAGATAATCCGGTTTGGGTTCCCCTCCTCTGTAAAACCGCTTCTCGTAATCCGAGGCGATGGTGACCGCCGAGATGGGGTTGAAGGCGAGTCCCGCTTTCATCTGGACGGGCAGTTGGTCGGCTTTGTATTCGTTCCAGTAGATGATCCCCGGGATGTTGAAGAAGGCCAACCCGACCGACACATGGTCGGTGCGACCCCTCATGCCCATGTCGAGGCTGAACCCGTGCCCGTCGGCCATCGTGAGTTCCGGCGTCATTCCCGTCTCGACATCCATGTAGCTGCGGCGGGCGTTGAGATAGGAGATCGTGAGCCCCACATCGGACTGTTTGTCCGTCTGGGCGGCGGTCAAGCCGATCTGATAGACCTTCATGGACGTGTCCTCGAAATTATTGGCGGGGTCGGCCGTATTGGTGATCACCCGTTCCCGGTAGTTGGCCAGGGGCCGGAAGAAGATGGCCGATTCGGAATTAGCCAGTCCCAGGTAGACCAGCTTTCGTCCTCTCAACGGCGTGTCCCCCAGGATGACGTTGGTGTCCAGAGTGCTCTGTTTGGCCACATCGAAATCCATGGCCCAAAAGCTCGATTCCAAATCCACCATGCAGGCCGGGTTCCAGACGGGAGACGAACTGTCCCCGGTGGTGGCCGCCCCCGTCTCCCCCATGCCCACGTTCCGGACCCCCACGGGCTTTCCGCTGAAATCGGTGGAACGGACGTGGGACCTCGGTTTGGCTTCGGCGACGCCGGACAGAACGAGTGAACAGAACAGGCAACCGGCGATCGTGGCTTTCCTCAAGATGATGTTCATTTTTTCCCTCCCGGGACCTGTGAGATGGTCGGAACTCCCTCCGTCGGCGAGGAGGGAGAGGCGTAAGTCTTCATCGGCATCCGTCCGGCGAGGAAGGCCTTACGGCCCGCGTCGACGGCCAGTTTCATGGATTCCGCCATGAGGACGGGGTCTTCCGCCTCGGCGATGGCCGTGTTCATCAAAATCCCGTCGACACCGAGTTCCATGGCCGCCGCGGCGTCGGAGGCCGTTCCCACGCCGGCGTCCACGATGACGGGCACGCTCTGGATCTGTTCCCGGATGAAACGGATGTGGAGCGGGTTGAGGATCCCCCGTCCCGAACCGATCGGCGAGGCCAACGGCATCACCGCCGCGGCCCCGGCCTCGACCAGGCGTTTGGCCATGATGGGGTCGTCGTTCGTATAGGGAAGGACCACGAACCCTTCCTTCACCAACTGTTGCGTGGCCTCCAGGAGGGCCACCGTGTCGGGAAGCAGCGTTTTCGGATCTCCCAGAACTTCCAATTTGACCAGAGGGGTGTTTAGCGCTTCGCGGGCCAAGCGGGCCGTGTGCATGGCGTCATCGGCGGTGTAGCATCCGGCCGTGTTCGGCAGGATGGTCATGGACGGCGGGAGATGGTTCCAGAAGGATTCCGGAGACCGGTCGGTCAGGCTGACCCGCCGGATGGCGACGGTCACCAGGCTCGCCCCGGACGCCGTCAGCGCCCGCGTCATGAGCTCCGGGGTCTTGTATTTCCCCGTGCCGACGAACAGCCTCGACGAATACGTTTTTCCGCCAATGACCAATGCTTTGTCCGATATCATCGTTGTCCCTCCGTCTGAATCATACCAACTTTCATCGTCGCCGCCAAGGAAGGCGCCGTCTCATCCCCCTCCGATGATCTGGAGGATGTCGATCCGGTCGTGATCCTGGAGGCGCCGTCCTGAAAAGTCGTTCTTAGGGACGATCGTCCGGTTGATGGAGCAAGCCACCGGCCTGTCATTCATCCCGAGTTCTTTGAGAAGCGCGGCCAAGGTCAGGTCCCGCGGCACGGTCTTTCCCTCTCCGTTGATGGTGATGGAGATCATGAGAGGGCCCCGATCAAGCCGGCCCCCATCATGAAGAGGATCCAACAGAGCCGGTCGCGCGTCTCGTGGATGCGCGGAAGGATGTCGGCCGCCCCCACGTAGATGAAACTCCCCGCGGCGAATCCCAACAGGATCGCCAGGAGGACGGGAGTGATCCAGGGAGAGGCCATCATCCCGAGGAGGAGCCCGGCCGGTGTCGCCAAGGACACGAGTGTCGCCAGGAGGGCCGTGCGCCGGGGAGAGCGGCCTTCCGCCAGGGACAGGCTCGCCAGGGTCAGTCCGTCGGAGAATTTGTGCAGGAGCAGCGCGGCCGAGACCAGCGTGCCCAAGGTGTTGGAATGGAGGAACGCGGCGGCCATGATCAACCCGTCGGAGACGCTGTGCACGAAGATCGAGACCATCGCCGACAGGCCCCAGGAATGGGAATGACATTTTCCCTCCTCCATCCATTCGGTGCAGCCGTGGACGACCGTGTACTCTTCCACGGCGAAGAAGAGGAAGAAAGAGACCAGGGTGGTGATGGAGGCCGCGCGGGCGTTCAACTCGAACGATTCCGGCAGGAGGTCCAAAAAGGTGATCCCGAGCAGGACGCCGCTGCCGAACGAGAGGAGCCGCCAGAGCGCTTTTTTTGAGAGTTGTTTCCGGAAGAGAGGAAAGGCGCTGCCGCCCAGGGTGACGGTGACGGCGATGACGGAATAGAGGAGCGCCTGGTTCATGGACTATTTATTGCTGAGGAGTTGGAGTTCATGGAGCTTGTAGTAGAGTCCCCTTTTTTCGAGGAGTTCGGCGTGGGTGCCGCTCTCGGCCACGCGGCCGTGGTCGAGGAGGAGGATCCGGTTGGCGTTTTTGACGGTGGCCAGCCGATGGGCGATCACAATGACCGTCCGGTTCTGCATCAATTTTTCGATGGCGTCCTGGACCAGTTTTTCCGAGGCGGCGTCCAGGGAACTGGTGGCTTCGTCCAGAATGAGGATGGGCGGATTCTTCAGGAGGGCGCGGGCGATGGCCAGCCGTTGCTTCTGCCCTCCGGAAAGGAGCACGCCCCGTTCCCCGATCAGAGTGTCCAACTGCTGGGGCATGGCTTTGACGAAATCCCAGGCGTTGGCCGTCTTCAGGGCCTCGATGATCTGTTGTTCGCCGGCTCCCGGCAGGGAATAGGCGACGTTGTGCCGGACCGTGTCGTTGAAAAGGATCGTTTCCTGGGTCACCACCCCGATCTGGCGGCGCAGGGAATCCAGGGAGACGTCGCGGAGATCTTTTCCGTCGATGACGATCTGCCCGCGGGTGGGATCGTAGAAGCGCAACACCAGCGCGGAGAACGTCGTCTTCCCGCTCCCGGACGGGCCCACCAGGGCCAGGATGTCCCCTTTGTTGATCGTCACATCGATGTCCTGGATCACGGGTGTGTCGGGCCTGTAGGAAAAGCCGACGCCGCGGAATTGGATGGTCTTTTCGAAAGGAGGCAGTGTCTCGGCGTCCGGGCGGGAGACGACGGTCGGTTTCACGTCGAGAAGTTCGAAGATCCTGTCCGCGCCGGCCAGGGCTTGCTGGAGCGTCGCGTTGCTGCGGGAGAAGTTCTTGACGGGCTGATAGAGGGACAGGGCGCTCCCGATGAAAGCGAAGAACGCTCCGGTGGTCCATTGTCCGGTCACGACGTCTTTTCCGCCCAACCACAGGATGGCGGCCATGCCGATGGCTCCGAGGAATTCCATCACGGGGCTGGAGGCCGCTTCCACCTTGGCCAGCTTCAGGCTGATGTCGAAGAATCGGCTGTTCTCTTTCTTGAACCGGTCGATCTCGTATTGCTCCTGCTGGAAGGCCTTGACCACGGAGACGCCCGTGATGCTCTCCTGGATCATCACATAGAGGTCGGACATCTTCTGTTGCCCTTCCCGTCCCGTCCGCCTCAGTTTCTTCCCGAACCGGGCGATGAGCCCTCCGGAGATGGGGAGGATGATCATGGCGAGCAACGCGAACTTCCAGTGGAGGTAGAACAGGAATCCCGTCAGGAACAGGATCGTCAGACCGTCCCGCACGATCATCACGGGGATCTTGGTCAGGGCGTTCTGGAGGAGTTGGGCGTCGTTGGTCAGCCGCGAGATGAGTCGGGCCGAATCGGTGTGCGTGAAAAAATCCATGGACAGCGTGTGGATGTGGCCGAAGACCTCATCCCGGATCTGTTGGATGATGGCTTGCCCCACTTTCGCGGTGAGATAGTCGTGGAAATAGGCGAGCGCCGCTTTTCCCAGATAGAACAAGAGGACCAGCAACACCACCGTCTGAAGGGCTTCCAGGTCGCCGGAATTGAGGGCTTTGTCCACCACCTGTTTGAGCAGCCACATGGCGGCCGCCGTCAGGACGGCGACGCCGGTCATCGCCAGCAACGAAAGCATCATGTCGCCGACGTGATGGCGGAAGTAGCGGAGGATCCGACGGAGGTTGGTCATGTCATTGTCCTTTCAAAAAATCCAGCACGACGTCTTCGGCTTTCCGGGCGCCGCCGGAGGACCCCAGTCGGGGTCGCAGGGCCAATAGTTCCTCCCGCACGGTGAACCGGGTCTGTGCCGACCGGATCCAATCCAGGCCGGTCCGCGCGATGGATTCCGGGGTGGCCCCGCCTTGGATCATCTCCGGGACGACCGCTCGCCCGGCGAGGATGTTCGGAAGGGCGATCCAGGAGACGCGCACGATCATCCGCGCGATCCAGTAGGTGATCCAGGACATCCTGTAGACGACGACCATGGGCAGGCCCAGGAGGGCGTTCTCCAGAGTGGCCGTCCCGGAACAGGTGATCGTCCAGTCGCATTTCCGCCTTTGCAGATAGTCTTCATCCCGGAGGGCGCGGACTTTCTTCGAGATTTCCCCCGCCCCGGCCAGGACCGATTCATAGACGGTGTCGGGGAGCGTGGGGGCCATGAACAACAGAAAACGGATTTCAGGTTCTTCGGCGGCGATCCTCTCGGCCGCTTTCAGGAACAGGGGGAGGTGCCGGCGGATCTCGTCGGGGCGGCTTCCGGGGAGAAGTCCGACCGTGCGTCCGTTGCCTTCGGCGGGACTGTCGACGGGGATCTCGGCGATCGTTTCCAAAAGCGGGTGTCCGACGAACTCCGCGGGGATTCCCTCCGCCTCATACACCGGTTTTTCGAACGGGAAGATGACGAGCATCTTGTCGACGATCCGGCGGATGACCTTTAACCGTCCCGGCCGGCTCGCCCACACCTGGGGCCCGATGTAATAGAGGACCTTGCATCCGGACTGTTTGGCGTGGCGGGCGACGAGTCGGTTGAACCCGAAAAAATCGACGGGGATCACCACGTCCGGTTTCGCTTCCTGGAGGACCGGTCGGATGGTCTCGTTCATCAGCCGCACGAAAAAAGGGAGTTTCTTGGCAGGTTCCCAGAACCCGACCACACAGTCATCGACGATATTCTTCAGGAACCGGTCGGCGGTTTTCTGAAGGGAGGGTCCCCCCACGGCCCAGATGTCCAGGTCCGGCCGTTTCGTCTTGAGCGCGCGGGCCAACGTCGCGGCATGGATGTCTCCGGACGGATCACCGGCGATCAGGAGGATGCGTGTCATCGGCGCCGGGACTCAGAGGGAATGGACATGGATCTGTTTCTGGATCTCCAGGACGATCTCCAGGGCGTCCCGTCCGTGTTCGCCGCTCACCAGAGGTGTCTTCCCTTCTCTCACGCACTGGATGAAATGGCGGAGTTCGGCGTCCAACGGTTCGTGTTTGGCCACCCGCGGCCTGGAGATGGAAACGTCGAGCATCGATTCCACGCGGGGTTTCTTCTTCTTGAAGATCTTGAGGCTCTTCTCGGAATAGTCGAGGGAGAGATAGGCGTTCGGCTGGAAAACCCGGATCTTCCGGTATCGCTTGATGCTGGCGCGGCTGGCGACCAGGTCCGCCCGGCACCCTCTGGAAAAGTGCAGCGTCACTTTGGCGATGTCCTCATGGTCGGACAGGAGCTTGGCTCCCAGGGCTTCCACCCGCACGACTTTATCCTTCACCAGAGAGAGCACGATGTCGATGTCGTGGATCATCAGGTCCAGCACGACGCCCACATGGGAGACGCGCGGGTCGTAAGGCCCCAACCGGTTGGTCTCGATGAAGACGGGGTCCTGGACGTGCTTGGCCATCTCCACCACCCCCGGATTGAAACGCTCCACATGGCCTACCTGAAGAACGAGGTTTTTCTGTTGGGCCAGCGAGATGAGTTCCTCCGCTTCCGTCACCTTGATCGTGAGGGGTTTTTCGACGAAACAATGGAGCCCTTTCTGAAGCCCTGCCCGCGCGATCTGATAATGGGTCGGCGTCGGGGTCACGATGGCCAGGGCCTGTATGTCGGACGGAAATTCGTCGGCGGATTTGAAAGCGGTCGTGTGATATTGGTCGGCGAACTTCTTGGCCCGGTCAAAATCGAGGTCGGTGATCCCCACTAGGCGTGCGTGAGGGATGGACGCCAGAAGCCGCGCGTGATGCTGTCCCAGGTGCCCCACCCCCATGAGACCGATCCGGATCCGTTCGGATTCGGGAACGGCCGGTTCGGCGGGTTTATTCTTGGATGAGAGGAAGAGCATGGTTCAGTCCGGGTCCTTCACGCCCACCAGGACCAGACCCATCCGGTCCGCCTCCTGGAGGAGCGATTCTTTGTCGAAGAGGAGCGTTTTTCCGGCTTCCACGGCGGCCACGGCGGCTTTGGCTTCCCGGAGCGATTCCAGCGTTCGTCGGCCGATCACCGGCACGTCGAATCGGATGTCCTGTCTGGGTTTGGCGACTTTCACGAAGATCAGCCCGTCCTCACAGAAGGTGCCGGCCCGACGGATGCAGGCGTCGGTCCCCTCCACGGCTTCCAACGCCAGGACCACCTGGTCTTTGACGCAGACGGTTTGTCCCAGGTCCAACCCCGCCAGTGATTTGGCGATCCGGAAACCGAATTCGATGTCTTTCTTTTGATCGGCGTTGGGCCGGCGGGACGTGAGGACCCCTTCGGGGGCCAGCAGGTGCTGCAGATAGAGTGTGGAGGAGAGGAGTTTGATCCCTTCCTTGGAAAATTCGTCGGCGACCGCGCCGAGGACGGTGTCGGTCTTCTTGTCTTTGAGCGTGGCCAGCAATTTGATGGCGGTCAGATCCAGCCGGAGCCGCCGGAAGAGCTGCGTGTGTTTGACTTGGCCGGCCATCACGGCTTCTTCCACGCCCTCTTTCTTCAGGAGGGAGATGGCTTTTTTGATCTGTCCGAGGGCGACCCAGTGGAGCCGGTCGCACGTCTGTTCGATCCGGGGGTCGGTCTCCTCCTCGATCCCGATGACCACCACCGGCCGGTTCTGGCGCCGGGCCTCTTCGGCCACCAGGATCGGGAACTGGCTGTTCCCCGCGATGATTCCGAGAGGTTTCATGGAGCGGTCATGGCCGGACGGGACCACCGGCGCGTTCAATCGGCGTCTTCCAGGACGGCCGCGGTGGACTTGCTCCGGTCGGGCCGGCAGAATCCCCGGGTGGACTGTCTGAAAAAATCCGCGAAGATCTTGACTTCGGGGACGGAAGGAAGGGAATCGATCTGTTTCAGGGCTTGCTCGAGGGTGAGCGCCGAATAGAACACCGTCTTGAAGGCGGTCTTGAGGGCGGACAGGTGTTCGCGTGACAATCCCCTCCTCCTCAGGCCGACGACGTTGAGCCCCACGATCTGGGCGCGGTCTCCCTGCACCATGCAGAACGGCGCCACGTCGCTGGCCACCATGGATCCGCCGCCCAGCATCGCCATCGGGCCGACGCGCGTGAATTGGTGGATGGCGGACAAGCCGCCGATGACGGCCCCGTCCCCCACGTGGACGTGACCGGCCAGCGTCGACACGTTCGCCATGATGACGTGGTTGCCGATCACGCAGTCGTGCGCCACATGACTGTAGGCCATGAGCAGGCATCCGTCGCCGATGACGGTGGCTCCGGAGGCTTCCGTGCCGCGGTTGATGGTGACGCATTCGCGGATGACGGTCTTCGATCCGATCTTGACGTGGGTCTTTTCCCCCTTGTATTTCAAATCTTGCGGCGGCGTCCCCACGAAGGCGCCGGGGTGGATGTGGGATTCTTCCCCGATGATGGCGTGCTCGATGACGGCGTGAGGCCCGACGATGGTTTTCTGGCCGAGGGTGACGTTCTCTCCGATCACGGCGTAAGGTCCGATCTGCACCTCCGTCCCGAGGTGGGCGGAGGGATGGATGACGGCCGTGGGATGGATCAATGAGTTGTTTGCGGACATGGGACGTTCCGGGAGAGGATCAGTTGTCGATGACCGAGAAGGTGAACTCGGCTTCCGTGACTTTCTGGCCGGCCACGAACGCCTCGCCGCGCGCTTTCCCCACGCGGGATCCCGCCCGGAGGATCACCACGCGCAGTTCGACCACGTCGCCCGGAACGACGGGTTTCCGGAATTTGACGGCGTCGATCCCCATGAAGAACGCCAGTTTCCCCTCCAGCCCGGGTTGTCTCAGCAATATCACACAGCCGGTCTGCGCCATGGATTCGACGATCAGGACGCCGGGCATGATGGGGCGTTCCGGGAAATGTCCCTGGAAGAACGCTTCGTTGCCCGTCACACATTTGTATCCGATGGCGCGCTGCCCCTCCTCCAGGATGTCCACCCGGTCGATGAGCAGGAACGGATAACGGTGCGGGATGATCTTCTTGATGTCCGTGATGTTGAGTTTTTGGAGAGGGGCGGTCGTGAAATCTGCCGGTGCCGATGAGTTTTCCATGAGAACCTCCGAGTTAGTTTGAGGCGGACGGGGCCGGATGCAGAAGCCTTTCCGCGATGAGTTTGACGAAATTGACGTTGTGTCCGTGTCCGCAGCGCAGGGCGGTGATCTTGGCCCGGATCGGGAACCCGATCAGATAGATGTCGCCGAGCAGGTCCATGATCTTGTGACGCACGAACTCGTCTGGAAAACGGAGCTTCTTCTCCTTGTTGTGGATCTTGTTCATCCCCACCACCACGGCGTTGTCGAGGGATCCGCCCCGGGCCAACCCCTGGCGCTGAAGGGCCTCCACCTCGTAGTCGAAACAGAAGGTGCGGGCCGGCGCGATGTCCCGAAGGAACGATTCCGGGGTCACGACGACGGAAAGTTTCTGTTCTCCGATGAGCGGGTGCTTGAATTGGACCGTGCAGTCCACGGTGAGGACCTCGGCGGGGTCCAGGCGCAGGGTGGTCTCTCCGGCCGTGTAGACGATCGGCTGGTCGGTCGTCAGATATTGCCGGGGACGGTCTTGGGCGGTCCGTCCGGCCTGCTGCAGCAATTCCACGAAAGGGCGGGCGCTGCCGTCGGCGACCGGCGGCTCGTTGGCGTCCATCTCGATGACGACATTGTCGATGTTGAGCCCCTGCAAGGC
This sequence comes from Elusimicrobiota bacterium, assembly GCA_022709755.1. Classification (GTDB taxonomy): domain Bacteria; phylum Elusimicrobiota; class Elusimicrobia; order FEN-1173; family JAKLIF01; genus JAKLIF01. Next base: position 212,178 of record JAKLIF010000005.1, on the reverse strand, counting down.
GGAGAGCATGTGTTCCACCGTGTGGACCTTGACGTCGTTCTTGTTGAGCGTGGTGCCGCGGATCACGCTGGAGACGCCGCTGAAATGGGCCGGCAACACCGGCTTGTCCGGAAGGTCGATGCGCACGAACGAGATCCCGGCTCCCGCCGGCGCCGGTTTGAACCGGGCCAGGCACTTGTTCCCGGTGTGGAGCCCGATCCCTTTGAACACGACTTCCTTGGAGATGGTGTGCTGCATCTGGTCCGACGTCACGAGCGGCATCTTAAATCCCCACCCTTTTCCGGATCAGTTTCAATTCCTCTAAAATCCTGGGCAGCCGGCGGAAGAGGGCCTGCATCTTGAGTTCCTCGCGCATCGGTTGGGCGGGCATGCCCCAGAGCACCGCGCCCGGATCGACGTCTTTGGTGATCCCGGATTTGGCGCCGATCATGGCCCCGTCTCCGATCTTGAGGTGACCCACGACCCCGGTCATCGCTCCCATGGTCACTCCGTTGCCGATCTTCGTCGAACCGGCGATCCCGCACAGCGCCGCCATGAGGCATTTTTCGCCGATCTCGACGTTGTGGGCGATCTGGACCAGGTTGTCGATCTTCGTCCCCGCGCCGATGCGCGTGACGCCGGTCGTGGCCCTGTCCACCGTGGTGTTGGCCTGCAGTTCCACATCGTCCCCGATCTCCACCGTTCCGATCTGAGGGATCTTCTGGTGCCGGCCTTCGTGGAAAGTGAATCCGTATCCGTCTCCGCCGATCACGACGCCGGGCTGGAAGACGCACCGGTCCCCGATCTTGCAGTTCTCCCGCACGGTGACGCGGGGATAGAAGAGGCATTGGGAACCGACCTGGGTGTTTCGGCCGACATAGCTGTGGGCGTAGAGGATGGAATCGTCCCCGATGACGGCGTTCTCCTCCACCACCACGTAGGGGCCCAGGACCACGTTCTTTCCGATCCGGGCGCCCGCGCCCACCACGGCCGTCGGATGGGTCGTCGCCGGGTGCTTCAGCTTCTCACGTCCGAAAAATTCCAACAAGCGGGCCCAACCCCACGCGGTGTTCTTGAGGACCACGGCCGGCCGGCCGTGGGTGTCCACCCCCGGGGCGACCAGGAGCGCGGCGGCTTTGGTCGTGTCGATATAGGCGGCGTATTTCGGGTTACCCAGGAACGACATGTCCTTGTCCGTGGCCTCGGTCAGTCCGGCCACTCCTTCGATGGTCAGCCCCGCCGGCCCTTGGAGTTGGCCGTTCACGAGCGACGCGATTTCGCTGAGGGTGATCTTCATGGAAATGAGGTCTACGGGTTTTCTTGTTCCGGAGGAGGAAGCCCGCGGATCCGCCGACGGAGCTTCTCGGTCAGGTCGATGGCCGTCTCCCCGTAGAGGACGTTGGACTTGTCAAGCACGAGCGTGATGCCCTCTTCCTGCGCCAACTGGACGAGGTTACGGTAAAGTTCGCCGAAAATCTGGAGGGATTTCTTCTCCTCGATGTCTTTCAGGGACTGCACCGCCTCCACGCGGGCCTTCTCGAGGTCCTTCTCTTTCTCCTCGAGGTCCTTCTTCCGCTTTTGGAGACCTTCGCTCAGGGTGGCGGTGCTGATCTGCGGCGTGTCCACGGCGGTGGAAGGTTCGATGTCGAAAGAATCGGCCGGTGGCGTCGCCGTTTCCGTGGAGACGGTCGCCTCGGGGACCGGCGCCGGCGGCGGAGGGTTGTTGATCGCCGACTGCATCTCCGTGAGGGTGCTCTCCAAGACCGCCAACTGCTGGCGCAGGTCGAGGAGTTCGGTGTCGCGCTTGGACAGGTCCTCGCGACGTCTCTGCAACTCCGTGTGGTATTTCAGTTTGGCTTTCTGGGTGTCGGGGAACTCCTGGAAGATGAGTTCCATGTCGACGAAGGCGATGACGGCTTTCTGTTTCCCGGTCCCCTTGGTGAGGGGCAGTTCCAGGGATTGAGCGGCTGAGGCGCCGAGAAGGAGCAAGGAAGGCAATACGGCGGCCCGGAAGAGACGGCTGATGTCTGGATGACTGGGGACGGTCCCCCCCTGTTTTCGTGGAAGCATATCCGACGACTATGATAGCATTTTTACAGGGGGGTGTGTAGGCTAGAAAATGCTGCCGATGGTGAAATAGAACTGGCTGATCTGTTCCCCGGGTTTGTGGTTGAGCCCATATCCCCAGTCCAGGCGGATCGGGAACACGGGCGTGGTGAAGCGGATGCCGAACCCGACCCCGGATCTCATCTGGTTGGGCTGACTGCCGATCCGGAGGTCCACGTTCTTGGTGCGGCTCCAGGAGCCGCCGGCGTCCGCGAAGAAAGCGCCTTGCAGGATCGTCTTGTTCCGTTCCTGGACGATCGGGAATTTGTATTCCGCGTTGAAGACCCCCATCACCCGCCCGTAATCCGCCGGCCCGATCTCTCCGTAGTCGTAACCGCGCACCGTGTCCACTCCGCCCACGACGAACCGTTCGGACAGCGGGACGTCCTTGGAGGGCGCGTAGTGGCGGGCCCAGCCGATGCGACCGGACACCGTGAGGACGAACTTCCAGAACGTCGGGAGGTAGACGGCGGAGGAGACCTGTGGTTTGTAAAAATGGATGTTCCCCCCGATCGGTCCGCCGGCCAGCTGGACCGACGCCGATTGGCGGCACCCGCGCGTGGCGTCGAAGATGTTGTCGCGGGAATCGTAGATGATGGCGTTGGTGATGCTCGAGGTGATGTCCTGGGACGGGGTGATGTTGAGCGTCGGGTCCGCGTTCCCCACGTGCGACGGGTCGATGTCGTAGACCCGGATCTCCTCGTAGCTGTAGGTATGGGCCAGGGACAGCCGGTCCGTCAGCCGGGGTCCCAGCCGGAGGGAGGACCCCCGCCTCCTTTCCGTGTAGGCGTAGGAGTCCGTTCCGAACGGGCGTTGGCGCCGGGTATCGAAGAAGTCGACCCCGAAACTCATGCGCTTTCCGAGGAACCAGGGGTCGGTCCACCCGATCTCATAATTCTGTTTGCGTTCACCGAACTCCACCATGGCGTTCACCCGCTGGGCCCGCCCGAACAGGTTGATGTGCTGGATCTGGAAAGTCCCCAGGAGTCCGTCCACGCTGGAGAACCCCGCGCCCGCCGAGAGCATGCCCGGATGTCCCTCCACCACGGAAAAGACGATGTCCGCCTGCGTGGGCGACCGGGGCTGCTGCACGTCCACTTGGACGTCGTCGAGAAAACCCAGGTTGTAGATCTTCTCGACCGATCGGCGCACTTTGCCGGCCGAGAAGACGTCGCCCTCCTGCAGGAGGATCTCGCGGCGGATCACCTGTTCCTTGGTGTAGGTGTTGCCGTCCACGTAGATGCGGTCCACGTAGACCACGGAACTCTCCGTGATCACGAAATGGAAATCCACGTCGCCCAGAGTCTCCGACCGGAGGCGGGTCTTCCTCTCGGGCTCGATCTCCGCCCGCAGATATCCTTTGTCGGCATACATGTCCCGCAGTTTCTGCAGGGATTCGTCGAAACGGTCCTGGTTGTAGAGGGTTCCCTTCTTGAGAGAGATGGCCTTGTTGAGCTCTTTGTCGGTGAAGAGGGTGGCCCCCTCGAACGAAAAATCGCCGACGGAATAGCGGTGCCCCTCGTCCACCGTGAAGTCCAGGGTGATCTTGGTGCGGTCCTCGTTGAGTTTCCGGGAAGGTTCGGGGATCTCCACCTCCAGGTAGCCCCGGTTCTTGTAGAACTTCTGGAGTTCGTCGAGATCGGTCCGGAGCGTCTCCTCTTTGAAGACCTTCTTCCTCCGGAGCTTCAGGATCTTCTTCAACTTCTTCGACGAATAGACGCTGTTCCCCGCCATCGTGACCTCTTGAACGAGGATCCGGTTCCCTTCCGTGATGAAGAAGGTCAGGATGACTTTTTTATTCTTGGGGTTCACGGAAGTATAGGATTCCACCTTGGCGTCGGCGTATCCCTCTTCCCGGTAGACGGAGAGGATCTTCTGTTCGTCCTGGGCGACCTTGAACTTGTCGAGGGAATCGTCCACCTTGGAGGAAAGTTCGTCGCGGAACTTGCCCGCGGACACCTTCGTGTTTCCCTTGAAATCGATCCGCCGGATGAGCGGGCGTTCCTTCACCTGAAAGATGATGCGCACCTTGGGGAGGCCCGCCGCGTCGGTCTGGTTCTCCAGTTCCTCGATGTCCACCTGCACCTCGTCGAAGAGGCCCGTCTCGAGGATGCGGTCCACGTCCGCGCGGAAGGTCGGGTCCACCACCACGTCGCCTTTGCGGGCTTTCACGTGGGAGAGCACTTGTCGCGGTTTCACGTTGTGGACTCCCTTGACGGTGAGTTCCTTGATGACCTGGCGCTTTTCGAAACCCCGGAGGAGGGTCCCGCTCGTCAGGCAGGAGAGAAGGCAGAAAAGGAAGAGGACCCGTCTCATGTCAGAGCGGTATCCGATCCGAAGCGATCGTGGTGGGCCGGCGCGTCATCTTCTTTCGTTTTCCTTTGTCGTTCCGGGCGTCGGCTTTCTGGGAAGACGCCTTGGGTTCCGTTTTCTTTTTCTTGGGGAGTCCGAACCGCCATTGGTTCTCCAGGATGGCCCGACGGTCGGGGGCTTGTCCCAGCAGGCGTCTGGAATCCAGTTCCGTGCTCGCGCGGATGTGGAGGTTCCCCTGGATCTTGTAGACGATCTCCACTTCGTCGCGGAAGTAAGTCTGGTTCTGGTATTCGTCCATCTTGAACTTGTACATGCCGAAGATCCTGTTGCTCAACTGGATCCCCGCCGAGGCGCCGGCTCCCTTGAGGAGGTTGGTCATGTACGTCCGTTGGGCTCCGACCGGCGACCCCGTCGCGTTCGTCGCCGTGGTCGATTCCGACTCCGACGGCGCGTACGTGGGATATAGAATATCAATTCCGAAGCGATGCGCAATATTGTTGGCGAACGGGCCGGCGGTGGACCCCAGCAGTTGGACCAGACCGGCGCGCAAGAGCTGGTCGCGGTCATACGCGGTGAATTGGTCCTGGGTGATCCCCAGGGCCATCTGGGCCACCCGTTCGGAACTCAGTCCCGGGTTGTTGCGCGAGATGAATCGCGGCTGTATCTCCCCCAGCGGCGCCCGGTTGATGACCATCAGGATCGTGTCCGGCGTCAAGACGCCCCTCGGGTCCGGTGTCGTGGCGGACCGTTCGGCTTCCCCCGACAGGTAGGGGGTGATCGTGATATTAGATGCTTGATTGAGGCTGTTTGTGTCGGTCACGACTTCGAAAGCGGTCTTGTTGATGTTGAACGTCTGTCCGAGGTAGGAGATGACCCCCCTCCGGCATTCCAATTTTCCGTCGACCTTCAGCGCGTCCGCCGGTCCCTTGAAATCCATGGAACCGGTCAACTGGGCGTTGACGAACTCGTTGCGGTACCACGTGTTGTCCCCGGCTTTCAGCGTCAGGTCCCAGACGGCGTCCTGGAAAAAACGGTTGCCCCACGAATCTTCCGGCGTTTTGGATGTGCTTTTTTCAGACGGGGGATAGGTGAAGCGGGCGTTTTCCAGGACCACGGTCCCCAGGATGGAGGGCTGGCTGGCCGGCCCTTGGACCCGCAGGTAGACGTGAGGGGACCCGTGGGACACTCCGCCGAGCGATTCGCGCAGGAGCGAGAAGCGTTTCAGGAGCGGCCCGGGAGGCACGCTCAGTTCGGGCACCTCGACGTCGATCCCGTCCCGTCCGACCGTCTCGATGGCCAGGTCGTATTCGTCGATGTCGAAGTTCTTCAGGGTGATGTTCCCGTGCAGGAGGAGACGGCCTTTCCCGATCCGCGCCGCGCAATTCTTGATGGAGAGCTTGTCGTTCTTCAGGATGATCTGCGCGTCGAAATCGCTCACCGAGCGGACGTATTTCTGCGATTTGATGAGGCCGTCCTCCACCACCAGGAAACCGTTCAGGCGGGGTTGCCCCTTCTCGTCGGGCTTCACGCGCAGTTCCGCCTGCATGGAGCCCCTGGCCTTTTTGCAGTCGGGCCAGATGTCTTTGAGGATGGAGAGGTCCCCGTTGTCCATCTTCAGCCGGAAAGAATAGTTCCGGGGGTCTTGAGAGAACGACGAGTCGTCTCCCGGCCCCGGCAAGGGCAGCGACCCGTTCCCCGAGATCTTATATCCCGATTTCCGCACGGCCTCGAGCGAGGTCACGTTCAGGACGTTCTCGCTCCAGGCGAACTTCAACCGGCAGAGGTCGTACGGCATCAATCCGAGACGGCCCGCGCGCGCGGCGGCTTCGCCTTTCACGACCGGTTTCTGCGGAGTCCCCCGGCAGGTGACGTGGGCGTTCACCTTTCCGCTGACGTTGAAATCCAGGTCGGCCAGACTGGCCAGCGTCTTGGCTTCGTATTCCCACAAGTCCACGTCCAGGTTCAGCGTGTCGGGGCCCACGGTCCCGTCCATCCAGAAACGGCGCTTCTCCTTTTCCCAGACGGTGAAATCGTGGATCTCCAGCAGGGGACTTTTCCTCAGATCGATGGTGCCCGACACATACTGGACGGCGCCGGGTCTCGGCGATAGGACGATCCAATCCCCGTCCCAGGTAAAATGGGCGATGTCCCCCTCCATGCGGTGCTGGTTCACCCAGAGGGACTGTCCCCTCAGAGTCATCTTCACGAAGGGATTGCCCGCGACGCGCCGCCATTCGCCGTCGGCTTCCAGTCCGCCGAAGAGCGTGAGAGATCCGCCCTGGATGTTCCGCATGTCGCTCCAGACGTGGAACCGGACGCCTTCGTCCGTCAGGAGGACCCGGCTGCCGTCCCGGCAACGCAGGAGACCGTCGGCGGTCCGGGCCTCCAGCTCTTTCACGAGGAACGTCCGGTCCCGGTATTCGAACCGGGAAGAGAACGTGGTGAACTCCCATCCGGCGATCGCCAGCGATGTCGACAGGAGGGATCCCTCCACGACCGGCCGGGCGATCGCGCCGCGACAGACGAGGTGTCCGTGGCTTTTTCCGGTCCAGTCCTTCGGCCACACGGTGGGGAGACATTTCTGGAAGGAGATGTTTTTGAAATCGATGGACACGTCCATCTCGGGGCCGTCCGCCCCCCCGAAGATCGTTCCCTGCCCGTCCAACCGTCCGTCGTCGGGCAACGAGGCGGAGAACCGCGCGAGATAGAGCCGTCCGTCCCGCCATTCTCCGTTGACCGACGCGTCGAAGGGCGTCTGGTCCCATCGGCCCCCGTCGCATTTCAGGGAGTAGGAACAGAGGGGGTTCTCCAGGGTTCCTCCGACCGTGATCTGTCCTGAAACGGTGCCGGTGGCGAGCGGATTGTCGAAACGTTCGCCGATGAACGGCAGTTCCCGGGCCGGGGTGGGTTTCAGCGCCAGGGCGACATCGATCTTCTGATTCTTGGAATTCAGGGTCAACCGCCCTGACAGGGCGGTCCCGAGGGTCAGGTTGTCCAACGTCCAGACGTCTTGACGGGCGTCGAGGGATCCGTCGACCGCTCCCGTCCCGTATCCATCGATGGTCAGACCGCTGGAACGGATCCGCGCAAGGGACCCTCGCTCGGGCCCGGCCAGGCGCACGTCGCCGTCGATCACCGTTCCCCCCGCGTCGAATCCATGGAGGGTTGCGGTCAGGGCCCAGGCCCGATCGGGCGTGCCGATCGGGAAATCTCCCGAGAGACGGAGGTCACCGTCCTTCTGAGAGACCTTGAACTCTTCCACCTGGATTCGCCGGTCCGTCACCTGGAAGACCCCGTCGGCTTCCTTGAAGAGCAGTTTTCCCCACGCCCCCCCTCCGGCTTTCAGGCGGGACACGGAGAAGCGGCCACCTTCCCTCGAAAAATCCACGCGGATATCGGTCAGGCGGCGGGTCGGGTCCAGTGTCGCGGACGGCACGAAGACGCTTCCCCGGATCACCGGGTTTGAGCGGGGTCCGGATAATTCTCCGCTGATCCCGAACGTCCCGGACCAATCCCCCCGGGCGATTTTCATGAAGGACCATCCGTTCAGCGGGATCTTCTCCCCCGAAAAAGACATCGCCATCTCGGTCGGCGTGACCGTGCCCTCTCCATGGAGAGCCGTGTCGGATGAGAAGCGCAGTTCGAACGAAGTGGAGACGGAATCGTCCCGACCGTTCGTCATCTGGAAGAAGATCGATCCGTCCGCCGAGCGCACGTCGAGGGAACCGTTCTCGGACAGGAAAGTTCCGCTCAATTCGGGCGCCGCGTGGAGAGGTCCCGCCGAAAACCGGGAGAGCCGGAATGTGCCGTCGGCCTTCCGGGACCGGCTGGACCATTTCATCGAACCGTTCAAAGTCCCTCCCAGGGACGCGTCCGCGTGAGGGGCTTTCCATCGGGAAAGGTCGATCCCCGCGACGTCGCCTTCCAGTGTCACGGCGTGATCGGAGATATCGCCCTGGAGGGCGACCGTTCCCCCCAACAGCTGGGCCCGGGCCCGGAACTGGGACGGCGTCGCTCTCAGGAACGCCCTCATCGAGGGGAGGTTCCCCGCCGGCGTTCCGATCCCTTTCGAGAGGAATTCAAGGCGGATGTCGGGTCGATGCAGGGGGCCCCGGATGTGCCCCTGGATGCTGATGTTGCCTTGGAGCCAGAAGGACTTCTTTTTCTTTCCCATCAGATCGTTGATCAGGCTCAACGGCACGTTCTTCCCTCGAACGGCCATGTCCAGTTGCGGGTCTTTCCCGAGAGGATCAAGGCAAGAGCCGTTGAGTTGAATGACGTCGTTCACCGCCATGTTGTTCAGCAAGAGTGATTTTTCGCTCAGTTCGAAGGCCCCGTCGACAGAGACCCGGAATGAATTCTTGGGGATGAGACAGGACCCGTCCATCACCAGACCGCGCACGACCCATTCCATTTTGGGGTTCTGCGGCGTCTGGCGGACGGTGGTCTCCATCTGGAGGCGTCCTTGGATGTCTTGGACCGGGAGACCGGCGGGCAGATAGGATGTCAGTTCCCCCATCGGGATGGATTCGGCCATCAACTTGACCGTCCATCCGGCGCCGGTCTTGGCCTGACCCGACAGGGACACGGCCCCCGTCAGGTCCGAGCGTCCCGTCATGTCGAAAAGGGCTTCCCCTTCCCGGAGGTGGACGGTTCCGGCCCATTCCTTGATGAGGACCTCCGGCGATCGTTCCGTCTTGGGGACGGTCAGCGCCCCGTCCCGCCAGGTGACCGTCGGTCCGCGCGGGATCCCGTTCTGGGGGCCCATCAACAGGAAAGCGATCGGGCCCGACGCGTCGCTCACGGACGGCCTGCTCATCTCCACTGTGGAGATCAGGCCCGAGATTCCCTCTCGGAAAGACAGGAGGTTCAGGTCGGCTTGGATGCGCTCACACGAAAAGACGACGGCGTCCCGCTTGTTCTTGACGTTGATGGAGGTGAGGGTGATGGATTTGAGGAACGGGTGTATCCGGACGGTCTCGATGCGGACGGCGGCGCCGCTCAGTTTGGAGAGACGGCCTTCCATCTGGCGGCGGACCTCTTTCTGGATCACCGGCCTGAGGAATCCGAACCAGCCGAGGACCGGCAGGAGGATCAGGAGAAGGATGAGGCCTAACAGCCACTTTTTCACGGCAGACGGTCCTGAGGAGGGATCAGTTCAGCGACGAGATTTGAGGCGGAAGATCCTCAGCCGCTCTTGATGGTCCGTTGATGGGGAGTCTTCGAAAAGATGATCTTCTTGTTTTCGGGGTCGTATCCGATGTAGATCTTTCCGCCGCCGGAGATCTTCTTGTGGAGCATCTCTTCGGCCATGGGGTCCTCGACGAACCGCTGGATGCACCGCTGGAGCGGCCGCGCCCCGAAGGTGGGGTCGAACCCCTGCTCGAGCAGGAAACTCTTGGAGTCCTCCGAGAATTCCGGGTCGAACCCCTGGAGCTGGAGTTTTTTGATGACGCGCGCCAGCATCACGTCCAGGATGTTCTTCATCTGTTCGCGGGTGAGCGGGTGGAAGACGATCAGTTCGTCGATCCTGTTCAGGAATTCGGGGTTGAAGGCTTTCTTGACCTCTTCCATCACGGTGGCTTTCATCGTCGAATAATCCTTCTCGATGTCCTCCTGGACCAGGAACCCGAGCGTTTTCCCTTTCGAGATCATGCGGGCCCCCACGTTGGAGGTCATGATGATGACGGTGTTCTTGAAGTTCACCTTGTGGCCGAGGTTGTCGGTCAGCACGCCGTCATCCATGATCTGGAGCAGGATGTTGAACGTGTCCGGGTGCGCCTTCTCGATCTCGTCGAGCAGCACCACCGAATAGGGTTTGCGGCGCACGGCCTCGGTGAGCTGTCCGCCCTCTTCGTAACCCACGTAGCCGGGGGGCGCGCCGATGAGGCGGCTCACGGAGAACTTCTCCATGAATTCCGACATGTCGACGCGGATGAGCGCCTCCTCGTTGCCGAAGAGGAATTCCGCCAGCGTGCGGGCCAGTTCCGTCTTCCCCACGCCGGTGGGTCCTAAAAAGATGAAACTCCCGATGGGTTTCCGGGCGTCCTTCAGGCCGGTGCGGCTCCGGCGGATGGCCTGCGAGACCGCCTTGACGGCCTCGTCCTGTCCGACCAGGCGCTTGTGCAGTTCCGCCTCCATGTGCAGCAGTTTCTCGGATTCTTTTTCCGTCAGTTTGTTGACGGGGATGTTGGTCCACTGGGAGACCACGGTGGCGATGTCTTCGGGGGTGATGGTCGGGATGGTGGTGTCCCTCTTGTCGCGCCACTGTTTCTTCGCGTCCTCCAGCTGTTTGCGCAGTTCCTTCTCCTTGTCGCGCAGTTTGGCCGCTTTCTCGTATTCCTGGCCGGCGATCGCCTGTTCCTTCTCCTTGGTGGCGCCGTCGATCTCCGATTCCTTGTCTTTCAACTGTTGGGGAGTCTGTGTCACCTGCAGTCGCGCGCGGCTTCCGGCCTCGTCGATGAGGTCGATGGCCTTGTCGGGGAGGAACCGGTCCGTGATGTACCGGTCCGACAGTTGGGAGGCCTCCACCAGCGCCTCGTCGGAAAATTTCACCTTGTGGTGCACTTCGTAGCGTTCGCGGAGGCCCTTCAGGATGGCGATGGTCTCGTCCGTCGACGGGGGTTCGACCATGATGGGCTGGAATCGCCGTTCCAGGGCGGCGTCGTGTTCGATGTGTTTGCGGTATTCGTCCAGCGTGGTGGCCCCGATGCACTGCAATTCGCCGCGGGCCAGGGCGGGTTTGAGCATGTTGGAGGCGTCGATGGCGCCTTCGGCAGCTCCGGCGCCGATGACCGTGTGGAGTTCGTCCACGAAAAGGATGATCTGGTTCTTCGCCCGGCGGATCTCGTCCATGATGTTCTTGAGGCGTTGTTCGAACTCGCCGCGGTACTTCGTGCCGGCCACCACCGCGGCCAGGTCCAGGGTCATCACGCGTTTGCCGAGCAGGAGTTCCGGCGCTTCACCGGAGGAGATCCGTTGGGCCAGGCCTTCCACGATGGCCGTCTTCCCCACGCCGGGGTCGCCGATCAGGACGGGATTGTTCTTCGTGCGGCGCGCCAATATCTGGATCAGCCGTTCGATCTCCATCGTGCGTCCGATCACGGGGTCCAGCTTGCCGTCTTTGGCCAGATGAGTCAGGTCCCGGCCGAATTCATCCAGCGTCGGGGTTTTGGATTTGGAGCGGGTCGTCGACGAGGCGGGGGCGCTGTGGGACGAACTGCTCTGTCCCCCCTCGCCTAAGAGTGAGATGATTTCTTCGCGGACCACGTCGAGCCTCACGCCGAGGTTCTCGAGCACCCGCGCGGCCACGCCTTCTTCCTCGCGGATCAAGCCCAACAGGAGGTGTTCCGTCCCCACGTAGTTGTGACCCATCTGCTGGGCCTCTTCCACGCCGAGTTCCAAGACTTTTTTCGCGCGGGGAGTGAACGGGATCTCTCCCAGGAGCATCACGTTGTCGCCGGTCCCGACGATCTTCTCGATCTCGGCCCGCACGCGCCGGGCGTCCACGCCCAGATTGGCCAATACCTGGGCCGCCACTCCTTCGCCCAAGGCGATCAATCCCAATAAAAGGTGTTCCGTCCCCACGTAGTCGTGGTTCAGCCGTTTGGCCTCTTCCTGCGCGATGAGGATGACGCGTTGCGCTCTCTCAGTGAAGCGGTTGGACATGGTATCTCCCGTTCATAGTGTATATAGCTTCATTGTAGTTACTTCACCGCCCGTTGTCAATCCGCCTGGGCTCCTCGTTGAGACGGTGGAAGGGGCTTCTTCCCCATCGTCCCCCGGTCTCAGTCGTGCTCTCCCGGCCTCTTCCCTTCACGCGCCCCGAGATCAATGGTGATGTCCGCAGGTCGTCTGCGGGGTGAGTTCGGGCAGTGCCCCGTTCTTGTGGGCGTCGAGCGTCTCCCGCACGGTCCGGAACGAGGTCTTGTAGACCTTGATCCCCGCCGCCTGGAGTTTGCTGAACGCGCCCATCCCGATCCCCCCCACCACGATCCCGTCCATCGATTCTCCGGCCAGGGCCGCCAGGGGCTGGCACATGCCGTGGGCGTGGTGCTGGTTCGTGTTGACGATCGCTTGGCACTCGAGCGTCTCGGTGTCCACGATCATGAAGACGGGGGCCGATCCGAAATGGCCGCAGACGGGGCTTTCAAGCCCTTCGTTCTTCTCTACCGGTAGGCACAGTTTCATGGTGTTTCTCCTTTTATCGTCGCTGTATTTTTAATGCGTTCCCCTTCAGTATCGCCCCGGCGATCTTGCGTCGGGCCGATTCCACGATCCGTCCGAACGTCTGCCGGGAGATGCGCATCCGCCGTGCGGCATCCTCCTGGTAGAGGGTCTCCCAGTCGGCCAGCCGGACGGCCTCCAATTCGTCGATCTCCAGGACAATCTCATCGAGTTCGTCGAGGGGAATGCCGTTGGGTTTGTAATAGGTGGCGTTCAGCCGGCAGCACACCCGCCGGCACTTCTTGGGCCTCATGGGGATATTATGAGCATATGCCCATAATAAAGTCAAGGGAGGCGTTCGGAACGGGGACGGCGGGGCGAGGGTGTTAGCGCGCGAGGTTTTTCCGGAGCAGCGCCGCCCGGGCGGCGTCGCGGTCGGGGATCGACAGGTCTTTCCCCTCCGCTCTGGTCAGGTGGGCGGGTTGGGTGAGGATGGTGAGGGAATTGAGCGTCGACAGGGAGACCCCGAGGTCCAGTCCCAGATGGAGCCCCAATCTCAGGCGAGAGAGGAGCGTCATGGCCTCCTCGAATCCGATCTGCCGGGCGTTCTGGAGTATCCCCAGAGAGCGGAACACCGCGTCTTCGGTCTTGACCCGCCACGGCGTTTCATGGATCCGTTGACGGGCCTCGGTCTCGTGTTTCACCAGGCGCAGGGTGATCTGTTGCACGAGCCGGATCAGGCTCTTCTCGTTTTTTCCCAGGGACGAGGCGTTCGATATCTGGAAGATGTCCCCCAACGCCTTGGACCCTTCCCCGTAGAACCCGCGGGCAGCCAGTCCCAGACGGCTCAACCCCTGCAGGATGTTGTGGATCTCGTTGGTCATCACGAGCGCGGGAAGGTGCAACAGCGTCGAAGCGCGGAGTCCGGTCCCGCAGTTGGTGGGGCAGGCGGTGAGGAACCCGAAGGAGGTGTGGTAGGACCAGGGCAGTCTCTTCCCCATCCAGTCGTCCAATTCCGTGAGACGTTCCCAGGCCTCTTCCAGTCCCAGTCCCGGTCCCAGCGCCGCCATCCGAACGTGGTCTTCCTCATTGATCATGACCGGCGTCCGTTCGGTTTCGTCCAACAGCAGGCCGCCGAAACGGTCGTTGGCGGCCAGTTCCTTCGAGATGATGTGCCGTTCCATCAGCACCTGCCGGTCGAGGGCGGACAGGTCCGGCATCCGCTGGATGGATCCTTTCTTGAAAAGCGGGTGGGCTTCCGCCACTTTCAGGACGGTGTCCAACACGTTCTTCAGGTCGGTCTGTTTGTTCAACGAAGGGAACGAGGCGTTCAGCACGTTCCGGGCCAGCCGGACCCGCGACGAGATGACGACGGAACTGTGCGGTCCGCACTCCTTGAACCAACCGTCCGCCTTTTTGGGGGTCGCCGCGCTCACGACCGGTTCCTCAACTGGCGGATCTGGTCCCGGAGCTGGGCGGCCTTCTCGAAGTTCTCCTTCTTGACCGCGCCGTCCAGTTCTTTTTCAAGCTGTTCGATCGTCTTCTGTCTCGTCGGAGAGGAGAGGTCCAGCGGGTTGTCGTAGGTCTTGCCGGTGTGTTGGGCGGCCCCGTGGATCCGGTTCAGCAGGGGCTGGAGATGGGCCGAGAACGAGTCGTAGCATTTCGCGCATCCCAGCAGTCCGGTCTGTTGGAACCGAGCGTACCCGAGTCCGCAGGCCTTGCACCGCGTGTCGGGCGGGGCGGTCTTATCCGAGACTCCGGCGAACTCCGCGATCAATTCCGTCAAGGACGGGAACGCCGATTTCACCGCGTCGGGTCCGGACTCGAACGAAAAGAGGCCTCCCTTCTCGTGGGCGCAGGAGGCGCACAGATCGATCCGCGTCTCCTGTCCGTTGATGAGGGATTTGAAGAAGAACGTCGCTTCTTTTTTTTTGCAGTTCTGGCAGAGGGCCACGGGGCGGTCCTCCCGGTCGAACGGAGAAGTCCGGTCAGCTCGGGATCGAGACGCCTTCCTGGGAGGCGAGGGCCCGATAGGTCGCGATGAGTTTCTGGGTGTATCGGCCCGGTTTGCCGTCTCCGATGGGACGCGAATCGATCTTCACCACCGGGATCACCTCGGCCGCCGTGCCGGTCAGGAACACTTCGTCGGCGGTGTAGAGGTCGTAGCTGGTGAAGAGTTTCTCCTCGGCGGTCAGGCCCACTTTGGAGGCGAGCTGCATCACGCAATGGCGCGTGATGCCGTTCAAGGCCCCGGCCGCGGTGGGCGGGGTCACCAGGTGTTTCCCCTTCACGTAGAAGATGTTGTCCCCCGTGCATTCCGCCACCATCCCTTCGGCGTTCAGCATGATCGCTTCCGGCGTGTTGGCGAGGTTGGCCTCGATCTTGGCCAGGATGTTGTTGAGGTAGTTCAGGGATTTGATGTTCGCATTCAGCGCCTCCGGGATGTTCCGTCGGGTGGACGCGATGGCCACGCTCAATCCCTTTTCGTAGAGGGCTTTCGGATAGAGCGTGATGGAATCCGTGATGATGATCACGGTGGCGCGCGGACATTTCCGCGGGTCCAATCCCAGGTCTCCCACGCCGCGGGTCACCACGAGCCGGATGTAGGCGTCGCGCAGGTTGTTGGCCCGCAAAGTCTCCAGCACGGCCTTCTGCATCTCGTCCGGCGTCATCGGGATCTTCAGCACGATGGCCCTGGCCGAGGAATACAGCCGGTCGAGGTGTTCCTTCAGACGGAACACGCGTCCGTTGTAGGCGCGGATCCCCTCGAACACGCCGTCCCCGTAGAGCAGGCCGTGGTCGAACACGGAGATGACCGCTTCCTTTTTGGGGATGAGTTTCCCGTTGATATAGATCAGGATCGAGGAAGAGCTCTTCCGGCTGCCGCTCCCCGTCGCCGTGGGTTTCTGTGCCGTTTTTTTCGTCGTCATTGGTTTTTCTCCTTCATGTCGGATGGACCGGGAGGCCCGGTCAAATCGAATCGGTCAGCGTTCCGTCCACCATGTGGAACGTGCGGTCCGCCTGGGCGGCCAGCGCCTCGTTGTGGGTCACCGTCACCACCGTCGTGTGCCGCCGCCGCGTCTCTTCCCTCAATATCTTCTGGATCTCCTCGCCCGTCTTGTGGTCCAGGTTCCCCGTCGGTTCGTCCGCCAAGAGCAGCCTCGGTTCGCCGATCAGGGCCCGCGCCATGGCGGTGCGTTGCTGTTCTCCTCCGGACGTCTCCGAGGGACGATGGTCCAGCCGGTGTCCCAACCCCAGTTGTTTCAGCAAATTCTCGGCCTTGGAGCGCGCTTCCTTCATCGGTTCCCGGCGGAGCAACAACGGCACGGCCACGTTCTCCCAGAGGGTCAGGTCGGGCAACAGGTGGTGGAACTGGAACAAGAAGCCGATCCACCGGTTCCGCATGTCCGAGAGTTTTCCGTCCGGGAGACCGTCCGTGTCGGTCCCGAAGAGCGACAGCGTTCCCGACGTGGGCGGCGTCATGAGCCCCATGATGTGAAGCAACGTCGATTTTCCCGCGCCCGACGGACCCACGATACAGACGAACTCGCCTTCGGGGATCTCCAGGTCCAGCCGTCTCAGCACGGGCACTTCGCCGAACGTCTTGTGCAACTGGGAAGTCTTGATCGCGGTGGCCATGGTCAGGTCTGGCGGATGGCCGTCAGCGCATCCAGTTTGGCAGCCTGGTAGGCCGGATACAGCGTGGCGATCAGCACGATGGCGAACGCGGCCAATCCCACCAGCCCCACGTCCGCCGGCATGATCCGCACCGGCAGTTTGTCGACGTAATAGACGTCCGCCGGCAGTTGCACGAACTGGTAGCGTTTCAGCAGGGCCGAGATCGCGATCCCGAGGACGGTCCCGAGGCAGACTCCCGTTCCCCCCATCATCAATCCTTGGAGGAGGAATATCCGCCGGATGCAGTTCCTCGGGGCGCCCAACGCCTGGAGGATCCCGATCTCGCGCACTTTCTGGGCGGTGATCAACAGAAGGTTCGACACGATGGTGAAAGCGGCCACCAGCGTGATCAGGGTGAGGATGATGAACATCACCGTCTTTTCCAGTTTCAGCGCCGCGAAAAGGTTCTGGTTCATGTGGAGCCACGACCGCACCAAGGCCACGGGGCCCATCTTCTGCTGGACGGCGATGGCCACTCGCGAGGCCTTGTCCGGATGCTTGATCCGGATCCCCACCCCGCTGTGATTGTCTTCCAGCTGGAACACCTGCTGGGCGGCCGCGATGGATGTGACCGCCAGAGACGAATCGTAATCGTAGAGTCCGGTCTCGATCAGCCCGGCCACGCGGAACACGTGCAGTTCCGGAAGGCCCGTCATCGGATCGGCGTCCGCCGAAGAACCCAACACGAGCAGGTCGTCGCCGGGAGACGCCCGGAGGGTTCGGGCCAGTTCTTTCCCCAGGAACATCGGGGCCGGCCCGTTCGAGACCGGTCGGGAAAGGTCGCTCCATTGACCGTCGATCACCCGCTTGTCCAGTCCGGTGACCGACCCTTCCCGGAGAGGGTCGATGCCCTTGATGACGGCGCCGGCGGCGGACGGGCCTTTCTTGATGAGCGATTGTCCCATCACGAACGGGGCCCACGATTCAACCTCGGAGATGGACCCGAGCGGTTCCGACCAGTCGCGGGCGGCCATGGCTCCCTGAGGCGCCAACGCCAACAGATGCGGCTGAGCCCCCAGGATCTTGCCGCGGATGTCTTCCTGAAAACCGGTCATGACGGCCAATGTGACGATGAGGGCGGCCACCCCCAGGGAGACTCCGCCGACGGCGATGATGGTGGTCAGCCATCCGCCCAGGCCCTTTCGTCGGGCTGTCAGGTAGCGGAGGGCCAGGAACCACTCGAAAGAACGGGTCATGTCTTGGACGGATCGGCGCCGGAACGCAGGAGCGGGAACAGGATCACTTCGCGGATGGATTCCGTGCCGGACAACAGCATGGTGAGCCGGTCGATGCCGACTCCCAACCCGCCGGCCGGCGGCATCCCGTATTCCAAAGCGATCACAAACTCGTCGTCGCAGGGCATGGCTTCCTTGTCGCCCTCCTGCCGTTTGCGGACCTGGTCCTGGAAGGCCTGCCGTTGGACATCCGGGTCGTTCTGTTCCGAATAGGCGTTGGCCACCTCTTCCCCCGCGATGAAGAGTTCGAACCGTTCGGCGATCTCGGGCGCATCGGGCCGGCTCTTGGCCAGAGGCGAGAACGATTTCGGATAGTCATGGACGATCGCCGCTTCCGGAAGATGGGGCAGGATCCGCTCGTCGAGCATCCGGTCGAAACACTTGTGGTCGGGCGTTTTTTCGTCGATCGTCAGGCCCGCTTTCCGGGCCGCGTCTTTCCACGAACCGTCCCGGCAGATGGCCCTGAAATCCAGGTCCAGGTGTTTCTTGAACAGTTCTTCCAGCGTCAGCCGGGCGAACGGTTCGTTCAGGGTGAAACTCTTTCCGCGATAGTTGAATGAGTCAGGAACGGTCTGGGGACCGGAGGCCGGATCGATTGAACTCTTCACGATGTCGCCGTAGATCGGTTTGGAGGCCTCGGCCGCGGCGCGGATCAGTTTTTCGACCAGGTCCATCATCCCCTTGTAATCGGTGTAGGCCTGGTACGCTTCCAGGATCGTGAATTCCGGATTGTGCCGTGTGTCCACCCCTTCGTTCCGGAAGGCGCGTCCGATCTCGTAGACCCGTTCCATTCCCCCCACGATCAACCGCTTCAGGTAAAGTTCGGGGGCGATCCTCATGTAGAGGTCCGAATCCAACGCTTCGTGATGGGTCACGAACGGGCGCGCCGTGGCGCCGCCCGGCACCGGATGCATCATGGGCGTTTCCACCTCGATGAATTTGTCGGCTTCGAGTTGTTTGCGTATCTCCGAGACGATCTTTTGACGGATCTGGAACCGGGCGACCGCCGTCTTGTTGGAGAACAGGTCCACCTCGCGGCGGCGATAGCGTTCCTCCACGTCGGTCATCCCGTGGAATTTTTCCGGCGGCGGGCGGAGCGCTTTGCTGAGGATCCGCCAGGAGGTCACCTTGAGAGTCACTTCACCCGTGCGGGTTTTGAAGATGTTCCCTTCCAGCCCGAGGATGTCGCCGAGGTCCACCAGGTCGCGGAACTGTTTGTAGACCGCGTCGCCGATCTCGTCTTTGCGCATATAGATCTGGAGCCGTCCCGTGCGGTCCTGCACGTGGGCGAAGGTGGTCTTCCCCATGTCGCGCCGGGTCATCAGCCGCCCCGCGATCTTCACGGCCGGGTCGGGCGAATGTTCCTCGTTGTTCAGCCCCTGGTATTTCTCCCGGAGAACCGAAGACTCCGAGATCCCGTCGAACGACCGGGGATAGGGGTCGATGTTGTTTTCCCTCATCAGCCGGACCTTGTCCCGGCGAAGGCGTGCGATGTCTTCCAGTGAAGAAGTCTTTTCCTGTTCCATAGGGGAGCCCGTCTTACTTCTTTTTTCGGGAATCGAGGATTTCGCGGACTTTCGACCGGATTTCCATCGGATCGAAAGGTTTGTCCATGTAAGCGGCGATGTTGGACGACATGGCGAACATGTCCTTCATCTGGCCTTTGGCGGTGAGGATGATGATGGGGATCTTCCGTGTCTCGTCGTTTTCGGCCAACTTCGTGAAGACGGTGTACCCGTCCATGATGGGCATCATGATGTCCAATATGATGAGGTCGGGCTTCTCGCTCTGGACCTTGTCCAGGCACGCTTTTCCGTCGAACGCGGTGACCACGTCGTACCCGTCTTTTTGGAGAAGGAACCCGATCAACTCCACCACGTTCTTTTCGTCGTCAGTCACTAAAACCTTCGTCAAGACACCCTCCTGAGGAGATGCGTTGGTATAGGGAAAATCATATCAAATTATGGTCCGGTTTATCATCAATCATTTGAGGGTTCTTCGGCTTCCGCCGGAGGGATCGGTTCGCTGATGTCCAGTTCGTCCACGTCGGGGCCCGGCACCGACAGGCGTTCGCTCTCGATCATCCGCCGCAGGACCCACTCGCGCCGTTTCTGCGTCCAGACCGAGGCGCTTTGGGGGCCGTATTTGAAAGGGTTGGGAAGAGACGCGGCCAACGCGACCGACTCGTCGATGGAAAGGAGTCCGGCTGGTTTGTCGTAGTAGAATCGGGCCGCGGCTTCCGCTCCGAATATCCCGGGCCCCCACTCCACCACGTTCAGGTAGATCTCCAGGATGCGCTTCTTGGTGAGGTGCTTCTCAAGCCGGTAGGCGAGGATCAATTCCCGTAACTTGCGGAGCGGGTTCTTCGACGGCGAAAGATACAGGTTCTTCGCCAGTTGTTGGGTGATGGTGCTCCCCCCCCGCGCCCGTCTGCCCCGCTTGAGGTCGTAGAGGGCCGCCTTGCGGATGTCCTTCCATTCGACCCCGTCGTGCATGAAGAAACCGTCGTCTTCCGCCGACAACACCGCGTCGATGAGATGGGGCGAGATCTGGCTCAGGGGCCGCCAGGCAAGCTGTATCTCGACGTCCTTGTTTTTTCTCTTATAGAAATTTTTCCGGATCTCGATGAGCGCGGTCGTCTTGGGATTGTGGGATTTCAACAGGGGGATGTCCGGCACGTGCGGATGGGGCATCCTCGACTGGTAGACGGCCACGCCGCCCCCGATCAGGAGAGTGAAGAGAAAGGTGATGAGGAGGAGCTTTCGTTCGTTCATTTGCGCGTCACCAATCCCAGCGCCTGGCAGGTCATCCGTGCGGGCACGAAGAAGAGTCTGGAAACCATCACGTGGATGTCGCGGGACCTGTCCGTCGAGCCGGACGTTTCGCCGTGAGGGAACATCAGCAGATAGATCGCCGCGCGGAGGAGGCCCGAGATCAGCAACAGGGTCAGGAACGGAGTGGCGTGGATCGACGGGAGTTTCCCCATCATCTGTCCCCCGAGGAAAGCGCCCGCGAAGAGGGCGACGCCGTTGGCCACGTTATAATACGCCACGGCCTGGGTGCGCCACCGTCCGGGAACGATGTCGAAGACGGCGTTAAGACTGCACAGGTTGAATCCGGCCCAGACGATCCCTCCGAAGAGCTGGATCCCGAAGATATAGAACGGCGAGCCGGAAAAGAGCCAGAGCACGGGAAGGAGGGGCATCACCGCGCTGGACCAGCGGAGGATCTTCATCGAGCCCACCGTGTTGGCTTTGCGGCCCCAGACCGCCATCATGTTGACCATCGAGAAGTTGACCGCCATCGTCAGGATGCTGTAGGTCAGATACGAAAAACCGAGGTGGTCCAGCATGTAGACGGAGAAATAGGGTCCCGACAGGTTCGTGGCGAACGTGATGGCTCCCACGAAAAGGATCAACCGCCAGAAGCGGGTGTTCCTCACCACGTCGTGGAAACGGTCGAACGTGTCGGCCGTCAGCGTCTCTTTCGAAACGCGCGGTTCAAAGAGACGGGTGAGCCAGCGCCAGGAGATGAAACGGCACAGGGCCGCGAAAAGGAATATCAGCGTGAACCCGAGGGTCGATTCTTTTCCGCAGAAGAGCAGGACCACGCCGGCCGACAGATTGGCCCCGATCACGATCAGCCCCGTCCAACGGTTCCTCCACCCGATGTATCCGGCCCGCTTCGTGGCGGGCAGGTATTCCGTCAGGAGGCTGTTCCACACCGGGACCGTCATTCCTCCCATGGTGGTGTAGAGGATGGCCAACCCGACCAGGATCGGGAATCGGGCTCCTTCCGGTCCGAACGGGAGGGCCGCCATTCCCACCAGTGCGATCGCCTGCACCAACACCACGCTGGTCAGCACGTTCTTGCGGCCGCGCAGGGAATGGACGATCCAGCCGATGCCGCATTGGGCCAGCGCCCCGATGAGGGCGGGCCAGGAGGCCAGCCAACTGATCTGAGCCGGAGAGGACTTGAACACCAACGCGAACGGGATCAGATACGCATCGACGATCCCCAGCATGACGGACACGAAGATGCCGTCCCACACGGTGACGCGCAGGCTCTTTTTAATGGTCTCTCGGGGGATGGGCGAATGTTGCATCGTTCGGTCGCGGTTGTTGAAGACGGGTGAAGACGGACGTCTTATCGGGGAGCGAGCTTCCACTCGAGGTAGCGGTGCATGAACTCGTCCAGGTCGCCGTCCATCACGGCCCCGATCTGGGACGTCTCATAGTTGGTCCTCAAGTCCTTCACCATCTGGTAGGGCATGAACACATAGGAGCGGATCTGGTTTCCCCAGGCGATGTCGCCTTTATCGTCGTAATGTTTTTCCTGGGCGGCTCTCTGCTTTTCCTGTTCCACGTCGTAAAGTTTGGCCTTGAGCATCTTCATGGCGATCTCGCGGTTCTTGAACTGCGACCGTTCGATCTGGCAGGAGACCACGATTCCCGACGGGATGTGCGTGATGCGCACGGCGGTCTCCACCTTGTTCACGTTCTGTCCCCCGTGCCCGCCGGACCGGAAGGTGTCCAGCTTCAGATCGCTCTCGTTGATGTTGATCTCGATGGTGTCGTCCACTTCGGGGATCACGTCGCAGGCCGCAAACGACGTGTGCCGCCGCGCGTTGGAATCGAACGGCGAGATCCGCACCAGCCGGTGCGTCCCCGTTTCGGACTGCAAAAAACCGTATGCATACGCGCCTTCCACGAAGAAGGTCACCCGGCGGAACCCCGCGCCGTCGCCGGGCAGGATGTCCGTGATGTTGGTCTTGAACCCTTTGGCTTCCGCCCAGCGGCGATACATCCGCAACAGCATGTCCACCCAATCGCACGCTTCGGTCCCTCCCGCCCCGGCATGGAGCGAGACGATGGCGTTGTTCCGGTCCATGGGGCCCGACAACTTCGCCCGCATCTGGATGTCGGAGATGATCTTCTCGAGTCTGGCCAGCCCCTTGGTCACTTCGGCGCCTTCGGCTTCGTCGCCGGCTTCCTTGGCCAGGTCGTAGTGCGCTTCCAGGTCGTGCCAGTCTTTTTGGATCTTGTCGAGGGATTGGATGGCGTCTTTCAACGCGCTCGCCTCTTTCATGACCTGGCGGGCCCGCTGTGTCTGGTTCCAGAAGGAGGGGTCGGCTATCTGCTTTTCGAGGTCGGCCAGCTGTTTCTGTTTCCCGGGAACGTCAAAGAAACCTCCCGAGCTGGTCCACGGAAGACTTGAGGGTCAGCAATCTGTCGTTGAGATTCTCGAACATAGTGGGTTATTATACCACAGAACCGGACGGGCTTTTCATCTTCCGACGGAGCCAGACGCTCAGTCCGAGGAATACGGCGCACATCCCCGTGAACGCGTCGCCGAACAGCGTGTAGAAGGTCCTTCGGGATGAAGGGACGATCTCCCCGTCGATGGTCTCTTCCCTCATCAGGGAGGATATCGTTCGGATCCTCCCGTCGGGGGCGATGATGGTCGAAAAACCGGTGTTGGCGGCCCTCACGACGTAGGTCCGCGTCTCCACCGCCCGGAAGATGTTGGTGGCGAAATGCTGGTAGGGTCCCGCCGTGGTCAGATACCACCCGTCGTTGGTCATGTTGATGGTGACCTCCGCTCCGCGTTTCACGAAACCCCGCACGATCCCGGGGAACCCGGCCTCGAAACAGATGTTCACCCCAAACTTCCCCCACGGGGCGCGGAACACCGTCCAGTCCTTGGACGAATCGAATTCTCCCAGTTCGTTCAACACCGGGAAAAAACGGGCCAGGATGGGTTTGAAAGGGATGCGCTCGCCGAACGGCACCAGGTGCATCTTGCGATATTGGTCCAGGATGACGCCATCCGGGGAAAGGAAGAACACGGCGTTGTATTCGTTCCCGTCCTGTTGGCTGGGCGCTCCCACCAGCATGTGCGTGCCGGTCTGTCGGCAGAGGCCTTTCAGCCATTCCAGATAACGGGTGTCCCCCGGGATCCAGCCCGGAACGGCCGTTTCGGGCCAGATGATCAGATCGGGATTTTTCTGCGCGGCGTCGAGCGCCAACCGGGTGTAGGTGTTCACGATCTCCCGCTCGTAGTTGTCGTCCCACTTCTTGTATTGGTCGATGTTCCCCTGCAGGATGGACACCGTCACGGGTTCCCTGCCGGATGAAAAGGACCCGAGGTTCAGAAGGAGGTTCAAGAGGAGAAGTCCGATGAACGCGGCCACGCTCATCCGATGGAAGCGCAGGGTCTGCTTGAGGTCATTCCGCTTCGAAAGGAGCGCGACTCCCAGCGCGTTGCCGAGCACGATGAGGAACGACACCCCATACACGCCCGTCCAGGAACTGATCTGTATCAAGGCGGGATGTGAATATTGGGTATATCCCATCAGGTTCCACGGAAAACCGGTCAGGATGTGGGACCGTATCCATTCGAGGACGGTCCACAGGGCGGCCGCCAGGAGCGGATCGTATCGGTCCGGGGACGGGCCGTTTTGTCCGAGCTTCCTCAACGCGTAGGCGAACCCGATCCAATAGAGAGACATGTAGAGACTGAGCGCCAGGGTCACGAAGACGCTGCCGATGGGGTTCACATGGGCGGTCCGGCAGGTCGGATAGATCCAGTAGAGGGTCCCGAGGGATCCCGCCAACCCGCAGGCCCAGGATAAGATCAGCGTCCTTTTCATCGGCGTGTTCTTCCGGAGGAAGATCAGGAACGGCACCAACGAAAACCAGGCCAACCATCCCCAGTCGAATTTCGGAAAGGACAGCGTATACAGGACCGCGGTCAGAAGACAAAGGATGATGTCGGTCAAGGGACTATCGGTCTGACGGAGAGGAAACTATTTCCCACAGCATTTCTTGTATTTCTTGCCGCTGCCGCAGGGACAGGGATCGTTCCTTCCCAGTTTTGAGACGGAAGAGGGAGCCGCGCTGGACGGGACGTTGGAAAGGATCGATGGAGACGGGGCCGCCGGTTTGGAGAGCTTGCTGAGCGGGTCGGGCTTGTTGTTCGCCGTCGGGATGGCGGACAGGCCGGCCGGTTCCGGTTTCTCGGCGGACATCGGCATCGGCACTTTCACCGGCGGAGGTTCCACCATGATCTGTATCTTGAAGGTATATTCCAACGCCTCTTCGCGGATCCTCTGCATCATCTCTTCGAAGAGATGGAACCCTTCTTTCTGAAATTCGATGAGCGGGTCTTTCTGCCCGTAGGCCCGGAGGAAGATCCCTTTCCTCAACTGCTCCAGGTAGGTGAGATGTTCCACCCAGGCGTGGTCCATCACCTGAAGGAGCACCATCCGTTCCAACCGTTTGAAGATGTCGGGAGTGAGATGCGCTTCGCGCTGAGTGAAGGCCTCGTCGATCGCCCCCTGTATTTCGCCGGCCAGGTCTTCCCTCGAGCGGTATTCCTCCGGTTTGAATTCGTGTTCGATCCCGTAAGTCCGTTGGAGCCACGCGCGCAAGCTGGCATATTCCCATTCTTCCGGATGGAGTTTCTCCGGCGCCCACAGGTCTATCTTCTCTTCCACCGACTCCACCGTCATGTCCTTGATGCGCTGGGTGATGTCTTCGCCTTCCAGGATGGAATTGCGCAGGGTGTAGATGGCCTCGCGCTGTTTGTTCATGACGTTGTCGAAATCGAGGAGTTGTTTCCGGATGTCGAAGTTCATCGCCTCCACTTTGCGCTGGGCGTTCTCGATGGCCTTGGTGACCCACGGATGCTGGATGTCTTCCCCCTCCTGCATGCCGAGTTTCCCCATGATGTTGGAGATCCGTTCGGACCCGAACAGGCGCATGAGTTCGTCCGTGAGGGCCAGATAGAACCGGGACGCGCCGGGGTCTCCTTGCCGGCCCGACCGGCCGCGGAGTTGGTTGTCGATCCGGCGCGATTCGTGCCGTTCCGTCCCCAAAATGTGGAGCCCGCCGAGTTGTTTGACCGTTTCGGCTTCTTCGGGAGTGCAGGGGTTTCCGCCCAGCACGATGTCGGTTCCCCGGCCGGCCATGTTGGTGGCGATGGTCACGGCCCCTTTCCGTCCCGCTTGGCTGATGATCTTGGCTTCCTGCTCGTGATATTTGGCGTTGAGGACCTGGTGCGGCACCCCTTTGCGGCGGAGGATCCCCGACAGCTGTTCCGATTTTTCGATGGATCGCGTTCCCACCAGCACCGGCTGGCCGCGTTTCCAATGGTCCTCGATCTCCTCCACGATGGCGGTGTTCTTCTCGTTCTCGGTCCTGAAGATACGGTCCGCGTGGTCCTGGCGGATCATGGGCCGGTGGGTCGGTATGTCCAGCACGTCCAGTTTATAGATCTGCCAGAACTCCTCGGCTTCGGTGAGGGCGGTCCCGGTCATGCCCGCCAGTTTCTTGTATTGGCGGAAAAAGTTCTGGAACGTGATGGTGGCCAGGGTCTGGTTCTCCTCGGCGATGCGGATGTTCTCCTTGGCTTCCACCGCCTGGTGCAACCCGTCGGACCAGCGCCGGCCCGGCATGAGGCGTCCGGTGAACTCGTCCACGATGATGACCTCGCCGTCTTTGACCACGTATTCCACGTCGCGATGGTAGAGCTTATGCGCGCGGATGGCTTGCGTGATGTGGTGGACCCATTCCCCCTGGATGTCGTCGTAGAGACTCTTCACGTTCAAAAGTTTTTCGCATTTCGTGATGCCCTGGTCGGTCAGCGTGACGGTCTGGGACTTCTCGTCCGCGATGAAATCGAATCCGATCCCCAGGTCGATCCCTTTCTGTTTGGCGTCGATCTCGTCCTTGTCCGTGACGAAACGTCCTTTGAGCGACGGCACCACGCGGCTGGCCAGCATATACCGTTGGCTGGACGCTTCGGCGGGACCGGAGATGATCAGCGGGGTGCGGGCTTCGTCGATGAGGATCGAATCGACTTCGTCGACGATAGCGAAATTGAAAGGTCTCAACACGCGTTCTTCTTTTTCCCGGACGAGGTTGTCGCGCAGATAGTCGAACCCGACCTCGTTGTTGGTGACGTAAGTCACATCCGACGCGTAGGCGGCCTGACGGAGGTTGTTCGGGAGGTCGTGTTGCACGAACCCCACGGTCAATCCGAGGAATTCATAGATCGGTCCCATCCAATCGCGGTCGCGTTTGGCCAGATAATCGTTCACGGTGACGACGTGGACACCGCGCCCGGTGAGGGCGTTGAGATAGACGGGAAGAGTGGCGACGAGGGTCTTTCCCTCTCCGGTGCGCATCTCCGCGATCTTCCCCTGGTGGAGGACGATACCGCCGATGAGCTGAACGTCAAAATGGCGCAGGCCGATGGTCCGTTTGGACGCTTCCCGGACGGCGGCGAAGGCTTCGGGGATCAGGTTATCGAGCGGTTCCCCGTCGGCGAGCCGTTTGCGGAACTCGACGGTCTTGTTTTTGAGGGCGTCGTCTGTGAGGGCGGAATACGCCGCATCCAGCGCGTTGACTTGGTCAACCAGGGGTTGGAGCTTTTTAAGCGTGCGTTCGGTCTGCGTGCCAATGAATATCTTTAAGACGTTGCTGAACATCCGGTAATTCTATCAGAATCCCGTTTTTCCGTCAAAATGACGGGAGGATGGATCGGTGGGTTACTTTTCTTTATCTGTCATTGCGAACCCATCGGTTCGTAATGGGTGAAGCAATCGCTTCTTGTCCTGATATCCGGTTTCTCTAATCGCAAATGGACTGGTTTAAAGGGAGAATCTTAACTGACTTCATATCGTTACGAATCCCTCCAGGTAGTGCCGCACTTGCAATAGCTTATCTGGGGTAAGCTCCGGTTGCTTGAACCACGATATGTATCCAATGAGTTCAGTGACAGGGAGAACTTTGACGTGCGAATCCTCTGGTGCGGAGGGGAGTTTGCCAGCACAGGCAATCACACTCCGAACGCGTATTTTTCCAAATTCATTTCGAAGTTGATCGTAACACAGGTAAGCAGCTCGTTGTATCTGGTCAAAGGGGTTGTGATATTCACCGGACTCAACGAAATGTCTGCTCCACCGTTTTGTTTCGATCACAAACACCCCCGCAGGGGATAAGACCAGATGGTCAATCTGTGCGCTTTGAAGTGCGACGTCGTTGAAGTTAATGTAACGATCAGCAGTTAGCAAGAGATTATTGAAAACCGTGTGACCAGACGACAGGTGGGTCAGATGCGCAATTACTTCGAGTTCCGCTCTTGCCCCCGCCATTTCACGGGATTTCTGGCAGGCATCCAGCCTCCGGATGTTTTCCGACAGCGTTGTGATGTATCTGCGTTCCTCTCTACGTAGATGCGAAATGGCTATCTTGCGTCCCTGAATTCGGAACCAGTTTACAAATGAGCGCCAGATTCCCCTCTCGTTCATTAGAGTGGCAATGCTGCGCTCCTCCGTCGCGACACATTGAGTAATCTCTGACTTCTTCTGCTTAACGGAAGGCTGAAAATTGTCGCGGAGACGGCTTAAGAGCAAATCAACATCGGCGGGCTGCCGGACGTGAAAGCCACTCCGTCCGAGTTGTTCGACAATCTCTCGCCATACCCCACTCTTGCCTATGACCGTAGCCATTCTGTTCTCTTATAAATAAGTTAATTTTGTCTATATCAAATTTCGGTCTGTTCCACCTGTGATTCCCCCATTATTCCGACTTTGCTTGGTTCTTGGCTTGTTCTGCGTCGGCGATGGCTTCGCGGGCGTATTTGATGGCGTCTTCGTAATCGTTCATCCCCATGTTCATCTCGGCGGTTCCCAGTTTTGTTGTGGCGGTATTATAAAGTTCCGGGGCTGATTTGTTGATGCCCGCCTCTCGGAGGGATTCGACTTTGGCTCTGGCTTCGGTCAATTCCTTTTCGGCGCGCTTCTTTTCCTTTGAACAGGCCATGAAGACCAAAAACGATCCGATCAGAATCAGTCCGACCCATATTAGGTGTCTATAGATCATAACGCACAGTCCCCCTCGTCGGGTTGTAAATGTTGGGAGTCATCGTGGTGCGGTTCTTTTGTAAAACAGGCGTGGTGTCACGGCATGAAGTGGTTCTGTTGTCTGCTGTTGTTGCCCCTATCTCATAAGAGGTGAGACGGTGACGAAAATAAGATTGCTTCGGCGGAAAACGTGCCTCGCAATGACAGATGGAAAAGAACGGACAAGACCCAATCTGTATTTCCCTATATCTTACACCCTTTTTTGCTGTTTTTCACCCGGAAATATGAAAAAAGGTGAGTCCGTTCGCTATCTCGGGCTAAAGCCGGATGAGTTCGTCGGTGGAATGGTTCAGTGAAAGGAAAAGGAGCAGGTAGTCTCTTAAGTGGCGCGTCAATAGGAAGTTCTGCCGCACGTGTTCGCGGCCGTTGTTGCCCAGCTTTTGGGCGAATACCGGTTCGTTGAGGAGTTGTTTCAGCCAATAGGCGGTGCCGTCCGTCGAGTGCACGAGGATGCCGGAGTATTTATGGGTGATCTGAAGTGGGATTCCCCCCACTGCGCCGGCGATGACGGGTTTGCTCTTCCAGAGCGCTTCGGCCACGGTCAGGCCGAACCCTTCCCGCAGAGATTTCTGGATGATCACCTTCGAAGCCCGTTGGATGGCGTTGATCTCCACGTGGCTGGTCGGGGGAAGACAGAGCACCAGGATGTTCGGGTTTCCGTGCGCCTTTTCCCTCACTTCCGCCAAGACCTGGTCCCCCTCCGGGTCGTCGTCCGCCGAGCCGCCCACCAGCAGCAGTCGCGCATCCACGTAGGGCTGAACCTTCAGGAACGCCTCCATGACACCCAGCGGATCCTTCAATCGGTCGAAACGGGAGACTTGCGTCACCAGGGGTTTGTCCGTCGGGATCTTCAGCCGGTCCAGGATCGCGCGGATTTCCGCGTCGGAGAGATCACGGTTCTTGTCGCTCAGAGGGTCGATGGACGGCGAGATCAGGTATTGCGGGACGGCCAGGGTCTGGGCGAACGCGGGGGCCGAGAAGACGCAGGCGTCATATTCTTCCACGTAGGGTTTCAGGAATCCCCACACGCCGGCTTGAGGACGGGACAGGTCGATGTGGCACCGCCATAACCAATGGTTTTTCAGGTCCTTCCGCATCTTCACCAGAGCGGCCGGTTGAGGGTCGTGGATGAAGACGAAATCGTCATCCAGTCTCATGCGGGTGAGGTTCTCGTCGACGGTGTCTTCGTAGACCTGGTAATCTTTCGGCGATACGTCCTGCGTCCCGCCGTGCAGGGTGTTGTGGAATTTCTTCGTCACCGCGTAGAAATCCTCGCCGCCGCGGATCACCTCCCACCGCACGTTCAATCCGAGTTCCCTCATCAGGGGGACCATCCGGTTCAATATCTCGGCCACGCCTCCCCCCACCGCCGTGGAATTCACGTGGACGACGGATTTTCCGGTGAGCGCTTTCCCCAGGAGAGACAGTTCTTCCAGGGTCTGCGACCCGACGACCGATCGGTAGTCTTCAAGCCTCGGCATGGGAAAGCTCCTCATCCACCAGGTGGAGAATCTTCATCCTCAGTCCCTCCAGCGTTTGGGTGTAGGGATCCAGGGCCGCCACTTTCTCGGCCAACGCGGGCAGCTTCAGTTCCTTCTCGAACCAGAGAGAAAAATCGTTTCGGCCCAGGGGCGGCCTCAATCGCGCCTCGAACACGTGCAGATAGAGGCTGGAGATGGCCACCCGCTTCAATCCGTCACGGAATTCGGAGAGAGTGGAGGCCCGGTGTTCCGTGGGGACCGAGAACCGCACCGCGCTCATGAAGTGGAAATCTTTTCCCTCGGGGACTTTGCGGTCCAGGGTATCCCGGGACGAGTTCTTTTCGATGGCTTCGATCAGGGCGGTCCTGAGGTCGGACAGGGTGTTGAAACGGATCGTGTCCACAGCCGCCAGCCGTTCCCCGATCCGCTCGTCGCCGAGCATGTGGTGGGCCCAATAGGCGAAATCGTTGGGCGGCTCGGGGGTGAGGAACTGGTGTTGGAAAAGGTAACGGTGTGTGTGCTGGTAGACGACGGTATCAGGGGCGGTGCGCAGGACGTCCGTCATTTCCTGAAGGGTGGAGGCGCGCTTGCCGGTCAGGGCCGTCAACGTCAGGCGTGAGAAGAAATGGAACGGTGTCTCGGCCCGGGGGTTCATGCGGAAAGCTCCTTCTCCAACGAACGGAGCAGGCGCGGCACCTCGCCTTGCCCGGCCAGATACAGCCCTGCCGCCGATCTTTTCCGGCCGACCACGATGCATGTGCCCCGGCGGCGCAGGGCGCGGAACATGTCTTCATCGGTGACGTCGTCTCCGACCACCACCGGACGGGGATCCTTCATCTTTTTCATCAACCAAAGGGCGGCCTTCCCTTTGTTCCAGGCGACGTCGGGTAATAATTCCCAGACCTTTTTCCCCGTTCTCCAGCGGAACGGTCGTCCTGCCGTTTGGCGTTTAAGACGGTCGATCAGCCGGTGGAACGCCGGCAGGTGACGTGCCGGGACCCGTCTGTGATGGAGTCCTAGTGAAAGTCCTTTGTTCTCCAACAGGGCTCCCGGGATGAGGTTCAAGGTCGATCTCCAGGCCGATGCATAGGCACGGACCGTCGTGCGTAAGCGCCGGGCTTCAGAATGGATGAACGACAGTCGCGGCCCCCTCATCTCCAGCCCGTGGTTTCCTCCGTAGATGACCCGCCGGTCCCCCACCATCCGCCGGAGATAGGTCACCGGCCGTCCGCTCATGATGGCGACCGTGACCGATGGCAACGCCGTCAGCCGGCGCAGGGTTTGGCGGATGACGAGCGGCAAGACGGCCGCGTCCGGCGTTTCGGCCAGCGGGGACAGCGTGCCGTCGAAATCCAGGATCAGGAGGACTCGACGGGAGGCCGAGAGGGATCCTTTCACCCGGGACCATCCTTTCCAGACGGATATCATGGCGTCAGGTTCGCCGCCGTTCCGTCGGGGTGTCCGACGGCTGCAGTTTCGTGAGTTCTTCGATCAGGTTGCCCGCCCAACGGTAGATGTTGTGTTCGCGCACGGTCGCTCTCATCCGTTTCATGCGGGACTCCTTTTCGGAGGGGTCCATCTCGAGGGAGAACCGGATGGCCTCGGCCAGCTGTTCGGCGTCATAGGGATTCACGATCAACGCATCCCTCAACTCGCGGGAAGCCCCCGCGAACCGGCTCAGGATCAGGACCCCACTCTCGTCGTTCCGCGCCGCCACGAATTCCTTGGCCACCAGGTTCATCCCGTCGTGGAGGGATGTCACCATGCACACGTCGGCCGATTTGTAGAACGGCAGGATCTCCCGGTGGCTGTGGTGTTTCTTCAGAAAGACGATGGGCCTGTAGTCCTTGGCCTTGAACTTCCAGTTGATCCGTTCGGCCTCCTCCTCGACCTCCGCCAGAAAGTCATGGTAGCGCTTGATGTGGGTGCGGCTGGGAGCCCCGATCTGGATGAAGACGAATTCCCCCTGATACCGGGGGTTTTTCTCCAGGAAACGTTCAATCCCGCGGAACCGTTCCAGGACGCCCTTGGTGTAATCCATCCGTTCCACGCCGACGCCGAAATATTTCGCCTTGATCCCCAGCTCTTTCAACAGGGCCGCACGGTCTTCCAGGGGCGTCTCGGGTTCGATGCGGGCATCTTGAAAGGCGTCGGGAAACGCCACGCTGATGGGGAAGGGTTTCACCAGGGTCGTGTGTCCCTCTTTGTTGACGCCGAACCGTTCCCAATCAATCCGGGATTCGAGGGTCCGGTCCACAGTGTCGAGGAAATTGTTGCAGTGGAACTGGGTGTGGAACCCGATGAGGTCTGCTCCGAGCATGCCGTAAAGGAGGTCCTTCTGCCAGGGACAGATGCCGAAGGCTTCGGGATTCGGCCAGGGGATGTGCCAGAACGAGGCGATGCGTGCGTCGGGCCGTTCTTGTTTCAGGAGGCGGGGCAGGAGCGCGAAATGATAATCCTGGATCAGCACACAGGGTTCCTCGATCCCCCTTAACTCTTCCATGACAGCCTGGGCGAACTTCCTGTTCGCCGATTGGTATTGTTCCCAATCGGATGCGCGGAACAGGGGCCGCGTGTGGGCGATGTGGCAGAGGGGCCAGAGCCCCTCGTTTGAAAAACCGTAATAGTAGCCGGTCTCCTCCTCTTTCGTCAGCGCCACTCTTCGCAGGGTGTACTGGGGGTCTTCGGGAGGGACTTTGATGCGGCCATCGGAATCGGTCACTTCCCAGTCGGCGTCGCCGGCCCCGTGGGAGATCCACGTTCCGCCGGACGCCCTCATGACGGGCTCCAGGGCGGTCACCAAACCGCCGGCCGGCACGATGCAGTCGATCTTCCTTCCCCGGCGCACGTGCATGTAGGGTTCCCGGTTGGACACGACGAAGAGGGGTTTGCCCTGCAGTTTCGATCTCACGTGTTCGCGGAGGCGTTCCGGCGTCCAGAGGGATTCGGCCGTTTGACGCAGGCGGGCCTCTTCCTCGGCGGCGGCTTTGGCGTCGGACAGGTGTCGGGCGAACCGCGTGGCTTCTTTCGCGATGGGAGCGAAGAGAATCTCCTTCGGCGGCGGTGCCGACGATGGGGTCTCCCCGGCGCGGAGTTGCTTCATCCATTCCGCCATCTTCGCGATGGGCCCGACCAGACTCCATTGCACGATAAGCAGGGTGACCAGCGAGATGAGCACCATTTGGACGATGACGCGCAGGAACGTGTTGCGCCAAAGGACCGCGACCTGGGTCTTTATGAACGACGTGTCGTGGAACAGGATCAGTGCGCCGGCATATTTGTCCTTGACGTGCAGGGGGCTCGCGTGGATATAAAGATGCTTGTCACCCGCCGTGTGGAACGAGTCGTGGTTGGCGTCGTCGGCCATCACATCGGCGATCACGGGCGGCGGCGCCACGAGGGAAGCAGCCAGACTGTTGGTGACGGCCATCTGCTTTTGTTGCGGGTCGTAGACGGCGATCCCCACCAGTCGTTCCCGGTTGCCGAACCGTTCCACCAACCGCTGTAACTTGTCCTTCGCGTTCCGTTCCAACATGGGTTCCAACGCTTCCTGGAGGCTCTCCGAGAGCAGTCGGGATCGGCGGATCAGGTCCTCCTGCTGGCGCTTTCTTTCCTGGCCCGCTTGAAAATAAGCGGCCAAGGAGGCCACGACGGCCACCGTTAATGTCAGTGCGAGGATGAGACGAAGCGTGATCCTCATGGGACGGTCACCTAGGGGGGTTTCTATACCCGTGTCAGAAGAGTTTGAAAACGTGTTTCAGGATGAGCATGGTGACGAAGAATCCCAGACAGATCCCCCCCGCCACGGCCAATTTGAGCATGGGGATGGCGTGATGCTCTCCTGCTGAATTCTTGTCGGTTTCGTTTGGGGTCGGTTTATTTTCAGTCATCGGTGTCCCTCCTTCATGTCGATTGGCCATCATCGTCTTCAATGCCCTTCCTTTTTAAAGTGAGGTAAAGGCAGAAGCCCATGAGCCCGAGGATGAGGGCCCAGGCCGATATCATGAATATCCAGCCGGTGGTCGTCATAACGCTCCTTGTTCCGTCTGATCGCTCACGTGTTTGCCAAAAAAAAATCGCCATCCCGGCGCATGCCGAGTGGCGATTAAAATGCCGCCTCCCGCATGTGCGAGATGGCGGCCCGACCATCTGATATTCCCTCCGGAAACCGACTCCGCTTCCGGACCCGTTTGGATGAAGTTACTGTATCATTATAAGCCTATTCACACACATTTTCAAGATTTCTCTTCCCGGAGGAGCGCTTTTTTCTTTTGTATTCCCCCCGGCGCTGAATAACCGCCCAATCCGCCGTCGGAGCGGATCACGCGGTGACATGGGATGGTCGGGGCGAAGGGATTGGCCTTGAGCGCGCTCCCCACCGCCCGGGCGGCGTTCGGATGACCGATCCGCTTGGCGATCCACCCGTATGTCCGCACTTCTCCCCGCGGTATCTCATAGCATGCTGTCCAGACTTTTTGGTGGAACAGGGGATACTTCTTCATGTCGGCCAAAATCTGCGCCGGGATCTTCTTCATGGGTTCCCCTCGTCGTTCAATAACCGTCTCTTTCTGAGAGATCGGTGATATGATACGGCGAATCGGTGCGATTCGTCCCTCACCTGTTGCAATATCTGGAGCGCGGCTGATTCTTTCGGCAATACCACGGGTTTCGCCACGCCGGGCCGGTAGATCTCTTCGTTCTCCTTGGCCAGCGAGATGATGGGTGGATGCGCCTTCTGGACCTGTTCCAAAGACGCCACGGCGGAGCTTAACTGGCCCGGTCCACCGTCGATCAGGATGAGGTCCGGCCAGTCGCCCCGCTCTTCTTTGAGGCGGCGGTAACGGCGTTGGACCACTTCTTTGAGGGCGGCATAGTCGTCGGAATGTTTGGCCAGCCGTATCCGGTATTTGCGGTATCGGTTCTTGTCCGGCTTTCCGTGGCGGAAGGTGACCATGGAGGCGACCGTGTTCTCTCCGAACGTATGCGATATGTCGAACCCTTCGATGGTGATGGGCGGGTTCGGCAGTTCGAGGGCGAGTTGAAGTTCTTTCAGCGCCGTCGAGGATTGTATCTTCCCCACCACCTGCTCCGGCGTGATCTCGCGCAGGGTGACTTTCTCGGCCATGTGGGACAGCGCAAAGATGTTGTCCCTCAGCGCGGCGGCTTGCTCGTAATCTTTGCGTGTGGAGGCGCGCTTCATCTCCCCTTCCCATCGGGCGATGAGGTTCGTGTGCTTTCCCCGGAAAAAGAGGACCGCCTGGTCCACGATGTTTCTGTATCCGGCTTTATCGATCCGCCCGATGCACGGCGCGGGACATTCCTTCGTGTGCAGGTAGATGCAGGACTGCACCTTTTTGAGCGGCGGCAGTTGGGATTCCGAAAACACGATCCGGCAGGGGCGCAGGGGGAGCAGATGCTTCTTCCATATCCAGCGGAGGAGCCGATGGATATGAGAGACCGCCGGGAACGGCCCGAAATACACGTTGCCGTCCTTGAGCCGCCGGCGGGTGAGTTCCAGTCGGGGAAAATCTTCCTTCACAGAGAGCTTGATGAACGGATAGGATTTGTCGTCCTTCCAGAGGATGTTGTAGGGCGGTTGGTGCCGGCGGATCAGCTTTTGTTCGATGAGGAGGGCTTCCCGCTCGCTCGCGGCCGGGATGTAATCGATGTGGTGCACGACGCCGACCAGGACCTGGTTCTTGGCCGTGAGACGGTTTTCGCTCCCGATGAAATACGACGATACCCGTTTGCGGAGGTCGATGGCTTTGCCGATGTAGAGGAGCGCGCCGGCGGGGTCGCGCATGAGGTAAACACCGGGCGAGTGGGGAAGCGTCTTCAGCGACGAGAGGATGTCACGGTTCACGGCGCTTCGGCGGCCGCGGGCCTGCGGAGGATCAGTTCCATGAACGGCCGACGTTCTTCCATCTTCAGCCAGTGGGCGAACAGGACGTAGAGCCCCATGCCGACCGTGACGGCCAGGGGGACGCGGAGATAGAGGGTGAAATCAAACGATCGGATCACCGCGACGGCGGCGAGGCCCATGAGCACCGAGGCCGTCAACGATTTGAGGAGAGTGGTCAGGATGCGTTTCCCCCCCATGAGCCCCAGCCGTTTTCGCAGGAGGATGAACAGCACCGCGGCGTTGACCACCGAGGCGATGGTCGTGGCCAGTGCCAGCCCACCCACCCCCCATCGCCACATGAGGGCCAGGTTCCCGATCATGTTGATGAGCAGGCAGAACGTGGCCACGCGGACGGGGGTCTTGGTGTCTTGCAAGGCATAGAAAGTGTTGACCAGGATCTTGACTCCGGAAAAGGCCGGAAGGCCCAGGCAATATGCCGCCATCGCCGAGTTGGTCAGGAGCGTCTCCCGGGCCGTGAAGCGCCCGTGTTCAAACAAGATCGTGATGATGGGGATCCCCAGAGCGATCAGTCCCACCATGGCCGGCAGGACGGTGAAGAGCACCAGCCGGATGGACAGGTTGATGTTCTTCTTCAATTCCTCGAAATCTCCCTCCGCCACGTTTCGCGAGAGTTGCGGCATGACCGCCGTGGAGACGGCGATGCCGAACAGGGCGAGCGGGAACTGCATCAGCCGGTTGGAGTTGTAGAGCGCCGTGACGGACCCTTCGATCAGGAAGGAGGCGCAGATGGTGTCGAAGAACGCGTTGATCTGGTCCACCGACAGTCCCACCACGGCGGGAAGGACCAGCCAGCCCACTTTGAGCACGCCCGGATGGGTGGGGTTCCACCGCCAACCCGGAGACATCTTTTCCTTCCGGAGCAGAGGGACCAGGATGAAGAAATGGAGGAATCCGCCCACCGCCGCGCTGAGGGCCAATCCTTGGACGGCCCCGCCTTCGCTGATCGACGGGAACAGGCCGAACATCAAGAGCAGGATGAATGAGATCTCCGCCACGGACAGCATGGCGGGCGCCACGGACGGAAGGAAGAACCGGCCCAGGGCGTTGAGGGCGCCGGAGGAGATGGCTGCCAGCGAGACGAACAGGAGGAACGGGAACAACAGACGTGTGAGTTGGACCGTGAGGTCGAACTTGTCGGGGGAGGTCTGGAACCCCCAGGCGATGAGTTTGGTGAGCGTCGGCGCGAAGACGATCCCCACGACCACCAGGCACACCAGCACGAACGCCAACGTGGAAAAGACCACCCGGAAGAACTCCGCGGCGTCTTCCCGCTTCTCGGAATGGAGTTTCTCGGTGAAGACCGGGATGAACGCGGTGGTGAGAGGACCTTCCCCCAACAGTCGTCGGAAGAGGTTGGGCACGCGGAAGGCCGCGTAGAAGGCATCGGTGAGGTTTCCCCCGCCGAACATGTGGGCCACCATGGCGTCTCGGATGTAGCCCAATAATCGAGAGATGAGCGTGGCCGAAGAGACGGTGCCGAACCGTTTCACCAGCTTCTGGGAACGATGGGCTTCCGTGATCATGGCGCGCCCCGGCGGCGGTCTTGAATCCGCACTTGACTTTTGTCGTCGAGCAAGGTAGTATACATCACGGTCCCGTCACTTTTTAGGGTCGTCAATAGACTTCAGCATCAAGAAAGATCACAAACAAAATGGCAAAACTTAAAACTGGTCGACATACTTCCGCACTCAAAGCTCAGCGCCAATCGGTGAAACGGACCTGGGCCAACCAATCCATGAAATATGAAGCCCGTGAGCTGGCTCGCCAAGTCTTGGAATCAATCGAGAAAAAAGACGCGGCCAAAGCCAAGGAACAGCTTCAAAAAGCCATGGCGGTCTGGGCGCGGCTCGGTCAGCGGAACGTGGTGCATCGTTGCGCCGCGTCCCGCAAGATCGCCCGTCTGTCTCGGGCGGTGGGCCGTCTGTCGGCATCCTCTTCCCGCTGAACTGAAAATCCCATCACTGTTTCCGGACGGCTGAACCTTTCCGTCACGCGACGGCCGGTGTCTGTCGCCGTAACAGCGCCCTGACCACCAACGTCAGTTCTTCGTCTTCGGCCCCTTGCCCCGTCTTGAGGGTCCTTTCCACTTCCAAGAGACGGGACAATCCCGCTTCCAACTCCTTCGCCGAATAAATCTTCAACGCCCGCAGGAATTCCTGCTGGGGTTGCATCGTCTTGATCCGGAAATAATCCCAGAATTCCCGCGACGGGGTCTGCCCCGGCGACAGGAGGTGTTGGGCCACCAAGAGCCGCCGGAACGCCTGGATCAGTTGGCTCAACTGGTAGAGACTCTCCGCTCCCGCCAGCCGGTTCCGCCTCAGTATGCCCAGCACGGTCTTGATGTCCCGTTTCCAGATCGCGCGGTCCAGCTCGAGGAATTGGTTGGTGTATCGTTCCGGAAGGAGCGTTTCCACGTCGGAGAGTTCGATCTGGGGCCGGTCTTTGGCGTATAGGGCCAGTTTCTCCATCTCGGCGTGCAGGTCCAACAGGTTCTGGCCGAAGATCGTCTGCAGCCGCTCGATGGCGTCGGCCGAGATGCCCTTGCCGAACACTTTGGCGCGGTCCTGGATCCAGGCCGGGACCTGGTTCTCGAAAGGCCCCCAGAACGAGACGCGTTCTCCCCGGGTCTTCACCGTCTGGACGATGGAGAGCTGTTCCTTGGCTTTGCCGTCCCACAGGAGCACCAGGCAGTTCTCCTTGGGCAGGGCCGGCATGGCTTCTTCCAGACTGCGCCAGTCCGACACGGCCATCTCCTGGGTGCGGCGCACGACCACCAGCCGGTGGTCGCCGAGGAACGGGAGGGTCTGCGCTTCGTTGAGGATCTCCCCCGCTCCCGCGGTCTCGCCGTCGAAACACAGGAAGTTC
The DNA here is from genome assembly GCA_022709755.1 of Elusimicrobiota bacterium. Taxonomy (GTDB): domain Bacteria; phylum Elusimicrobiota; class Elusimicrobia; order FEN-1173; family JAKLIF01; genus JAKLIF01. Next base: position 173,502 of record JAKLIF010000005.1, on the reverse strand, counting down.
ATCCCGGAGACGTCGTCGGGCAGGAAGAGTTTGCGGAGGCGGTCCACCGCTTCATCCTTCTGCAGCACGTCGCCGCCGTCGAAGAGGTAGACGGAGGCGAACCGCCCGCCCTTCCATTCGCGGACGAGGTCTCCGTAGGTGGTCTTTTCGACGTATTTCTTGGAATACATGGGGACCCGGTTCAGGTCAATAGGGGGAGGGCGGTACCTGGAACGGTTTCTTGGCCGGTTTGGGTTTTTCGCTGGAGATGCGCCGCTCGCTGGCGCCCATCACCGTGCCGAAGCCGTCGATGGTGCGCTTGACGATGTCGCGGGCGAAGAGGTCCCACACGATCTCACGGGCTTCCTCTTCCGTCATCCCGCCGGGCTTCGTCTCCACGAAATACCGGTAGATCTGTTCCATGTTCGGTTCTTCCCACAGGGCCACGTTGTTGGCCCGGTCGTAGAACTTCAGCGTGATCAGGATCCAGATCTTGTATTCCTCGGCCACGTGGTTCACGTCGTAGGAGATGGGTTCCTTGATGTAACGGGTGATCTCGCCGATGACGATGCCGTCGGCTTCTTTCTCGTCGTTCACGTAGGGGAGCCGCCCGTCCCGGATGAATTCCCGGGAGACGGCCAGCCAGAGTTTTTCCTCCAGCCCGAAGAACTGGGTCCTGTTGGTGAACGGTCTCAGTGTGATGTTGCGGATGTGGTTCGGCAAGATGACCGCGCTGGGACGATACCCGTCTTCCCCGCACCCGGACAACAGGGTCATCACCATCATCAGTCCCGCTCCGATCGATACGATTCTCTTGTTCATGGCTCTCTCCGATAAATCAGTTTTTGGGTTTTACGACGAAATTGATCAGACGCTTCGGGACGAATATCTCTTTGACGATGGTCTGGCCCTTGAGGAATTCCTGCGCGCGCGGCTGGGCCTTGGCCCGCTCCAACACCTCGGCCTGGGACAGGTCCGGCGACACGCGGAGGTGGTCGCGCACTTTCCCGTTCACCTGGATGGGATATTCGACCTCGCTCTTCCCCAGCACCGCCGCGTCGGCTTTGGGCCAGAGGTCGGACGACAGGGACAGAGGACGGGTGTTCCCCAGCTTCTCCCAGAGTTCCTCGGCCATGTGCGGGGCGAACGGGAAGAGCATCTTCACGAGCGTCTCGACGGCGAACCGGGCCTCGGCGGATTTCCACTGGGATTCGTTCAGCCCGTAGAGCACGTTCACCAGTTCCATCAACGCCGCGATCGCCGTGTTGAATCCGAAATCTTTTTCGATGTCGCGCGAAACCCGCGCGATGGTCTGATGGGTCTTGATCTGCAGTTCGTTGAGGCCCGGGTCGGCGGCGGCGCCGGGCTGCGAGGAGCCCGACAGCTTGTCCGTCAGTCGCCAGACCCTGTTGAGGAAGCGCCACATGCCTTCGACGCCCTGAGGCGACCATTCGAGCTGGGCCCGCGGCGGCGCGGCGAACAGGATGAACATCCGGCAGGTGTCCACCCCGAACCGCTCGATGACTTCCGACGGTTCCACCACGTTGCCCTTGGATTTGGACATGGCCGAACCGCCCAGGGTGACCATCCCCTGCGTCAGCAGGTTGGCGAACGGTTCGTCGCTCGTCAGCAGTCCCTCGTCGCGCAGGATCTTGTGGAAAAAACGGGAATAGATGAGGTGCATGCAGGCGTGCTCGATGCCCCCGATGTATTGGTGCACCGGCAGCCAGGCGTTCGCCTTGCCGGGATCGAACGGCCGGTCGGAGTTCTTCGGGTCGAGATAGCGGGTGTAATACCAGGACGAGTCCACGAACGTGTCCATGGTGTCCGTCTCGCGCCGGGCTTTCCCCCCGCACGTCGGACACACGGTCTGAACGAACGAGTCGGTCTGGGCCAGCGGGGATTCCCCTTTGCCGGTGAATTGGACCGAATCCGGCAGGCGGACGGGCAGGTCTTTCTCGGGGACCGGCACGGTGCCGCACGTCGGGCAGTAGATGATCGGGATCGGCGTTCCCCAGTACCGTTGCCGGCTCAGGAGCCAGTCGCGCAGTTTGAAGGTGATCGCCTTCGAGCCGATCTTCCTCCGTTCAAGGTCCGCGGTGATCTTTTCCTTGGCCGCGTCGGCGGTCAGACCGTCGTAAGGTCCGGAGTTGACCAGGATCCCGTCGGCCTCGTGCGCTTCCGTTAGGGGGTCCGGCAGTCGGGCCTCCGGCGGCTGGATGACCGTGATGACCGGAAGGTCGTATTTCTTGGCGAAATCGAAATCGCGCTGGTCGTGGGCGGGTACCGCCATGATCGCGCCGGTCCCGTAGGACATGAGCACGTAATCGGCGATGAAGATCGGGATCCGTTTCCCGTTGACGGGGTTGAGAGCGTGGGCGCCGATGAAGAGCCCCGATTTTTCCTTGCTGAGGTCGGCCCGTTCCTGGGTCGTCTTCTTCTTGGAAAGGACGATGTAATCGTCCACGGATTTCTTCTTGTCGGGGGCCGTGAGCGCCGGGACCAGCGGATGTTCCGGAGACAGGACCATGAACGTGGCCCCGAACAGCGTGTCGGGCCGGGTGGTGAAGATGCGGATCGTCGGCGTGCCTTGCACGTGGGCGTCCGGCGCGACGGCGAAATCCACCTCGGCCCCTTCGGACCGGCCGATCCAGTTCTTCTGCATGGCCAGCACTTCCGGCGGCCATCCCTGTTCGAGCGTCGAATGTCCGTCCAGGAGCTGCTGGGCGTAGGCGGTGATCTTGAAGAACCATTGGGCCAGGTTCTTCTGGGTGATCTCGCTGTCGCACCGCCAGCAATGGCCGTCTTGGGCCTGTTCGTTGGCCAACACCGTCTGGCACGACGGACACCAGTTCACGGCGGCTTCCTTCCGGTAGGCCAGCCCTTTTCGGAACATCTTCAGGAAGATCCATTGGTTCCAACGGTAATAGTCGGGGTCGCAGGTGGCGATCTCGGTGCGCCAATCGTAGGAGATGCCCAACCCCTTGAGCATCTCGCGCATGTGGGCGATGTTGGAGTAGGTCCAGTCCTTGGGACTGGTGCCGTGTTTGATGGCCGCGTTCTCCGCCGGCAGGCCGAAGGCGTCCCACCCCATGGGATGCATGACGTCATGCCCGTTCATGCGCTTGTAACGCACCAGCACGTCGGCGATGGTGTAGTTCCGCACGTGGCCCATGTGGAGGTGTCCCGACGGATACGGGAACATCACCAGACAGTAGTAGGCCTTGTCGGGTCGGGGACGGTCCGGCGCGTGGGAGGCGTTATCCTTCTCCCAGCGGGTCTGCCACTTTCGATCGATGTCCTTGAAGTCGATGACCTCGGCCATTCAGCGTTCCTTTGTCTGAAGATGGAGAAAATATTCGACGTTCCCCTTGGGCCCTTTCAGCGGGGAGACGGTTTCGTTCCGGAGCGTGAGCCCCCATTCCTTCAACCGGTTCTTGATGTTCGTCAAGACGGCCTCCCGGATCGCCGGGTCCCTGACCACCCCTTTGACCGTATTGTGCGGTCCCGCCTCGAACTGCGGTTTGACGAGCACGATCCATTCCGCGGGATGGGACACCAGGGCGGCCACGTGCGGCAGCACCTTTTCCAGGGAGATGAAGGACACGTCGATGGTGATGATGTCGGGCGCCCACGTCGTCATCTGGTCCGGGGTGATCTTCAGCACGTGCGATTTCTCGAGCACCGTCACGCGCGGATCGTTCCGGAGTTTCCAGTGGATCTGCCCGTGTCCCACGTCCAGGGCCACCACGTGCCGGGCCCCGTTCTGAAGCAGGCAATCCGTGAAGCCGCCCGTGGAGGCGCCGATGTCGAGGCACGTCCGTCCTTGGACGGTCACTTTGAAATCGGTCAGGGCGCCTTCGAGTTTCTCCCCTCCCCGCGACGCGTAACGCAGCGGTTCCGTGACGGTGATCTGTTCGTCGGCCTTCACGAGGTCGCCCGGTTTGGGGTTCGGATGGCCCTGTCGGAGGACGCGCCCGGCCAGGAGCAACGCCTGGGCTTGGGCCCGCGTGTCCGTGAGCCCGTTCTGGACCATGAACACGTCGAGCCTGATCTTCCGGGGAGCGGGGGCCAAGGCGGTCGTCATGCCGTCGCGACGCGCTGCTTGTGGAACTCCTGGACCTTCGAGGCGATCTGGGCGGGCGTCAGTCCGACCTTCTCGTAGAGCTTGCGCATGGCGCCGTGTTCGACGAAAGAGTCGGGCAGGGCGATGGAACGGATGACGGTGTTCGTTCCGTCGAGTATCTCCCGGACGGCGCCGCCGAACCCGCCGACGATCGAGTTCTCCTCCAGGGTGACCAGGAGAGGCGTCTTCGCCGCGATCGATTTATAGAATTCCTTGTCGAGCGGCTTGACGAACCGGGCGTTGACCACCCCGGCCGACAGGCCCTCTTTTTCAAGGATGTCCGCCGCCTCCAGCGCGTTCTGGACCAACGTGCCGATGGCCACGATGGTCAGGTCCTTCCCTTCCCGTAGGATCTCTCCCTTGGCGATCGGCAGGAGACGCAGTTCCGTGTCCAGAGGGGTTCCCGTCCCGCTGCCCCGCGGATACCGGATGACGACGGGCCCCGGCTGGTTCAGGGCGGTCTTGAGCATGTGCTGGAGCTCGTTCTCGTCCTTCGGGGACATGACGGTGAAATTCGGGATCAGCCGCGTGAAGGACAGGTCGAAGGTCCCGTGATGGGTCGGGCCGTCTTCTCCCACGAGCCCTCCGCGGTCCAGGCAGATGACGACCGGCAGTTTCTGCAGGGCCACGTCGTGCATCATCTGGTCGAACGACCGTTGGATGAAGGTGGAATAGATGGCGACCACGGGTTTGAGGCCCCCGCAGGCCAGCCCGGCCGCGAATGTGACGGCGTGGGGTTCACCCAATCCGACGTCGAAGAACCGGGCGGGGAACTCTTTGTGGAAAAGGTCGAGCCCGGTGCCCTCCGGCATGGCCGCCGTGATGGCCACGATCTTCGGGTCCTGTTTGGCCAGCTGCACGAGCGTCTCTCCGAACACCTTCGTGTAGGAGGGCGGTCCCGAGACCGGCTTGACCATCTCGCCCGTCTCCGGATTGAACCGCGTGACGCCGTGGTATTTGACCGGGTCGTGTTCGGCGGGTTCGTATCCACGGCCTTTTTTCGTGATGACGTGCAGCACGATCGGGCCTTTGAGCTTTTTGATGGCGCTCAGGACTTCGATCAATTGGTGGATGTTGTGTCCGTCCACCGGACCGAGATACGAGAAGCCCATCTCCTCGAACAACACGCCGGGGAACAGAAACACCTTGATGCGTTTCCCGAGCCGGAGCAGGTAGGCGCCCCAGAAATGGATGCGGGTCAGGAATTTCTCGACCTTCTTCTCGAACCGCTTGACCGATCCCAACGTGAGCAGCTTGGCCAGGAACGCGCCAAAGGCCCCCACCCGGTGGGAGATGAACATCTGGTTGTCGTTGAGGATGACGAGGAGGTCGGTCCCGAGGGTGCCGGCGTTCTGCATGGCTTCGAAGGTCATCCCTCCCGTGAGGGAGCCGTCGTTGGTGACGGAGACGACCTTGTAGTCCTGTTGGAGCACGTCGCGGGCGACCGCGTAGCCCAGAGCCGACGAGATGGAGGTGGAGGCATGGCCCGCCACGAAAGCGTCGTGTTCCGATTCGGACCGGTGGGTGAACCCCGAGAGCCCGCCGAACTGGCGGAGCGTATGGAAACGGTCCCGCCGGCCCGTCAGAAGCTTGTGGGCGTACGCCTGGTGGCTTGTGTCCCAGATGATCTTGTCCTTGGGGGATTCGAAACAGTAGTGGATGGCGATGGCCAGATCGACACATCCGAGGGAGGCGCCCAGGTGTCCCCCCGTCTGGGACGTGACGTCCACGATCTTCTGGCGGATGTCCTTGGCCAGTTCGTTCAGGAGTTCCGGCTTGATGTTGTGCAGATCCGATGGTTTATCGATCATTTCAAGAACAGACATAGACAGTCTCCTTGGAGGTGTTTTAGGGAGCTGATTTTACCATTTTTTAGGCCGGTGTGTGGGCCGCCGGGACGGGCGTTGGAATTTATTTTTCGCGACGGACGACGTAGTCCGCCAGTTCGATGGCGGGGTTGGCTTTTTTCCCGAAACGGCGGAGGGCCTCTTGGGCCTCCCGGATGAGCCGGTCGGCCATTCGGCGGGACCGGTCGATGCCCCAGACCGCGGGATAGGTCAGTTTCTGGTTCTCCCGGTCGGACCCTTTCTTCCCCAGCAGTTTCTTGTCGCCCACGATGTCGAGGATGTCGTCGGCGATCTGGAAGGCGAGCCCGATGTTCCGCCCGTAGACGTCCAGGGATTTCTGTTCGGCGGCGGAGGCGCCGGAGAGGACGGCCCCGGCGAGGAGGCTGGCGCGGAGCAGGGCGGCGGTCTTGTGGAGATGGATGTAGTCGACCGTGGACTTCAGCCGGTTCGGGCTCAGGTGGGCGGTCTTTCCCTCGGCCATCAGGTCCGCGGCCTGGCCGCCGATCATCCCTTGGGATCCCGCCGCTTCCGAGATCAGCCGGATGGACCTGAGCGCGGAATCCGCCGAAACTCCCGACGGGACGCGGGCCATGAGTTCGAAAGCCAGGGTCAGCAGCGCGTCGCCCGCCAGGACCGCGATCCCTTCGCCGAACACCTTGTGGTTGGTCGGTTTCCCTCGGCGGAGGTCGTCGTCGTCCATCGCGGGAAGGTCGTCGTGGATCAAAGAGTAGGTGTGGATCATCTCCAGCGCGCAGGCGGTCGGCATCACCATCGCGGTCTTCCCCCCGCAGAGTTCGGCCGACATCAGGCAGAGGATGGGCCGGAGCCGTTTCCCACCGGCGAAGATCGAATAACGCATGGCCTTGTGGATGACCGTCGGCGGAACGGAGGCGGCCGGGAGATACCGGTCGAGCGCTCGGTCCACGAGGATCTGCCGTTCGTGCAGATAGGTCTTAAGCGGTTGGGTCATGGGTCGGGCTCCCTGTCTGATATATCCGTCGGATGGCCGTGACGCGACGGGTCTTGTCGTCGATCTCCAGCACACAGGCGTTGAATTGGGTGTCCCCCTCGGCGACGTCGATGCGCACGGGGACGCCGGTCAGAAATCGTTTCAGGGCCGCGTCGCGGTCTCCCCCGATGATGCTGTTCAGGGGGCCGGTCATCCCCACGTCCGAGAGATAGGCCGTCCCTTGAGGGAGGATCCGTTCATCGGCCGTCTGAACGTGCGTGTGGGTCCCCAACACGGCGGTGACGCGGCCGTCCAGATACCACCCCATGGCCTGTTTTTCGCTGGTGGCCTCGGCATGCATGTCGACCAGGATCACCGGCCGCGCCGGACCGTCGGGCAGGCCGGCGAGAAGTTTGTCCGCGACTTGGAAAGGACTGTCGATCTCGGCCAGGTTGTGCCGCCCCATCAGGGCGATGACGACGAGGTCCGTCCCCTTGACGGGATACCGCCCCATCCCCTGCCCGCCGAGGAGGGCGGGATAGTTGGCGGGCCTCAAGATGCGCGGGTCCGACAGAAGGGGTTCGATCTCGGACCGGTCCCAGGTGTGGTTTCCCAACGTGAGCACGTGGATGCCGGCTTTGAAGAGTTCCTGGGCCACCGGGGGGGTCAGACCGCGCCCGCCGGCCGCGTTCTCCGCGTTGGCCAGGACACAGTCGATGGACTCCTTCGCGCAGAAGTCGGGCAGAAGGTCGGCGACCGCTTTTCGGCCGGGCCTCCCCATGATGTCTCCGATGAACAGGATTTTCATTGGATGATGAGTATACAAAATATTTTCATCCCTTCGTTCCGGCCCCCGACGGGCGCGGGATCTCGATGCCGAAGAACGGAGAACGCGCGGATTCTATCTGGTTCGATGCAGCCATCCCTCGGGGGTCAGGATGGCGTTCACAGGCACGTCGTGGTCGGTGATCGGCAGGTCGCGGACGATCTGTTCCTGGAAAGCCAGCCCCACGGAATGGAGCCGGGGGTGGCGGCTCAGGAACCGGTCGTAGAAACCTCCGCCGGCCCCCAGGCGGCCCCCCTTCGGAGAGAATCCCCTCCCCGGAACGATCATGAGATCGATACGCGACGGGGAGACGAGCCGGCAAGAGGAACGTCGCGGTTCCCGGAGGCCGAACCGGTTCAGGACGAGATCGGATCGTTTACCGTTCCAGAGGGAGAACGACATTTCATCGGAGTCGATGACGGGCAGGGCGACCTGTTTGCCGTCGTTCCGCGCCATCCGGAGGAGCGGTTCGGTGCCCATCTCGTGGTCGGCGGAGACGTAGGCGGTGATGATCTCGGACCGCTGGTATCGCGGCCATTTCCGGATGTGTTCGGCCACTCGACGAGCGCCCTCGTCTCGCTGTCGGAGAGGGATCGCCAGGATCTTGGTCTTGAGGAGGCGTCGGTAAAAGATCTTCAGTCGGCGGATATCCAACTCCGCCGGAGAAGGTCGCTTCTTACCGCTCATCGGATTTCGGCCGGTCCGTCGAGGTCTTGCGGAGGGAGGACAGGTGTTGCCGGATCAGTTTCTCATACCCCAGGTCCGTCGGTTCATAGAACTGTTTGGGGTCCGGCATGTAGGACTGGTCGACGTGATGTCCCGGGAAATCGTGCGGATATTTGTATCCGGCGCCGTGTCCCCGGGTTTTGGAATCCAGGTTCGCGTCGCGGAGATGGTTCGGGACTTCCCGGTGCGGTCCTCGTTGGATCTCGTCTTCCACCTTGTGGAGGGCGATGTAGGAGGCGTTCGATTTGGGTGCGGTGGCGACATAGACCACGGCTTGGGCCAGGGGGATCTTGCCTTCGGGGAGCCCCAACCGTTCCACGGCCTCGGCGGCCGCGGTGGCCACCAGGAGGGCCCGGGGGTCGGCGTTCCCGACGTCTTCCGACGAGGCGATGAGCAGCCGTCGCGCGATGAACCGGGGGTCTTCGCCTGCCGCGAGCATCTTGGCCATCCAGTAGAGGGCCGCGTCCGGGTCCGATCCGCGCAGGGATTTGATGAAGGCGGAGATGGTGTCATAGTGGTCGTCGCTGGATTTGTCGTAACGGACGGCGCGGGCCTGGATGGAGGCTTCCGCGACAGGCAGGTCGATCCTCACCCGGCCGCCGTCTCCCGGGGCCGTGGTCAGCACGGCCAGTTCGACGGCGTTGATCATGCGTCGGGCGTCCCCGGCGCTCATGGCGATCAGGTGTTGCCGGGCGTCGTCGGTCATCTCGACGGTCTTCTCCGGCGAGAACGCCGTCAGCGCCCGCGACAGGATCTTCCGAAGGTCGTCCTCCTTCAGGGGATGGAACTCAAAAAGGGTGGAACGGGACAGGAGGGCGGCGTTGACGTAGAACGAGGGGTTTTCCGTCGTCAGGCCGATCAGCGTGACGGTGCCCCGCTCGACGTCCGGAAGGAGGGCGTCCTGCTGGGATCGGTTGAAATGGTGGATCTCGTCGAGGATCAGCCACGTCCGCTTGTGCTGGATCCGTCCGCGTTCCTGGGCTTGCTGGAGGATCACCCGGATGTCGGGGATCCCCACGGTGACCGCGTTCTTCTCCTCCACGTGGGCCTTGGTCTTGAGCGCGGCCAGCCGGGCCAGGGCCGTCTTCCCCGTGCCGGGAGGGCCGAAGAAGATCGCCGATCCCAGACGGTCCGCCTCGATGCTCCGCCTCAGGAGGGCGCCGGGATCCACCAGATGTCCTTGGCCGGAGAAATCGGTCCAATCGCGGGGAGCCAGACGGGCCGCCAGCGGGGCCGACGGAGCCGGCTCTGATTTGTTCTCCGAGAATAGTTCTCCCGTGTATTGTTTCGGGGTCATGGGATGTTTCCAGTCGGGCGTAGAATCGGAAGATGACGGAGGGAAGACGGTCCGGAACGACGGGGGCTTATTTGTTCAGCGCGTTCCCCAGGAGCGTCAACATATCCGTGATCTTCTTCTCAGCGGCTTCGCTGATCATTTCGTCGGATTTGTTCTCCTGTTTCAGTTCGAAAGCGATGTTGAGCGCGGCCAGCACGGCGATCTTCTGCGTGTCCACGAGGTGGAGCTTGTCGGCGATCTCCCTCATCTTGTCGTCGACGTAGGTGGCCAGGGTGCTGACTTCCAGCGGGGTCAATCCGCCGGGGTCGATCTCGTATTCTTTGCCGAAGATGCGGACTCGGACGTCTTCCGAGAGAAGGGAAGTCATATTTTTATTCTATCAAGTTTTTGATAGAGCCGCTCGAGTTTTTCCTGCAGTTTCTGCCGCTCTTGCAGAAGGGATTGGTGCTCGTGGATGACCTTCCTGGATTTCTTGTTCTCTTCCTGGATCATCTCCAATTCCTCGAGGATCCGGTCCCGCTCCTTCCGGAGATGGTTGATCTGTTGCGCGGCTTCCTTCACCTTGTCATGAAGGCGGTCGATCAGATTATGTGGCACGGCGGTCCTTTCCGTTGCTGGTATTTTCCGTCAGAAGATCGAGGAGTGCTTGTCCGAAGATTCGGGAATGATCGGGTCCGGGAGACGTCACGATCCGGTCGCTGACAACCACCGGGCTCTCCGTGTAGACGACCCCGTTCTTTTCGAGTTCCCGGATGGCGGAGGGTTCGGGCCAGACCGTCCCCCGTTTTCCCTTCAGGAGGCCCGCCTGGGCCGGCAGCGCCGCGGACAGGCAGATCGCCCCGACGGCTTTTCCGGATCGGTGTGCGCCTTGGATCAGGCGCAGGACGTCGGGATTGTTCCAAAGATATTTTTTGCTCCCCCCGCCTCCCGCGATGACGACGGCCCGATAGTCCTTCGGGTCGGCTTGGCCGATCGCGAGGTCCGGGAGGACCCTCGTCTTCACGATTCCCAGACATTCGCGGAGTTCCGGAGCCGCCACCGTGACGCCATAACCGGCGCTCTCGAACATCGCCCGGGGGACGAGATATTCTTCGTCCCGGAAATGGTCCTGCGCGATGAGATAGAGAATTTTGTCGGCCATCGGATGCTATGTTTTACCTTTATTATAACGGTTTTTCAAAGGATAGTTAAAAGATTTTTATAATGATCTCGTCCCCGTCATTTGTCCATGTGACGATAAATTTGCTATTCTTTCATGCAGATTATGAAGGACGATCAAGGTAGATCCATGGATGATCCGGAACAGAACCAGGGTTTCTTGAACGATGACAGCAAAGTCGTCTTCTTGAAGCCCCCCTCCACCCGGTTGGCGGTCCTCTCCGTCGTTTTCGCCCTCTTCTGCTGGCCCGTGTGGCATTGGGCGGGCGGCCCCCTCGGCCTCGTCTATTGCCTCTTCTCCGTGTCCTGGGCATTCTGGGCCCAGTGGCGGGCGGATCTTTATCCGAAAAGTTACGGCGGTCGCCCGATGGCGTTGGCGGCCCTCTTCCTGAGCGGCCTCATGGGATATTTTTCCCTGAGCAGCGTCCTTCATCCCCTCCTCCTGAAACGCGCGTTCCAGTTGTCCGATCAGATGTCGTCTTACCGGGAAACGGACGGACGATGGACCCTCTCCTATCCGGAACGGTGGAGCCACGAGGAGATCCGCAACGATCTGTTCGTGAGCCATGCCTTTAAACCGGCCAAGGAATCACCGGCTCTTTTCTTCACCGTCATGTCCAAACCCGCGGGCGGAGAGACCCAGGTCGGACAGGTGGCGCAACATTTTCTGGAGAGCATGAATACGGCGGACAATAATTTCCAGTTGTACGAGAACCGGGAGGAATCCTTGCAGGGGCGTCCCGCCGTCAGGATCGTCTACGGCATCCAGACGGGCCGCATCCCCCTCAAGAACGAGGTCCTCCTCGTGTTGGAGACGGACCGGCTTTATTTGTTGACGATCGGCGGTGCGCCGCGGTGGTTCGATCGGAATCGGACGTATCTGCGGAAACTTCTCTACTCTTTCCAGCTGCAAAACCAATAGACCTTCTCTTCGCCCCCGTCCCTAGGGGGTCTTCTTCAGGACGATCTCCACCTTCATGTCTCCCCAGGATATCTCGAGTTTTTTCAGAAGATCCTCCTCCGAATAATACAGCCGCGCCGTGATGAGCGGCGATCCTTTTCCCCGGGCCCGGAATTTATAAATGAACTGTTCTTTGGAACGGACACCGGGGTTCCGGTATCTTTTGAACGGGGTGCCGAGGAGAGACAGCGCTTTTTGCTTTTCCGGTAATTGAGAATAGAGGGTTTCGTCCAGGGGCACTGTGGCGAAAATTTTGCGTTGGATGAGAGAACTGTCGGCCAACGCCGTCTGGCACAGTATCTCGATCAGCACCTCGCGGGGAAACAGGTCCAGGAATATCCGGGGGATGGTGACCCGGGTCAACTTTTCCCGGTTGAACCGCAGGGAGAGCGGGATCGTCTTCATCGGGGCCGGGGCGACGGTCCCGCCGGCCGGGTCCTCCTGCTCGAAGAGGTAAAGACCCTCCTCCTCCCCCGCCAGAGGGCGGAGTTCCGTCGGAGAAGATCCCATCAGGAAAAAGACGTCGTCTTTCGTGAGGATCGGATTCTTGAGTTCGATGGAGAGGTCCGGTTCGCCGGACACGGTGAAATGTTTATCGAAGAAACAGAATTGTTCTCTGAACGTCAGCACCCGGTAATAGACGCAGCCGGACAGGAGGGCCGATCCGAGGAACAGCAACCAGAGTCGTGACGCGGAACGCATCTATTTCGGAGCCGCGGTGCGGAGCTGTCCTTGGAATTCGCGTTGGAGTTCGTCGAGGATCGATTGGAAGATGTCGCTGGACTCCCGGTCCGACAGGGTCTTGTCCGCGTGGCGCAGGGTCAGGCGGAACGAGAGACTGCGGTGTTTCTCCGGCAGGGAGGCGTCTTTGAAAACGTCGAAAAGTTCCGTCTGTTCGATGAGGTCGAACCGTTTTTTCAGGAAAGAGACGATGTCGGCCCAGGGGGTCGTCTCCGGGAGGACGAGGGAGACGTCACGGATGACGGCGGGGTGTTTCGGCAGCTCCTGATAACGAACCGGGGAGGACGGACGGTCCGCCAGGACGTTGAGATCGATCTCACAGAGATAGGTGTCCGGGGATATCTCCCAGCGGGCGGTCTGATGGGGGTGGATCCGGCCGATGAACCCGATCCCCCGGCCCGCCGCCACGATCCTCAGGGCTTCCTGCGGATGAAGACAGGCGGGCAGGTCTGCGGAGTCCAAGGTCCAATCCGTGACCTTCCATTCGGCCATCAGGCCGTTCAACCAGGATTTGGCGTCCCAGAATTCGAGCGGTCGGGCCCGGAACTTCCAGTGGTCCGCTTGATAGTTCCCTGTGGCGATCCAGGCCAGCGACAGGTTCTCGGCGATCCTTTCGCCGGTCGATTCCTTCTCCCGATGGAACACCGTGGCCGTCTCGAAAAGGCGGACGTCCTTTTGGCCCTGCCGGAGGTTCCGGTTCATGGTCAGAAGGAGGTTGATCAGCAGCGTGGTCCCCAGGAGTTCCCCGCTGGTCGAGATGGGATTCTCCAGTTCGACGAACGGCGGCAGGGTTTCACCGTAAAATTTATGGGCGCTGTCCCGTGAGAGGAGTCCGGCGTGGCGTGTTTCCCAGAACCCGGCCCCCATCAGGAACTGACGGCCGGTCCGCATCAACTGACGGCGTCGGTCGACGGGTTCGGCCCGGCCCGGTGCGCCGCGCAGTCGCCCTTGAAGGCGGTCATAACCGAGAGTGCGGATGATTTCCTCGGCCACGTCGGCCGTCTCCTGGATGTCTTGCCGGTGCATCGGCGGGATCACGGTCAAGGTCGTCGCGGTGGCTTTCACTTGGAAATCCATGGATTTCAGCGCCGTGCGGACGTCGGCGGAAGAGACCGGCACTCCCAGCAGCTCCTGTAACCGTTTGACGGCCACGTGCAAGGGGCGGGTCTTGGGCTTCCGCGTCGAGACGTCCTGTTCTCCCGCGAACACGCCGCCCGCGGTCTTCAGGATCAGGTGGAGGGCGCGCCGGCTGGCGATGTCGGCCATCTCGAAACTGGTCCCCCTCTCGAACCGGTAGGAACTTTCCGTGGATAATCCCAGCCGGCGGCTGGTGCGGCGCACCGTCGCGGGTTGGAATTGGGCGCTTTCCACGAGCAGGTTCTTGGTGCCGGACTGTACGGACGTTTTCTCCCCTCCCATGATGCCGGCCAGCGCCACGGGCGATTCCGCGTCGGCGATGACCAGGGCGTCCTTCAACGGGCGCGTCGCGCCGTCCAGACACGCGATCGTTTCTCCGTCCCGTGAGAGCCGGACCACGATCCGCGATCCCGCCAGAACGTCCAGATCGAACGCGTGGAGCGGGTGCCCCAGTTCCAAAAGGATGTAGTTCGTGATGTCGACGATGTTGTTGATGGGGCGGAACCCGCACCGGAGCAACCGCAGTTGCATCCACAGCGGGGACTCCTGCACCGTCACGTTCTGAACCAGTCTGCCGGTATAACGGGAACAGAGGTCTTCCGCGTCGATGCGGATGAAGGACGGCCCGGCCCGGCCCGGTTTCGAAATCTTGATCTCCGGCCATTGGAGGGGTTTCTTGAGGGCCGCCGCGATCTCGCGGGCCACTCCCCAGTGTGACAACACATCCGGACGGTTGGGCGTCACTTCGACGTCCAGCACGCTGTCCCCCAACATCAGGAGAGTCTGGACGTCCTGCCCCACGGCGGTGTCCGCCGGGAGGACCAGGATGCCGGAATGGTCCTCCGCCATGCGGAGTTCCCTCCGGGAGCACAGCATTCCGGACGATTCTTCCCCCCGGAGCGTCGCTTTCTCGATGACGAGACCCCCGGGGAGCGTCGCGCCGATCTTGGCCAGAGGGACGATCTGCCCCGCCGCCACGTTGGGGGCCCCGCAGACGATCTGGAGCGTATCGTGTCCGTCGAAGACGGAACAGACCGAGAGCTTGTCCGCGTTCGGGTGTTTGGAGACGGTCTCCACCCGGGCCGTCACCACCTTTTGCACGGGGCCTCCGCAGGGGGTGATGGAAGCGACGTCGAACCCCCGGTTCCGCAGGAGGACCGACAGTTCCTCCGGAGAGAGGTCGAAAGGGACGAATTCTTTGAGCCAGTGAACGGATACTTTCATATCAGAACTGTTTCAGGAACCGCAGGTCGTTCTCGTAGAAGAGACGGATATCGTTGATGCCGTATTTGAACATGGCCACCCGTTCGGCGCCGATCCCGAACGCGTAACCCGAGACCTGTTCCGGGTCGTATCCCACGGTCCGGAGGACCTTGGGGTTCACCAACCCGGCCCCGAGCATCTCGATCCACCCGGTGTTCTTGCAGACGGAACATCCCTTCCCTTGGCACAGCGTGCACGAGATGTCCACCTCGATCCCCGGTTCGACGAAAGGGAAGTAAGACGGTCGGAAGCGGATCCCCCCGTCGCCGCCGAAGAGGGATTTGGCGAACAGGGAGAGGACCCCCTTGAGGTCGGCCAGGGAGATGTCGGTGTCGATGGCCAGCCCTTCGACCTGATGGAAGACGTAGGAATGGGTGGCGTCGACCGCCTCGTGGCGGAACACCCGGCCCGGTGACACGATGTAGACGGGCGGCTTGTGGGTGGTCATGTAGCGGACCTGCACCGGGGACGTGTGCGTCCTCATCAGCAGGGGGACGTTCGCCCCGTCCTTAAAATCTTTGACATAGAACGTGTCGTGCGAATCGCGCGCGGGATGGTCCGGGGGATGGTTCAATGCCGTGAAATTGTTGAAATCGGTCTCCACTTCGGGGCCTTCCGCGATGTTGAATCCCAGACGGGTGAACACGGAGACGATGTCGTCCATCACTTGGGTCAGAGGATGGCATTTTCCCCGCATCCAAGGGGTGGCCGGGAGGGTCAGGTCCAGGGATGTCTTGAGGCTGAGGTCGATCTTCTCCTTCTCGATCGATTCCTGCTTGCGGGTCAGAGCCTCTTCCAGGAGCCCCTTCACCTGGTTGGATTGCTGACCGATGGCCTTCTTCTCGTCGGCGGACAATTGCGCCAACGACCGCAATATTTGGGTCAGGCGGCCCTCTTTGCGTCCGAGATATTCCACCCGCAAGGACTCCAGCGCGATCGCGTCCGCCGCCGATTCGATCCGGCGCAGAGCCTCGTCCTGGAGCGTCTGCAGAGTGTCTTTGAGCGGTTCCATGGGTTCGCCGAAAAAACTAGGAGTTCTGGGGGGTCGGGTTGATCCCGATGAGTCGGTTGAGGTGTTCCTGAGACAGCTTGTGGGCCGGGTTGAAGGAGAGGGCCGTCTTATAGCTCTCCTGGGCTTTGTCCCGGTCGTTCTTGCTCTCATGGATCAGACCGAGGTTGTAATGGATCTCCGCGTTATGGGGTTCCAAGGCCAACGCCTTGTTGAATTCCTGAAGGGCCTCGTCGAGCTTCCCGTTCAGGAAATAGAACTTGCCCAGTTCGATGATGTCGTTCCCCTGCTTTTTCGCGGGCGGCGCATCCTTCTTTTTCTTGTCGGGAGGAGGCATGACGGGATGGATCAGAGGTTCTTCAGGACGTCCAGATCGGCGTTCTTGCCGATGATCACCAGGATGTCTCCGTCGTTCACTTCGTCATCGGCCGCGGGGGCGATGTTGATCTCTTCCTTGAAATCCGTGTCTCCCCCGTCCGTCAGGAAAGGGACCTTCTTCTTGATGGCGATGACGTTGACGCCGTATTTGGCCCGCAACTCGAGGGATTTCATGGTCTTCCCGGTGAAATCCTTGGGAGAAACGATCTCCATGATGTTGTAGTCCGGCGAGAGCTGGATCTCTTCGAGGATGTTGGGCGAGACGAGGCTTTCGACCAGCTTGAGAGCCATGTCCTGCTCCGGAAAGAGGACCCGGTCGGCGCCGACCTTGGCCAGGACGCGCCCATGCAGCTCGCTCAACCCTTTGACCATGATGTTCTTGGCCCCCAGTTCCTTCAGGAGGAGGGTGATGAGGATGGACGATTCCATGTGTTCCCCGATGGAGATGATGATCCCGTCCATCTCCTTGAGGCCGAGGGACCGGAGCGCTTTGTCTTCGGTGGCGTCGGCGACGATGGCCTGGGTGATCACCGGGGCCATGTCTTGGACGCGTTCTTCGTCCCGGTCTATCCCCAGGACCTGGGATCCGAGTTTCTCCAGGGATTGTGCGACGCTGGAGCCGAACGTTCCCAGACCGATGACAGCGAACTGTTTGCGATGAGTGCCCATAGTTTCTATCCCACCAGGATTTTTTCTTCCGCGTAACGGTATGGCAGGATGGACTGTCTTAAGACGGCCATGCCGACCACCAGGGGCCCGACCCGGCCCAGGAACATCAGAACCGCCAGACTGACCTTTTGGGGTGCATTCAGCTGAGGAGTGATCCCCAAGGACAATCCGACCGTTCCGAACGCGGAGACGACTTCAAAAAGCATCTGTATCAAAGAAAACCGATCGTTGAACAGGATCACCAGAAACACGACAAGGATCACCGAGATGAACGCCATGGTCGCCAAAGCGAATGATTTTCTGATCGCGTCCAGGGAGACCCGCCGGCCGAAAAGATTGACGTCTTGCCGGCCCTTCAGGGTGGACCATAGGGTACTGGTAATGATAGCAAAAGTGGTGGTTTTGATTCCACCTCCGGTCCCCCCCGGACTGGCTCCGATGAACATCAGGAAGATGACCACCATCACGCTGATGAGAGTCATGTTTTCGAGAGGGATCGTGTTGAATCCGGCGGTGCGGGGCGTGACCGATTGGAAAAGACAGATCAGTCCCTTGGCCGGCCAGGCCAGGTCCCGGAGAGTGGCCGGGTTCCGGAATTCCAGAAGGAAGAGCGCGAGGAATCCCCCCACAATCAGCCCCGCCGTGGTGAAGAGGACGATCCGGGAATGTGTCGAGACCCGGGTCCGGTGCCGGATGTAGTTGACCAGGTCGCTGAGCACGATGAACCCCAGACCTCCCAGGACAATCAGGGAAATGATGGTGATGTTCACGGTGAGGTTGGCTTGGTCACGGATCAGACTCTGGCTGAAAAGGGAGAACCCGGCGTTGCAGAAGGCCGAGATGGAATGGAACAGGGAATAGTAGACCGTTTGAAGGACCGGGAAACGGCCTCGCCAGGCGATGAACAGCGCCAGCCCCCCCAACGCCTCCAGAAAGATGGTCAGTTTGATGACTCTCTTGGCGAAAGCCGTCAAATTATCGAACGAGAACTGTTCCGACGCCTCTTGGAATACCAGGCGATCCTTCAGGGAGATCTTTCCCAATATGACCGCGATGAGAGAGGCCAAGGTCATGTATCCCAGGCCGCCGAGCTGGATCAACGCCAGCAAAACGAGTTGACCGAAGAGGGACAACCGGGTCCCGATGTCGAAGGCCGCCAATCCGGTCACACAGACGGCCGATGTGGAGGTGAAGAGGGCGTCCCAAAAGGACAACGGATGGCGGTTCTGCGTCGCCCACGGAAGGGAGAGGAGCCCCGTCCCCAAGGCGATGAGGCTGAAAAAAAGGAGGTTCAGGACCTGTGTGGCCGACAGACGGGAAATCCTCTGACGGAACGACAGGCGCTGACGACCGGGTATGGAAGGGTTTTCACCCAAGGGATTTTATTGAGGAGGATGAGCGGCGCTGCGACCGGCGAATTCTTTCGAAATACCGACCAGTTTCTGGAAAGAAGCTGAATCCCGGATGGCCATCTCCGCCAGGATCTTGCGGTCGATGGTCACTCCCGCTTTGCGAAGACCGTTCATGAAGACGGAATAGCTGAGGCCGTTCTGCCGGGCGGCGGCGTTCAGACGCTGAATCCAGAGACTGCGGAAAGCCCGTTTCTTCTCTTTCCGGCCCCGATACATGTATCGCCAGGATTTCTCCAGGTGTTGGATGACCATGCGCCAACGGTTCTTCTTGGTGGCGTAGGCTCCCTTCGCCTGGCGGAACCACTTCTTTTTCTTCTGACGGGTGTAGACGGCGTTTTTAACTCGCATAGGGTAGTAAAGCCTTGATGACCTTTCCCTGAACGGCGTTCAGGACGTTGCGGCGGCGCATGCGGCGCCCGCGGGTGGAAGACATGCCGATCAACAGGTGTCGTCGCCCCTGGGTCTGATGCGTGACGCGACCGCTGGCGGTGACTTTGAAACGTTTCTTGGCTCCGCTGTGTGATTTGAGTTTTGGCATAAAATCAATGTTTGGGGGCCATGATGAACACGATCCGGTTTCCCCACAGTTGGGGAGACGTCTCGATGACAGCCAGTTCGCCCAGCTGTTCCTTGATCTTGTCGATCAAGGCCATTCCCAAGTCCTTGTGCTCCATTTCCCGTCCCCTGAAAAGGACGCTGATTCTGACCTTATCCCTGCGTTTGAGAAAATCGATGATCGCCCGCATCTTGGTGTCGAAATCGTGTTCACCGATGCGAGGCCGGAAACGGATGTCTTTCACGTGGCCGGCCTTCTGGTGTTTGCGCGCTTCCTTGCGTTGCTTCTCCTTGGCGTAACGGAACTTGGAATAATCGATGATCTTACAGACTGGAGGCGTCGCCGTGGGTCCTATTTCGACCAGATCATGCCCGTTGTCCATGGCCAGCTTGACGGCTTCCGCGATCGCGCGTATCCCCAACTGGCTCCCATCGGAACCGATCACCCTCACTTGCGGGGCCCGGATCTGATGGTTGACTTTTAAATCGTTCGGCTTAGAGATTCGACTGTCCTCCTAAAAAATAGGAGAGGACGATGATCCTCTCCATTGACTGACAGGCACAGATGCTATCAAAACCATTTTTTTCTGTCAAGCTTTGGGAATGACGGAATCCCAGATCGGGTCGATCTGCTTCTTCAGCAGGTCCGAGAAATTCTCCAGGGTGATGGCCCCTTCGTCTTTCCCCTCGCGGGTCCGCACCGACACGGTCTTGTTCTCCGCTTCGCGGGCCCCCACCACCAGCAGATAGGGGATCTTCTGCATCGTCGCTTCTCGGATCTTCGCGCCGACCTTTTCGGCTCCGCCGTCCATCTCCACCCGGAATCCGGCCCGCCTTAAGCGGCCCATCGTCTCGGTCGCGTAGGCGTTGAACTTTTCGCTGATGGGTAGCACGATCGCCTGGACGGGAGCCAGCCATACGGGGAAAGCCCCCGCGTAGTGTTCGATGAGTATCCCGAAGAACCTTTCCAGAGAGCCGAGGAGCGCCCGGTGGATCATGAATACCTGGGATTCCCCCCCCTTTTCGTCCCGGTACGTGATGCTGAACCGGGCGGGGTTGTTGAAGTCCACCTGGACGGTGGAACACTGCCAGGCACGGCCCAGGCAATCCTTGATCTTGAGGTCGATCTTGGGTCCGTAGAAAACGCCTTCCCCGGGGTCCACCGTGTAATCCAGGCCGACCTTCTTGAGGGCGTTCTGAAGCGCGTTCTCCGCATGGGCCCATCCGACCAGGGTCCCCGAGAATTTGTCCGGACGGGTGGAGAGTTTGATGTCGTAATCGGAGAAGCCGAACGTCTTCAGGATGTCCGTGATGATGTGCAGGATGTCCACCACTTCGGACTCCACTTGTTCGGGCTGGCAGAAAACGTGGGCGTCGTCCTGGGTGAACCCCCTCACCCGCATGAGCCCGTGGAGCACGCCCGACCGTTCGAACCGGTAGACCGTGCCGAGTTCCGACAGGCGGATCGGCAGTTCACGGTAGGAATGCAGGGTGGACTTGTAGATCAGGATATGGCCCGGGCAGTTCATGGGCTTCAACTGGAAGGGCTGGTTCTCCAGGTTCATCGGGGGATACATGTTCTCGCTGTAATAATCCAGGTGCCCCGACGTCTTCCAGAGGTCGATGCGGGCCACGTGCGGCGTGTAGACGAACTGATAGTTGCGGGCCGTCAGATACCGGTGGAGGTAATCTTCGATGGTCTTCCGGACGACCGCGCCGCGCGGCATCCAATAGATGAAGCCGGAACCGGCCTCATCGTGCTGTATCGTGAAAAGTCCGAGACGGGGCCCCAGTTCGCGGTGGTCGCGCTTCTTGGCTTCTTCCATCCGCTTGAGGTAATCCTCCAGCTCTTGCGCCGTCGGCCAGACGGTGCCGTAGATGCGCTGGAGCTGTTCCCGCTTTTCGTCGCCGCGCCAGTAGGATCCCGCGACTTTCGTGAGTTTGAAATGGCGGATCTTGGACGTGTTGTCGACGTGCGGGCCTTCGCAGAGATCCGTGAAAGAACCGTGGTGGTAATAGGAGATCGTCTCTTCGGGGATCGCCTCGAGGATCTCCAGTTTGAACGTTTCCCCGATCCTCTTGAAATCCGCGGCGGCCTCCTGCTTGGTGTGGACGCTCCTCAGGAACGGTTCGTTCCGCTGGACGATCTCCCGCATCTTGTCTTCGATGGCCCGGAGGTCTTCGGGCACGAACCGGTGGGGACTGTCGAAATCGTAATAGAAACCGTCCTCGATCGCCGGCCCGATGGTCAGCTTGGTGTCCGGGAACAACTCCTGGACGGCCTGCGCCATCACATGCGAGGTCGAATGGCGCAAACGGTGAAGCCACTCCTCCCGAGGCAGATCGGCGGGAAGTGGGACGGTTTCCAGATTCGCGGCGGTGATCTTTTTTTCAATCATGTGAAATTGGTGCCCGGTAGAGGACTCGAACCTCTGACCCCTTCCATGTCAAGGAAGTACTCTAACCAACTGAGCTAACCGGGCTCGCAGAATCAATACTATTGCGCGGGAGGCGGCGGCATGTCCGGCATCGCGGACGTGTCACCCTCGTGTGACATGGGCTGCATTTTAGCAGAAATAGGACATTTCGACGAGCAGATCGTCGTCATGGTCTTGCACAGGACGCCGAACAGGCTGATGACCAGGATGAGCCCCGCGACGACGCGCCCCACGGTCTTGAGCAGGCGTTGCTCCTCTTTTTCAGCGTGGCGCAACACCCAGTATCCCAAAGCCAACAGGGCCAGATACAGGGCGATGGAAAGGCCTCGGGACGGGCAGCAGCCGGACATCGGACCCGCCGATTTCATGGCACCCATCATCGGGCAACCGGCCCAGGTCAGTCCCGTTTGAAAGATCATCAATGAGAACAACGATAGCATCTTTTTCATGGCTTCTCCTTTGGATTCAATGGCAATTGCAATCGGTCTTCGGTCGTCCGTGTTCGGCCCGGATGGCGGCTTCAAGCCCGCCCCGGGCTTTGAACTGCCCTTCGACCGCCGCCCACTTGGGCTTGGCCGCCGCGACGATGTCTTTGAGTATCCGGTTGACGATGTTCTCCGTGAACATCCCCACGTCGCGATAGCCGTTCAGATAGAGCTTCAATGATTTGGTTTCCAGACACCATCGGGCCGGTTCGTATTGGATCACGATCGTGCCGAAATCAGGGAGACCGGTCTTCGGACAGACCGACGTGAATTCCGGGAACGTCAGACAGACGGAATAACCGGGATGCTGGTTCTCCCAGCATTCCAGGCGCGGCAGGGAGGCGTTGATCCCCGCTTTGGCGTGTCCGAGCGTATAGTGTCTTTTCGCTTTAGTCATGAAATCTTGGAGGTGCGGGCCGGATTTGAACCGGCGAATAGAAGTTTTGCAGACTTCCCCCTTAGGCCGCTTGGGTACCGCACCAACACAACAAGAGCACCATTTTAGGAAGTTCGGAGGTTCTTTACAAGTTGAGAATCGGAAAGGCGGGAGGGGACGACGGAAAAAGCGGGACCTACCTGGATTTGTTCTTCTCTTTTTCGAACTCGAGTTTCTCTCTTTCCAATTGGAGTTTCTGCCTTTCCAATTCGAGTTTCTGTCTTTCCAGCTCCAACTCTTTCTCCTTTGAATCCAACTTCTGGGAAGGGGTGGGCTGGGCCGCCGGAGAGGGGGCCGGTTGTTTGGTGCCGAGCCGCGTCTTCTCCGCCACCGGGGCGGCCACGGGAGTCTCGGGTTCGGCGGAGACGACGGCCTGTTCGGCCGGTTTCGGGAATCTCCAGGTCCAAGAAAAACGATAGATGTCCACCTTCACGTCCTTGTCTCCGGATTGCTGTTTCTTCACGTTCTGGATGACGGATCCGACGCTGAGTCCCCACCGCGGAATCTGGATGTCGAACCCCATCGACGTGGACGGCGGGGATTTCTCCACCGGAACGGAGGTGCTGAACCCGTCGGTCGTGAAGCTGAACGATCCGCCCAGATTCTGGTTGAGGGTGTAGAACGGGAAGATCCTCATCCAGTTGTTCGTCCCCAACGGGATGCCGAGTCCGGCGCCCATCTGCCAGCCGTAGAGGAGGCCTGTCATGAGCGTGTGATCGTGCTCGACGGAAACATCGTTTCCGCTTGTTTTCAGGTAGCTGTCGTACATCTCGAAAGTCATAAAAGTATAGTTCGGCCCGATGCTGATCGGCATCGTCCACCCTTCCTGGTTCCGGCCGGGGGTCCCCATGGGGTCGATCACCAGGTTGAACCCGTTCGTGAAGACCGTGGTGGCCATATCCCCTTTTTCGCCGGGCTGCGTCGTCATGGAGGCGGGCAGGTCCCCCCCCATCGACAGCATGGCCAGGTTGATGGACAACCCGCTGTGGTCGTCGGTGATCACGTTGAAGAGGCCGGAATAGCCTCCTCCCTTCATCTTGAAATCGCCCGCTTTGGCTTTGATGTACATCACGTCGTTCGAGAGTTCCGCCCGGTCGGAGGACATCCTCATCATGGGCAGCGGGGGCGGCGTGATCTGGAACTGTTGGTTGGAGGCCGCCCAGAGGGCGTTCACCGTCGAGGCGGATACGAGAGCGGCAAAGAAGAGGGTTCTCTTATTCATAACCTAACCGGCTCATCGGGCTCAGGGCGGCGCCGGGAGCGGCGCTCTCCAGTTGGATGGAATAGGAGAAATCGTTGGAATAGCCCTCGTAGACGTCGATTGACATCGTGCTTCCTCCGGCGACGGCCGTGCCGGTGCCTTTGGGAGTCCCGGTGCTGAACGTGACGGACAGATTGGCGGAGGTCAATGTCCCGGAATAGGGCAACCAGGTCAAGAGGGGGTCGGACACATGGTTGATCGTGTCTACCTTGGCGCCCGAAACGACCACTCCGGTCCGGATCGTCCCGCTGAAAAGGGCGTTGTTGTCGAGGGTCGTCAGACTGTTCAGGTTCGCCGTGCTGGTTGCGACCGTGAGGGCGTAGTTTTTTCCCGTCGTGCTGTCGTAGACCCGCGTGGTCTTCCAGCTCGTGAGGAGCGTGTTGTTCGTCGTTTTGGTCATGGAATTGGCGGACTCCATGAGCTCGAGCCCGTTGCCGTTGGAATCCTCGAACCGGACGTTCACCGTGCCGTTGGAATAGACCTTGGCCACGTAGTATTTCGTGGAGGAGTTGTAGGATTGGAAGACGGTCGGGGAACTGACGATGACGCGATAGCTGGCCCGGGCGCACTCATAATTGGAGTAGGCGAGGGTGCTGATGGCGGACGTCTCATAATCCAAAGACGACGCCGCGTTACTCACTTTGTTTTTGTGTTTTCCCACGGAGCAGCCCAAAATCAGTAAAGCGGACAAGATGGAGATGTGGAACTTCAGACGGCGCATACAACCTCACTCTATCTCTTCGGGTTTTCGTTGTCAATAGGTTTTTTGAGTTATTTCAGGACAAAATAAAACAGACCCCGCGAGCCGAAAACAACGCAAGGTCTGATGGGGAAGGCGTTACGCCTGGATATCGATGAATTTCCGCTGTTCGATCTCCTGGTCGATCCGGTGCGTCGCGTCGGACACCAGGTTCCCCGCCAGGATGATCAGGATGTTGATGAGCGCTTCTTTCAGCCCGTCCTTGTTGAGACGGTCCTTCAACTCGTTCATCACGAAGACGTCCAATCCCTGGGAGGTCTTGAACGAGAACGATTCCATGACTTTCTGCAGGACGATCTCGTTCTTTTGGTTGAGGAGTCCCGGCCGGTCCTTGCACTGGATGAGCCTGATCTTGTCCTCCAACCCGGTCAGGGTCTGTCGGAGATGGGAAGACCCGCCGCGGGACAACGCGTTCAATAATTCCGGCAACCGTCCGGAGAAGTTCCCCTCCACGGCGATCCCCAGCGTCTTCGTCGGGTCCGTGGAGCGTGACAGGCGTTCGGCCCAGGACAGCAGGAGCGTCTCCACGGTCTTTTCGTCGGCATCCAGGGGTTGGGCCCGGATGATCTTGTCCAGGGTGGAGCCGGTCAGGATGAGGACCGCGTTTCCGTCGGACGAGAAGGAGGCGTCGACGGCATTGAAGAGGGAATCCATCCCCGCCAGGGCGTTGCGGACCTTGTTGTAGGACGTCTCCAGTCCGTTCAACGACTCGTTGGACGTCACCCCGGCGGCCACCAGGGACTGAAGGAAGGCGTGCCAATCGGAGCGGGAGAGATTTTTCCGCTGGGCTGTCGAGACAAGTGACACTTTTTCAGTCGAATCCAACGCCCCGGTCACGGTCGTGGCGGCGAACACGTCGGAGACGGCCTGGAGGACCGCCAGCACGTCCAACGTTTGGGGACTGACCTCTTCATTGTTGCGGGCCGAGTTTAGAAGTTCGTTGCGGCGTTTGTAGAGTTGGTAATTGATGTAACTGCGGATGTCGGTGGCGGTGCTGGCCATGCCCCCCGCCATCATTTCCAATCCTTTCCGCAGGTCGGCCACCGCCTGTTTCTTCCCGTCGGAAGAGGCCTGATCGAACGAGGTCAGGAAATCGGTCAATTGGTTCTCCAGAAGCGCTCCGCCGTCCGGGAAGTTCCGGCTGGTGGAGAGGATGTCCCTGAGGATGGCGGCGTTGGCGGCGATCTGGGCGTCGCAATAGCTGGTTTTCTCCGAGGGGGTCGGCTGTTTCTCCCGGAGGAGGATGTCCATGCCGAATTCCCGGTCGGCGTATTGCGTCCATCGGATCGACTGTTCTTGCCCCCAGAGCCGTTTCAACAGCTCTTTCAGGGTTTGGATCCGCTCATTTTCTGTCGTCCCCCTCTCCGCGCCGACCCGGCGCCATTGCATTTGTATGTCGGCGAGGGAGTCCGATCGGGCCGGTCCGAATCCCGTTTCTGTCTCGACGGGTTTTTTCTGCGGGGAGATCCAATAGGAAGCGCCGATCGATAGGACGATCCCGCTCAGGACGACGGCCAGGGAGAGGAGCGCCGGGATGTGGATGACATCCATCATCAGCATCTTGGCCGCGACGAACAGGAGCACACCCCCGACGCCGTATTTGAGGTATCTGAAACGCTCCGTGAAATGACGGAAGACGAAATAGAGGGACCTCAGGGCGAGGATGGCGAAGATGTTGGAAGTGAACACCAGGAACGGATCCGTGGTGACGGCGAAGATGGCGGGGATGGAGTCCATGGCGAACATGACGTCGCTGAACTCCACCACCAACAGGGCCGCGAAGAGCGTGGTGGCCGCCCACTTCTTGCCGCTGCGCACGAAGAACTTGTCTCCGGCGAACCCGGGCTCGAATTTCATGAAGAGCTTGAAGAACCTCACAAGGATGTTCTTTTCAGGGTGGATCTCTTTCTCATCTCCATCGCCGCTCTTGAACATCTTGAACCCGGCATAGGCGAGAAACCCTCCGAAGAGGTAGAGCACCGGACGGAAAGCCTCGATCAGTTGGGTGCCGGCCATGATGAAGCCGAGCCGGAGGATCACAGCTCCGACGATCCCCCACTTCAGCGCGCGTTTCTGCTGAGGGGATTTCAAGCCGAAGAAGGTGAAGATCATCGTGAAGACCATGAGGTTGTCGATGCTGAGCATCTCTTCGATCATGTAGCCGGTGAAGAAGAGCGAGGCCTGTTGGGGCGACTGGAAGAGGGCGAGGCCGAGGCCGAACAACCCGGCCAAACCGACGAAAATGCCGGTGTTGACGAGGGCTTTCTTCAGGCTCATCTCGTGAGTCACCACGGGGGAGGCGTCTGTCCCGAGTGACGACCGGTAGTATTCCCTGTCCTGGCTGAACTTGGCGATGGACTTCTCGGCGAAGTTCTTGGCTTCCGTGTATTTCTGTCCGTCTTCCGGGGTGAATTCCTCGCTGACGGGATACCCGACTTTCCGGTAGCGGACGCCGCGGTATTCTTTGTTGATCTCTTTGAGCCCGATCCTCGGCGGGAACTTTTGCCAGGTCACGTGCCCGAACACGTAGGCCGTGAAATCGATCAGGTTTTCCGGGACTTGCCGGTCGCGGACGCCGAAGAGGAACGGGGTGGCATAGGATACGGCAATGGGTTTTTCTGTCTTGCCTGAGGCCAATTCGGCCCGTTGAAGGACGGAGGTGATCTTCCTCAGGGTCAATCCGGAGGCGATGTTGTCGTCGAGGATGACGACTTGGGAATCGGCGCTCAACGGGAAAAATTGCTGGTAGTGCTCGCCCGTGATCATGACCTGCCTCTCTAGTTCAGCCCGTTGTTCCGCGGGGAGCTGGCCCATGTTCTTCGGGAGGATGGTGTCGATGACGCGGGATCGGATCTGCAGGGATTCTTTGTCCGCTTCTTCCCGGGCGACCCGCGCGTCGATCAGTTGTTGATAGTCCCGGAGCTGGCCGGTCAGGGAGTCCAGGATCGCAGAGCGATCGGTCGTCCCCTGCTCGATCAGCGCGCGATAGGCTTTGCCGATCCAGAGACGGAGGAAGATGTGTTCCTCGTTCTCCGTCTCAAAGACGGCTTTGCTGCTCCGGACATCGTAAAAACTGGCGGGAAGGAGGAATAACCGGGTCCCTTTGTCCTTCATCGACTTCGAACCGTCGAGGAACGATTGGATCACCCGCTGGAAGGGGCGGGCCCCCGTGTCTGGGAACACGATGATGTCGGGAGGATTTTGCTCCAGTTTTTGGAGGATCGGTTCGAGGAAGAGATACATGTTTTTTTCGTTGATGTCGAAATGGCCGAGAGTCCCGAACATCGGATTGAATTCCCCCTCGCCCTGGAGGGTCAGGGACAGGTCGCCGTTCATGTAGTATTCCAGAGCGCGCGCGGGATTGAACGGGAAGACGATCCTCAGATACGCCTCAAGGACCGTGGGAACGGGCCGGTTCTCTTTGAGGGTCGCCTCCGAGATGAGAGGATCCAGCGTTTCATACAGGAATTGGTAGACCTTCGTGCCGGCCACGAAGTCGCGGTTCCGGTTTAGTTGGTGTTTTTCGATGATGCCGAGGATCTGCAACAGGCGTGGGGCATACATCTTCTGGATCTCGGCCCGCCAAAGTTCCCGTTCATCGCTGTCCTGGATGTCGGCGATCCGGCGGATCGCCAGCTCGTAGTCCTGCGAAAGTTTGATGGTCAGGTTGGTGAGGACGCTCTCCCATTCCTTGATGTCAGATGACGAGAAATTGTCGGCGATGCCGAGGTAATAGTCGAGCGAATGGGAGTTGTCGGCGCCGTCCAGTCGATAGGGCCGCAGGGGAAGGTTCAGCTTCAGGACGTCCCTCACGTTGGAGTCGCTGTCGTCGGCGAAATAGACCCGTTTGCCGGAATCCAACGCCGGTTGGGACGAGCGTTGCAGTTTGTGGGCTTTGACGTCCGCGCCATAACCGCAGAAAATGATGTTTTCGGCCGGGATGTCGATCCCCGCTTTTTGGAGGATCTTGTAGGTTCTTTCTTTTTCCGCCCGATCGGGAGAGCGGTTCGTGATCAGGTAGACGGTCATGTTCTTGTCGCGGGCGGCGTTCAGAAGGCGGTCTGTGCCGGGTGACTTCTTGTATTGGTCGAGTGTCAGGGCGTTTTCTTCGGCTTGGGCATAATCGCTCCGCGTGACTTGTTCCAGCCATTTGGCGGTATATTGTTCGCCGGCCGGGGCCCGGCTGGCGGAGATCATCCGTCGGCGATGATGGAAATAATTGGAGCCGGGGTTTTCAAGGACCTTCGTGGTGAGAACGGTTTCGTCGATGTCCAGGTAGAGGGAACCTCCCCAGGCGGAGGAGTCGTTGCGGATGATGTCGGCCAGTTCGTCCAGACTGCCGACGGTATCCAGTCCGACGGCCGGTGGCCCTTGGGGCCGTCCGACCACGGACATCTTTTCAAGCAATTGGGCCACGTGGTCCTGTCCCCGGGAGGCCAGCAGGACGGCGATGTCGTTCCCCGTCTGTCTGTCCTCCACTTGCTGGAGATAGGCGGCGGCTTCCGGCAGAGAGAGGGTTTTTTCAACGTCCGTGCGGGAAATCTCGCTCCTCGGGACGTTCTGCCGTTCAGCCAGTATCTGCCTCTCGTTGATGAGCATCTCGTGGCGGAGTTCGTGGGCCAGTCCGACCTTGAAATCCGTTTCGTCCAGGGTGATCCCGGCTGTTTTCTGAAAATCGGCGTCGAAGAAGGATTTGTTGATACCGATGAAACCGTTGGCGTGATGGTCTTCGAAGAGATGGGTTGAATTGTCGAGGAGTGAGAGGACGAGCGGACCCCGGCGGGAAAGGGTCTGTGCCAAGATCGAGAGATCGCTCTCGTCGAACCCTTGGAGGATCTCGGTGATGAAGGCCCGGATTTTCTCCTGGGAATTCCCCTCGAAACGGGAAGACATGGAGGAGATCAGTTTTTGATCGACCAGTATGTCCAGGTCATGGCCGTGAACATTGACGGATATGGGGACAGAGAGCGATTTCCCGTTGTCCTGTCTCATGGTCTGGGCGATCGTATCGGCTGTTTGGTCGGTCAATGCCGGCCCGTTCGCCGAGTAGAGGGCTGAATGGACCACATTGGATGAAAATCGGCTTTTGAGCGTTCTGGAGATATGTCTGGCGATATCCCCGGGGAAGAGATAGATGCGCTTTTTGAAGTCCTTGTAACTCTCCGGAGCATTCGATTCGTTGAGCACGAAGTCAGCCCAGTCGTGCAACTGCCAGCCCAGGCCGTGGCTGACCGTCAGAAGGTCGATCTTTTTCTCAAGGGATCTCTTGTAACCGGCGCTGAAAAGGTAACTCAGGCCGGTCCCGATGATTTGGAGAAGACCTTTTGCCCGGTAGTCGACGATGTGGGCCAGTTCGTGTCCCAATACTCCGACCTGAGCGTTGAAAGAGGCTTCTCGAAGGAGAGGAGCGACCGAGTCTTCCCGACGCGAGATGTCGTTGATGATGATGTGGTAGCGACGGCGCTCACCCGGGAGGAACGACGAGAAGGTTCTGGGCCGGCTGACCAGGGAGGTGTTGAGCGGTGTGTCTTTGCGGAGCTCGAAATCGATCTGCATGTCGGCCAGTTCGGGGTAATGGGAAAGCGCGATCAGGATGGGAAGCTCGTATTCTTTCGGGATCGTCTTGTTCCTCCCATAAATGGATCTCAATTCTTCGATGTGTCCCGGGGTGTAATTATCCCGCTTGAACTGACGGGGAGCCACTTTCGACGAATCCTGAAAGTCGGGCGTGTCAACACTCGTCGCATCCATCCCGGATGCGATCTGCGTCGGGGCGGTCTGAATCTTTATCTCCTTCCCCCGGTCTTCCAACGTTCTTTCTTCTTTCGTTTCAGTAATCACCTGCGTTTTAGCGGGGATGGTCTTCAAGATGTAAAACTTGCTCATCGAATAGGGGCGGTCCTTGGACTCCGTGAATACGAATTTTTTACCCCAATCCACCTCTTCGTAGCTCTTTGACGCAATAACAACCTTTACTTCCGGACGATTGGAATGAATGCTTCCCTCTTGAGGAATTAGAACGCCCTCCAGGCCCATTTCCGCGGCAAGATCCTTTGCATAAGAGACCAACTCGTCCAAGATATCTTCCCCGTATATTTTGGATAATAAGGCGGGCGTTGGGTTGATCCCGGGCAGGGAAAGATATTTCAGGCCCTCATGTTCCACCACGAACAGGTGCATCCCCCCCTGAGCAATTCCGTTTTCATCAAACAAGACGGCATGCATGAAGTTCGGGTTGTCCCATAACTGCTGATCGGCGGCCACGCAGACTCCCGCGTTATATCCGATGACACTGTGCGCCTTCCGTTTGGAAACCACAATACGAAGTTTGACCTCTTCCCGCTCCTGGTTGGTCGTGAATTTCTTGTTCAACTCGGCGTCCATCTTTTTAACATTGGCTCCCACCAATCGCTGCGCAATCGTGCCGGCCGCCATTTTGTCTTTGTCGTATCGAATATTCTGCGCGATCATGGACACAACCTTGCCTGCATCCGGTTCACTTCGAATTCTCCCCAACAACTCCAAAAGCATCTGCGTATCATTCGTGCGCAATTTTGACGACAATATTTGCAATATTTTCGCCTGGTCTGCGTCCATCCCGACGCTGTTGAGTATTCCAACAACGCTCTGTGCTTCCTTTAGCGGATCTGTCCGGATCATTTTGTTGATCATATCGTCATAGGAATTTTTCTGAATATTTTTATAGCGATCCAGTAAATCCCGAACGGCGATCTGTATCGTGTCTTCCGCGAATTTCTTGAGATTCAGAAACTCCCTCATTGATTTCAAGGAGGCGTTCAGGCGCTTGCCGCCCATGTAAGTGAGATGGTAGCGATATAGCTCCCTGATGATTGCGTGCTGGTCGAAAGATCCTTTCTCCCAGCTTTTCATAAGGATATCCCCCAGCTTGACGATGTCGTCTTCGCCCTGCATGGGAACGAAATGTTCGTTCACTTCGGATATAGCCATGGCGATGCTGTTCCAAGGCGTCTTGTCCAGAGGATTCGACGGATCGTTCAAAATATATTTGCCTGCCGTTAAATGAATTTCCCTGTTCTGTAAGGCCGAGGGGACAACACCGTCCAGCTTGTAATCGTTCATGTGGTTATAAAGCATTTCGTATTTGTTTCGGTCGACCGTTATGTTGGGCGGGAACACATGGACCAGCACCGTTAAGAACAGGGGGTCATCCGCATAGGCGCTTGCATCGCCGTCCACAATCGCTCGATGGATCGTTTCGCATCTGGTGCGCATGGCCTTGAGCGCTTCCGTCGCGCCCGACTTAAACGCTCTGTAGAGATCGATGCTGGCGTAAGGAATGGTTTGAAGGTAGGTTTCGATGTCACTTCGGCTGTCAGACAACGAACCCACGATCACGCCTTCTTCGATTCCCTTAAGAATGAAATTCATCAGTAAATCGTAGGCATGAACGCCGTTGGTGTCGATGAAGTCCCGCAGGAACTCAAAATCCTTGTCGGTCTTTAAGGCCCCTCTGTCCCAAATGCCGTTCACCACGTCCAGACAGGCAGACGCGCCCTGTGTCTGGCTGAATATGATGGGTTTAACGAAAAATTCCCAGGCCGAGGGACTTTCTTTGAGGTGCCCCGAATATACTTCTTTCAGTTTTTTGAAAACGTTTTCCTCATATCCTTCAAGTGCCTTGCATATCTTGACGATGTCCTTGCTGTATTGGAGCAAATCCTCCCGCGTGCGGATCATACTGGAAACGGCGTCGATCCCCCTCAGGAGACTCTGAATGTTTACTTTGGATTTCTCCCCCATCGCGATGATATCAAGCAAATCCTTTTCGCTCTGGACCAAGGATTCCTTCGAATCGATAAGTGCCTGGATCGCCGGCAATCCGTATTTCATAATGGCCTTGGCGTTTTTTCCCGTTTTGACGACCAAAGACAAAACATCCGTTATATAGGCCTGGCCCTGATCCGAAAGATAATCTCTCAGCAATGATTTTAATGTCGGAAACATGTGTTTATCAAACTCGTCCCCGGCTGAATGATCCCCCTCGGCTATATGAAAGATTTGTTCAAGAAGAATAAAGTCTTTCCCTGTGAAAAGAGACAGATAGGGCTCAATGTATTTTTGTGCTTCTGGGCGTCCCATAAGGAATGCCTTGGCCTGTTCTTCCTCCTGAGACAGTCCCTCCTCCGCCGCTTTTGTTCCCTCCTTCCGAACGGTGATCTCTTTCTCCCCCACGGTAACGGGTTCTTCGGCCTCTTGAGGAGAGACGACTTCCCCATGTTCCGCCGTCTGAAAGAGAGCAGCCGATATTTCCGACTTTTCGTCCGTCAGCCATGAAAAGTCCAGCCGGTCGGCCAAACTTTTGATGATGTTGCCCCCCCACTTAAACGGCTGGAGGTAGAGAACAGGTTTTTTCTGCCCCTTCATTTCCACGGGGGTGCCTACCCAGAGAACCTGATCTTCCCTTAATGACGCATTGGCCCCCATGGCGGCCATGGTTATGTCGACAAGGTCTTTTTCCGCCTCATCGGACCATTCCTTATGACGTTTGCGGAATTTTGGATCGCCCAAGGCGGCTGCGATTATAAGAATGAGGAGAGGCGTCGGGACGGAGGCCAGATCGCTCGGTTTCTCACCCGCTTCATAGATGTCCTCGATGGTCTTGCCGGGTTCGCGTTCTTTCATGGGCTTTTCCGTCTTCTTGATCTTCCCTTGATTGAGAAGCTTCTCGAGGATCTTGTCTTTGATGCTCGGGCCGCGGTTGGGTCCCGGCTCATCGATCTTGTACAGTTCGTCCAAGAACGCTCCGAAATCGCTCTCGCCGTTCATGATCATGCTGGGGATGATGTGTTTGGTGAAAAGTTCGATGGTGAATTCCGACTGGATGCCGGGCGAAATACCGAGTTTGTTCAGCCAGAGGACATAGTCCATCGTCATGCGTTCCGCGGTGACATGCTTTTCTTCCCCGGCAATATAGGTCCAGATGCTCTGAGGCGTGACGTTGAGCAATCCGTTGCGGCGGTATTTCGAAAAGGGTAGGAATCCAGCCACCTGTTCCAACTCCGCATCGGAAAAGGTGTTTCTTAATTGTTGGAGTTTTGTTTTTGAACCCTTGGAGTCGTTGTATCCCCCGTCTTTCATGAGCAGCAGTCCCAGGTAATATGTTTCCGAGGGGGTGAACCCGCACGGGGGGCGATTCGTCTCCTTTCCGTATTCGGAAACATGGTCGATCGCATACTTTTTCAGGGCATCGGTCCGCGAAATGTTCAGTTTGGGCCGGAGCATGTCGAATAGGTCGCTCGCCTGTCCGTTGGCGACCTTCTCCTTTGCGAAATTCTCACCCAGTTGGTAGACACCCTGAACGTAGTCGTGGGACTGCGTGTATGAGAGATAGGGGGCATTCCGATAATTCAGGATGCCGAAAAGCCGGTCGAAGAGTTCAGGGTTCTGACTCACGACGGTGTTGTAACGGACTTCCCGCGGGTTCCTGCCGGCCTTTTGCAGGGAAAGATATTCCCACAGATGTCCCAATTCAGAGCCAAGGACGGTGTAGGACCCGGCCATATAGGTGGGTTCGGTGTCCGGGGCGAACCGGGTGGGAGCGCCGTTGGAGTCCCATTCGGTGGGTACCATGTCCATATGGAAGTGCATGAAGGCGGTGTTGGTAGCGATGGGTTTTCCGTTCCTGAAAAACTTATGCCGACCGAACATCCCGGGGTCGACCAGAGTCAATATATCCATCGGGAAACTCGCCAGCCCCGCGTCGGCGTAAACAAGGGCCTGGAGGGTTTCACCGATGCTGGTCTCCGAGATTTGTCCTTTGCCGGCGTTGACCTTCGCCCAGTTTTGAACGACGTAGAGGATGTTGTTCAGTTTCTTCTCCGACGGGGCGTAATAATCCCCTCCTTGGAAATTGATTCCAGACAAACCGACAGCCAGATAGTAGACCAAATCGTCCACGTTCTTATAGGCCGCCGGCCGTTGGAACTTCCATTTGGTGTCGATCTGGTCTTTCAGGATCGGTAACAAGTTGTCCCTCAGCCATCTGTCGCTGGATTGCCAGTTCTTTTGATCCCGATTGCAGTAGCTCGTGAAGACTTCGTCCACCTTGTTCTGCGGAATGATCAGGTTTTTAGAGAGGTGCGACAACATATACAGAGTGCCTTCGAACCGCTTGAGGTCGGTGACAGAGGAGGGATCGTTGAAATTGGGTATGACCTTGAACATTTCGTCGAAAGTTTCGGCTTTCGTCACGTTGGTGCCGGTGAGATAGAAGACGTGGAAGGGAAAGGTTTTTAGAAGAGCTTCGTTCTGTAGGATGGCGGTCGCATAGGCGGCCTGTCCCTTCTCGTTGGGGAACAGAGGCGCTGTCGACAGGATGCTTGTGTATAACGGGGCCCAGGAGCCCGGCTTCTGTCTTTTGAGTGTTGAGAGAACGGTCGAGAACACCTTGTGTTGTTTCGTGCTCATCTGTTGTCTGGCGAAAACGTGGGCCATCTGGGTCAGATAATCGTTGTTGCATATGTCCGAGATCGTGCTGTACGCCGTGCATTCCCCCACACCGTAACCCTTGCAACCTCTCCAAAAAAGATAACCGGCGGGGTCCATCTGCGCGTCCTGTCCCCGCTCATCAAAATCGTCATATTTGAAATATTCGAGGAACCCGCTCCGCGCCAGGGCCAGCAATCTGATGACGACGGGTTTTTTGAGGTCGGATGGGGCGAACATGAAGTTGTTCACGAAGCGGACCTGTTTGTCGACCGGCATGTTGGACACTTCAACGAGGACGTTGGCGAGGTATATCCGGAGATCGGGATCTGTCACTTCCGTGATCCGCGATATGCCGGCATTTTGGCTGTTCCAGGCCGCATCGACTTCCGGAGTCTCCCGGAGAATGGCGATCATGTCGGCCAAATCCAGTTGTTCGACCCGGACCGTATCGCCGGGGGAGGTCGTTGCGTCCGCAAAATAGTCGTTCGCCTGGACGCGTCCCGTCATCGAGGGATTCAGAGAAGGGGCGACGTCGACTTTGATTGTGGATGATTCGCCGACGATGTTGGAGGTGTAAGGTTTAAAGTCGGGGCTGATCAATCCCTGGACTCCCAACAGGAGACCGATGAGAAGTCCGCGAGGGACCATGTTGACGACGCTGTGGAGAACAACGGTGGCGGTGAGGAATGCCCAGAGATTGACGGGCACGAGGGCGAAGAGAGAGACATTGATGGCACTGATGATGGCGGCGCTGATGACGCGTCCCCAGGGAGGGGCGCGTTGCCCTTTGGATGGTATCAGGTGGGCCGCCACGAAGAGGCCCCGGGCGGCGGCATAGGTCCAAACGAGCGACGGAGCGAGGTCGATTCCGAAGACGGATTGTATCAGCAGGGGAACGCCAAGCCCCAAGGCCGCCACCAATCCTTCTTCCGCCGCCGGTGCCGTGAAGAAACGATAAGCGCGATTGATGAGAGGGGCGCTGGCTCGAGGCAGGAACTTCTGCGTGAGTCGGGTCAGCGGGGCTTCGAGTCTCGGGATGAGTCCGCCCGAGGCGGTGTCAGATTGAAAACCGTTTTGAATGTAGTGTTTGAGGGGTGGGAGCCCCGCATCTTTGAGCATGCGGTTCACGGCCGCGTTGTTCTTGACGCCGATCTCGATCCTCAGGGGGATGATGACGCCTTCCTTTTTCATCTGGCGGAGGAGGCTGTCGGTCATGAACTCCTCATCCCCCATGCCGCCTTCGCCGGGGTGAAGGTAGGAACGTAGAACACTCCTCCACCCCCCCTTCGCTTTCGCGTATTGCGACATGAATCGGGACATGAAGGAGAGGGCGGATCTCCCCCTGTTTTCAGGCGCATCGAATATGGTTTTGATGAACGACAGCCCTTTCTTCGTGCCGGAGGTGCCTTCCAGCGCCAGAATGAGCTCGGCTTCCTGCTGGGACAACTCTTGGTATAAACTCCGGTCGATCCATTGGAGGACATTGCCGTCGTTTTTCAAGACCACATTTCCCGGATGGATGTCCGAATGCATCAAATAGCGTCTTTTTCCCTTGTGTGCTGTCGGCTGCGTCAGCATGCGGATGTAACTCTCCACGGCCGCCTCGACGCCTTTCCTCGCGACATCCAGGTCTTTGCCTCCTTCGGAGTGAAGAAAGACGTTCAGTGTTTTGCCCTGGGCCACTTCTTCGACACGGATGAAATCTTTTGACGGGGACAGCAGGCTCGGTGACTGAATGGTCGTGCCGTTGGAAGTCGTGAATGTCTGGGTTTCCTGAAAATACGGTTCCATCTCCAGGTAGCGCGTGTCCTGGATGTCGCTGATCATCCACTCCTTGATCAGGCTTAGGACGCGGAGGGCCATCGTCATGTCCTTGGCGTAAAGATCCTTTCGCTGCATGTCGAGGATGGTGTTCTCGATCAACTTCACCGTATCCCTCACAAAGGTTTCGGCATTGGGATTTCGGAGCTTGAGAACGGTCTGTCGTTCCGTCCATTGGCCCTTCTCGTCGGGGTATTTCACGGTCGCGAGGTAGACCGTGAAGATGGATCCGCCTCCCAGCTGGTCGCCGATCTCCACGAGGTTTTCATCGAGGAATTTCCGGATATCGGGGTCCGTTTTTGCGATTTTCTTCAGGTTCGAATAGATCTCCATCTTGCCCATGGCGGGAGACTGGTCGTAGGCATGGCTGAAATTCTCTTCGTATTCCGGCGGGATAGCCACGTATTGTCCCAGTACCTGCATGAACCTCACGCCAATTCCTCCCAGGGATTGGGCCACGCGGAGGACGGCGTCCATGGGGGACACCGAGGAGACGACGGGTTTTTCGGACGGCACGGTTTTTTCGGGCATGAAACCGGTCTCGGAGGTTTTGGCGGCCAAGTCTTCGTTGATTTTCTCAAGTTCCTTCAGAGAGCCCTCCGATAGGGATTGCTTTCTCGGCATGTTGAGAAAAGAATTGATGTTGGTTTTCGCCGTATTCCGGAAATTTTCGAATTCGGTCAGCGGATACCAATTGAAGGGAAAGGTGAACTCCCCCGTATATCGGCCGATGTCCTTTTCATCCAGGGTCGGATTCATGACGCGGCCGGGCCGATTCAGTGTCATCGGGATCATCAGTTGTATGAGCGGGAAAGCGATATCGATGGGTGCCCCGACCTTCAACAGGGAGTCCAGGATGTCCTGGAGTAGTTTTCCCGTGCCGGCGTTATTCCCGCTGGTGTCCACGAACGAGGACACGAACGTCGCAAATTGCTGTTTCAGGTAGGAGTCGGCCAGTATGCCGTCTTCCAGGAGCAGTTTTGCCAGGAGGAAAGATTTCATTTCGTCGGATAGGTTATAGAG
Organism: Elusimicrobiota bacterium; assembly: GCA_022709755.1. Lineage (GTDB taxonomy): Bacteria > Elusimicrobiota > Elusimicrobia > FEN-1173 > JAKLIF01 > JAKLIF01. Next base: position 135,775 of record JAKLIF010000005.1, on the reverse strand, counting down.
GGACTCCACGAAATCGTTGAACGTCACGAAATTGAAAGCCCCCGGTCCGGTGACCGTCAGCCGGCCGTTGTGTTCTTCCAGTTGGTAGTTGAAGACGACGGCGTTGAGGTTGACGTAATTGAGCCATATCGGCGCCAAGACACGGCGCATTTCCTCGTCTTCTCGCCCTCCGGATACCGCCAATTTCAAAAAGCGCAGGAGATCGCTTTTAGTGAGGTTCTTGAAATAGGAAAGGGTGGTATCCAAGGCGACGGCGGCCGACAATCCCGTGCCTCCTTTTTGTCGGAAGGACGAATAGAGTTCTTCCACTCGCGTGGCCACCTGGTCCAAGTCCGCTGTCTTTTGAAGGCGTTTTTCAGTGAATTGTTTCAGGATGGACATGTCGGTGAAGTTCATTTCCGTGTGGGCGAATTCCAAAAGATCGGCGGCGTCCTTCACGGAGAGGCGGCTGGCTCCCCAAACCATCAAGTGCCTCTGCATGGGGCGGCGGTCCGAGACCGAGGGGAGGAAGCGCGTCAGTTGGAGGGCTTCTTTTATGGAATCTAACGTCGGTTCCCCCCGGACCCGTTGACCCAGTTGGTCGACCAACCGTTCCATGAAAGGTTCCCCGAATGTTTTGGACGTCGGGGAAAGCCCCAGAAGGATCGTGGATTCCTCCAGGTCCGTGGAACGGCGATACACGCCCGCGAGAAGGCCGATCGTTGAGGAGTATATCGCGGGGACGAGTTCCGGACGAGCGTTCATTTGGGACAAAAGGAATTTCTGATAGCGCTGAAAAAGTGACGTTCGGAGGATTCGATCTCCGATGGCGATGTCCAGAGAGCGATCATAGGTGGAACGAGGGTCCTTGATGTCTTCTTTATTGAGGTCCAGGCCATAATTGTCCAGGTGGGCGTTTCGTTCGTTGACGAGAAGGGTTTCGTTGACGAGACACCAGAGGAACGGGAAATCGTCCGATTGCTGTATCGTTGAGGCGTGTGTGTTCAAGAACTCCTCTACGACGGCCAAGCGGTCCTCGTCGCTCAAGGGCGTCGTGATGGTGTTGATTACGAAAAGATTTCGCCACAGGGATGTCATGTCCCGGGACAGGTTCTTTTCAAAGGAAGGTCCGAACATTCTTTTGGCCGTTTCAACCGTTTTATATCCATACTTCCGGAGAAGGTCGTCGAAGTAGGGGAGCTCGGCGATGGAGGATGAGTTCTGGGCCAGCCACAGGATGTCGTCCCGGTTCATTCCGTTCGAATTGTAAATCTTCCCCAGATGTTTGAGAAAATTGTGAGAGTAGTCATGGGTGTTGATGAACTGGACGAGCCGGTCTTTGTCGCGAGCTTTTACGACGATCGTCAAGGAGTCTTTTGAATTCGATATGAGCGGTTTCAGTATTTGCCGCAAGACGGGGCTCCACCTCTTGAATTGATCGCGGTTAAAGGAGGCGTCCTTGAAGAGGTATTGTTCGGCAATATCGTCGTCGAAACTGACGTTGAGGCGGGTCATCGTTTCCGACAGAGTCGCCCGAAGTCCCTCAAAGAATCTCATCAGGTCTTCTTCAGACCGCTCCGCGGTCATGTACCGATCGATGCTGGAACGCGCGGTTTCGATGAAATACTGCAAATAGATTCTCGCTGAACTCGGGTCTGCGTCCGGATTCCCCGTGTAGGGCCATAGGCCATTCATGCGCCGTAAAGCGCTCTCGATTTCTCGGAAATAATCTGCGTCGGAAAAGGAGCGGGCGATGAACCGTTCCGCCAGGGGGCTCTGGAGGAGTTCCTTGAGTTCATTGTGAACCGTCCACTTGCTGAGCCCTGCCGGGTTAATGTCCAGTTCCCTCACGCCAACGATGGACGGCCGAAGGAGCTCTTGATTGGCTTCGATCGAACCTTGGGAATGCAATTGCCCGAATCCCTTAAAAACACGATGAATGTTCGGGTGTCGTGCCGCCCGGGGAGAATCATCACTTAGAAATCCTTCGGGTGTCGTCCAGATGTTCGACAATACCTGAAAGAGGGGAGGCAGTCCGCTGCCATGGCTCTGCATGATGCCAGAAAAGTAATAAAAGAGCAGTATCCCGGCTCGCTGGTCGTCGGTCCCGCAGGCTCGCGAGTAGCGATCCAGGAGATAGTCGATTTTGTCGAATAGTTCTTCATCATATCCCCACTTCCCCTTTTCAATCAAGGACGTCAGGTAGCCCCGCGTATGCACAAGCGGGAGGGAATCCAGCAGTTGTTTCCAGCGATCATCAAAGCGGCTGTTCGTTAAAAGGTCGATCTTGTCCGGATAGACGGTGTCTGGAAGCCAGTTGTCCGGTATCTGTTTGGAGGGGTCCACGCGGACTTTGAGGGATCTCATGTAGGCCTCATAATCCACGCTTCGTGCATTTATTTTTGTGAGGACGGTCCGCATATCCCATGAACCATGGGCCATCCCCCCGATGCCGCTCGAGTCGTTCGCCATTCTTTTTTGGGCCGCTTCCGCGGAGGCAATGGGGTTCAGTCCCAGTTTAACCATCAAATCCATGTTGCTTTGATCCGCCTCATATTCCTGAAGACGCTCAAGCCCGATTTTGTCAATGTCGTTTGCTCTCGACGAGATGGTGACATGTCCTCGAACAAAGTGGTTCCTCTCATGGAGGAGGATCCACACGAGCTCTCCCACGTCCCCTTTTCGGAAAAGGGAAGCCAAAGCCCAGGTCATGATGATGGTGCCGTCCGGCAACGAATAGGCGTTCTTCTCTTGGGAGTTGGCGAGGACGAGGATCCGGGTGCTCTTTCTGTCAGGGGATAGATTTTCCATTTTATCCAGGTAACTCTGCAGCCCTTTCACGATGGGGGAATCCAGGGATAAAAACCCCGCTGTTTCCTGCAAGTAGTTGAGATATCTGCTGACGGCTTCTCCCCCCCCGGTCATGGACCTGATCTGTCTCTGTTCGTATTTGTAGCCGTTCGGTAAAGCGGGGCGCACCGCGATATTGTCCGGTTGGGCAAATGTGGCCATTCCCACTTCCGTTGGTTGCAGCGCCGGAGCTTTTGCGGTGAGCGTTGAAAAAGGCCTCATAAACCAGGGAATCTGTCGGCCTTGGTTGGCCAAGCGGACGATCCCCAGCACGATGGGCAGATTCAGTAAGAGAGCGTGGACCCCCAGGCTGGGCAGTGAGAGGTTCAACCCGAAACCCAGGAGGGCCTCGAGGGGAACGTGGATGGTGCCGGGCATGGAGAATAAAGCTATAAACGCCATTCCGCCCACGATGCGGAAGGCTGTCACTGCGAGGAACTGGAGGGGTGTTATTCTTTTAGGGTCCCCTTGTTTTCGAAACAAATCCCGCCAAGAATCGACGTGCAGCAAGGCGAAAATGATCCCGGCCAGTAGAACTCCGCCGATGGTGAAACCTGTGGGGTCGAACGCGAGAGCGCGCAACAGGATGGTTTCGATGACAGGAACCAGCACAACGGCTCCGAAGACATAGGTTTTATGATTCTTCATCCTCGCCAGGAGGGAGGTTGTTTTTCCTGCCTGCACGGGAGCCTTGACCTCATGACCGGTCTTTTTCGCCGTGCGGCCGAAGAGGCCGCGGAGGGCTTGACCGCCGGAGCGGAGCATCGTCCCCAGGGACGAGAGCCCCGCCTTTGCGCTCGAGGCCGTTTTTTCCAGAGAGTCGGAGAGTGAATCCAGCGCGGAAGAATGTTTGAACAAGGTCAGCGCATAGGTCTTGCCGTTGAGTGTGATCTCCGCCTCGTCCATGGCGTTTTCCAGGCCGTCTTTCCGGAGGAGTTCTTTGGCGGCCTTGGCTTTGTCTTGTGACAGGATGGCCAGGCGGGAACGGATCTTGGAGTCTTTCTGCCTGTGGGTGACGTCGTAGACCGTATACACACCTTCACGGCTGAGACCGTCGTTGACGGCCGCGTTGAGTGTGCCGTCGGTTTGGAGTTTCTTGGCCAAGGCGTTGGCCTGTTCGTTCAACGAGTTCAGGTCCCCTTGTCGTGCGAAGGACTTCAGGACCAAACCGTAGGCGTTATAAAGGTTTCGGAAGATGTTCAGGCGCGCCGGAGCGAACTTGATCTGAGCGGTGTCTTGGACGAGCAACCGCTCCGCCGCAAGATAGATCTTTTCTCCGGAGAACATCTGCTCGAGCGGCAGCGGGTCGTGAGCGAAGACATCCAGATAATGGCTTTCTTTCGGCACCTCATTGATCTTGGGGGTCACGACGATATAGGAGATGTCCCGCTGACGGAATATCTGTGTCAGCCCATCGGTGTGGAAGCCGCCGGCGACCAGGATGGCGGTGCCGGTGTTTTCATTTTTCATCTTGGATAAGAGGTTGTCGACGAGCGCGTTGTTCCGCTGCATGGCGTATTGGCAGAACTGTTCATAGGGCTTGAGGATCTCGACGAAGCCGGCCGGCTCCGTGACGAGGACGTCCCGCTTGACGAGGGCCCCCGCCGCGCGGAGGTCGGCGAAGATCCGCAGTATCTCCCCCCGCTTCTCGTTGTAGTAATACCAATCCGGTTGGGTCATATTGTGGGCGGTCAATTTCTCGAGAACGATGAGGTTGCGATTGAGAGAGACGAGACTTTTCTGTTCGGGAGAAACGGCCAGCGCGTTCTGAGAGGCCTCCTCCAGTTTGCCGAGTTCGATGAGGAGTTCGTTGCGGTTGATCTGTTCCGCGAGGAGGACGTAGTTGATGTACGAGTTCAACTGTGAGAAATTGTCCAGGGGGATGTTGTTCTGCCGGCAGAGGTTCCGCAGAAACCGATGGTAATCGCCGTAGCTGATCTGTCCCATGCGATAGGAGAGGCTCTGTTGGACGAGAAAAGAGAGCTTTTCTTCCGACAGCTGCTTGGCCAGAAGTTCCACCAACTGCATCCTGTCTTTTTCCACCTGCTTGAAATCCAGGTTCTCCTCCCATTGAAGGGCGTCGAGCAGGACCTGCAGGTTGAAGAATTTCAGCGTGTTCCCCTCGTAGGAGGACATCAGGTATCGGACGTACGCTCCCAGCCCTTCCTGGCGGTTCTTGTAGGCGTTAAAATGCTTGTCGTAGTTCTTCAGATCGGTCGAATAGGCGTCGTCTTTGAGGCGTTCGAGGGTCGATTTGAAATCGGTCAGGAGTTTGTGGACCACCGGTTTGTATTTGATGGAGTCTTTGAAGGCCTGCACGTTGCTCTCGTAGAGGGCGCCGTTTTCCATCCCCCAGAGCAGGGGTGGATGCGGAGACGTGAGTCCCGCATACTCGGCGCCGCTGACATACCCTTTCTTCATGAAGCAGTCCGCCAGGCCCCGCACGATCTCGGGTTCCGCGTAACTGCGATAGGGTTCCAGCGCGAAAGCCCCTTGGGCTCCTTCCATCCCGACCAGGTTGATCTTTCGTTCCTCCCTCAATCCCTGGATCATGGCCGCCATGTTCTTCTGCGCTTCCTGGATCTCGTGGGCGTCCTGGATGTGGACGACGACGGGCGAATTCGGTTGTCTTGAAAGATAGACGTCTCGAACGGCGCCATAAGGAAGCACGAGGGTCGAAATCCAAGTGGAATTGTTTTTTTCGGGAGAGGACTGTTTATTGACGTCGTCGGGACGGAGAGTGCGGGAGGGGGCATTCCCCAACGAGGAGATGGCGACGTTCTCCGTCACGCCGAAATCGAAATCCGTGGCTCGCGGTAATTGGGCCAGTAACTGGGTCTGTTCCGGCGAGAGGCCGGCCCGGCGGGACTCTTCCGCGGGCGATTCGAAGGAGGAGAAAGATTGGGAGGACGACGGTTTCTCTTTTAACCGTTGAGCGGCTTGTTTGCGTTCGTTCCAAAAATTGGACTCCACCGCGTGGAGGGCGATGACGTTGGAATAAAAAAAGACGATCGCCAAAACAGGCCGGAGGCTCTTTTTGATGAATCGATATGTTTTGTGTGCAAGTTTATTCATAATAGTTACTAATTCAATCAATATAAACGTTACCTGGATTAACTCTAGTATAAGTTTGTCCGAAAAAGGCTATGTTTTCATGAATATATTGTAAATGTAATGTAAATAACTGATCGGGACGATCGGGTGGAAAAAAGGTATCGGTCCTTTGAAAAATCTACAAAAAATCAAACCAGGGGATTGGGGGATGCTTTCAAAAAGAGGTGTGTTTTGTCAGTGATTGAACGAGGTTTTAATGGTGCTTTTATCCCCCCGAAAGGCCCCGGGGGGTGACAGTATTGAACGTGGTTGTGTGTCATGTTGTGGATAAAAACCATCAAATTTAGCTATATCCATATTTTTTTAAAACAGTTGATTGTGAACATATTCCGATAAATCATGAATGTTATATTTTATTATAATCACATCTATCCACAGGGTCATGTGAATATGTTATCCAGATACATCATCAAGATGAATCCGACAATCAGCCATATCTTGGTGGATTTAGCCGAGTGTTCGCGGTGGCATTCGGGTATGATCTCCCCGCTGATGACATAGAGCATGCATCCTGCCGCGAAGGATAGGACGATGGGCATGACGGAGGTGAAGATGACGGTCAATCCCGCGCCGAGGACGCCGCCGATGGGTTCTACCAGGCCGGTCAGAGAGGCGATGAGGAAACAATGGAGTGGAGAATATCCCTGGGATCGGAGCGGGAGCGCCACGGCTGTCCCCTCGAGAATGTTTTGAATGGCGATCCCCACCGTCAAGGCCAAGGCCTTGTGGAGGTTGTCCGTTCCGAAACTGACTCCGACGCTCAATCCTTCCGGGAAATTATGGATGGTGATGGCCAGGACGAACAAGGATATCCGTCGGAGATGGACAGGGATCCCCTCGATCCCCTTCAGGAAGTGTTCGTGCGGGATGAACTGGTCGCACAGTTCCAAGAATAGGACGCCCAGACTGAACCCGATGATGACCGGATAGATTCCTCCCTGATTCATGGCGGGCAGAAGCAGGCTGAAAATGGTGGCGGCCAACATGATGCCGGCCGCGAAACTCAGCATGCCGGCATAAAGCCGCCTGTTGAAGTCCCGAGAGAAGAACACGAAAAAAGCGCCGAGCGAGGTGGCTGATCCGGCCGCGAGCGAACCGAGGAGTCCCCACAGGAGGGTGTTCATGACAACACCCTCCTGAGTTCCGTCAGATGATCGAGGAGAAAGTCCGGTTTCTCGAGGGACAGGTCGTGGCCGCTGCGGTATCCGTAGGTGAGACCGCAGGAAATCATGCCCGCCGCGCGGGCGGCAGAGATGTCTCCGGTGTTGTCTCCGACCATGACGGTCCGGGCGGGATCGACGCGGAGTTGTTCGGCCGCTTTCAGGAGCGGGAGAGGAGACGGCTTCCTTTCGGGGAGGGTGTCTCCTCCGATGAGGACCGGGAAAAAGGATTCGAGTTTGAGGGCTTTGAGGATGAGCCGGCTGTGATGTTCCGGTTTGTTTGTGACCATCGCCAGCCGTTTATGGGAGAAATGGGCCAACACATCGGTCACTCCCGGATAGAGGATCACATGGTCGGCGCAGTGTTGTGAATAGTGGCGGATGAAGAGGTCGCAGCATCGGTCCAGATGTTCGAGGTGGCCCGGTCCCAGCGCCTTGGAGAAGAGTTCCCGGACCCCGTCTCCGATGAACGTGGTGACTTCATCGATGGTGCGCGGGGGCCGTCCCACCCGGGACAAGGCCTCATTGAGCGAATCGGTGATGTCCCGGCGTGTGTCAACAAGGGTTCCATCGAGGTCGAACAGGAGCGCCGAAACGGGGGTCGTGTCCATGGGATGACGGCTTCCGGCGGGATTGAACGTCAACGCCGTTTGATCAACGTGAGGAACTCGTCGCGGGTCCTGGCGTCTTTTCTGAAACAACCCAGCATGGCGCTGGTCACCGTCGGGCTGTTCTGGCTTTGTGCCCCCCGCATCTCCATGCAGAGGTGCCTGGCCTCCATCACGACGGCCACGCCGAGAGGCTTGACTTTGGTGTTGATCACCTCTGCCAACTGCAGGGTCAACCGTTCCTGGACCTGGAGCCGTTGTGAGAAGGCTTTGACCAGTTTGGGGATCTTCGACAGGCCGATGACTTTTCCGTTCGGGATATAGGCCACATGGCACACCCCGAAGAACGGGAGCAGGTGGTGTTCACAGAGGGAATAGAAAGAGATGTCTTTGACGAGCACCATCTCATTGTAGGAGACGTCGAAGAGGGCGTTGTTGATCAGTTTGTCGACATTGACGGCATAGCCGCCGGTCAGTTCCCGATAGGACCGGGCGACGCGGGATGGGGTGTTGCGGAGCCCCTCTCTCTTGGGGTTTTCTCCGACGAGCGTCAGTAGTTCCAAAATGATTTTTTCCAGACGTTTTTCAGGGGCGGTCATGTCAGACGCGGGCGGGAGGCCGTTGAGGTTTTGGGCGATTGTCTGCCCAGGCGCTATGGCCATCGCGGTAGATGATTTTTTTCCAGATCGGGACGCCGCTATCGATCTGTTCGATTACGTAACGGCAGACCTCGAAGGATTCTTTGAAATTCGTCGAGGAGACTCCGATGAAGGAACTCGGTTCTCCGACGGGGATCCTCCCGGTGCGGTGTTGGAGGATCACGCGGGCATTCGGCCATAGGCCGCGCGCGGTCTCCAGGATTTTCGACAGTTCTTTCTGGGCGGGCGCATCGTAAGTTTCGAACTCATAATGGTCGATGGTTCCCTGGCCGCCGTCATCGCCCCTCGTGAGGTTCTGGAAGGAGAGAAGGCACCCGGCGTGGCCTTCCAGCGCCATTTTTTCAAGGGCCGGGATGTCGAGGGGTTGTGTGGTGAGGATGGGATGATTTTCCATGTGGGGATGGACCCAAATAAAGAAGGGGATACTTTGATGTATCCCCTTCGGTCATCGATAGATAATGAGAGAAGATTATTTCTTGGCGGCGGCCGGAGCTTTCGCGCCCTGCTTGTTCTGGGCTTCCATCTGGGCTCTCAGTCGTTCCTGAAGAGCTTCAAGATTCACCCGCTGCTGCTTCTGGAGGTTGTCGATGCGCCGGGCGGTCTGCCATTGACGGATGCTCACGTTGATGAACTGATAAGCTCCCGTGAGGACGATGAATCCGGCGAGACAAAGGGCGATCAGATAACGTTTCGCGTCGGTGATGAGAAAACTGATGATGATTCCTAAGAGCCCCAGACTCAGTACGATGAGCGCGGCGCTGTTGGCTGCAATCGGCATAATGACCCTCCTGATAAAGTTAGTTTCTTGATGAACACGAGAATTATAACAGGAAACCTTCCGGATGACAAGGGGTTTATGAAACTTCCCATCCCCCTACTTTTTCTGCTGGGTCTTCGCTATTTTGGCCCAGGAATCCTGAAGGGTGACGGTCCTGTTGAAGACCGGTCGCGCGGGAGTTGAATCTTTGTCCACGCAAAAGTAGCCCAGGCGTTCGAACTGGAAGAGATCCCCCGCTGTCGTCGAGACGAGGGAGGGTTCGAGGGGGCATGGGTTCAGTATCTCGAGGGATTTGGGGTTCATCGTCGATTTGTAATCGTGTCCTTCCGGGACGTTTTCGGGGTCCGGTTGTGAGAAGAGGTTGTCGTAAAGCCTGACTTCCGCCGGGATGGCGTGGGCGGCGGAGACCCAGTGGAGGGTGGCCTTCACCTTGCGTCCGTCCGGGGAATCCCCTCCGCGGGTGGCGGGGTCGTATGTGCAATGGATTTCGGTGACCTCGCCGGTCTGCGGATCCTTGACCAGACTGACGCACTTGATGAAATAGGCGTATCGGAGACGGACCTCTCGGCCGGGAGACAGCCGGAAGAACTTGGGAGGCGGCACTTCCCTGAAATCGTCCTGCTCGATGTAAATCACACGGGAGAACGGGACTTTTCGCTTCCCCATCTCGGGTTTTTCGGGGTTGTTGACGCAATCCAACTCTTCCGTCTGCCCGTCGGGATAGTTGTCGATCACCACCTTCAGCGGTCTCAAGACCCCCATGACCCGCGGGGCCCGCTTGTTCAGATCCTGACGGAGACAATAGTCCAAGGCGGCCAAATCCACGATGCTGTTGCTTTTGGTGACTCCGATCATCTGAGCGAAATCCCGGATGGATTCCGGCGTGTACCCGCGCCGACGGAGACCGGAGAGGGTCGGCATACGGGGGTCGTCCCAACCCTTCACATACCCCCCCTTCACGAGTTCGAGGAGTTTGCGTTTGCTCAGCACCGTATAGGTCAGGTTGAGCCGCGCGAATTCGATCTGGCGGGGATGGTGAAGTCCCAACTCTTTCACGAACCAATCGTAGAGAGGACGATGGTCCTCGAATTCCAGGGTGCAGATGGAGTGGGTGATCTTCTCGATGGAATCAGATTGTCCGTGGGCCCAGTCATACATGGGGTAGATGCACCAGGTTGTGCCGGTCCGGGGATGGGACGCGCGGAGGATCCGGTACATGACGGGATCACGCAGGTTGAGGTTTCCCGAAGACATATCGATCTTCGCCCTGAGGACGCGCGATCCGTCGGGATATTCCCCCGCCCTCATCCGTCGGAAGAGATCGAGGTTCTCCTCGACCGACCTGCTCCGATAAGGACTTTCCTTCCCCGGTTCGGTCAGCGTTCCCCGGTATTGGCGGATCTGATCGGCCGTCAGGTCGCAGACGTAGGCCTTCCCCTTCCGGATGAGCGTTTCGGCGAACTCGTAGAGCTTCTCGAAATAGTCCGAGGCGTAGTATTCACGGTCTCCCCAGTCGAACCCCAGCCATTTGACGTCCGTCTTGATGGAGTCGATGTATTCCACGTCTTCCTTGCAGGGGTTGGTGTCGTCGAAACGGAGGTTGCAGAGCCCGTCGTAGTCCTTGGCGATCCCGAAGTTGAGGCAGATGGATTTGGCGTGGCCGATGTGGAGATAACCGTTCGGTTCGGGCGGGAAGCGGGTGTGCACGCGCCGGGAATAACGGCCGCTGGCGTTGTCACCGTCGATGATCTCCCGGATAAAATCGGTCTTCACGGGGAGGACGTTTTCCGTCGAGGAGGTGTCCGTTATGGGGTCCATGGAATTATCGGGCGGACAGGAAGGCGATCGTCTTCCTGATCCGGTCGATGGATTTCCCTTTCCCCAAGAGTTCCAGCATGTGGAACAGGCTGGGGCCTTGAGTCCGGCCGGAGACCGATACCCGCACCGGATGGAACACGGCGCCGTTCTTGATCCCCCGTCGGACAGCCAGCGCCTTGCACGCCTCTTCGGTGGCCGCCGCCGAGAAAGAGTCGAGGGCTTCGAAGGCCTTGATCGATTCTTCCAGGAGGGCCGGGACATCCGGCTTGCGGAGGACTTTTTCGACGGCCTCCGGATCGTAAGGAACTTCCTTCAGAAAAATATCGATCCGTTTGGGGACGTCGGTCAACAGTTTGATCTTCTCCTGTTCCAGGGCGATCACCTTTTCCAGTTCCGGACGCATCGCTTCCACGTCTCCCTGGATCAGTCCGGCGTCCCGGAGGAAGGGCAGGGCCCGCTCGGTCAGTTCCCTGACGGACATCTTGCGGATGTATTCCCCGTTCATCCATTCCAGTTTTTGGGGATCGAAGGTGGCGGCGCTCTTGACGCAACGATCGACGGTGAACTTTTGTATCAGTTCATCGAACGAGAACAGGTCTTGACTGTCCTCGGTGGACCAGCCCAGCAGGGCCAGATAGTTCCGGAGTGCTTCCGGCAGATATCCCTTCTGTTGGTATTCCTGCACGGAGGTGGCGCCGTGGCGTTTTGAGAGACGGCTTCCGTCGGGACCGAGGATCATGGAGAGGTGAGCGAATGTCGGCATCTCCTTGTCCCACCCGAGGGCTCGATAAAGGAGGACCTGTTTCGGCGTGTTGGAGAGGTGGTCGTCCCCCCGGAGGACGTGGGTGATCTGCATGTCATGGTCGTCCACCACACAGGCGAAATTATAGGTGGGCACCCCGGAGGACTTCATGATGACGAAATCGTCCAGTTGGTCGTTGTCGAACTTCATGTCCCCCTTGATGTCGTCATGGAACTGAACAGTCCCGCTGAGAGGCGCTTTAAAACGGATGGTGGCGGACCGGCCTTCCTTGGTTTTCTGGGCCCGTTGTTCCGGTGTCAGATCGCGGCATGTTCCGTCATATTTGGGTTGTCTCTTAAGGGATTCCGCTTTTTCCCGCATTTTCTGTACTTCTTCAGCTGTGCAAAAACAAGGATACGCTTTCCCCTCAGCGATGAGTTGGTCGACCGCCTTTTTGTAGAGAGGGAGTCGTTCCATCTGATAGTAGAAGCCAAAACCTGTCGCAGGGCCTTTTGACGGGTAATGCTCTGTACCGGCTATTTTCATCGCAGCAACGGGGCCTTCGTCCCAGTCGAGTCCCAGCCATCTCAGACCGTCGAAGATGGCCTGGACGGATTCGACGGTGGAACGGACTTCGTCGGTGTCTTCGATCCGGAGGATGAATGTCCCCCCCGTGTGGCGGGCGAAAAGCCAGTTGAAAAGCGCGGTGCGGGCCCCTCCGATGTGGAGGTGCCCTGTGGGTGAAGGCGCGAAGCGGACTCGGATCGTCATGATGGACGGAGATTTTATCTGAATTTCAGGCGGGTGACAAGAACGTCCCCCGGGCGGTTGATGGAAAATAATGGGAACAGGAAGGCGGAGATCAGGCCTGGATGGCGATGATGCGTTCGTTCTCGATCTCGTTGAGATAGGAATCGGGAGTTTGTCGAGCCGGGAGTTCCAGATGTTTTTCTCCGTCGGTGTAGCGTTGGATGGAGTTCAGGATCAAGTCGGCGACGCCGTCCGGATAAGTGGCCCGGATGTAGTTCTCCAGCCATTCGCCGGACTGGCCGTGCACGGCGATGGTGACTCCCAGGGCCGTGGAAAGGAGCTGGTTCTTGAGATCGTTGGGCATCAGCGTGATCCAGGCCGACTGGCGCTTTTGCGTATCGGTCAGGGCGGATTCCCACAGTTTCAACTGTGACTGGTCGGTGGAAAGGAAATTGAACTTGATGGAATCGCTCAGGGATTTGCTCTTTTTCGAGAGGAACGCCAGGATGGCGCTCACGATGTTCCCTTGATATTGTTCGATGTCGCCGGCGTTGACCACCAGGATCGCATCCTGAAGTTCCGGCGCCAGCGCCGTGACGGTCTTGACCATGACGTCTTTGTCCATCGCGACGTCGTCGTCGACATAGAGCACGAACTGAAGTTTGTCGGTGGCGCCGGTCTGACGGGCTTCCTGCATGAAACGTTCCATCAGGCGGAGCACGCCCAACGCCTGGAACCGAAGGCCGACTTTGTCGGGGCCGGCGGCCCGGGTTTCAAAGATGGCCTTGGACGAGAGCGTGACCACTTTGAGGCCTTTGGCAGATAGATCCGGACGGTGGAATTCGTTCGATGCCAGGGGTTCCGCTTGGGACAACTCCCTTTCGATGGAGAAGAGTGTGGCGGAGGAGGGCCTGTCCGCTGACGGTTCCTTCACCTCGGATTTCTGGGGAAGGAGTCGGTTCATGAAGCGCGGCGTGAAACCGGAGACCATGTCCAGGCCGATGTCACGGAGCGTTTTCAGCGTCCTCTGGACCGTGTCGGGCCGTGCCAGGCGCTGCCGCAGAGAATAGGACGGCTGGGCCGGCAACGTCATCAGGAGGTTTTCGAGGGAGTCGCGTCCGGCCATGGTCTTGAGGATGGACGGAAGGATGTCCGCCGCCCAGGTGGAATCGTCGACGAAATCGCGGAGTGTCTGGAAAAGGGCCAATCCGGTCAGGTAATGAGGGAACGCATCGTTCCATCGATACAGGCGGAACTGATGGATCAACGCGAGCAGGTCATAACCGGCGCTCTGCCCGGAGGAACTCTGATAGAAGTTCTTCGCCAACCCTTGGAGAGTGAAAAGGAGGAATGATTCCGCCCATCCTTCTTCCAGGAGGGCTGTTTGGGGGGTGTCCGTCTTCTGGAGGCGCTGGAGTTTCAGGTTGTTCTCGAGAGTGTAATGTCCGAGCGAATGGAGGTAGAACACCATGTAATCGTCGAACGTCTTCAGCGTGTCTCGGTTGAGAAGGATGGTGTTGGTCTCCTCCAGGAACAGTTCGTCGGGGGCGTCCCGCAGGATGTCGTCGTTCGCGGCCGTTTGTTGGAAGCGCGCCTGGTAGATGTCTTCGCGGGAGACCACCTGGATCGTCGGCGCGTTGGGAAGAGCCGTCTTCAGGAAGAGTTGCTGTGCGAAAGAGAAGAGGGTGGCGTTTTCCCTCGTGCCGGGAGCCGTCTCGTGGCTCCAGACGGGCGCTTGGACCAGCAGCGCGTTCAGGATCGCCGATTTCAAGGTGTCGTCGAGGGCGGAGAACAGGGTCGGATCCGTCAGGATCTGATCGACGGCGCTCTGGCTCCAGCGTCCGAAATCGACGCCCGTCAACGGGGATCGGGTGCGGGCTGAATTCTCGATATGCTGGCGCAGGACTTCTTTCAGGTGTGCATCCTCCAGGATCGGTTTCAGCAGGAGTGATTGAAGGTTCTCAAGGTTCGGGTTCTTGTAGGTTTTCATGGCCGCCTGCATGCTGCGTTTCCATTGGGAGGGCGTCCAGGCGTAGGAGCGCAGGTGGAGCCGGCTCAGGACGCTCCGGAGGACGTTTTTGAGCGGTCCCGGCATGGATAACTTCTGTTCGTACGAATCCAGGAAGAGTTCCGGGGCTTCGATGACGATGGTCTCGCTCCCCAGTTGGACCCACGACGTGCGGTCGTTGACGCGTCCATAGGAGGACAGCGTGGCCGGTCCCAAGATGAAATCCTTGATCGAATTCCGGCTCGAAGCAAAAACGTCCTGATGGAGGTGCTGGAGATGGCTCGGCAATCCCTTCAGGCCGGGAGTCGCCGGGGTCCATATCGGTGTGCCGGACAAGGGGAGGATGTCGTGGACCCATGTCTTGGATTTCAGGTTCTGCGAGGACCATGTTCGTATCCCGGTGGCGGGCAGTTTTCCCAGAGTGTTCGCAGTCTCCCGATAGACCGCGCGCACCAGGGACGTGGCGGCGATGGCGATGTTGTTGATCCTTGCGGAAAACGTCTGTTCGGAAGTGGCTTGGGCTCTATAAATCCGCTGCGCACGCCAGAGAGTGTTGTGGAGCCACTGCCGCACGCGATTCAGGTGGTCCCGGGTGAAGGAGAAGAGAAGGAACCCCGCGGAGGAGAGTTCCATCGATGACAGAGAGGAGGCATCGAAGAGATAATTGAGCCCGAGAGCGCTGCCGATGAGGAGCGCCAACCCGAAGATCGTCCGGATCGCGCCGGATTGCTTTTGGATGGAGGCCGTGTATCTCCCCCCCACGATCTCGTCCTGGTAGAAAGCCTTCAACGCCTTGAACACCGCGGCCGCCGGCTGTTCCGCGGATTTTCTCGCGTGGGAGAGCGTGTCGAAATTTCCGACGATGAAGAGCTGTTCCTGGGCGCGGGAGAGGGCCACATTGAGGCGGCGGAGGTCCCGGAGGAATCCGATGTCCGTCGATCGGCCGCCTTCCAGGGTGCGTCCGGGATTACCTCGGACCAGCGAGATGAACACGGCTTTGTTTTGGGCTCCTTGGTAGGAGTCCACGGTCGTCACCACATCGGGCATCGCCAATCCTCGTTGGCGTATCAATTGCCTGATCAGCGTCGCCTGGGCCGCATAGGGGCTGATGATGGAGGCGTCCGCCGGAGAGTGGCTGCTCTGGAGGAAAGCGGCATAGGCGTCGACGACGAGTTCCGCTTCATATCGATTGAGGATCGATCCGGTCCTCGGGTCTCGTTCTTCGAAGGAACGATTCCCCGCCGACGAGGTGTCGATCACCCGGAGCGTGTTCTTCTCCAACGCCTCGAGACCTCTTGCGCTCAGTTTGTTGCCGTAGAAGAGGGAGCTGATCATCTTCGCGATGACCGGATGGGAACGGCGATTGACCGTCAGCATGACGACCGTCGCCGCGCGCGACCCCAGGAGCCGTTCGAACAGGCTCTGGTTGAAATCGTCATACGCGTCGCCGGAAAGGTTCAGTTCTCGGGAGGCTTCTTCCGCCGAGAGTCCCGCGATGGGGAAGGTGGGCAATTGTTTCTCGTCGCCGATGATGATCGCCTTTTTCGCCAGGCTGAGCGGGACCAGGCTTCCGGCCAGGTTGTCTCGGCTGGCCTCATCGATGATGACCAGGTCGAACCGTCCGTCGGTCAGGAAAGGAGCCATGTCTTGCATGACCTTTGTGGTGACCACGCCGACATTGGTGGCTCCCACCACGAAGCCACCTTTGGATTTCCCGAACCGTTCGATGAACAAGGATTTTCCAGCGGTTTCGTCGGTGTTGTCGGCCCAGAGAGCGGTCGTCCCGTTCTCCCTCATGCTGTCGGTGATGTCGTTGGAGGCCCGGAGAGCCGGGACATCGGAATCGATGAACCGCGCCAGAGCGTTGTCGACCGCCTGGTTCATCTGGGAAACGATCAGGACCTTTTTGCCCTGGCTGACGGCCTGGCGGATGATCTCCCGGGCGGTGGCTGTTTTCCCGGTGCCGGGCGGTCCGCGCACGAGGAGCAGATGTTGTTCCCTGTCCTGCAGAAGGAGCTGGGTGAGGCCGAAGATGGTGCGTTTGGAAGGGTCGTCCTCGACGGCCTTGTTCTGGATGGCGATGGTCTTGAGGGCGTTCTGGATGTCACGCGAGTTCACCATCGTCTGGGGTTTCGTGAGACCCAATACCTCGTCGACGATCTCGGATCCGGACCGGCCTGTCTTTTGGATGTTCCGATAGATGGCGTCCAAGACCTGGATCTGGACCTTTTCGGACACGATGCTCGGAATGAAATGGATGGACGGGATCGGCGGGGAGCGTTCAGCGATCTCGCCGGAAATCGGAGTGGCCTCGAGGACGTTTTCGACAGGGTCATAGGTCTCGATGCGGAACCGAGGTGTCCGGGGTTCCGTGGAGATGTTGAAGGTCTCCCCGGGTCTCAATTGACTGGAGAGAGAGGCGGCGGATTGGGAATCCAGGGTCAGGGACAATCTCCCATTCTTCATGACCGCCGACCGTGTCTTAATGGATTTGGTCCCTTTTTGAGTCTGATAGAGCACGGATTTGTTCAAGGCGATGAGGTGTTTTCCCAAGGTTTGGATGACCGCCTCCCGAGTCTGTGTCACCGCCTGGTCGGGGATGTAGAAGTCCACGTGATCCAACTGGGGCGCGTCGGCGAGGTCGCCCGTCTTCTGGATGGGCAGGTGCTGTCGGATGTTTTTTGCCGCGGCGACGATCTGGTCGAGACCGAGAGATACCAGGGAATTGTTCTGATCGATGTTCAGTCCCAAGGCCACCACATCGTCGTGGTCCATGCCGGCCGCTTCGGTCATGTCGTGGAGCAGGGCCACCAGAAGGTATTTGAGCAATTGGGTCATCTGGAGTCCCGGAGTGGAGGCGGCGGCGCGGGCTTTGGATTCGAAATGTGACAGCACGTCTTCGTGGACGAAGACCTTGGTGCGGCCTGTTTTCTCATCCCGGGCGAAGGAGAAGAGCGTTTCCCCGAGGGATTTGTCCTGTCCGCCGGAGACGAAGACGAAATCCTCCATGAGCAGGTCCGGCCAGATGAGCCGGGCCACCTCGACGGCGCGCTTCATGAGGGGGGCGTGTCGAGTGGTTTCCCCTGAAGGAGCCAGACTGTGGCGCGTTTTCTCAAGGACCCATTCCGCCAGCACGTAGGGCAAATGGACATGCGGTGGCAATTGCTTCAGGAGTCGCAGATAGTTTTTGCGGTCCGCCGAGGCGCCGAGGAGTTGATGTTGGCGGAGGACGGATTCGACAGCGTCGATGACCTCATCGGAGGCTCCCCTCAGGCCGTTGAGCATTCGGATGTAGGGACTCCAACTGAAGAGCGCGCCGAAGAGAGACGGGGCTTTGGGTTTGACCAGCTCGATCGTCTTGTTGACCAGAGCCGTCCCTTCCCCTTCGAATTGTCCCTTGCTCGAACCGCCGTGTCCTGGTATGAAGACGATCGTTTTTCCCGCCGCCAGGTCGTCCTTCAGCCGTTCCTTCAGGAAGGGAATCAGCGTGTTGTCGACGTATTCCTTGAATTCGGCCGCGTTCATGGTCCCGATGGCGTCGGCGGCTCCCAATTCGAAGATGATGGCGCCGTAACGCAGGATCGTGTAATGCTTGGACCAACTTCCCCAATCTTCCGTCGGGGTGGATACCAGCGCTTCGGAAGTGTTGATTCCCTTGGCTTTCAGAAGAAGCGGTTTGTTGACCGGTTGGCCCTTGGCGTCCAGGTGGATTTCGATGATGATGGCGTTGTCCGTCGTGTAACCGGCATTCTTGATGTTCCCGAAAACGTCGACGAAGTAGGGAGTCCCTGTCTTATCCGAGAGGTTCGTGAAGGACACAATGTCGTTGGTGAAGGAACTTCGGAGGAGATTGACGAGCCTTTCCTGGATGGGCTGCGTCAGGAATTTCTCGCTGACCTCTTCGTTCGGCCCGAAAGTACGGAACAGGGGGGCCAGCGACGTGGTGTCGGCCAGATTCAACGTGTCCGCCTCGTCGATGACGGTGGAATCGACGGGAGTTGTCAATAATTGTTCGGTCTTGTCTTTCGGCGCCGAGGGAAGTTCGGCGTGATGTTTCGCCATGAAATAGGGCCCCAATACCGTGAGGAAGAAGGCGAAGGCGGCGATCGCCACCCGATAAAGGGCGCGATGAGCGAGCGTTCTCCTCGGAGCGGGAGCCGCGCCTGTCGGAACGGCCTCTTTTCTTCCCAACAGTTTCATCAGTCCGCTGAGAGCTTCGGTCCACATGAGCCCGAAGCCGAGGAGCGCTTGATCCAGTTCCAGAAGGCGGGCCGCCCAGGCCAGGGGTTTGATGATGGTATGGGACAATACCCACAGGACGGCGTTCTTTCGGTGGACGTTGTTGACGATGTCCGAGAGCCGGGCCGCGGTGTAGAGCCATTTTTGGGAAAGGGGCGCGAAACGGTAGACCGTTTCGTTGATCTGCGTCATCGACTGAACTTTATTGTCGGAGGTGCGGCCGGTCGTGACTTTTACGACCGCGTACTTCGTGGGGCTCATCGCGGACGGCGGATTGAGGAGGTTCTTGATGTCCTTGAGCGCGGGGATGGGCTGGAATTGACGTCCTTTGAACGGTCCCCACTCGTGGGCGGCCATGAATATCATGAGTTTATAAATCAGAGCCGGAGTGAGGAGGATGAGATACCACACGAACCCGAAAAGGAGTCCCAGTGTGATCCGGATGATCGTGCGCCCGAGGGAATAAACCACGATGTCCCGCATGAACGTGTCACGGAAGAAACTGTAGAGGCGTTCCCTCTTTGTCAGGACCGCTGACGGAAGGACACCCATGGAGATCAACGCCAGTTTTTCATCGAGGGGCATCCCCTCCAGTTTTCGCATACCTTTGATGATGTTATCGTCCAGGGTCGTGGGGCTTTTGCCGGCCAATGCCAGGTAGGTGAGATCGGAATCGGCGGTGAGGATCGCTTTCTTGAACAAGAGCACTCCGTCACGGTAGATGCTCAAGGCCCCGTCCATCGTTTCGGGGTTGACGGGCACTGTCGAGAACCCATACCGGGACGCGCCCTGCTTGGAGAAGATCTCTTCAACAATGTTGAGGTCGTAGCTCAGACCCATCTTCGCGTATTCCTCTTTCAGAACATCTTCGACCGTCGTGAAATAGTAGCGGATCTGACTTTCAAGGCCGTCGGCGGATTTGACCGCGTAGAACGCCTGAGTCGCCGTGTCGAGACGGGCCAGGTTTGTCTCGGAAATGCGGAACCCGTGTTTGATGGACAGGTTCTCGAGCATCTTCGTGAGCGTGGCGGAGATCTCGTTCTGCTGGTAGCTGAAATCCCTCAGGTCCGAGACGCCGGTCAGGGCCCGTTCGAAATCCGCGTCCATTCCCGGCAGGCTGACCTCCGCTGGCCGGATCATCATTTTCGCCAACTCCCTCATGGTGAGGGAATAGGCGACCGCCAGGCTCTCCGTGTCGCCGTATTTATTGTGCAGTTGCTCGAGCAGCTGGCGGAGTTGATAGGAGATCAGGGTGTCGGCGTCGCGCGAAAAAATGTGCCCTCCCGCCCGGTTGGTCGCATCCTGCAGGAGTTTCGAGACGTCTTCGAAGAACGAGAACATCCGCTCGTTGACGCGTCCCTGGGTGATCACTTCGTCCACGGGGGCGTGGCGCCACAACCGGCTGATGTAGAACCAGGCTTTCTCGAAGATGTTGGATGGGACGAAGGTCTCGCCTTGGGCGTTGAAATATTTGTCCGCCAACGCCAACACTTGATCTCTCAACGCCTCATCGCCGTCCGTCAGAATATAGGCCATGTCGGCCAGGTTGGACGCCGTGGAGTGCATGCTGGTCAAGAGTTCCGTGGGGTTCGTGATACGGTCCGTCGTCGATATGATCGCCGGGAGGGCCGTATCGATCTCCCCTGAACCGAACCCGCGGATCTGCAGGATGTTGTTCGCGTTGACGAATTGTCCCGGCCGGAGGGACGTGCCCGTGCTTTCAGAGGCCACGTAGATGTATCCGTTGACGCTGAAACCGTTTTCTCCCGGAGCGGTCACCAACACAACGCGCATGCCTCGGGGGAGCAGGTTCCGAATGTTGTCTTCCAGGACGCGCAGGTCGTTTTCGGTGGCGGCGGCCGGGATGTCGGAGAGGGTCACGCGGGTGCGGTCGCTCAGCACGATGATGATCTGCGATCCGCTGAGCTCATAGTTGTCGACCGTCAGGTTCGGGGCCTGGTTGATGGTGTATCCGTCAGGGAAAGGGGTGGAGATGGCCGATCCGATGAAACTGGCCCGCGTCATAAATGACTGCTCCAGAAGGCCTTGGGCTTTCAGCATGACTTCGTGGTAGACATATTTCTCAACGCTGAGCGGGTCCGCGTTCCGGAGCGTGGCTTCCATTCGAGCCGTCATGGCCGTCTGGATGAGTTCCCCCTTCCGGTAATACATGTTCGGGATTGTGTGGCTTTCGAAGAAGCGGTCCATGCGTCGAATCAAACCATCCAACCACGACGTCAGTTGATAGGCGCTGGTCCCGCTGAATTCGTCGCCCAATATCTCGTCGACCGTCCCGACGTCCTTGCCGCTCATCAGGTTGTAGGTTTTCACGAAAGAGTTCAGGTCGGATTCAACCGCCTTGGGGAGTTCGGCGTAATCGTCCACGTTCCGCAGGTTCTCGCAGAGAGCGGCGGGGAGGTCCGGGAAAATCTGGGCGGTGCACTTCCAACTGTAGACGTCCGTCAGATGCGTGGAGATCCCCGTGTAGAGGGCTCCCAGGCCGAGATGGAGGGCTTCCACGGGGGATTGGGCCAGTAACATGCTCTCCTCCACCTGCTTGGACAGCATGCCGCCGACATAGCGCACTCCGACGTTCTGAATCACGCCATCCACTTTCTCCGCGTAAGAGATGATCCATTGCTTGGTCTGTTCCAGAGAAGCGTTCAGAAGTTCATTGACGTTCGGGGGAGTTGTCAGAAGGTCGATTTGGTCTCTCGTTTCGTCGTTCTGGTAGATCAGTCGGATGTTCTGGAGCATCATCTTGTGTTTGATCTGCATGTCCCATTGGAGGGCGTTCAGGAGAGTGTAACCCTCCGTCCCGTTGAAGACCGATTGGTCGAACAGGTCGGTGCTGGCCATGCCCGACATGTTCAATATCTGCCCCTGGATCAATTCGGTGGAGATCTTCAAGGGGATGAGTTTCGACAGGTTCTCGACTTCCAATAATCCCCTCTTCAAGTCGTTCAGACTGATCTGAGGCGTCAATCCCTGCATCTTGTTCTGGTCCAGCATGACCTTTCTGACGAACGAGTCGACAATCTGTCCCCGCGTGAAGACTTGGTCGGCGCCCGTCTGGGCGGTGGCTCTCTTCAGGATGGATTCGTAGGAGGCCAGAAGATGGGTCAACTGGCCGTAGAGTCCCTGCTCATTGACCGGCGCGGCATTGGCGATGTCCGAACGATAGGTCGTCCAGAGTTCGTTACGATAGGAATTGAAGAGGGAGTGGATCTTTTCCGCATCCAGAGCCGGATGGTTGCTGATGGCCATCTGTTCCAGCCGGTTGAGGTCCAGGATGAATCCGTGGATCACGGCGCCCAGGTGGGACATGTCCCCGAACTGGGCGATGGTGACGCCATCCGGGATGACATTATAGACAGTCAGGGCTTCCCTCCGGTTGTCGTATTCGGTCTCTAAAGTATTTTGGGCCAATTCCATGACTTTCATGAACAGGCTGCGGATCGTCCCCATGTCCTCGAGGGGCGCGGTTTGGAGGGCTTTGTTGAACGTACGGAGCAGAGTTCCGTTCTCGTAATAGCCTCCGTGCGCCTTCACTTGTTGACTGAGGAGAACGTCCATCTTGCCGAAGGCTTTGCGCAGTCCCGGGACCAAGTCATTGATGTCGGTCGGCGCGCCGAAGTCCTGACGCAGAGACTGTTCGAATTCCTGGATGCCGCTATTCTCATCCAGACCATAGACGCGATTCAACGTTTTGGCGTAGGCGACCATGTTGTGGATGAAAGCATCCGGTGCATCTTTCGGATTGGAAACCCAGGAGTAATCGCTCATCTCCCGCGCCAGTGCCGGGAAGATCAAGTTGTTGTCGATGGCCGCATTGGCGATGCTTTTGATTTGGGCATCCACGAAACGGATCAGGGGGCGGAAACCGTTTTGGACGATGTCTTCGGCTTTCCATCCTTCCTGTAACGATTTGGTCAGGAGTTGCGGCAGAGTCCCCTTGGAATAGGTCGGATCCGTGTCCTGCAAGACCTTATCGATGATGGTGGCATAGGAAAGGAGTTTGCTCTTTTGTTGGTCCAAGGGAAGGTTCTGAACGTTCTGCCAGAAGTTATCCAGCCCGGACGGCAAGGCATAACTGGGTCTGGCCGCATGGACCATGCGGATCACGTTTTGATTGAGTTTTTGGACGTCCTGGGCGAATGTTGCCGACGTGACGTTCGCAAACTGGCCGACGGGTTCTCCCAAAAGCGTCTGGACAAGGGCGGCCCCAGTCGGGAGCATCTTGAGCGGTTCCTCGATTGCCTTGGTGGCCAGGGAGACGACATCTTTGATCCCCTTGGAATAGAGAGAGAATCCTTGGAGGGGTTGTTGGGGGTCCCTGGTGGATAGCGATGTTTTGATGCTGGTGACAAGATCCACCTCTTTGCCGCCGGCTCGGACGAGGGCTTCGTTCCATACCTTCTGGAGTTGGCCAACATAGCGGAGGAGGACGCTCTCCATCTGTAATTCCGATGGGCTGACTCCATAGTTGTTTTGATAGATGGACTTCAGTTCTTTCTCATAGTTATCGAAGTCGTAGCTGATCCTCTGTATCTCCGTGTTCGATTTATTCTCGATGATGGCATTCCAAATCGCTTGCCGTTTTAGAATCTCCACGACCCGCAGGAGTTCGTTCGTCAATGTGTTCATCCCCGTCGAGAATCCAGTCGGGGTGGCGACATCCTTGAATATCTCATGGGTCAGCCGTCCGCTCTGGAGGGCATCGACGTCTTGTTTGGCGAAGTTGCCCAGGTTCTGTTCCATGGAAGAGAACATTTCCTCGGTTCCCTTGCCCATGTATTGGGCGATCTTCAGGTTCATGACCTTTTCGCTTCCAGGTGTCGTGATGAGTTTTGTCACCAACGACAAGGGGTTGGACCACAGGTTGAGCAGTGATTCACGCCCCTGGTGGATCATGTTCTTCGTGGTGAGGACGTTCCTCCCGGCGGTGTGCGACAGATCGTCGATTTTCCCCCCAACGTCGTAGTAGGAGTGGGTGACATCGGCGGTTGCTTTCATGAGCCGGTCCATTTCAGCAGCGTAAGCCTCCATCCTCTTGGATACATCGATGAAGTTCTTCACTCCCGTGAAGTGACGTGTGACCGCATCGGCGTAGGGTTTGATCAGGTCGGGGCGCTGCGTCAATCGGGTCACCTGTTCCAGGATGTTGGCATGTTTTATCTGGAGGGAGATGAGATAAGGTTCGATGTGTTTGGGTGACCCCAGAGCGACCGTCAGTGTGTTCACGTCTTCCAGCCCCACAGCCAATGGATCTTTGAGGGTGGGAGCCCCCATGACGTCGGAATAGACGGATTGAACGCCGTTGATGGCCGTCAGGTAAGCCGTCTGCATGGCCTGAATGTCGTTGGGGTCGCGGAAATAGCTGACGCCGATCTTGAAGAGTTCCCAGGCCGGCCGTCCGACGTCCGAGGCGCTGATCTGATCCAGTCCCCCATTGACCAGAGTTTTGGTCACGTTCGAGCCCGGCCGCACCCAATCCCGGTAGTCGTCGTTGGTCAGTCGTGCGTTCAGCAGGGTCATGTTGTTGGACGCCATCTGATAGGTGTTGTGAACGCCGGGCAGTCTGTTGTTGAAGGAATCAATCTGGGTGAAATAAGACTGGAGCGCTTTTTGGAGTTCTCCGGGGCGGTCCACGTCCTTGAAGGCTTGATCGAAAATCTGGGCCATTTCCTGCGTCACCGCCTGATCACCGCTGGAGAGATAATAGACGCTGGGGACGAGGAGGTAATAGTGGATGGTCCTCATCCTCAGGATGAAAGGGGCCATGTTGTTATCGCCGTCAAAAAGCTCCTCCACCCAGCGCTGTTCGACGTTGATCCCGTATTTGCCGAGGAAAAAATTACCGACGGACAGACCCAGCGCCGTCACGTAGTTGGACCAGTTGCGCTCCTTGATGGGATACTCCATGATCTTCTGAGAGAGGGAGCCGATGTCGGAAATCTGGATGCGCACAAAGGAATTCACCGCTTCCTGCGTGGAAAGTTCGATCTGGCGGTAGGCCTCGACGAGGTCGGTGGAGGACAGACCGTCTTTGCTGGTGGCGGTCGGGGTCAACAGGTCCTTGACCCGGGCGGAAAGATCCCCCAGTTTGTAAGGGGTGGACGATTTCAATAGATCCGCTTTGTCCGGGATTCCCGAGATCGTCTCTCGTTTGTCGAGGGCTTCTCCCAGGAATTTCTCGATGTCCAAAGTGATTTGATAGAGCTTGTTGGCCACCGCCTGCGCCATGTCTGGACTGGTTGTCGAGATGTTTTTCAGCGAGAGAAGGTCGTTCTCGATGGTTTTGAAGCGGTTTTGGAGAGCCGCATCGTTTTGGATCATCATCTTGAGGACCGGGAACACGCGCTCTTCGAACGCCGCGCTGATGCGGGTGGGGGTCATGCCCATCAGCTCGTCTTCATAGTCCTGGAACATGAGGGATTCAGGTATCCCCGACCCCAATCCGCTCTGGATGTAACTCTGCAGTGAACTGGAGGCCGCTTTCTCGATCGTCATATAGACTTTGAGGATATCATCTGTTTGCAGCGATTTCGGGTCGGCTAGGTCCGACGGGATCAGACTTTCAATCTGGCTCCGGATGGTGGCGGCGGGGTAATCGATGGAGGGGGCGGTGGTCGCTCCACGGGAATCCAGCAGTTTCAAGGCTTTCAGCCGGCCGAAATAGGCGTCCAACGCGTTGGAGAGGTTCTTCAGGTTCAAGATCATCTCCTGGTTTGAATGGGAACCGGACAAGCTTTGGAGGGACGATTTGACGATGTTTCCCAACCGGGACAGTTGGGTGTCTTCCCCTTCCACGAATTCCATGTTCGGAGCGATGTTGGTCAGGAAAGATTGTTTCATCAACGGCCCGTAACGTTGTGTGACGGCTTCATCGAAGTGGGTGAAATTGGCCGCGTCATCTCCCAGGTTCTTCAGGATCTGGTTTGAAAAGTCGTTGATCATATTGTCCTGCTTCATCAACAACATGCGCATCGAGATCCGGGCCGGCCCGATGTCGGACAGATTCTGGGCAGGTCTCGGTTTGAGGAGGTCCACCGTCATCCCCTCGAAAGATTTGGAGACGTAGGGGGCTGAAAGACCGGTCCCGTCGTTCTCGAAATAGTCCAGTCGGCCGAAGGCGGCCGCGGCCAGTTGATCCATGTTCGCTTCCACTTCCTTCATGGATTTCCAGAACATGTTCGGATCGTTCGAAAAATGTTTGAGAGGGGAGAGGGCCTCGCGAATCTGTTCGTCTGTCAGAGGTTCTTTTCCAGCCGCTTCCAACCAGGCATTGATCAGATGGAATCCGCGATGGAGCCCCGCTTCTCCCGCTTCCATGATCCCGGAATAGGTGTTGGATTCCTCGAGCCGCAGATAAATCTCCTTGTCCAGATCGGTTCCGCCGGTGTGTTTGAACCAGGTCGTTTTGGCGTAGGCGTATCCGATGCGGAGCGCGAACGTCAGGAATCCCGCCACCAGGCCCGGGACCAGGTTCCACAGGATGCCGTGTCGGCGCCGGCTCTGGTCTCCCTTGGCCATCGCCATGATCACCCGGATGGATTCTCTCCGGGCTTTCAGAGGGATCAGGACTCTCTTTCCGAACCCGGTGGCCAAAACCTTTCGGCTGACGAATTTCCCCCCCCGGGCCAGAACATCAAAGAGGCGTTCTTGGTATCGCCGGACCACCGTGAAAATCACTTTGAAGATGGCGTAGAAAGACAGCAACGGGAGCATCGGGGCCACGACTCCCAGCGCCGATGAAAATCCTGGCGCTGACGTGAACACGGCCCATGCCTCCGGAGACCAAAAATAGGAAGAGTTGCTGATGAGGGAGATCCATCCGTAGATGGCGAACGTATAGAAGACGAGCATCAGTTCCCCCAAGGTGCGCCGCTTCTCTTTCGGCAACAGGAGGAACAGGACCGACCCGAACAAGAGAAGAGGGATGCACTGCATGAAGACGGGGATCCACGTCAAGATCGTCGGGGCCGTGAAGAAGAGGGTCCAGGCCGACAGGCTGAAGTTGAGGAAGATGGGAGGAAGGATCATTCCGGCCAGTCCGAAGATCACCATCGACACGACGCCCGCCAGGGCTCCTGCGATGAGCAGTTTTTTCCAGACGGGGATCTTCGTGGCGTTCTCCAACTCGCGGCTGCGGTCCACGGCTTTTCCGGCCGGGGTTTCCAGGATGACGTTCTCCTCCACCTTGGACAGTTTGATGATCGGGGGGACGGACACGATTTCAGCCGTGAGGTCCTCTTTCTGGAAGGGGGCGTTTGATTCCGAGCGGATCTTCAGATCGAGCCGGACGTAGATCTTTTCAAGGGGTGTTTCCCCCTGCAAGACATAGACATAGGCATCGGATTTTAGATTGGTCGGTTTGTTTCCGTTCTCGGGGGGCGTCAACAGGAGAATGGGTTCGGAGTGGTGGAGATAACCGCTGACGTCCCCGAGGAACCATTTCCCCAATCCCTTGATGCGGACGTCTCGCATGTCCTGCAAGGACACACCGCGTTTGCTCGTCTTTTTGACGATGCCGAGATGGAGCAGGTAGCCTTTTTCTGTCAGGGACTCGCTCAGGGGCGCGTAGGGCAGGGATTCGCTGATCACGTTCATGTCGGGGTGCAGGAACAGTTTCATGGAACGCAACAAGGAACGGAATATGATGATGGGTTGTAAAAACATCAGATGAGGCAGATAATAAAAACGTTTCCCTCTTGAAAGCATGAGTCCGAGGAACCCTTTCTTGAACAAGGCCACCTTGGCGTCCATCCAGGCTTGGCCCTCTTCTTGCTCGAAGAAGAAGAGCAGGCGGATCTTGGCCATGGACTCCGTCTTCGCCAGGCCGAACGTGATCTTGTTGATGAACCAGAAAATCTTGTTCTTCTTGAAGAGGGAATAAGCCACGCCCAGCGCCTTGGAATTGATGTAGAGCCTGCCGTTGTCTCCGTATCGGACAAAGGCAAACTCTTTGGCGGTGAGAGGGTTGTCGTTGAAATTGAATTCGGGATACCGTGCGATCTCCGGAGGCAAATCGGAAGGAGCGATGTCGTTATTGACGACGGTGTGGCGCATGGCCCGGTATTTCGTGAAAAGATGCAGGATGAAATAGTGAACGAAGCTGATGAAGATGACGATCACATGGGATGCGATGAATTGCAAGAGCCCCGGGGTTCCTCGGATGAAGAAGAACAGCCCGTACCGGAGGAGACGGACGACAGTGTAAGTCCCTTCCAATTCCAACACGATGGCCGGGGCCCAATAGACCAGCGTGGACGCGAGGATGATCAATCCGGCGAACAGGGCGGAGTAGAGGAACATGTTGGACAGGAAGAAGGACGGCACCTTGACTTTATCCAAGGCCGGATAAACCTGGCCCTCTTCCACGATTTCCTTGGGTCCCTTGGCGGTCTCGTCGGAGAGCGTCGGGGCCTGCACGGAAATTTGGCGTCCGGCGAGGAGGTCTTCCCAACGGTTGTCGTCGATCCGGACCGATTTGACGAAGGAGCTGAGGACGTTCAGTTTATCGAGGATGTAGCGGGTCTTGTCAAAGGGAGTGCCGTTGGCCCCGAGTATCTGAACGCGGTCCGTATCCGCGTAGACGCGCATGGAAACGTCCGCCAGGATGTTCGCGAGGGAGTCGGGCGCCGTGGGTTGGGCGGCGAAGATCACTCGTCGTCCGTTGGCCACGAATACCCGAGCCATGTTTCTGGCGACCGCCTCCTGTCCCTCCGCGTAGGCCACGAGGACCGGTCGCGGATCTTCGGGGGCCTCGATCGTCCAGTAATTGACCATCCCTTGGGCTGCGCGCAGATATTCATCTTTCATGGAGGTTTTCAGCCAGCCGTTCGCATCCACATTCACCCAGGACGGGAGGTTCTCGCCGAGCCTGTAAATCCTCAGCCCGTTGGCGAGATCCTTTAGGGCGTTGATGGATTTATTCAGGGTTCTTGAAGGAGGGTTCCCTCGGATCTTGTCGAAAGAGGATCCTTGGGATAGTTCTTGGATTTGGTCAAAATAAAACTGGACGATGGTTCGCAGATCCGCAGGGTCGAGCTTCATCAACTCGGAATTAAGGACGAGGTCATACCGGTCGATATCCGCGGTCAGTGTCAACGGGCCGGCGCGGGTGATGGATCCCAGGAGGTAAAGGTCGGATATTTTCTGAGGTGTCGGCAGGGATCGGTCCGCCCAGCGGATCCGGACCTCTATTTTGGAATGGGTCTCTTTCCAGGGGAGGACGAAGATGTCCCCACTGGCTGTTTTCTCGGCGGACAAAATCTTGGTCAGGCGTGCCAGGGATTCTTTCTGCCTTTCCGGGGGGAGCAGGCCCAAGTCCCCGTCTGTCAGCGCCTCGGCTTGTCTCTCGTTAATGACGTTGCCCCAGAGGAGCCCTCCGGTCGGAGCCACGCTGGAGCGCGTGGCATAGAGCATGGCGGCTTTGGAGAACATGTTCCTCAGTTTGACCTCCGACGCGAAGCTCTTGGCGGCGCCCTTGTCTTCGGTGGCGACTTGGATGCCCCACTCCAATCCCAACGTGTCGGCGACGGACGTGTTGCCGAATTGGTCCATGACGGATCGGATCAGCCGGATGGCCATGTCGGTGTTCTCTTCGGCGGCGCGCAGTTCGGCCGATTCTCCGGAGGAGCCTGAGACAGTTTGGTCGTTCCAGCGTCCTCGGATCATGTTGTTCGCCTGAGGGGTGAGCCTCCTGGCTTTGGAGAGGAAGGAGGTGGCCGCCATGATGAAAAAATCATCACGGGTTTGCCAGTCCCCCTTGGGGACCAGGAGCCGTTTCATCAGGCCGCCGAACATCGTGATCCCGTTGAAGAACTCATAACGGAAGCTGTTGGTCTCCGGATCCTGTGTCCGCTTCCTCATCCATTCGCCTCCGACACGTGTCGCCTGGACGCTGACGCGCGTCGTGGGGAATCCGATCACGTTGACGGGGAGATCTCGAGGATCGATGGCTCGGGGACCCTGATGGGCTTTTTGGTCCTTCCCCAGACCTTCATCCACCAGGAGGACGCGCAGGGTGAGGGAGCCGTTCCATCGTTCGGGTCTGGCTCCCATGTCCGTGCTGATCATCCACCGGATAACCTCGAAAATGGTGACAGGGCTGACGATCAGCGTTTTCGCGTCGGGGAATTGTTTCCTCATCTGTGCGGTGAACCCGGCCAGGAGGGCCAGGGCTTTGATCATCTTGTCGGCCCAACCTTCCTGGATGGCCACTCGCCAGAGCCACTGCTCTTTGGGCTTGAGTTGGGTCAGGATGGCGGTGTCCGTGCCGGCTTCGCCGCCGGTCAGATAATCCTTGATCTCCCGACCGCTGAGTTTCCAGATATCTTTGTCCCCGCCACGGTCGGCTTTTTTGCGGATCCCGAGCATGGAGACGACGCGTTGCTCGATGATCTTCCGATGTTTATCCTCGAGTTCCCGGTAGTATTTCACGCGGAGTTGTCCCTCCACATCTTCGGGGAGCCGGACAGGGGATGCGATCTGGTCGACGGGTTTGGAGATGGCGAAGGTGTCGATTCCTCCCTTCTCTCGGGCGGCCCATGTCCGGAGGATTTCAGAAGGGTCGATTCCGGCTCGTCGGAACTGCGGCAGTAGATCGTTCCACCCTTGCAGGGTCTTGGCCACTTCTTCGATGGACAGTTTGTCCCAGTCGCGCCCTGTTTTCAGGGAGGCCAACGTGGCTTCAAAAAGAGAATTCAGGTTGACCGGCACGGTCGTTTGTTGTGTGACCCCGATCGCGGGCGTGGCGGATTGGGCCTCTTCCACCACGAGGGCTTTCGGCGCCGCCTGCTGTCTTTGTGTCTCTGCGGAAATCTGGCCGATATACTTGGGCGGTTTCTTCGCGTCTTTGCTCATGTCTCTGTAGCGGTTGTCCCACCGGACGCCTTCCGTCTCCGGTCCGCCCATGATGTCTTTCAGCTTGTCGCTGACCAGGACCCATCGGTCCGGATTGTCGGGGTCGCGGATGTACGCGTGGGCGATGTTCCGTTCATAGGCCGTGACCGGCTGTCCGTTTCTGTAAAACATGAGGACGATCATCTCTTTGTTCGTCAGCAATTCGACGGCCCGCCGTTTCGCTTCGGCTCCCCAGTATTCGATCTGCTCCCGGGTGAGGATCCCCTCATACATCTTGACGTCCCCGTCCACTTCCCTCATCCCCTGGCTTCCCCCCTCGGAGTTTCCGAAAGAGTTGTAGTCCATGAAACGCAGGGAGAGGTCCCGTCCATCCGGAGTCCGGACGCGGGCGCCGTCTCCGTCGCCGACCCGGTAGGCGATACCGGTGGTGATGGAATAGTTTCCACCATTGGCCATATCGAAGTCCTGTTTCAGCTGGTCCACCGTCATGCTTTCCCCATCGCTGACTTTGACCTGTTTCCTCCGGAACAACGGTTTGAACAGGTAGGACAGGACGAGTTTCAAGTAAGAGATCTTGATGAGCGGAGACATCAACGGGATCATGAGGAGCCCGAAGAGGATACCGCTCATGGGGGGCCGGGGCATGGACATCTGTTCCATGAAATATTTGCCGATGGTGATGTCCCTGGCGTAAAAGAAAACTTGGAGGACCGGGGGAAGATGTTCGACGCCTCTATAAACTTCCACGGTGCCGTTGGCGCGGCGGTTGAAGAAACCCCAGCCGTTCCTTTCGGTCGGCATGTAGTCTTTGAACACCACCCGTTTGTCGTTGGCGATGATGGGGTGGATGGAATAACGGGTCCCTTCCCCTCGAACCATCTTCGTGAAATAATGTTTGCGGATGGGAGTGAAGAAAAGGTAGCCGATGGCCGACGAGACGAGGATGGCGATGATGAATTCCAAGACATACAGCGAGATGGTGACGAAGGAGCGCATGTAGTTCATCAGTGCCCCCAGGTTGTCCAGGACGAACCAGGAAATCTGCGGATAATAGAGGGGCGTCAGCCAGAGGGCGATGGCCGCGAGCGTGACGCCGAAGAGGAGCAGGAACGCCCAGAAAACGGTCAGGCGCTGCCCGGACGGTTTCTGCGCTTTCACCCAGCGCGATCCGGCTGTGAGAAGTTTTTTCGGTGTCCGAGTGCTCGGAGGTTTCCCGGCCATTCCCGGCGCTTCCGCTTGGATCACCACCCCGTTCTGGAGGGTTTCCAGGATGGAGAGGCGCTCCCCTCCTTCAAAATCCACGCGGATCCCCTTCAGCCCTCTGTCCGAGAAAGAGGTGACGTTATCAACGGGTTTTCCTGAAAGACGGGTAATCTCATCTCCGATGGTCTCCAGATCCTCTCCCTGAAGACGGTTTTCAAGAGATTGCTTGTGTTCCGGATAGAGCGTCATGGTCTTGTTGACCAAGTTGGGATGCCCGAATTCAGTGTAGATCCCCTGGAGATTCTCCTGAAGGGTTTTCCCGGTCATCTCGACGATCTCTGCGGCGAGGAGCGCTTGAGCCATCACATCGTTCCAGGGCCGCCAGCTTTCCATCACGAAACTTCCTTCCTGTCCCTTGGCCCGCGAGAGTTCCTGATAGTCGACGCCCAATTTCTGGGCCATCGTCTCGAGCAGTTTCGTTTCCATGGGGGATTTGACGATGGCATGACGTCCGCCGCGCTGATTGATGTACCATGCGAACAGGAGGGCCAGCGATTCGGAGGAGATTTCCTGCCCGTCCACGTCCAATAGGGTCATCCGCTGGGCGCTGGGATCCAGTGTGATGCCGATCCGACGGTCCTGTCTGTTCTTTTTCATCCAGCTTTCAAGGGTATCGTTTGTCCCGCCATCCACAAGGTAGCGGCTGGCGACGCCGATCCGATTGATCAGGTTCTTCAACGGGGCCTGTGTCTGGGTTTCGACTTTCCTCATATCGACGACGATGCGCGTTTCCCCGTCTCTGAGCCGGGCCAAATTCAGGAGGCGATCCGTCTCCAATCCGGCCAGATAGGCGGATTCCATGTCCCAGGGGAGGTTTTGGATCCTGTCCAGCGTCTCGGCTGATTCCCAGGAGAGGATATCGACGGAATCCAACGCGGAGGAGCGGCTATTGATCGACAGATGCTTTTCTTCCGGCAGTATGTCTCCTTGGGGTCCCAGGATGACGTCACCGGAGATGGCCAGCGAATAAATCCTGGAGGTCTTCAGGCCATAGGCCATGGCCGGGAGCGAGAGGTTCCTGACCAGATGGACGGTGATCCCGTTGGCGGCCAGCACGCGGGCTTGAATGGAGGCTTTTTCACCCCCGTCATCGTTGATGAGCACGAGTTTGGGGAGCTTTAGATAATGGATGTAATTGGCCAGCGACTGGGCAAAACGCATCGTCTGTTGCTCGGGAGTGACGGCGCTCAATAACGGTGCCACCTCCGGCTTGATCAGTTTCTCTTCAGACGTTTCCTCCAGCTCGTCCACCATCGGTTCCTCATCGGCCTCTTCGTCATCTTCCACGTTCACGTCGTCGGTGACGGTCGGCTCCTCGGTGGTTGTCGGAGTCTCCCCCTCCGCCGTGTCCGGGGAGTCGGGCAGGGTCACGACGGCGTTGGCATCTGAAAAACGGACGTTGCGGACGCCCAGGTCATAGCGATAGACTTCCTGCCTGACGAAACTGCGCACTTTGTCCTGAAGGGATGATAAAATGGCGGACGCCGCCTTGTGCGGGGTCTTCCCGTTGGCGATCTCCTTGATCTGTTCGATGATGGATTTCACGACGAGGCCTTGGATGCCCGCCTCCATGTCCAGCAAGGCGGATTGAAAGTAGACCACGTAACTGTTCTTCGGTCCGTTGGGCTTGGGGAGGACGATGGCCAGCTGATGATATTTTTCAGCCATCAGTTCCGAGGCGTCGATCAGTTTGACGTCGAAGGTGACATCCTCATGGAGAGTGGACTGGGTTTTGAGCGTGGTGCCGTCCAGGCTGACGAGCTTCAGCCCTTTCCCGTCTTCTCCGAACGTCTCGACGGCTCTGGAGACGTATTTGACGAAAGACGCGGTCTTATTCTCGTCGGGCACGGTCCGTTTGTCGAGGGTCCGGGCGATGGAAACGGCATCCCCTTTCGTGAGGGAAGAGGGGGTTCGCCCCGTCTCGATGCCCGACATGTCCAGCAGGGTTCCGATGTCGCCTTCGCTGAATCCGCCCATCCATCCTGTCCGAGCCTCCGTTTCTTCAGTCCCCTTGACGGCTTGGTAGACCATCCGGCGGGCGGCTTCTTCCATCAAGAGGTTGCGGACGGCGGTGAGCCGCTCGTTCAGATCGGCCGCATATCTGTCGATGGGCGGTCGTTCATCCACCAATTCTTCCCGATGCTCTTTGGGTTCCGAGACGAAACGGGAGGCATAATCCAAAATGGAATCAGCCAGACTGAGCCGACCGTAGGCCAGATCGTCGGATATCCCGGGTTCCTGCCGCACGGAATCGATCAGTTCTCCCGCGATGTTCCAAAGGTCGATCGGCGGGATGTTGTCCAAGATCCGGAGCTCGTTAAATTTGGGCCCGGCCAGCGTGATGCCAGTGCTCATCATCAATGCCAGGAGCCGGCTCCGGCGGTTGGCGTCAATCGTGATCTGGTCGTAACGCCCTTGGCCGAGGAGCCAATCCATTTTCACGAGCGTGACATCCAGTTCAAGTCCGAGGATGCGCATGATCTCCCGCACGGTGTCCTGTCCGATTGACGGAAGGTTCGTCTGGATCGCTTGCCTCGGGAGGGTTTGTGCATTCCCGGTGATTGTCTCATCCAGCAGTGCCTGGATATGCTCTTTCCTGAAGTCCACATTCAACTTCTTCAACACCGTCTCTATCTGAGTGGCTTTCCAGGCTTTTTCCATCCCGACAAGCCAGGGATGGTTGGGCGTCAGGGTTTGGATGTGGACGTTGTCGGGCGTGTTCGTGAGTCCGATCACAACCTGGAGTTTGTTGGATTGGCCGGCGGTCAGCAGGTAATCGCCGACCACGGAGAAGAGTTTGACATTCTTGCTGGCGCGATAATGTCCGGACCATTTTAAGACTTCTCCGAACATCTTCTTCAATCCATCGACGAGCCCGTAGCGGAAGACATCCTGCCAGGCGGTGTTCATCTTGTCGAATAGCCAGTAGTTCGCTTTGAGGACGCGACGTTGCATGTATCCGGCCGTCAGTTCCTCGAAGGCCGTTTCCGGAATGAATCCGGCAAAAAAATCGGCGATGTTCCGGGTCGTCGATCCGAAGGACATCGGAGTCGTATACCCCAGCGGTTTTTGGATTGAAACGCTGTAATTGCGCGTCCCATCCTCCCCTTGGAAAAACCCGGCCAGTTGGTCCTGTATGTCCGATCCGGAAAGGCCGTAATACCGGAGGTCCGCCAGATTCGCGGCGGCTCTGAGTCCGTTGTTCCGAAGGGTTTGCATGACCTGTCCGAGCAATTGCTCGTGTTCATCGGACAACGGGTATTGTTCGCTTAACGGCAATACGGGGACCGTTTCCGTCATGCTTTCCGGGTCGCCATATTGGTCGTATTCGTCCCGCGTCTCCAGATTCGTCGGAGTCGCTTCCACGGGAACGTGTGTTTTCCACGGTGTCCAGTTGACGTCTTGTCCTTCTCGGACCTGCGCCATGAACACCAGCAGTTCTTCCTGTTTGAGTCGTTCGAAAAGGGCGCGGATCTGTTCGTTCTCGATCTCGTCGATCGACGAGATCCGTTCGATGCGGTCCACCCATGTCTCAGAGGGGTTGCTTCTCAACGAGGCCAGGAGCGCCTCCAGTTCATCCTCGTCGATCTCTTCCCGGAGGGCGTCGAGCTCGGCCGGATCCAATCGGTTCATGAGAGCTTCGATGTTCTGGGGGATCGTCCGAACCAACTTGATGGCGGTGGACGGATCCAGTCCCCCGGAAACGTTCTTTCCCGCCGGTAATTTGCTCTGGGGCAGACGGAGAAGGACATGGGCCAGGAACTGCATCGTGATGGGGTTTGCGTCGGCATAGTAATAGTCGAACCCGGTCCGCCTCGGTCCACGGCCATAGGTGTCCAGGGTCTCTTCATGTTTGCCGGTCATATAACTGCGGTAATGCTGTGACAGGCGGTTCAGGAAATCATCGTAATCCTTATAACTGGCGATTTTGAAGGGGGTCGGCGTCCCTTTCCCATCCATCATCTCATGGATGGTCGGAGTCGCAAAGAGCCGCGTGTAGGCCCCGAAGGAGAGCTGCGAGAGGCCGCTTTCCAGTTGTTTCAACTGGGCCATTTTCTTGAAGGGAAGCTGAGAAAGCTTGTCCCTCAATTTTCCCAAGCTCTTTTCAATCCGGGCGGCATCCTTCTCGTTCTTCGGTTGCTTAGTCTCGAGTTTCCTGATTTGCTGCTGGATCTTGTCCACTTGCCCCCTTGTCTCTGTCCGTAACTTATGGAGCTTGTCCCGGGCTCCGCCGCCACCCATCAGATCCATGGTCGCCGCGATGTATATTCCCTCTAAAGTGTTCATCAGATCATTGTGGTCGTTGGCAGAGGACGGCGTCGCGGTCCCCATGAGTTCGGTGACGATCTCTTCCGCTTGGTGCCGGAACATTCCGATCTCGAGCTTCGGGCCGATCGTCAGGGCGATCTCTTGTATCCGACGAATGATCTCCTGGACGCTCATCCTGGAACGGGCCGCATACATCGACAGAGCCATCCCGTCGTTGTGCGAGGCGCCCAGAAGTGTCACATCCTCCCTGAAGAACGTCTCCGCCTGCGGTATGAGTCCGACGATCTCCGAAGTGTTGACGGGGACTGGAGTGTAGGCCGGTGTGGCTGCATAGTACCCGGCGTCGATCTCGTCCATCAGTCCTGCGAAATTCTCGATGGCGCAGATCTGATGGAACGCGCCGTGTTGTGTGGCCGTCAGATCCATGACCATGTCGTCCGCGTTGAATCCGTAGTCGACCGGGTATTTCGTGATCCCGCCAGCCCGGTAACTGCTGTATTCATGGTATCCATCTCCGGGTTCCCAGACGAAATTGCAGAGGTTCAGGAGGGCTTCCCGTGTTTTACGGTCCGTTTCCCTCTCCCCGTATTCCCTTGCGTAGAGACCGTATTTCTTTTGAAAGCTCGTCAGGTTGAGCCTCAACAGGGCTCTTTGGTAGAGCAGGACTCCCAGAGAACCCGGGTTGTCGTTATAAAGGGCGGCGGCTCGCTGGGCGAGAGAGATGAGAGCAGGGATCTGCCGCGGGAGATAATCGATGTCTCCCGATTCTTGTGCCAGAACCATGTCATCCAGGGTTTTGATGTGGGACACCCACTCCGGCCCGAGGATCGATCCCTTGAGGATCTGTTCGATCCGGCGCAGTTCCTGGTCGGGGGTGTTGATGAGGCGGCGGAGTTTTTCCGGAGAGAGTCCGAAAGCCAATATGCGCACGAAAGATTTTCTCCGCGACATTTCCAGAAGGTCCTCTTCGGGGATGGCGTCGGCGAAAGGGGCCTCTTCGTTGATCGCGTTGGAGATGACGCGCGCCATCAGCGCGGCGGCCCTGTCGGCTGTCGTCAGCCGTTTCTGATTGTCGAGCAGGCTCTTCCAGCGGTTTTTGATGTCGTTCTGGGTGATCTCGTCGGCCTGTCCGGCTTGGAGGAGTTCCTCGACGATTCGGATGAGGTCGGGGAACGGGATGGAGAGGATGTCTCGCTGGATCTGGCTGAAAGAGATCCCGCGCGTTTCAAGATAGGCTAATTTTTTCAGTTTCAAAAGAACTCCCCGCTCGACTTCGGCGGTGCGAACCGCTCTTTGACCGGTCGTTCGTTCCAGGGTGACGTCCCGGATATAGGACAGCATCAGGTCCACCAACTCTTTTTCGGAAAGGACTTTCAGAAGATGGGCCCGTATCCTCAACATGTTGACGTCGGGGTGCGTGGGGTGTGGCACCGTGAATCCCCACAACCAGGCGATCCGTCCCCCGTCTTCTCCGGCCCAGGGTCTCGGTCTGTCGACCGAGTCTTGGACGAAGGCGACAGATTTGATCATGTCGATGATGTGTTCGGGAGTGTCGGATCCCTCCAAAGCGCTCAAGACGAGCAATTGCACGCGATCCCATTTGGCTTTCATGTTCTTCGTGGCTTGAAGGGGCCTGAGGCTGGCCACTTCTTCGACCAATGCGTCCGACAGGGCCGATCCCGTGATCAGCGTCTCGTGGAATTCCGGCAGGATGGCTTCCATGTCTTCCACGGGTTCTTTCGAGGAGAGCGTTCGGAAAGGCTCGATCAGTTGGAGCAGGGGTTCGAACGAAACAGCGGTGCCGCTGTTATGGGAGTAAAAGAGGACGACGTCGATGATCTCGAGCAGTTCGCGGAGAATCCCGGACCGCAGGTTCTCCATGTCCGTCAGTCGTGTGAGGATCGATTCTTGTGTCACGCTGCCGTCGGAATGGAGGACGGGGTTCCGGCGGTTCAGACCCTCCATGACGGTGATCAGTTGATTCGGGGACAGCTTATAGTTCGCATCTCGGATGAGGGCTTTCAGACTGTCGTATTCGTCGAAAAGGTTCTGAAGCTCTTGGCTTGAGAAGGCCGGGGTCGGCGGGGGCGTCTGGATGTTGGAAAGGGAATTGACGACCGGGATGGAATCCTCGATGAGCGGGACGGCGTTCTCGGCGGCGTCGGTCATCGGGTTGCGGTTCCGAGCCCGTTCAATCAGTGCGGTGTAGACGTCGGCGGAACGTTTCGTCTGGGCTAATTGGGTTTTCGCTTCCTCGAACATCCGGGCGGCGGCGTCTTTTTCAGGTCCCGTCGTTTTGGAGTATGCTTTCTTCGCGTTTTCTTTGACGAAACGCCATTGTTCGACCTCGTCGAGCAGTTCGGCCCCCTCCACGTAGAATTCACGCAGAAGTTTCATGGCCCGATTGAGGGTGATTTCTTTCATCGCCCCTGTGAGATAGAGAATCGAGGGGATGCCCCTCCCGGTCCGTTTCTTCAGTGAGAGATGTTTGAAAATTTTCATCGCCACGTCGACGGGAATACCGTCGACAACCAGTTCCCGATAGTCGGTCACGGAATTGATGTCCCGTTTTTCGGAACGCATATTGCCCACCAGATCCAAGACAGCCAATTCATCGGTGTTGGCAATGGCCCGGAGATCGTCCAGTGCGGGGATCGTCTCGTCTCCCAGGGAGTCGAGGAAATGGGCGGTCGGATAAAGGTCCCGCGCCTCTTCGAGGATGGATGCGAAGAGGTCTTGGAGTTCCTCGGGAGTCTGGGGGGCTGTTTGTTCTCCGAGCGCGATCTTGGAGGCCAGGGAACGTGATTTCTTCATGTGGAGGTCCGAGAGGGTGTTTGTGAGTTGGAGCCAGATGTTGGCATCCCCGGGTTGGAGTTCGAGGGCTCCCAGGAACGCTCGCAGGGCGTCGAAGAATTTCCCCTCAGCCCGATACATGACGCCGTTCTGATAGAAGTAGGAATGGCCGCTGTCGGAGACCAGTAGCTTCTCGTCTTCCGCCGCCCCGTCGGATAACACCGTCTTGCTGTAGCCGATGATCTCCATCACGCGCAGGATGAGTTCGACCGATAGGCCGGTAAAATCCAGGGCCTCCTTGATCTGTTCGGGCGCCGTCGCGTTCTCGATGGCGTCGGCGATGGTCCCGTATCCCATCCGCTTCAGACAGATGATGACTTCCCGTCGAATGAAGGGCCCCGTTTCCAGGAGCCGCGTCAGTTCGTCGAGTCCCGGCAGCCAATAACGGATCCGGAAACTTTCGCTTCGGAAAGGCGATATCTCCACGGGATCGGAGAAATAGGGAGGGGTGTCTTCCGTCGGAGCCTGGGCCATCTCGATCATATATTGGAACCCGCGCTGATGGGCCAGTTTGCTCAGTTTGTCGTGGAGGATGGAAGGGAGATACCGCATGATCTGCGGCGGGATCTTCGTGTGAACGGCGCTCTCGATGAAGAGCGTCTGGGCCGGATTTCTCGCGGCGGTGGCGTAGTCGAAATTTTTGAGAGGGACGCCGATCACATAGCCGACCAGCCGGCCTTCGTATCGGAGGAGGAGCACGATGTGCTTTTTCGACGTGAAGTTCCTCTTGAGGTTTTTCAGGAGGAACTGGCGCCCGACATGGCTGCTTCGGATGGCGTCCAATTCTTTCTTGACGGATTTCCAATCGATGGTTTTGGCGACCGGTTCCACGCTCACTCGTTGGAGAATATCGTCCAGGGTGATCTCCTTGGAAGGGGTCGCCTCGTGTTCGGGGGCGATCGATTGTGTCATCGATTTTTGGATCTCGGCCGCTTCTTTCTCCTCGCCGAGGGCCGGCCATTCCAAAGTGAACCCGTTGCGCAGGGTCTTCTGCTCCTCATGCTGTTTCTGGAAGAGGATCTCCTCGACATGGGCCTCGTTGCCGGGGATGACTTCCCCCAGCATCCGCTGGAGCGGGGTCGGGGCCGTCGGGTTTGCCCCCCCCCATTTCACCATCAAGGCTCCCAGTTCGAGCACGGCGTTCTCATTCCCCCACCGGTAGGGCCGGGCGGCGGCCTGGTCGATGGTGGACGGTTTCCACGGTTTGTCGAAATAGATCACGGTGTTGCCCATGCTCAAGTTGATGCTCTCGGCGGCCGTGTCGATGGTGGCGACGAAGATGGGGGCTTTCTCCTTCTGGAAGCGTTCGACTTCGTCCATCCGTTTCTTCAGCGGGGTTTCGCCGTCGATGTAGGCCACGTCGGCCCTGTAGAGGTCCCGGATCTTCTTGGTGATGCTGGTGTAGTTGGAATAGATGATGATGTGTTCGCCGGCCTTCAGTTTTTCATCGACGATCCGTTGCAGGGCGGCGAATTTGATCGAGTCCGCCGGGATGCCGACCAGGAGCGGATCGTTGAACGCCTGGTTCACGCGGGTCATCAGAGAGGTCCCGTTGTCTTTCGGGAGCGCTTCGCGGAAGCGGTCGTTGGTTTTGATCAGATCCTCAAAATAGGAGTTCCATTTATCGAAGTCCGTCCCCCACTCTTTGGAGAGTTTGTCGTCGATCAGCGAGTGCCCTTTCTTTGTCCACCGGTGCCCCAGATACCATTGGATCAGACGGGTCTGTATCTCGAAATTGCCTTCCAGGAGGGTGCTGGAGATCCGGTCTTCTCCGATCCATTTCTCCATGGAGCCTTCCTGCAGGTTGAGGATGTAGTTCACGTCGATCTTCGTCGGCAGTCCCAGCATGACGTCTTCCGATTCACGGCGGATCATGACGGCGTTCAGGATCCGATTGAGTTCGACTAGGAGTTCCGGCCGGGAACTGTCCTTCTCGAAAGTGCTCCAGAAGGAGGCGAAATCCGCGTAGGAGGAATTTTGGAAGACGGAGCGTTCGATGGCCGGGTCTTCGAAGATCATCGACAAGTATATCTGGACGTCCTTGGACACGTTCTCGATGGGGGTGCCGGTGATCAGCGCCAGGTATTTGGATTGGATCTTGCGCATCATCTTGGTGCGAAGGACGTCGTCTTTGATGTTCTTGATATTGTGTGCCTCGTCGATG
This sequence comes from Elusimicrobiota bacterium, assembly GCA_022709755.1. Lineage (GTDB taxonomy): Bacteria > Elusimicrobiota > Elusimicrobia > FEN-1173 > JAKLIF01 > JAKLIF01. Next base: position 94,650 of record JAKLIF010000005.1, on the reverse strand, counting down.
ACGAAGTAGTGCGGAGCCAATCGTTCCAGGAGGCCTGGATTCTTCTGTTCCATCAAGAGGAGCTGGTCGTAGTTGGCGACGACGATCCTCTTCCGCCCGTCCGCGGGGGACACTCCGCTCTGGAGTTCCAGAATCCACTTTTCGACGAAATCCAGGGCTTCCTTCCCGCTGTAGTGGGAAATGGAATAATCGCCCATTCCAGGGATCTTCTGATATTCGGCGGAGAGGATGACGATCTCCCGTTTGCCTTCCAGCCGCTTGATGGCGTGGTCCACCCACGCATCAATCCCTCCGACCGGGGACACCACGAGCAGATCGTTGGCGTCGGGGGTGTTCATGAAGGCCATCAACGCCTGAAGAGTTTTCCCGGTCCCCATGACGTCGGCGAGGAGCGCCCGTTTCATGGTCAGGAGGCGCATCATCCCGGTGAGCTGGAACAGGCTGGGTTTCGTCTCGGAATTCAATCCCGCCGGTTTGTATTTGGAGGCAGTCTCCCATTCCGAGAGGATCTGGTTGGCTGCGATCTGCATGAAACCGGGGAGGCTGTTGATATGTTTACGGATGTAAGAGAGGGTGTTCCCCACGGGGTTCCTTGATTTGGATTTTGCCTGCCCCAGAAGGACCTGTGAGTAGACTCGCTCCAGATATCCCCGGAAAACCGGGACGATCTCGGCCGTGATCGCGGTTTGTTCCGTTTCCGTGAGGCCGCTCAATCTGTCTTGAATGGATTTGGCCAGATTGAGGAGGTTCCTCTCCATCGTCTCCCGCCGGATCGCTTCATTGGCGTAGACGACGGGGGTCTGCGGCTGGATCCCCAATTCCAAACACGTCGCGATCTGGGCACGTAACGCAGCGGGGTCCGTGGCTCCGAAATCTGCCCGGAGGAGGGGTTCCAACACGCGGATCAGCGGGATCATGAAATCGTTGATGACCGCTTTTTCCCCCCATTCCGGCGGAACCAGGGTCCACACGGCTTCGAAAAGTCCTTTCATCTCCGCTGGGATCGTTGAGGGGGTGACGGGTTTCTGGATCTGTTCGATAAAGCGTTTGGCTTTCGATTTGGCTTTGGACCCTTTGGGAAGAGGGTTTAGCTGTCCGCGGACGGTGGTGATGCGGAGTTGGACGCCCAAGGCTTTCTCGACGTCCCGCTTGACGTTTTCCAGAAGAGTCTCAGTCCCGTCGGAGGGGGCGACCTCATAGCCCATCACGGAAAGGACCGCCTTGAAGACGTCGAGCGGAAGAGATTGGATGTTGAGGTATTTTTTAAGGGTCCGGAGCGTGACGGTGTCCGTCAGGATGTCGGCCGCCGCGTGCATGTTGGCGTTCCTCAGGATCTGGATCACCTGCAGCCGGACCGCGGCGTTCAGTTTGACTAACTGGGCCAACTCGCTGAGGAGAGGGAACCAAACCTGTTTGAGGAAGACATCGGAACCGAAAGCGGAAAGATCTTTCCCCTCGATCAATCCTCGGTAGGATCGGAGCGCGGCCTCGATGGTCTGTTCTGGAATGTCCGCCGGTTTTTCAAGCTCTCCCCGCTCCTTGAGGATGGGGATGATCCCCGCCAGGTTTTGGAACAGCGTTTTCGGGACGATGAAAGGGGTGATCGTTTCGCCCATCCGCTGAGCCAGTGTCTGGAGGGTGGTGGCGTCCATCCCGAGGGCTTCTGCCACCGATTGGAGGACCGCTCGATTGGCTTGGGTCGACCAATCGACGGCGCGGAGGAGTTGGGGATCGTAGAACCATTCGCGGCCCAGACTGAGGAGGTCGCTCACGGCGGAGAGGACCGGCTTTTGTCCCAGGAGCCCGGCCGCTTCGAGCCGGAGCAAAAGACTGTGGTTCCCATAGACCCGCATGTTGAACCAATTCCCGGTTTCCAGCGCGTCCCGGAGGGTGGAGAAAGCTTCCAGGTTCTGGGCCGATGAGACCGGTAACATCTCCACGCTGACGCGTTTCCACTCGCCGTCGATCTCGATCTCGAGGTTTCCCCAATCGAACCATTCGGGATACAGCGTCCGCGAGACATCTTTGAGGACGTCTTCCCGTCGGAGCTCTCCCTGGATGGGCGAGATGTGCAGTTCCTCGTCGACGTGGAGGGAGGCGGCCGTGCGCCCTTCCTTGCTTCTCTGCATCGACAGTTTCTGGGGCATGGTGAACGTATATCGGAAATAACCCTTCTGTTCGTCCGGGGTCGAGGCGGCCCTGGCATAATAACCGACCCTGACTTTTTTGCCGCTCAGGGCCTGAAGGGGATCCGCCCAGTCGGTGGACAGTGAGATCAGGAGCAAGTCGGCTCTTTGGGGGTTCTTGGAAAATTGTTCGTAAGTCTGCACGATTTCCTGAAGACGGTTCTCCGGATGATCCAGGGCCTCGTCGTCATCGATGGATTGGAGGACGTTCTCGATCGTTTCGATGGTGTTCAACAACCGGGTGTAGGCTCCTTTGGCGGCGCCCTTGAGCAGGGGGCGCGGGTCGATTCCCGCTTTCCCGTTCGGGACTGAAAGTTCTTTTTGCCGTTTCTGTGAAAGGGCGTCATCCAACTGCTGTTGGACGACTTTCTTGAGTCCCGCCCTGTCCTTGAGTTTTTCAGCCACGGTCTTGATGATCAGGGCGACCTGCTCTTGGCGCGGGGCCAAGACGGCGACACCGTCCAGACCGCTGCCCGACTTGTAGAAATTACGGACGATGGCGCGGGCGATCTTGTCCGCCTCATCCGGACTCGTCATCGACAGGGGGAGGGCTGGTGTCGTGAAGAGGATCGGAGTGAGTTTTTGGAGAGGATGGATCTTCGCCAGGTCTTCGGCGGCTTTTCGACGATCTTCCTGCGATGCTTGCGGGCCCAGCCCCTTCAATTTCAGCGCCAGCCGGACTTTGAAGTCTTGCTGGAGGAGTTCACGCAAAAGACGCTCATCGACAGTATATCCCGGCATCTTCTTCTCGTTCTTGTCCTTGGGGGCCAGACGTTCCTGTTCCCGCCATTTTTCAACGAGGAATTCCGGCAATAAAAGGACATGGTCTTCCGTCACCATGAGGGGCATCTCCGGCGTCCCCCGGAGGGTTTCAATCTTAGAGAAGAAGGCATCCCCGAGAGGAACAGGATCGGTCGGGGTTTCAATGACGGCGGCATTCTCCTTCCGCGTCTTTTTGGGTTTGAGCTGTTTTTCAACGACCGTTTTTTCGGGGGTGGATTTTTCGACGGACTGGATGATCTCTTTCCCCTCTTTCTTCGAGCGTTTCCTGGCGGGTTTTTCGGCCACGGGGGCCGACTCCGCCGCTTTGTCCCCCACGATCCGTATGGAGAGCGTCACTCCCAGGGCCGAACCGATTTTGTTCATCAGGGCCTCTTCGAGGAACTGTTTTTCATCGGAGACGGAGAATCCCGCCTGTTGCAGGACCAGTTGCGTGATCTCCAACGGCAATGTGTCGAAAGCCAATAGTTGCGACATCGTTTTGAAGGAGCGGGCCCGGGCTATTTTCTCCGCTTTGACGTATTCCAAAGCTTTCAGACTCGACACAAAGGCGGTCCAGACATCTTTCTGTGTCTTTCTGATGGTCCAGAGGGCGTTCAGAACGGGCAGCCAGAACTTCGCATCGAAGTCCGGCCCGAAAAGGGACGTGTCCTTGGATTCCTTATCCATGGAAGGCATGAGAGCTTTGGCGATTTCGATGAGTTGGTCGGGTGTCAGGTTCCGGGTGTCTTCGGATCCGTCCAAGGTCAATCCGGCGCGAACGAGCGTTTCATGGCCGACGCCCGAGGACGCCAATATTTCATGGAGGAGAAGTCGCGTCCTGGCAGCGAGGTCCGTTCCTTCCGCGACGTCGCGGTGGATCAACACCGTTACCTGGTTCCCGCTCCTTTTATGACTCGCCAAGACTTTGGTGTCGATGGTAGCGGAGATCGGTTTTTGAGTGGGTGTCTTTGTCTTGCGGGTCTTGGGCGCCGCCGGTTCTGTCGGCGAGGCCCCGATGGAATTCAGGAGAATCTGAGCCGATTGTGTGAGGGAAGCCGGATCCAGGTCCGGAGTGACGGCATCGATGTCGAAACCGGCGGTCCGGATCTCTTCGTGGGTCAACCCCGCGGCGGCCAGGACTTCGTGGAGGAAGATTACCGTGTAGAAAAGTCTCTGCAGGGATTGTTTGCTGCTCTGGTAGGCGAGCAGTGTTTCGTCGTCGGGCGACCTGTTTTTCGGGGGTTCTCCGATGAGTTTTTGTATGCGCGCCTCGATGGTTTCTTCCACGGAGGTGTGCATGACGATGTCGGTGATTTCCGCCGTTTTGCGGGTGGTCAGGAAAACGCCCGTGTTGACGGCGTTTTTCTTTGAGCGCGGACTCTTGACCTCCGGGGAGGCGGTGGATTCATCGAACGTCGGGATCGGAAGGATTTCAGGTCCTTGTTCGGTTTCTTCGACGAGAGGCACCGGGGTCTCCTCCACGGGAAGAGGGAGAGCCACGCGGTCAGGGAATAGGAAGAAACGCTGTATCCGGTCCCAGGATTTTTGTCCGAGGCCGATGTGGGCGTTCAGGAGCTCTTGGACGGAGTGGATCCGGCCGTTTTTCTCCTGATAGGCTTTCAAAGCGTTCGCGATCTTGTTGTAAGGGAGCATGACACCCGCCAACCGGAAAATCAGTTTCAGGTCTTCGGCGGTCACCTGATTGATGTCCACCGGGGAAGGATCGGGTTGTTGGACTGTCGTCGGCTCTGTTTCGGCTTCCGTTTGGAGGATCGGTGTTTCTTCCTCCGTTTTTTCCTCTATTATTGAGACGGGTTGATTTTCCTGCTCCTGATCTGTTTCCTCCTGGACGGCGGGGATTTCTTCGGCCGGAGGGGTGATCTGGACCGGTTCCACCCGTTGTTCTTCGACGACGGGCTTTTCATCTTCGATGACGGGGGGCACGACCGGTTCGACCGGGGGTTGGGTCTGCTCCGCTGTTTCGGTCTCAACCGATGATTCTTCCGATGAGGTCTGTTCCCCCGGCGTTTCGGCCGGTTTTCCGAAAAAGTTTTTCAGACGAGAAGGCAGGTCCTTGGTCAAATAGTCGCGGAACGTCAACGGCGCACCGAGTTGGGCCTGGCGTTTTCGATACGATCGGTACACAGCCACTCCCAGCAGGGAGACGGCCATCAATCCGATCAGGAGAGGCAACACGAGGGCCCCCATGCCGGTCTGGTCCGCGTCGGTGGGCATTTGGAGCTGATCGACCGATTCCGGTACGGTGACCTTTGTGACGGTGTCCATCGGTTCCGCTATCGATCCGGAAACCGTATCGACAGGAGCCGGAAGGGTGTCGGTGTTCAAGTCGGGGACTGTATCCAAAACGGAGCGATCAAGCGAAACGGGCGTGCCGGTATTGGACTCCAGGGGAGGCCGCAATATTTCGTCGCCGGCCCGGACCACGTTCGGATTCCAGTTCGGGTCGACTTTTTCCTGCATGAGCCGCGTGTATTCGTTCACGCGGTCTTGGATCAGGGCATTATAAGAAGCCTCCGTGCTCCCCTCGGGGATCGCGCCGGAGTCCATGAGGTCCCTCTTCGCCAAGTTCCAGATCCAGTTGGACGGGCCCGAACTGAGCTTCCAGGCCAGACCGTTGTTGACGAGTTCCGCGGCGGCGGCCACACCCGTGAAGCTCGTCATCATGACGGGTGTTAAAAGGACGATCTTCATCCATTTAGGAAGTTTGGGGGTGATTTTCTTCAGCACGAGAGCCAGGATCACGGAAAGGCCGATGAACGGCAGCGCGTGCAGGAGCCCTCCCGTGGCGGCCAGTCCGATGATGAGGAACCCGATGGGAGCCCAGCGGTGAAACGTTTTCCACTCGGGCAGGAACTTTTTGGCGACGAACGACAGGGCCCCCACGACCAGAGCCAGGGGAGAGATGGCTCCCGTGAGCACGGCGGTGGACATGACGGCCAGTCCGGCGATCCAGACGACGAGGGTCACTTTGGAAGAAAGGGTTTTCGACGCGGCGGCCGGCGTTCCTTCTTTCTCGGGGGACTTGTCCGGTTGAGAGCGGGTTGTCAGGAGGGAGTCGGCGTTGTTTGATTTTAAGATGGCGCTGAGAGCTTTCCGCGTCTCTTCCCTGGCGTCGGCTTCCCGGCGGATCGTTCGGAGGGCTTCTTCGGCAGCCGAACGGACCAGGTCTGATTTCTGGCGGTCTTTGATGACGGCGATCAGAGCCGGAATGGCGATGAACTTCTGCCACTGGAGCAGGTCCAGGGCCGTCGTCCTGGTCTTGGCGTCTTCCAACAGGTTGATCAGATAGCGGGTCACACGGGGGTCTTGGACGTTGGGGTCCAGGCTCCGCTTGATCAGACGTACCGCCGTCTCTCTCACTTTGGGATTCGGATTCTTCAGGGCGGCCAATAGGACTTCCGTCGGGGTGTCCTTTTCGGTGAGAGGGGCCTCGATCGCAGAGGCTTTCTTGTCCACTTCGCGGACGAACCGTTGATAGGCCAGGGTATCCCTGATCCACGCGATCCATTGCGTCGGTTGAAGGCGAAAATGACGGCCGAAGAGTCCCCAATCGGAAAATTTGTTCTGAGCATATTCGATGACCCACGGGGCGTTCGACCACCGGCTCGATTGGATGAACTCCCGGACGGCGTCTTCCCCTTGGGCGTAGACGGAGGGCTGTTCGTCCCTCTTTGTCTGGAAGACGACGGGATGGCTGACGTTATTCTCGCCGATGATCCGGACGACGATGAACCGCTCCTCGCTCCCGGCGTTCGCTCTTTTCAGGACCACCGGGGCGAAATCGAAGGATTTCAGGTGCTCGTCCGCTCCGTATTGGCGGGCCCATTCTTCCCATGTTTTCTGGAAAACCTCGGAGGCTTGGTCGGTGTTCCTCACGTGGAAGAGCTTTCGGGTCAGGAGTTGAATCGCCAGTTCCGTCTGGAAGAATTTTTTGTGAAGGTTGGGGCGGTCACGCAGGGTGCCGACGACGTCTCTCAGGTTGTCTCGGAGTTCTTGTTGCCCCCACTGCCGGGTGTCTGTCAGGGCCGGTTTGTCGTCATCATAGATGTTCGGCCGCACGACGGCGTAGGAGACGCCTTCTTCCTTCAGGCGTTGGATGATTCCGGGAGTGTGATATCCGCCGGCGACCAGCACGCCGACCGTCACGTTCTTCTCTTTCATGCGGCGCAAGGCGTTGTCGACCAGGAAATCGTTGCGCGCTTCGGCCAGTTGATAGTATTTTTCAAGTTTATCGGCTTGGTTCAGCCACGGCCCCATCTCGGTGGACGGGGCTCCCTGGGCGGAAGCCATGAGCCCCGCCTTCCCTTCCGTCGTCTGGATGAACTGGACGACGTCGCTCCACCGGACGTTCTCCTTCCAACTGATGTACTCTTTCGATTCATCCGGGTTGAGGCGCAGGCTCCATAACTTTTCTTGGAGCGTGACCCATCTGGAGATGGTCCCCAGTTGGCGGACGGTGTCGTTGGAGCAGAGCTCATTCCATACGAATTTCTCGAGTCGCCCGATGTCTTCCTCGATCTTCTCCTGATCGATGGATTCGAATTCACGGAGATAGGCGGTGTAGTCTTTCAGGGCTGGAATCGGTTTTTTGAGCTGGGTGGCTTTGGCCAGGAGGAGCTCATGGAATTGACGGGGACTGATCGTCCCCAACCGGAACCGGAGCGCTTGCTCCAAAAATTGGTTCAACTCGTTCTTGGGAAGGGTGTCCGTCAATGACCGGAGGAGTTCGTCCCGTTCCCTCTCAACGGCCTGTTGGGAGATCGTTTTTTCACGTTCCGTGAGAGACAGAGTCCTCGCGAGGAGTTGGAACCGGGATAATTTTTGAGAGAGGGTCGCCGAGCGGTCCGCCGAGAGACTGGGCGAAAGGTGGATGAGCCGCTTCACATAGGGGACGAAGGATATCTGTTGGTTGTGATAGGACTGATAGAACCGTTCGAATTCGCGGAGAGTGGGCGGATAGAGTTTGTTCTTCAAGCGCGCCAAGCGGGATTGAAGGTCTTGAAAATAATGTTCGGCTTGGGCGCGCGACGGTGCGCTGTCGTCTCGGGCGTTGATGTTCTGTTGGTATAGGACTTGGTTTTCGATTCCGAACAGTTCCCAGGATCCCGGCGCTTGGTTGAGGGCCAGGTATTCTTCTCCGTTGAGTTCCCCCCGGTTGAAATACTCCTTGACGACCTCGGTTTTGACCTCTTTGTCCGGAAAGGCGGCCAACCAATCGACCGGAACCACGTCCCAGGCCCCCTCGATGCCGATCCATTGAGCTCTCTGCTGCGTTTGAAGATGTTGAAGGATGTTGCTCGCGTGTTTTTGCGCATTGTAGTGCCCGTGCGCGTCTTGCATGTGGATGATCAGGGGTTTGTCCGGAGATCCGCGGAATACTTTGGTGACCGTTCCCTCTCCTGCCGGAATCTGGAGGCTGGGTTCGGCCGTGTTGAACCAGTCGGAGGCGCGTCCTTCCAGAGGAACGGCGGAGGCGTACAGCGGGGATGTTTCCGGAGAGCGGCGCTCTCCGACCAGAGGGGACATCTCCTGATCCAGGGTGGTTTGTTCTGGCGATTTGATCTTCTGTTCGACGGTCTTTCGGCGTTGGTCCCAGAAGTTGGCCTCCACGATCGGTGCGGCCAGCGAGGTGTAAAGGAAAACGGTGGCGATGAAGACGGCGGTGGTCCTCATCCAGACCCGATGACGCTTGATCAGCCACCAACCGATCCAATTCATTGTTGGCCTCCCACGGAACGAAGAGGCAATGAGAGAAAATAAAAAACCCCGGTTTGTTTCTGCAAACCGGGGTTTTTCTCGCGGAGCGAAAAATCAGTCCAGTCATCGGAATCGTGGCGGGAGGTTCCCCGGCGCATCAGGCGGTGCAACCAGGATGTCCTGTACGTGTAAAAGTCTTCGAGCGAGGCCATCGGGATTCCCCCCGAGGACCAGGGGACCAAGAGATTTGAGAAAAAAGACAGGAAGCATGATTCTCCGAACAGTATCTTTCTGGCGGAGGTTGAACAGAGGGATGTTTTTTCTGCAGCAGCGAAGGTCGTTTTCGGTTCCGACAGGAAGGATGAGACGCCTCTTTTCACGAGGAACGGGGTGCTTTGCGCGAGAGCGTCGATGAGGAAAACGGATTTTTTCGGCAGGGTGGAGAGGCTCACCCGGTTGAACGGTCTGGTCGTGAGGAGTCCCTCTCTCATCGCGATGAATCCGCTTGCGAATAAAGCGCGATGGACATGGATGAGGAAAGAGGTGCTCTTTGAGATGGGACACGGTGAGAAATTCCGGTAAGAAGGGATGAACTGGCTCAAGATCAACGTGAGGCAGGGGGTCTGTCGTGAGGATTCCTTCGGAGAAATTTGGACGGAAGCCAACCCATTGTTCAGCGCGAGGAACTGCGCGAGCAATAACGCCAGGAAGAAACGCCCCCATCCCGCGTTCTTTTCATTTAGCGTCCGCCTCATTATAGATATATATATTAAGTGGCTCATGTTTTGTCTGGGCTGTCTTCACTAGTAAATATACAAATTAGGGGGTTAACAACGCTTAAAATACCTGTAACATGTTTGTAAATAATATAATCCTCTGATTTTTAGAATCACCGCATTTTTAGGGGAGTATTTTGAGATGCAATTAAATTGCACATTGAAAAAATTGATTTTTTCGATTAGAATGGTTTGGTCGGTTTAAAATAGGGAGAAGCCACTTGAAGACAATCCATCTAAGAACAAAGTTTACCATCTACTCCATTCTTTTAGTCCTGATGGTGACCTCCGGGGTCGGGGTATCCTTGTACGTGGCGGAGCGTCGCAATTACATCCAACGCATCCAGCAGAGTCAGATCGAAGGGGTTCAGGCTTTAGCCCAGGTGGCCCGGGATGCCATGTCGACAAAAAGCGACCTCCTCCTCTCCAGTTACCTGGCGCTGATCCGCCGCTCGAGGGCTCTTTCTTATGCGATGGTGTTGGATGAGAGCGGGCGCATCATCGCCCACAGCAGCGTGATTCTCGTCGGTCAAACACCCACGGATCCGGCCACGAAAAAATCGCTGGAGACGTCGAACCTTCTTCGACAGACCGTGGGGAGCCCCCCGAGCCAATTGGTCGATCTGTCTCTTCCCGTCTATCTTGAGGGCCGCCGTTTTGGGACGGTTCGAGTGGGATATTCACAGAAGATCACCGATCTCCTGGTCGACCAATCCCTGCAGGCGACGCGCCACCGGATCGGCCTGGCCGTGGTGGCGGCCCTCTTGGTCGGTATCTTCGGAGCCATCCTCTTGGCTCGATATATGAGCCGGCCGATCCAACACCTACGGGACGGGGCCCGCCTTCTCGGGGAGGGAGGGTTGCATCACCGTTTGGAGATCAAGACGCACGATGAACTCGGCGAACTGGCGCTCGAGTTCAACGTGATGGCCGAGAAACTCCAGGAGTTGGACCATCTGAAGCAGGATTTTGTCAGCAATGTGACTCACGAACTTCGCTCCCCCCTCACCTCGCTCCTGGGATATCTCGAGTTCCTGATGAGGGGAGATGCAGGGCCGCTGACCCCGGAACAGTCGGAACAACTGATCATCATCAAGAGTAATGCCTTCCGCCTGGCCCGTTTCATCGACAACCTCTTGGATGTCTCCAAGATCGAAGCGCACCGCGTGGCGCTCCATCTGGAATCTTTGGATCTCCACCGGATCAGCCAGGAGATGGAGGTCCTGTTCCGGCCCCAATCGGTTGAGAAGAACATCACTCTGGTCAATCAGATCCCGCCGGGTCTCGTGGGGGTGTGGGCTGATTCGGAAAAGGTCTCCGAGATATTTATCAATCTTTTGAGCAACGCGTTCAAGTTTACTCCCCAAGACGGGCGTATCACGATCCGGGCGGCTGAAAACGGGGAGCATGTCAAGATTTCCGTCGAAGACACGGGGTCCGGCATTCCCAGCACGCATCTGGAAAAGGTGTTCGATAAATTTGAACAGGTGAAACCGACCGAAGGTCTTGTCCGCAAAACGAAGGGGACCGGATTGGGGCTGACCATCGTGAAGGGGTTCGTGGAAGCGCATCAGGGCAAAATTTGGATCGAGAGCGGCCATCCACGCGGGACCACCGTCCATTTCACTCTTCCCAAGGTGAAACCGGAGGCCGGAGCGGATTTCGTCCTGGAATAGATTCCCCCCTCTTCACTGGCTTGACGATTCCATCAAACTTGTTTACAATCCTGAATTGACAGTGAATTTCATTTGAGATAAGATGGTTTTCGTCGCCGGAACAGAGGCGTTTGAAATGAAAGAATCGGGTGCGAGGTGTATATGCTGAAAAAACGGATCATGGTCGTCGATGATGACAAGGATATCCGGAAGCTGGTCGAGAATATCTTGGCCAAGGAAGGGTTCGTCACCATCGGGGCCGAGAGCGCTGCCGATGCGTTTAAAAAGCTGCAGGGGTCCAAGCCCGACCTTATCATCCTGGACCTTCAGTTGCCGGACAAAGACGGTTTCGAGGTGTGCCGCCAACTCAGGTCGGATCCTGGCACGAAATACATCCCCGTCGTCATCCTGACCGTTCAGACGCTTGATTCCTATAAGATCGCGGGCCTTGAGATCGGCGCGGACGACTACATCACAAAGCCGTTCAACCAAACAGAACTGGTTGCGCGCGTTAAGGCGGTTTTGAGGCGGGTCGATTGGCACGCCAAGAAGGAGATCATCCTCAAGGATGGCCCGCTCTCCATCAATCTGGACAAACATGCCGTCTATATGGACGATAAGATGATGGACCTGTCCCCCAAGGAATTTGATCTGTTGGTTTCTCTGCTGAAAGATACCGGGAAGGTGCTGACTCGGGCCGAACTGTCGGAAACGGTCTGGGGGCATGAGTATTTCGGCAATACGAGGACCGTGGACGTCCATGTCGGACGTCTTCGGAAGAAACTCGGCAAGATCGGAGACAAGATCAAGACGGTGGAGCGAATCGGATATCGATACGAGCAATAGGGGTTTTCTTCGAAGGGAATAAAAAAAACCAATGCGTTCGCATTGGTTTTTTTTATTCCTGAATGGTTGATGGAAGCCGGTCTACTTGTTCTGCTTGGCCTCCCTGTTCATTCTGTTGATCCTGTTGATTTCCTCCACGGTTCTCAAGGAACGTTGGATCTCGTCGATCTGAGACTGCGCCCGAGTCGTTGTCTGGGCGTTCGTCAAGACCGCTTTTTCGTTCATTTCCCGAGTCCGATCGAGGGATTTCAACGCTTCTTCCAGGCGCTTTTTCTGCTCCTTCTCGCGCTTCTCCATGTCGGGGGACGTCCCCTCCTTTTTGGAGGCCGGGGGCGGTAACATGGATTCCTGCTTCGCGATCCTCGCGGTGTAAGAACGGTACAGATACCATCCTCCTCCACCGAGGGCCGCCAGAAGCAACAGAAGAACAAAGACCCTTTTCAACATAAGGGGTTCACGCGTGAGCGAAAACAAGGCCGGGGTCATGCCCCGTCCCGGTTACTCTTTGCGCGTATTTTGTTCGATGCCGACGAGGAGCCGAAGGACTTCGGCAACCGTATAGAAGAACACGAGATAGAAGAAGCCGAGAACCAGTGCCAGCACGGATGTGGCTCGAGGGGCTTCCGGTGTTCCGCCGCCGATGAGGATGATGAAGAAAAACACAACCCCCAAGGCTGCCGCAATCCATGCGAACAACTTGAAAATCAACATAACCTTGTTAATAACCCAATTCTCTTCTCTCATTCTGATGTCTCCTCCTTTGTATTATGCTTCTAAATCCAAATGACCGGGAGATACGAGCATCCATCTTACGGTTGTCTTAATTCTTGCAGAAAATTTATAACAAACACCATTTCCTGTCAAGTGTTTTTTTATGAAATAGTCTCCTCTGCCAATGGTTCAGCGGGGGGCTGCTCGTAGCGGCGTTGAAAGGAGTCCCAGTCGCGCAACATGAGGAAACAGCCCGGGATGACGAAAAGGGTCAGAATGGTGGCTCCGGTGATCCCCCCCACCACGGCGATGGCCAGCGGGGCCCATAAGCCCGCCGATTCGCTGGTGTCCCAGATCATCGGCAGAAGGTCCAGGATGGTCGTCAATTGGACCAGGATGATGGCATTCAGCCGTTCTTTTCCGACGAGCATGACGGCCCGGAGCAGATTCTGCCCAGGTTGGACGGCGTTCAGCCGGTCCAGCAGGATGATGGCGTTCGTCACCACGAGCCCGCCGAGCATGATCAGCCCCAGATACACGCCCATCGTGACGCTGGTGTGGGTGAAATAGAGCACCGGGACCACGGAGATGATGGCGAGGGGGACCGTGAGCATGATGAGAAGCGGTTGCGCGTAGGATTCGAAAAGGCAGGCCAAGACGATGTAGACGAGTCCGACCATGATCACGAAGGCGAATTGGAACTGCCGTTCGTTCTCGATCATCTGTTGGTAATCACCGCCGAATTGGTAATAGTAGTTCTGCGGGACCTCCAATCCTTTCAGTTCCGCTCCCCCCTTCTTGACGGCCGTGCTGAGGGCTAATTTTTCGCGGTTGGCGCTGACCTGGATCATGCGTTGTTTGTCTTTGCGCCAGATCTCGCTCGGAGTGAGGGCGAACTCAAAGGCGGCTATCTGCTGAAGGGGGACGACGATCCCTTCCCGGTTGACGATGGTCAGGGCCTGAACGTCTTCCAGCGTCTTCCGCTGTTTCTCCTGGAGGCGTGCCACGGTCTCGATCTGTTCATTGGCGGTGTAAAAATAAGTGGCGCGCAGTCCGCGGATCTGCGCGTGCAGCGTTTCAGCGACTTCCTGGACGGTGAATCCGAACAAGGCGGCCCGTTCCTTGTCGAGCTTGATCTGGACTTCGGGTTGTCCGGGTTTGTAGCGGAGTTTGACGTCTGTGAGCCGAGGTACTTTTTGGAGCCGGTTCGCGATTCCAACGGCCATATCGCGCAGGACGCTGTAGTCGAACCCGAAGACGTCGACGATCAGTTCCTTTGAACTTTCCGGCTCGGAAAAGTAGATGAACGTGTCATAAACGGCGCCGATATCGGCGACCCGTGGTCGAAGGTCGCTGATGACGTCTTGGACGGATCGGGACCGTTCTCCTCGTCCGGTCAGAGTCACGTAGATCTTAGACGACCATCCTTCCACGCGGGCGGCGGCGGTTTTGACGACCTTCTGGATCTCCGGTGTGTCGCTCAGTATCTTTTCCACTTCGGCGACCACTTGGTCGGAGATGTCGAGCTTGGCCCCGGCCGGAAGTTCAATGTAGATGATGAATTCATTCTGTTCCGTCGAGCCCATGAAGTCCTTCTCGAGGAAGTTGACGTAGACCAATCCGGCGAGCAGAAAAGCGACAAAAACCCATAGAAGGACGGCGTATCGGTGACGCACGGCGCCGGACATCAGTTTCCGATATACCGTCATGGGGCTACGGACGACCGGTGTGATGGTTCTTCCCAGAAGGATGAGCATCCAGTTCTTGATCCTCTTTTTGAGGGGAGGATTGGGCGCGGGCGCCTCATCCGGATTATCTTCTTCCGAGGGAGGAACGATGTCCGGCGGCGGAGGATTCTTCAGAAAGTCCCAGACGGTCCGCGCGTAAAAGGCGCTCTTTTCGATCATCCAATCGATCCATCGAGGGAATTCCTTCTCCGGGAAATACTGGCTCCAAAGGGCGTGTCGGTCGAAGTGGAAATGACCGCCCCCTTGTTTCATCGGGATGAGGGAGGAGAGTTGGGGGACGACCGTGATGGCCACGAAGAAGGAGATCACCAGGGAGAAGGAGACCGTCAACGCCAGTCCGGTGTAAAGGATCTGGATCTGTTTGTTGATGAAGGTGATGGGGAGGAAGACGATGACGGTGCAGAGGGTCGAAGCCAGTATCGGCAGGATCATCTCCTCGCTGGCTTGGATTGTGATCTCGTCGATGTCTTCCTGGGGGGCCGTCTCCACGTCGGGATGCACTTTGAAATAGTGGTGCTTCTTCTCCATGATGTTCTCGAGGACGACGATGGAGTTGTCGACGAGCATGCCGATCCCCAGCGCGATGCCGGATAGCGTCATGACGTTGATCCCGATGTGGAAGAGGTACATCAGTCCGAAAGTGAGCAGGACGGAGATGGGAACGGACACCAGGATGATGGAGGTGTGTTTGATGTCCTTGATGAAGAGCCAAAGGATCAGCGCGCAGAGCAGGCCGCCTTGCCAGATGGCCGTGATGACGTTCTCGATGGCGCTGCGGATGAAGATGGCCTGGTTTGTGACGATGTTGAGTTCAATACCCGGTTTCAATACCTCCTTCCTGAATTTCTCGATCGCGTCCTCCACTTTTTTCGCGAGCCGGATGGTGTTGGTCTGGGATTCTTTCTGGATGTAGACGGAGACCGTCGGTTTTCGGTTGAGGCGCGCGTAGCTCTGGGCTTCCATGTAGAAATCGCGCACCTCCGCGATGTCCTGGAGCCGGATGCGGGACCCCTCTTTGGTGACGCTCACGCCGAGTTTCTTGATATCTTCGATCGTCTGATATTGCCCCATGGTCCTGACATAATAGGAAGAGCGTTCGTCTTTTGTCAGACCCGTCAATAGGTTGAGATTGTTGACCCCCACTTGGCTGATGATTTCCCGGATGGAGAGCTGGTAGGCTTCGAGCCGTTGTTGGTCGAATTCCACGAGGATCTTTCTCTCGCGTCCGCCGCCCACCTCGATGTTCGCCACCCCATTGACGCGCGTGAGAGACGGTTTGAGGCTGTTGTCCACCATCTCCCGGAGATTTTCAGGCGTGTATTTGTCGCTGGTGAGAGCGAGGATGATGATGGGGTAGTCGTTCTCCGAATAGCGGGCCACGACGGGTTTTTCGATGTCTTTGGGGAGTTTATTCCGGATTTTAGCCAGGCGTTCCTGAACTTCCAGTGCGGAGAAGGCCGTGTTCGTCCCTGCTTCGAAGGTGAGGGTGGAGACCGCACGCTCTTTTCGGGAGACAGACATGATCCCCTGCAGCTTGCTCGTGGCGCTGACCGCCTCCTCCACGACCTTCGTGACGAGACTTTCGATGTCCTCGGGTGGGAGTCCTCCCCGGATCCCGATGAAGATGGTGAGAGAGCCGGGGGTGGCGTTGGGCATGAGATCGACGGGCAGGCTGAAAATCGAGAAGGACCCCAACATGATCATGGCGAGGTAGAACATCCACAGGGTCACTGGACGTTTGATGGCGATACGGCTCAAACTCATGGGGAGTGACGTGCGTCAGCGGAGATCAGGATGTGTGGAAAATGAGGGACTTTCGGGATAATACCCATGATGCGCTGGATATTAGGTCGATTCCGGAGTTTGTTCGTCGGAATCGGGTGGCGTATCTTCCGGGGTTTCGTCCGCGTGGGCGAGTTGCCATGTCTCAAAGTGATAGTAGAGGAAGGGGATGAAGAACAAGGACAGACACGCCGAAATGAAGAGTCCTCCGAAGGTGATGGTCGCCATCGGCGAGGAGAGTTCGGATCCTTCCGAGAGTCCCAACGCCATCGGCAATACGCCGAGGACGGAAACGAGCATGGTCATGATGATGGGGCGGAAACGGGTGGATCCCCCTTGCATGACGACTTTCCGGAGGTCGGTTTCCCCCTCCTCCCGGATCTGGTTCATGAAATCGATGAGGATGATCCCGTTGTTGACCACCAGCCCTCCCAGGATGATGGTGCCGAGCATGACCGGAGCGCTCAACGGGATGCGCGTGACGAAGAGCGTGAGGGCGACGCCGACGATGCAGAACGGGACCGTGGTCATGATCAGGAGGGGTTGCCCGAACGATTCGAATTCGGCGGCCATGATCATGTAGATCAGGAGGGCCGACATGATCATGGCGATCGAAAGGCCTCCGAACGATTCTTTCATCTGGGCGCTTTCTCCGGTCAGCGTGATGTTGTAATCGGACAGGTGTTGATAGGAGGCCAACGTCTTTTTGACGTCCAGGATCACATCCGCCACGCTCCGTTTCAACACGTTGGCGGTGAGAAGGATGGCGCGTTGCTGGTCCAGGTGCTTGATCTCGCTCGGCCCGCGCGCCAGCTCCAAATTGGCCACCTCCGCCAGGGGGACCATCACCCCGCTCGGTGCTTTCACGGTGAGCCGGCGGATGTCGTCCCATTGGGACCGGTCTTCGGCGCGGAGTTGGACCCGCACGTCGATCTCCTGCCCCGATTCCTTGAAAGTGGTCGCGATGTATCCCTTGATCCCGATGAGGGCGGTGCGGGCGATGTCGGAGACCGAGAGTTGATAGGCGGAAGCCCGGTCTTTCTCGATGGTGACCCGTGTCTCGGCGGAGGGAAGAGCGAAACTGCTTTTGATGCCGTAGATGCCGCGGATGTTTTGCAATTCCTGGGTCAGATCCGTTGATATCTTCTTGAGAGTCACCAAATCGGGGCCTTTGATCTCGACGACAATGGGGGCGGATGTCTCGAAGGCCGTCGAGAGGATGCTGTCCTGCAGGATGTATTGGACCTCGCCGCCTTCCAAGTCGGTTTTGTCGAGAAGTTTTTTTAAATCGGCGATGACGTCTTCGGTGGAGCGTTTGGTCTTCTCCCGCTCCAGATTGATGATGGATTGCCCCTGATGGGCTCCCAGGGCTTCGATGGCTTCGCTGGTGCTGGATCCGACGTTGGCGGTGACGTCCTTGACCCCGGGGACCTGGGCGAGGACACTCTCGATCCGTTCCATGACGCGGTTGGTCACCTCCAGGCGCGTGCCGACCGGCATGTCGAGCCGGATCATGAATTGCCCCTGGTCGAATTTGGGCATGAACGTTTTTTCATGGATTGCCAGGATGACGAAACTGAAGATGAGGAGGCCGAAGACGATGATCATCGTTTTCTTGGAATGATCCAGCACCCAACTGAGGATCGTCTGGTATTTGGCGATGATGCGGTCCAAAGAGTCATCGGAAAGACCATTTTTGAAGAAAACAAAAGCCCGTTTGAAAGGTCGCCAAAAAGACGGTCCCTCGGCGGGGCGAACCTCTCCCATCCGGGGGATCTCTTCGACGGGATCCGGCTCCGTGTCTTTTCGGCGTTTCCAGAATTTCAAAAATTCGGGGATCCGGACGGGATGCGCCGCCAGCCGGGGTATCAGCGTCAAGGACACGAGCATGGAGACGATGGACGCGCCCACGGAGGCGAAGAACAGGTCCATGAACAGTTGTTGGGCGACGCCTTTGGCGAAAAGCAACGGGAGGATGACGGCCACGTTCGTCAAGGCGGAGGTGACCATTGAATTTCCCACTTCGTCGGCCGAATCAATGGCTCCTTGGACGATGTCGCCTCCCTGGCTCCTCAACCGGGCCGTGTTTTCCACCACGACGATGGAGTTGTCGACGAGGTTGCCGATGGCCAGTCCCAGGCCGGCCAACGACAGCATGTTGATGCTGATCCCCTTGAAATACATGGAGACGAAGATGAGGAGAGCCGACATGGGGATGGCGACGCTGACGATGAGGGCGTCTCCCACGCTCTTGAGGAAGAAATAGAGCACGATGAATGCCAGGATACTGCCGGTGAATCCGTCGGTGAAAACGCCGTTGACGGCCGTCGTTATGAAGATGGATTCATCGTAGACCAGTTCCACTTTGACGTTCTTGGGGAGACTGCCGGAGAGTTCCTCCATCGCGGCGCGGACACGTTTGGCGGTGGTGATGGTATTGGCGTCCGCCTGTTTCTGTATGGAGATGGAGACGTTTTCTTTGCCTTGATAGCGCGAGTAGCTGGATGTCTCCTTGAACGTGTCGTTGATGACCCCGATCTCGCCGAGGTGGACAAGGCGCTGTTGCTTGGGGCGGTTGGACCTCGTCGCGTCCATCTCTTTCCGTTCATATTCTTCCGGGGGTTTTTCGACCAAGATGACCGTCTGCCCGATCTCATCGATGCTTTTGAACTCGCCCATCGTCCGCACCAGATATTCGTAGAATTTTCCCTGAGTGGTCCCTGCGGGGTAGTTGACGTTCGACGTTCGCAGAGCGTCGACGACGGCCGAGATGGAGACTTTGGAGGCGTCCATCCTCCCCCGGTCGATGTCGACGAGTATTTCCCTCTCGGCGCCGCCGCTGATGGCCGCCGAGGCCACCCCCACCACTTTTTCAAGGCGTTGTTTCAGGACTTTCTTGCTGATGTCGGTCAAACCGGCCAGGTTCATTTCCCCCGTGACGGAGAAGATCATGATGGGATGGGCGAACGGGTTGTGGCGTTGGATGATCGGTTCGTCGGCTTCGTTCGGCAGGCGGTCCTTGATCTGATCGATTTTCTCCCGGGCGGAAAGGTGGGCGAACCCCATGTCGGTTCCCCAGTTGAACTCCAGAGTCACCAGGGAAACGCCCTCTTTGGAGATGGAGCGGACACGCTTCAGGTTCGGGACGGTGCCGACGGATTCCTCGATCACCTTGGTGATCAGGTTCTCCATCTCTTCGGGGGCGGCGTTCCCGTAACGGGTGACAACGGTCAGTTGGGGAAAGGAGATGCTCGGGAAGAGTTCTCGGGGCATCAAGATCCAGGAGATGCCGCCGATGAGCACCACGCCCATGTAGATCATGGTGGTGGTGACAGGTCTTTTGACGAAAAAGGAGGCGGCGCCCATGTCTAACGGTTCTGGAAGATGGTTTCGATGGGGATCCCGATGGATTTCTCAATCGTGGCCAGTGAGACTCGGTAGAAGGCCACGGCTTCCTCAAAATTGGAGACGGCTTCCGTGAAAGAGGATTCGGATTGAAGCACTTGCAGGGGTTCGGCCAGGTTCATCCGGTCTTTCTGGCGGGTGATCTCCAGGTCTTTCTTCCTGTAATCATACTCCTTTTGGGCGCTCATCAGCTGGAGACGGGCTTTCTCATAATTGAAGAAAGCTTCCTTGACCTCGACCTCGACGTTTCGACGAGTCTGTTCCTGTTCCATGCGCGCTTTCTCTTTGCCGATATAAGCCTGCTTCCGGCTGGCGAGATAGGTCAGACCGTCCAAGAGGCCGACGTTGGCCGTGCGAGCGGAGGTTTTTGTCCTCGATGTTTCGCCCAGGTCCGGGCTGGTCTTCTCGGACGTGCCCGATCCGGACAGGGAATTCCCCATAAAAGACATCTTGGCCTGCACGCCCACGTTCCAACTGGACCGGAGTTGTAATTCCTGGTTCTGGAAGGCGCCGCCCGACTTTCCGACGAAACCGCTGGCGTCGATCCGGAGACGCCCTTCGGCCTTGGTGGCTTTTTCCCCGTATTCATGGAACATCGCGGTGAATTCCGTGGCCAGCCAATCCGGCCGGTGCCGATAGGCCTGTTCCAAGAGCATGTTCACGGGGACCGGGATGTCCGGGAGACTGCGTGCGTCCAGCGCTTCGATCGGTTCGGCGACCTCATCCGGCAACGGAGTGTCGATGTTCAGGAGAGCCATCATCTTGAGGCGGGCGATCTCATGGTCCTTGTCGTCGGAGAGCGTCCGGTATGAAATCTGGCTGTAATTCGATTCGGCCGCCATCAGGTCCACTTCCGTGACCAATTCAAGAGCCTTCTTCTTCCGGATGAGTTGAATGATCTTCTCGCAGCGGGTCATGAGATCGCGCCGGGCCTTCAGCGAGTTCTGTGTCTTGATCAGGTTGTAATAAGCCTTCTTGACTTCGAAGATGATCTCCTGCCGGGCTTTCTCGACGTTGTGCTCCGACGCGGTTCGTTGGGAACTGGCTTGGCGGAGCGAGTAGTAGAGCCGGCCGCTCTGGAAGATGGGTTGGCCTCCCTGGACACCGATCTCTTTCCGGCGAAAATCGGAATCGTCATCCGGTTTGTTGGGGTCTTGAAGCATCGTGCCGTTGGAAAGCTCGTATTTTCCGGTCACCGAGGGGAGGAGAGTGCGCCGGGCTTCCCATAACTTGATCTTGGAGAGTTTTAATTCCTCTCGGGCGATCTTGAGGGGACCGTAGTTGGAGAGGCCGATGTTCAGGAAATCGTCGAGCGACGGGTTGGCGGGGAGGACCGCCAGCGTCTCCGGTTTCTTCTTCGGGATGTCGACCAGGTCTTTGGTCTTTTCCGGCGAGACCAGGTTCCTTTTCCAGACGGACCGAGGGGTGATGTCGATGGCGAGTATCCAATCTTTTTGTGTGACGGTATAGGCGACGGTCTGCGTCAGTTTGATCAGAATGTATTCCAGGCGCTTGGCTTTTTCTTGCCCGGTTTTCGGGGTGTCGGGATATCCGTAACGGATCTCCGACACCATTTTCCCCTTCAATTTTTCGATCGGACCCCGCTGGCAATAGACGGGATCCGAGAAGTAGATCGAAATCTGGTTTGCTTCCGTCTGGCGGATGTCCTTGTATTTGAGCGGCTGTGCGCTCTGGATCATCACCTTGGCCTCGCCGCGCGCTTCTTCGACGCTGATCGTCTCGACGATGTTCGCGTTCGGATCCAATCCCGTGACCCAGTCGGCCGATTGAACGGTCCCCTGCGTGAATAAGAAACAGGTCGCTGCGAAGAATAGGACAGAGGATGTTTTATGGGAAATCATTTTTTGGCCTCAACGAGAGCCTTGATGAGGGCTTGGCGCGCTTTCTGATACTCGGGGTGAATCCGTAACGCTTCCCGCCAGGATTTGATGGCTTCACCGGGGTTGCCCTGCGAATAGGATGTGAGTCCCGATTTATAGAGGCGTTCGGCCAATTCCTGCTGGGTTTGCCGCGTGTTCTCCAGGAGTTCCTTGGCTTTGAGGTGATCCGGATTGTTGCGGGTGAATTTTTCAAGCTGGTAGATCGCGTCGGCATAGCGCTCCCCGTTGATGAAATCCAACGCTTTCTTGTATCCGCTGTCCGACGATTGGGTCGGGATCGTGAAGGGTTTGTATCCCGCAGAATAATACTTCGGGGAATTCTTGCTTTCTTCGATCCTCTTTAGGTAATCCTTGGCCACGTCGTTGCCGGGATCATACTCCAGGATGCGGGCCCAGAGGTCGCTCGATTTCTTGAAATCCTTGTCGATATAACTCTCGATGGCTTCCTGGGTCATCTGTTGGGCCTCGTCGGCCCTGGTCCGAATCGTCTCGCGCTCCAATCCCTCTTCGGCGGCCTTGGATCCCTCTTTCGCTTCGATGTTCTCCGGATCGAATTTCAAGATTTCATCCCAGGCCAGTTTCGCGTCGACATATTTCCTCTTGCGCATATGGTCCCAGGCGACTCCTGAATAGATCTTGATGCGCTCGTCTTTTTGTTGCTCTTCAAGCTTCTGCTTGGCGTGGTTGATATCGTTGAGGAGGAAGACCCTGTTGGGGTCGAACGCATACACATTGTCCCACATCTGGATCGCCAGGAACCAGTCCTTGTCCAGATAGGCCAGGACTCCTTTCGTGAAAAACCAATTGATGGTATTCGGTTTCTCCTTCTGATGGAGCTTGGTTACCTCTTTTTGGATGGAGACCAGGAGTTTGTGGGCTTTTGTGTGGTCGGGAACCCGTTTCAAGATGTCCTGAAGCCGATTGATGGCTTCCACCCATTCGGCCAGTGCATAATGACGTTTGGCGGCGGCCAGGGCCGGTTTCTCATATTCGATCCGGGATTTCTCGATCTGTTTTTTCCGTTTGATGGCGCGTTCCATCGCCTCTCGGGCGATCTGGTTCTTCCGGTCGTTTTGAAGGACTTCCTTGAAAAGGGGGATCGCATCGGCATAGTTGTCTTCGAGAAGATATTCCATCGCCTGCTCGAGCATTTGGTCCGGAGTCACCAGGTTTTGGAAGCGCGCCGATTTTCCCTCCCCGGATTTGGCGAAGGAGAGGACGAGGGTCAACAGGAGAAATCCGCCCGTCAGGAGGCGATGCGGTGCAGGAGGAATGGACAATGAAGGAAACATCCGGTCACAAAAAGGGCGTGGGAGCCTATTTCATTTCCTTCATGTAGTGGTCGACTTTGTCTTTGAGCTTCCGGAAGTTGATCGGTTTTGTCAGGATCGCTTGCGCGGCGGAGAGGAGACCTTGTCGTTCCGCTTCGCTGGCCAGGATGGAGACGATCAAGACGGGGATGTGCTGTGTTTCGGGGGTGCTTTTGAGCAGTTTAAGTACTTCGAATCCGTCGACATTGGGCATCTGCAGGTCGAGGGTGATCAGGCTGGGCTTCGTGTTCTTGGCATATTCCACCGCTTGATTGCTGTCCGTGATGACTTGGGTCGTATAACCCATCTCCGAACAGAAGTCCGAGATCAATTCCGCGATGCTGGGGTCATCGTCGATGACCAATATTTTCTCTGTGAAAGGTTGTTCCATTCGGTGGCCTCCGTCAGAACTCATCATGGTGACACGCATCCCACCCCGAGGGTGAGTCCTTATAAGTAGTTACATGGTCTCTAATCGTACAAAGAGTTGACAGAAAATGCAAGATGGGGATGCCCTATTGGGGCGTCGGTTTTTTCAGGATTCGGTCGAGACCGCGTTTGGCTTCGACGTTCGTGGGGTCCAGTTCCACCGCTTTTTGCCAGAGTTCGACGGCTTTCTGTTTGTCCCCCGCCAGGAAACCCTTGAGCCCTTCGCGGTAGTATTTTTGGGAGGTGACTTTCGTGTTTTCCCCCAACTGGTTTTTCACCTTTTCGAGGGCGGTCGAGGCTTCGGTGAAATCCGGCCTGTATGACAGGGTCTTTTCATATAGTTCCTTGGCTTTTTCCCAGTCCCCGCTCTGAGCGGCCTTGGACGCCTGTTCGAAGGCGGATTGGGAGACCAGATCGATCGAGAGAGCCCGATACCGCTGGGCCTCTTTGTTTTCTGGATCGATCTGCAACACCTCCCTGAATTTCTCGACAGCCAACTCATACTGACGTTTTTCGAAGGCGGAAAGGGCCGTGGCATATTGGGCCCGCGCCGGGGATAGGTCGATCTGGTCTCTTTGGCGGGATTTCTTTTCCGACGAGAGTTTAACCGCGCGGGTCAGCTGTTCCTTGGCCTCCGCATGGGCCGGGTCGATCGTGAGGACTTTTTCGAAGTATTCCTTGGCTTCTTTGAACTGGTTCGCGGCGAAATGGTTCATGCCGATCTCGTAGAACCGCTGGATGGAATCCCTGAACTGTTGGTTGATGTGATCGAGATAGGTTTTGGAGCTGGCGTGATCCGGCTGGAGGGTCAGGATCGTCTCGAATTCCCGTTTGGCAAGGATGAACTCATCCTGTTGGTAAAAAGCGACTCCTTTGGTGAAATGTTCGTCGATCTGTAGCTGCGCCTGTTCTTTCTTCTCGGGAGATCGGGGGTCGTTGTATTCGTTCTTGATCTTTTGCAGGAGCGATTTGGAGGGCCGATGCCAGGGAGCCACCTCGATGATCTGCGTCAATTGAACGCTGGCATCCAGGAGCCGCCCTTCCACATAGGAGCGCTCCGCGTTCTCATAGGCCTGTCGGATCTGGCTGAGCACTTGGGATCGCCGGAAGGCCTGTCCGAACCTGAAACTCAGGCTCACGCTGTGGATGCCGCCGAGATCGCCGGCGGGGATGAAGGCGTAGTCCAGATGGAGGCGTTTGTTCCCGATCCCGAAACCGCATGTCAATCCCGTGTCCACGTCGTATTGCCCTTGGTAACCGACCCGGATCGCGAAGGTCGGATTGATCCGGTAGTCGAGTCCGGCGTTGAGGCACGTGGCGTTGTCAGCCGGGGCGATCACGTCGATTGCTCCGACGAGAGAGTTCGAGAAAAAAGGGTAGGATAATCCCAGTCCCACCGAAGACGGAAGGGATTGGCTTTCGGCGACGAATTTCATGCCAGGCCCGAAATTCTGAAGGGTCAACCCGACGTTCATCTTTTCCAGGAATCCCTCCTGGATCTCGTAGAGGCAGCCGGCATCCAGGGGGTAGGTCATGGCGGATTGGTCTCCCAGCGTCTTCTGATACAGTTTCAGGGAGACGCCCGTGTGGAGTCCCGGGAGGAGGAGGAAATTCGTCCAAGAGCGAGACCAGCCGAGGATGGCCAATTTATCGGAGGCGGAAACATCTGTCGTCGGGTTGTCATGCTCATCATACCCCTCGATCTTGTTGATCTGCATGAAAGCCCCTCCGAGAGAGAAGGTTCCCTTCTGGTGGGTCGGCTGGGAGAAGAGGATCGTGTCGTGGTTGGCATCCGAATAGAGGTTCCGATGGGAGAGAGCGAGCTCCGTTTGCGTGATCTTCGAGACGGCGGCGGGGTTCCAAAAACTGGAGAGGACATCGTCCACGCTCGCTGTCTGGGCGTTCCCCATGGCCAGCCCTCGGCCGCTCGGGTTCAATTTCAGGAACTGGGCTGTTCCCGCCCCGCCCCCCTTGGCCCAGAGATTTCCGGTGGTCATCGGGCAGAGAGTGAAACCCGATAGGATGACGGCGAGATATGGACGGAACCGGCTGTTCCTCATGGTTTATCGCTGGATGATCAGTTTTCCTGTTTTTTTTCCGGAGCTATTCTTGATGACGTAAAAGTAGACATCGCTGGCGACGGGATCTCCCTGGGTGTTCAGGACGTCCCAGTCCCAATAGCCGTTGCTGGGATCATCGTGTTTGTGTTCGAGCACCAAGGCCCCCGCGACGGTGTAAATCTGGATGGTGGCTGTTTCGGGGAGGCTGGTGAAGCGGATATTCCTCGATAGGGTCGGTTTCCATGGATTCGGGTAGGGGTGCGCCCGGTTCATGTCGTCGGCGGCACAGAGTTTCCCCATCGCTCCTCCATGGGTCTGGAGGAAGGTCATCAGTAACAATGCAACGAGAAAACGCGTCGGTTTCTTCATGAGAAGCCCCTTCGTCGGCTACAAGTGATATGCAACGGTCATGCCATGGGTGGAATACGATATCGTCGAGACCCCCCTCCCTCACTTCTTGGGTTTCGAGAGGATATCATACTCCTTCATCTTGTTATAGAGGGTCTTATAATCGACGTCGAGCGCTTCGGCCGCTTTCTTTTTGTTCCAGTCGAACCGTTGTAAAGTGGTGAGGATATGGTCTTTTTCGATGCGCTTGAGGACGTCTTTGAGAGCGGCCGGATTCGACTCGACGGGGGCTGTTTCCGGGGGTTTCGTCGACTGGATGCTGACTGGCAGGTTTTCAGGCAGGATCGTGTCGTTGGCCAGTAGAACGGCGCTGCGAACCGCATTCTGGAGTTCCCGAATGTTCCCGGGCCAGCGGTAGTTTTTCAGATAATTCCAAGCATCGGGTGAAAGGGAGGGTTTGGGCTTGTTGAACTGTTTGCTGAACGAGTCGGTGAAATGTTCGACCAGCCGTTCGATCTCGATCCCGCCGCGTTTTCTCAGCGGCGGCAGGATGATTTGAAAGACTTTCAGTCGGTGGAAGAGGTCTTCACGAAAACGTCCTTCCGAAACGGCTTTCTCCAAATCCAGGTTGGTCGCCGCCAGGACGCGCACGTCGATGGCTTTCGGGCCCTTGGTCCCCCCCAAGCGTTCGACGACAGGTTCTTGGAGGAAACGCAGAAGTTTGGCTTGGGTGGTCGCGGGCAGATTCCCGATCTCATCGAGGAAGAGTGTGCCGGTGTTTGCAGATTCGAATTTCCCGGGTTTGGAACTGTCGGCTCCCGTGAAAGCGCCCTTCTCATAACCGAAGAGTTCGCTCTCGATGAGCGATTCGGGGAGCGCGGCGCAATCCACCACCACGAAAGGTTTGTCGCACCGGGGGCTGTTCTTGTGGATGTGTCGCGCGAATACTTCCTTCCCTGTCCCGCTTTCGCCGAGGATGAGGACGGTCAGGTTCGTCGGAGAGACTTTGTCGACCAGCTGAATCACTTCTTTCATCTCCTCGCTCTCGGCGATGATGTCCGAGGCCGTTTCGACGTTGACGAAAGTCTGCTCGACCCTGTCTATCCCGGTCGGTTTGGCGGTCTGGAACATGTTGCGGATTTCCAGGGACTGCTTCACGATGGCCTTGAGCCGATCCGCCTCCAGCGGTTTGACGAGATAGTCGTAGGCGCCCAGTTTCATGCTCTCCAGGGCGGACGGGATGGTCTGATAGGCCGTCATCATGATCACGGGGAGGAGCGGGTGCGTCTGGCGGAGTCGCCGGAGCGTCTCCAGTCCCGTGATCCCCGGCATCCGGATGTCCATGAACACCAGATCGGGGGTCTGTGACGCGATGGCCCGAAGGCATTCCTCTCCGGTGGTGGCTGAGACAACTTCATACCCTTCGTCCCCCAGGATGCGGTGGAAGATCATCCCGACATTGGGTTCATCGTCGACGACGAGGATTCGAAACTCGGTGGATTCTTTCATGGTTTCATCTCTTTCTTGTGGAGAGGGAGTTCGATGAGAAAACTGGTCCATCCTTCGGGGTCGGACGATCGGACGGAGATGCGTCCGCCATGGCTCTCCACGACGCGTCGCGCGATGGCCAGACCCAGTCCTGTGCCCCCCTCCTTGGTGGTGAAAAAAGGTTCGAAGATCTTCTCCCAGAGATCCGGTTTCAGGGGGTCCCCGGAGTTGGTGATCTCGATGTGGGCCCGATCCGATTGGAGGGATGTCCTGACTCGGATTACTTTGACGGTCCCCTGTTGGTCCGCCTTCTCGCCGATGGTTTCCGTCGCGTTGTCGATGATGTTGGAAAAGACTTCTTCCATCAGATCGGCATCCATGGGGATGGAGGTGATGCCGGGATCGAACACCTTTTGGACGGTCGTCCCCAGTATCTTGGCGCGGGAAGCGCAGGAGAGGATGACCTTGTCGAGAGTCTTGTGGAGATTTTCCATTGACAACGACGGTTGGTAAGACCTTGAGAATTCAATGAAGTCACGGGTCATCTTTTCCAGGATCTTGACCTTGTCTTCGATGGCGCGCGCCACTTCCTGGCGTTCGTCTTTTTCCGTGAACTTCGTGATGAGATATTGGGAGCACATGAGGATGACATTCAAGGGGTTTCTCATCCGGTGGGCCAGCCATCCGGCCATGGAGCCGACGGCGGCCAATTTTTCCTTTTTGATCAGTTCGTTCTGTGTGTTTTTGAGCTGTTCGGAGAGTTTTTGTTTTTCCAGGCAACGCCGCACGACGGCGCGTAAAACGTCCCGCGTGAACGGTTTGGTGATGTAGTCGTAGGCCCCGTTCCGAAGGGCTTCGAGGGCCGACTGGAGGCCGCCGTAGGCCGTGATGAGGATGACCTCGGTGTCGGGATATTGGGATTTGACGGTTTTCAGGAGTTGAAGGCCGTCGATGATGGGCATGTTGATGTCGGAGAGGATGAGGTGATAGTTCGACTTCTTGAGGAGATCCAGGGCTTCCTGCCCGTTGGGCGCGGTGTCAAGGGTGTGGTTCGGTTCTTCCAGAAAATCGACGCAGAGTTCACGGGAGGTGACTTCATCGTCGACCACGAGGATTCTCGCCGGAAAACTGTCGGCGACTCCCGCGAGGACGGGAGAGACGCGTTGAAGGGGGTCCTGGGGAGAGGGGTGGGCCGTGACCGGACTGGGGATGGACGCGGGGTTAGCCATCGAACCGGTAACCAAATCCCAGGACGGTCTTGATCTTGGCCCCATGGCTCTGTAGTTTCTTGCGCAGATGTCGGATGTGCACGTCGATGGTACCGGTGCTGCCCGGGGCATCGTATCCCCAGACGGCCGTGAGGAGATTCTGCCGGTTCAGGGCTTTCCGCTTGTTCTGAAGCATCATCGCCAATAGGTCGAATTCCTTCGGGGTCATCGGAACCAGCCTGTTCTTGACGGTGACCGTGTGTTTGTCCATGTCGAGGATCAAATCCCCGGACTTCAAAACCTTGTTTTCAGCCAGTCCCCGTTCCACCCGGCGGAGGACCGCCTTGATCCGGGCCAGAAGTTCCCGTTGTCCGAACGGTTTCGTGACATAATCGTCGGCTCCCATCTCCAGTCCGATGACCTTGTCCATCTCTTTGTCCTGGACCGTGAGCATGATGATCGGGATGGCCCGTGTCTGCGCGTCGTTCCGGATCTGGCGGCAAAATTCAAGCCCACCGATGCTGGGAAGCCAGATGTCCAGGACGATCAGGTCGGGAGTGTGTTCGTAGACCTTTTTGAAGGCGTCGTCGGTGTTGTGGGCGGCGAAGACCTGGTAGCCGTGTTCTTCCAGGATGTCGGAGGTCAGTTGGCAGAGTTGGATATCGTCGTCGACGACGAGGATTTTTCTCTTCATGGTTGAGGAGGCCGGTCGGACCGGCGTCGGTCCATGACGTAGGTGCTCTTCGGGCTGGCCTTGGCCAGTTTCTTCAGTTCGCTCGCCAGGGAACTGATCTCACCGGGATGGTTGAACGTCCTGTCCCGGTTCGTGATAGCCACCAAGGCGATCCCCATGATGGGAAATTCGATGGATTGGCCTTGGCGCGTTTTCCCCAGGATGAATCCCTGTTTTCGGTCCGTCTCGTCATAGAGTTGCGGGATCATCTGGTCGAAGCGGCTGATGATCCCCTCGCAGGATTTTTCAACCAGAGGGCCGGGGACCACGATCACGAAATCGTCTCCACCGATATGCCCCACGAAACCCGCGCCTTTTTCGACGTGGTCTTCCACGCCGGAAACGATCGTCTGCGCCGCCAGGCGGATCGCCTGGTCTCCCCTCAAGAACCCATATTGATCGTTGAAGGCTTTGAAGTTGTTCAGGTCCGCGTAGAGGACGCCGAAGGGTTCCCCAGATTGGATCCGGCGTTCGATCTCTTGGACGATGCTGGCGTTCCCCGGAAGATGGGTCAGAGGATTGGCATCCAACTCGCGGATGTTGCGGTGGATGGCCGTGTCCAACCGAACCAACAGGCGGGAGGTGTTGATCGGTTTCGTCAGATAGTCGTCCGCTCCGGCTCTCAACCCGGTGATCTCGTTCTGTTGGTCGTTGCGTACCGTGAGCAGAAGGATGGGTTTGTTCCGGAGGGAGAGTGTTTGCCGCATGGTGCGGCAGAGAGTGTATCCGTCGGTGTCGGGTAGTTCAACGTCGAGAAGGATCGTGTCCGGCAAAAACTCGGTGGCCATGCGCAGCCCCTCCCCGCCGGTGTGAGCCATGATCACCTTGTAGCCGTTCTCTTCCAGAAAATCCTTGATGAAATTCGCGATGTTGACCTCATCGTCGATGACGAGAACGGTCGGTGCGTTGGGTTTAGGAGTCATGATGGTTCACGGAGGCGCAAAGCCAATGTCACAGGAGTGGCATTAACCGAACAGTTTCGCTGCGGATGTTTCTTTCCCCGAGGTGGAGGAGGCTTTCGGCAGGGTGAAACGGAATGTGCTTCCTTTCCCCATCTCGCTCTCGACCCAGATCTTCCCGCCGTGGGACTCCACGATCCCTTTGGCGATGGCCAAACCGAGGCCTGTTCCCTTGGGTCCGCCGATCTTCTCTCGGGCTCCCGGCACTTGCTTGAACCGCTCGAAGACCTGCGATAAATAGTCTTTGGGTATCCCGATCCCCGTGTCGCTCACGCTGATCACCACGTTGCCCGCATTGTCTTCGTTCGCGGAGATGCTGATGGCGCCGCCTTCCGGGGTAAACTTATATGCGTTGCTGATGAGGTTCGTGATGACTTGTTTGACCTTCTCTTCATCGGCTTGCACGATGGGGATCGAATCTTTGATATAGGAGAACGATTGGATCTTCTTTTTGTCGAAGAGGGGCGCGAACAGCGCCAGGAGGTCTTCGCCCGCCTGTTTCACGTTGAACGGTCCCTTCCGGATCTCGACCCGACCGGATTTGATCTTGGCCACGTCCAAGATGTCGTTGATGAACTGGGTCAGGCGCGAGGTGCTCTCTTGGATGATGTTGAAAGCCTTGGTGCGTTTTTCGACGGCGATCTGCTCCAGGGGTTTCGTCGTCAGGAGTTCCACGTAGCCCGAAATGGCCGATAACGGGGATCGGAGCTCGTGCGAAACGCTGGAAACGAAGTCGTCCTTCAATTGATCCAATTCTTTGAGCTTCACCGCCATGATGTTGAATTCGTTGGCCAGAAGGCCTATTTCGTCGTCGCGTTGGATGTCGATCTGGGTGTCCAAGTTCCCATCCCCGATGGATTTCGCCCCTTGGGCCAGGAGGTGGATCGGTTGTGTGATCTGTCCGGCCATGAACAGGGCGATCAAGATTCCGACGGTGAATGCCACGCCGGAGACGAGCAGCACGATCCTCTGGACCTGTCGGGTCCTTTCCTGCACCGAGGCCTCGATCACGGCCTGCAGGATCCCGACGCGGGCCACGCCGTAAGGCTGGCCGTCCAGCACGACGCGCGTGGCGACATCGAGCACTTCGGCGTTCTCGTGGGTTCGGTAGGTGTTCAGTTCGACCTTGTCCTCCGCGTTGTTAAGGATCTTGGCCTGTTCGAAGGAAGGGAAGATCTGGGAGAATGCATCATCGCTTCTCCCTCCAACGACCAACTGTCTGTCGATGTCGACGAAAACGGCATAGACCAGCCCGGGGACCGTCTTCTTCAGGGAGTTGATGTAGTTGAGGAGGAGGACGTCGTCGTGAGTGAGGAGGGCCTCCTCACAGACTTTTCGGAAGTTGTTTAAAACGTTCTTTTGCGTGTTGCGGATTTCATCGAACAACATCAGGCGCAGGAAGTAGACTGTCGAGATGCTGGTCCCCAAGATGACGAACGTCATCATCAGGATGGTGAAGAGGCTTAAACGAGTTTTCAGTTTCATGTCATTTTATCCGATCGCAAGAGCTGCTGTCGACTCCGAGAATTATATAATAAATCGCGCGAATCCGTTCGGCGGATCGTAACATTATTTCTGGACTTCAATCACTTTGACCGGCGAGCCGTCTTTCAGATCCTGGGGTTTCTGGATGATCACGCGCTCCCCCGGCGCCAGCCCCTTCAGAATCTGGGAAAATTGCGTGGAAATATATCCCACCTCCACGTTGCGCCCTTCGGCTTTGTTATCCTTGTTGACGACGTAGAGGCGATAACCGGCTTGCGTCTTTTCAAGCGCGTCATTGGGGATCGCGATGGTGTTCTCTTCCTCAAAGATGGTGATGCGGGTTCGGGCGAACATGCCGGGGAGCAACAGGCCTCCCTCGTTGTCGAGACGTCCTTCCACGGTCAGCGTCTTGCTCGTCCCTTGGACCAACGGAGAGATGTTCTCCACCTTGCCGGTGAACTCGACGCCAGGATAGGTGTCCACGGTCAAGACCACTTTTTGGCCCGGGAATATCTTGTCGATCTCCTTCTCGATGATGCCGACACGAACCAGGACCGTTTCAATGTTCACCAGCGTGGCGATCTTTCGGGTCGGGCTGACGAATTCGCCGACTTCGGCGTCCTTGTCTCCGATGATCCCGTCGCGCGGTCCGCGGATGATCGTTTTTTCCAGGTCCGATCGGGCGAGATCCGCCGCCAGGCGGGTCTCCTCCAGTTTGGACCGGGCCACCCCGCCGATCGCATAGAGCTTCTCATATTGGTCCAATTCCAACTCGGCCCGTTTCATCTTCAGGTAGGAGTCCCGTTGGTTCAACCGCGCGATGATTTCGCCTTTCCTCACTTTGTCGCCCTCGCGGAAATCGAAGTTTTCGATCATCCCCTCCACTTCGAACCGGAGTTCAATCTCCGATCCCCCCGCGATGGTCCCGACGGCGTGAAGGGTGTCTTGAAAGCGGTCCTGCTTGACCTCCAGAACGTTGACCGCCACGGCTTCCTGCGATCCGCCGGTTTTTTGTTGATCCATGGCCTCCTTGGCTTTGGAGATCCCTCTGAATATCTTGATGCCCCCCCACATCCCGATGCCGATCAGGACGAAGGCGCCCCCCATGACCAAAAATTTGTACTTTTTGAAGAAGGCTTTCCGGTCTTTCGGAGAGATTTTGTTCAATTTGGACAGTGTCGGTTTGACGCTGGGAGCGGTTTTGACAGGACCGGGACTTCCGGGTTTTGGCTGTGTAATGGGCGACGATGGGGTTTTGGCGACGGGGGACGTCCCGGGGCCCGCCGGAGGTTGGGAGGCGCCTGGTTTGGAGTCCTTGGAGGCCGTCGCGGGGACGGTTTCCGGCGGGTTTTTGGGGGCCTCTCCGGACTGCCCGGCGGTGGATTTGTCGCTGACGGAAGATGCTTTATCGTGAGGCGCCAAAACACCCGTGTCCGGCGTCGTCGACGCGCCGTTAGGGACCTGGGGTTTCTCCGATGGGACTTTATCCGTGTTGTTTTCCATTTGTTAAGACCGGCTTAATCCCGTTTTATATCATAAAAACGACATAGTTTCAAAGGCATTATTTGCTCTTTTTGGGGGAGTCGATCTGATGTTTGTAAGCATTGACGGTGCGTCTTGCCATCGTCAATCCGTAACGGGTCTGGAGTTCTTTTTGGAGTTCTTTATCTGTCTTCTTGTCGAAATCCGGATCTTGTTCACGAAGGTCCTCCAATCGGGCCAGAAGGAATGACTTGTGAGAGTAGAAGAGATCTTCCATCAGGACCTCTTCCCCCCACGGGAGGAGGAGACTCCGTCCTTGGACCGTCCGGCAGATTGTGGACGGCGCCACCGTCAACTTTTTGGCCAGCTGTCTTTGGGAGATCGGTGTTTTATCATCGGTTACGCGCGTTTTGAAGAACTGCCTCTGCGTGTGACATAGAAGATCCATGATCCGGAACAGGGAACTTTGACGCCAGTTCAATAACTCCATTCGTTTCAAAAGTTGTTTGACGTGACGTTTCTCCTCCGGGGTGAAGGCCCCCTTCTTGATGAGGGATTGGAGATTGTCGTAGTCGATCGCATAGCGTCCGCGCGCCAGATGGGGAGAAAGAAACTCGTAGGAGACGTCATCATCGGACTGCAGATGGAGCCGGGCGATCCGTATGACGGATAATCCCGCCGGCGGGGATTTCTCCGACGGGTCGAAGAATTCCGTGTGAACGGAAAACGACAGGAGAAATTGACGGATCTCATCGACCTCCCCGGGTTTCAACCCGCACAGAGAGGCCACCGCGTCCACGCTTTCACTGGACTCCGCGAAAAGGAAATGTTTCTCAAAGAGTTCTTGCCCGATCTTTTGGATGAGCGCGACGGCTTTTTTATAACGGCTGAAGAGATCCGTCATGTCCGAAGGGGCTTTGTTCGGGACGATGGCCTCATTGAGTTCGTAGAACCGCGACGAAAGTTGACTGCGGGGGTGCGCCTGATAGCGGATGACTTTGAACTCGGGACTCGGCGGCATCAGGAGTTTCTGGAACAAGGGGTCCTGTTCGATGTCCCGAATCACTTTGGCGATTTCGGGTTCTCTCATCTGTAGAACCTGCACCGTCCTGAGACGGACCATGAGCTGGGCCCTCAGACGGAGATCTGTCCGGGGGGTTATTTTCAACTGGAGGTTGGGAGAGAACTTATGGTCGGCCATGAGGGGCGGGAAGCCTGGGTTATGGGAGCCGACAGTGGACGGACGATGGATGAGTTTTCAATGGAGGATATGCTTTTCGTTAAGATGAAATCAGCGGGCGAAGGGACTCGAACCCTCGACCTTCTCCTTGGCAAGGAGACGTTCTAGCCAACTGAACTACGCCCGCATTGATACACCAACAATACCTTTTTATTATACCACAACGTCGTCTCTTTGTCCTGGTGTTTCTTGAGCTCCTCGCGCCCGGGGGGCGGTTCGTGACTCAGACGGTTGAACGGGGAGCGTCTTGTGTCAGTTGTTTTAAATTGACCTTGGTGAGAATCGTGTGAAGCTGTCGGCCCAGAAACGTCCAGAGGGGGCGTAACGGACATTGAGACCCGTGGACGCATTTCGAACGAGTTCCCTTGAAACGGGAACAGAAGGATTTTTCGATCAGATCGTTTTTGTGAAGGGACGCTTTGTACAACGGGTGGGATTGTCCGAGGGAAGACAAGACGTCGGCCAGGGATATCCGCTCCCCTGTTCTTCGGAGGGTGTATCCGCCATGGGCTCCCCGGAGGCTTCTGACCAACCCGGCCCTTCGGAGAGTGACGAGAATCTTCTCGACGTAGGCGGCGGTGAGACCTTCCCTCTCCGCAATCTCACCGACGGTCAGCGGAACGGGCCCGCTGTGTGAGGCCAGTTGCATCAGGCAGCGAAGACCATATTCCTGCTGAGCCGATATCTTCATGCCTGCCCATCCTAACAAACATGACTTGAAGTGTCAAATATGACGGTTTTGACGGGAGATGCTTCGAGGGGAAGGACTGTATCCGGTGGCAAAAAAATGCGCGGGGCGGGACTTGAACCCGCACGGGTTACCCCATACGCCCCTCAAACGTACGCGTCTGCCGATTCCGCCACCCGCGCGCTGCTACTTTTTACCAGATACCGGGGTCTTCTCGCTTGCTGCTGAGGGTATTTGAGATTGGGATCCTGTCGTGGCTGAGGGGGCTGGAACAGGGACTGTGACAGGCTGCATCGCTCCGGCGGGCCCTGCTCCGGTCCACGGGCCCTGAGTGACCGTGCGCAAACCGCGCCGCGCGGACAGGTACGTCAATGTGAGGGCCGTGAGGAAGAAGCCGATGGCGAGACCTGTCGTGAGTTTCTTGATGAAATTGGTTCCAGACGGTGCGGAAAAAAGGGCATCCCCCCCGCCGGCGCCGAAGACGCCGGAAAGACCGGCTCCCTTTCCGGACTGGATGAGCACGATGAAGATGACCAGTGCACAGATGATGACGTGGATGGTAAGGGCCAAGGTATACATGATGTCCTCCTATATTGTCGGGAGCGCGGCCACGCCCGGGAGTGTCTTCCCCTCCAGGAATTCCAAGGAAGCTCCTCCACCCGTCGATATATGGGTGATCTGATCGGCGACGCCGGCCGATTGGACGGCCGCCACGCTGTCCCCCCCGCCGATGACGACCGTGGTCCCCTTCTGTGCCGCTTGGGCGGCCATCCGAGCGACTTCCATGGTTCCCCGGGAGTAACGTTCGATCTCGAAGATACCCATCGGGCCGTTCCAGAACAGGGTCTTGGCCGATTGGATCGGGCCCGCGAGATGTTGGATGCTGTTGGGTCCGATGTCAACTCCGAGCCAGTCTCCGGGAATCGACGGATCCTCGGTGTAGGTGGCCGACGCCTCATCCTTGACGTCTTTGACGATCATGTGGTCGCGGGGAAGGAGGAGCGATATCCCCTTCGTCTTCGCTTTGTCGATGAGCGATCGCGCCATATCCAATTTGTCGGTTTCCACAAGGGATTTTCCAACGGGAATCTTTTGCGCCAGCAAGAACGTGTAGGCCATGGCTCCGCCGATGGCGAGCGTGTCCACTTTGTCGAGGAGTTTTTCCAAAACGGATATCTTGTCGGACACTTTCGCCCCGCCCACGAGCGCGACGAAAGGTTTGGCCGGATTGCCGCGGACTTTACCGAGGAACTCCAACTCCTTGGAGAGAAGGAATCCGGCGGCGGACGGCAACAGTGCCGGAAGCTGGGCGGTCGATGCATGGGCGCGATGGACTGCGCCGAAGGCATCTTGCACGAAAAAGTCCGCGTTCTTGGCCAGGTCTTTGGCGAATTGGACGTCGTTTTTCTCTTCGTGGGGATAGTAACGCAGGTTCTCCAGCAAAACGAGGTTCCCTTCCTTCAAATTTTTGACGGCGGTTTCCACGCCGGGGCCGATGCAATCGGATACGAACTCGACCGGGGTTTTAAGGAGCATCCCCAGCCGTCGCGCCACGGGGGCCAAACTGTATTTCGGGTCGGGTTTCCCCTTGGGGCGGCCCAGGTGGGAGATCAGGATGATGCGCGCTTTTTGCTCCCGGAGATAATGGAGGGTCGGCAGGGACGCGGTGAGCCGTGTGTCATCCGTTACGGTTCCGTTATCCAACGGGACGTTGTAGTCCACCCGGACGAGGACGCGCTTTCCTCGGACATCCAACTGCTTGACTGATTTTAATTGACTCATAAAAACCTCTTTCGATGGAAAATGAATATCCCAATCACCGGATTGGATGCGTTATTCTAATATCTACAGGACGCATTGTCAAAGGCGTCTGACGGATTCCGCGGTCCGCCCGTCATTTTAAGTATTTCCGGATGTGGTGGAAGATCTGCCCGGCGATGACCGCGTTGTAATCGTCGTTCACGTGGATGTCATCCCAGAATATGTCCTCCCGCTGATCGGCGACGGTCCCGGATAAATCCACGATAGACAACGAGGGGAAGCGTTGCATCCCCTCGCGGATTTTTCGGGATACATCCTGGGCGTGAAAGGCCCTGGCTTCATCTAAGTCGGGGTTGGGTTTTTTCTGGTTATAACGGAGGGGCTGAAAGAAGGCGATGAATTGACTGTCGAATTGATGGGCGATTCTTTCGGCTTTCAGGATGTTCTTGAGATATTCATCGGCGATCTGTTGGCGCCAGGGTTCTGATCGATACCCCACCTTTTTTCGGAGCTCTTTCAGGTTGAGGAAATGTTCTTCGAAATATCCTTTGAAGAGCATCCGGATGAGTTGGCTTTTGAATAGGATGAGGGAAAAAAGCGGGTAATGACCGGCTTTGTACATCAGAGGATTCTTTTGATAGACGATGAAGTTGAATGGGTAACCGGGCCGGGGGTCACTGTGGAAGGGGTCGAGGATGTCGTTCCCCCCGTCATAAAATATGACGAGGTCCGGTTTGTAATCCACGATCGAATGAACCAGTTGAGCGAGTTCTTGCCCCGAATTCTGGGAGATCACGCCGAAATTATAGACCTTGGTCCTGTGAAAGTTGTTTCCGGCCGCCGATTGTTGAAGGAGGTCCGGGAGGGGCGGGTTGCCGAACTGGACCGTCGATCCGCCGGTCATGATCACTCGGTATTCGTCGGGGCTTTTGTCTGTCGGTGGATAGTGGATCGGTTCGGTGAACATCGTGTAAGGGTGAGGGTGACGATAATCCTTCTGGAGGCGCATCAGATCGGATATCTTCCGTGGGTAGAATAGATTCGTTTGTCGGGCGAGGTATTCGCAGGCCGTGAAAAGGAGAACGCTGACGATCAATAATTTGACAACGACATTGTGTTTCAAGGCGTGTGCGATTGATTGGAAAGTGTGAAGGAGAGCCATCATGTCCGGTCGGGGAGACGGGGGCGGGTTCTGGGCGGCCTATTTCGTCGGGACCGTGTAGACCCCGTCCCAATCGACGGGCGGAGGGGTCTTCAGATAATCCCGGGTCCTTTCGAGGAACAACTGGCTCGGTCCGTCATCGGGGCGCATCTCGCAGGCCTGTTTGAAGAGTATCTCAGCCCTGTTCCAGTCCCCCAAAATATAGAACTGGCGGGCGTTCTGGAATTTTTGGAAGAACTCCGACAAAGCCTCCCGATTCTGTTCCTGATCCCACAACTCGAAGATCCTGACGGGGGCGGACCTTCCCTTGACGCGCACCAAGTCCAGCTCGCGGAAAAGGAAGTTTCCTTTCGCTTCTTTGGCCGTGTATTCACTGATGATGCAGTTGACCTTATAGAGCCGCGTGAGACTTTGCAGGCGGAAAGCCAGGTTGACGGTGTCTCCCAGGACGGTGTAGTTGAGTCTGTTCTCGGACCCCATGTTCCCGGCGACGACGGGGCCGGTGTTGATCCCGATCCCGATCCGTATCGTCGGTTTCTTCTCCCAGGAGCGCCGGTAATTGAAATCGTTGAGGGCCCAGAGCATCTCGAGAGCTCCGTGGAGGCAGTTGTTGACATCGTCGATGTGGGAGATGGGAGCCCCGAACAGGGCCATGATCGTGTCCCCGATGTATTTGTCGATGACCCCCTGCTTCGTCTCGATGATCTGGCTCATCAGGGTGAGATAATCGTTGAGCATCCCGATCATCTCCTGGGGGTCCAGGGATTCCGAGATGGACGTGAAATTGCGTATATCGGAAAAGAGGATGGTGCAGAACCGGATCTCTCCTCCCAGCTTGAGTTGGCTTTTCAGAAGTTCCTCGGCGATTTCGCGTGAGACCACCTTGTTCATGGCGCTCCGGATGTGTTCCTTTTGTTGGAGGCCCTGCAGCATCTGGTTGAAATAGCCGGTCAATTCTCCGATCTCATCGTTCTGGTGGACCGTCAGTCTCTGCGTGTAACGGCCGTCGATGACCAGGCGGGTCCCCTGGATGAGGTCCTGGATCGGCTGCTGGAGGGTCTTCGATAGCCGGAGGCTGAAGACGCCGGCCAAGGCTACGCAGGAGAGGCCCAGCGCGAGGAGGATGAACTGGAATTGGGAGAGGATCCGCTCCGAGTCGCTCAGCGACTGATGGATGACGTAATGGATGGATCCCGTCCCTGTCTGGTTCCAGAGTTCCATCGTTTGATTCCCCGACAGTTTGTGGCTTATGAAGTAAGGAAATTTCGCCGAGGAAGGCATGCCGGAAAAATCGTTTTTCCAGGTCTGGATTTCGTTCGGCGGAAGAGTGGAGGCGGCGAAACGCCCCTCGGATAAAAAGCTGATGTTCATCCGGCCGATATCCATGATGGATTGGATCGCCCGGTCGTTCAGCGGGAACCCCAATCCGGTCAGTCCCAGGATCGTTCGATGGGATGGATCGGCCGGATCGTAAATCGGTGAATAATAGACCTGGAAGGCGTGTTGGTCCTCGATGTGGATGTCGAACGTCGTTTCTCCGGCCAGGGCTTTCTGGATGTAGGGCGACAACGCGGTTTTTGTGGAAAGATCAATGTCACGGGGATTGGTCCCGTCGAAGATGATCCGGCCCTTCTTGTCGGCGATGATGATGTGGCTCGTTTTTAGGTGGCGCTGATGTTCGGTGACGGCTTCCCGTATTTTGACGGACTGATTGGCTTTCAACCCGGCGACCAGCTTGGCATCGTCGCGGAGATGGTGGGAAGACACCATCAGTTGTTGGTATCGGGCTTCCAATACCCTGTTCAAAACCTGATTGGTGAGCAGTAATTCCTGGCGGCTGTTCTTGCGGATGAGCTTGAGACCGAAGAAGTGGACGAGAAATAGAGAGAGGATGACCAGGAAAAGGGTCAATCCAGTGGAAAAAAGGAATATCCGCGTCTTGAGGCGGTGAGGGAGTTTCATGGCGTCGTCCTGAAAAACGGGTTCAAATGAAGAAGGGGAGGATGCTCATTTCGATTTCGAGTTCCATCCTCCCCTTCTTCGTGATGAGATACGGATTATTTTTTGGAGATCATGAACGACAGAAGGTCGACCACGCGGTTGGAATAACCCCATTCGTTGTCATACCAGGAGACGATCTTGAAGAACCTTTTTTCCCCTTTGAGGTTGTTCTGCAGTGTGGCCAGGGAGTCGTAGATGGACGACCGTTGGTCGTGGATGAAATCCGTGGAGACCACCTCGTCCTCCGCCACGCCCAGGATCCCTTTGAGATACGTGTTGGACGCTTTCTTCAAGAGGCTGTCGATCTCCTCGATGGAAGTGTCTTTGACCGCCCGGAACGTCAGGTCGACCACGGACACGTTCGGTGTCGGGACGCGGAACGACATGCCGGTGAGTTTTCCCTTGGTGGAGGGCAACACTTCGCCGACCGCCTTGGCGGCCCCTGTGGTCGACGGGATCAGGTTGATGGCCGCGGCGCGGCCTCCTCTCCAATCCTTCTTGGAGGGGCCGTCCACCGTCTTCTGCGTGGCGGTGTAGGAATGGATGGTCGTCATCAGGCCGGTTTCGACGCCGATGCCTTCCTTGAGGAGCACATGCACCAGGGGGGCGAGACAGTTGGTCGTGCAGGAGGCGTTCGACACGATGGAGTGCTTGGACGCGTCGTATTCGTTCTCATTGACTCCCATGACGATGGTCTTGACTTCCCCCTTCGCCGGAGCGGAGATGATCACTTTCTTGGCGCCGGCGGCCAGGTGTCCCTTGGCTTTCTCGGAATCGGTGAAAAGGCCGGTCGATTCGATCACGTAGTCGACACCCAAATCCTTCCAGGGCAGTTGAGCCGGATCTTTGGTGGCCATCACGCATTTGATCTTGTTTCCGTTGATGACGAGGACGTCGTTGTCTTCGAGTTCGGGTTTGCTCTTCTCGGTCTTGATATCGCCTTTGAATTTCCCGTGGACCGAATCGTATTTGAGCTGATAGGCGAAATAATCGGCGTCGGTGGAGATGTCCACCACGGCCACCACGTCCACTGCTTTACCAAGGAGTCCCTTTTCGACGATGGCGTTGAAAACCAGACGTCCGATCCTCCCGAAACCATTGATGCCGACACGTACTGTCATGACGTTCCTCCTGTGGAAGTTGAAATGATGTTTGGATTGTTCACGGCGGGCAACTCCAATGGGCCAACGCCCGTGCCCTTTGAAACCATTCTATCGTTTCCGGTCGGGAAAGTCAAATCGGGCAGTTTTTCTGGCGGATCGCCTCGTAGAGGACGATCCCGGCGGCCGTGGAGAGGTTGAGGGAGCGGATGTCCTCGGTGATGGGGATCCGGTAGACGTTTTTTCCCCATCGCCCCAACAGTTCGGCAGGAAGCCCCCGCGTTTCACTCCCGAAAATCAGATAGGAGCCGTCGGGGATGGAGGCTTCCCAATAGGGATGTTTCCCTTTGGTCGACAGGAGGAGCAGGACGCTCTGGGGCGGGACTGTCTTTAAGAAGTCGCTCCAGGACGGATGTCGTCTCAGCGCCAATTTCGGCCAATAGTCCAATCCGGCCCGTTTGAGGTCTTTGTCCTCCAAGGAGAAACCGCACCGGCCGACCAAATGGAGAATGCTTCCGGTCCCGACGCAAGTCCGGGCGATGTTTCCGGTGTTCCAGGGGATTTCCGGTTCGACCAAAACGACGTGATAGGGCATCTCGGCGGCCGCTCTCAGAGTTGTCTGGCGACGGTCAGGGCGATGACGCTCTTCACGCCAGCCTCGATCAGGGCGTGGGCGCAAGAATCCAAAGTGGCGCCCGTCGTGCACACGTCGTCCACCAGGAGCACGCGCGCGCCCAGAGAAGCGGGCCATGGCCGGGAGAGGAACGCGTCGCTCATATTCCGCTTGCGTTCGTCCCGGTTCAATCGCGTCTGCGACGGGGTGTGTTTTCGGCGTTTCAACCGATCGGAACACACCGGGGCGATTCCTCCCTCGGAAAGGACCCGCGCGAGCCGTTCGGCTTGGTTGTATCCTCGGAGGCGTCGCTTGATGAAGTGGAGCGGGACGGGGACGATGGCCGAGATCTCGTCATGTCCGGGGATGGTGAGGAGGGTTTTCGACATGAACCGTCCCAGGGGCCGCGCCAGATAGTCTTTTCCGGAATATTTGAACAGACGGAGGCATTCTTTCAGGGATCCCTCGTAGAGTCCGGCGCTCCGGCTGAAGGAGAACGAGCGTTTCTCCCTCCGGCAATGGTAGCAATGTTCTCCCCCATCGGGCAGCGGCACGCCGCAGCACTGACAGACGAGGCCGGCCCAGACGGGAAAACGGTCGTAACAGGTGGGACAGAGACCGTGCGCAGTTTCCGTCCCCTGGATGTCTTGGCGGCAGACGGCACAGGTTTGTGGAAAGAGGAGGTGGAGGGCGGAGCGGAAGAACGCGGGGAACCGCTGTCCGTTAGAACTGGATGACGAGGCTGCTGTTGAGTTCATAGGTCTGGATGCTTTCGTCCTTCTTGATCTTGTTCTTGATTCGGCTGCCCCCCGCGCCGATGGTCAGGCGGAAATTCTTGGCGATCTCATATTCGCTGCGGATGTCGACGGCATAGGTGTTGGTGTTGTCTCGTTCGACGTTGAGGGTCGATCGCTTTTTTTCGAACCGCAGGGTCGTGTTCAGGATGAACCGGGACACCTTCTCGAACTTGATCCGTGTGAAAGGAAGGCGGAACCCGGACGGGTAGGCCTTGTCCAGATAGATCTGGAGTGAATAGTTCTTGGTGGTCAGGTCGCGCGTGGTCTTCTCGCTCCCGTCCCGCGTCAGGCCGTTGACGTAATCGTAGCGCGGGGTGAATCGCCAGGAGCCGAAAGCCATCCCGATCTGGGACGAATAACTGAGGTCCCGGCCGATGCTGTTGAGGATCATGGTCTGCGTGTTGAGGTCCAGGCTCGAATTGCGCGTGTAGGTGAAGAAAAGATCGAATCGTTTCCAGAGAGTGAAACGGTAGTCGGAACTGAAGTCGCGGTTCTCGGTGTAATTCACCTTGACGGTCTCCGAAAAGCGGCGGCTGGTCCTGACGTTGGCTTGCGAGTTCCCCATCCATCGTTCCAGCCAGAAGAATTTCTCTGTGTCGCGCAGGCTCAGCGTGAGGTCCGGCCAGGTGACGGATTTTGAATCCGTCGGTGTCTCCGTGGTCTCCTTGTGTTCGTCGGTGTTGCTGTATTTCGCGGTGGTGGAGAACGTTCTCAGGGGTGAGAGCCGGAACGGGAACGGGATCCAGTCCAGGGGGTTCCAATTCCCGCTGAGGCTCCGCGTCTGACGTTGGGTGAACTGTTTCCTCCGGGCCGCCTCGTTCTCCGGTTCCAGGGGTTTTTTGTTGATCCAATAGTTCTTGCGCCACTTGAAATTTCGTTCCAGGTTCTCATACGCGTCGCCCGTCTGGATGTTGTAACTGGTGTAGATGCTGAGGGAGCGCGTCGGTCTGAACCGGGT
The DNA here is from genome assembly GCA_022709755.1 of Elusimicrobiota bacterium. Lineage (GTDB taxonomy): Bacteria > Elusimicrobiota > Elusimicrobia > FEN-1173 > JAKLIF01 > JAKLIF01. The sequence goes on along the minus strand of JAKLIF010000005.1, from coordinate 51,338 downwards.
GAGGAGTTCCCTGACGTTGAACGTCCAGGCCCCTTCGGCCGTGCCGGAGCGGTCGAGCGTCTTGATGTCGTAGGCGGTCGGCGTGGAGATCGTGGGGAGTCCGTTGGTTTCCGTGCCGGTCATGGAATAGGAACCGCGGGGTTCCAACCATCGGAGGATCCGCCACGAGGCGGATAGACCCATCGTCTGGGACATGGATTTCGGATATTTCTTGGAAGGCCTCAATTCGGGGAAGGATTCCAGATCGTCCTCGGTGAATCGCCGTTCCTCGCGGACCTTCTTGATGGAATACGACGGCGTCATGCTCAGCCCGTTCCACGGGGTGAACCCCATGCGGCCCGACCAATCGTCGGTGATTTCGATGGTTCGGGCATTGTTGAAGATGATACTCTTGTTCTGGTTGGCGGTGTTGGTCGAGACGGCCAGTTCGGTGAGTTTCTTGTCGGCATCGTAGATCAGGAAATAGTTCGTCCGGCGGTAGGTCCCGGAAAAATATTCCGGCAGGGGCCGGAACGTCAAGAACCGGGTCGGCAGGATGTCCAACTTGAACGGGAGGGTGTAATCCGTGCTGCCGGTGTAGGACTCCTTGTCGTCCGTCCTCTGGAGGATGTTGGACTTGGAGAGGGACCGGTCGTATCCCATCCCCAATTTCGGGAGATAGGGGATGATCAGGTCGGCTTTCCCGGATCCGCTGGTGTTGGTCACCTTCCCCTCCTCCAGCACGGAGATCAGTCCCGAGGGGCCCGTCTGGATGGCGGCCGGGGTGATGGTCTCCGACTGACTGGCCGTGAAGGACATGGGCATGAAGGAGATGCGGTTGAAATTCAGGTAACCGGACTGGTCGATCTTGTCCTGGTTGGTGACCAGGGACGTGATCGTCTGGAAGCGCCGGTCCACCTTCCTGTATTTGCCGCCGAAAGTCGCCCATCCGGGCCACGAGATGTCCGCGCTCAGGCGTTCGGCCTGTCCGACTTTTTTGCGCGCCCCCGTGACGTGGAGTTCGTTGATCCAAACGCCGCCGTTGATCGGCGCCCCCGAGTCGTTCCGGACGCCGACCTTGATCTGCCCGATGCTCGAGAACGACGGGCTTCCCTGGACGCGCACGGAGGCGTTGGCTTCCAACGGGACCCATGTGTCCGGGACGTCGTCGTCATTGACGTCCACCAGATTCGCTCCGAGCAGTTGCCAGTTGCTGAAGGTCAGGGGGATCGTGTATTCGAAATAGTCCGTCTCCGAGCCGAGTTGGACGACGAGGGTGGCGCCCGGCGGGCCTTTTTCGCTCGGACTGACCATGAAGTGGAACGCCCTGTGTTTGGAGAAGTCTCGGGGAGTCGGGTAGACGCTCCGGGTCGTGGCCATACCGCCCGCCGGCAATTGGAAATCCAACGCCAGAGCTTGCTCCCGGGATCGTTGGGAGGAATCTTGTTCATAAAGACCGTCGTAGACCGGATTGGCGATCAGGCTGACATAGTTCGGGTTGTCGAAGTTGTTGACGGCGGAGATCGTCATGGTGCTTCCCCCCACGGTCACGGGGGATTCCCACCGGTTCCCGGTGAAGGAGATCTTTCCGATCCGGACCCGTCCGGCGCTCGAGTTGGCGGTGGGGGCGCGAAGTGTCAGCCGGACCTGCTTGATCGCCTGGAAGGCGCTTTCTTCGGTCGACGCGATCTTGAGAGGGATCTGGATGAAACGCCACCCCGTGAACCCCAGGTCGGTCTGGTTCTCCTCGGCGCGCGTTTGGGGGTTGATGATTTTGATGCCGTTGGCGGCGGTGGCTCCGTTGGAGAGTTTGAACAGGGGGGCCGCCCGAGGGGTCACGTCGATGAAGTCCTTCGTTCCGTCGGAGTCCAGGTCCTCGGCGTCGATGCGCCCGTTGTTGGGACCGATCTTCACGGATTTGTCGTCCACGCCGTTGTGAAGGTTGTCGGGGCCGGGGTCGTCATAGTTCCATCCGTCGTCTTCCCCTTGGTTCAGCGTCCCGTCCTGGTTCTTGTCCTCGGTGTCCAGCGATCCGTCCCCGTCGGCGTCCTCGTTGAACTGTCCGGCGTCCACGATCAAGTCCATTCCGGAACCGTTGGTTCCGGCCCCCTCAACGAGCAGTTCGAGGTAGAGTTTCTTCGAGAAATCCCGTCCGGCGTTGGAGATCCCTTGCACCAGGGAATCCTGCTCGCTGGCCGCCATCGAGAAGTCTACGTTCATCACGCGCTGCGTCTCGGAATCCTTCGTGTTGGAAAAGGGATTGATGGTGTTGACTTTGACGTCTTCATCGCTGAGCGCCATCGCCGACGGATGGGTGGTTCCTCCCCCGGTCGGATTCGAGGCGTATTGCCAGAAATCGATATCCATCACGGTCATGTCTTCCTGCTTGATCCCTTCCATCGAATCCACCAGGGCTTTGCCGAAGAGGTTGGGGTTCTCGCGCGATTGGGCCACTTCTCCGGAGATCGACATGGTCCAGGGGATCAGCGGGATTTTCATGTCCTTGATCTGCGAATCCGCTTCGACCAGAAGGAGGCTGTTGGGTGTCGACCGGATGTCCGGAAGGGTCGTCGGCTTTGGCGAGAAGCTGTAGAGCACCGTGGAGCCGACGTTGAATCGGTCCGGCACCAGGGCCAGTTCCGTGCGGCTTCCCACCAGCGTCTGTCCCAATTGTCCGCCGAAGGGAGCCACCTCGTAGATGACCTCGATGTTGGAATATTCCGTGATGAGGTCTTCCTGGAAGAAGGTGAGATATCCGGAATCGTAGTCGATGAAATAGTCCAGGTCGCGCGTGAGGAGCCGGCCGTCGATCAGAACCTTTTCGCTGCCGAGGACGATGTTGGGCTTGATGAGGTACGTCTTGACGCGGTACAGGTATTCCAGATAATAGCTGAACTTGTGGGTCGGCGTGGGAGAATAGAGGGTGGCGTCGGCTACTTTGACCGGAGAGGCGATGTTGAAGATGCCCGTCTCGAAGTCGACGTCGATGTTGGTGGGGTACCCGAGGATCTTCCCGTCCGTCGTTGGGACGTCGAGAGCGTTCCGGTTCAGGTCTTGCGTGGCGAAGATGAAGTTCCCTCTCCCGTTGTCGCGGACGATCTTGATCCTTCCGATGGAATAATATGTCTTCAACTCGCGGTCGTAACCGGCCTCGCCGGTGCCGATGATCGGGAGGTCGTTCTCGGTCTTCAGAATCTTGTATCCGCTGCCGGATCCCAAGGACGCGAGGGATGTCCCGTCGGCGGCCGTATAATTGACCGCGATCACGGCGTTGACGGCCCGTTCGCTCCGGAAGGTGAGGAGCCCGCGCGCGTAGTCGATGGTGTAGTCCTGGCCGGGCACCAGTTTGTCGAAGGGGCCCGTGTATTGCGTCGTGTTCAGCGCATAGTCCACGGCGGTCATGGTGGAGGTGTTGGCCGTGTTGTTGGTGCCGACGCGATCGTCCATCCAGATCTCTTCCGACCCGGTGACCAGCGGGAGATGGGCCGTGTTGAATGCCAGCTGGTAGTAGCGGCGGCGGATGTAGGACGTGTCGGCGATCTCCTTCTTCTCGAATTGGACTGTCCCTGCGAATCGTTTGGTTTCCGTCACACCCTTCGTGCGGCTCCCGATGGCCATGAACTGGGCGCGTTTGTATTTGAGTTTGGTGCGGATGCCGAACAATTGTTTGTTGTAGGAAACAAATTCCGTCGATGGAAGGGAAAGGGTGATGTCGCCGAAGGCCGCTTCCTGCACGATCTCGTCCGGATCGCCCTGATAAGACACCGAGATGTCCCGCTTGTCCTCCTTGGTGTCGTCGAAATCGACGTTGACCGTGATCTTTCGTCCGACCTTTCCCTTGATGCGGACCTGCAACTCCTGTTGCATCTCCAGGTCCCGTTGCACGCGTTTGACGCCCAGTTCCTTCGGCTTCTTCGCGCTTAGATAGCGAGTCTCCTTCAGTTTCAGTGCGATCAGCTTCCGTCCGGAGATGACCAGACCCGATTCATAGGGCAGTTCGACCTCGAACCCCGCTTCTTCTTCCGGCGGCGGGATCGCTTCCGTGGAAACGAAAACAGACGGAGCCTCCTCTTCTCCCGGTTTCAATCCTTTCTCGATGGCGTCCCGCGCCGCGTTCCAACGAGATTGGTCGAAGTGGAACAGGTTGGCCGGATCGGGGACCTCTGTGCTCGGGGGAGGCGGTTCCTGGAGGCCCAGGTCCTCTTCGATGGAGTGTTTGTCGAACGAAAGGTTCACTTGGGAGGATGCGTTTTGGGTCTGGTTTTTGATGTCGATGGAGGAGGTCGTGGCGGGCGAGGCCTCGTCGGCCCGGATCACTCCGAATGAACCGAAGAAGAGGAGATGGGTCAAGATCAACGCGATGATCTGACGGAAAAACGGCGTCTCGGGGAAGGGCGACCGGCGGGAGCAGACCCTCGGGCCTGCGGGGGCAGGCCGATCGTCGGAAGAGAGAATGATGTTTGAAGCCCGTCTCACCTCGTTTGGAACCATATCAGCCGGTTATGACGCTTGTTTCCTTCCTCAATCGTTGTGTGAACAGGTTTAAGTACCAACGTAGTAACATATCAAGGGTATACGGAGAAGGCCGTAATGTCAAGACTTAAATTTTGAGCGGGTGGAATCGTGGTTTCGGACGGGCCGCTCCGGTCGAAAAACAGTCTGTCACGGTCCGTCCTGCCCGTCCCAAGTTCAATCCGATCCCCCCCTGTGGAATTTGGTAGAATCATTATCCAGATCACAGAAAGGAGCACTTGGTGACACACGGTTCGATGACGGAAAAAAGGCAATTTCTCCCATGATCCTGGTCGGCTATCTCTTCCGGCAGGTGCTTCCCCCCTTTGGGTTCGGGATCCTCGTTTTCTCCGGCGTCCTCTTATTGGATAAGATATTCGATCTCATGGATCTCCTCATGAACAAAGGAGTGGGTTTAGGGATCATCCTGAAAATGTTCCTCTTATTCCTGCCGACGGTCCTCAGTCTGACGGTCCCCATGTCGGCCCTCTTGGCCAGCATCCTCGCCTTCGGGCGTCTGGCGGAAGACAATGAGATCACCGCGTTGCGCGCGTCGGGGCTGTCGTTCCTCCAGATCCTTTCACCGACGCTGCTCGCCGTCCTGGCGTTGTGCCTGTTGTTGATCCCGTTCAACGCGTTCTGGGCCCCGAAGAGCACCGGCCACTTCAGGTCCCTGTATCACCAGATCCTGAAGTCGGACCCGCTCATCCGGATCGAGCCCAAACAGTTCTTGTCGATCCAGAACGTCCGGCTTTATGCGCGCGATGTGGCTCCGGACCGGTCCTCGATGCGCGATGTGCTCCTCTATCAGTATGGGACGGATTATTCCCAGCGCATCTTCGCCCGGCAAGGGCGGGCCAAGATGGAAAACGACGCGTTGACTCTCTCCTTCCAGAACGGCCAACTGACGCGTTTCGTCGAAGGAAAACCCAAGGACGTGATGCAGTTCCGTTTCGATAAATATGAGCTGTCGGTCCCCTTGCAGGGGCCGGATTCGACCCGCGGGATCAGTTGGCGCGAGATGACGCGTGAACAGCTCAAGAAGGAGATCCGGACACGCATCCAGGCGGGCGCGCCTCAGGGTGTGGTCAACGCCGAACTCCAGTTGAGATACGCGATCTCGTTCTCTCCGCTGGCTCTGGTCATCCTGGGGATCCCCTTGGGCTTGGTCTTGGAACGGGGAGGACGCGGTGTCGGTTTCGGAGCGTCGTTGGGGGTCGTTTTCGGCTACTATCTTCTCCTCATCTGGGGGTTGACCATGGCGGAAAAAGATTCCTGGCCCGCCATCCCCGCTTTATGGATGGCGAACATCGTGGCGGTCGTCGCCGGTCTCGCCCTCTACCGCATCAAATTGAACAAATGACACACCTGTCCAAGTATATCGCCCGCGAATATCTTAGGCCGTTCCTGGCTTCCATGGCCATCTTGTCGATCCTGATCCTCCTGGCCGATTTTTTGGAGCATCTCGATAAATTCATGGCCAGCGAGGCGAGCGGTTTCCTGATCGTCCAATATTTGTTGGCTTTGCTCCCCTTCCGTTCCGTCGAGATCCTCCCTGTTTCGGCTCTCCTGGCGGCCTTGTTCTGTCTGGGGACCCTGTCGCGCCAGAACGAGATCACCGCGATGCTCTCCGGAGGGATATCCCCCTGGAATTGTCTCAAGCCGGTCCTCTTTCTGGGACTGGGGCTGGTGTGTTGTTCTTACGCGTTGAGTGAATGGGTTTCCCCCATAACGAACAGTCATGCGAAGAAGCTCTGGAAGCTGGACATCAAACATTATGGTTCTCTCAGACAGATACGTTTTGAGAACCTCACCGTGGCCGGACAGGACGGTTATTTCTTCAGCATCGGCGTGCTGGATCTCGACAAGAACCAGATGACGAAGTTCGTCGCGGACCGTTTCGAGGACGGCGTTCTTCGGAATCAGTGGAGCGCGGAATCGGTCGAATGGAAGGGCAACGTGTGGTATCTGAACAACGGGGTCGAACGGAGTTTCGATCAGGAGGGGATGGAGATCGTGAGCCAGACCCCCTTCGATGTGAAGGTGTTGCATTTCAAGGAATCCATCAAGGACCTCGTTCCCCATAACCTGGATTCCGACGAGATGACCTATAAGGATTTCAACCGGCATCTCCGACGGCTCCGCGTCTTGGGAGTGAACACGCGTCGGCAGGAGGTGGAACTCCACCTCAAGCTGGCTTTCCCGTGGACCAGTTTCGTGGTGATCCTGATCGGCATCCCGTTCGGATTCCAGAAGCGTTCAGGGAAAGTCCGCGCCATCGGCGTGGCGTTGTTGACGGCGTTCTTCTATTTCGGGTTGATGCAGTTCGGTCGCGCCATCGGTCAGAAGGATTGGTGCCCCCCGTTGATGGGGGCTTGGATGGCGAACATCATCTTCGGGACGGTCGGCATCGTTTTCTTCAGCCGGATGATGAAGCGTTCATGATTTGATTACGTAAACCCGCCTCATTCCCCTCCGAAACAATATAAATCATCCTTCACTAGCTCCTTTAAGGCAAGAATGACGTCCGTTATTTATTCGTATGGCCTTCGATGAGATGGGCTGGATTCCAACGGACGGCGTGTGGGAATGACGGATGGAATAATAAATCCCATATGTTTGTTTTCCCCGCATGGGGTCAGCCTCGTATTGTGTGGCCCTCGCGATAGGTGGCCGATAGGCGGGGACAGTGGGAGATCAGAGAGGTGGTTTTATTCTATCGGGTTTGCGGAAGAGAAGCGGAGTGACGGACTTAATGGAAAAAACTATTTTACGAGCATCACTTTGCCCGTTTTGACTGAATCGTTGGCCGTGAACCTGTAGAGGTAGACTCCCGACCCCACCGCTTCCCCGCTGGTGTTCTTGCCGTTCCAATCGAATTCATAGACCCATTTATAGTCCGTGGTGGGCTCATTGTTGCCGAACTTGAGGACGATGTCCGCCCCTTGAGCGGTCTTCACGAGATCGCCGTTCAGGTTATAGATGTCGAGTCGGCGTTTATCCTCATCGATGGGCCGGGTCACTTCCAGGACGAACGTGGTGAGCGTTCCGGCGGGGGCCCCGGTCCTCACCGGATATTTCGACGTGTTTCCCCCAGGGTTCGGATAGTTGATGATCTTCACGATATCGAGCGTTGAAGAGGCTTTCGTCTGGGCCGCGTTCATGGAGAGACTCCCCGTGCCGACCCCGGCGATGTTGACGATGGCCACTCCGGACGGTTCTCCGGCGAAAGTGTTGGATTGGGGCGAGGTGAAACTCTGTCCGTTCGTGTAGGCGTCTCCGGCCCCCAGGTCGCCAGTCGAGGGGTTGGCGCCGATCCCGTCGGATTCCACCAGTTCGATCCCCCGGTGTCCCCGGCCGCTCAGGTTCGGGGAATTGACGGAGTTTTGGGACAGGATGTAGGTGTCGGAGGCGATGGCATCGTCGATGTGCCAGATGGCCAGCCCGTCCATGGAGATGGCTTTGTCATAGGAGGCTCCGGACGCGCGATAGCGGTATTCCACCAGGAAATATTCCAGTGCGCTCACGGTCGGGATCGCGAGTTTGACGGATCCCGTCGCCGACAGTTCCGCGGGAGCGATCGTCATGTTTCCGGTCGTGGTCTGTGGTGTGCTGAAACCCAGGAACGATTTGCACCAGGCGTCCAGATGGGGCGGGTTGTCCCCGGGATTGGTTGTTCCCGTGTAAGGGTAATCCATCAGACTCCAGGATCCGGCCGTCGAACTCCCTCCGGCCACCGAGACGTCGTAGACGTCCGGCAGTCCCAACTGATGCCCGTATTCGTGGCAGATGACGGCGAGCGGATCATAGGGGCTCGCCTCGGTCTCCGGGACGATGGTGAACCCGTCGAACGTCTTCCCTCCGACGCTCTGTGACACGGGGTAATACACCGACCAGATGTCGTTGCTCACTCCGGATGTCTCTTGTCCGTTCCCCGCATGATAGAGCATGATCTGATCGAAATTGGCGACGTAATTTGAGTTCAGCTTCAGCATGGTATCGTCGAAGAGTTTTTGATCATACCAAGCCACATCCCCCCCGACATCCGCTCCATAACTGGCCAATGTTCCCAACGTGTAAACGCCGGAGGATACTGTGAACGACGCTTGAAAGACGTTGAAAGAATTTTCCATCCAGAAGTTCCGCATGTTCGTGAAGAATGTCTCGGTTTGAGCCCTGGAGTACGTCATCGCCAAATCGGAGAATTGCACGCGGGCAACCAGGACCTTGGGGGTTTTGTTCGTGGGCGGGGCCATGCGGGTTTTCCTGGCAAGAGAAGAACGGTGCAACGCCGCTCGATTGGCGGATTCCTTTTTGTTGATGAAGCAGGTCTTGGCTCCGTCCGGCGGGGTCATCCCGTGAGGCGGCGGCACCGCATGGGACAAAACCACCAGGTTTCCGATGAGGAATGTCCCAGATAAGACGATTCGTAGGGTCGATGGACGCTTGAGTATTGTCATAAATGAAAAGGGCCTATATTTTAACTCGAAAAGACGAGAAAATATAGGCCCTTCGACAGAAGGTTCAGATTTTTATTGGGCTTTTTTGTCCGCGGGGGCCGATGTTTCGGCCGGTGCTTTTTTCTCCGTCGGGGAAGAAGTCTCAGCGGCCGTGGTTTCCTTTTTCTCGGCCGACGCGGCTTCCGGTGTCGTTTCTGCGGGGACAGCCGGCGTCGTCACTGTCGGCGAGGGAACGGCCGGAGGAGTCGTTGCCGCAGGCGCTTCCGGAGTCGAGGCCGGCGGGGTGGTCACCGTCTCAGTTTCCGGCTCGGCCGTCGTCGTGTTTTCCGCGGCCGGCGCTGCTGACGATTGCGCTCCCGATTTTCGGTTTTTGATCCGGTCTCTGGCCTCTGTCTTTCCGGCCCCCCATCGGAACGCGACGGAGATCATATGGTTCCGTTCGGGGATCTGTCCGGCGAAGCGTCCCAACTCGTCCGTGAAATAGGCGTAATCCACCTTGAGCATCGGGAGGTCCAATCCAAGGCCGAAGGTCGGATATCCCTGGTTCGCACCGCCTCTGAATCGTAAAAACCACCAGCGGTATTCCGCTCCCACATGGACATGCGTCCAGGCCGTGTCCGGAATGAATGAATCTCCGAACATGACCTTATTCTGGGCGTTCAAGAAATCATAAACATCGGCGGCGAGGACGAGCCGTTCGGCCATGTGCGGTGGGACCCAGGCGACGCCCATGTTCCAACGGGCCCGGATGCCGGTCGTTTCCTCCGGTTTTGCCGTGAAGCCGTTCTTGGCTTCGATGGCGTCATAGGTGATGCTGGTCCCGAGGAAATCCAGCGACGTCAGGGCCAGGTTCAGCCGACTGGTCGGCTGATAGAGGAACCCGAGGTCCATCCCTTTGGCGTTCCCGATCTGCGCTTCCGGATCGGATATGTTCTCCAGTTGAAGGACGGACACGCGGTCTTCTTTGATGCGGTAGCGTTTCAAATATTTCAAGTTCACGCCGATCCCGAGTTTGCCGGGAACGCGTCCCATGTCCTTGATCTTATATCCCAAGGTGATGGGGACCATGGCATCCGCGTTCACGTCGTAGTCGATGTTGGGCACCAGTCCGGTGTTGATCCGGAACCGGCCGTCCAACTGTCCGAAGAGCCCCGTTCCCCAATAGACCGAGCCGCCGATGGGGCCGGAGAGGTAGTTCATGTTCGGCACGCCGACCCCGATGTGCGGGTTCAGCTTCGAGATGGTGCGGTCGATGTCGTTGATCAGCGCCGCCTGTTCGGTGGCGGAGAGTTTGTCGAAGTCTTCCAGCTTGTCCTGGTTCTTGTCCATGAAGTCGACCAGGTCGAGCAAATCCTGCCCCACGATGGCGGACAATTCCAGCAGGGTGAACTGGCTGCCCGTGCGTTGCACGATGCCGGCCGGATTGTAGTAGAAGACGTTCTGGTCGTCGGCCACGGCGGTGAAGGCGCCGCCCATCCCCATCGGGCGTATGCCGCGCACGAACATGGGGCGTTCCGTCTGGCTCGCCAAAACGGAGGGGGCCAGGATGCAGAGGGTCGTCATCAAGGTCAGGAATCTTTTCATCGTCATTGTCTCCTCAAGTTTTTTGAAGGTCATGGTCGTGTCACTTCGTCAGACAATCGCCCGGATCCGACGTGAAGGCGTTGTAGGTGTTGGCGTTGTAGGCGAGGTCGTTGGTGAGTTGGCCGTTGACCTGAGTCTGGAAGTCGTTGAAGGCTTTGTTGAAGTCTGTTTGCATGTCTGCGATGGTATCACCCGTCGTTGCGTTCAATTCGCGGGTGGCTTCCTTGATGCATTGGAAAGCGGCGAGGAGGTCCGTGGCCGCCATATCGATGGTGCCTCTGTAAGAGTCGAGAGACCCTGATTTTGTGATGACGACATCGTAGCCCTGTCCATCGGCTGTGGTGCGGATATCGACCAACCCGGCGGTCTGGGGACGGATGATGGCCCGGAGAAGGTGACAGACACCGAGGTTGATGAGCATGTCCACGTCGTTCATCTTGATCCTGCCGTCGGTGGCCCCGATGCGGATCTTGGTCAGGAAACAGATCACGCGGTCCAGGGCGGCGTCCAATCGGACCGTGTCCAACCCGTTCAAGAGGCTGCGGGCGTCCGTCGTTACGGCGCCGGGAACTCCCAGGGAGGCTGATCTGAGTTCATCGGCCAACGCCCTCGCCGCCGGGGCCGCGTTGTTGGAGGCCACGATGTTCGACACCAGCGTCCCGAGGTCGAGACCGGCCGACCCCATGTTGGAGACGGCGGCTCCGTAGAGGGCTTCCGAGTTGCGGGGTTCTTTAGCCACGAGTTGTTCGTAATAGGCTTTGGCGTTGGCGAATTCCTTGTTGATCAAGGCCGTCCGCGCATCGGACATCAACGAGGCGGAATCCGTCGAAGATCCTTTTTCATGCATCCCCCCGAAAATGTTCCCGTTTTTTCCGCAACCGGTGAGCCAGATGTTCAGCGCCAGACAGGATGCGATGGTCGTTAAGAATATGATCTTCCTCATAATTCCTCCCTTAGACGGATGGATAAAGACTTAATTTATTGATGGAGAAGCATGGTGTCTTCTCAAAAACAAAGCAACAGCGCTTTGTGAGCGCTCAAACAGAACCCACCTCGTTGGATAAGGTGGGTCGTTATGAAAACAACGGGTGTTCCCGAACTGAAGCCAGTATAGTCAGTCCGGAAGGACCTGTCAATGTGACCTAAGTCACATCCGGCTCAGGTCCCCTCTTGCCAGGAAGCCAGGTATTTCACCTGTTCCGGCGTGAGTCTGTCGACGCGGATCCCCATGGCCGCCAGCTTCAGGGCGGCGATGCGGTTGTCGATGTTCGTCGGGACCGAATAAACCTTCCGTTCGAGTTTGTCGGCGTTCCGATACATGTATTCCGCGCAGAGGGCCTGGTTGGCGAACGACATGTCCATCACGCTGGCCGGATGACCTTCCGCCGCCGCCAGGTTGATGAGGCGGCCTTCCCCGAGGAGATGGATCCGCCGTCCATTGGGGAGTTTGAACTCCTCCACGAAATTGCGGACGGTGCGTCGCGTTTTCGCCATCTTGGCCAGGGCGGGGATGTCGATCTCCACGTTGAAATGGCCTGAATTGCAGACGATCGCCCCGTCCTTCATTTTCTGGAAGTGCTCTTTCCTCAATACGGAAATATTGCCCGTCAGTGTGATGAATACATCGCCTTTGGCGGCGGCTTGAGGCATGGGCATCACTTCAAAACCGTCCATGGCCGCTTCCAGCGCGCACAGGGGGTCCACCTCGGTCACGATGACTTGCGCACCGAATCCCTTGGCGCGGCTGGCGACACCGCGGCCGCACCAGCCGTAGCCGGCCACCACGACCACTTTGCCGGCCAACAGCACGTTGGTCGCCCGGATGACGCCATCGAGAGTCGATTGGCCTGTGCCATACCGGTTGTCGAAGAAGTGTTTCGTCTTCGCGTCGTTGACGGCGATGATCGGATAGGAGAGGACGCCGTCCTTCTCCATGGACCGCAGGCGGATGACGCCCGTGGTGGTCTCTTCCGTTCCACCGACGATGTCGGAGAGTTGGTCCGTCCGGTCCTTATGCAGGATGCTGACCAGGTCGGCGCCGTCGTCCATCGTGATCTGGGGCCGATGGTCGAGGGCCGCGTTGATGTGGCGATAATAGGTCTTATTGTCCTCTCCTTTGATGGAGAAGGTCGGGGCGCCGTGGTATTTCACCAGGGCGGCGGCGACGTCGTCCTGCGTCGACAACGGGTTGGACGCACACGTGACCACGTCGGCTCCACCGTCCAGCAGGGTGATGACGAGGTTCGCCGTTTCGGTCGTCACATGCAGGCAACAGGAGATGCGGACGCCTTTCAGCGGTTTCTCCTTCTTGAACCGCTCACGGATCTGGCGGAGAACGGGCATCTCCCGTTCGGCCCACTCGATGCGGTTCTGACCGTCTTTGGCCAGCGCGAGATTCTTGACGTGATACTTCATGTTAGTTCCCCCTCAATTCCTTGGCTTTGTTGGTCAGTTCCCACGAGAAGCCGGGGCGTCCGAAATGGCCGTAGCTGGCCGTCTTCTGGTAGATGGGTCTGCGCAGTTTCAGATAATCGATGATCCCCTTGGGCGTCAACGGGAACGCTTTGCGGACCAGCCGGACGATCTCCTCTTCCGGCAGTTGCCCTGTCCCGTGGGTGTCCACCATCACGCTGACCGGTTCGGCGACGCCGATGGCGTAGGCCAGCTGCACGGTGCATTGGTCGGCCAGTCCGGCGGCGACGATGTTCTTGGCCACATGGCGGGCCATGTAGGTCGCGGAACGGTCCACTTTTGTCGGGTCTTTCCCGGAGAAGGCTCCTCCACCGTGAGGGGCCCATCCCCCGTAAGTGTCGACGATGATCTTCCGTCCGGTCACGCCGGTGTCGGATTGGGGTCCGCCGACGACGAACTTGCCCGTCGGGTTCACGAAGTAACGGGTGTTCTTGTCCAGGAGGTTCTTGGGGAGGACGGCCAACGCCACTTTTTGGATGATCTCGTCACGGGAGGCCTGGGTGATCTTTTTGCCGGTGCGGTCCAGGATCTCTTCGGTATGCTGGCTGCTGAGGACCACGGTGTCGATGCGTACCGGTTTCCCGCCTTCGTATTCGACGGTGACCTGGGATTTTCCGTCCGGCCCGAGATATTTGAGGATGTTCTTCTTGCGGACTTCCGCCAGGCGCATGGTGAGCCTGTGGGCCAGCGTGATCGGGGTCGGCATCAGTTCTTCCGTTTCGTTGCACGCATAGCCGATCATGAGGCCCTGGTCGCCGGCTCCGCCGGTGTCCACGCCCTGGGAGATGTCGGGGGATTGCCGTCCGATGGCGTTCATCACGGCGCCGGTCTCGTAGTTGAAACCGTATTTGGCATGGGTATAGCCGATATCTTTGATGACTTTGCGGACCAGGTTGCCGACGTCCACATAGGTGGTCGTCGTGATCTCTCCGCCGACGATGACGAGCCCGACGGTGATGAAGGTCTCGCAAGCCACGCGGCCCTTGGGGTCTTTCGCCAGGACGGCGTCCAATACCGCGTCTGAAATCTGGTCGCAGACTTTATCCGGATGCCCTTCGGTGACGGATTCCGATGTGAACACGTAATGATCATGTCTCATGAAGTAATGCCTCCTCAGTGTTTTAAGAAAAGAATCGTGTTACAGTTCCTGCCGGCGGATGATGACGCTGAACAGGGATGAAGAATTTTTGGCGACCTTCGAGTCGTATCCGACGATGCAATCGTTCAGATAAGCCCCGTTGGAAATGACGGCTTTGTTCCAGACCACGCCGCCGCGCACGGTCGATGACGGTCCGATTCGGACATGGTCGCCGATGGTCGTGTAGGGGCCGATGACGCTGCCCCGTCCGATCACGCAATGGTCTCCGATCACGCAGGGCCCTTGCAACTGAACCCGCTTGTCGATCCGGACGTTCTCCCCCACCCAGACGGAGGGTTTGACTTCCTGGCCCGCGATGCTCGGATATTTCATGCGGCCGTCGAGGACATCCCGGTGGGCTTGGCGGTATTCCGCCAGGTTTCCCACGTCTCGCCAATAATCCTGGGTGACGTACCCGAAGATCGGTTTGCGTTCCTTCAGGAGTCGCGGCCACACGTTCTGCGCAAAATCGCATTCCCGTCCGGACGGGATATAACGGAAGATGCCGGGTTCGAAGACATAGACGCCCGTGTTCACCGTGTTGGAGAACACATCCTCCCATTTCGGCTTCTCGATGAATCGGACGATCCGGTTCTTCCGGTTCACCAACGTGACGCCGTATTCGAAACGGCTCGTCACGGGTTTGAGGACCATGGTCGCGAAGGACCGATGGCTCCGGTGGAAGGCCACGACGTCGGCGAGGTCGATCTCGCTGAGTCCGTCGCCCGACAGCACCACGAACGTCCCGTCGGAAAAGAACTTTTCGAACCTCTTCACTCCGCCGGCCGTTCCCCACAGTCGCTTCTCGACGGAATAGTGGAGGCGGAGGCCCCATCGGGAACCATCCCCGAGGTGCGACTGAACATAGTGCGGACAATGATAGAGGTTCACGGCGATTTCCCGCACGCCATGGCGGCGGGCGTTGTCCAAGGCGTAATCGATGACGGGTTTGTTGACGATCGGAACCAGCGGTTTGGGATATTTCGACGTCAGGGGATAGAGGCGTGTGCCCAGTCCCGCTGACATCATCATCGCTTTGATATGTGACAAAGAGCCGCTCATTTGCGAGTTTTAAGGCTTACGAGAGCTTCATTATAGCTATTTCCTGGATTTTCGCAAGCATGGCCTTGACTTGGGACAGTTGTGGCGCTTCCGCGTAGGTCCGCATGAGCGGTTCCGTCCCGCTGGGACGGAGGAGCACCCACGACCCGTCTTCGAGGATGATCTTCAGTCCGTCAATGGTGCGGATCTCCTTGATGGGTTTCCCCACCAGTTTCTTGGGGAGCTTGGCCGTGAGGCTCGCCACCCAGTCCTTCTTGCTGTTGATCGTGTGTTTGATCGGGAAATCTTCGCGGATGAAGTTGGACCGTCCATAGGAGGCCTGCATTTGTTCCACGATCTTGGACAGCGGTTGCCCGCGCGTTGCCATCAATTCGATGAGCAGCAGGGACGATAACAGTCCGTCTCTTTCGGGAGCCCACAAGCCCACCCCATATCCGCCTGATTCTTCTCCCCCCAGGACGACCCGCTCTTTCTCCATGACGGAGACGACGTATTTGAACCCGACAGGCACTTCCTCGAACGGGATGCCGTATTTTTGGGCGATATGCTCCGAGATGTATCCCAATGACGTCGTTTGGACGGCCTTGCCGCGGAGTTTTTTGTTTTCGATCAGATGGAGGAGGAGCAGAGGGAACACGTGGTGTGGCGGAAGATATTGGCCTTTTTCATCGATCACACCGATGCGGTCCCCATCCCCGTCCACCGCCAGCCCGATGGCGGCTTTAGACTTCAACACGGCTTCCCTCAGGGGCGCCAGATATTTCTCGATCGGTTCGGGAGAAACCCCTCCGAAAAGGGGGTCATGGTCCTGGCGGATCACCGTCCCTCTCAACGGGAGTTGATCCAACAGGTCTTGGAACAGTTTTCCTCCGTAACCGTGCATCCCATCGGCCACGATGGAAACGGGCCTTTTTCGTAACAGGGAGGTGTTTAATTTCGATTTTAGAAAAGTGAGATAATCCTTGTCCGGAGAGTAGGACCGGCCCTCCTTTTTAGGCAGGGGAGGGAGAGGGGGCACTTCGTCGGATATGTTGCTTTCCAGTTGGCGAGTGAACTCGGGGTCGGCGGAAGACCCTTTTGAAGATTTGACTTTGAAACCGTTGTAGAGGGGCGGATTGTGGCTGGCCGTGATCATGACTCCGGCGCGCGCGCGCAGGTGGCGCACCGAGAACGATAGAGCCGGAGACGTGGTGGCTTTCGGCGTCACGATGACGTTGTGTCCGGCGGCTGTCAATACCCGGGCGGTGGTCTCGGCGAAACGGTTGGAGAGGAAACGGTGGTCGTAGCCGACGACGATCTTGGAGCGGGGCGGGAGCTGCCGGCCCAGAGCATCCGCCAAGCGTCGGACATTGCGGAACGTGTAGTCTTCGGCGATCAGGCTGCGCCAGCCATCTGTCCCAAATTGGATTACGGTGTTTTTCACTGGGGTCGTCTCCTCGTGTGTGGACGTTCAACTCGTCCGTAGTCGTCGCTCAACCGGACCACATCGAGCACCTGTGATGTGGACGTTTCGATCAGCCGGACCGGGCCCTTCTCGGCGGACATGCGATGGATCGTTCCCGGACGCACTCGGATGGAGGTGCCTTTCTTGAGGGGGCGGGTGCGTCCGTTGACCTCCATGGAAAGAACCCCCGAGTCCACATGGATGGTTTCATCTTTCCATCGGTGATATTGCCTGGAGAGTCGTCCCCCCTTCTTGATGAAGAGGATCTTCCCCGTGTATTTGGGTGTGTGGGCGATCCAGAGTTCCCATCCCCAGGGTTTCGGCACGAATTTAGGTCGCATCGTCTTCATATGAAAACCGTTGAGCAAAAGGGCCCACCGTGGACCGGTCCGCGACCACATCGCCGGGTCCCAGGATCGAGGACTCCTGGATGTGGCAATGATTGCCGATGAGACAGTGGTCCAACCGGCAGGAGGAATGGACGGTCGTCCGATCGAGGATCAGCGAATCGGTGATCTGCGCGCCATCCTTGATCTGGGAGCCGTTCCCGATGCAGACGGCGCCTTTCAGGACAGCCCGGCCGACGTGGCATCCTTCCCCCAGGAGAACGGTCCCGTCGATCTTGGCGTCGGGATGGATCACGGTTTTTTTCCCGGCCCACAATCCTCGACGGATTTGCTTGGCAGTGATTATAGGGAAGTTCGAGATTTTATGCAAAAGGTCTTTGTGCACTTGCCAATAGGATTTGAGGGTGCCGATGTCCGTCCAAAGCCCGCGATGGACAAAACCGTAGAGGGCGCGTCCGTCCTTGAGCGCGACCGGGAAGACATCCCTCTCGATGGAGACGTTCTTGTCGGGAGGGATGGAACGGATGAAGGATAGTTCCAGGAGATACGCCCCGGCATTGATCGTGTTCACGGTGATCTCGTCCGGGGACGGTTTTTCGGTGAAACGCAGGATCCGTCCCTCCGAGTCCGTCTCGATCAGCCCGAAGGCCGAGGGGTCTTTGACGGGGAAGAGGGCCAGGGTCGCCTCCGCGTTCTTGCCGGAGTGAAGATGGAACATGTCCGACAAGTGCATGTCCGAGAGGACGTCTCCGTTCAGAACGACGGTGGGCCCGTTTAAAAAGGGAAGCGCTTTCCGGATCGCTCCGCCGGTGCCCAGGGGTGTTTTTTCAAGCGAATAACGGAAACGGACGCCCCATTTCCTGCCGTTGCCGATCATCCTCTTGAAATGCGCGGAGCGATATCCCAGAGCCAACACGATGTCGTGGATCCCGAACCGCTTCAAAAGATCCAACTGGTAGGCGAAGAACGGGACGTTCAGAACCGGCAGAAGGGGTTTGGGAGTGTGGATGGTGAAGGGGCGGAGCCGCGTTCCGAGACCTCCCATTAAGATGACGGCTTTTTTCATGTGGGGGATCCGGACTTAATGGGATTGAGCGAAGTAGTCGACGGTGGCTTTCAGGCCCTCGACGATGGTGTGCGCCGGCGCCCACCCGAGGTCCTTGCGCGCTTTGGCGTAGCTGAGGCAACTGCGGAACAGTTCCCCCGGTCTTTTGGGCCGATAGACGGCTTTCCGGGGATAATCCGTCAGGGATTTGAGATGGGTGAATAATTGATTGACGGAAGTGGTCTGTGACGTGCCGACGTTGAAGATCGCGTCGTCTCCGCGCCGGAGGGCGATGAGGTTCATCCGTGCGATGTCCTGGACGAAGACATAGTCTCGCACCTGTTTTCCGTCCCCGAAGATGGTAACCGGTTCGCCGGAGAGCATGCGCCGGCAGAAGATGGCCACGACCCCGGCTTCTCCATGGGGGTCCTGCCGGGGACCGTAGACGTTGGCATAGCGAAGGATGGTATAGCGCAGACCATGGAGGGCCGAGTAGGTCTGAAGGTAATATTCTCCCGCCAGTTTGGTGATCCCGTAGGGGGATAAAGGGCGCGGGTAGTTCGTTTCGACGGCGGGACGGGGAGTCTCACCGTAAATGGTCCCTCCCGAACTGGCGAAGATGATCTTGCGGACGGAATGGTCTCGGGCGCAATTGAGGATGTTGAGGAGACCCATGACGTTGACTTGGGCGTCGAAGGCGGGGTCCTCCACCGATCGGCGCACGTCCATCTGGGCCGCATGATGGTTGACCGCATCGATCCGGTGCCGTCGGAACACGTCTTTCAGCGAGGCGTCCCGGATGTCCTTGACGATGAGAGTCGCGCCCCGGGGGACGTTCCTTCTTTTCCCGGAAGACAGGTTGTCGACGATGATGACGTGATGGCCCGCTCGGATGTAGGCGTCGGCGATGTGAGACCCGATGAAACCGGCGCCTCCTGTGATAAGTATGTTCATGGTGAGTTCAATAGGCTCCTTTTCCTTCCAAGACTGCGGGGATAGTTCTTAACATAATTTTGAGGTCCAGTCCAGGAGACCAATGCTCGATGTAATATATATCGAGCTCGATCATCTGTTCGTAGGAGAGCTGGGCGCGACCGCTGATCTGCCATAGGCCGGTGATACCGGGGAGGACGTTGAGGCGCTTTCGGGCCCACTCGTCATAGGCGGAAGCCTCCCAGAGCACTTGGGGGCGCGGTCCGACGAGGCTCATCTCCCCCCGGAGGACGTTGATGATCTGTGGCATCTCATCGAGACTGTAACGGCGGAGGAATCGGCCGATGTGGGTGACGCGCGGGTCGTCCTTCATCTTGAAGACGGGGCCGCTCCGTTCGCTCTTTTTCTTGAGTTCATCCAGGAACCGATCGGCGTCGTTCCTCATGCTCCGGAACTTGAAGAAATAGAACGGCCTCCGTCGGTGACCCATGCGGGGTTGCTTGTAGAAGATGGGGCCGGCGGAATCCAATTTGATGAGCATGGCGATGAACAGGAGCGGCAATGTGAAAACAGAGAGGACCACGGACGCCAGGAAGACGTCGGTCAGCCGTTTGAAGAAGAAAGTCCAACCGTGCAGGGACACGGGTTTGATCTGGAAGGTCGGAAGGCCCAACGAGTCGTCGACGATCACTTCCCCCATCCGCAGTTCGAGGACGTCCGGAACGATCCGGAAGGGGATCTTGAAGGAGTCGCAGATCTCGGCCATCGCGATAAGGGTTTTGTGCGGGATGTCCGGCTCGCCGACGAAGACTTCTTGGACGTGGTGGTGGCGGATGTATTGTTTCAGGGCGGCCGGTTCACGGATGGTCTCTTGCTGTGGTCTGAGTTCGGGGTGTCTCCTCAGAAGCTGGATGATGGACTTGGACATGCGTCCGCTTCCCAGCACCAGGACATTCTGGGGTTCCAGGATGTTCGTGACCAACCATCCATACGATAACTTCACCGTTTCCCTCGATGAAAAGACCAGGACGAGGGCCAAGGAACTGGAGATCGCCAAGACCAGCCTGGAATACTCGGCGGCCCGGTCGATGAAAGCGGCCGCCATGATGACGCCGAGTCCGAAAAGGATGGCGTAGAAAAGCCGTATCAGCTCGTCCAGCGCCGGAAGGTTCAACCTTTTATACATGCCCATGAGGGAAAAACAGAAAAGGAAGGCGGCGATGCCGACCAGTTCCAAACGATAATAGATCTCCAGCGGCGGAATCCCCTTGGTGACCGGGAAGATGTGTGTGAGCCCTTCCCAGTAGAAACGCAGAGAATACCCCAACCGCAGCGCCAACCAGAGGAGAAGCGCATCGGTCAGAATGAGGAAAAAACGGAACGCCGCACGCGGGGTTCGGCGCGTCAATTTGCGTAAGAGGATGACAAGATGCCTGTTCATGATAGATGAGTTGGGTTGATTTTGACCGAAAACGATATGTCCGGCTAAAGGGACAGCTTCTGCCCTTTCAACGACTCGCGCATATGTTCTACAAAATTTTCTTTACTAAATCGAGTGGCCCATTGACGGATTGTGCCGGGATCGAACGTTGTGGCTTCCGAACGGATGACCGCGTCGGACAAGGAGGAGACCGTCTGTTCGTCAAACAGAAGACCGGTCACCCCTTCTTTGACCGTCTCCAAAGCCCCGCCCTTCCGGAAGGCAATGACCGGTTTCCCGCACGACATCGCCTCAACGGGGACGATGCCGAAATCTTCCTCTCCCGGGAAGATCAGGGCTTTGCACGATTGATAGATTTTGACGAGTTCGGATGTGGGAGTCCA
Source organism: Elusimicrobiota bacterium (assembly GCA_022709755.1). Classification (GTDB taxonomy): domain Bacteria; phylum Elusimicrobiota; class Elusimicrobia; order FEN-1173; family JAKLIF01; genus JAKLIF01. The sequence goes on along the minus strand of JAKLIF010000005.1, from coordinate 30,538 downwards.
TCCCTTGAAGACGATGTGGGGGCCCGCCAGTGATTTGAGTTTTTGCTCGTCCTGTCCGGCTCCGATGATCATCAGGGGTTTCTTGAGTTTGTTGAAGACGTCGATCGCCAGATCGACACGTTTGTAGGGGGCAAAGGCCGAGACGATCAGGTAATAGTCGGATTGAGAAGACGGGGCCGGGATGTAAAGGCCTGTCTCGACCGGAGGATAGACCACGTCCCCGGATCGGCCGTAGAAGCGCCGGATCCGGTCCAAGACGTTTTCTGAATTGGCGATGTAGTGGGTCACTCGGTTCGATGTGGCGACGTCCCACCGTTTGAGAGGGGGTCTCATCATCGCCATCGCCATCCTTAACGGAAACGATGTTTTCTGGGGCCCGAAGTATTCGTCATATTGGTCCCAGATGTATCTCATCGGCGTGTGGCAATAACAGATATGGGGGACACCTTTCGGCACCCGGACCCCCTTGGCCACACAATGGCTGGAGGATAAGATCAGGTCGTATCCGGAAAGGTCAAAACGTTCGATGGCCCACGGCATCAAGGGGAGCAGATGCCGGTAGATGTTCCGGACGCGGGGGAACCGTTGAAGAGGAGACGTCGTGATGCGGTGTGATTCGATTGTTTGAGACACGGATCCCGGGATATGGACGAGCGTGAAGATGTCGGCGTTCGGGAACATATGGCAGAGGGATTCCAACACTTTTTCTCCCCCTCTCATTCCCGTCAGCCAGTCATGGATCAGGGCGGTTTTCATGGAGTCTTCTTCCAGGCGGTCACGAAGTAATAACATCCCAGTGCGCGGCCGGTCCATCCGCCTTCTAGAAAACGCCAGAGGGGTTTCAAGGCGAAAGTGATTTTACGGGAAAGGGCGGGTCGATGCGTCAGTCGATAAGGAGGAAGGACACCCGCTCCAATGGTCTGTATGTTCTCCAACTGTCCGGTGGCGGTTAGCCAGGCGTGGATGTCGGCCGGCGAATAGCGCCCCTCGAAGATGGATTCCCCCCCGATCTGAAAAGGCTGCCAAAGAGCGGAAAGGCGGAAAAGAGAGAATTTTTTCGGGACGACGTCGGAATAGAAAAGACCGCCCGGGACGAGGACGCGTGTCATTTCGCGGACGATGGGGGATGGGTCTTTGAAGTGTTCCAGGAGCCCTGTGGACATGACAATGTCGAATTGATTGTCGTCGAAGGGTAATCGATAGGCGTCGGCTTGGACGATCTTGGCACTGTCGGTTAATCGGAGGTCCTCGAATGTCTGACGGCTCGACAGGAGAGCGGACCTTGAATAGTCCAATAGAAAGTTATCATAACCCTTCAGGGCCAGCAATGAAGATAACCGGCCCGTGCCGCATCCCACTTCCAGTGTCTTCCCCGTGGGTGGAATGACCGTGGACAGCCGTTCGAACTTCAAAAGATCCATCAGATACCAACCGTCCTTGAGCGCTTTTCCCGAGAGACCTGCCCTCCACGACCTGTCCCAGGCTTCCAGATCCTGCGCCGGGTTATGCGGCATGGGATTTCCCCTCCAATAACTGCCCGTAGATTTTGAATGTTTCCCGCGCCGTTGTTTTCCAGGAATAACGCTTCACCTGTTCTCGGCCCCTCGCGATGAGTTGGAGTCGCAGGGAGGAATTGACAAATAATTGTTTCATCGCGTCGGCGATGGACCCGACGTTGTGTGGATCAATGGCCAATGATGCTTCCCCCAGGACTTCCGGCAGAGAACCGGCCCGTGAAGAGATGACTGGGCACCCGCAGGCCATCGCTTCCAGTGGGGGCAATCCGAACCCTTCGAAGAAAGAAGGGAAGACGAAGGCGATGGCGCTGCGGTAGAAGGCCGGAAGATCCTGGAATGGGACGTCGGTCAGTATACGGATAGACGGATCTTTCTCGTATTGACGGGTCCATTGGGGCATCTGGTCCTTGCCGGCGATCACCAGCGGTGGAACGGTGCTGTCGGCGCGTTTTAACCGGAGATAGGCGGCGACGAGTCCGGGCACGTTCTTGATCTTCCTGATGTTCCCCACATAGAGGAAAAAACCAGGGGCCAGCGAATACTTGTCCAATACCGACGAGTCGGATCCGCTGGCTTCGCGGAACAGGGTCTCATCGATCGCCAGCGGTATGACTGAAAGGCGGTCCTGGGGGGCTCCCCGATCCATCAGATCGCGCTTTGTGGATTCGGAGTCTGTGATGACCCACGAGGCTTTGCGAAGACACTGTTTGATCATGGCTAGAGCGTAAATTCGAGCCAAAGGGAGTCGTGAGAATGACGGGAATCGGATATGGATCATATCGTGGATCGTGACGACCAGTCTCCCACAATAGAGCAGCGGGATGTTGAAATGGGGCGAATGGAAGAGCGTGAGGGGGTGACGCGCGAGCAGCCGCGGGAGGAGAATCTGTTCTCCGGGACCATAGATCGGTGAATGGAAAGGGATGATCTGGTCTGTGTATGAATTCAAAAGGTCGGGGTCTCCGAGCAGCCACATTTCCTTCAACTGGGTGGGTGTCATCCCCGACAGTAACCCTCGGATATAAGTCCCGATACCCGAGTGTTGGATCATTCTGGCATCGAGGGTGATCATGAACGCGCGCCCTGATTGAAGATGTCCATCATGCGCTGGGCGGTGTCCTTCCATCGGAACTGTGCCGATCTGTTCAACCCCGCCTGTATCTGTCGGTTCTGGAAATCCGGATCGCTGAGCAAGTGTCGGATGTGTGCGGCGAGCTCGTCGGGCCGGTGGGGGTCCGCGAACAGGGCGGCGCTATCGAGTATTTCGGGAAGGCACGATGTGTTGGAGGCGACGACGGGTGTTCCGCACGCCATCGCTTCCAGCGGAGGCAGGCCGAAACCCTCGTAGAACGACGGGAACAGAAATACGTCGGAACCGGCGTAAAGGGAGGGCATGAGAAGTCGGGGAATGTACCCCAAGAGTTTGACGCGTTTTTGGATCGACTGGGGATATGTGTTCATTCGGAGCACTTGTTGCATTTTCCAGCCCGGCGGGCCCACGACGAAGAGATCATGGGGGAACTGATCCGCAATCTTCATGAAAGCCGCCAGGGAGGCCAACAGGTTTTTCCGGGGCTCCATCGTCCCGACCGTCAAGAGATAGGGATGGTCGACCTTCATGAAGGAACTCAATTGGCGCTGTGCCTCTTCCTTGGATTTGATCACGTAATCGGATTCGATGCCCAGATAATTGACATGGATGCGTCGGGGGTCGATCTTCATGAGTTCCACCACGTCCTGAGCGGTGCAACGGGAATCGGCGATCAGAGTGTTCGCCATGTGGATGGAGGGTTTGATCATGTAACGGTTGATCCAGAGGTTTTTCAACTCCATCGTGTGGGGAAGTCGAAGATAGATCAGGTCGTGGACCGTTAATACCATCCGAACTGATCGTTTGGCCAGAAGGGGTAAAATATGTTGGGTCCCCCAGAATACGTCGATCTTGTCCTGCTGTATCCAGAAAGGGACGACGGATTGCATCCAGACGGTGCCGTAGAGGTTGGTTCCCACATGTTTCCGGACCTGAAAATCCGGATGGCCCGTCCAGTGGAAGTTGCGGTGTGCGTAGAGGATGTATTCGTTTCGTTTGTCTAATTCGCTGATCGCATTGAGAAGGCATCTCAGGAATGTGGGGATTCCACTGGCTTTTTCAATGCAGAGCGGTCTGGCATCGACGGCGATTCTCATGGTCTGTCCTCAGGAGGTCATTTCGAGTAAATGGGCTGTTATTATATATCAATTGGACGGGTTTTTTCGATCCATTCGCTAATAAACCGATGGGTGTTCTGTTTTAGATGAACATCGTCATCGCTGAGATACTCGGCTCTCGTGAATCCGTCGGGGCCGGCGGTTTTGGAATAGATGTTTAAATAGCGGATCCCCCGTCCGGCACAGGCGTGCTCAAGCTTCTCATTGAACTCACGGTAGATAAGACTCCGGGTCTGTGGGTCGGCGTAGTGGATGTAGCCGTAGGCGTTCCCCTGGCGGCCCGCCGGCGGAATGCCGCAGACGAAAAAATCGATGCCGAGTTGTTGGACTTCCCCCAAGACGCCCATGTATTTGGAAATTGTGTCATCGATGAATTGACTCAGGGGATGTTTTTTTTCATGTTTCATGTATTGGTTGTAAAAATGGATCCGACAGTCGATCTCACCGAACATCAACATGATCAAGCCGTTTCGTCGGTTCAGCCGGCGGAGAAGGTCGAACAGACGTTCACGGGATCGTGTCGTGTTTCCCGGTTTCCCGAGATTATGCGCTGTGGCTGGGCCAAGATGATACACGATGAATCGCGGGCACCGTTTGAACGTCAGAACGTGGCTGTCCCCGATGGCATAGAGAAGCGGTTTCTGGAATAGGATGGAGTAGACCGTCCAATAGGCGCGATGCAACGTGTCGTGGCTGATGATGAGTATCCTCTGAAAGCGATTCACTAGGAATGAGCGAATCGCCCCTGGGACACCGCGTCTCCGGACCGAGCTCCGTATCTGATCTTTCAAAGAGTCAATGGGGGTCATGGACGCATGATCAGGGGCGTTCCGGCGCGGAGAGGCGATGCCTGAGCCGGATGAGGGAAGCGATCGTCAGGAGCATGAACGAGAGTTCCGTGACGACCAGAGCCCATGAGGCGCCTGCTCCTCCATGGACGCTGATGAAATAATAGGTGATTGGGATGCCGATCAAAAGAGCGATGAATTCATTGGTGGCGTGGGGGATCAGATGGTCGGTGACGATCAGATAGTTGACGAGGACGTAGTTCATGAAGATGAAGAAGGTGGAGAGGAGGAGTATCCGGAGATAGTGGGTGGAAGGCAGATACTCTGCCCCGAACAATAGTCGTATGATCAGGGGTGCCGCGAAAATGCCCACGATCACCCAAACGATGGATAATCCCCCCATGTAGAGGGCCAATCGAGACATCGTCGAAGGAACGTGTTCCGGATGTTCTTTGATCAATCGGGATAGGCGGGGAGTGGTGACGGAGAGGAAGGCCGAGGGAACCATATAACCGACTTCGAACAGTCTATGGGCTGCGCCGAAAAGACCGGTCTCCAGCGCGCCTGAAAGGCGCGGAAGCATGAAGATCCCCAGTCGCGGATAAGTCGTCCCGAATATATTGGCCAGAGCGAGCGGAACGGATTTCTTAACCCAGCCCATCCATATCGCGGGTTGCCATCGGGGCCATTCCTTGAGATGGAGCGTTCTCCGGATATAGAAGAACGAGACGGCCATGCCGATGAGACTCCCGATACAGAGACCCAAAGAGACCTGATAGAGATCCTTTGAGTAGGTGATCGCCAGCAGGAGCCCGATAATCGTGAGCCCTCGGTGCAATAACATGATGATAGCGCTGTGTTGCACATGGTCTGTGGCGTTGCATGTCTGGTGATAGAAATCCGTGAAGGAATTACCGACCATCCAACCGAGCATGAAAAGTATGATGAGGGGGCGGTCCCAGGGCCATATCCAGAACGAGACGATGAATCCCAAAGAGCAGGTGAGGAGGACGAGGGCGGCCTTGAGCCCTATGAATTCGGACCAGATTCGGTTTTGTTCGTTGGCGTCCATCCGGGCGTTCCCCATTTCGCGCAGAAAGAGCAATAAAGTCCCGCATTCGCTGAGGATGTAGGCGATGTTTGAAAAAGAGATGGCGAACGCCAGTTTTCCGAAATTCGCCACACCGAGTATCCGGGTTAACAGGATGATGAGTCCGAAGATTACGATTCGGCCCAGTCCGTCGATGAGAAGGCGTGTGATGAAGGAGCGTTTCACAGGGGATCTTCCTTCCAGAGCAATAGAACCATCATCCAGAACAAGATGCTCAGTTCGAATTGGATCATATGGGATCCGAAGAATAACGCGATCGCCATTCCCATGAAGGAGGAGATGAGGTAGAGCCGGGAAGAATCTGATCTCCGCATATAATTTCCGATGGAGTTTTTGAGGGTCGCCGTCAAAATAAAGAGGAAAGCGACCAATCCCCCGATCCCCATCTCCGCCCAGAGTTCGAGATAATAATTGCCAGCATGATCGTTGGGGGTTGGAAGATCCATATGTTCCGCCGCCAGCAAGCGCGCTTCGATCAGATATGTTCCGGGTCCGGATCCGGTCCACGGTCTCCGGAGGGCGTGATGGACGGCCCTCTTCCATATCTGCCAACGGCTGGAAGGTATGTGCATCCACCCGGAGACGGATAGTCCCTCTCGCTGCATTTCCTGATAATAAGTTGTCATCCTTTGAAAAACGGGGGTTTTCGAGGACAGGAGATAGGTTCCCAAGAGAAGGGTCATGATGGCGATCGTTCCGTAGAATGCGTTGCGGAGGGAGGGCAGACCGGTTTTGACAGTGACCAGGGTGGCTCCGGAGATGAGACAAATCCCCATAAACAGTATCGCAGACCGTGTTCCTGTCTGGAATAGCAGCGCCATGAGAGCGGTGGCGTGGATGAGGAGAGCCAAGATCCAAAGGATTGATCCTTTCTTTTCCTTGATGACGCTGATCGAGTATCCGAACAACAGCGGGAGAAGAACGGACAAGCTCATGGCCAGAGCATTCGGGTCTTGGAAAGTCGCGTTGATACGATCCGTTTGAAAGAAGGCCCCTGAATTCAGAAGGTTTTGATACCCGCCGCTTTGAAACAAGCCGAAGAGGATCGTCGGGATCAAGGATAGAAAGAGCGTGTTCATCACCTTCTTGAAAGACAGGATGTCTTTCAGATACTTCCACGATAGGACAAAGAAAAGGCCCCCACCGGAAATAACGAGGGTCCCCCAACTCATCCACCCGAGAGTGTGTGCCGCTGACAGGGGGTTTTTCCAGCCTTCGACATAAGAGTAGGTTTGTAAGCGCGCGACGGGATACGCCACGGTGTCGCCCAGCGAGCGAACCATCTGAAGATACCGGTGTGCGCCGAAAATATTGGACACGATGAGAGCTCCTCCGAGAGCCAGCAATCCGTAGAACATTGTTGTCGGAAGCCGTGGCTCTTCCTTGCTGCCAGCAGGACGCATGGTCAGGCCAACCGCCCAACCCGCGAAAGGGCCGATGAAGAAGGGGATTGCTTGGGCTTTGCCCCCGATGTTATTCAGGAAGCCCGTGAGCGGAAGGAGTGAGAGGAGAACATAGGTCGCCGGGGCGGGGTTCTTCCATGTCAGGTATCCCAGTGCGACTCCCAGCGAGATGGCGACGGTCCCGATCCCCCCCCGAAAATATAACAGTCCCGCCGCCAGCACCGCGTAGGTGATGGCCCAGATCAGGATCATCAGATGTGTGCGCCGGTTCACCTTATTTTACGACTTCGTAGAGGATGGATATTTCTTGCGCGGGAAAGAGGAAAGCGAGGAATCTTTCGTAAAAGATAGGGTATCTGTTGGAGATCCATTCGATCCCCAAGAGGCGGGGCGGGACGAGATCCCATTGATCGAGCAGTCTCCAAAATGTCAATTGGTGTGAGAGTAATCGCAGGGAAATAGAGCGCCTGCTGGACGGACGATATTGGTCGGGTCCCGATTCATGACGGAGACTCATGTCCACCGCTTGCAACCGGATGAAGGCATAGACGGATAAGACATGACGGTGAGTCAGGTCCGAGTAGGCGTTGAGGGATGAAAAATGAGGGGTTTTGACCTCAATCTGTCCCCCCGGTTTCGAGATACGGCAGGCCTCTTGTAACGCCAATAACGGATCGTTCAAATGCTCGAGGATGTGGGAGAACACGATGCGGTCCGCTGAATCTGTGTCGAACGGATAGGGGTGGCGGTCAAGGTCCCATACCACGTCCACCGTGGGGGCTGGGAATCTGTCGACGCCGATGGCGCCCGGGGTTTTCTTGGGTCCGCAACCGAAGTCAAGAATAGTCATTTTTATAGAAATTGAACAAAGATCCGATCCAATGCTGGATGATTTCGCGGAAAGAGATGAGGAGGAAGATGGTGTTCCCGATCAGATATCGTTTCCAGAGACGTCTCGGTTCATGGAGGAGGCGATGCAACCATTCGAATCCGCAGACCTGTATCCAGCGGGGGGCGCGCGTCCGCGTGCCTGCGGTGAATTCGAATGCCGCACCGATGCCGACGGCGAGGTGGCATCGCAGGCTTTTCAAGTTCCGAAAGAGCCATTTCTCCTGTTTGGGCGCGGTCAACCCGACCCAGACGATGTCCGGTCGGGCCCGTTGGATCGCTTCAATCATGGCCGAGGTGTCTTCATCGTTGAACTCCGCTTTCATCGGTGGAGAATAGACCCCGGCGATATTCAGTGCCGGGAACCGTTTTTGGAGGTTTGCTTTCAACTGATCAAGGGTGGAGGGAGAGGCGCCCAGATAGAACACAGACCAGCCGTTCTTTTCGGCCAATCGGGAAATGAAATCGTGCAGATCCGGACCGGCGATGCGTTCCGGGAGCGGACGGTCGATGAGCCGGGAGAGCCAGACAACCGGGATGCTGTCCGCCAAGATGAGATGGCTGTTGAGAAGGGCCTGGAAGAAATCGACATCGTTCTGAGAGACGACGACCGAGTAACTGTTGACCACGGTCAGGTAGCGCCCTTCCGGTTCCTTCATCAACTGAGAGACGATCAGATCCATGTCGGCCCACGTGACGGCGTGGAAAGGAATCCCGGCGATCTTGCAGATGGGGAAGGTCTCGATCAATGATTTGTCCGTTTTAGGATGTGGTGTGGCCTTGGAGCCGTTTGAGGTCGGTGTCGACCATGTCCTTGACCAATTTTTCGAAAGAGGAGTTGTAGACCCACTTCAACTTGTTTTTTGCCTTGGAGGCATCGCCGATGAGAAGCACCTCGTCGGAGGGGCGGAGGAAGCGTTGGTCGATCTCCACGTATTTCCGGTAGTCCATGTCGACATAGGAAAAGGCCAGTTCCAAGAATTCGCGGACGGAATGCACAACGCCCGTGGCGATCACATAATCATCCGGCTCCGGTTGTTGGAGCATGAGCCAGATGGCGTTCACATATTCGCGGGCGTCCCCCCAATCGCGCTTGGCCTCCAAATTCCCCAGAGAGAACTTTTTTGCCATCCCGAGTTTGATCTTGGCGACATGGGAAGTGATTTTGCGCGTCACAAATTCATATCCGCGCCGAGGGGATTCATGGTTATAGAGGATCCCACAGGAGGCATGCATGTTGTAGGCCTCCCGGTAATTGCGCGTCAGGTCGAATCCCGCAATCTTGGAGATGCCGTAGACGGATCTGGGGTGGAACCGGGTCTTCTCGTTTTGGGGCACTTCTTCCGCCCGTCCGAACATCTCGCTGGAGGCGGCAAAATAGAACCGGCATTGGGGAACCGTCTGATGGACGGCGGCCAACACGCTGTGAGTCCCGTTGATGTTGGTGGTCAGCGTCGTGGCGTCGTCTTCGAACGAATAGCTGACGAAACTTTGTGCGGCCAGGTGGTAGCACTCGTCCGGTTGGATCTTTCCCATGGTCTTGAGCATGCTCGGGAAACTTTCGATGGTGGCGGGATACAGGGATATCTTGTCGAGGATGTGTTTGATGTTTCCCAGCATGTGCTCCTGGTCTTCCAGAGCCACCCTGGGGACGATTCCGTGTACTTCATACCCCTTCGAGAGCAGGAGTTCCGCCAGATAGGAACCGTCCTGTCCTGAAATGCCCGTGATCAGCGCTTTTTTCATAGTGAGGCCGCCGTTTTGAGCGTTTTTGATTTATACCACTCGATTGTTTGCCGAAGGCCATCCTCCAGCGGTGTCTTGGCGACGAAACCGAAACAATCTTTGGCCCGGGAGACATCCAGCATCCGCCGGGGTTGTCCGTCAGGTTGAGTCGGATCCATGACGATCTTCCCCTTGAATCCCGTGAGGCGGGCGATCATTTCGGCGATGTCTCGGATGGATATCTCGAAACCGGCCCCAATGTTGACGGGGGCGGGGTTGTTGTATTTTTCGGCTCCCAGAAGGATTCCCTCCGCCGCATCTTCGACGTATAGAAATTCACGGGTGGGTTTCCCTGTCCCCCAGACGGTCACTTCTTTTTGACCGCTCTCCTGGGCTTCGATGCATTTTCGGATGAGGGCGGGGATCACGTGGGAAGTCTGCAAATCGAAATTATCGCGGGGCCCGTAGAGGTTCACGGGGAACAGCACGATGGCATTGTAACCGTAATGCGCCCGATAGGCCTGGGCCTGGACCAGCATCATCTTTTTCGCCAATCCATACGGAGCGTTCGTCTCTTCCGGATAGCCGTTCCAAATATCCTCCTCCTTGAACGGAATCGGTGTGAATTTGGGATATGCGCAGATGGATCCCAGGGCGACGAATTTGGCGATCTTTCGCCGCCGCGCGTGTTCCATGAGGAGCGCCCCCATCATGAGATTGTCGTAGTAGAAACTCCCGGGGTTCGCCCGATTGGCGCCGATTCCCCCCACGTGCGCCGCCAGATGGATCACCATGGTTGACGAAAAAGCGTCGTACAGCTTGATCACGGATTGTTCCGTGGTCAAGTCGAAATCTTTCTTCCGGGGGACAAATACGTCGCGGCATCCTTTCGCACGCAGTTTTTCCACGATGAAACCGCCGAGGAAACCGGAACCGCCGGTCACGATGACTTTTTGTTTTGACCAGAATGATGTCGACATGTCGTTGGGAATATCCTGTTGGGGGGTGAGGGGTTTACCCCTTTTTCAGGATGGCTTCGTTTTTGGCCAGAAGCATGTCCGCGTCGACCATGATCTTGACCAGATCCTTGAAACGGGTTTTGGGTTCCCAGTGCAGTATTCGCTTCGCTTTTGAGGCGTCCCCGATGAGGAGATCCACTTCGGTCGGTCGGAAATATTTTTGATCGATCTCGACGTGCTTTTTCCAGTCCATTTTCAGGTAATCGAACGTTTCATCCAGGAATTCACGTACCGTGTGGGTTTCCCCTGTCGCGATCACGAAATCTTCCGGCTTGTCGTGCTGGAGCATGAGCCACATGGCTTCGACGTATTCTTTGGCGTATCCCCAGTCCCGTTTGGCATCCAGATTTCCCAGATATAACTTGTCCTGGAGTCCCAGCTTGATGCGCGTGGCCGCCCGGGTGATCTTGCGGCTGACGAACGTTTCCCCTCGGCGAGGGGATTCATGGTTGAAAAGGATCCCGTTGCAGGCGAAGAGGTTGTAACTCTCCCGGTAATTGACGGTGATCCAGTAGGCATAGCACTTTGCGCAGGCATAAGGACTCCGGGGATAGAAAGGAGTCGTTTCTCTTTGGGGGGTCTCCTGGACTTTCCCATACAGTTCGCTGGAGGAGGCCTGGTAGAATTTAGGCGCCAAACCGGATTCCCGGATGGCTTCCAAGAGACGAATCGTCCCCAGTCCGGTCACCTCGGCCGTGTATTCAGGCACATCAAAGCTGACCCGGACGTGACTTTGGGCTCCAAGGTTGTATATCTCATCGGGGTGGATCTCGCGGAGGAGGTGGTTCAGGGAACTGGCGTCATTCAGATCTCCGTAGACGAGACGCAGTTGCGTCTTGTTGATGTGGGGATCGGAATAGATATGGTCGATGCGTTGCGTGTTGAACGAACTGGATCGCCGGATGATCCCGTAGACCGTATACCCTTTTTGCAGCAATAATTCCGCCAGATAGGATCCATCCTGTCCTGTGATACCCGTGATGAGAGCGGTTTTCATGAAGAGATCTCCTTCTTCCCTTTATTGTAAACGGACAATTTCTTGAGCTGATAGGACATCTGGAAATACCGGAAGACCGTCCAGATGACTTTGATTTTACTTTGGCCGACCTTTAAATTATACCTTAAAATGAGGGCGATTTCAGAAAATTTCAAGGCTGGACTCAGTAGTGAGAGTTTGATGAGCAATTCCGCCATGCAGGAGAATCCCGTCGATTCCAGCCAGGAGTCACCGAACCGCGCCATGACCGACTGGATCGCCGTGGCCTTGTAAAGACGGTAACCGCTGGTGTAATCACGGACGTTCGGGATCGGGAACAGGCATCGCATCAGGCCCCCCGCCAGACGGCTCAATATCCGTCGGTAGGTCGGAACGCCGATTTCCGCCGCCCCGGTCCGGAAGCGCGAGGCGATGACCACATCGATATTCCCCTCGTGAGACAGTTGGAGCATCCGGGGGATCAGAGAGGGGTCTTGCGTGTTGTCGGCGTCCATGGTCACCACGAAATCATCATGGACCAAGAGGGGAGAGAGATGAGTAAAGGCGGTTCGGATGGATTGTCCCAACCCTTTGTTGGGTGAATGGCGAAGCACCGTCATGGGGTGGATGGATTGTCGGGTTTTCAGAAGATCGGGAGTGTGGTCTGTGCTCCCGTCATCGACGATTACCAGTTTGTAGACGACACGACCCTGAAGAGATGTCCGGATTTTTTCCAAGAGGGGGGCGATGTTCCCCTCTTCATTATAGGTTGGAAGGACGATGTAGACAATGCTCATGCGTCGGCCTGTCGGCGGAGGAATCGACCATAGACGGAATGATAGTGTTCCGTATGGAACGTCTTTGAAGCCATGCGGTATCCTGCTTGGCCGACTTGTTCCGCGAGTGAGCGGTTATGGAAGCACCAGAGGATCTTTTCCGCGATGGACTGAGTGTCCCTGGGAGGCACGAAAAAAGCAGTCTCGGAATCCTTCAGGAATCGGCTTTTTTCAGGGTTGGGCGATGTGAGCACCGGGACGGCGGTGAGCAACGCCTGGAGCATCGTGGACGAAAGAGAACGGTCCCCACGGGGGTGGTTGTCGAATCCGCTGCACCAGAGATCGGCCATCGCCACGAATTTAGGCAATCGGTCGTATTTCTGTTCTTCGAAAAAGCTCATGTTGTTTGTGTTCTTGAAGGTTTCGTTCGGGATGAAGATGAAATGTATTCCCGCCTCGTTTTTTAATTGTTCCGCGGCCTCGAGCAGGTAGGTCCAGCCATGCCAGGGATGATACATCCCGTGGTAAAGCACGATGAATTTACCCCCCAATCCCGCATCGCCCTTTATTTTCGATTTCTCATCCGGCGATGGAGGGTGGAAGAGTTCATTATGGACGGAGCAGTAGACGGTTTCGATCCGAGCGGGCGGATATTTCAAAGTCGACGAGATTTCCTTTTTCATGGTTTCGGTGTGCGTGAGGACGTAATCGGCCAGCCGATAAGACATCCGGTCGAAAATGACGGGAAGGAACGGATGCACTTCCTTGTGGGTGACATAAGAGACGTAATGCTCGATCAATACTTTTTTCCCCATCAATTTAAACAGGAGCATCCGGAACAACATTTTGGGAGAAGGGCATGTCACGACGTGAGTCGCCCCCCATAATCGGATGATCATCGTGGCGATAAACCCGGGGATCTGCCAGACGGAGCGCCCCTTGTGGGGGAACAAATACACGGAATAGGGGATGTTTTGGGAATCCAGATATTCCATGAAAATACGGATCCGGAAATAATACTCGCCGAGACGATGAGGCGGATTATAAAAAAGAAATCTGACGGGCTTCATGAGGTCAACGCGCGCCCGATATCTTTGCCAAGTCAAAGACTTCCTTGTTGTGGGCGAAGAATCGTCCCACGGGTCGCGGAAGCGGTTCGGGGTAATGCCGCCGGATGGTGAAGAGTTTCGGGATCAGGGAGTTGATCTCGTTGATGGTCACGAACAGTTTGTGTCCCACTCCGCGCCGGAGTCCCAGTTCATACCCTTTCCTGTTCGGGACGAACGCGATGAATCGCCCTTGGGGTGCCAGGATCCGGTGGACCTCCGGGAGGAGTTTCCTTAATTCACCTTCAGTGAAATGTTCCAATACGTCATGGGCGATGACATAGTCGAAGCTGTTGTCCTCATAGGGCAGGAGATCCAATACGTTCCCTTGTTTGACTTTGAAACCCTGAGAACAAAGGGTCCGGACGGCACGAGGATCCCCCTCGATTCCCTGGGCATGCGGATTGATCATGAAGTAGAAACCATAGCCGCAACAGAGGTCCAGGACGCGGTCTGTTTTTGGAATTTTCCGCAAAGTGAGCTCGATCAGATGGGACCGGATCCACTTGAGCAGTGGATTCGGTATTTCGCTGACGAGTTCCTGCTCGACGGGGTCGGCTGGACTCATGGGTTACTCTCAGCGTTGTTGGATCGCTTTTTGAGATATCGGGCTATCTTGGATGGCGAATAATTATCTGTCTCGATGTCTAGAACGAGCGGGGCTTTCTGATACCACCCGTCATTGATGTAGTTGTAGATGTGTTGGGGATTCCGAGCAAGATAATACACGAATCCGTCTTCAACTTTTTTCTCCGCGTAGTCCGCTTCTGTAAAAGGTTGAGCCCGCTTGATTTTCAGGATCTCATTCCCTGTGTACAACGGGAGCATGATGACGATGCCGGCGATGGTGATTCCTCGGAGACAAGAGGAATAGACTGAGGTCGGCATGAGGGATTTTCTCGATAACAACGCGTAGCCGATGGCCATGATGAGGACCGAATAGATGGGTCCATTGAGTCTCCCCACCCCACACCGCCATTGGTCATCCGTAAATGGCGCGACACAGACGATCATGAACGCGAAAAGATAGAGGATGAGAACGGGTAGCAACAGCGTGGCGGATTCCCGGACATCCATGTCGGAACAGAGCCAACGGAGGAAAACGACGAGGAGCAGGTTGAATAATGTGATGTAGGAGAGGCTCGTCCTGAAATGGTCCAGATACATGTCATATCGTTTTGGCGCATGGATGAGGTCCAGTGAAAAGTAGAGGAATGCGAGAGGGATCGTCGCCGCGAGAAGTGAAAATAAGATCGCGTTGAAATGAGTCTTAACGAAGGTTAGATACCGCGTGACCAAAGACTGAGGGAAAGAGCGGACGAGATCCGACAAGAGAAGGGCGAGGAATATGAATGCGGATGTCAGCGAGATCAATGCGGATAGGAATACGAAGGAATAAGAGATCAGTCGGTTCCACCTCATGTCTCTCTTGAACAGCCAGAGGGTCAGCCCGATCGAGAGCGGCAGTTGGGCATAGGCTTCGCTTGTAAACCAATAATAAATGTGGCTGTAGGGGATTACAAGGTCCAGGAAAAATATGGAGTAGAGGAGCGGGACATAGTCTGTTTTATCCCCGGTTTTTATGAAAAACATCAAGAGGAGTATGTTTTTGACGAGCACCCAGATCGGGTATGTCAGCAACATCCATAAGAACGCTTTTGAAAAATCCCCGCAAAAGTGGCGATATCCTTTGGCGAGCATGTTGTAGAGCGGGTAGGAGTTCGGCGAGATCGGTTTCAGGTGCGGCAGGAACTTGATACCCCATTTCCCCCATTTGTCGACCAGGTCCTTTTTGCGGATGTGATCGTGGATGGGTTTGACCCAG
The DNA here is from genome assembly GCA_022709755.1 of Elusimicrobiota bacterium. Classification (GTDB taxonomy): domain Bacteria; phylum Elusimicrobiota; class Elusimicrobia; order FEN-1173; family JAKLIF01; genus JAKLIF01. The sequence continues at coordinate 15,196 of JAKLIF010000005.1, read as the reverse complement.
TCCTGCTTGGCGATGATCGGGTCGTTGAATGTCGTCATGGAGAGGACATATCCGGCGCCATCGTCCCAGAGGAGGTTGGACTGGACGAAATTCATACCCTCCGCTTCGCTGAAATAAGCGAGTTTCGTGACGATGAGGAGTTTAAAGACGGTCACAAAAGAGATGAGCCCGACCAAGAGAAGAAAATGATGTTTTTTATGGGATATCTCGCGGGGTTCCATGATCAAGCCCTTTCGGTCAGTTCTTCGATGCTTATTCTGAATCGATCCAGCAAATTCCGAAATTCGCGATAGGTTAACTTCCTTTGTCCTTGGACCCGTCGGCGCTTCATGAGCATGACAGGAAGTTTCCCGAGTGCCTCGACATAAGCCCTGATAAATATTAGCAGAAGTCGAGACGAGGAGTGTTCTGAAATGAATCTCCCCCCCATTCCGGTTCCCTTGAGCAGGGATCCCGCTTGGTGGAGCCATCGCCATCCCGAGTACAAGGGAGCGGCGATGAGAAGACGGAGCGGGAAGTTTTTAACGGCCACCCATACATGATTCCTCTCGACGTTGAGGGCTTTCATCGTCGAGACGCCCCGGTCTCCCCCGGAATAGATGTGGCGCACCCGCGCTCGTGGCGCGTAAACACAACTCCAGCCGGCCAGCCGGGCGCGCAATCCCAGGTCGATGTCCTCGCAATAAGCGAAAAAGTCGTCATCGAAATGACCGATCCGGTCCAGCATGCTCTTCCGATAGAGAGCCGCGCATCCGCTCGGGAGTAGGACCTCTTCCTGTCGATCGTATTGTCCCTCGTCTTTTTCGAGTCGCCCCCGGGCCCGGGACATCCCGTCGGGATAAATGTTCATTCCCGTTCCGTCGATGAGGGTGGGATCCTGATCCGTCAGGATCTTGCAGGCCACCATCCCGATCCCCGGGTGTTCGTTCGCCACGCGCAACATCTCTTCCAGCCATTGAGGTTCCGCGATTGCGTCGCTGTTCAGGAGCGCGATGTATTCTCCCTGCGACTGTTGGAGGCCCTGGTTGTTGGCTCCCGCAAAACCGATGTTCCGCTCGTTTAAGATCAATCGGTCGATGGATCCCCCCCTTTTTTTCTTGAGGTAATCCACGGTGTCGTCGGTGGAGCCATTATCAACCACGATGAGTTCGCGATTCGTGATGCTTTGACGTTCTAGGGATTCGATGCAGCGATGGATATAGCCCGCGCTGTTCCAGGTGACCACAACGACGGATAGGGATGACAATGACATGGGGCGGAAAACGTTAATCGATCTTATCGAGGTTCCGGGCTTCGCGGATGGCCAATTCCCGGACCAGCCGTTGCAGCGATTCCCGTCCGTCGCGGTTGGATCGGACCAGACTGAAGGTGAGGAGCAGGAGGAAAAGAACGAGAGTGTATACGGCGAAATCAGCGCCGCGGGTGATCCCCATCTGTCGCGCGAAGAAACTTGATACATCAGGAAAAATAAAGACGATGATGATGGATAATAATACGGATTCAAACGCGAGAAAATGCGCGACGGTGACGCGTTTCCGCCGGAAGAGCTGAATCCAATGGATGAAGAAATAAAAAAGGATGGTGAGTCCGATGATCCTGTAGATCATGGGATGATCCTTCCCAAGATCATGTTTTTCAGTATCGACAAGGCGTTCAGGTTCTTTTGGCCCTTTGATTTGGAGTAGTCCGTATAACAGATACGCACAGGGTGCTCTTCGACGGTGATCCCATGGAGTTTGATCAGGTGGAGCATTTCGCTGGCATAGGTGAAATCGGCGGAACGGAGCCGGATGTGATCGATCGCTTTTCTGCTGAACACCCGAAGGCCGTTATGGACATCCGTGAGGTTGAATCCATAGAAGGCATTGGTGAAGAAGCGCGCGAGCCGTAATATCCAAAGGCGGCCGGGGTCGATGTTTTCTACTTCGCCCAGGAAGCGGGATCCAAAGAGGGAAAAAGCGGTTTCCCGGGGATTGGCGACCTTTTGCGAGGCGTGGTCGAGCAGGGTCTTCACGTCATCCGCCCGGTGCTGCCCGTCCGGATCGAACGTGGCGACCCAATCCACCTCCGGCAAATGACGGCGTATGAACTCAAATCCGGTTTCGAGCGCGGCCCCGGCTCCCAGATTGATGTTATGGCGGATTTGCCATAGAGAGGTATGGCGGACGATTTCATTGCATTTTTTCATTTCAAACGGAGGGAGACTTCCATCATCGACGAGTATGATGGATTTATCGACGGCTTTTAAGCCGGAGAGAGACTCGTTCAATGCACGGAGGTTCTCTTGGACAATGTCCTGGTTTTCATTGAAAACACGAATCACGACTGCCAGATGATAATGCGAGGATAAGGGTGTGGTCATCTTTTTTGTTTTTCAAACTCACAAGAATAAAAGAATATATCGAAGAGAAGAACGCGTCTAGTCTACCATATTCCGACTTCCAGTCGTATCCGTCTATGATTGAGGCTGGGTCACCGCCTGATATATGGAAATGAGCTTTTGAATCCCCTCGGGCATATTGAAATGCGCCAGGGCATAATCCCGTGCTTTGTGTCGCATGGAATTTGACCGATGAGGGTCTCCCATGAAATCCGAGAGCGTCTGGGCCAGGCTCTCAGGGTCTCCGGGAGTGAATAGGGAACCCGTGACCCCGTTCTGGACCAATTCCTGGCTTCCACCCAAACGGGAAGCGATTACTGGCGTGCCCACAGCCAGACTCTCCAAAATCGTGTAAGGACAATTCTCATAGCATTCTGACGGGAAAATCAAAACGGTTGCTTTTTTTAAAAGGTCGATTTTGGCGTCCCCGAAGACCCGCCCGCGCATGATGACGCGTATCTCCGGATGGGAATGGATGAATTGTTCCATCTCCTGACGCATCGGTCCGTCCCCGATGATATGCAGAGGAATTCCCGGATGTCGTTTGCTGAAGATGGCGAAGCCCTTTAAGAGGGTGCTCAAACCTTTTTCATGGGATAGACGGCCGATGAAGATCAAATAGTTCTCATGGTCGGCCCCATAAGGATACTTCCGCAGATCCAGGAAATTGGGCGTCGCGATGATTTTTTTCTCTGGGAGTCCGCCTTCGACAAGTTTCGCTTTTGAGAATCGGCTCAAGGCGATGAAAGTGGATATCTGACAACGCCATGTTTGGAGAAGTCGGTGGAGGAAGAGGTTGAGTCCGAAAACCATCGAATGTAATAAACGTTTGTGAAAACACCGATGAAGGAGCGCATGACCGATGTTTCCGTGGATACAGCTTTCACAAATGAGGCCGTCCCTCAGGAAGAGTCCGTTCAGACATAAAAATCGGTAGTTATGGATCGTTTGGACAACGGGGATATGGGAATGGCGGGCGGCAAAATAGAGGGAGGGACTGATCAGCGGGAAAATATTGTGCACATGGATGATGTCGGGTTTGAACTCACGGCATATCCGCTTGATATCAAAATACGTTCTGAATGAAAAAGGGACCTGGAGGGAGAATAGGAGTTTCCTGATAAAGCCCGCCCGGAAGAACTCTTCACTCTGTCGGATATATTCTTTCACGTGGACTCCCGACGCTTGGAGTGCGCTGGTGACGATATCGATGTTGAATTCTTCCCCCCCCTCCTCCATGTAACGGTTATGCACCATCAGGACGCGCCGGATGGGGAGCGGTTCTTTTCTTATGTCAGTTGGGATGTTCATGGGGATAGAACAGGACGCAGACACGTTGTTTTTTCACCGGGCAATGGCCGGGCTAAAGAACGGTCTCCATGCGCCATTTCAGGGCGTAGAGGGTTCCCAATAATCTGCACGGAAGAAAGGTCGAGATCAATAAGAGCGTCCATCGGAAAGTCCGGTTCGTTGTTTGTACTGAACGTAAAACATCTCTGGCCTCGGACATCCGCCCGAGTTGGGTGAGATGAACCGCATGATTCAATAAATGACGTTCGGAGGATCGGGGCGAGAAGAGATCCGATTGGGGGCCCTGTGTTTTCAGCCCGAGTAAAATTGGAGCGTCGTCCGCGTGTGTCCTGCGTCGGTGGTGGCATTTTCGGGCCAGTTGGGCATAATAATCTTGGAGGGCGGTTTTTGAGGCGCTGATGCTGTTTTTGGAAAGTCTTAAATGATAGAGCGGCTCATCCAAAAAGTCGATCTGCCAGGTCGTTGACAGCCTTAAAAGGAGATCATAGTCCTGTGCGAAGGTGAATTCCGGGCGGTATCCCCCCGTTTGTCTGTATGCGTCAGTTCGTAGCATCAGTGATCCATGTGCAAACACATTCCGTTTTTTCAGGACATTCCTGATGTTATGACGGAAATATTTCAGTTGCCTTGTCCCCAGCGGTTCACCGTTTTCATTGATGAGGTGATAAGAGCAGCCGAGCACGCCGATGGCGGGAGCCGCTTTTAAAAACTCTATCTGTCTCAGGAACCGGTCGGGCTCAGAACAGTCGTCGGCATCGTGACGCGCCAGGAAAGCTCCCTTTGCCGATCGACTCGCCGAGATGAGGGAGGCTGTCAGCCCCGTGTTTGTCGGATTTCTTGTGATCCTGATGCGGGGGTCTTTTTGTGCATAGGCTTCCAAGATAGGCAGGGTGTCGTCCGTGGAGGCGTCGTCTGTGACGAGGAGCTCGAAGTCCCGGAACGTTTGGTCGAGTATGCTGTCCAGACATTGAGTGAGATGTTTCGAACTGTTGTAGACGGAGAGGAGGACGGAGAGTTCAGGGTGTGACATGTGCCGCGTGATGACGTGTGATCGCCGTTTGATAGACGTCCATGTATCGATCCATAATATGGGTCCAGCGAAAATGCGTGTGGACGCGGTCGTATCCGTTTTGCCCCATGGCCCGGCGCAGGGAAGGATCCGCCAGCAACCGGTTGATCGCTTCGGCCATCGGACGGGGGGATGCGGGTGGGACGAGAAACCCGGTCTTCCCTTCGTCGATGATCGTTTCTGTCCCCCCGGTTTTTGTTGAGACAACCGCTTTGGAGCACGCCATGGCTTCGAGTAGGACGATCCCGAATCCTTCGTGGTAAGAATGAAGGACGAACAGGTCGGAGGCATGATACAGATCGGTGAGACTATCAAAGGATATCTTACCCGTGAAGATAACGTTTCCGGACAGGTTCCGTGAACGGCAATAGTATTCAAGGGAGTCGCGTTCCGGGCCATCACCGACGATGACGAACATGGCTGTCGGATGGGACCGGATGACTTCTTCCGCCGCATCAATGAGGAATCTGACCCCTTTCCTCGGATGAAGGCGATGGACGCTGAGGATCATTGGATTCTTTGCCGGGAGTTTGAAGCGGGATCGGGTCAGCTCCGATGAATGATGAGGTTTGAACTTGTCGGGGTTGACCCCGTACGGGATGATCTGCAGATGCCCCTCCGTGTAGTCGAATCTGCTTTTCAACTGATCGCTGATGAACGGGCAGGCGGCCACGACTTGGTCGGCCTTATGGATGACATCCTTGTTCCACGGGTATAGGAACGCGCCCGGACAGTATTGGGGGTCGTAAATGTCACTTCCGACCAACGTGAGCACGGTCGGGATATTCAATTTTTTGGCGAAATACATCCCGGCATGTCCCGTGAACAGCACATAGTGAAGATGGATCAGGTCGGGTTTGAAATTTTCAATGATCCGACGCAGGCTGAAGAACGGGGTCAGGGAATGGATCAGCTCCGTCAGGCGCGTCATGAACGGAATGCTGAAGGTCGGCAAGCGCACGATTTGCACGCCGTCGATCTCTTCCCTGTCGGCCCAGTCTCGACGGTATTTCAACGACACGACGAGGACTTCATGCCCGCGATGAACCAATTCGCGGGCCATCTCGTAGGCGCCAATTTCCGCGCCGCCTTTGTTGGGTAAAAACCATGGGATAATGAAGAGGATTTTCATGGATTGAAAAAGCTAAAACGATGTCACGCTTGAGATATCTCTCCCCTGACGTATTGATAAAGCCGGTGCGGATGGATCAGATCCAGGAAATACGAGATGTCGGATTTTATCATTTTTCTGAGGCGGAACACACCCAGAATATACAGGCCAACGGAGAGGGGCGTGGCGAGGAAGAGCCCCCCCGCTCCTTGCCAGTAAGGAGTGATGATTGCAAAAGGCAGATACATTAGAAGTCCGGCCGCGAGAAACCGCCAGATGCTCCAGTCAAAGGATATCCCCGTGTGTTTCAGGCATAATCCGGCGACGACGATCATCGGGACGACGTTCGGGATGCAATTGACGAAAGCGGCTGTTCCCAGCCCGAACGGAGACCAAGCTCCTGTGACGATGAAAAAAGCGGCGATATACAGCAATTGGCTGATGGGCATGATGTAGGCGAACTTTTGATGTTTTTCGATCGCGTAAACCAGGAAATGGTAGGGAGTGAGAAGGGTGTTCAGCCAGACCATGATCAAAAATCCGTTGATGGCGGTAGAGGCCGGGAGAAATTCTGCACCGTAGAGCATCCGGACTCCCAGTTTCGAGAACGCGATCCCCAGAACAACCAAAGGCGTCATGAGGAGCAGAAGTTTTCGAATCCCCTCATAAAACGTCCGATGGAGCTCTTCGTGTCGTCCTTCCGCGTACAATGCCGCCATCCGGGGAAAGAGCACTGTGACGCCGGCGGAGGGGACGTTTTTGGCGATTCCGAGGAAATTCCGTGCAATATTGTAATGTCCGAGTTGCGCCATGTGCCAGTGCATCCCCCCGATCACCCTGTCGGCGCTGTCCCCCAGAACGCCGAAGGGAGCCGTGACGGCCAACGGTTTCGTGTAGGCCCAGTAGCTTTTGAGAGATTGCCATGTCGGCAAAATCATACGCCCGTAACCGGCGCTCATCCTCCAGCACATACCGATCAAAACAAGGGCTTCACCGATCATCGCCAAGGCGACCCCGCGCAGATTCGGGGAAAGGAAGATGACGCAGACCACCAGGAACAGTCTGGCTATTTTCGACAGGAGTCCTGCGAAACCGGCTTTGGCGATTTCCCCCCGTGCGTAAAACGTATATATGAATACGTTGGAGAGCGTTAACATCATTTGATAGGCCAGGAACAGGAAAAAAGCGTGTTTTTCCGGAGTGGTATGGAATTTCGGGGAAATGACGTTCCAGAATATGCCACAGAGTAAGACCGCCGTCAGGTTCAGGGACAGCAGAATGGCGGTATAGGTCCCCATGCAGAGCGGGATCGGTTGGCCTTCCGCCACGCGTTTTTGATGGGCTTGGGCGGCTCCCAGTCCGGTGAGCATCATGAAAAGGCCGATGGCTCCAAAGGCAAAACCCATCTTGCCGTTCATTTCGGGTCCCAGGGCCCTCGCGATAAGGATGCTGCTTGCGAGCTGGACGGCATAATTGATCCATTGCCCAGCGAAGAGTATGAGCGTTTTTCGCCCGAGCATATGCGCGTTATTTATCCGGCAGGCCGGGTTTCCGTGCGATACAGAAATAACCGGTGGTCCAGTCTGATTGATCCGAATCGTTGATGAAGAGATCATCGATGAGGGTGAGAGTCTCGATGAGCGGCATGGTCAGTAGCGCCAGCCATGGGCGTATAAATTGATTCGATTTCAAGATGGATGTTTTTACAATGTGGGCGATGGAATTCCATGCCCCCCCCATCGCGTGGATGGAATAATCCGATACTCCGTTCGATCGGAACTGCCATTCGAACCAGTATCGGCTGTAACGCCAGCGATCGGATGGATGATCGACCCGGTGCGTGAAGGGAGCCGAAATGATCAGTTGTCCATTCGGTTTCAGGCACCGCAGACATTCCGAGATCATTCTCGCCGGATCATCCACATATTCCAAAACCTCGGTGGAGAGGACTGTGTCGGCGCTCCTCTCACGGCACGGCAAGGCAATGGCATTGGCGATAATATCGGGAGCCGTTTCGGCGGATATATTTATCCGTGTGACGTATGAGACCTGTTCGGATCGGTTCAATCGGAATTTTCCACGAGGTTTGCTCGTTCCCCCGATGTCGATGACGTGTCCGTGGAATAGCGGCGTAGCACGGAATAGGAACTTATCCAGTCTTCTCCGGTGTACTGAGTAACCCAGCCAATTTCCGATTATGCTCATGGAACAGTGTTTCTCCTCGTCAGGGTAAAAGGTGCATGGTATCGTTTTAAGGTGTGATTTTCTTTGACAAATCGGACAAGACCTGGGCTTCGTAAGCCAGGTTCTTCTCGAGATTATAACGGTCCATCACCTTCGCATGTGCTTTTTCACCGAGTCTATTCGCCAAAACGGTGTCACTCAAGAGCTGGTCGATCATGGTCGCGCAGTCGGTGTCGGAATGGGGATCAAAAAGAAGGCCGTCGACCCTTTCTTCGATGATGTTTTCATGGGCCCGGCATCGAGATACGGCACAGGGGGCAGCGCAGGACATGGCCTCGATGAGTACTTTGGGATGTCCTTCTGTGAACGAAGGGAGAACAAATACATCCGCATTCTGATAGTAGGTTACAAGATCTTCATGGGCGACGCGGAGGATCATCGTCAGATCGATCCCCCACTCTTTTGCGGTTTGGCGCAACCATTGACGTTCGGCCCCGTCGCCGATGAGGAGGAGTTTGATGGGGTGGCGGGAGGCGAGAGATCTCACCGCTCTCAAAAGGCAAGGCAGATTCTTCTCCTTTTCAAATCGGCCGACAAAAAGGACTGTCTTGCTCTGTCCGGGCGTCCTTCCCTTGTGGGGAACGAACAGGGTCGTGTCGGTCCCATTGGGGATGACGATCGTTTTTCGGGCGGCCATCTCGTTCTCCCGGCGTACCGGCAAACGATTGGGCACCAGGACTTTCGTTGCCTGCTTGATTGCCAGTTGTTCAACGGCAAGAAGGGCCTTCAGATGCAGGAAAGATTTCCCCCGCATTTGAGCAAGTCCGAAATAGTCGTAGCCGAACGTGACAAGCGACGGTGTTTTGAAGAATAAGTTGGAAAGAAGCAGCGGCAATGAACCGGTCGCCTGAAAAACGCGAAAAACACGGCATTTTCTGAACGAGGACCAGTACCAGATCGGGAGGAGAAGAGCGTACAGTTTGTCGGGGATCCAACGGGGTTTTGAACAGATGGTCACCTTGGAAACCAATTCCGCATCTTCCGTGAATGAACGGATATCCTCATCGAAATAACTGAAGTAGTAGATGTGATCGAACTGGGTGAGATAAGACTTGAAATAATAATTCAACAATCGATGGGCCTGGCCATGCCGGTGCAAATCCGTCAGACCGCTGTGAAGGGTTGCGATGAGGCCGATGGCCTTTGGGTTTTGTGACATGTCTTTATGAGAAATATTCCCTTGCTAAGATAAAGCGATCTTCCGGATGTCCGTTCAGCCGGGATCTGAGCCATGATGTTCCAAATAATACAATTTCCCGATCATGAAAACTCATGACATGTTCGTCCGGAATGTATCGGAGCGGACTCGTCGTCCCGGGATCGCGGGTGCAGGAGATGAAACGTAATCCCTCATCGTAAGCCAGTTGAAGAGTGTCCTGACTGTAAACATTGCCCGGAGGAACGAACGTGACAGGACGGATGCCGAAGGTCTTTTCTAGGATGTCCTGGGATCGGGAGAGATGCTCCTTATGGTCGGAAACGGGCACCCAATCCCAGAATTCGCGATGGAATGCTCTGTTGCTCGAAAAAAGCCGGGGCCTGAACAGATTGTCATGGGTCACGCAGTGAGTCAAACCATGGTTGGCGATTTCAAGAAATCCGGCTTTCAGTCCCTCCGCGAGGATCGCTGCTTCTTCCGGGAACTTCTTATCGAACGGGACGCGGGTTCCGTCTCCTTCGATCCAAGAACCGGTGATGGCCACGGTGAGTTTTGCTTTGAATTCATCCAGGGCGAGAAAAACATCTTTCCATATGGCCGCGGTCATTTCTTGATAAGGCCCCCATTTTCGAAAGGGTTTGATGGATTTGAGGAAAAGGAAATTCCCCGGGAATGGGAGCCGGATGGGTCCTATCGGGAGACGGGTCAGTCCGTATCGTTCATGGTGTTTTGTGGAAGCGCCGATGTCATCCATTCGAAGGATGAGACGTTTCTTTTGAGCCGGGGCGGTGTGGTTTGTCATTGAGATGGGCGCAATTCAGAATAGGGTGCTGTCGCTTTTGAGTAAAGGGAGGTCAACAGGGTGAGTATTTTCTCATTTGAATGGATCGTGGAAATATGATCTTTCCCTGCTTTCCCCATGTCGTGGGCTTGAGACGGGGAACTCAACAACGCGTCTAAGGCCCGGGCCAGCTCGTCCGTCCGTCCCGGAGAGAACAGGAGCCCTGTGATTTTGTCCTTTACCTGTTCGGGGAGGGAGCCACTCCGGGCCGCAATGACAGGTTTTCCGGCATCCATGGCTTCCAATGCGACACGATTATAGGCTTCTGGCACTATGGACGGGACCACAACGATCTCTGCCTGTCTCATCACATCCAATAGATCCGAATGGGGGATGCTATCAAAAAAGTATGTGTGGGGGGCGTTACGATCTTTCAGAGTCCCTTTGCCAATGAAAACATAGGAGACATCCGGGTGTTTCGGAGCGATGTTTTTGATGGCTTCGATCAACGTATAGGTTCCTTTCCCAAGGGATAATTTACCCGCGTAGAGAACGAATCGTTTCCCCTTGAGAGGCGATAGGAATGCTAACCCCGAAGAGGCCGGGGCTTCTTTATGAGGCGGTGGCGGGAAGTGCGGGATGATTTCCCTCCGCTCGGGACTTGGCAATAGAGAAGGTGGGTAGGCCTCCAGAAGACCTCGGCTCGGAGAGATCAGCCAATCAACACGTTTAAGGCAAAACTGTTTTAATTTAGTGTCTGGCCAGAGGACGAGGGCTAAAAGTTTGACTTTAAGGGTTTGTAAGATCCCCCCCGGGGTGTATCGGTCAATCAGGAAGGAAGAACAGGACCCCAATAGCTTGAACAAAGAAAAATCATCACATCGCTCACGTCCATTCACAAAACACATCCCAAAAGGACAAGCCAGCCCGATATCACGCAGCGTGAACACGAGTGGGATATGAAGGCGCTGAGCCGCCCAGGCGGCGGCCGGGAGGCTGTTCTTGGATTGAGCATGGATGACGTCGGGGCGGAAGACTCGCGCTGTCCGGCGCACAAAGCGGGCGTATCCCGCATGAAAGAGAATGTTTTCGAGGACTCCTTGCCGGTGGATCCTTTGACCCGGAGGGAGTTTGAATGGAATGGGCATCGAAAAAACAGAAACGCCATCTATGGGAAGAGGTGTCGGTCCATGCCCGATGGTGGCCAGTCCCAGCGACACGCCTCTTTGAGCGAGATTGGATAGCTGATAGTAATTACTCCACTCGGCACCGCCGGGAGCGACTGGTGGAAAATAATCGGTGACGAAGAGGACTTTCATGGCGTCGATTTCCGACACACGAATCGGAAGCCCGTCGATTGCTCGGGGTGTTGTTCCGCATAGAGCATCTTCCATTCGGAACATCGACGGTAGAGAGACAGAGAGAGGCCGCCGAGCAGATCGATGAGGCCCGCCCAGGGCGTGTCGTATACTTCCGTCATGACGGGACCGGTCGGGATGAAACCGGCGGAGGACAGTTCTTCCGCAATCTCGTCTCGCGTGTATTCGATTTTATGGTCGAGATCCGAATAGAAAGGCAACCCGGCTCTTTGAAGGTGTTTTTTCCAGTCGGTTTCCCGGTTGGGGACGGAGAGTAGTAAAATCCCCGTCGGTTTGAGGATGTAGTGGATTTCACGGAGCAGCTCGTTCCTCCTATGCACATGTTCCAATACGTCAAAAAGCATGACGGCGTCAAATGAGTCTTTTTTGAAACAAAGAGAGGATTCCATGTCGGCTCTCAAAAAATGCACATGGAGTTGATTCTGCCTCGATGCCTCTCGTTTCCCAATGAACAGTAAATCCTCACATTGATCGACCCCGAAGCCGGAATGACAGATCTTCCCCGCCGCGATGGTCTTAAATCCTGTTCCGCAACCGATATCGATGACGGTGTCCCCCGGTTTTAAATGGTCTAAAAACCAGTAATTTTTGCGTATTTCGAGCAAATGCTTGGGATGCACCCGTTCACGGCTTTTGCCTGTGTAATAAACGAGCCGAATAGCGGCTCGTTTCGCCAGGTCGTTGAATTTGCAGACGGTCCGAAGGCAGGTCCGTTCGAGTTGTTTAAACATGAGTCATCATTTTTGCGGATGCGCCATCACGGTGATCGTTTTTCCCATATGGCGGATTCCGGGAAGGAAATTAAGTGAATAAAAGGCCGCGTCGATGAGGATCTTGAGTGGAGATAGATCTCGCTCGATCGGGGATAGATTATCCGAAAAATAAAGTTCGGTTCGTCGGGGGATTCTCCCGAACGTGAGATAGCGTTCCAGTCGAAGATGCTTGGAAAACATTTCCCGGAGTTCAAAAGAGATGGGTTCGAAGAGATCGACATCCGCTCCTGATTTCCAGGCCATATGGGTCACATTTTCTTTCTCGCTGGTTTGACGGGGTCTCGAGTGCCCCCCGACTCGAACGTATTTGGCGATGTTTTTGAAAAAGCATTTCAAGGATTTCAGCCCGGCGGAAGGGAGAAAGGTGAAATAGTTGATCGTATTGATGATGGCTGTTCCATCCGGCTGTAGTATCCGCGCGATTTCGGCGATGCAATCCTCCGGGGCATACAGATGTTCAATGACGGTATAGGATGTGACCCACCGGATGGATTTGCTGCGAAAGGGGATCCGCGTGGCATCTCCGGTCACGAAGAAACTATTGGTCAGATTGAGACGCTTGGCCAGCGTTGAGGCAAAAACAGATCCGATGTGCGAAACCTCCAGTCCGATAGATGGCATTCCCCGCCGTGCGTTGGCGATGACGATGGATCCCGATCCGGAGCCGATATCCAAGTGCCAGCCGGTCCCCGATATCCTGTCGAACAGAAACGGGAGTTTCTTCCATTCTTTGGTTCGTTTGACGTGCAATCGCTCGTAATATTCGGTTGATTCTTCGAATAGTCTGGTGCCGCGCTCCTTTTGTTTGTCCGGAGACATGTCCAGGAAGTTCGGAATCCCCCTGTCGACTGGGAATCGATGTCCGTTCGGGCAGGTGAGATGATCTTCCTCCATGCGGAGAGCCGTACGGTCCTGCGGGCAGCACAGCAAGGGAAGAATGCGGTTGATGTCCTGAAGGACGGGGTGGAGGTCAGGCGCCATGAAAGAGGCTATTCATCGCAAAGTTCACGAAGACTGTCGATGACGAATTGTTGTTTGTCCATGGGGAGTCCCGGCCACATCGGGATATTGATCAATTTCGACCAGGCCTTGTAGCTGACAGGCAACGAGTCATTCGTGTAGCCGAAACGTTTTTGATAGTAGGGCTGGGTGTGTACCGGAGGGAAACTCAGCCGGGTGTCGATTCCTCGGTCTTTGAGGCCGCGGACGACCTTGTCCCTGTCGATGTGGTCTGCGACTGATATCGCATACATATACCAGGAATGTTTGTCGACGTATTTCGGGATGAACGGGGCCTTCAGGTTCTTGAATTTGGAAAAAGCGGACGTGTATATGTCGGCCACGCGTTGTTTTTCTTTGAGCATCTCATCCAGGCGGCGAACCTGTCCGATCCCGAGAGAGGCCTGAATGTCCGTCATTCGGTAGTTATATCCGAGTTCGATGTGGTGATACCTGTAATCCTGGCCCTGGCTTCGGAGCACGCGGATCTTGTCCGCCAGGGAATCATCGCTGGTCGTGATCATTCCCCCTTCCCCCGTGGTAACGTTTTTGTTCGGGAAGAAACTAAAAATATGCACGAGGCACTGGCTGCCGATTCGTTTCCCCTTGTAGACCGCGCCAAGGCTTTCGGCGGAATCGGCGATGACCGTGATGTTCCGTTTTCGCGCCAGATCCAGGATGGAATCGAAGTCCACCGGGAGCCCATTCATGTCGACAGGGATGATTGCCTTTGTTTTGGGGGTGATAAGAGCTTCAATGTCTTGGGGGCGGATGTTGTACGTCATCGGGTCGCATTCAGCCAATTTAAGGGTCGCATTTTGGTAGAGGACGACATTGGCCGTCGAGATGAATGTGATGCTGGGGACGATGACTTCATCTCCCGGCCCGATCCCCAGCGCTGCCAGCACCGTGTGAAGGGCGGTCGTGCCGTTATTGGCGGCGATCGCATGTTTGGTCCCAACGTATTGAGAGAAACACCCCTCGAATTCCTTTACTTTCGGTCCCATGCTGATCCATCCGGCACGGACCGTTTCATAGACGGCTTTGGCATCTTCTTCGGTGATCGCGACGTTGGCCACCGGGATTTCCCCGAAAGGTTTCACGGCGGATTGATTCTTTTGCGTATTCATGGGATATGCCTCGCTTTTGTCAAAGGATCAGTTTTAAAATTGCTTGTCGTAATTGGCCGGATCAATAGGTTTCTTGTCGATCCAGTAGCTTTTTTTTGATCGATCGAACGTGTTATCCAGGAGAGATTTTTTTAACAATCGTTGAATCACCCCCGTGGGGGTGATCACCAGATAAAAGAAGGCAGAAAGCACGACCTTCGAAACGATTGATCCGATGATAATCGCAATCGTCATCCAGATTTTATGAAGTGGTTTCATGGCAGTCGGGTGAATAAAAGCCAATGAGATGAAACATACGCAAACGACCCAGAAAGCCATTGCCCAGCGGCTTTGTATGCGCGTTCCGTATATCCCTAGAAGAGTGAAGGCAATCCCCATCACGATGCCAAAATCCCGCAGTTCTTTGTGGCCGCTCTTGATGGATTTGATCTCGTCGATGATCATGTCAGTCCAATTCGAACGTCGACCGCCAGTCGATGTCTTTTTCGAGCGGTTTTTGTTCAGTCTTCTTTAAGAGGAAATTCCCCAATACCAGATAGTCCATATCCGTGCGCATAAAACAGACATACGCTTCCGCAGGGGTGCAGACGATGGGCTCTCCTCGGACGTTGAAAGATGTATTGATGATGACGGAGAATCCTGTTTGTCGTTCAAAAGCCCGAAGGAGCTTGTAAAAGAGAGGATTCCGATCTTGATCTACTGTTTGCACTCGAGCCGAGTAATCGATGTGGGTGACGGCCGGGATGGTGGACCGGACCGCATTGAGTTTGTCGATGCCGAAAAGACTGTTTTCTTGGTCCGTCATCGGACGTCTCAAATCAGTTCGAACGGACGCGACCAGGAGCATGTAGGGGCTGTCG
>JAKLIF010000048.1 GCA_022709755.1 Elusimicrobiota bacterium | reverse complement strand
ACTATCCACCCAGATTTAACTGGAAATAACGAATACGCATTAGCAGCCTAATTTAGGCTGCCGTCTCTCATTCTTTTAGCCTTAGGGGAATGCTAGGCGAAAAACATAAGGCTATATCTCTGCAGGTGTGGTGGTATGCAGAGCCGAGAATAACATCATCGGAAACCCATATCGTTCTCTGTGCGAGATGGGCAACTTAAACCAAAACACGGGGATAAACATCGTAGATGCTCTTTTGGACTGGCCTTAGGACGCGGGTTCGATTCCCGCCACCTCCACTTCTAAAAATAATCTTTTAAATCAATTATTTACGAACATTTTTCACCGCAAAAAAACAATAAAATTGCGGAAGTGTCGGTAAAGTGTCGGTAAAATTGATTTCAATTTACAGGTTAAAAAACTGACCTTATTTCTATGCAGACTATGAATATCAGGGAAAAAGGCATTGTGTCTCCTTAAAGAGCGATAAAAAGCAAAAAGCCTATCTGCTCTGGTATGATCTTAAAGAGTCTTTAGAGCATAAAGAAGTCATTCTCCCTATAATTCCGCCTAAAGATGATGCT
>JAKLIF010000047.1 GCA_022709755.1 Elusimicrobiota bacterium | reverse complement strand
TCACCAATCCGGAAGGAACTGTCACCGGTATCAAGAGAAAGATGGGCACGGACTACAAGGTCAGGGTTCACGGCAAGGAGTACAGCCCGGAGGACATATCTGCCCAGATCCTGCGCAAGATCAAGACCGATGCGGAGACTTACCTCGCCGACAGCGTGGACAAAGCGGTGATCACCGTCCCCGCTTACTTCAACGACAATCAGAGGCAGGCCACCAAGGACGCCGGAACCATAGCCGGGCTGGATGTGGTTCGCATTATAAATGAGCCCACGGCGGCAGCTCTGGCCTTTGGCCTGGACAAGACCGGCGAGCATAAGATCATGGTCTTCGACCTGGGCGGCGGAACTCTGGATGTGACCATCATGGAGATAGGCGAGGGCGTCTTCGAGGTCAGATCCACCTCCGGCGACACCCAGCTGGGCGGCAGGGACATGGACGAGAGGCTCTTGAGCTATGTCCTGGACAAGTTCAAGGCTGAGTCCGGCGTGGACCTGCGACGGGATTCCATGGCCATGCAGCGCCTGCGAGAGGCAGTGGAGGTGGCCAAGATCGAGCTGTCCAGTA
>JAKLIF010000046.1 GCA_022709755.1 Elusimicrobiota bacterium | reverse complement strand
TGTGGTCGCGAATAACAGTCGCAACCGCACCAAAAGTAACCTCACCTGTGGAGTGGAATCCACAAAACAGGAAAAGGTTTCGCTCTCTGAAAATTTATGTATGAATGGGCACCCTGAACTTAAGCAGGGTGAACTTAAAGCTAAGCGCGGATGTTTCGCGTTTTAAACTTTACGATTCACTTTGTTTATGGGATGATTGATCATCAAAAATCCAATCGGGTGTGATAACTTTGCAAGATAGTATCAACACGCAAACGATAATAAGAGCTAATCAGAACGCTCCGTAAATGCTAATAGTTGATAGCGATGTTTGCTATTTGCTGTTACGGATTTTAATGGAGAGTTTGATCCTGGCTCAGAGTTAACGCTGGCGGCGTGCCTAACACATGCAAGTCGAGCGAAGAGTGGCAGAGTATCGCGCTCTTAGCGGCAGACGGGTGAGTAACACGTAAACAATCTGCCCTCGAATGGGAGACAACCAGGCGAAAGTTTGGCTAATACCCCATACAATCCGGACTGGGCATCCAGACCGGATGAAAGGCGTAAGCCGTTCGAGGAGGAGCTTAAGC
>JAKLIF010000045.1 GCA_022709755.1 Elusimicrobiota bacterium | reverse complement strand
CCAGCTGCGCCGCGGGCCGCCGCTAGTCGCCGATCGCTTCGAAGGCCGACACGATCTTGTCGCGGTTCCGGAGGACAAGGGCCAGGTCATCCGAGTGAAGCTGGACCCTGGCCTGGTCCGCCGCCTTCTTGATCTCGGCCATCGGCGCCTGGGCGTAGGCCTCGTCCATCGACACGACGAAGATCCCCTGCGCCACGGCGACATAGACCTGCCAGAACTCGTCCTTCCAGCCGTATTTCCCCAGGATGGCGCGGATCCTCGCGTCGGCCTTGAGCCCGGAGAGGAGGGCCGCGTAGTCGGGCGCGGCGAAGCCGCCGGCGCCGGGGGCCGCGCCCGAGTCCTCGTCGGCCTCCAGGGTCTTGCCGTAGGCCTCAAGCTCGGCGGAGATCGCGCCCAGGTCCTTGAGGAATCGGTCCAGGACGGGCTGGCTAAGGACGCGCGCGGGGGCGGCCGCGGCCCCCAGGACGCAGAGGAGGAGAAAGGCCAGGGCGAGCGTGGTTTTGCGCATCGGGACTCCTTCGATAGGGCTTCGCGCGGCCCTGAGCTCGCGGCCGCGGCTTCAACGATAGCGC
>JAKLIF010000044.1 GCA_022709755.1 Elusimicrobiota bacterium | reverse complement strand
CACCTCCTTTCTAGAGAAAAACCTTGGAATCGAGTATCCACAACCTATCGGTTGTTTTTAAAGAACAGTAGAGGCAAAGCGTCAGAGAGTGCGACATTGCGAGCTGATGTCGCGCCTCTGGGCTGATCCTCGAAGCGTAGCAGGGGGTCAGTAGCTCAGTCGGTTAGAGCACCGTCTTGATAAGGCGGGGGTCGATGGTTCGAATCCATCCAGACCCACCAGATCAGGGAACAGAGGTCAGGGATCAGGGATCAGATCGACCAGCCGGAAGCGGGGCCGTAGCTCAATTGGGAGAGCGCCTGCTTTGCAAGCAGGAGGTCGTCGGTTCGATCCCGTCCGGCTCCACCAAGCATCACCTGTCGATTGCGGTTGCGAAGCAGCGTTCGACCCTGGTTCCTCGAGCGAGGGGCCAGCGTCGAGAGCTGCATCGTTCTTTAACAATCTGGAAGGCAAGGCGTCCATGGGCTTGATGAGAGTCCGTGGGCGTTAGGGTTGAGTTTGTATCGATCCCTGTTCCGAACACAAAAGGCGGGGCAGGGAGCGCAAACACGCCGTGACTTGGCGACTCCGCGAGGA
>JAKLIF010000043.1 GCA_022709755.1 Elusimicrobiota bacterium | reverse complement strand
CCTCGGTGTTGTAGTGGTCAGTACCGTACCCCGGTGAACCTAAGATATGCAGATTCTGGGCATTTGCAACTGGTTTCTCGCCATCTCCCTTTGCACATACTCCGAAAAACCCGTATTTTGAGTGCAGCCGAACCCGAATTCACCAGAACACAGTGATCATGAGGAACCTGAACCGATGAAGAAGATCGTGCTGCTACGACACGGCGAAAGCACATGGAACAAGGAGAACCGCTTCACGGGCTGGACGGACGTCGGCCTGAGCGAGAAGGGCTCGACCGAAGCCCACGAAGCCGGCAAGACTCTGAAGAAGGAGGGGTACGTGTTCGACGTGGCGTACACCTCTGTGCTCTCACGCGCCATCAAGACACTCTGGATAGCACTCGAGGAACTCGGCCAGATGTACATCCCGGTCCATAACCACTGGCGCCTGAACGAACGCCACTATGGCGCCCTGCAGGGGCTCAACAAGGCAGAGACCGCCGAGAAGCACGGCATGGACCAGGTGAAAATCTGGCGGCGCAGCTACGACATACCGCCCCCCGCACTGACGCCGGATGATCCCCGGTTCCCGGGCAAGGATCCGCGCTACGCAGG
>JAKLIF010000042.1 GCA_022709755.1 Elusimicrobiota bacterium | reverse complement strand
AAAGAAGGTGTCCCGCCCGGACTTTTCATCCCCGGACACGCGCTTTTCCGCCCCATTTTGTGGTAAATGTTGATTGACAAAATCTGACGGAGATAGTAAAATGTTATTTGCACTGCAAAGTGCACGTTGATGGGCCTATAGCTCAGCTGGTTTTAGAGCGCGCGCCTGATAAGCGCGAGGTCGATGGTTCGAGTCCATTTAGGCCCACCATAAATGGGGTATTAGCTCAGCTGGGAGAGCGCCTGCTTTGCAAGCAGGAGGTCAGCAGTTCGATCCTGCTATACTCCACCAGAAAAAAATCCGACGGCGGTGTAGCTCAATTGGCTAGAGCGTACGGTTCATACCCGTGAGGTTGAGAGTTCAAGTCTCTCCGCCGCTACCAAATCGGACCCGTAGCTCAATTGGTTAGAGCTATCGGCTCATAACCGATCGGCCGTAGGTTCGAGTCCTACATTGAAGGCGGGGCTTTTTGTTTGGAGCAGAGTCCGGAATTATTTATCTGAAGGGCAGTATAAAAAAAGGCAGTTCCTCCCCCCACGTACAAGTTTATAATAGATAGTAAAGATGAAAAATTGTCCGACTAACGTACGCGCTGGAACT
>JAKLIF010000041.1 GCA_022709755.1 Elusimicrobiota bacterium | reverse complement strand
CACCGTCACCGAACCTTACGTGATGACCTATACCTACGAAGAAGACACCGAAGAGAACAGGCAGCGGAGAAAAGTGGGACACCTGGTCGTGGGACACCTGATCGACGCCCAGTCCACCACCATCCACTCCATCACCACCGACGCCTTCGGCAACGTCACCAACACCTGGACCGACCAGACCTTCATGATCATCGCCGGTCAGGCCAAGGTCAAGACCGCCACCACCCGCTCGGAATCACTGTCCGTGGACGGTTCGGTCACCGTCACGGAACCCTACACCATGACCTACACCTATGAGGAAGATACGGAAGAGAACCGCCGGGCGCGCAAAGTGGGACACCTGATCATCGGGCACCTCATCAGCGCCCAATCCTCCACCATCCACTCCGTCACCACCGACGCTTTCGGCAACGTCACCAACACCTGGACCGACCAGACTTTCGTCATCATCGCGGGACAATCCAAGGTCAAGACCGCCACCACGCGGTCTGAAACGGTCTCCGTCGACGGCAGCGTGACCGTCACCGACCCCTACACCATGACCTATTCCTATGAGGAAGACACCATCGCCAACCGGGAAGCGCGCAAAGTCGGCCAATTGATCATC
>JAKLIF010000040.1 GCA_022709755.1 Elusimicrobiota bacterium | reverse complement strand
GCGAAGTCCCCGGATTAATTGCGACACCCGTCTTGATCCCATTTTCTTTCAAATAGCGCAGTGTCCTGTCAAGATGAACATCCGCTTCGACATGCACGGAAATCCAGTTTGCCCCCGCCCGGACAAAATCCTCAACGTATCGGCCGGGATCGTCGATCATCAGATGTACGTCCAGCGGCAGATTCGTGGCTTTCCGTATCGAGGCGACTACAGGCGGTCCTATCGTAATGTTCGGCACGAAATGGCCGTCCATCACGTCCACATGAATGATGTCTGCTCCGCCGCTTTGAGCCTTTTCTATTTCATGCTCCAGCCTGGCGAAATCGGCTGATAATATGGAGGGGGCTATTTCTATCATCGGCTGCAAATCAATGCTCCACCCTTTCCCGTTTGATGCAATTCGCAGAAGCGTAACACAGCAAAATAATGGATGCAAGGCGCTTGCTGTCTAAGGGCTTGTGCTAAAATAACTTCGCCGCACTGATCGCATCGTCACTTTGATGCGAAAATCCGCAAAACCGCAACGCTGTGATCCTTTCGCCTTACGAAAAGCGGGTCATCAGTGCCGCGAAAAATCCATCCCATAGCCTTGTCCCGGGATATGTCCGGAC
>JAKLIF010000039.1 GCA_022709755.1 Elusimicrobiota bacterium | reverse complement strand
GGCAGCCCGAAGCGCGCCCGGGCCGCCGGCCCGTCGCCGCGGTCACGGAACTTTTCCAGGGGAAAGCCGCTGCGGATGAGGGAATAGTTGTCGCGCACCAGCTTCAGCCGCCGCGCCTGCTCGATGTCGCCCCGCGAGACAAAAACGAAATGGTCGGTCAGGCGCCGGCAGGAGCGCTCGGCCAGGCGGTAGAAGCTTCTCTGCAATAAAGGCTGGAAAGGAGAGAAGGAGAAGCCGTGGACCGAGTGGACGACGATGGGGACGCGGGCCAGGCGGGCGGCGGCCCGGCCCAGGATACCGGCTTTGGACGAATGGGTATGGACGATCTGCGGCGCGGTGCGGCGCAGGAGGCGCACCAACTGCAGCAGGGCCTGCAGGTCGCGGCCGGGGCGGATCTCGCGGCCGAGGGCCGGCGCGATGAGATGGCGGTCGGCGTCGGCCAGGCGGCTCTTCAGCATCCCTCCCGGCCCGCTGATCAGGCAGGCGTCGAAGCGGGTGGGATCGAGGTGCTCGACGGTATGCAGGGTGTTGAGCTGGGCGCCGCCGAGCTCGAGCTTGGTGACCACGTGGGCAACGACGATCCGGCCGCTCATGCCTGATTGATGCGCCGC
>JAKLIF010000004.1 GCA_022709755.1 Elusimicrobiota bacterium | reverse complement strand
CGGGATCCGGACCGGAATGCTCCTGCATGAGGCGCAGAGGATGTGTCCTCGGGTCATTCCCATCCAAGGTCAGTTCGATAAATATAGGTCGACGTCTGACGAGATACTCCGGGTCTTGTCGGAGTTTTCCGATCAGGTGGAGATGACGTCGTGTGATGAGGCCTACCTGGATATGACCCCCCGGGACGGAGATTTTTGTCGACCGGCGAAATGGGGGAGGATGGTCCATGACCGTCTTCGGGAGGATCCGGGGTTGCCCTGTTCCGTCGGAGTCGCTCCGAACAAGCTGTTGGCTAAACTGGCTTCCGAGATGCAAAAACCGGACGGGTTTGTGGTGATTTCTCCCGAGGAGGTTGACGGCACCCTCAAGGAGATGCCCGTGGAACGTTTATGCGGTGTGGGGGATCGGTTTCGGGAAAATTTGAAGGGGATGGGTATCCGGACTTGCGGGGAGCTGGCCGCCGCGGATTTCGAAAGCCTTTATGCCCGTTTCGGCGTGTGGGGGTATTGGCTCAAACGGATGGGACAAGGAAAGGATGAGAGCCCCGTATCGCGGACGGATGATCCCGACACGGTTAAATCGGTCGGACATGCGACGACGTTCTCAAGGAATACGCGAGATTTCTCGGAGGTGCGGTCTTATCTGTTGATGTTGTGTGAGAAAGTGGGATTTCGCTTGAGGAAACAGGGGTTGATGGGGCGTGTGGTCACGGTGACGTTGCGTTATTCGGATTATCGGTTCCGGTCCAAACAGGCCTCTCTTCGGGAATATACCGACGACGACATCGTGATTTATTCTCAGGGGAGGAGGATCATGGAATCGTTGGGTCCGTTTCCGAAGGCGGTGCGTTTGGTGGGTGTCACCGTTTCGGAACTGGCGAGGGATGGAGGACAAGGTTTTCTGGTGGAGATGTATGAAAAAAGACGACAGATGGCGCGCGCAATGGATCGGTTGAACGGGCGTTATGGAAAATTGACCGTACGCCACGCCTCCGTGGACATTTCGAGGAAGATTGGTTTTTTTGAGCCGCCGATTCCTCCCACTATACGTCTGCTGAGACAGCGGGATCAGTAGCACAGCTCTCGCATGTTTGTCTATGAAACACGGGTATTAGTATTACAGGCCCCTTAATCAACTTACTTTAATATCGGGACCGATCGGACCCGCTTCATGATTCGGCTGGACAATACAGGAGGAGACGACACTTTTTGTGGTTCCTGAACGTCTAAAGTTCGTAGGAAGATCAACGATCTTAAAAGGAGAGAGCCCTATGAGAAAGAGAGCGCTGGCGGTTTGTGTGATGGGACTGTTGGTTTTTGTTTCCACGGCGACGGTCTGGGCCCGAGGGCCCAGGGACGGGTCCGGCGGTCCGAAGACGGGATTCCTGGGGGGGAGAGCCGATTGCGGTCTGAAAGACTTGACCGACGAACAGAAAGATAAGATCAAGACGTTGAAACGGGCGGAACGGAAGGCGCTGCGTTCCTTGTTCAACAAGGAACAGGAGTTGTTGGATACGCTGGGCGAACAGGTGGAGGACAAGGCGGACAACGCGGCGTTGGAGAGGACGATGTCGGCCATCAAGTTCACCCAGGACGCGATCCGGGAACAGGTCGACAAGTTCCGGGCGCAGGTGGAATCCATCCTCACTCCGGAGCAGAGGGCGCAGAGATTGTTGAACAGCCCTCATCGGGGCTGGGGGAGGGGGGCAGGCCGTCGGGAGGATTGTCCCATGAGGAGTGACGGGGAAGGTCCCGCGGGGCAGGAGCCCGCTCCGGAAAAAGAAGCCCGTTAGCGTTTGGAGTTTCAGTCTCATCGGTTTGGTGCAGCGTGTCCGAGTCTCAACAGGATCGGCATCCTGCGGCGTCCCACCCGTCGGGTGGAAAGCGGGCGCGCTGCACTAAGCTTGTATCTTGATGAAGTGGAGGGCTTTTAAGGATTCGTCCAGTTTTTGAGTGGCGTTGACGATCAGGTCTCCGGTGAGCATGACCAGCAGGTTCACCAGGCCTTCTTTGACCCCGTCGTCGTTCCACTCGTTCCGGTCGAGGATGAAGATGTCCAACGGAACGTTCTTCTGAAGACCGAGCAGATCCCTGAGTTTGATCACGGAGAGTTTTTGGTCTGAACCGTAGAGTGAGTCCCGCCGGATGAGCGAGGCCGGGATGCGGTCCCCTTGCGTCCATTCGGGGACCCATCGCGCGATTTGGGAGATCACGGTGGCGTCGTGGGCCGACGCGCCTTCGGGGAGGAGGAGAGAGAACCGCTCGATCCGGCCCTCTCGGGCCGCCCGGACAAGTTGTTGGATCCGGGCGATGATGCCGCGGTCGATCTCGGTGAGGAGACCGGTCCCGTCCAGGAGGGTCTTCGAGATCTCGATGCCGGTCTCTTTGCGGGACCGGATATCGGCCTCGAGTCGTTCGGAAGCCGATTCGAGGCCCATCACGTCGTTGTAGCGTTTCGTCCCTTCCTCGATCCGGCGTCGGAGCTGTTCCTCGGTCGAGGAGGAAGTCTTATCGAGGAGCCCTGTCGCCGCGGCCAAGGCCGCCAGGCGGATGTCGTTGGCGGCGCCTTCCGGTGTGACGGAAAGGCCTCGTTTGTGTCGTTCGGCGACCTGTCCGAAGATGTCCTCCGGACCGGCGGTCTGCGAAAGGAAATCCGCTAACGCGCGCCGTTCCCGGGAATGGCGGGACTTCGACGTCAACGCGGTCTGGACGAGTGAGCGGATGTCCAGTTCGTGTTCGGCGATGTCTTGGAGCACGGGTCTGACGGGCCGTTCGGAGACCCACTGTTGGATCTGCAGTCCGAGTGGGATCCGGGTCGTGCGGACGTCGGGTTCGGAGCGGGTCTCCGGTCGTGCGATCGGGACGGTCACCCAGTCGGCCGGGATCACCTTCGCCAGGATACGGTTTTTTCGGAGCGTGCGGAACAGGTTCGACCAGAAGAGCGCCAACCGCGACGGGGCGCGTGCCGTCGCGGGCGATCCTTCGCCGTCATCGAGATCGTCCGTCGGAGAGGGGGCTCGTCCCGCGATGAGGTCTCGGTGGAGTCCGTTCAGGAGGGCATAGGTGTCCGTGATGAGTTTCTCCGCGTCTTGTTTTTCGACGTGGCGGCTCGCGGATGTCCGGAAGCGTTCCCGCTCGGCGTCGGTCATCACGCCGTTGTCGATGAGGACGGAGAGTATGGAGTCGATGCGATCCTGGACCTTGGGGAAATCCATGGATTCCGTCTTGCTCATGAGGGCGAGGAACGTCTTGTCGAGGAATATCTTCGCCCACATGAGGGCGTTGGCGGGACTGGGCTGGGAGACGCCGTCGAAGATGTCCCGCCCCCAGACCATGCGGCCGAGATACCACGCGAACTGGACGGAGTTGACGCGTTCCTGCCGGGTGCGGAGGTAATCCTGTCCGACGACGATGCAGTCCAGTTTCCGGGGCAGGCCGGGGATATCGAGTTTGAGAGGGGGTTGGATTCTGGCCTCTTTGAGGTCCGAATCGTCCGTCACCACGATCACGTCCACGTCGTGGGGGTCCTTCTCCGCTTTCAAGATGCTGCTGTAGAGGCAAAGGGTCAAGATGCGGCTTCCCTGGAGCTGGCCCTGGATGGTGTCTCTGAGCCCGTCCAGTTTCTCGAGCCGGGCCCTGAGGGTCTCCAGTTCGTCGGGCGAGGCTCCCTCCCGTCGTTTCCTTTCCAGAAAATTTCTCAGGGCTTCGTCGAAACCGGTGGGGTCCGCCGTCTGGGACAGGTTCCATTTGTCGTAGAAGAACCAGGTGCTCTCGGCGTGGAGGCCCGGCACGAACGCGATGAACTCCTCGTTGACGGTCAGTTCGCCGGGCATCATGATCTTCAATCCGTCCAATTGGGTGAAGATGTAACGGATGTCGCCCAGGGCCGCGGTCCGTTTGAGGGTGGAATGGATGCGGTCCTTGAGGATGAGTTCGGCGATGTATTTGACGAAAGGGTATCTCTTGGCGATACGCTCGAAGTCGGCGCTCTTCATGGTCAGGAGGCGTGCCCGTTGTCCGGTGGGGACGCGGCAGGTGGCGTTTCGACGGTAGCGGTTCTCGAAACTGGACATCTCTCCGATGGATTCTCCCTCGACCCGGCGGTCGATGAGTTGTTCCACCCCGTCCTTCTTCTTGAACACATCGACCGTCCCCTCGGCGATGAGGAAGACGGTGTCTCCTTCGTCTCCCTCCGAGATGAATTCCGCGGGCCGGTCGCCGGCGACGATGGTCTTCTCCTCCACCAGCGAGGCGATGAGCTTTTGGATGCGCCGGGGGAGTCCTTTGAAGAGGTCCATCCGGTAGATGTCGGCCGTGTGCCGCCAGGCGTTCTTCATGAGAGAACGGATGTTCTCGGGCACGTCTTCCCGCCGGAGGGGGGAAACCGAGACGTCCGTGAGGGCCCGCACCGTGGCATTCGCGGGGGAATCCCCGTCAAAAAACGAGGATTCGCCGATGATCTCACCGGGGCCGCGGACGGCCAGGACGGTTCCCGTGTCCTCGTCGATGATTCGGACGGTCCCGCGGCGGATGAAAAAGGCGTGGGGGATGCGTTCGCCCTTCCGGATGAGGACGTTCCCGGCCGGGATGTCGCGTAGGGGGATCTTGTTCCACCGCGTTGTTAATGCGGCGAACTGTTCGCGTTCTTGAACGGAGGCGGAGGAGAGGACGTAGTCCAACAGGATGGAGTCCACCGGGGAAGAGCCGTCTATCACGGTCTTGCCGACGGGAGACGGGCGCGCGCGGGGGAGCCGTGTCCGGGAAGGGATGTAGTCGAAATCGTATCGATCCTCCCCGTCGTTCAGGGAGACCCGCACGGAGTAGGTGTCTTTTTGGCGGCCTTCGGAGAAGGCGATGTGGAGGCCGCCGGGGATGTGGAACGAGTCGGGAGTGGTCTGGAAATACCGGTCTGAAAAATCGTCAATGAAGTAGACGAAGTGGCGGATGTCCGAGAGGGAAGTCGCGTTGAGGGCCCGGATCTTCGTCTCGAGGCGGGCTTTCAGTTTTTCCGGCGCCACCAGGAGAGCGCCGGAAAGGGCCATCCGCACGGCGTTGAGGAGGGTGCGGTCGTCGTCGCGGGTCAGGACCACGAAATCGACGGTCGAGGGGATCCCCTTCCGGGTCAGCTGGTCGTGCCAATCGTCAGTGGGATCGACGAGGATCTTGAGGAGCCGCTTTCCTTCGTCGCGTGCGGCGAAGAGGGCGGACCGGGAGCCACGCTCTCCGTCGGCCGCGAGCGCGATCATCCCCTTGTCAGGCAGGGGGACGGGCTGCGGCGCGGTCGCTGTCCGGGTGAGAGTGGTCCGAAGGCGGAGCAGGACGGACTCGGCCCAGAGACGGACCGGATTTTTAGTCCAGGTGTCGTAGACGCGAAGAAGGAGGGGTTTGCCGTCCCAGACGGTTTCGCCGGCCAGCACGACCCGGTCGGGCGTGAGCCCTTTGGCGGACAGGTCCCTCTCCGCTTCCGTGGCGTCGTCGGGGTCGAAGGCGACGACGGTGCCGCGCGCGCCGTCCTTCTGGAAGCCCAGCGCGAAGAAGAGACGGTTCCGGAGAGGAGTTCTGGAAAAACGGAGTCCGTCGACGGTGCGGAAGGCGTTCGCTTTCGATTCCAGTTCGGCCGCGAGGATCTTTTTGTCGGTCTGCTGAAGCAGCGCTTGAAATGTTCCGTAGGCCGATTCCAGGGCCGACACTTCTTTGCGCGCGTCATACGCTTTCAGCGAGAGGGCGCTGTCCGACAGGAGCGGCGTGGCGGCGAGTGAGATGGTTTGCCCGGTGAATAATTTTTCCAGCGGCGTGGGGGCCCTTGTGAAGGCCGCCAGGGCGTCGGTGGGGCCGGGCGCGTCGGTGAGGCGGGGGCACATCACGATGTAGGAGACGTCCCTCCGGCGCATCTGTTCGGCCAGCCCGTCGGTGTGGAACCCGCCGGCGACCAGGATCGCCGACGGCGCGGATTCCGCCTTCATCTTGGCCAGGAGGTTGTCCACCAGGAGACCGTTCCTCTTCTCGGCCAACCGGTAGAAATCTTCAAAAGGGGTCAGGGAGGGGGTTCCCGCGGTGTTGTCCGGCAGGTTGAGGGGGATCCGGCGGTCAAGGGCCGTTTGGGAGAGGTTCTGCGCGATGGAGGCGGGCGATATATTCCGTCGGGAATAGGCCGTCCAATCCGGGGGAGTCAGTTTGTGGTCCACACATCGTTCGAGGAGCCGGAGGTCTTCGGCCGTTTCCAACAGCTTTTTCTGGTCGGGCGTCGAGGCCAGGTGGTCCTGGACGTCCCATCCGCAGAGCTGGATCTCTTCCCAGAGGGATTCCCGCCGTATCTTTTCGGCGAGGTGAAGATAACGGAGGTAGTGGGAGAAACGGGCGTAGGGAGCCAGGTCGATCTGGCGGGCGAGGCAGAGTTCTTTGAGATGGTCGTGGAACCGGCTGTAGGATATTTTTCCCAGGCGATAGTCCAAGCTGGTCTGGAGAAGGCGGTTCAATCCCTCGGGGGGAAGCCGGTCGACGAGCTCCTCGAGGAGACGGGCCCGCTCCTTCTCGACGGCGCGGAAGTCGAGGGACTGTTCGATCGACAGGGCCTGGCGATAGAGGGTCAGTTGGGGATAAGAAGACCAGTCGGTCTTGTGGGATTGAAGGAGTCGGACGAATTCGTTCAGGTGGCCGTCTTCGGTGAGGAAAAGTTCCCGGGCGAGATGGAACTCGAGGAGTTCCTTCGGGAACAGGGTGGAGCGGAGGGAATTCAGGGCGGTCCGGAGCGGAGTGGTGCGGGCGCGGAGGGCGCCTCGGAGCGATTCGGACTGCCGATAGGCGCGGATGTTGTCCTCGTAGACGGGTTGCGTCTCGACTCCCCACAGGAGCGGTTCCGTCGGAGAGGTGATCCCGGCGTATTCCGGAGCCCCGATGAAACCCTTGGCCATGAAAAAATCCGCCAGGGATCGGGTGGTCGCGGCGTCGGGATAAGACCGATAGGGGGCTGTCTGGAAGGATCCTTGGGCTCCTTCCACGCCGATGAGGCGGGTGCCGGAGGTCTCTCCCAGTTCGGCGATGGTCTGGGCGATGTGAGTCTGGGCCGAGGAGACTTCATGGGCGTCTTGGATGTGGACGATCAGAGGCGCCTCCGGGCGTGGGGAACGGTGGATCTCCCGGATGTAGACGCGTCCGTTGCCGGCCTGGGCGATGCGCCGAAGACGATCGTCGGCGGGGACCGCCGAGGGGTCGTCGTCGAACGTGGAGGAACGCAGAAATCCGGCGGGGGCGATGGGTTGCGGCGCCGGGGCCGGCAAGTCATGGAGGACCCGGTCAAGAGACGGCGCTTCCGATGA
The DNA here is from genome assembly GCA_022709755.1 of Elusimicrobiota bacterium. Taxonomy (GTDB): domain Bacteria; phylum Elusimicrobiota; class Elusimicrobia; order FEN-1173; family JAKLIF01; genus JAKLIF01. Next base: position 266,028 of record JAKLIF010000004.1, on the reverse strand, counting down.
GAGTGCGTTTTGAGACCGGGCGTAGAGGGGATTCTTCTTGTCGTCGAGGTATCGTCGTCGGCTGTCCCACAGGTTGGCTTCGGACCAGGGGGAGAGGACCGAGGAGCACAGGATGACGGTAGACAACGACAGCGCCCCGACTCTGAAGAGCGGTCCGGCGTTGATGGATCTCATGCACTGTCCCCGGTGGTTTTTCATCGTCACTACAGTATACCCGCGCGGCACTCGCGGCGTATTAAAGTATTGTGAACATATTGTAACAATAGCTGTGACAATGGAACAAGTCTCAAATTGAACGGAAGGGGGAGGTCCCGAAAAAAAGGGGAATGTGTTAGAATGGGTTTCAGGATACCGATATGTTCAATAAGATCTGCGATCGATTCTCGGGATTGATGATGCTGTGGGTGGTCATGGCCTGCGGGGCGGGTTATGTGTGGCCGTCGACGCTGGTCTGGTTGAAGCCGAACTTGGAATGGTTGTTCATGCTGACGATGGCGGGGATCGGGATCGTGACGCCTCCTCGGGATTTCAACGAGATCGTCAAAAGGCCGACGTGGGTGGCCTTGGGGATGTTGGCGCAGTTCGGCATCATGCCGGTGTGCGCGTTCGGTGTCGCCAAACTTTTGAAGCTCCCGAGCGATCTGGCGGTGGGGTTGATCCTGGCGGGAGCCGCCCCCGACGCCATGGCCGCCGGCGTGGTGAGTTATGCCGCCCATGCCGATGTGGCCTATTCCGTGGCGTTGACCGGCACCTCCACCCTTCTGGCCCCCCTGCTGACGCCCGCCTTCACCTCCCTTTTCGGCAATACCTACATCCGGATCGAATTCATGCCCATGATGATGAGCATCGTGAAGATGGTGATCGTGCCGTTGGCCCTCGGGATGGCCATCAAGCGGCTGGTCGGGAATAAGTGGGACGGTGTCGTCGGGGTGTTCCCCGCGTTGTCGACACTGTTCATCGCGGGGATCTGCGGGTTGGTGGTGGCCTTGAACAAGGACTATCTCGTGGAGGTCACCCGGGTGGTTTTTGTGGCCGTGTTCCTGCTGAACATCCTGGGGTTGGTGCTGGGATACGGGGCGGGGAAATTGTTCGGGTTCGACGTGAAGCGATGCCGCACGTTGGCCATCGGCGTGGGGATGCAGAACGCGGGTCTGGGCGCGGTGCTGGCCATCAAGCACATCAGTCCGCGGGCCGCCGTGCCGAACGCGCTCTTCGCCACCTGGTGCATCGTCACGGCCTCGGTGTTGGCCTGGTTCTGGGCCCGTCGGAAGACGGACGCGGTCGACGATTAGCTCTTTCCTCGGAGCGGCCGTGAAAATGTCGGACCCGTTGTGATATAATCTCTCCGCGAATAAAACGATGAGGAGAGTCCCCCGATGAACGCCGAGGAAAAACCGATCGAGGATATTGTTCGGGAAAACGCGCACGCGTTTCAGACGCCCTACTATCTGATCGATGAAACCCGCCTGCTGAAGAACCTGAAAAGGATCGCGCTCGTGCGCGAACGGTCGGGGGCGAAGTCCGTCCTGGCGCTGAAATGTTTTTCGACTTGGAGCGTCTTCGGTCTGATGCGGCGCTATATGGACGGCACCACGAGCAGTTCCCTCTACGAAGCCCGGTTGGGACACGAGAAGTTCGGCAAAGAGGTCCATGCCTATTGCGTGGCCTTCTCTCCCGAAGACATCGAGGCGGTCCGCTCCATCGCCACCAAGGTCATCTTCAACTCCACGTCACAATTGAAGAGATACCGGTCCCGTCTCAAGGGATTGCCGTTGGGTCTGAGGATCAACCCCGGCGTGAGCCATTCCCACTTCGATCTGGCCGACCCCGCTCGTCGGTATTCGCGGTTGGGGGTGAGCCGCCGGAGCGATCTGGAGGAGGCCCTGCCCCTGATCTCCGGGGCGATGTTCCATTGCCAGTGCGAGAACGACCGTCTCGAGAGCTTCTGCCGGATCCTGGATCACATCGGGGAAAAGTTCGGATCCGTGTTGAGGCGATTGGAGTGGGTGAGCCTCGGCGGAGGGATTTATTTCACGCAGGACGGTTATCCGTTGGACGGGTTTTGCCGTCGGTTGGCCGAATTCTCGAAGGAGTTCCGGGTGCAGGTCTATCTGGAACCGGGGGAGACCGCCATCACGCGATCCGGGTTCCTGGTGACGAAGGTGCTCGATATCGTCCACAACGAGCGGGACATCGCCATCGTGGACGCGGCGGTGGAACCGCACATGCTGGATCTGCTGATCTATCGGACCGACGCGAAAATTGACATCGCTCAAAAAGGGAAATACACTTATACGGTCGCCGGGCGCACGTGTCTGGCCGGGGACGTCTTCGGTACGTATCGTTTCCCCGAAAAGCTCCGCGTCGGAAGTCTGATCCCGGTCGCGGATGCGTCGGGATACACCATGGTGAAGAAGAACTGGTTCAACGGCGTTCAGATGCCGTCGATCGTGGTGCGTCGGTTGAACGGTCGGCTGGAACTGGTGAAACGATTCCAATATAAGGATTATCTGACCAACTTATCCTAGGGGGATTCTGTCCATGAAAAAGAACGTTCTGATCGTCGGTGCCGGAGGCGTGGCTCACGTCACAGCCCATAAATGCGCGCAGAACAACGATGTCCTGGGGGATATCTGCATCGCGTCGCGGACTCTGGCCAAGTGCGATAAAATCATCGCGAGCATTCAACGGAAAGGGAACCTCAAGGACCGGTCCAAGAAGCTCTATTCCCGCCCGCTGGATGCCTTCAAGGTGTCCGACACGGTGAAGCTGATCAAAGACACGAAATCCGAGATCGTCCTGAACCTGGGTTCCGCTTTTTTGAACATGTCGGTGCTGGAGGCGTGCATCCAAGCCGGCGTGGTATACATGGATACGGCCATCCATGAGGAGCCGGACAAGGTGTGCGAGGACCCGCCATGGTATGCCAACTACGAATGGAAGAGAAAAGACCGTTGCCGGGACAAGGGGATCACGGCGATCCTCGGCGTGGGGTTCGACCCCGGCATGGTGAACGCCTATTGCGCCTCCGCCCTGAAACATCACTTCGATCGGATCGACACGATCGATATCCTCGACGTCAACGCCGGGAGTCACGGCAAGTTCTTCGCCACGAACTTCGATCCGGAGATCAATTTCCGTGAATTCAAGAAAGTCTGGACGTGGATCGACCGTCAGTGGGTGCAGAAACCCGTGCACGCGGACAAGTGGGTCTATGATTTCCCCGTGGTCGGGAAGCAACCCGTGTATCTGACGGGACACGACGAGCTCCATTCCCTGTCGAAGAACATCGACGCGCAGAGCATCCGGTTCTGGATGGGGTTCAGCGACCATTACATCAACTGTTTCAATGTCTTGAAGAACGTCGGACTTCTGTCCGAGGTCCCCGTGAAGACGGCGGAAGGGGTCGAGGTCATCCCCCTGAAGGTGCTTAAAGCCTGTTTACCGGACCCGTCCTCTCTGGCTCCGAACTACACGGGCTACACGTGCATCGGGAACCTCATCAAGGGGTCCCAGGGCGGTAAACACAAGGAGATATTCATCTATAACACCTGCGATCACGCGGCGTGTTATCGTGAAGTGGAGTCCCAGGCCATCTCATACACGGCCGGCGTGCCGCCGGTGGCCGCCGCCATCCTGGTGGCCCAAGGAGTCTGGGATCCCAAGACCATGGTGAACGTGGAAGAATTGGATCCGGATCCGTTCCTGGCGCTTTTGGATAAGATCGGTCTTCCGACTCAGATGGAGGACCGCACTCCGGCCGGCGTGAAATCCTGAGCGGTCTCCGTAGGAACATCTTGCAGTACGGGCGAAAAGGACGAGGCTAAAAATGCTTCGTCCTTTTTACTTGAGGAAGGCGAGGGCGGGAACGGATTGGAACGGCGATGAGGGCTGAGAGATCTCCGTGAGTCGGAAAGCGGACATCAATAAATATAGAAAGAGCCTGTTGGGCGTGATGGTCGCTTTTCTATATGCGGTCATTTTGGTATTCATCGGATGTCTGTCCTATAGTGTCTATCGGATCAGATTGTTTGATTTTTCCGAATATAAGGGGCGTCTGGTGGAGAGGCTTTCCGGGGGACAGTCTCATCTGTATCCGATCAAGGATAAGGGATATCTTGATCGGGAGAGATTTTACCGACCGGGAAAAGAGGATGTCCCCGTTTATGTTTTCGGGGGCTCCTCCGTGATCCTCGCCAGTAACGAGGATAAGGTTTTTTCAGTCATCCTCGAAGGGTCTCTCCGGAAGAGGAATCCGAATGTTCGAGTGTATAATTTCGGGAGGTCCGCACTCGATTCGTTTGGTGTGAAAAGGAGGATGGAGCAAGTTTTTAAGAAACAATCAGCGCCTCCGCGATTGATTGTTTTTTATATGGGGCATAATGATTATACGAACGTCTATAAAAACATATTCTCCGTCGTATACGACCGGTTCGGCTGGTTGTTGAGGTTGTCCTATGCGTTGTCCCATAAAAGGTTCGATCAGAGCGGTTATTTCCGCTATAGAAAATTGAAAGTGCCGGTCATCATCAAGACCCTGCAATACTTACGGCTGATACGGATACACGACGAAATATATTTGGAAATTAATCGGACAATCTTGATGGCTTTCAAAAGAAACATCGAGGAAATGTGCCGGATCATGGCAGACCGGGGTATTCCCGTGATCTTCATAACGCCGGTGGGGAATCTGGTGGCGGAACCATACGGGAACATCCATTCCGTCACGGCATATTACCGCCAGGGGCTCGCCGCGGAGAATTACGGGGATTTCATCGGGAACCTCAAGAAGGCCCGGGACTCCGAGATATTGACGGCCGACGTGCGGGTGAAGTCTCCTTTGAACGATTATCTGCGTGGATTGGAAGGGGGGACCACCCATGTGATAGACTTGGAGGGTGAATTGATCCGGCGGGGGTCCCGGTTCGATCAGAGTATCTTCAGTGATTATTTCCATTTTACCGATGAGGGACATCGGATCGTTGCCGAATCCATTTATGAGGGTATCCTGGATGACGAGGGATTGAGGACTGCTTTGGGTATTCCGTCGGGGAGAGGTGGATGAATGGAAGGGCGCGCGTGTTGAGTCTGCGGACGAGGATCATTCTGGCCGCCGGGACCCTCGGTGTGCTGGGCGTCTTGTCTTTTCCGGATTCGCCGGTGGCCGCCGAGGAGTCGTTGAACTTGGACCAGTGCCTGTCCCTGGCCCGGAGTCGTTGCGATGAGATGGCGGTGCGGAAGGAACGGGAGGATCAATCCCGTGAGAGGATCCGTCAGGCCCAGGGGGGGATCCTTCCTGAGGCGGCGTTCAAATATTCCCGGTTGGTGCGCGATTCGGCTTCCGGTTCGGTGGATGGCGACGAGTCCAATGCCCGTTTCACGGCCACTCAGCCGCTGTTCCGCGGTTTTTCCAGGAAGGAGACCGTCTCCCTGTCTAAAACGGAGTCCCGCGTGGAAGAGCTGGAGACCCTGACCGTTTGGCGCGGACTGAAACGCGACGTGACGGAGCTTTTTTATGCGATCGTCCAGATCGATACCGATATCTCCAACATACAGAACACGGTCCAGATCCTCCAGAACAGGATACAGGAACTGAACGAACGGGTGCATCTCGGCAAATCCAGGGAGAGCGAGGTCTTGACCGTCGAATCACAGATGGCGACGTTGAAGGCCCAACAGGAAGCGGCCGACGGCCAAAAGGCGGAAAAAATGGAATCCCTGTCGAGGTTTTTGGGCCGGGAGGTCGCTTCCTTCCGTCTGAAAGACGACGGGGTTCCCGGTCCGTCGACGGAAGCGGCGTTGGAGACGTATCTGGAGAAACTGGGCCGCCGGTCCGACATCGAGGCGGCGCGTCAGCGGGTGAGGGCCCAGCGGTCTCGGATCCGGGTGACGCGGGGGGATCTTTGGCCGAGCTTGAATCTGGATGGATCGTGGTACGTGTCGCGGAGCGGCAGTCTGTCCGATAGCCGGTGGGATGCCTCCCTGTCCCTCGATCTGCCGTTGTTCCGCGGCGGGGTCGTGAGGAGCCGGGTGAGGGAAGAGACGTCGCGGTTGAGGGAGGCGGAGAACGAACTCGCCCTGCGGGTCCGGGACGCCGCGGCCGAGATCCGGAGACTGTACCAGGCGTATCTGTCGGCGGTCAGGCAGGTCGCCGCGTATCAGGAATCCTACGCGAAAGCGGAAAAGAGCTATCGCCTGCAACAGCGTGATTATCGTCTGGGGCTGGTGAACAATCTGGACGTGGTGCAGGCCATGGTGGTGATGTCGGATGCCAAACGCTATCTCGACCGGGCGCTCGTGCAAGTGAAGACCGATTCCGCGATCCTTAAGATCGAGAGCGAGGAATAACCCGTGTCCCTGTCCGATACCTCCATCAAGAATCCCGTCTTCGCCTGGATGGTGATGATCGGCATCACCGTCTTCGGCCTCCTGGCCTTCTGGCGATTGGGGATCAGCCAGTTACCCGACGTGGATTTTCCGGTCCTCTCCATCAGCACGGCGTGGGAAGGGGCCGCCCCGGAGGTGATGGAGACGGAGATCACCGACGTCCTGGAGGAATCCATCATGGGGGTCCAGGGAGTGCAGGAAGTCATCTCCACGTCCCGGCAAGGCCGTTCGGACATCACCGTCCAATTCGAGTTGAGCAAGAACATCGATGTCGCCCTCCAAGAGGTCCAAAGCCGTATCGCCCGGGCCCAGCGGACTCTCCCCCGGGACATGGACCCTCCGATCATCACGAAGACGAACCCGGAAGACCAACCGATCATCTGGATGACCCTCGCGGGGGACAAACCTTTGAAGGAACTGATGGAATACACGCGCGACCATTTGAAGGACCAACTCTCCACGGTCCCGGGCGTGGGGGAGGTGTCCCTGGGTGGATACGTGGAGCCGAATCTGAGGGTCTGGTTGGATGCGGACCGGATGAGGCGGAACGAACTGACCGTCGATGACATCATCTCCGCCATCCAATCCGAGCATGCCGAGGTTCCGGCCGGATATATCGATACCGGAAAGCAGGAGATGAACGTCCGGGTGGTCGGAGAGGCCGGCACCACCGATGAATTCAGTTCCATCATCATCCCGGCGCGCAAGGGAGCCCCTTTGTGGAAGAAATACACGATCGGGGACGTGGGCGTCACCGAAGACGGATTGGCGAACATCCGTCGGATCTCCAGGACCATGGGTTCTGCCGCGGTGGGCATGGGGGTCCGGAAACAACGGGGGACCAACGCGATCGAGGTGGCCCACGGCGTCAAGGAGAAGATGAAGGAGATCCAGAGATACCTTCCCAAAGAGATGCGCCTCGAGATCCGTTTTGATTCGTCCACCTATGTGGAGGATTCCATCCGCGAGATGAATTTCGTGATGGTCCTCTCGGTGGTCTTGACGGGACTGGTGTGTTGGATGTTCCTGGGGTCCTTCGGGTCGGCCCTCAATGTGTTCTTGACGATCCCGATGTCGATCTGCGGCACGTTCTTCGTGCTGCAGATATTGGGGTTCACCCTCAATACCTTTACGCTCCTGGGGGTGTCGCTGGTGATCGGGATCGTGGTGGACGACGCCATCATGGTTCTGGAGAACATCGCGCGCCACCGGGAGGAGGGGGAGACCCGCGTGCGGGCCGCCATCCAGGGGGCCCGGGAGATCACCTTCGCGGCGTTGGCGGCGACCATCGCCATCCTGGCCATCTTCGTCCCCGTGATCTTCATGAGGGGAGTCATCGGGAAGTATTTCCTCCAGTTCGGCGTGACGATCTCCGTCGCGGTCGTGATCTCCCTGATCGGCGCACTCACGTTGACGCCGATGTATTGCGCCCAATTCCTGAACGTGGGGCATACCACGGGGCTCGGCCGGATCATGGACCGTTGGATGCTGTGGTGCAAGGAGGTCTATTCGGCCGGGTTGAGCCGTTGTCTGGACCATCGGTGGAAGGTGATCGTGGCGTCCACCTTTTTCTTCGTCGGGACATTGGTCTTGTTCCGCTACGTGAAGAAGGAGTTCGTCCCGGCGCAGGATCAGGGCCGCTTGATGGTCCGGATCGAGACGAAAGCGGGATCCTCGATCGATGTGACCAACGAGGTGTTTCAACGCCTCGAGAAGGCGGTGATGCTCTTTCCGGAGGTCCGGAACTATTTCTGCAACATCGGGGGAGACCTGGTCAACACGGGCCACCTGATGCTCACCTTGAAGGATCCGACGGAGAGACCGATCCGTCCGGGGGCTCGGCGTCCTCTCACTCAGCAACAGTTGATGCCGGTCATCCGGAAAGAACTGAAATCGATCCCCGGGGTGACGAAGGTGGTGGTCCAAGATCCGTCCCTGATGGGGTTCACGGCGCGTCGCGGTTTCCCGGTCGAGTTCACCTTGAACGGCTCGGATTGGGACCAACTGGCCTCATTGAGCCGGAAGATGGCCGGGGAGATGGCGGGGTCCGGATTGATGGTGGACGTCGATTCGGATTACGATATCGGGATGCCGGAAGTCCGCGTCGTGCCCGACCGGAAAAAAGCCGCGGAAAGGGGGGTGAGCATCTCCGTCATCGGGAACACCATCAACGCACTGATCGGAGGCGTCCGTGTGGGGAAATACACGCGGGGGGGCCGCCGCTACGACATCCGCGTCCAGCTCGTTTCTCAGGACCGCCGTCGTGTCGACGATATCAGCAAGATCTGGGTGAGGAACAACCGCGGGGAGGTCATCCGCCTGTCGGAGGTGGTGACGCTCGCCGAAAAACCGTCCCTCTTGTCCATCACGCGGAAGAACCGGGAACGCGCCATCCGGATGTATGCCAACGTGGTCCCTGGAAAGTCCCAGGGCGAGGCGCTGAAGGCCGTGGAGGCGTTGGGACAGAGACTCCTTCCGGACGGCTATAAACTGGTGTTCGCGGGCAGTGCGCAGACGTTCAAGGAATCTTTCAGCGGTCTGTATGTCGCGCTGGTGTTGGGGATCTTTGTGGCCTATATGGTGCTGGGGACACAATTCAACAGTTTCATCCATCCGGTGACCGTTCTGATCGCCTTGCCGTTCAGTATCTCCGGGGCGGAACTCGCCATGATGGCGACAGGACAATCATTGAACATCTACAGTGCCATCGGGATCATCCTCCTCATGGGGATCGTCAAGAAGAATTCCATCCTCCTGGTGGATTTCACGAACCAGAGGAGGGCCGAGGGTTTGGGAGTGAGAGAGGCTCTTCAAGACGCCTGCCCGCTCCGCCTCAGACCCATCCTGATGACGTCGTTCGCCACGGTCGCGGCGGCGGTCCCGCCGGCATTGGCCATCGGCCCGGGAGCCGAGACGCGCGTGCCGATGGCGGTGGTGGTCATCGGCGGCGTCGTGTTGTCCACCCTCCTCACGCTGTTCGTCGTTCCGTGCGTCTATAGCCTGATGTCGACCATGGAGAGCCGGAAACATCAGCAGGACGTGCACGAGGCGTTGGAAGAGTTGTCCCGCACCTGAGGAGGAGGCTGAAAACCGTGTCCCGTCACTCATCCCTTCGTCGATTCTACCGGGTGATCTTGTTCTTCCTCTACCTGATCTCGGCGCTCTTCCTGGGGCTCCTCTCCTATAGCATTCTCCGGGTCGCCTTGTTGGATCCTTATGAAATCGCCGCGTCCATCAAAGATTATGTCCGTCGGGATCCGGGGAGATTGAGTCCTCTCATCGAACAGAGTTATCCACGGCCGGACCAGCTGGATGGATTGAAAGCCGGGGATGTCTGCATCCAGGTCTATGGGGGGTCTTCCGTCGTGGTGAGCGACACGATGCGGGATGCTTTTTCGGATCATTTGGAATACATGCTCCGGAAATATAATCCCCGATTGAAAGTGATCAATTTCGGGGTCGCCACCTACGACCTTCTCGACGTGAAGCGGCGGATCATGATGGTGTTCAGGGAACTGAAAGTGAGACCGAAGCTGATCGTCATCTATTCGGGACATAACGATTACGCGCAGATGTATCATTCCGTCGTCGATAGGTATAACCGTTTCCAGTGGTTGTTGGTGCCCGCCTATTCGTTGCTGTCTCCCGAGGAGAAGAACCTGCTGGTTTTGAAGACTTTTATGAGGCTCAAGACGGCGGTCATCATCAAATGGCTCCAGGTTCTCCACATCGTCGACCTGAGGGAAGAGGCCTATGCATCGGTCAACGAGATGATATTGGAGCGGTTCCGACGAAACGAGGAGGAGATCCGCCGGTTTCTCGAACCCTTCGGGATCCCGGTCCTCTATGTGACGCCGATCAGTAATCTGCGGGCCGAACCGTATGGCGATGTCCGGTCCACGGCCCGTCTTTATAGGAAAGGCATCGAATCGGACGATTACGAAGAGGCGATCTCATCGTTGATCCGGGCGAAAGACGCCGAGATTTTGACCCACGATGTCCGCGTGAAGACGCCGTTGAACGATTTCTTGAGGCAATTGAGACAGGAGAACGTCTATGTCCTGGATTTGGAAAATCAATTGAGAAGACGACGGAGCGCCTTCGGGGACGAGTTGTTCACGGATTATCTTCACCTGACGATTCAGGCGCACCGTCTCATCGCCCAATCCTTGAAGGAGTTCATCCTCGGCGAAAAGAGATTGAGGGGGAGTCTGGGCCTCTCGTCGTGAATCCGGCCGGTCGGACGGGGTCTCCCGGGTAAACCATTTGACAGGTCGGCGGGCGATTGTTAGAATTCTCCCGTTGTCAGAAAATCATCGGTATAGGCGCTCCACAAGAGCTTAATAGGGAATTCCGTCCCTCTCTTCCGGGAGGATAATGGAAACGGTCCCGCCGCTGTAGGGGATGACGAAATTCGAGACGGCCATTTTCCCGCAAGGGATGAGAAGGCCCGAAGAGTAGGATGAATCCCGAGTCAGAAAACCTGCCTATACAACACGTGATGTCGTGAGAACATCGTGATCCGTGGGGTTCTTGGAAGGACTGGGAACCAGACCCTTGGCATATCGCATGCCAGGGGATTTTTATTTTCGGGAGGGTGTGGGATGCATGGTCGGGCGGTGCGGCGAATGTTGTTGTCGGTTGCTCTGGGGCTGTTCGCGCGGCCCGGATGGGGGGAGGAGCCCCGCTCGTTGAGGGTCGTCTCCCTGGCCCCGTCTACGACGGAAATACTGTTCGCGCTGGGGTTGGATCGGGAGATCGTGGGGGTCAGCCGGCTCTGCCAGTATCCGCCGCGGGCCGTGTCGAAACCCAAGATCGGCGATTTCAGCAACCCCAGCCTGGAGAGGATATTGTCCCTTAAACCCGATTATGTTTTTTGCACGGGGATCGAGCAGGCGCGTGTCGCCGAAAAATTGAAACAGTTGGGATGTCCGGTGGTGGTCAGCTCCCCCGAGAATTTCGGGGAATTGTTCGATTCCATCACGGGCATCGGCCGCCGTGTCGGACGTGAACGCGAGGCGGCGGAGTTGATCGCGGGGATGAAGGCGAAGATCGACCGCGTGTCGGACCGCTCCCGTTCTCGCGGGGAGGGGGTCCGGCCCCGGGTCTTCGTGGAGATATGGCATTCGCCGTTGATGACGGCGGGGAACGGGTCCTTCATCGACGAACTCATCACCTTGGCCGGCGGGCAAAACGTCGCCGGGGACATCGGCAAGGCCTACGGGAACATCAGTCCGGAACAGGTCATCCGGAGGGATCCCGAGGTCATCGTCTTGACTTATATGGAAGGGAAGGGATCAGTGGATCCGGTGAAAAAACGTTGGGGATGGAGCGCCGTTTCGGCGGTCAGGAACGGCCGGGTGTATGGTGACATCGATCCGGCCCTTCTCCTGATCCCGGGCCCCCGCTTGGCGGATGGGTTGATCGAGCTTCAGAAGAGGATCGCCCCATGAGGTCCGTCGGAAGACAACGGATGTCTTTCTTCATCTTCGTGCTTTTGTCGGTCGTCCTGGCCGGTTTGATCAAGGGGTCCGTCGATGTCCCGCTGGGGGAGTTGTTCCATCCGGAGAACAGGCCTCTTCTGTCCCTCCGCTTGTTCAGGGTCCTGGCCGGGATCGTCGCGGGGAGCGGTCTGGCGGCCTGTGGGATCGCCCTCCAAGCCATCCTGCGGAATCCCTTGGCGGAACCGTATCTCTTGGGTACCTCCAGCGGCGCGGGACTGGGAGCGGTCCTGGCCGTCATCCTGGGGATCGGCCAAGCGTTCCTCCCGCTGTCGGCATTCATCGGGGCCCTCGTGAGCGCCGTCTTGGTCTACTCCATCGCCCGCCAAGGATATCGGATCCCCATCCCGTCGCTGATCCTGTCGGGGGTGGTGGTCTCCGTGGCTTTTTCCGGCATCATCGTATTCTTGATCTCGGTCTCTTCCAACGAAGCCGTGCATGGCCTCATGTGGTGGCTGTGGGGGAGCCTCGATGTGTATGATCCGCGCCTGCTGTCGGCCGTGAGCCTGGTCGTCCTCGCGGGGATTGCCGTCCTCTTCGTGTTCGCCCAGGATCTGAACGCGCTGAGTCTTGGCGAGGAGGAGGCCCATCATCTGGGAGTCCAGACCGAGAGGGTCAAGACAGGTCTTTTCATCCTGACCTCCCTCATGACCGCTTGTCTGGTCTGTGTGACGGGGATCATCGGTTTTGTCGGATTGATCGTTCCCCATCTGATGCGGATGGTGGTGGGGCCCAACCACAAGACGCTCCTTCCGGCTTCCTGTCTGGCCGGAGCGTCGTTCTTGGTGGGATGCGATTTGATCGGGCGTACAGTTTTTTCGCCGGTGGAGATCCCCATCGGGGTGATCACCGCCGTGGTGGGCGCGCCGGTCTTCATCGTGTTGATGAAGATGCAGCATCGGGTGAGGGAACGATGACGCCGTTCATGCGCTTGAACAGCGTGGTCGGCGGATACGCGAAGGAGGACGTGGTCCGTGGCGTGTCCCTCGACATCCACCGCGGGGATTTCATCGGGATCATCGGGCCGAACGGGTCCGGCAAGTCGACGCTCCTGAAACTGATGACCCGTTTTTTGAAACCCTGGCGGGGCGTCCTCACGTTGGACGAGGAGGATCTCGGCGGGATCGAACCGCGTTCCTTCGCCCGGAAGGTGGCTTTCGTCCCCCAGGACACCTGGGTCCAGTTCCCCTTCACCGTCGAAGAAATCGTGTTGATGGGCCGCATCCCCCATCTGGGGAGGCTTCAATCCGAGACGAAGAGGGATTTCGCCCTGGCGGAAAAGGCGCTCGGGTTGACGGGAGCCTCCCACCTCAAAGGGAAGGAAATAGACCAATTGAGCGCGGGGGAACGCCAGCGGGTCATCATCGCCCGAGCCCTGGTGCAGGAACCGTCCCTTCTCCTGCTCGACGAACCGACGTCCCACCTGGACATCGGTCATCAGATCAAGATGCTGAACCTGTTGAGGCGGCTCAACAAGGACACCGGACTGACCATCGTGATCGTCCTTCACGACCTCAACCTGGCGGGGGAATATTGCAACCGTCTGGCGTTGATGGAGGAGGGCCGGGTGTTCATCGAAGGGACACCCGAACAGGTGTTGACCTACAAGAACGTCGAGTCCGTCTACAAGACCGTCGTCGTGGTGCGGGAGAATCCGATCTCCGGCAAACCCTATGTGATCGTCTCGTCGAGAGAGGCGTGACGCGGTGCGTTTGATCCTGATCCGGCATGGGGAGACCGATTGGAACCGGAAAAAACGGTACATGGGGTCGGCGGATCCCGACCTGAACGCGACCGGCATCCTCCAGGCGCGGCGGCTTCGCCGTCGGATGGAGGATGTCCAGGTGGACAGGGTCTACTGCAGTCCTCTCCGCCGGGCGGCTCATTTCGCCCGCGTGGTGTTCGGGCGAAGGAGACCGGTCTCCCGGAAAGGATTCAGGGAGATGGATTTCGGTGTGATGGAAGGGCTGACCTACCGCGAGGGGATGTCCCGTTATCCGAAGATCTACGGGGACTGGTTGGCGGATCCGGAGAACCATACGTTGCCTCGCGGGGAGAGGATGTCCCATTTCCGCAAGAGAGTCATGTCTTCCCTGCGGCGCGTGGTCGCCGCGACACCGGGGGGCACCGTGGCGGTCGTGACACATGGAGGGGTCATCCGATTGATCCTCAATGAGTGGGTTGATAAAAAAGATTTTTGGTCGGACATCCCTCCGTTGGCGGGGGCGCACGAACTTCATATCAGAAAGGAGGATGGGGACGCCGTCCGCGTTTCCAGTCATCGTCTATGGGTGAGATCACGCTGATCCTCGGGGGCGCGCGCAGCGGGAAGAGCCGCCATGTCTTGGATTTGATCGGGAGGAAACGTCGCCGGGTGGCGTTCATCGCCACGGGGGATCCGTTCGACGGTGAGATGAAGCAGAGGATCGGCCTTCACCGGAAAGAGAGGCCGCCCCACTGGGAGACGTTCGAGGAGGCGTGGAACGTCTCGTCGGTGGTCGACCGCCTCGGCGCCCGGTTCGATTGGATCGTGGTGGATTGCCTGACCCTCCTGGTGTCCAATATGCTGCTGAAGAAATTCAAGGCGGAGCGGGTCGAAGCGGAAGTGGAGAGGCTGGCGCAGGTGATGGGGAAAAATAAAGCGCGTTGCATCCTGGTGTCCAACGAGGTGGGGCTGGGGATCGTTCCGGCCAATGCATTGGCCAGGCATTTCCGCGACGTGGCCGGGCGGGTCAATCAGAAGGTCGCGGCCCGCGCCGACCGGGTCGTGTTCATGATATCCGGGATTCCATGGAGGATCAAATAAATGGGGACATTGGACAGAGTGGTTCATTCTATCGTCGAGCCGGATCCGGAAGATTCGGCCCGGGCTCAAAAACGGCTGGACCGACTGACCAAGCCGCAGGGCAGCCTGGGACGCTTGGAGGAATTGGCCCGGCTCGTGGTCGGCATGACGGGGAAGAAGAATCCGCCCATGACGGACAAGGTCGTCTTCACGTTGGCGGCCGATCATGGGGTCACCGAGGAGGGGATCAGCGCGTATCCCAAGGAGGTCACCCCCCAGATGGTCCTTAACTTCCTGCGGGGCGGCGCCGGGATCAACGTGTTGGCGAAACATGTCGGGGCCCGCGTGGTGGTGGCGGACGTGGGGGTGGCTTCGGAGATGATGACTCATCCCGGTCTCGTCATCCGGAAGATCGGCCCGGGCACACGGAATATGGCGCACGGTCCCGCCATGACCCGCGCGGAGGCCGTCTCCTCCTTGGAGGCCGGGATCCAACTCTTCGAGGATGAATATCGGACGGGGATCGATATCGTCGGCACGGGAGACATGGGGATCGGGAATACGACGTCGTCGAGCGCCATCGTCGCGGCATTGACGGGGCGTGAGCCCGAAGAGGTGACAGGCCGCGGGACGGGGATCAATGAGGCGCGATGGAAACACAAGATCGGCGTCATCCGGAAAGCGTTGAGCGTGAACCGTCCCGACCCGGCCGATGCGGTGGACGTTTTATCGAAGGTGGGGGGGTTCGAGATCGGCGGGTTGGCCGGCATCATTCTGGCCGCGGCCGCCCGGCGGGTCCCGGTGATGATCGACGGTTTCATTTCCGGCGCGGCCGCCCTGGTGGCTTTCCACCTGGCTCCCAACGCCCGCCATTACATGATCGCTTCCCATGTCTCCGTCGAGCGGGGACACGCGGTCGTTCTGGAGCGGCTGGGACTGAAGCCCTTGTTGGATTTGGATCTTCGATTGGGTGAGGGGACCGGCGCCGCGCTGGGGATCGGTTTGGTGGAGGCGGGACTGAAGATCATGACGCAGATGGCGACCTTCGACGAAGCGCAGGTCTCGGAGAAGGTGGATCCATGAGGTCGTTCTTCTCGGCGCTCTCTTTTTTGACCGTTTTCCCGGTCCGGTCGTCCTGGGTGGATGAGAAATTCCGGGCGAGGATGATGGTTCATTTCCCGGTGGTCGGTTTATTCCTCGGGCTGACGATGGCGGCGCTCTCCCACGGATTGCGGTGGTTCTCCTCGGATCCGCTGACGACGAGCGCTGTTTCGGTCGTGGCTCTTGTGGCGCTGACCGGGGGTCTTCATCTGGACGGGCTGGCGGATACCTCCGACGCCCTGTTGAGCTGGAAAAACAGGGAAGAGATGCTCGCGATCATGCGCGATTCACATATCGGCGTCATGGGCGTTCTGGGTCTCTTCGGCGCGCTGTGCCTTAAGATCGTGTTCCTGTCGTGGGTGGGCGTCCCGTCGAGGCCGGTCGCGCTGGTGTCCATGTGCGTGTGGAGCCGTTGGGCCCTGGTCTGCGCGATGTTCTTTTTTTCATACGCGCGGGCGGAAGGGAAAGCCAAGGTGTTCATGGAGGGACTGAGCCGCTCTGTGTTCGTTTGGACGACGGTGGTGGCTGTGGCGATCGTCACGGCCGTCGGGGCGGGGAGAGGACTCGTGGCGGGAGGGGCCGCCGCTCTCATGGTCGCTGTCATCGGACATGTCGTGAAATCGAGGATCGGCGGGATCACGGGCGATACGCTGGGAGCTGTTTGTGAGATTTCGGAAATCGCGGTACTGTTGGCGTTCTGCGCCGGAGAGAGGATTTTCCCATGAGAGGACAAGATATCCTGTCGTCGTGGAGTGGAGGAAAAGACAGTTGTTTGGCCTGCTTTAAGGTCCTTCAACAGGGGGGACGGGTGAAATATCTGTTGAATTTTGTGTCGCGGGAATTCAATCGCTGCTGTTTTCACGGCATCCCGGCCGACCTCCTGAAGCGTCAGGCCGAACGGGTGGGGATCCCGTTGGTTCAGAGGCCGGTCAGCCCCGATATGCAGAAATACGAGGAGGAATTCAAAGAGGCGGTCACCGCCTTGAAGAAGGAGGGGATCGGACAGATGGTCTTCGGGGACATCTATCTGCTCGACCATCAGAGCTGGGTCGAACGGGTTTGCCGCGATCTGGACATCGTCCCCTTGGAGCCGCTCTGGAACATCCCCGCGCAGAAGATCGTAGAGGAATTCATCGATCTGGGATTCAAGGCCGTGATCGTCAGCTGCAAGGCCGACGTGTTGGGGCGGGAGTTCATCGGGCGGGTCATCGACCGCGATGTCGTCAGGGAGATGGCGGCCCGGGGCGTCTGTCCCTGCGGGGAGAACGGCGAATATCACACCCTGGTCGTCGACGGCCCCCTTTTCAAGAGCCCCATCGAGATCGTGGAGAGCGAGCCGGTCCTCAAGGAAGGTTTTTGGCGTCATTGGTTCCTGGATATCAAGCAGTATCGGTAAAATACGGAGTCAACCACCCGGGTGAAGGAAGTCCTGATGAGATCTCAGGCGCTGTTTCGCAACGGTAATCCGCCGAACGTCGGCGGGAGTCCGGTCGATCGCCCGGGTCGGGAAGTACTCTCGAAAAAAGGGGAAAATGAAATGAAAAGGATGAGAGTGTTGTGGTGTCTGTTGTGGATGTGCGGGTCGGTGCCGGTCGTCTTCGGCGCCGAGGGCGACATGCAGTTGGAGACCATCGTGGTGACCGCTTCCCGCCTGGAGGAAGAGGCGAAGGGGCTCACTCGGAAGGTCGAAGTGATTACGTCCGAGGAGATCAGGTCTTCGGGCGCGAGGGATTTGGCGGATGTGCTGACTCGATTGACTTCCGTCAACATGAGTAACTACGGAGGGACCAACGGGGTCAAAAACATCCGCATGAGGGGGTCGTCCTCCGCGCAGGTCTTGGTCTTGTTGGACGGACGTCCGCTCAACAGTCCGCGTGACGGGTCGGTGGACCTGAACAGCGTCTCGCTCAACGACATCGACCGGATCGAGGTCCTCTACGGCCCGGCGGCCAGTCTCTACGGGTCGCAGGCCATGGGGGGGACGGTGAACCTCATCAGCCGGCGCGCGTCGGCGGAGGAGGGGATGAAGACCGAATTGACGAGCGCCTACGGGACCTTCGGCCATCAGGAACAACGACTGTCCCACGGCGCGCGGTTCTCCCGGGGAGCTTACCAGGTGAACGCGTCCTACGATGCGGACACGGGACACCGGAAGAACTCGGCGTATTACGGGAAAGACGTGACCGGAAAGTTCGAATTCGAGCCGGGGGATGCCCAGCGCCTCACGTTGAACGCGGGCCGTTACCAGAGCGCGACCGGATTGCCCGGATCGGTCTCATCGCCCGACGCCGACGATGATCAGCGAAACGCCCGCAATACCTTCGACCTGGTCTGGAAGATGGGATCCGATGAGACGGCGGGATTGGAGACGCGCGTTTATCGCGACGACGAACAACTGGAGTTCCGCGAGAACACGGCGGGATCGCTCTTCGATGTGCCTGACATGGCGACCCGGCACACGACCCGCTCCACCGGGCTGGATTCACGGATCACCCGGAAATGGTTCGGAATCTATCGGGTGGTCGCCGGGTTCAACGTCTTGGCCCAGCGGATCGACAGTACCTCCGTGCAGAAGAAACACCAGTCTCTCCGAGCCGGTTACCTCGACAATCAACTGGAGTTCGCGGACCGGATGAAACTGTGCCTCGGCGGACGGGTGGACGATTATTCGAGTTTCGGCTCGGAGGTCAATCCGAGCGCCAGTTTCATGTTCCGCGTGGCCGGTCCGGCGAAGTTGCACGGATTGGCCAGCCGGTCCTTCCGGGCCCCCACGTTCAACGACCTGTTCTGGCCCGACGAAGGATGGTCCAAGGGAAATCCCGATCTGAAACCCGAGAAGGGGATCACGCGGGAGATCGGTCTTGAGACTCGTTGGGGAGAGCGGGTGGTCAGCGATGTCACCTATTATCGGAACACGTTCAAAGACCTCATCAATTGGGCGCCGGTGAACACCGTGTGGCAACCCTTGAACGTGGATTCGGCCCGGATGGACGGATGGGAGTGGTCGGCGACGGCCGCCTTGTGTCGGAACATGGAATTGAAGGCCGGATATACCTGGTTGAACGCGGAGGATACGAACTCCCATAAACGACTCATCTACCAACCCAAGAACAAGGTCGATGTGTCTCTCCGCGCCAAGGAGTGGAAAGGTTTCGCGGCCGAGATCCACGGACAATACACGGGGACCCGCTTCTGCGATACGGCCAACACGCAGAAGATCGGTTCTTTTTGGGTTTGGGGGGCCGGGGCTTCCCAGAGACTCCGAAAGGATCTGAGTTGTTTCCTCTCGGTGGACAACCTGTTCGACAGGGAATACGTCGTGATGCAGGGGTATCCGATGCCGGGCGCGGTCATCCGGAGCGGAGTGACGCTGTCTTTTTGATCGGGGAGGAGTCGGTTTTAAAAAATCCCATCCCTTCAGACGAAGGGGTGGGATTTTTTATTGGTTTTTGGGAAAGGGATCAGTTGCCGGGTTGGTAGGAGACTTCGATCTTGCACTGAAGCCGCGATCCGCAACAATCGGCCGAGCCGGGATAGAGTTTCTCCTGGCAGGTGCCCGTGTTGTCGGAGGCGGCCCGCCGGGTGGAAATCACCTCTTTGATCTTCGATTCCAGGTCGAAGGAGCCCGTCCCGCCGCAACGTCCGAGGCAGGTGGCCGAAAAATCGCAGGCGTCCGCCGGTCCGTAATGACGGGTCTGTTGTTCGAGGAGATGCCCTTGAGGCGAGATGAAGTTGAGCTGGATGGTGAGGCGTTGGACGGACGGATAGCGTTCTTTGAGCGTGCCGGCCATCCCGATCCGGCGTTCGGCTTCCATCTCCCGCATGACCTTCTTCTCGTTCTTGTTCGGTCCTGCGGCCTTCCGTTTCTTGTGTTTGTAGACGGGTTGCATGGGGGTTCCTTCTCTAGCGCCGTCCGAACCGTCGCCGACGGAGGCCTTGGGTGCTCCGGGTATGCCAGAGACCGACCGAAGGCCGCGTGGGCACGTTGCTGGGTGTGCGCTGTGCGGGGCTCGCGCCGGGGGTTTGGGAATCCCCCGATTTCCAGAAGAAGCGCGGCAGGTTCTGATATTGAAAATTAGGGATCACGGCCCGGGGAAACACGACGTTGATGAACCGTTCGATGGCCTTGACGAACTGCAGTTCGGTGGACGGGTCCATGAGGGTCAGGGCATCTCCCACGCCATAGGCGCGCGCGGTCCGTCCCACCCGGTGGACGTAGTCTTCCGGGAAGCGGGGAACGTCGAAGTTGACCACGTGGCTGATGTTGTGGACGTCGATCCCTCGGGCGGCGATGTCGGTGGCCACCAGGATCTGGATCCGGTTGTGCCGGAAGTTCTCCATGGCCGTGGTGCGCTGGCTCTGCGATTTGTTGGAATGAAGGACACCCACTTTGTAGCCGTTCTGTTCCAGGCGTCGGGCCACCTTGTCGGCCCCGTGTTTGGTCCGCGTGAACACGAGGATGGAACGCATCTCGGTGGATTTGAGCAGGGCAACGAGTAGGTCGTTCTTCTGTCCCTGAACGACCGGGTAGAGTATCTGGCTGATCCCTTCGGCCACGGTGCTGGGCCTGGCGATCTCGATCCGGCGGGGATTGCGCATGGCGAACGAGGCGATCTTCTCCACCTCGTTGTGGAGCGTGGCGGAAAAAAGCTGGGTCTGCCGTTCCCGGGGAAGCTGGTTGATGATGGCGCGGATGTCGGGCAGGAACCCCATGTCCAACATGCGGTCCGCTTCGTCGAGGACCAGGTGTTCGATCCGTCCCAGGTTGAAATTGCGCTGCCTCAGATGGTCCAAAAGGCGGCCGGGGGTCGCCACGAGGATCTGAGCTCCTCCCGTGATGGCTCGGAGCTGGTTCTGGAAACTGACGCCGCCGATGATCACGGCGGTCTTGATGGGCGTGAACCGGCCGCTGTCCCGGAGGACTTTCTCCACCTGGGCGGCGAGTTCCCGCGTGGGCACGAGGATGAGGGCCCTCAGTCCGGGCCGGGGGGTCGTCAGGAGATGGTGTAACAGGGGCAAGGCGAAGGCCGCTGTTTTTCCACTCCCCGTCTGGGCGCAACCCATGATGTCGTGACCCTCCAAGGCGATGGGAATGGCCTCTTTTTGGATGGGCATCGGTTCCTGAAAGTTCATGGCTTTCAGCCCTCGGACCAGGTCCGGATGTAATCCTAACTTCAGAAAAAACATGTTCAATCCTCCGTGATGTGGGCCGCGTCTGCGGTCCTTTATCTAGTCACTATTGCATATTCGGCGCCAAACAGCCAGTATTTTATTCAATTTTCCGTCGATGACGGCCGCGAACGTCTCCCCGATTCTTCCCGCCGGAAAAAAGTTTGAATCCTTTTTCCGTCCCCCGCATCTAAAGATCGCAAAAGAACGTTGACGCAGGGGGGAATTGTGGAATATCTCATCCGGAACAAGAAGGGCGACGGTCTCATTGGAATCCATGGATCATTCAGGGGCCGGCGGTCGGACCGCCGGAATCGTTTTTTCATCGCCGTCTTGGCGGGGATTTTCATCCTCGCGTCCGAAGACCGGGGGGTTGCGGGCGAATTGGGGCTGTTTGTGGAACAGGTCGTCCAGGGCCATCCGGAGATCCGGGCCGCTCACAGCCGCGTTCGGATCGCTCACGCGGCCCTTCGGGAGACACGGGCTCGGTCATGGCCCCAGGCCCGGGTCCAGAGTGTTCTGACGCGGGGGGATCATCCGGTCTTCGTCTTCGGGTCGCTCCTCCAGCAACGGTCTTTCGAGGCCAAACATTTCGACGTGGGTTATCTTAACGATCCCGGTGATCTGACCGATGTGAGCACCTCGTTGGAGATCGGATTGCCGTTGTTCACCGGGTTCGAGCAATCCCGGAACCGTCAGCTGGCGGATCTGGGAGTCCGTGAGTCCGTGAGCCGGTCCCGAGGGACCGCCCAGGATCTCCGTCATCAGGCCGCCGAGGCCTATTTGACGGTGATCCTGAAGAAAGCGCAACGGGCCGCCGTCCGTGAACGTATTGATTCGGCGGCTCAGGAGATGCAATCCGCTCAGCGGCTCAAGGCGAAGGGATTGATCCTGGGCTCGGATTTTTATGCGGCCGAATCCATCCTCGAAGGATTGCGCGCCTGGGAGATCCAGTTGGCGGCGGAAGAACAGTCCGCCCAGGCCGTTGTTTTTTCTTTGGCGGGGGGGGCGGGAGACATTCCGTCTTACCGGTCCCGTTTGAGTGAGTCCCTCTATGAAGTCGGAGACTTGCCCCTCCTTGAAAAAGAGGCGTTGGAAAACCGGGATGACATCGTCTTGGCGTCCCATCGGACGAGAGAAGCGGGTTTGAAGTCGGCGATGGCCGGATCCAGCATCTTGCCGAGAGTGGAGGCCTTCGCTTCCGTCGCGTCCCACACGGGTGATTTTTCGGACCACCCCGCGGACCGTTTGTGGGGTGTCCGACTCGGGATGGCGTTGGGGGATCCGTCCTATCCGGCGCGCCGCGCCCGGAGCCGGGCGGCGGAGGAGGAGGCCCGGGCGAACCAGGAGAGTGTCCGGGACCGGGTCAAAAGAGAAGTGGCGCAGTCTTTGTCTTTCTATCAGGGGGCAGTCTCCGCATTGGTTCCCGTGAAGAAGTCGCGTTCGTTGGCCGCCGAATCGCTGGAATTGTTCCGTCCCCTGTACCGTTCCGGCCGGCAGAGCATCCTGGACGTGCTCCGGGCGGAGGAGGGCTTGGCCCGGGCGGATATCCACTATCTCGATGCGCTCTATCGGATCCATTCCGGTTATCTCCGTCTCGCCTCGTCGATGGGGCGCCTGGATGAGGGAACAGTGAGTCGCCTATCCGATCGATTGGAGGTTTTGCCATGAAGACCGAGTCGATGGGCCTGGCCGGCCGTCTGGCCAAGAGTTTCGTCCATTCCAAGCTGACGCCCCTGCTGGCCGTCACGGCGCTCTTCCTGGGAGTGTTCGCCGTCCTGAAACTGTCGCGGGAGGAAGAACCGCAGATCAACGTGCCCCTGTTCGATGTCTTCGTCCCCTATCCGGGCGCCTCCGCCGAGGAAGTGGAACAACGGGTGCTCAACGTGGGGGAACGGAAACTCTGGGAGATCCCGGGAGTCGAATACATCTATTCCACGGCCGAGTCCCATGTCGCCTTCTTCATCGTGCGGTTCAAGGTGGGGATCAATCCGGAATTGGCCATGACGCAGATCTACACCAAGACGTTCGCCAATCTGGACCTGTTGCCTCCGGGCGCCGGCCAACCCCTGATCAAGCCCCGGTCCATCGACGATGTGCCGATCTTGGCGCTCACGTTCACAAGCCCCTCGCGGGACCCCCGCTCTCTCCGGGCGGCGGTCGCGGCTCTGAGGGAAGAGATCAGCGCGGTCCCGCTGGTCTCCGACATCGACATCATCGGCGGGCGTCGGCGCCAGTTCAAGGTTCATTTCGATCCGGCCAGGATGGCGGAGCACCGGGTGACCCCGTTGGAGTTGGGGGGGATACTGCAGTCCGCCAACACGCGGCTCCCGGCGGGACACGTCCATTCGGGAGGAGAGGACGTGTCCGTCGAGAGTGATTCGCTGATCCGGACGGCGTCCGACCTGAAGGAGGTCGTCGTCGGGGTCTCCCGGGGCCGACCGGTGACGGTGGACGACGTGGCGCGCGTGGAGGACGGACCCGACGAGGATGAAAAAGAGGTCTGGCTGTCTCCGGCGTCCTCGACGGCCCCGTCGTCACAGGCCGTGACTCTGGCCGTTTCCAAACGGCGCGGCGCCAACGCGACGGATGTGGCCGGGGCGGTCCTGCGACGCATCGACCGGAACCTGAAAGAGCCGGGTTTCTCGGACATCCGTTACGTCGTGACACGCAATTATGGGGACACGGCGAAGGAGAAATCCGACGAACTGTTGTTTCATATGCTCCTGGCGACGCTTTCGGTCACGGTCTTGATCGCCCTGGCGCTGGGACTGCGCGAAGCCCTGGTGGTGTTGGTGGCCATCCCGGTGACCCTGTCCCTGACCCTGCTCATCTATTACCTGTTCGGATACACACTCAACCGGATCACCCTCTTCGCGCTGATCTTTTCCATCGGGATCCTGGTGGACGACGCCATCGTGGTCGTGGAGAACATCCACCGTCATTACACCCTGCGTGACGGACGGAACCTGTGGGACCTCGCCGTGCATGCCGTCAACGAAGTCGGCAACCCCACTTTTTTGGCGACGTGGGCGGTGATCGCCGCGATCCTGCCGATGGCGTTCGTGAGCGGGTTGATGGGGCCCTACATGAGGCCGATCCCCGTCGGAGCGTCGATGGCCATGCTCTTCTCCCTCCTGGTCGCTTTCGTGGTCTCCCCCTGGATGTTCACGTGGTTGCTCCAGCATTGGAAACCGAAGGATTGCCACAACGCCGACAAGGAGGGGTTCCTGGACCGGCTCTATCGGAATCAGATGCGCCTGTTGTTGGAGAACGGCCGGGCGCGTGCGATGTATCTGGGCGTGATGGGGTTGTTGCTGGCCGGTGCGGTCGCGCTGGTCCCGCTCCAACGGGTCACAGTGAAGATGCTCCCGTTCGATAACAAGGATGAGTTCGAGGTGGTCTTGAACATGCCCGAATCGTCATCCCTCGATAAGACGCGGGAGGTCTCGGACCGGATGGCGGCCTATCTGCGGGGAGTGCCCGACGTGGAAAGGGTGGTCTCCTATGTCGGCACCTCCGCGCCTCATAATTTCAACGGGCTGGTCCGGCATTATTTTCTGCGCCAAAAGCCGCATCAGGCCGACATCGTCGTGAACCTGAAACCCCGGCACGCCCGCCGGCGTCAGAGCCATGAGATCGCGTCCCGGGTCCGGCTCCCGCTCCAGTCGATCGCGGACCAGGCCGGCGCCCGCATCCAGGTGGCGGAGGTCCCTCCGGGGCCTCCCGTCCTGTCGACGCTGGTGTTGGAATTCTATGGTCCGGACCTGGCCCGGCAGCGTTTTCTGGTCTCCCGCGTGAAGGAACTGCTCCGTCATACCGACGGGATCGTGGATGTGGACAGCTATGTGCCGGACGCCCGTCGATTGGACAGTCTCAAAGTCCTTCGGGAGAAGGCGACGCTGAACGGCATCTCCGCGGAATCCGTCGCCCAGACCGTGTCGATGGCCGTCGACGGACAGACCGTGCGTTTGGCCCATACCGAGGGGGACCGGGAACCCGTCGAGATCCGCCTGCGCCTCCCGGATTCGAAGAGACGCGATCTCCGGGCCGTCGGAGACATCCGGCTCCTCTCCCGGAACGGGGTGTCCATCCCCTTGAGAGAACTCGTGCGGGCGGAACGGACGGAGACCGATATCCCGATCCACCATAAGAACCTCAGACGGGTGTCCTATGTGATCGCGGACGTGGCGGGCCGGGCCGAGAGTCCCGTCTATGCCATATTGAAACTGCGGAAGGACATCGACCGACTGGCCCGGGAAGAAGGGATCCCCCTGAAACAATATTATTCCGCCGTGCCCGAAAGTTCGTCGGAAGTGGCCATGAAATGGGACGGGGAATGGCAGATCACCTATGAGGTCTTTCGCGATCTGGGGGTGGCTTTCGCCATGGTCCTCCTGCTGATCTACATCCTGGTGGTGGCCTGGTTTCAATCGTTCACGATCCCGTTGGTCATCATGGCCCCCATCCCGCTCACCTTGGTGGGGATCCTCCCGGGACACTGGGGGATGAACGCGTTCTTCACGGCGACGTCGATGATCGGGTTCATCGCCGGCGCGGGGATCGTCGTGCGGAATTCCATCATCCTCGTCGATTTCATCCAGTTGCGTCTGCGGGAGGGGATGCCGCTGAAGGAGGCGGTGATCGACGCCGGCGCGATCCGTTTCAGGCCCATGTTGTTGACGGCGGCGGCCGTCGTCGTGGGGGCCGGGGTCATCCTGTTCGACCCCATCTTCCAGGGACTGGCCGTCTCCCTGATGGCCGGGGAGGTCGCGTCCACGGTGTTGTCGCGGACGGCCGTCCCGGTGCTCTATTACATGCTGGCCAAAAGGCATATCGTGAATCCATGAGAGGGGAGGGGATCGGGATGGTGGAATATCTGATCAGGAGGATCGCGGGTTCGTTGATCCTCGTCAGCGTGGCGCTCTCCGTATGGGTGAGCCCGCATTTTCTGTGGGTCATTGTCTTCGTCGGATTGAATCTTCTTCAATCATCTTTCACCCGGTGGTGTTTCCTGGAGGACGTCCTGAAACAGCGGATCAACCGTCAGGGGCCGGGGGAATGAATGAGGCGGCGGGGCTTTTTGTTTGGTACAATCAACTTAAATCTTCAAGGAGGTGTCGGTATGAGAATCAAATCAGTGGTCGGTTTCATGGCAGTCATGATGTTGTCGGGGGCGGTGCTCTCGGCGGAGGACGGACCGCGCGTTCCGTTGATCGGGGAATCGGCGCCGGCGTTCACGGCGGAGACCACCCAGGGGATGATCAATTTCCCCGAGGATTACAAGGGAAAATGGGTCATCCTTTTCAGCCACCCGGCGGATTTCACACCCGTGTGCACGACGGAATTCATGACCTTCGCCAAGATGATGCCGGAATTCGAGGCGTTGAACACGAAGCTGGTGGGGTTGTCCATCGACAGCACTTACAGCCACATCGCCTGGCTCCGCACCATCAAGGAAAAAGCCAAGTATAGGGACATGGAGGGAATGGAAGTCACCTTTCCGGTGATCCAGGACCTGAAGATGGACGTGTCCAGGAAATACGGGATGCTCCAGCCCGCCGCCGCGGACACCAAGGCGGTGCGCGCGGTGTTCTTCATCGATCCGAACGCCAAGATCCGCGCCCTGATCTACTACCCGCTCTCGAACGGGCGGAATTTCCAGGAGATCAAGCGGTTGTTGGTGGCGATGCAGACGTCCGACGCGCATAAGGTGGCGACGCCGGCCGACTGGCAGCCGGGAGACGATGTCATCGTCCCTCCGCCGGGTTCTTGCGGCGCGGCCAAACAGCGGGTGGAAGAAGCCGGAAAGGATTATTACTGCAACGATTGGTTCCTGTGCTTCAAGAAACTCCCCAAAGACCAGGTCCCTTCGCCGGCCAAACAGAAATAAGACGGATCCCATCGTCAAAAGAGGGGCTGTTCGTTTGAACAGCCCCTCTTTTATTTCGATGTCGTCGAAGGGATCGGAAGTCTAGAGGACGGCCACCCGGTTCCGGCCGCCGGCTTTGCTCTGGTAGAGGAGTTCATCGGCGCGTTTGACCAGGGATTCCGGGGTGTCGCCGGGCAAGGCGAGCGTGGCCCCGACGGAGACCGTGACCCGGATGATGTCCGCGTCGATCCAAAAACTGGATTGTTCGATCAGGATGCGGATCTTCTCGGCGATCTGACGGAGTTGGTCGTCGGAAACGTTGAGGATGAGGGCGATGAACTCCTCCCCGCCCCACCGGCAGACGGCGTCAAAGGGGCGGACGTTGTTCATGATGGTCTTGGCGATCATCTTCAACACCCGGTCCCCCACGTTGTGGCCGTGCTTGTCGTTGATCTGTTTGAAATGGTCGATGTCGATGAAGAGCATCCCGAACGTGGAGATATGGCGCTGGAGTTCCGCCAGTTTCGAGGAGATCATCTTTTCGCCGTACCCCCGGTTCCCCAGGGAGGTCAAGGGGTCCAGCAACACCATCTTCTGGAGCGCCTCGATCTGCTGCATGACGTCGGATTTTGGGGAATTGTCGATCAGGATCTCGATGGCCCCGATGACCTTGCCGTTGGCGTTCCGGTAGGGCATGGACCGCACGAGCACGGGGGTCCGGTATCCCTCCTTGTGGTGGAGGAAGAACTCCTTCTCATGTATCTGTCCGTCGAAGAGGGGGTTCTCCAGGAGGCAGCGCCCGTCGCATTCCCGGTGGCCGAGGGCGTTGACGCAGAAAAGGATGTCGGCGCACTTCTTTCCGAGCACGTCTTTTTCCTCGTGGCCCGTGAGGTGTTCGGCGCCTTTGCTCCAATAGGTGATACGGCGTTCCGTGTCGACGAAGAATATCCCTTCGTTGAGGTTGTCGAGGATGTTCTTATGGAAGTTCTGATCGGTGTCCATGGCGGTTCTTTTCAGTGGCTTATGTTATGTTACTATTTTATCATATATTGATCGGGGCTTCTCCGGTTTTACGGGAAGACCCCCAGGGGGAATGCGATGATTCTGAAGTGGTTGCCCATCACACGGGATGAGATGATCCAGCGGGGTTGGAACGAGGTGGATGTCGTCCTGGTGACCGGGGACGCGTATGTGGACCACCCGGCTTTTGGCGTGGCGGTGATCGGGCGCGTGTTGGAACAGGAGGGACTGCGGGTGGCGATCATCCCCCAGCCCAACTGGCAGGACGACCTGCGGGATTTCAAGAAGTTCGGCGCGCCGCGCCTCTTCTTCGGGGTCACGTCGGGGAACATGGATTCGATGGTGAACCATTATACGGCCGCCCGCCGCCTGCGTTCCGACGACGCGTTCACCCCCGACGGCCGCGCGGGGTTTCGTCCCGATTATGCGGTGACCGTCTATTCCAAGATATTGAAACGGCTCTACCCCGATGTCCCCGTCGTCCTCGGGGGGATCGAGGCGTCCCTCCGGCGGCTGACCCATTACGATTTTTGGTCCGACCGTCTCCGCCCGTCCGTCTTGATCGAGAGCGGAGCCGACCTGCTGGTGTACGGCATGGGGGAGAAGACGATCCGGGAAATCGTCCGGTTGATGAGACGGGGCGTTCCCTTCTCTTCCTTGAAGACGCTCCCGCAGACGGCGTTCGTCCAGCCGGCGTCCGACAGCCTTCCGAAGAACAAGCTCTGGCAGGACCTCGTCCTGCCGTCCCACGAGACGTGCGTCGGAGACTCGCGGAAGTTCGCCGAGGCCTTCCATGGGGTCGAGGTGGAATCCAACCGCACGGACGGTCAGCGCCTCTCCCAGCCCGTCGGGGACCGCACCGTCGTCGTGAATCCCGCCGAGGAGGTCTGGACCGACGAGGAGCTCGATGCGTCCTACGACCTGCCCTACACCCGGTTGCCCCACCCGAAGTATCGGAAGAGGGGGGAGATCCCGGCCCATCGCATGATCAAATTTTCCGTCACGATCCATCGGGGTTGTTTCGGGGGCTGCAGTTTCTGCACGCTCAGCGCGCACCAAGGACGCACCATCGTCAGCCGCTCCAAAAGATCCATCCTCCAGGAAGTGGAGGCGATCAAAGAGATGGAGGGGTTCCAGGGGTATCTCAGCGACCTGGGCGGACCGTCGGCGAACATGTACGGCATGAGGGGGAAAGACCCCGAGCAGTGTCTCCGGTGCCGCGCGGTGTCGTGCATCCACCCGCAGATCTGCCGGAACCTGGACACCAATCCCGCCGCTCTCCTGGACCTCTATCGGGCCGTCCGAGCCGTCCCGGGGATCAAAAAAGTCATCATCTCCAGCGGGATCCGCCACGACCTGTGCCTGGCTCATCCGGATTACATCCGCGAACTCGTCCGCCATCATGTCTCGGGCCGCCTGAAAGTGGCGCCGGAACACACCGAGGATTCCGTCCTCCGGCGGATGCGCAAGCCGTCCTTCGATAAATTCATCGAGTTTAAGAGGGTCTTCGACGAGTATTCCCGTCAATCCGGATTGCACCAGGATCTGCTGCCCTACTTCATCTCGGGGCATCCGGGGACGTCGGATCAGGACATGGCGCGCCTGGCCGACAAGGTGGAAAAACTGGGATATCGGCTGGAACAGGTCCAGGAATTCACGCCCACTCCCATGACGGTGTCGTCGGTGGTCTATCATTCCGGCGTGGACCCGTCCACGAAGGAGGCGGTCGTGTCTCCCAAGACCGCGCGGGCCCAGCGCCGTCAGAAGGAATACTTCTTCTGGCATAAAAAGTATGAGCACTCCCGCGGCTCCCGAAAAGGTAAAATATATTCATCGAAACACTACGCGCATTCCAAAGGAGGACATCACCATGAAACACCTCATCGTGTATTGCCATCCCAATCCAAAAAGTTTCAATCACGCCATCCTCGACACGTTCGCCGGGGAGCTCCAAAAGAAAAATGAGGTCCGTCTCCGGGATCTGTACGCGCTCGACTTCGACTCCGTCCTGAAAGGGAGCGATTTCGTCGCTCTTCAGAAGGGGACCGCGCCCGCCGATATCCAGATCGAACAAGACCACATCCGCTGGGCCGATGTGATCACCTTCGTGTTCCCGATCTGGTGGACCGGTCTTCCCGCCCGATTGAAGGGGTATATCGACCGGGTGTTCAGCCATGGCTTCGCCTATTCCATCGGTTCCCAGGGGGTCCAACCGCTCCTCTCCTCTAAAAAAGCGGTCATCTTCAATACGACCGGTTCTCCCAAGGAGCTCTACGAGTCTTCAGGGATGGTCAAGAGTCTGAATCAGATGATGGAGGACGGGATCTTGCGGTTCTGCGGGATACAGGTCTTGCGGCATGTGTATTTCAACGCGGTCCCGTTCGTCTCCGACGCCGACCGGAAGGCCATGCTGGAGGAAGTCCGCCGCGTCGCGCAGTCGATCTGACGGCGGGTCAGTTCCCCGTCGAGAAGCGGCGCGCCTCGGACTGGCGGCGGTTCATCTCGGCGGAAAGCCGTTGGAGGGCTTGCGGGGACAGACGCTCTTCCGTCAATGGAAAGAGGGCTTCCTCTTCCTTGAGGAAGTGGGCGTTCAGCACCCCCTTGAGTTGGGTCAAGATCGCGGAGAACCTCTCGGTCGGGGGGTGGCGGAATTTCAGAAGTCGGTCCAATAGTTTTTCGATGTCGGTGTGCTCGACGACGATCTCGTCGAGGAAACAGTTCATCCAGAATCCTTCCTGTCGGATCCCCGGTAAAAGAACCTCGTTCTCAAACCACGCGTGAGCCAATACCGCCCTCCTCAACGTCTTCAGGAGTTCCCCGAGACGCGGTGGACCTGGCCGGATCCCTTCCAAAATCTTTCGTATCATCCGATGGTCCGCCAGGAGTCTCCGGGTGGGAGTGGTGTCGATGCCGGGGAATGAGGTCTTTCGCATGCGATATCTATATCAGTCTTTGGAGTCCCGAGTCAACTCGAAAAAGTCGAAGACCGGGGAACCGTCTTTGTCGTGGAGACGGTGCAACCGGTTGATCGAATAACCGTGTTTCATCGACAGGGACCGGAGCGTCGGAAGCCCGGCCTGTTCTGTGTCCCAATGGGACAGGATGTAGGCGAACCGGGGTGTTCCGCCGAGGAGGAGTTTGAGCGCGTCCGGATCGTCGCCCGCACGGATATCGGAACCGGCGTTGAGGAAGGAAAGGTTTTGGGCGACATAATAGGACGTCAGGATCGGGACGGATCGATTTTTAATCGCATAGCGGTCGATTTGGTCGGATAGGTCGTAGATGCGGTCCGTGGCCTTGTTCAGACCTCCGTGGATCGACACGCGCCGCATGAATCCGGTCAACGCATATGTCTCGCTGAGGATGAACTGGACGCTGCTTCCGACGATGAGGAGGGTCAACAGGGGGTAACGGAGACTGCGTTGCAGAATGTCCTTGAGGGCCACCACGATGATGATCTGGTAGAGGGGGTAGAAGACGATGTAGTGGTGGGCGAAGGCCCTGAACTTGAACGTGAAGGCCGCCGCGCCCATCATGGAGATGAACAACAGGACCAGGAATGTCAGCGGTCCTCGGCTCTGATGGGCCGGCTTGATGACCGGCCGGAGGGCGCACCAGAGGAGGGAGACCCAGAAGACAGGGGGATACAGGGTGTTGAGGGGCGAGTGCGCGATCTTCCGGATGGACGGAGCCGCGCCGTTGAAATAATAATTGTAGGCGTTGAGCCCGAGCAACATCTGGTGGGTGAGTCTGAGGAACTGCCGACAGGGATTTTCGAGGGACTGGGGGTGCAGGGTGCCGGAGATGTCGGCGTATCCTCTCTGCATCAATCCGTAGATGATCATGACAGACATCGGGAGGAGGGCGACGATCCCACCGTAGACGAACCATCGCCGACGGGAAGTGTCCCCCAGGTTGAAACGTCGCCAGAGGTGTCCGGAGAACGCCAGGCCGCAGACGCAAAGTCCGATGAGGAACCAACTGTACCAAAGGCGCGTCCCCAATCCCAGCGAAGACACGAAGATCGCCAGTGCCCATGAAACGGCGCTCTTCTCCTGCCAAGCCCTCAGGAAGAGGAGTAATCCCGTCGTCGAGAAGAACAACATGAGACTTCCGTAATACTGACCGACCTTGATCCCCATCGCAAAGGCGGGATGGATGGCCAGAAGGAAGACCGTCCCGGCGGCGGTGGGGACGTCGAAGGCCCGCCTCACCAGAAGGTAGGTCGAAATCAAGGTCAGCATTCCCCAAAAGATCGGCCAAAGCCGGATCAGGGTCCATTGGGGCCCGAGGAGGTAAAAGACGGGGAAGAGGAAATAACTGGTCAGGTTCCCGTGGTAGAGGGGCATCGCCCCCCACGATGACAGGAAATGGAACCTTCCGGCCCGCAAGGACTCGGCCCAAGACAGGGCCCTGGCTTCGTCGGGGATGGCGTCGAAATAGAATCCGGGGGAATAGAGACGGAACCCCGTGATGCCGAGGAACAGGAGGAGGAGGGCGGAGAGGACCGCGACTTCCACGGAAACCGAGAACGGTCGCGCGCGGAAGGAATGATTGTCCATGGTTTCCCTGGGGCTCACCACCCCCTCACGGAACGGTGAACCGGGTGAGAGGATTTCCTCAGAGTTTCGTGTGGGCGCCGTCGCAGAAGGGAGGGTTCTTGGTCTGTTTGCACTGGCACAGGGCGACTTTTTTCTTCTCCGTCAGTTCGACGAGCATCGGTTTGAAGTCGGATCCTTTATGGGACCCGTCGCAGAAAGGCTGTTTCAGCGAGGTGCCGCAGGTGCACCAGTAATATTTTCCCGGATCCAGTTCCAATACGGCTGGTTTTTTGTCGGCGATCTTGGGTGGGGTCATCGTCTATTCCTCCGTTCGTTTTGAAGTCGGTGAACAACGCCAAAATTGTATACTATTTGGGATGATTTTGCAGGAGGCCGGAGCGCGTGGGACGGATTGAACTTCTTCTCGGGGATATCACCGGGTTGGACGTGGACGCGATCGTCAACGCGGCCAACACCTCTTTGTCGGGAGGGGGCGGCGTCGACGGCGCCATCCATCGGCGGGCCGGTCCGGAGCTGTTGGCGGAATGCCGGACCTTGGGATGTCCCACCGGAGAGGCGCGCATGACCCGGGGGTATCGTCTTCCGGCCCGGCATGTGATCCACGTGGCGGGACCCCGGTGGCACGGGGGCGGGCGGGGAGAGGAAGCCCTGCTCGAAAAATGTTATGAGAACGCCCTGTCGTTGGCGGTCCGGCATGGAGTCCGCACCATCGCTTTTCCGTGCATCAGCACGGGCGTCTACGGGTACCCGATCGATCAGGCCGCTCCCGTCGCCGTGAGAGCGGTCCGCCAAGGACTGAGGACGGCCCCTTCCCTCGAACGGGTGGTC
This sequence comes from Elusimicrobiota bacterium, assembly GCA_022709755.1. Taxonomy (GTDB): domain Bacteria; phylum Elusimicrobiota; class Elusimicrobia; order FEN-1173; family JAKLIF01; genus JAKLIF01. Next base: position 232,803 of record JAKLIF010000004.1, on the reverse strand, counting down.
TTGGTGTGTTTTTCACGGCCGGATTTTGAATGTTACCAATCGATACTCAAAGGATGAGGCGATGGATGAGACGGAATTGATCGCGCGCAGTCAGCAGGGGGACGGGACCGCTTTCTCCCAGTTGGTCCGTCTGTATGGGGACCGCATCTTCAACCTCTCCCACCATGTGTGCGCGGGAGCTCCCTCCGAAGCCGAGGATATCTACCAGGAGACTTTCGTGACGGCGTTCAAGAAGATCCGCCAATATCAATCGCGTTCCCATCTGGGCACGTGGCTGTACCGGATCGCGGCGAACCTCTGCTGGATGAAGCTCCGTCGGCGCAAAAACGAACGGACGGTGCCGATCGTCACGTCCATGCCGGGAGAAGGGCCCGACGAGGGGGTCTCCGAGAATATCCTGAAGGACCCCAAGGGGGATCCGGCCAAGCGGGCGCATCGGAAGGAAGTCCAGGAGGTCGTCACGGCCGCGTTGGAGGCTTTGCCCGTCGACTACCGGCTCGCCGTCGTCCTGAAGGACATGCAGGGGCTTTCCAACGAGGAGATCGCAAAGATATTGAACCTGAGTCTGCCCGCGGTCAAATCGCGGCTCCATCGGGGGCGGTTGCTCCTGAGGACTCGGCTGAACAAATATGTCCACGGGGGGGCTCATCCTTGAGTTGTCGCACGGGCCGGAAATATCTGGCGGATTGCATCGATCGGGGGGATTGTGGTTGTTGGCCCGCCGGATTCCGCAGGCATCTCGAACGATGCCGGGAATGCGCCGATGGCGCAGGGGAGCTGGTGCGCCTCCGGAAACTGTTGTCGGGGATCCCTCCGTCGCGGATCCCGTCCGCCGTTAAAAAACGTCTGTTAGCGAGGTTGAGATCATGCCGGTGAACAACGGGACGTCTGAAGGGAAGGAGTTTTTGGACTTGATCGCTTCGCGTCATTCCAAGCGGGCGTTCCTCCCGACGCCCGTCGACAGGGACGTTCTCGGGAAAGTGCTGTCGTCGGCATGTCAGGCCCCGTCGGCCAAGAACATGCAGCCGTGGCGGGTCGTCGTGGTGTCCGGCGCCGCGCGGGACCGCCTCTCGGAACGGATCTGCTCGAAATTCGACCAGGGGATCGTCGAACAGCCGGACTACCGTTTTTATCCGGAAGAGTTGCCCGAGGGGTTCGCCGCCCGCGCCCGCGAATGCGGTCTGGCCCTCTATCGGTTGAAAGGGATCGCCCGGGGAGACGAGGCGGGCCGCCGGGCCCATGAGAGGGAAAACTACACGTTCTTTCATGCGCCGGTGGTGCTCGTCTTCCATATGCCCCGCACGGTGGAGCGGGCTCAGTTCCTGGACATGGGATTTTTCATGCAGAACGTCATGCTGGGCCTCCGCGCGGTCGGACTGTCGAGCTGTCCCCAACTCAGCCTGGCTCGTTACAGCGGGACCATCCGCTCTTGCCTGGGCCTGCCCGCCGACCGGCTCATCGTCTGTGGCTTGTCGGTCGGTTACGCCGATGAGAAGGCTCCCGTCAATGCGTTCGTCCCCGACCGGCTCCCCCTGTCATCTGTCGTCCAATGGGTCCATGAGCCCGCGGTAAATGGATAGTAGTAACTACAAGAGCGTCCATGGATGCTTGACGATGGTGGATGATTTAGATATCATCTCCACTCCGAAATCACTTCGTCAAAAGGAGACAATGTGGTCAGAATAAGATTCCAAAAAGTGGGCCGACCCCATACGCCTCATTTCCGGCTGGTGGTCATCGACCGCCGAAAGTCGCGTGATGCGGCCTGTCTGGAAGTCCTCGGACATTATCATCCTCAGAATACATCCGACAAGATCACGATCGATTCCGATCGTCTGCGTTACTGGCTGTCCACGGGGGCCCAACCGACCGGGTCCGCGTCCACGGTGCTGAAGAAAGCCGGCCTGCTGGCAACGTCTGAAAGTTAATCTTAAATCATTCCATGTCGTCGCCGCTGGATCTGGCTCTTTACGTCGTAAAGGCCATCGTGGATCATCCCGATCGGGTGGAGGCCGAACTGACCGATCAGGATAAGGGCCCCTGCATCCGGATCCGCGTGGTCCAGGAAGACAAAGGCCGTGTGATCGGGAAACAGGGGAAAACCATCAAGGCCATCCGTGCCGTCGTGAACGCCGCGTTCGAGAGGAGTGCGGAACCTGAACCCGGGTGCACGCTCTCGAAGGAACAGGGTCCGTTTTCCGTTGAACTGGCAGAGTAAGGGACGACGGCTTCGCCCGGGACAGGCCCCGGAGGTGCCCCCGGAAGACCAGATCCTCGTCGCCGAACTGGCGGGAAGCCGGGTGGTGACGGAGTCGGGGGAAGAACTGGGTGTGTTGGTGGATGTCCTCCCGACCGGCGCCAACGACGTGTTCGTCGTCAAAGGCGAGAAAAAGGAGTATTTGATCCCGGCGCTCAAAACGGTGGTGGTCGGGTTGGATCTGCCCGGGAAGATGATCACGGTCCGCCTTCCGGCCGGATTGAGAGAGATTTACGAGGGCTGACGCCGCCGATGAAGCGTCAACCGCTGACAATCGACATCCTGACGCTGTTCCCGAAGATGTTCCAGGGAGTCTTCACCGAGAGTCTGATCGGGAAGGCGCAGGAAAAAGGCCTGGTTCGCATTCAAGTCCATGATATCCGCACCCAGGCGACCGACCGTCATCGGACGGCCGATGACCGGCCCTTCGGCGGCGGACCGGGGATGGTGCTGAAGCCCGATCCGGTTTTTCGGACGTTCCGGACGCTGGGGATCCCGGCCGATCCCAAAAGAAAACGTCGATCCACCGTGGTCTATCTGTCTCCTCAGGGACGCCGGTTGGACCAGAAACTCGTCGAATTTTTATCCGCCCGGAAACATCTGGTGCTCCTGTGCGGTCATTACGAGGGAGTGGATGAACGTCTGATGGATTGGGTGGACCTGGAGGTGTCCGTCGGAGACGCGGTTCTGACGGGGGGGGAAATCCCGGCCATGGCGTTGACCGATGCCGTGGTCCGATGGAGACCCGGCGTGGTTCAGGACCAGGATTCCCTGAAGTGGGACTCTTTCGCTGAGGGGTGGTCGGGACTTCTGGATTGCCCGCACTACACCCGGCCGCAGGTCTGGCGGGACCGTAAAGTCCCCGAGGTTCTCCTGGAAGGGAACCACGCCCGTATCGCCCAATGGCGCCGGGAGATGTCGATGGAACGTACCCGTCGGAAAAGGCCCGATTTGTTGAGAGCAGAAAAAAAGAAGAGCGAAATCAAATAAAGAAGGCGGTTTTAACCATGAATGCACTCATTGATCAAGTCGAAGCGAAATATCTGAAAAAGGATCTGACCCCGTTCCGCGTGGGCGATTTCGTCCGAGTGGACGTGAAAGTCGTCGAAGGAGAGAGCGAGCGCGTCCAGGCTTTCGAAGGCGTCGTCATCCGCAGGAGGGGACACGGCATCGCCGGCACGTTCACCGTGCGGAAGGTCTCCTTCGGCGTCGGGATCGAGAGGACCTTTCCCCTGCATTCCCCCCGGATCGAGGGGCTTGAAGTGGTCCGTTCCGGTAAAGTCCGCCGGGCCAAACTCTATTACCTGCGGAACCTTTCCGGAAAGGCCGCGCGCATCGCCGGAAAAGAGGAGGCGCAGGACGCGTCCCCCGCGGCTCCGGCGACGGCTCCTGAGGCCGCCAAGCCCAGTGCCGGCTGACGATCTCTATCGTTTCGATCAGGAATACCGTTCGCGCGGGCCGGCGATCCTGGCCGGCGTGGACGAAGCGGGACGGGGTTGTTGGGCGGGCCCGCTGGTGGCGGCCGCCGTCATATTGAAGACGGGCCCCGTTTTAGCAGGGTTGAACGACAGCAAGCAGTTGACGGCGCTCCAACGGGAGCGCCTGTTCGGTTTGATCATTGAACAGAGCGAGGCGTATGCGGTGTCGGTCATCAGCCCCGCGGTGGTCGACGAGGTGAACGTGCTTCAAGCCACTTTCATCGGGATGAGGAACGCGCTGGCCGGACTGTCGGTGCGTCCATCCCTCGCGCTCATCGACGGAAACAGGGGGATCCCCGCCTATGCGGGCCCTCAAAAGACCGTCATCCGGGGAGATGCCCTCAGCGCCTCCATCGCGGCGGCCAGCATCCTGGCCAAGGTCACGCGCGACCGGATCATGCACGAGGAACATCCCAAGTATCCCGTCTATTCGTTCGATCAGAACAAGGGATATGGGACCGCCTCTCACCGGGACGCCCTGAACCGTTACGGTCCCTGCGACATTCATCGGCGGTCCTACGCTCCGGTCAAGGAGTGTCTCCTTTCCGGCTCCCGGCCCGCTGTGCCGGCGTGATGGCCCTCCCGACCCGACAGGTTGGGGACGGAGGAGAACGGCGGGCGAAAGCGTATCTCGAGGACAAGGGGCTGGAATGTCTGGCCTCCAATTACCGGACGCGCTGGGGGGAATTGGATCTGGTCATGCGGGACGGCGGGGCGGTGGTCTTCGTCGAAGTCAAAACGCGCCGATCCACCGCTTACGGCTCTCCGCAAGAGGCCGTGCACTCCTCCAAACAAGGCCGGATGCTCAAGGCGGCCCTGATGTTCATCAAGGACCGGCGCCTGGCGGGGCAGGATTACCGTTTCGATGTCGTGGCGGTCAATCCCGACGGATCGATCGAACACTTGCCGGACGCCTTCTCTCCGGACTCGGCGGAATACACGATTTGAAAACAGAATGAACGATCGGACCCATTCATCATGACGGATTCCAATCAGCCCGCGCTAAACATCCTGTTGGCGACGGCGGACACCGCGTTCGTCGGCGTCTTCGAGGCCCAGGTCAAGCGGTTGATCTCCTGGTCGGTCCACCTGGTCCACGTGGCCGACGGTCAATCCGCCCTCGAACGGTTGCAGAAAGACCCCTTCTCCCTCCTGTTCCTCGATTATGCCCTTCCCGATATCAACGGTCTCGAAGTCATCCAATGCATCGGTCAGACCAGTCTGCGCCTGCCCATCATCATGTTGATCTCCCAATCCGAAGAACCGTTGGCCGCCGACGCCATCAAGCGGGGGATCTTCGACTACATCCTCAAGAAGGAGATCGCCTCCGTCAACCTGAACACGGTCGTTCAGCGGGCGTTGAGCGTCCAGCACCTCCTCAACGAGAAAAAGCACCTGGAGGAACTCCAGAACATGAAAGATGAGTTCCTGGCCGCCATCTCGCACGAACTCCGCACCCCGTTGACGATCATCCTGGGGCATGGGGAGTTGATGACGATGGAACGCGGCGACGGCCTTTCCAGCAAACAGCGGGTCAGCGTCCAGAACATCCTGACCAACACCCGTCATCTGATCCATCTGCTGAACAACCTCTTCGAAGTGCGCGATTTCGCCAAGAGCGTCCGTTTCTGGCACCGTGAGAATTTCTCGTTCCTGGAGCTAATCAAGAAACAGGTGGACGCTTTCCGTCCGATGTGGACGAGGAAGAACATCGGGTTCGAGTCCTCGATGGGCGACGACCCCCTCTGGATGTACGGCAGTCCGCGCCGTCTCGAGGAAGTGCTGGAGAACCTGCTCCACAACGCGGTCAAGTTCACGCCCATCAACGGGCACATCAAGCTCAACGTGATCCGCGAGGCGGACAACCATATCCAGCTCGACATCATCGACGACGGGGACGGCATCCCCTCGGAGTCGCTCCCGAACATCTTCAACCGGTTTTATCAGGCCGACCAGAGCCTCACGCGCAACTATACGGGATTGGGCCTGGGTCTGTCCATCTGCAAACAGATCGTGGAAGCCCACGGCGGCCGCATCTGGGCGTTCTCCTCGGGCCATCGCCAGGGGACCCGGATCAGTTTCCGCCTTCCCATCCTTCCTCAGCCGACGGCCATCACGGAGGTCGTCGCCACCCCCATCGAGAAGACGTTCGCGGACAAACTGGTGCTCCTCGTCGACGACGACCAGGAGACCGTCCGCCTGATGCAGGACCTTCTGACAGGACTCCTCCCCCACGCGCAGATCCGATCCGTCATGTCCGGGAAGGAAGCCCTGTCGTTCGTTCAGTCACGCATGCCCGATTTGATCACGTTGGACATCATGATGCCGGATATGAACGGGATCGAGATATTGGACGCCATCCGCCGGATGCCTCAAGGGCGGCACGTCCCGATCCTGGTCGTCAGCGCTTATCCGGAGTCTATCGGTGTGGCCTTGGAACACGGCGCCTCCGGCGTCTGCCCCAAGCCGTTTCACATCGAGGAACTCCTGAGCCAGATGGAGAAACTGGTCAAGCACTGACAACCCGCCCAGATCGGGCGGACGGGGGGAGACCCGGTCACATGTTGTCCCAAGTTTTCAGCGCCACGACGCAAGGCATCCACGGCCTGTCGATCCAGGTCGAGGTGGATATCACCCCCGGCCTCCCTCATTTCGCCACGGTGGGCCTTCCCGACGCGGCGGTGAAAGAGGCGAAAGACCGCGTGGTGTCCGCCGTGCGCAACTCCGGTTTCGATTTCCCCATGCGGAAAGTGGTTGTGAACCTTTCCCCCGCGGACGTGAAGAAGGAGGGGACGGCCTTCGACTTGCCGATCGCCGTCGGGGTGTTGGCCTCCCAACGGATCTTTTCGACGGACCGGCTGTCGAAATATGTGATGGTCGGCGAACTGGCGCTGGATGGGCATGTCCGGCCGGTCCGGGGCCTGTTGCCCATCGCCGAGGCCGTCAAGGCCCAGGGAGCCCAAGGGCTCATCTTCCCGGCGCAGAATTATCCGGAGGGGGCGCTGGCCGAAGGGATCGAACTCGTCCCGGTATCGACGCTCAAGGAAGCCGCCGATTTCCTGAGGGGAACCTGGACGCCGGACCTTTCGGCGTATTCCAAGGCCGACCCCGAGCCTCTTCCGGCGGAATCGCAGGATTTTTCAGAAGTCAGAGGTCAGTTCTTTGCCAAGAGGGCCCTCGAGATCGCGGCGGCGGGCGGGCACAACGTGATGCTCATCGGTCCGCCGGGGTCCGGAAAGACCATGTTGGCCAAACGGGTCCCCTCCATCCTGCCTCCCATGACCTTCGAGGAGGCGTTGGAAGTGACGAAGATCCATTCGGTCGCCGGTTTCCTCCCTCGGGGACACTCGTTGGTCCGGCGACGTCCGTTCCGGAGCCCGCATCACACCATCTCCGACGTGGCGGTGGTCGGCGGCGGGGCTGTTCCCCGTCCGGGAGAAGTGTCCCTGGCGCACGGAGGCGTGCTCTTCCTCGATGAGTTGCTGGAGTTCAACCGGCACGTCCTGGAAGTCCTCCGGCAGCCCCTGGAGGACGGTTGCGTCACCATTTCGCGGGCGGCCACGGCGCTCACTTTTCCGTCAAGGTTCATGTTGATCGCGGCCATGAACCCTTGTCCTTGCGGTTATCAGGGACACCCGGACCGGGATTGCGTCTGCTCCCCGTTCCAGATACAGAAATACCGCTCGAAGATATCGGGCCCGTTGTTGGACCGGATTGACATGCATGTCGAGGTTCCCGCGCTCCCGTTGAGGGAGTTGGCCGACGAGCTGCCCCCGGGCGAATCCTCGGAGACCATCCGCGCCCGGGTGCTGACGGCCCGCCGGATCCAGGAAGGGCGCCTGTCCGCCGAGGGGATCTTCGCCAACGCGCAGATGGGGTCCCGTCACATCAAACAGTTTTGCCGGATCCAGGAGTCGGCCAGGGGGTTCTTGAAGACGGTCGTGGCCCGCTTGGGATTGTCGGCCCGCTCGTATGACCGGGTCCTTAAATTGTCGAGGACCATCGCCGATCTTTCATCGTCGGAGATCATCCTCGACGAACATGTGGCGGAGGCCGTGCAATACCGCCAGTTGGATCGTTACGGCGTGTTGGCTCAGACCTAAGAATCAGGGAGGCGTATGATGTTCAATAGAGTCCAGGTTTTTCGGAATGCGATTTTGACGGGAGCGTTCGCGTTGGTCCTTTTCGCGGCTGTCTCCCGGGCGGAAGAATGGGTGGAAGGCCCCGCCTCGAGCCCGTCCACTCCCCAATTGTCCTTGCCCCGGGAGACGGAGAAGAAAGAACCGGCCGCTGTCCCCGCCTCGGCGTTACCCGGAATGTCGGCCCCGTCTCCGGCCGGAACGGTTCCGGAGGCCGTCGTCGAGGAGACCTCCGCCACCGGAGAAGGGGAGGCGTCGGGGACTCCGTCCATGGACGAAGAACCGACACCGGAGACGCCGTCCTCCGACGGGGAGACCGCGATCCCTGCCGTGTCCACCGCCCCGAAATATCATTCGGTCCTCCAGGGAGATACCCTCTGGGATCTGGCGATGTTCTATTATAAAGATGCCTGGAAATGGCGTAAGATCTGGAACGCCAACCAGCCCTCCATCAAGGACCCGGACCTGATCTACCCCCGACAGAATTTCATCATCCCCGACCTCTTCACGGAACGGGTGGCGGAACCCGTCCCCGCGCCCGCCGAGGAGACGGTGGAGACCGATTGGGATGCGGCTCCGGAAGAGATCGTGATGGATTCGACGTCCACGGTGCCCGTCAACCTTCCCACCATCCGGATCAGTTCCTCCCAGGAAAACTCGCTTCTGGTACCCCCGGAGAAGAAGGCGGCCTGTGTGATCTCGGGCTGTCTGGAAAAGAAAGAGATGATCTCGTTCGGGGATATCGTGACCCTGAAGGTGCGGTCGGGAGATATCCGGTCGCGGATGACGGGCGTCATCTACCACAAGGACCGTAAGGCCAAACATCCCGTCACGGGTCGTCATATGGGAACGTTCTACAAGAAGGTGGGCCTGCTCCAGGTGGAATATGTCGATTCGGCGAAGAAGAAGATCACCGCTTCCATCGTTGCCGCCAACGACCCGATCGCCGTCGGTGATTGGGTCCTCCTCAAGGAGTGACGTCCCCATGAAAAACTTCATTCTTTTCCTGATCCTGGCCGGTTTGTCCGTCTTCTGGTGGAGCGATTTCGTCAGCAGCGGGCGGTTTCAGATCTTTCTCGACGGGCATCCTCAGATGAAGGGGAACGCCACCCTTCAATACGGCTTGGCGGCCTGGCACGAGATCCTCAGCCGGGAGGCCCTGGCGTTGAGCGAATATCAGAAGATCATGGAACGGTATCCCCGGAGCCGGTATGCCGAGCGGGCCCAATTCGGCGTGGCGAGCATGTTGGAACAGCTCAATAAGAACCGCGAGGCCACGGAGGCCTATCAGAAATACATCGAACTTTTCCCGCAGGGCCCGCGTCGGGAAATCGCCACCCGCCGCTACGAGATATTGAAAGGACAGTAGAGTGTCTTTTCCGGCATTTGCCAGGTTGCTCCGCCGCCAGTTGAAGGAGAGGGACATCTCCATCCGGGAGGTCTGCCGTTACGCCCGGATCGACCCATCCTACATGGCCAAAGTTCTGAGGGGGGAACGGAACCCCCCGGACGACGAGAGGGTCCTGTTCCGGCTCTCGGAGATCCTCCGGGTGGACCCCCTCCGGCTCTTCATTTCCGTCGGACGGATTCCCTCGGCGTGGCAGACAGCCCTGGACGACGACGACCGGTTGCTCCGGCTGAGACGCTTGATGGGCGACGTCTTCCCCCTGCCGCCGTCCGCCGGGCCGTCGCCTGCTCCGGTCCGAAAATCCCCGGAGACGCCGGCCGCGCGGGATGTCGAGGAACGGGAGACCCCGAAACGCTCCTCGCCGTTCTTTGAAAGCGAGATGTCGGAGGACCTTCTGTGACTGACCGGCTGGACGAGCGGTCGGCGCGCATCCTTTTGAACATGTGTCCCGAGGTGGGACCGGCCCGGTTCCGGACGATCCTGGAACGGTTCGGGACCATCGCCGACGCGTTGGATCGTCCGGCGAAAGAATGGGAAGCCCTGGAAGAGTGGGGGCCTTCTCTGGGCCGGCGGTTGCATCAATCCTGCGAGAAGACCCGCGCGCTCCTGGATCAGGAACTCGACGAGATCGAACGCACGGACACGCGGATATTGTTGATGACAGACCCCGATTATCCGTCGATGTTGAAATCGCTGACGGACGCGCCTCCCGTGCTTTATGTGCGGGGCCAATTCAAGACGCGGGACGCTTGGGCGGTGGCCGTCGTCGGGACGAGGAACCCGTCCCCCTATGGGACCGCGGTGGCGGAACGTTTGGCCCGCGAGATGGCCGAAGCCGGGGTCACCTCCGTGAGCGGCCTGGCGCGCGGAATCGACACCGTCGCCCATTCCATCGCGCTCAAATGCGGCGGACGCACGTTCGGCGTCCTCGGGAGCGGGCTCAGCAAGGTCTATCCGCCCGAAAACAGGATTTTGTCGGAGAAGATCGCGGAGCAGGGGGCCGTCTTCTCCGAGTTCTCCATGAAGACCCCGCCGGATAAGGGACACTTCCCGAGGAGGAACCGCATCATCTCCGGCTTGTCTCTGGCCGTCATCGTGGTCGAGGCCGACGAGACCAGCGGCGCCCTCATCACGGCCCGGTTGGCCGGGGAACAGGGCCGCGACGTCTTCGCCGTCCCCGGATCCGTCTTCTCGAAGAAGAGCCTCGGCCCCCATCGTCTCATCAAACAGGGGGGGAGACTCCTGGAAAATTTTTCGGACGTGTTGGACGAGATCACCGCTTTCAAGCAGTTGTTGAGCCAGACGTCCCGCGCCAAACCGGCGGGACGGTCCGCTCCGGTGGAACTCTCGGCGGACGCCTCGGGGCTTTTGCCCCATCTGAGCATCGACCCGGTCTCCGCCGACCATCTCACGGTCAAGTCCGGCCTCAAACCGGCCCGGTTGTCGGCCGTGCTGTTGGAATTGGAGATGAGTGGAATGATTCGAAATCTGCCCGGCGGTCTGTACATGAGGACCGAACGGAGTATGGCTGAAGGAGTTTTACCGATATGAGCAAGGAACTGATCATCGTTGAGTCGCCCACCAAGGAAAGAACGATCGGGAAAATCCTCGGCGGTAACTATGTCATCCGGAGTTCCTACGGGCACCTGAGGGACCTTCCAGAAAAAGAATTGGGTGTGGACGTGAAGAACGGGTTCGAGCCGCGCTACGAGATGCTTCCACGCGCCAAGAAGGTCGTTCCGGATCTCACCCGCCTGGCCAAGAAGGCGAAATCCATCTATCTGGCGACTGACTTCGACCGCGAAGGAGAGGCCATCGCCTGGCATCTGACCAAGATCCTGGATCTGGACGAGAAAAAGGCCAAACGCATCACGTTCCACGAGATCACCCCGGAGGCCATCCGGGAATCGTTCAAGACCGCCCGGGGGATCCATCTTCCCCTGGTGGACGCCCAACTCGCCCGGCGCATCTTGGACCGCCTGGTGGGTTACAAGCTGTCCCCGTTGCTCTGGCGCAAAGTCCGTCGCGGATTGTCGGCGGGCAGGGTCCAGTCGGTGGCCGTCCGCTTGATCTGCGCGCGGGAAGAAGAGATCCTGAAGTTCGTCGCCGAGGAATTCTGGACGTTGGAAGCCGATCTGGAAAAGTCGGGACAGTCTTTCCGGGCCCAGCTCCACTCGTGCGGGGAGACCCGTTACGATAAATTCGCTTTCCGGAACCGCGAGAAATTGGATGAGGTCCTCCGGAAGTTGGACGGAGCGTCTTACACCGTCCAACGGGTGGAACCCAAGGAAAAGCGCCGCCAGCCCACGCCGCCGTTCACGACCGCCAGCTTGCAGCAGGAGGCGTCCCGCCGCCTGTATTTCTCCACGTCTCAGACCATGATGATCGCCCAGCAACTCTACGAAGGGGTGGAGGCGGGGACCGAAGGTCCCGTGGGTTTGATTACCTACATGAGGACGGATTCTGTGTCTGTGGCCAAAGAGGCCCAGCAGGAAGCGGTTCAGTGGGTGGAAGCGAAATACGGGAAGTCCTATCTGCCGGCGAAACCGAGGATCTATAAGACAAAAGCCAAAGGCGCCCAAGAGGCTCACGAGTGTATCCGTCCCACCAAGGTGTCCCGCACGCCGGACTCCCTCCGGGACATCCTGAACAACGAACAGATGAAGCTCTATGAACTGATCTGGAGCCGTTTTATCGCCAGTCAGATGGCGGAAGCGGTCTACGACACGGTCACGGTGGACATCGCCGCCTCTGATTATCTCTTCCGGGCCGCCGGCCGCACGTTGAAGTTCAACGGGTTCCTGGTCATCTACGAAGAGACCGACGATAGCCCCAAGGAGAACGAGCCCGCCGTATTGCCCGTCCTGACGGCGGGGGACTTGCTCGCGCTCAAGGAGTTGAAACCCGAGCAGCATTTCACGGAACCGCCTCCCCGGTTCAACGAGGCCAGCCTGGTGAAGGTTCTCGAAGAACACGGCATCGGCCGTCCGTCGACCTACGCGCCCATCATCAAGACGATCCTGGACAGGGGATACGTGCGGCTTGAAGAGAGGCGCTTCTTCCCAACGGAACTGGGCAAGGTGGTGGACCGCCAGCTCCAACAGCATTTCAAGGAGATCGTCGACGTGGGGTTCACGGCGAAGATCGAGGAACACCTGGACGACATCGCATCCGGCAAGGCGAAGTGGCGGGAGACCGTCATGGATTTTTATAAACCGTTCCTGGCCAGCCTGGAGAAGGCCGAGACCGAGATGGAGACCGTGCGGCTGAAACCGGTGGAGACGGACGAGAAGTGCATGCTGTGCGGCGCCCCGATGTTCCTCCGGGAGAACCGGTTCGGGAAATATCTGGCGTGTTCGGCCTATCCCAAGTGCCGGCACACCGTGCCTTTGGATAAGACGGGACAGAAGATCGTGCCCCAGAACACCGACGAGAAATGCGGGAAGTGCGGGAAACCCATGGTGATGAAGAGCCGGCGCAATTCCCGGTTCCTGGCCTGCACCGGTTATCCGGACTGCCGTAACACCATCTCCATCGACCGGAGCGGGAACAAGATCATCCGTCCCGCCCCCGAGATGACCGACGAAAAATGCGAGAAGTGCGGAAAACCCATGCTCAAGCGGTTCGGGAAACGCGGTCCGTTCCTGGCCTGCTCCGGTTTTCCCCGATGCCGGAACATCCGGAAAGTGTCGACGTAAATACGGTGCCGTTGAAGGACTTCGTCCAACAGTTCCTGATCTACCTGCGGGGCGAGTGCAACGTGTCCCCCGCGACCTTGCGGGCTTATACGGCGGACCTCACCGATTACACGCAGTTCATCACCCGGCACTATCCCGACCAGTCCTCCGTATTCTCCGACCGCCGCGTCATCCGCACCTACCTGGCCGAACTGCAGTCCCGTTCCTACAAGAAGAACACGATCATCCGGAAACAGGCCGTCTTACGGTCTTTCTTCCATTTTCTCCGTCGGGAAGGCCATCTGACCCAAGACCCGCTCCTGAACCGGGGCGGCATCAAGAGGGATAAGCGCATCCCCCATTTCCTGACGGAAAAGGACATGATGCGCCTTCTGGAAGCGGTCCCGACATCGGGAGACGGCCTGGCCGCCCTCCGTGACCGCGCCCTGCTGGAGTTCCTGTATTCCGCGGGACTGCGGGTTGAAGAATTGGTGTCGCTCAACATCGAAGACGTCGAGTTCTGGAACGGGTTGGCCCGCGTGTTGGGCAAGGGGTCGAAAGTCAGGCTTGTTCCCGTCGGTGAAACGGCGTTGGAGACACTCGTGCGGTATCTCAAGGCGAGAGGGGAAGACCCCCTGAGCGCGTCGGCCAAGAAGATGAACACCCGCGCCCGGCCCCTGTTCATGAACCTGAGGGGCACGCGGCTCACCTCCCGTTCCGTCCGCAACATCCTGGAGTCCTGGGCGCGACGCGCCTCCATCTCCCAGAAGGTGCATCCGCACATGCTGAGACATTCTTTTGCCACGCATCTTCTCAATCGGGGGTGCGACCTCCGTTCCGTCCAGGAAATGCTCGGCCATTCCAGTCTCTCGACCACCCAGATCTATACCCACGTGACCACCGAACAGCTTCGCCGTGTGTATGACAAGGCCCACCCCCGTTCTTAAAACGCCATGACGGAACCTCTCATTCAAAACAAGATCCACTTATTGATGGAAGAGACGGGGTGTGAACAGGGGGAGGCCGAACTGGCCCTGGTCTCGGCGGGATATGACCTCCAACGGGCCATCCGCACCATCGGGACGCTCCTCCGGTCCATCGCCGTGGTGAAGGGAAAACTCTTCCTCCCGTCGAAAAACCTCTATGGGTTGTTGATCCTCATCGCCGACACCCGTCACCAGAGTCTCTACCGCGTACGCGCCGTGGTCTCCTATAACCCGGTGCTCTACGAAACGGAACTGAACGGGGACTGGTATGATTTTGAAAGGCACATCTACGCCTCTCGTCTCTGGGAAGGCACCCTCCAGACGGTCACTCAGGAGCTGGAACGGTTCATCCTGGGGCATCTCCAGGAGGGGGAGGAAAGCATTTACCAGATATTGAACGGCGGGGACGAGGATAAATTGAAACGCCGGTTTGAACCGCTCCTGAAATCATATTTCAAGGACGATGCGGTCCATGTCCAACTCTATCGGGAAGAGTTGAATTTGGACCAGTTCCGCCGTTTGAAGAGGAAGGGGGAAGAAGCCGAGTTGGTCAAAGAGACCGATTCCCTTGTGAAGGGCGGGACCGAATCATTGACTCTGCAGGTGGCGGTGCAGGAAACGGCCGATGGGATTCCGTCTGAGAGCGTGATGGCGGGGGATTCGATCTATGTCCTGTTGACGGACGAGCGAGATATCGCGCAATATCTGTCGAAACTGCTCGGGGGCCGCACGTCAACGGGCCCGAAACCGCTCTTATCGCCGGTGGAGGAGGTCCGCAAGGAGGGGGAGCGCATCTTGTTTCAGTTCCGTCTGGGAGCAGGGATCACGGGGATGGCCCGGGTGGAGGCGAAGAAGATGTTGCGCGGAGAACGCAAATCCAACCCGTCGTGGTGGAAACGCCTGTTTTCGTGGTCGTCGTAAAAAAGGGTTGTCTGAATCCTAAACGAGGTGTGGCAGGTTTATTAATAGCTTAGTTGGAGTCACCGAAATTGAGAGCTTTTCCAGCCGGTCTGCTTGGCGATCCAATCCAAAATCTTTTCTTCCAAAGCCCCGTCGAACATCTGTGTCCCGTGCCCTTTCCCGGTCCTGATCCAGGACGTCTGGCGCGTCGTCAATTCCGATAGTTTCACCACGCTCTGATAGGCATACGAATCTCCGAGGGAAACGACGAAAAGGATGGGTTTTTTGAAGGAGGAGACGGAGGATTCCGTCCTGATTCTGACGTATTCGAGGCCCGGTGAGAGCAACACCAGACAGGGCGTCTTGGGATGGTCGACGGCCGTCACCAAAGAAACGTTCGCCCCCAGGCTCGCTCCGACGGGGATGAGGCGCTTCGCCGGGACCCCGCGCTGTTTTTCCAGATAGAAAAGGATTTCACCCAGGTCTCCGATCATGTCCCGCCAGAACCCGGGGTCTTGCCCGTAAGAGGGAGTTTGATAGGAAATGGTCCCTCCCTGGGCGGTCTTCACGCTCTCTCCGTGTCCACGCGCGTCATAGCTGAATACGCCCCATCCGCGTTGATGGGCGGCTGACACCAGCGGATCCCATTCCACCCGATGGCTTCCCAACCCGTGCAGGCAGACGAGCACCGGAGCCGACTCGTTCTGAGGGGCTGTGAAATCTCCCACCAACTGCACGCCATCTCGCAAGGTCAGCGTCATCTTTTCGCCGGCCCAAATGGGGTTTGTGACCGAGAAGGCAAGGATCAGCCAGCAGATCGAACGTCCGAGTTTAGTCATAAAAATTCCTTTTCCAGGCATGTGATTTCAGTTCTTGAAGGAGTTCGGGGGGATACGGCTGTCCGTCCGAGGCGCCGACGTTGTCGGCCACATGCTCCGGGCGCCTCATCCCCGGGATGACCGTGCACACGGCGGGGTTTGATAGACAAAATTTGAGAGCGGCTCGGGCCGGAGAATTCGCCACATCCTTGAGAAGAGGGGATAGTTTTTTATAGCGGTCGCAGGCCTCGGTGAGCCGGTCTCCGCTAAAATAGTCCCGTCGGAAATCTCCTTCCGGAAAGACGGTGTCGGGGGTGAGCGTCCCGGTGAGGGATCCCTCGTCGAACGGTACGCGCACGATCACGGCGGTCTTGGTTTCGAGGCAGAGGGGTAAAAGCTCTTTCGCCGGGCTTTGGTCGAAGAGATTGTAGATGACCTGAACGCTGTCGGCCAGACCGGACTTGACCAGGGCCAGGGCGGTCTCCGGAGAGTGGTCGTTGATGGAAACACCCCAATAGCGGATCTTGCCTTGCTTCTTGAGCTGGCGCACCGCTTCCAGCCAGACATCCTGTTGGTCCAGCCATCGGTCGTGCCAGACATGGAACTGCATCACGTCGATGGTGTCCAACCGAAGATGGACCAGACTCTTTTCCGTGCAGGAAACGATCCATTCTTTCGGGAAGGCGTTGGCGGCGGGGGTGTTCTCTCCGGCGGGCCATTCATGGTTCTTGGGGGGGATCTTCGAGGCGACCTGGATGCGTTGCCCGTGTTCACGGATGGCCCGTCCCACCAGTTGTTCGCTCAGTCCGTTCCCGTAGACCAGGGCCGTGTCGATGAAGTTGACGCCCTCGTCCATGGCGCGATGGAGTGATTTCAGGGAGAGCTTGTTGTCGACGGTGTTGCCCCACCATGTGCCGCCGATGCCCCAGGCGCCGTATCCGATTTCGGAGACATCGAAATCGCAACGACCGAAAGGCCTGAACCTCATGCGTTGGCGGGGAGGGCCGTCTTGTTCCGGAGGGTGAGGAAAAGGATCAGCGCGCCGCCGGCCAGTTCCAGAAGGAGGACCCCGGCGATGGGGAAGACTTGGATCGGGGGGGACTGGGGATGAAGGATCACCCACCAGGTCCGGTCCGCGACCTTCAGCGTGAAATAGGTGTCGTACGGCGTGGCCCGCTCGTAACTTGTGGGAGGAAGGGAGGTGTAGATCTCCTGGCCGTTCGTCTCGTCGATGACCGTGTAGTCGTGGGCCGACAGCAGATATTTGCCGATGAAATTGGTTGTGAAATCGTCGATCTTGAAAACGCCTTCGACCAGGGCGATCCAGCGGTTGTCCTTGTAGATGGGCTGGAAGAGAATGATGCCCCGGCCTCCTTGGACCAGGTCGATGATGTCGGTGGAGGTCATCTCGTGTTGAGAGACCGCCCGGTGGGCCACCGGCAAGACGTCGAAACGGCTCTTGATGTCCATGTGGAGGGCCGTGCGGTTCAGTTCGAGCGGGTAGACGTAATCGATGATGAAATCCCTGTTGATCATGTTGATGGACGTGAATCCGCTGTTCTGGCTCATGATGCTGGCGGCCTGGGTGGAGAACTGCTCTTGCGTCGGGGTCTCCGTGTTCTGGAACACGGGGGCGAACGAGGAGAGGGCCTGGATGTGGTTGTCGACGTATTCCTGGGATTGGCCCTGGACGCGTTTGGTGAGTTCGGCGGCGCGGACGTTGAAATTCTTCAGGAGCCATTTCTTCATGCCCCAGACGGTCCCGGCCATGAGGGATGACGTGCAGACGACGACGAGGAACACCTGGAAGATCGTCTTGAGGTGGGAACCGGAGATGGCGGTGTCTTCTGAAAAAGTTTTTGTGGCGGCTATATCGTTCATTGTCCGTGTATCGGGATCACGATTGTCCTAGTTCAGTCTGAAAAACATCGAATCACTGGATTGTATCATAAAAAAAAGGGCATTTTAACGTGAAAAGCAATAAAGAGGGGGTTCCCGCATGGGAACCCCCTCTTTACTTAGAAACGTATTGATGTAGTGACTTAGAAGTCTCCGCCGCCGTGAGGCATGGGAGGATGCATGTTCTCCTTCTTTTCGGGGATGTCCGTCACCAGGACTTCGGTGGTGAGGAGCAGTCCCGCGATGCTGGACGCGTTCTGAAGCGCCGAGCGGGTCACTTTCATGGGATCGATGATCCCGGCTTTGACCATGTCGGTGAACTCTCCGGTCTCGGCGTTGAAGCCGGTGGACATATCGTGCGCGTTGCGCACTTTGTCCACGACGATCGACCCGTCCACGCCGGCATTGTCGGCAATGGTGCGGATCGGGTCTTCGAGGGAACGTTTCACGATGTTGATCCCGGTCTGTTCGTCGGCGTCTCCACCTTTGAGTCCGTCAAGGACTTTCTGGCAACGAAGGAGCGCGACTCCGCCTCCGGGGACGATCCCTTCTTCCACGCCCGCGCGGGTGGCATGCATGGCGTCTTCCACCTTGTATTTCTTGCTCTTCATCTCCGTCTCGGTGGCGGCGCCCACTTCGATCACGGCCACTCCGCCGACCAGCTTGGCGAGCCGTTCCTGAAGTTTTTCCTTGTCGTAGTCCGACGTGGTCTCTTCGATCTGTTTGCGGATCTGGGAGATGCGCGCCTTGATGGTCTTGTCATCGCCGTTTCCGCCGACGATGGTGGTGTTTTCCTTGTCGACGACGACGCGGGTGGACCGGCCGAGCATGTCGAGGGTGGCTTTCTCGAGTTTGAAGCCCTTTTCCTCGGTGATGACCTGGCCGCCCGTGAGGATGGCGATGTCTTCGAGCATCTCTTTGCGGCGGTCTCCGAATCCCGGCGCTTTCACGGCCGAGCAACGCAGACGCCCTTGAAGCTTGTTGACCACCAGCGTGGCCAGGGCTTCGCCTTCGAGGTCTTCGGCGATGAGCAGGAACGGCTTGCCGGTCTGGAGGACTTTTTCCAGGATCGGCAGGAGGTCGTTCATGGCGGAGACTTTCTTGTCGGTGATGATGACGAACGGGTCTTCCAGGACGGCTTCCATCCGCTCCGCGTCGGTGACGAAATACGGGCTGATGTAGCCGCGGTCGAACTGCATCCCTTCGACGGTCCGCAGGACGGTCTCGGAAGTCTTGCCTTCCTCCACGGTGATGACGCCGTCTTTGCCGACTTTCAGGATGGCTTCGGCGATCTTTTCGCCGATCTCCCGGTCGTTGGCGGACACGGTCGCGATCTGGGTGATCTCTTCCTTCGCCTTCTCTTTGGCGTCGATGTTGATCTTTTTCGCTATCCGTTTCAGTTCCTGAACGACCGCTTCGACGGCCTTGTCGATGCCGCGCTTGATGTGCGTGGCGTTGGCCCCGGCGGTGATGTTGCGGAAACCTTCGGTGACGATGGACTGCGCCAGCACGCACGCGGTGGTGGTGCCGTCGCCGGCCACATCGTTGGTCTTGGAAGCGACTTCACGGACCAGCTGCGCTCCCATGTTCTCGAACGGATCCTCCAACTCGATGTCCTTGGCGATGGTGACACCATCGTTGGTGACTGTGGGGGAACCGAATTTCTTGTCCAGCACCACGTAACGGCCCTTGGGACCCAGGGTCGACTTCACGGCGTCTGCCAGTTTGTCCACCCCGATCTTGACCGCCTTGTGGGCGTCATCAGAATAACGGATCTGCTTTGCCATAATATATTCTCCTCCTTAATGAAGAAGTCTGCTTATTTGCTTTCCAAAATGCCCAGGATGTCGTCCTGATGCATGATGAGATAATCTTCGCCGTCGATCTTGATCTCCGTGCCGGAATATTTCCCGTAGAGGATCCGATCGCCCGCTTTGACGTCCATGGGGATCAGTTTCCCATCGTCGCCAACCTTGCCTTTGCCGACCGAGATGATCTTCCCTTCCTGCGGCTTTTCTTTCGCCGTGTCGGGTATGATCAATCCACCTTTTTCTTCTTTTTCCTTCACGAGAGGTTTCGCGAGAACGCGATCCCCTAAAGGACGAATGTTCACTTTTGTGAGCTCTGCATCAGCCATTTCTAGCACCTCCTGAATTAGACTGCTAATTATGAGTCCTAAAAAAGGCCAATCCTGTCAGATTGGCATCTCTTCTCTCATCGTCGGAAAATCAGCGCCGGATGGTGATCGACACTGGCACTCCGACCTCTTGAGTGATAATTTTACTCAAGGAGAAGAAGCTTGTCAAGGATTTTTTTATTGAGGTCGGTTTTCTTTTGATGGATGGCGGAGCGCCCCCGGGGGGGGCGCTCTCAACTTAACGGATGGTCAGTTTCTTGTATTTCGAACGCCGGTTCTCTTCCCGTCCGCCCAGTTCTTTCTGGTGGAATTCCCGGTAATCCTGGAAGTTCCCTTCGAACCATCTCAACCGGCCGGTGCCTTCGAACACGATCAAGTGGGTGCAGATCCTGTCCAGGAAGAAGCGGTCGTGGCTGATGACCAGCACGCATCCGCTGTAGTTCAGGATGGCGTTCTCGAGCGCGCGGATGGTGTCCACGTCGAGGTCGTTGGTCGGCTCGTCCAGCAGGAGGACGTTGCCGCCCGTGAGCATCTGTTTGGCCAGGTGCAGTCGGTTGCGTTCCCCGCCGGAGAGAGAACCGACCCTTTTCTGCTGGTCTGTCCCCTTGAAATTGAACCGGCCCAGATAGAGCCGCGTGTGGACGGGTTTTCCGCCGATGTCCAGGTAATCCGAACCGCCGCCGATCTCCTCGAAAACGGTCTTGTTCGGGTCCAGCGTTTCCCGTTTCTGGTCCACATAGGAGATCACGACGGACGGCCCGACCACGAGTTGTCCGCTGTCGGGCTTCTCTTCGCCGACGATCATCCGGAAGAGGGTGGTTTTCCCGACCCCGTTGGGACCCACCAGGCCGATGACCGCTCCCCGGGGGATGTCGAAATTGACGTCTTTCATGAGGACGTTGTCCCCGAAGGCTTTTCCCATGTCTTTGGCTTCGATGACTTTGGCGCCCAGCGGGGGACCCGGCACGACTTCGATGTCCAGGGAGTTCTCATCCACCGATTTCTGTTGGGAAGAGAGCGTCTCGTATTCGCGGACCCGGGCTTTGTTCTTGACGCTCCGTCCGCTCGGCGTCATTCGCATCCAGTCCAGCTCCTGGTCCAGCCGTTTTCGCAGACTGGAGGCCTTCTTTTCCTCGAGTTTCAGCCGGGCGGCCTTCTGTTCCAGCCACGACGAATAGTTCCCTTCGAAGGGGATCCCCTGTCCCCGGTCCAGTTCCAGGATCCATTTGGTGATGGTGTCCAGAAAATAGCGGTCATGGGTGACGACGATCACGTTGCCGGGATATTCCTGAAGGGTGGTCTCCAGCCAGGCCACGGTCTCGGCGTCCAGGTGGTTGGTGGGCTCGTCGAGAAGGAGGATGTCCGGTTTCTGAAGGAGGAGTTTGCAGAGGGCCACGCGGCGCGCTTCTCCGCCGGAGATCTTTTCGACCAGGAGGTCGTCGGGGGGGAGCACGAGCGCGTCCATCGCCACGTCCACATGGCGTTTCAGTTCCCAGCCGTCGGCCGCCTCGATGGTCTCCTGCAGACGGCTCATCTTTTCCAGCGCCTTCTCCATGTCGGCCTCGGACATGGGTTTGGACATGCTTTCGGAGATCTTCTCATATTCGGCCACCATGTCGGTGATGTGGCTGAAGGCGGTCTCCACTTCCTGTCGGACGGTCTTGGCCGGGTCCAGGCGGGGTTCCTGGGGGAGGTAGCCGATGCGGATCCCCTTCATGGGTTTGGCGGTGCCGTGATAGTCCTTCTCTTCTCCCGCCATGATGCGGATCAGGGTGCTCTTCCCGGTGCCGTTTTCTCCCACGATGCCGATCTTGGCCTTGTGGTAGAAGGAAAGATGGATGTCTTTGAACAGGACTTTGGGTCCGAAGGATTTGCTGAGGTCTTCGATGGTGAAGATGTATTCGCCGGCCATACGCGGTTCCCCTTGATCTTTGATTTTGTTCGGATCGAAACGGAAAGACGGGACTATTCTAACATTTCGGGAGGGTTCCTGGAGGGACTGAGCCGCCCGCGTCGGAAGGTTTGGTCCCGAGGGAGAGGAGCAGGTTCAGTAGTACGGCCAGGACGGTCCCCAGGGCGATCCCGGCGATGTTCAGCGACCCGACGGTGAGCCCTTTGATCCCCAAACCGGTGGCGATGATGAGGGAACTGCCGGCCACCACCAGGTTCTTCTGACAGCAAAAGTCCACCTTGGCATCCATCCAGATCTTGACCCCCATCATGGCGATGAGACCGTAGAGCATCAGGGTGACTCCGCCGAGGACAGGGTTCGGGATGGCTTGGATGACGGCCCCGAATTTCGGACAGAGCCCGAAGAGGATGGCGATGAGCGAGGCGACGATGAAATTGGATGTGCTGAAGACCCGGGTGATGGCCATGACGCCCATGTTCTCGGCATAGGTCGTCTGGGGCGTTCCTCCACCCAGGGACGAGACGAAGGAGGCGATGGCGTCTCCCAGATACGCCCGTCCCAACAGAGGGGTGAGGTCCCGGTTCATGCACCCCGAGATGGCCGTGATATGCCCTTTGTTCTCCGCCAGAAGGACCACGAAGACCGGGGCGATCACGAGCAGAGCATGAAGGCTGAAGGCGGGGGTTTGAAAAGGGGGGAGACCGATCCAGGCGGCGGCGCGGATCGTTTCCAAGGACGCCGCCGTCACGGCGCCGGCGAGCAGGGACGCCAGGCATCCCAGGACGACGCCGGTCAGGATGGGGATGAGCCGGATGAATCCTTTCAGATAGACCGCCACGACGGCGGATGAGGCGAACGTCAGAGCGGCGATGAGGATGTTGAGGAAGTCCTGCCGGGTGGTGAGGGCGAAATCGGTGTTGACGGCGTTGGAGAGACTGGAGACGGCCAGGTTCAGCCCGATCAATGTGACGACGGATCCCGTGACCACGGGCGGCATCATGACGTCGATCCATCTCGACCCCTTCCGGATGGTGATGCCGGCGGCGATCCCATACAGGACGGCGGCACCGGCGATGCCGCAGAGGGCGTTCGGGATGTTCGCCGGATCCCCGCCCGTCACGGCCAGGACCGGACCGATGAAGGCGAAACTGGAACCGAGGTAGCTGGGGACTTTGAACCGGGTGACCAGGATGAATATCAGAGTCCCCACGCCGGAGAAGAACAGCGCGACTTGAGGGTTGAAACCCATCAGGATGGGCGCCAGGACGGTGGCGCCGAACATGGCCACCACGTGTTGAAGGCCCATCG
Source organism: Elusimicrobiota bacterium (assembly GCA_022709755.1). Lineage (GTDB taxonomy): Bacteria > Elusimicrobiota > Elusimicrobia > FEN-1173 > JAKLIF01 > JAKLIF01. The sequence continues at coordinate 209,884 of JAKLIF010000004.1, read as the reverse complement.
GGATGAGCCGTGGGAGCGGGATCTTGTCTTCCGGGTATAGGATGGGATTGTCCATGGGAGCCCTTTCGCTTCGTTTGTCTCAAGCGATTATAAAAAAAACGGAGGGGTTTTGGAAAACCCCTCCGTTTTTAAACTGATGATGGATGCTGATTAGTTGATGGCGTGTGTTCCGCCGTTGTCCCGATAGGTTCCGGACCCGTCGGCGTTGATGTGGATGATGACCGTCTCGCCGTTCACGGTGACGGTCCCGTCGCCGACGCCGTTCGCCCAGACGATGGAGATGGTGACCTGCGTGCCGTCGGGAAGAGTCCCGCTGCCGGATTCAGTCCCGCTGACCACAAGGCCTGTCGCGTTGCTGATGGTGAGTTCCGACGTGAACGTGAAGGTCCCCATGGGGCCCGAGACGTTGATCGTCCCGGTCATGATCATGTTCCCCGTCATGAAGTTCGTCATGTCGGACATCGTTCCCGTTTGAACGCCCATGTCCTGCCGCATGGTCGCGGAGAACGTGTTCCCTTCCGGATCGGTCCCCGACACTTTCACCGAGACGTAACGGATGATCGGGAAGGTCGGCGGGAATTGGCTGAAGCCGGTCCAGTTGAACAGATCGACGGTATTGTCGCTGTTGTCGCTGAAACGGAGTCTGAACGTTCCGGAACCGCCCTGTTCCGGTCCCAGGTTGCTCCGAGTCATGTTGTAGTAGCCCTCGGAATCCACGTTGCCGAACGGGTTGGTGGGCATTCCGACGCGGCTGGCGTTCATGACGGCCCTGGCCTGGGGGGCTCCCATGCTGCCCATCCCTGAGCTGGCCAGACTGGCCGCGAGGGCCGCCGTCTGGGCGGCGCTGGCCGCCTGGTCGTTTTGGGTGCTGCTGACGGGGGAGAGGATCGTGGTCCCGCTGGAGCCGTCTCCTCCGGAGAGATTTCCGCCGAGGAGTTTGTCCTTGGACTTGTTGTTGCCGCAACCGGACAGCATCCCGACCATCAGGGCCGCCGTCACGCTCAGTCTTAAATAGGTCTTCATGTGATTGTCCTCCTTAAAGGTGTCGCCGAATCAGTATTTGAACCGGTAGTTCGCCGCCAGAGTGACCTTGTAGTCACCCGATCCGCGCACGGTGTCCACGCTCCGGGCCGCCTCTTCCGAGACTTCCCATGACAAAGCGGCTTTGACGCCGATCTGTTCCGTGAGCTTCTTGTTGGCTCCCACCAGAAGGGCCACGCCGGTCGCGTCGCTTCCGCTCACCGTCGTCCCGCCCCGCTTCTGCTTGCCGATGAAGTTCATGTTGGCCTCTCCCACCCAGTCCAACCCGAAGCGCGGATAGACCGCCGCCAGGTTCAACTGCAGGATGTCGCCCGGGTCCACTTTCGTCTTGGCCGCGTTGGCCACGTCGAAGGTGGTCTTGTATTCCTGCTTGATCAGGTAGCCCACGTTGGCGTAGGTCTTCACCGGTCCCACCGCTTTCTCCGCCAGCAGCGCCAGCCCGATGTTCAATCCTTCGCCCAACATCTTGTCCTTGTCTCCCGTCGGGAGTTCCACGCGGAGCGCGGCTCCGCCCATGGGGCAGAACGCGTATTTGCCGCCCAGGATGACCTGGCCGAGTCCTGAATCCTTGTCGTCGGCGGTGGCGGTCTGTTCCACGGTGTCTCTGAGGTAGGGGATCTCCATCATGACTTCGACTTTGTCCATCGGGCTCCAACGGGCGTTCACGTCGGTTCGGATGAGCGTGTCGGTCACTTCGGTGTTGGTGTTCTTCACCTTCCAGAGGTCGGTGCGGTAGCCCGGTCTTAATTCCAGGGCCACGGTCCGCGATTCCACCATGCTGACCGTCTCCGTCACGAACGTCTCTTGCGCTTGGCCGGCAACCGCCAAGCCGCTCAACAATAAGATGCTGCATAACCATCGGTGTTTCATGAGTATCTAAACCTCCTTGAGTATGATGACATAAACGAGTTCCTTGGATGGCCCTGACAATGGCCTCCTTCGTCGGGACGGGGACTCAACATGGGGGGTGCCGATGTGGAACGAAGAATCAGACAGGGCTGATCAAAAGATCCGGAACGGGGGTATTATACGAAGTGTCGATGGGTCAGTCAAACTTCTGGCGACCTTCCAGAGCGCGGACGAGGGTGAGGTCGTCGGCGTATTGGATGTTGCTGCCGGAGGGGAGCCCATAGGCCAGCCGTGTCACCCGGACGCCGGTATCTTTGAGGAGGTCGGCGATGTAGGTGGCGGTCGTCTCCCCTTCGGCGGTTGGATTCGTAGCCAGGATCACTTCATGGATCTGTTTCTGTCTGATCCTCCCGAGGAGGGCGTCGAGCCGTAATTCGTCGGGGCCGATTCCGTCCAGGGCGGACAGGGCGCCTCCCAAGACATGATATTGCCCTCGGAAGGCCCGACTCCGTTCCAGCGCGTAGAGGTCGCCGATCTCCTCGACGACGCAGAGGATGTTTTTTTCTCGGGACGCATCGTCACAGCGCGGGCAGGGATTGATCTCGGTGATGTCCCCGCAGATGTCGCATCGTTTGAGTTCGTTTTGGACGCGGCGGATGGCTTCCGTCAGTTCGTCGGCGTGCGCCGGGGAGCGAAAGAGGTGGAGGGCGATCCGTTCGGCCATCTTGGGGCCGATTCCGGGGAGCTTTTGAATGCTGGCGACGAGCGAATCCCAGGGACGGGACATGGTCGGTGGAGGGCTCGGTTTAGGCTTCGGGATCTATCTTTTTGAGTTTGCCCGGGAACTTTGAAACGATTTTTTTGACGCCCGGGTCGATGTTCGTCATGTCGGTGATCAGGGGGGCGTCTTCCGATTGAACGGTGTATGTTTCCTGGGGGTGGGCCTCTTCCTCCCGTTTTTGTTCGGCGAGGGTCTCGTCCACGATTTCCTGAGGCGCTTCGGCAATGGCCGGGGCTGGCGTCGCCCCTGAAAAAGGACGGGAGTCCACCACGAATTGGAGATGGACTTTTTGCCCCAGGAATTTCTGGAACACGCTGATGAGCAGGTCCGATTGATGGGCCATATGGTTTTTTTGGAATTCGTCGTTGCAATGGAACGTGAACACGGGCCCCGGGGCGGTTTCCAGGCGTGCCGTGGCGATGTAATGTTCGATGGCCGGGCGTTGCTTTCCGATGGCTTCCAATATCTGGAACCATGCGGATTTTAAAGTGTTTTCGTCGATGACCGTGCTCCCGGCCGGGCCGGTGCCCTGGTTTTTGGGGACCGCCGGCGAGGGGGTCGCGGGCTTGGCCGGAACAGGTTTTTCGGCGACGGGAGCCGATTGTTCCGGAACGGGCCGTGCCGCCTGGATGTTGGCGGGGGGATAGCGTGTCGGAGGAGGAGCCATATAGATGTTCCCGCTTCCGGAGGGAATCCCCGATTCGAGTTTTTCAAGGCGTTCCAAAAGTTCGTCGATCGGGATCGCCTTTTGTGTCAATTGAAGGCAGGCGAGTTCGAACGTGACCCGGGGCGAAGGGCTTCTCCGCATCTGTTCCACGCACCGGGACAGAATCAGCAGGGACCGTTCCAATTGGTTGATGTCCGTTTCTTTGCTCTCGGCATCGAGTTCTTTCGCGTTGGGCGCGAATTTGTCCTGGAGGCCGCTCTTCCAGAGGAGGACCTGATGCCAATGGTCCATGAGGTCCCGCGCCAATTGGGATAAGTCATACCCGTCGTTGATGAACTTCTGTATGGTTTGAAGGACTTTCATCGGGTCTCCGCCGTGGATCGCTTGCACGAACTGTCGGACGACGTTGACGGGGAGGAGCCCCAACAGGGAACGGACGTCTTCTTCCTTGACTTTTTCCGGCGAAAAGGCCACCGCCTGGTCCAGGAGGGAGAGGGCGTCCCGCAGGGACCCTTGGGCGGACCGGGTGACTTCCACCAACGCGTCCGCTTCAACCGACAGTTTCTCTTTTTTGATGATCTTCTCGAGTTGCTGGTATATCTCTTCGGCGGAAAGGGGGCGCAGTTGGAACCGTTGGCAGCGCGAAAGGATGGTGGAGGGGATCTTGTGCATCTCCGTCGTGGCCATCATGAAGACGGCGTGGGAGGGGGGTTCTTCGAGTGTCTTGAGAAGGGCGTTGAAGGCCGGTCCGGTGATCTGGTGGGCCTCGTCGATGATGTAGATCCTGTATCGGCTCCGGGCGGGGGTGTATTTGACCGTGTCGCGGAGGTTGCGGATGTCGTCGATTCCGCGGTTCGAGGCGCCGTCGATCTCCAGCACGTCGTCCGGAGAGACGCCGGAGGCGATCTCCACGCAGGACGGGCATTTTCCGCAGGGGGTGACGGTCGGCCCCTTCTGGCAGTTCAGGGCTTTGGCCAAGAGCCGGGCGGTCGTCGTTTTTCCGCAACCGCGAGGGCCTGAGAAAATATACCCGTGCGCGATCCGTCCCGCCTGCAACGCGTTGGTCAGCGTGACGGTCACGTGTTGTTGGCCCACCAACTCATCGAAGGTCTGCGGGCGATATTTTCGTGCCAGGACGATGTAGGACATGGTCGTTATGGTTTTTCTTTGAAGACGTATTGTTCTGCGGTGATCATCTGCCGGACATATTGGTGGAGGTGACCGGAGTCGAACCGGCGACCTCTTCCTTGCGAAGGAAGCGCTCTCCCAACTGAGCTACACCCCCATATATATCTGTATATTATATGAATCTCTTGAAAATATTGCGAATAAAATCTAACGAAGTTGGTCCAGAATTCCGATATTCCACTCCTTGGGGGCGGGCGTTTCCCCGATTCTCTCAGTGATCCTGTCGAGGTTCTTAAACATCTGCTTGAAATAGATGTAATGACGGCGGTCTGTGCGGCCCCACACCGTGTAATGGCCCGTCTTCCCCAGGATTACCATGTGTGGGGGGGGTACATTCGAGCGTGTAAGGGTGAAAACGATGTCCGGCTGGAAATCCGGAGGATAGGAATTTATCTCCCGGGTGTGCACGTAGGAGTGTTCCATGAATGGGACGTAGGGGGAGTCGGTAGCCGGAGCGGCATACATTATCACCATGGGGGACATCGAGAACTCGTATCCGGTTGAGAGAGTCGGATCGAACCATATGATCGGAAATCGATCCTTCGTGATATGGCTTCTCGATTGAACGAATATCTTCCCGATGTGAAGGAGTTCCCGCTCCTCGTTTTGCGGGTCAAAGCGATATTGGAATATCCGATACGTCGAGAACAGCATGGATGCGATCGCTAGAATAACGATGAGAACGGGCCGGCGGGATAACCGCAGGGATGAAACGATGGATCGAACGGCTGGGACCATGAAAGGGGAGATCAAAATGACGAACACGAGCACGCTGCGAGGGATTTCGGTGAACTCCAAAAACTTCAGGGCGAAATAGGAGATTATGAACAAGAAAAGGAAACAGATCACGCTGGCGCCGTAAAAAACGAGGGGGGGGCGGGCCGTGGTGAATAGCCCGAGCAGGGACAAGGCAATGATGGTCGGACTGAGCCGGACGATGGGGGAAAGGGATTTGAGAATGTCTCCGGGAGGAAATCCCATGATTGGGTGAGCGCACTCCATCTTCAGAAACAGGATGGGGAGGATCGGAAGACTGAGGAGGATGATCGCTTTGAGGCCCCAGGCTTGTCTTATCGGAGGTTTGATTTTCATCGCCAGAATCACAGTCAGGGTCAATCCCAATGCCCATGCCTCATACCGGCACAGTTCTGAAAGTAGGATGAGACATATTCCCCCGGATAAAAAACGGAAAGACTTGTTCTCCAGGAAGAGGAGGAGGGAAAGGTATCCGAAAATGATCAGGCCGATATAGAGGATTTCAGAGCCGCCGGACAGGCTGAGGGAGTTGAATAGGTATCCTCCGCCGACGAACGACGCGGGGAGCAGACACGACCAGGATTCGTCGGAGAAGAGTTTTCTGGAGAGAAGATAGAGGCCCCACAGGAGCAATGAGGAGAGAACGATATTGAGGCAGATGGGGGAGTATAGCGGATTTGAAGACACGCGGATGACCGCCCCGTTCAGCCAGAACGGAAACGGCAGCCAATGCTCGTTAAAAAGCCAACGGGGATCGATGCTCCAGTCGAGGGCCGTCAGGGTCCGTATGATATCGTCGAACCGGTAAAAATGAAATCCTTCCTTCTCGATCAGAAAATAGAAGATGAGGTAGACCGCGCGAACGGTCAGACAAAGGAACAGCAATAGACGGCTATAGGTTGTGTCTTCGAAGGATGACGGGTGTTTCATCGGGGAGAGGATATGGTGGAATGGGATGAGGGCTGATCGAGGGGGTCATCGACGATCGTTTCTTATGGGTTCGGTTGTTTTAGGATCTTCACGTAGTCCGCGATCCCTTTTTCGGGGGGGAAATCCGGGCTGAATTTCAACTTGTTATTGGAGAGTTTCATGTCCGCCAGGGTCGCCTCCTGGAAGAAATCGTAGGGATTGTCGAAGTAGTCCGTCGGCTTGTTGGATTTTAAAAGCCCGTTCAGGATCTCGATGGTTTTGTTGAACGAGGTCGGGATGGCCGTGCCGACGTTGAAGATGTCGCTCCCCCTGAAGGTGTAGGCGCAGAGGTTGGCCTTCACGACGTCCTTGACGTAGATGATGTCGCGGTATTGTTCTCCCCATTTGAAGACGCGCGGCGGTTTCCCGGATGAGATCTGGCTGTAGAGTTGGTAGACCATGCTGGCCGACTTGTTCTTATGGTATTCCCGCGGGCCGTAGACGTTGAAATAGCGCAGTCCCACGATGGAGACTTCGGGGTGCTTTTTGTTGAACTCCCGTGCCGCCTTGTCCATGACGACCTTGCTCTTGCCGTAGATGTTCGCGGGCGCCGGGACTTGGTCCTCTTTCATGGGGACGGATCCTTTCCCGTAGGTGGCCGCGCTGGAGGCATAAACGACCTTCGGACATCCGGTCCTCCGGGCGAAGTCCAATATCTTTTCGAAAGCGGTCACATTGACGGAATACATCAGTTCCTCGTCCATCACGGTCGTGTCGGTGATGGCCGCCTGGTGGAAGATGGCGTCCAATTTCCCAAGGCTGTCGTAGTCGAACGTGCGGATGTCCCCCCGGGGGGCGGTCCCTTTGAATCCCTCGAGGTTCTTCGCATTCCGACCTGAATGGGACAACGCGATGACCGTGTGTCCCGCTTTTTCGAGCTCCAGTGACAGGTTGGAACCGATGAATCCGTCCGCTCCGGTGACAAGACACTTCATGAAGATTTTCCTCTTTCAAAGCTCTCGGGTTCAAAAACTGAAGAGCCGATTTGAATCAGTGATCGTGCGTGAAAATTGGCGGAGGGAGTGAGATTCGAACTCACGAGGACGTTTCCGCCCTACCGCTTTTCGAGAGCGGCGCCTTCAACCACTCGGCCATCCCTCCAGCAGAGTCTTCGGCCCTGTGGGCCGCTGCTGGCCCCAAAAGCTCTGCGATGGGGCCAGTAAATTCATCAGATTGATGGCCAGGAGTCGGTTGCCGGCCAGCTCACCATCTCGCTGGCGCGCAAACGGGGCTCATTATCCATCGCCCCTGCGCCCACTCGGCCATCCCTCCAGCAGAGTCTTCGGCCCTGTGGGCCGCTGCTGGCCCCAAAAGCTCTGCGATGGGGCCAGTAAATTCATCAGATCGATGGCCAGGAGTCGGTTGCCGGCCAGCTCACCATCTCGCTGGCGCGCAAACGGGGCTCATTATCCATCGCCCCTGCGCCCACTCGGCCACCCCTCCTATGGAGTCTTCGCGACTCTGGCGCGCCATAGGCCCCAAAAGCTCTGCGATGGGGCCAGCAAGTTTCAAATTGTTTTCGCCATTGCCAGCTAGTTTATAAAAAATGGCGCTGTCGGAAAATCAGATTTTTTGATGGCCCTTGAAATCCCGCCGCAGTTCCCGCTTCAAGTCTTTCCGTTTGAGATCTTCCCGTCGGTCCGGCCCCGTTTTGCCTTTGCCCAACCCGAGTTTGACCTTCGCATATCCGGATTTGGAGAAGAACATCTCCAGGGGGACCAAGGTCAGTCCTCGGAGAGTGAGTTTTCCCATGATGCGCTTGATCTCGTTCTTATGGAGAAGCAATTTCCGCCGGCGCGTGGGTTCCTGTGCGACGTGGAGGGATCCCTGCCGGTAAGGCGATATGTGGACGTTCCATAGATAGATCTCATTGCCGTCGACGCGGGCGAACCCGTCCTGGAGCTGGACCTGCCCCGCGCGGAGGGACTTGACCTCCGGACCGGTCAGCACGATGCCCGCCTCGAACGTCTCGGTGATCTCATAGCGGAACGAAGCCCGCCTGTTCTGTGAGATGGATTTCATGGGGGTGTTCTCGGTTTTCATTGGTTGTCCAACACGTTCATCGTGATTTTTTACGGCTGTATCATCATTCCTTTTGACATCGGAAACAAATTTTCATGATTTTATCATAACCGTTGAGAAGGACGATATATATATTTATTCGGAGTGTTTAAAAACCCAACGGGGGCAGATGCTAGTGGATTGGGGCGGAAAAGTATAAAATGGCCTAATATCTGGAATATGTGGAATATCTGTAAAATCGGGCTTGGGTGTGTTTTTGGCTGGGTTTGGGGCGGATTTTATGACGGTAAACAGATGTTCGACGGTGTTTTTAAAATTGGTGCGAGGGAGGGGAGTCGAACCCCTACGGAGTTACCCACTAGCTCCTGAGGCTAGCGCGTCTGCCAATTCCGCCACCCTCGCAGAAAATCGGATTATTGGTTCGTCGAGATCTTCGAATCCAACCGGGTCCAAGCGTCCCGTGCTTCTTGAAAATGGGGGTCCGCCCTGAACGCCGCTTGATATTCGTTGTTCGCTTCGTCGAGCTTCCCCCATTGTTCGAACGCCTGACCTTTCCAGAAATAAGCTCTGGAGGCGTGGGGATTGTATTTCAGGGCTTTCTTGAAAAATTTGACGGCCTTCTTGTATTTCTTCTGGATCAGGTAGGACCGCCCGATCACGATCCATCCGTCCGGATTCCTCTTGTCCTTCTCGAGGATCCTGTATCCCGTTTTCCGCGCGGTCTTCCAGTCGGTGAACTCCTGGGGCTGCGATAACGGGGTGATCGAGGAATTCGTTTCAGACATCGCCGACGAACTCCCCGGCAGGGCGTCCTGCATCGCCTCGGCCATTGAGGTGACGAGGCCGGCCAGTAACAGCGCGCCGGAGATCGTCCGGGTCATCCGGGAAAGGAAACGGCTCATGAGGATTTTTGGACCCGGGAGATGATGCTTTGCTGGAGGTAGTCCAGGTTGAGGGGTTTCAGCAGGCAGTCCAAGGCGCCCCTTCGGAACGCTTGAACGACCACCTCGGCGTCTTTGAATCCGGTCATGATGACGACGGAAAGGTCGAAGAACCGGCTTTTGATCTGGGAGAGCGTGTCCAACCCGTTCTGGTCCGGCAATTGGATGTCCAGAAGGACCAGGTCCGGTTTCTTTTCATCCAATAGTTTCAGCGCCTCTTTGGCCCGTGTCGTGACGGTGACGTCATGGCCTTTCCCTTCCAGGAAAGTCTTGACGAGCTCGAGAAGCGTGATGTCGTCTTCGATGACCAGGATGTTCATGGTTGAAAGTCCTCGCTCATAATCTCATCACTATATCATTTGCTTTTTTACCGTGTCAACGCATCGACGCGTTCATTGACAGGTATTTGACAAAAATGGATAATGGACGCATTGCCGGGGTGGCGAAATTGGCAGACGCGCCAGACTCAAAATCTGGAGCAGCTTTGGCTGCGTGCGGGTTCAAGTCCCGCCCCCGGCACACGATTTGCGCGGTGTGTTCTCGTTTGGCGTCCCTTCTAACTTCTAATCCCCTTCCTCCTAACATGGTCATGACGCGGTCGTTATCGGGCTGGCCGTTTTTCGGCACGTCGGTGCGTTTTCGATATTGGGGGCCAACTTTGGAAATTTAGTTTTTCGTCGATGGCGTCAATCTTTTCTCCGGGGAGCTTTAGCGGAGGGGCGTTTCGTGTGCGGGTCGAATTCACGACCCGAATGATAGAAAACCATGTCTTCGTGCCGGTCGATGGCGGGGTAAGTCCCCGCCAGAAGTCGTTTCAATTTTGGAGAATGGGCGGCGATGATCTTGATGCGGTTTTTCCAGATGGCATCCTTTAATTCGGAGAGGCTGTGGGTGGGGATGTGATCCGTGTAGTATTTAAGGACGACGTGGCGGTCAATGTGCTCATAGAAAGGTTCCATCTTGTCCATAAAGATGTGATCTGGTGATTTGTAAACGTAGGTGAACGGCAAGAATTCCATAGGGTGGCCAACCCCGCCTTCCCACGTCTCCATCAAGATCGTCTCGGTTCCCTTGACCACCCCGTTTTTCCACCAGCGACGCATCTTCATCCCGATATCATGCGTGTAAACCGGTTCGGGGGACCGCGCATACTCATCGATCATACGGATCGTTCCGGTGTAGAAGGAGAAGATGAAATAACCGGATATTGCCGCCGCATATCCGGCCGCAAAGAGCCGGTGGGGGCGTGTCGTCGTGTGCGCGTGGATCGGCAGAAAAAGCAAGGGGAGGCAGAGGAGGAATCCGGGCCAAACATGTATCTTGGGCGTGCCGAGGCGGAGAAACGTGAAGATCAGATAAGACACGAATATCGTCGCCGGGAAAAGGAGATACGTCCCCCCCATGTGGGTTGAAAAGAGATTTTTGATGCGAGGCAGGTGGATGGCAACGACGATTAAACTGAGGATGAACAGATAAACGTTCTTTGTCATCCCGAAAACGTCTCGGATGTAGACGTGCAGGGGGCTCAGGAAGTCCGGAGTGAACCAGACGCTGTAACCCGTGATCTGCGAATCCAGGGGAGTCCCCTCGTGGGGGAGGATGACTAGCTTGATGAAGTTCAATATCACGTAGATGAACGATATCAGGAGGGGGAGGGAGCCGCGTCGGAACAGGAATTTGAGGGGATGGGGTTTCGTCAGGGAGTGGAGCGCCATCAGGGTGGTGAAAAGAATTGGTATAATGAAACCTTCCCAACGGGACATCGTGGCGCCGAGACAGCCGATTGCGGCGAGAGAAAGATGGCGGCTCAGTCCGGTGCGGCGATAGAGGATCCAGAAGTAGGCGGCCCATAATATCGTGGTGAGGAAGAAGTTGTCGTTGTATTCGGATAGGACGCCGCTTCGGACGTGTTCATACTGGAAAAGAGAGACGAGCGTGATTAAAAAGCTCGCCATCTCCGAGTAGAGGAGTTCCCGGCAGATCTTATACAGGAGGATCACCCCGACCCCGCTGACGAAAATCTCGGTGACGGGAAACGACAGGAGGATGTCGTTGTTGAACAGTTTCACAAAAGGGGCGTAGGTCAGAAGAGGCAACGCGGGGAATCCGGCGCCCGCGAGGAAAAACCCGGGGTCTTGGAGCCATCTCAGGATGAACTTTCCGTAGCAAAAAGAATTACTTGTGAGACTGATGTAGTTGAACATGGAGAGGTAGTAGATGCACAGGGCGGCGTGGACGGTCAGCAGGGTGGAAGATAGAAAAAGAGCCGTGATCGGGCCGGGGACGGGGCGCAGAAAAACACGGAAGACCCCCTTCGTCAGAGCGGCGAGACGGGGAAAAAAGTCCGATAGAGAGCGGGTTGACAGGGTGTGGAACATGAACGAGGGTATTATAAATGTTTTGCGGACTCATTAAAATATCGGAAGGACGGTCCGGTCTGAGGCGGAGGCTATGGAAATACTTGTGACGGGATGCAATGGATTGGTCGGCGGCGAGGCGGTGCTCCATTATGACCGGCAGGGGCATGTCGTTTATGGCATTGATAACAACATGCGGCGGGAGTTCTTTGGTCCGGCGGGCGATACGATGTGGAATTTGTCCTGGCTGAAAGAGAACACGAAACGTTTTGTCTTCATGGAGATGGACATCCGTTGCCGGGAAAAGATAGACGATTTGTTCCGGAAGAAAAAATTCGACCTGATCGTTCATTGCGCCGCCCAGCCTTCCCACGATAAGTCGGCTGAAATCCCGCTCATCGATTTCGAGGTGAACGCCCTCGCCACCCTGTATTTGTTGGAGGCGACGCGCCGGTGGTCCCCCAAGGCCGTGTTCATCCTGATGAGCACGAACAAGGTCTATGGGGACGCTCCGAATGAGTTCCCGCTGGTGGAAACGGAGACGCGATACGATTACGCGCGCCCGGAAGATTTTCACGGGATCGGAGAGACGCTTAGGATCGATCGGAGCGTCCACTCCGTCTTCGGGGCGTCGAAAGTGGCGGCGGACGTGATGGTTCAGGAATACGGGCGCTATTACGGGCTTCAAACGGGGGTGTTCCGGGCGGGATGCATCACGGGGTCCCGGCATTCGGGGGTGGAGTTGCATGGCTTCGTCTCCTATCTCATCAAGACGGCGGTCGTGGGACATCGGTATTCGATCTACGGGTATAAAGGAAAACAAGTCCGGGATCAGATCCATTGTTCGGATCTGGTCGGCGCATTCGATTGTTTCGCGAAGAATCCGCGGCCGGGAGAGGTCTATAACATCGGCGGCGGCCGGGACAACAGCGCCTCCGTGTTGGAGACGATCCGGGCGATCGAAGATCGTTTGAAAATGAAGATGGACAGTCAATACGTCGATCAGCCCCGCCGGGGGGATCATATCTGCTATATCACCGATACGCGGAAATTCCGGTCACATTATGCGGACTGGAAATCAGAGTATTCGTTGGATCGGATCTACGACGAAAACATCGCTTTTGAGAAATATCGCCGGGGGGAAGGATGACCCTGTCGGCTCCACGAGAAGGGATGGAGAACTATTTCGAACGGATCGCGCCGGTGTGGGACTATTGGTGCGATCGCAACCGGTATTACCACGATCAGTTGGACCGGTTTTTCAGGTCCATCATCCCTCCCGGAGGGGACGTCCTTTCAATCGGGTGCGGAACAGGGAACCTGCTTCACCGGCTCGCTCCGCGTCGTGGAGTCGGACTGAACATCGCCGAGGGGCTGACCCGTTTGGCGCGCACCCGCTATCCCCAATATGAGTTCCGGACCGTCCCTCTGGATGGTTTGTCCGTCCCGGACGGGTTTCGTCCCCGGTACGTGGTGGCGGCGAACATGCTGGATTATGTCCATGACCTCTGGGAATTTTCCGGACAGCTTTCCCGGATCATGGATGGGGATTCTTTGTTGATCGTCACCACGACGAACCCGTTGTGGTCTCCCGTCTTTCGCCTGGCCAGCCGGCTGGGACTCCGGATCCCGGATTCACCCCGGAATTACGTGACCAACAGGGACATCGAGCATGTCCTGCGCTTGAAAGGTTTCGAGATCGTGGAGGACGGGTTTTGTCTGCCCTTGCCGGTCCGCCTCCCGCTGTTCTCCACGGCGGTGAACTGGATCTTTCCGCAGTTGTGGGGCCTCCATTTCACGGGGGCAATCCAATACATCACGGCCCGGTTGAAAAAAGAGCGGGTTCCCCTGAGTTGTTCCGTGGTCGTTCCGTGTCGCAACGAGGAGGGGAACATCCGGGAGTGCGTTGCACAGATCCCGACATTGGGCGTCTCAACGGAGATCATCGTCGTCGACGATGGCTCGACCGATTCCACGTCCGGCGTCGTGTCCGATATGATGCGGGAAGATCCCCGGGTGCGGTTGGTCCGGAACGGGGAGAACAAGGGGAAGGCGGCTGCCATCCGGATCGGATGGGACCAGGCCCGCGGTGATGTCTTGATCGTCCATGACGCCGACATGACCGTGCATGGGAGTGAACTGACGAAGTTCTATGAGACGATCCAGAAAGGCAGCGCCGGATTGGTGAACGGAACCCGGCTGGTTTATCCTCTGGGTGATAAATCGATGCCTTTCCTGAATTATTTCGGCAATAAGGTGTTCTGCTTCCTGATGAGTTGGATCTTGCGCCAGCGGGTCAGCGACGCCCTCTGCGGAACGAAGGCTTTTTTGAAGAGTGATTATCGGAACATGGAGTGGCCGGGTTGGGATCGCTGGGGAGATTTCGAACTCCTCTACAATGCGGCCCGACTTAAATTGCGCATCATCGAGATCCCCGTCCGGTACCGAGGGCGCACGTGGGGGAAGACAAAGATGAGGATTCTGCGCGATGGATGGATCTTCCTTCGCGTTTGGCTGTTGTGTTGGTTCCGGTTGAGAAGAAATCTCGCGTAAAAAAATCTCCCCAGTCTCATCGGGAGACGGTGGTCGGCCTATGAATGTCCTCGGAATAAGCGCGTTCGCGCATGAATCATCAGCCTGTCTCTTGACGGATGGCCGCCTCGTCGCCTTGGTGGAGGAGGAACGGTTCAACCGAGAAAGGCATACCAGCCGGTTCCCCGTCCATTCCATCCGCACCGTCTTGGAACTCGGAGGCGTCACGCCCGACCAGGTGGACGAGGTGACGTTCTTTTGGGACCCTTGGTTGGAACTCCGCGGGAACATGGCCTATTTCCTGTCCCATCTGCCGTGGAGCATCGGCTTGTTGATGTCGCCGTCCGGATCCCCGGATCATACCTTGCTGGGGCGTCTCGGGCGAAAAATTACGGTCCGAGGGGCGCTCCGAAAGAACGGGATCCGGTCCCGGTCCTTCTCCTTCGTCGAACATCACCTCGCTCATGCCGCCAGTTGTTTCTTTGTCTCGCCGTTCGAAGAGGCCGCCATCCTGACGGTGGATGGGCGGGGGGAACGGACGACCACCTTGATCGCCTCGGGGAGCGGTTCGCGGATAACAAAACTGAGGGAGATCCATGTCCCGAATTCGTTGGGGCATCTCTATGCGGCCGTCACCGATTTTCTCGGATTCCGCCCTTTTCACGACGAATGGAAGGTGATGGCCTTGGCGGCTTATGGGGAAAAAACGTTCTGTGGTGATTTCGATCGGATGGTCCGTTCCGATTCTCCCGGCGGGTTCGAACTCGATATGGAGTATTTCTCGTTTCAATGGAGGGGGCGAGGCCAATGGGTGTCCCCGGTCTTCGTCGAACGGTTCGGCGCCCCCCGGCGGCCCGGGGAGGAATTGACCCAACGGCATTACGATGTGGCTTATGCCCTGCAGCGGACGGTCGAACGGATCGGCGTCCGGCTCGCCATCCGGGCGCATGAACTGACGGGATCCGACAACCTGTGTTTGGCGGGCGGGACCGTGATGAACTGTTTGATGAATAAATGTATCGTCGAACAGGCGCCGTACCGGAACGTGTTCATCCAACCGGTCGCCAACGATGCCGGAACGTCTATGGGCAGCGCTCTCTATCACTATCATCAAACCAGGAACCGTCCCCGCGTCGAGGTGTTTGAGAATATTTATTTGGGACCCGAGTATACGGAAAACCGGATGAGGGTCGCTCTGGAGGATAAAGGTCTTCGGTTTGAGCGCTCCTCAGACGTCGTGCGCGACGCCGCCCGGAGGATCGCCGAAGGCCAGATCATCGGTTGGTTCCAGGGACGGATGGAGGCGGGGCCACGCGCCCTGGGAAATCGCAGCATACTGGCTGATCCCCGTCGGGCGGAATCCAAGACACGGATCAATGAGATGATCAAGAAACGGGAATGGTTCCGTCCCTTCGCCCCCGCGGTCCTGGAGGAGGACGCTTCCGATTATTTCGATATGAGGATGGCGAGCCCCTATATGATCTTGGCGGCCGACGTGAAACCTCTCAAACGCCCGGTGATCCCGGCGGTGGTCCATCGGGACGGGACCGCGAGGGTGCAAACGGTGTCTCGCCGTCAAAACCCGTTGTTCCGGGATCTGTTGGCCGAATTCAAGCGGTTGACCGGTGTCCCTGTCCTGTTGAATACCTCCTTCAATGAGAACGAACCCATCGTCTGCTCTCCGGAGGAAGCGGTGGGGTGTTTTCAGCGAACCACGATCGATTCGTTGGTCATGGGTCCGTTTGTGGCGGGCCGGGACGGGCGTTAGGGGCGTTTTTTTCGCGCGCGGGGGAGCGGCGAGGCCGGATATCGTTCGAGGATCTCCCCGACGGTCAGCGTGGCGTATCCCCGGTTTTTCAGGATCTTCAGGAATCGTTCCAGCACATACAGCGTTTTTCCTCTTTTCCCGCCGTCGTGCATCAGGATGATGGAGCCGGGCCGGAGATTCTTCTCGTAGGATTCCAGCGTCTCCGCCGGCGTCAGATTGAACCAATCGTATCCGAAAGTCCAATTCACCAGAACCACGCCCTCTTCCCGGGCGGCCTCGTTGATCCAGGCCCGCGTGATGCCGTGCGGCATTCGACAGAAACGGGAGGTTTGTCCGGTCTGCTGGAGGAGGATCTCCTGTGTCTTCCGGATGGACGCGCGCAGTTTTTCCGTTCCCACCGTCTTGTCCGTCTTGGCATAGTTGACGTGGCTGTAGGTATGGTTGGCGATCTCATGACCCTCCTGGGCGACCTTTTTCGCCACGTCGGGATGTTCCAGCACATTCTCTCCCATCATGAAGAACGTCGCCTTCACTCCGTGGGCTTTCAGCAGGGCCAACACCCTCTCCGTGTGGTCGCCGGGACCATCGTCGAAAGTGAGGGCCACCACGCGCGTGGACGTGTCCACCTTCCAGGCGAAATCCCCCGGTTTCAGTGATGACTTCTTTTCCCCGGCGAGAGATCCGTTCTCTCCGGTGACGGGAGCACAGCTCATCCAGAGAAAAAGGCAAAACACCAGCCGATGGGTATTCCTCATGCATCCATCCTTCCGAGATGTCGTTGGCCGAAAAACAAAGAGATGGCGACCAGGATCCCGTTGAAGACGAGGAAGAGTCCCCAGAACGAGCCCGGCAAGGTCAGTGGGACCGACTGGGGGGACTGGATCAGACGGAAATAGTAGGGGCGCACGATGAGCGCTTCGAGCGAGAGGGTCAGCCCGATATAGAACAGGGAGAACACCATATACAGCATGCCGCCGGGAGAGGTCTCGATCTGGTTGATGTTCTCGACGTGGAACCGGGGAAACAGGGCTCCCAGCCCCGTGCCGAGGGCGGCGAGTGTCAGTGACATCACGGCGACGGTCGATACGTTCAGCAATAGGAAGAATCGATCGACCCGGAGGAGGAAGGAGGAGGCGCCCGCCATCAGGAGTCCGCAGAGGGCGAGGGGGACGGCGCCCGTCAGAAACTTGATGAGCACGATCCGGCCCGTCTCGATCGGGGCGCTGCGGAGCACCCACCAGGACCGCCCTTCCAGACTGATCGCCGGGAACACGAACCGCAGCCCGATGGCGGACAGGACGAACGAGATCATTCCGATGTTGAGGAACGAGATGAGGTTTTTCAGGTAGGGAGTGTCCATCGGGATCTTGGAGACGCTGATGAGATAGAAGGCCATCAGGGCCAGCACGATCATGAGTTGGGCCCATTGGTTGGTGTCCCGGAAGAACAGAAGGGAGTCTTTCCCCAGCAGGGCCTTGATCGGGGGAGGCAACGGGGGGATGAACGCCCATTCGTTCCCCAGGGGAGTCTTCTTGTCGCGGCGTTGTCCTTCCTGGGAGGCCGTCCATCCGGCGTAATAGAAACGTTCGGCGGCCCAGAGGAGGAGGGCTCCCAGAGCGATCGCGACGACGGCCAGGAGCGCGCCGGTGGAGATCATCTCCGCGGTCCGTCCCGAGAGGAAGGCGGTCACCGCCGAGGTCAGCCACCACGACGGCAGATACGGCGCGGTGGGCGCTTCCAGGAGGTTGATGTATTGCATGAGGATCTCGAAGTTGTCCGCCTTGATCAATTTTTCCGGCTCCATCAGCCGGATCAGGACATAGAGCCCGCAACCGATGAGCGTGGCCAGGAAGATGAGGATGTCCCGGGCTCTCCGGGTGGGCATCCAGCGCATCAGCAGCAGTCCCAGGGCGATCCCGATCCCGCAGGCGATGAGGACGAACGGGACCATGGTGAGTGTGAGGAAAAGGACGAAGCTCGCGCCGAGCCGGTAGATCTGGCGGTAGGCGGCCAGAAAAGGGGAGAGAGTGAGGATGACCATCCAGGAGGAGAATACGACCGTCTGAAGGGACTTGAACATGAACACGGAACGGAACGAGAGGGGGGCGTGCATGAAGATGGAGAGGTCCTTCGAGAGGAAGAGGGTCGTCAGCGTCGTGAGGGTGGCCGAGAACACCAGCATCAGGAACGTCGAGAGGAACGCCAGGGAGACGAGCTTCATGATCAGGAGGTCCCCGATGAGCTGGACCTGGCGTACTTCCGCCAGGAGACGGACGAACCCTCCGTTGAGCAGGAGGAGGAACAGCGCGGTGATGAGCCCGAAGCCGAGCGATTTGAAGACGGACGAATAGGACATCCGAGCCAACCAGTTTCGGATGATCCAGAATTGAGTCCGGAGGAGGAGGGCCATGGCCTTAGAGGGACGGAGCGACGTCTCCTGATTCGGCCGTCAGTTTCAAAAAGACGTCTTCGAGGGATCCCTGCAGGCACGCCTTCTTCTGCAGGTCGTCGGGCGTCCCGATGTAGGTCAGTCGTCCGTTCTGCAGGATGCCGATCCGATGGCAGAGCTTTTCGGCGAATTCGAGGATGTGCGTGCTGAGGAGGAGCGTCACCCCGTCTTGGGCGAGCCGTCCGAGGACGCTCTTCAACAGACGGATGCTCTTGGGGTCCAGTCCGACCATGGGTTCGTCCATCAATATGACTTTGGGTTCGTGGAGGAGGACACCGGCGAGCACGAGTTTCTGCCTCATGCCGTGGGAGTATGTTTCCACCAGTTCATGGGCGCGGTCCTGCAGGTCGAAAAGGGAGAGCAGTTCGGGGATGCGGCGGCGCTGTGTCTCTATCGGGGAGTGATAGAGATCTCCGATCAGCCGGAGGTATTCCTGGCCCGTCAGGAGCGGATACACATAGGGTTGGTCCGGCACGTATCCGATCATCCGTTTGACGTTCAGGGGATCTTTTTGGATGTCGATCCCGCCGATGAGCGCGCACCCGGACGAGGGGCGGAGGAGCCCGGTCAGGAGTTTCAGCGTCGTGGTTTTACCGGACCCGTTCGGACCCAGCAGGCCGAAGATCTCCCCGGGCGTGACGGTGAGGTTCAGGCCGTCGACGGCCGTCACGGATTGGAATCGTTTCGTCAGAGAGACCGTTTCGATCATCGGTCAGCGGAAGACGGAGGCGATCCGGAGGACGGAGAGCGTGATCCCCGGGATCCAGGGGATCCACAGGTTGTCGTCGAACGGGAGGGGGAGCAGTTCGCAGAGGGTGGCGATCAGGGCTCCGATCAGGGCCTCGGGCATGCCGCCGGCGGGTTGGAGACAGAGGGCGCCGGCGAACCAGCAGACCAGGAAGCAGGCCAGTCCTCCTTCCAGACTTTTTCCGCCGATGCGGAAATGGCCCCACGTCTGTCCGACCAGGGCGGCGGTCATGTCACCCAGGAGCAGGTAGATCAGGCAGGTCACGGCGATGTCCCGGTAGGGGATCAATCCGACGACGAGGAGCGCTCCGCTCAGAGTCCAGAAGATGCCGGAAGGGCGCGTCCGTTCCGTTTCCCGGTCGATCCCGTGGAAGAATCTCATGAGGAAATCGTTGACACGGGGCCGGCGTAAACGCACGGCCTCGGTCACTCCCACCGCGGCCCAGAGAATCCCCAACCCCCAGAATACGACCGGGAGGGGAAGGAAAACATAGGAGAGGATGATGAGAAGGATGAGACTGTGGAACGCTTTCCGTTTCAGTTCTTGTGTCATTGATGGATCAACCGCCTTTGGCTCCCGCTCGGGCGAAATCCCAACCGCGCTGGGCGCACCAATAGAGCGTATTTAAAATTTGAGAGTAAAGCAAAACGCTGTCCTTCACGAGCCGGTGGAGGAAGAACCGGAGCGACACACCCGTCGGCGAGATCGCCTTGAGGAGGAGGATGAGGATGAGGCAATTGATGCCGGCGATGACGGTCAGAGAGAAGAAGATCCCGGCGTATTCCAGGTCGGTCTGGCGGAAGGAAAGGGCGTGGACCGTGAGAAAGGCGTGGAAGACGAGAGTGAACCCGATTCCGAAAGCGAAGATGAAATCCCGATGAGGGACCGGGCCCCAGAGGCCGATGAGCTTGAAGAGCAGCATGAACAGGAACGTATACACGGGCACGCAATAGGGGGACAGCGCGATGAACCAGTTGGTGTCGGAGAGGGTGACCGCCCCGCTCGACGAGGAGACGGAGAACGATTTCACACGGATGCCCGAGAGGAACGCCGCCAGGGCGTGGGTGAGTTCGTGCCCGAACACGTAGACCGTGAGTGGTTTTTGGAAGAGGAGGTGTATCCCGATATAGGAGGCCCCCCCGTATAGGAACGGCAGGAACAGTTTCCAGTGAGGGATGATCCGGTGGAGGACTTGGCCTGTGGCCAGGAAAAGAGCCAAGACCGCCGGGGCGAGAAGGATCCCGATGAGAGGGAACGACCAGCGTTTCAGCAGGTTTTTGGTCTTGGGCATCGGTGAGCCGGGGTCATGCGCGGGGAACTGAGACGGGCGGGTCCCGTGAGAGACGGGGACTCAGCGTCCCGACGAAAAAAGACGAGGTCCTTTCCCGTCGTTCAGTTTCTTCCATCCCCAGGGTTCTCTGGGGATGAAACGGCCCCATCCTCGTCGGCCGATGAAGCGTCCTTGGTCGACGACCATCCGTCCGCGGGAGAACGTGTATTTCGGGAATCCGCCCATGCGCAATCCCTGATAGGGGGACCAGTCGCAATGGGTCGACATGTCTTTGAAATCGATCGTCCGGACGTGAGAGGGGTCGATGAGCGCCAGATCGGCGTCGGACCCCACCGCGATGGTCCCTTTGCGAGGGTAAAGCCCCATCATCTTCGCCGGGTTGGTGGCGACGAGGGATACCATGTGGTTCACGGAGAAGCGGCCCTTTTTGACCCCGAACGTGTAGACGGCGGGGATCATCGTTTCGACTCCCGGCAGTCCGTAGGGGATCTTCGTGAAGTCCCCGTTCCATCGGTCCTTCTGCCGTGTCGTGAAGGTGCAGGTGTCGGTGGAGACGACGGAGATGTCGCCCCGTTCCAGACCTTTCCAGAGGCGGACCTGGTCGGCCTTCTTCTTGATCTGAGGACAGGTGGCGTACCAATGACCGCGCTTTCTGTCTTTGA
Organism: Elusimicrobiota bacterium; assembly: GCA_022709755.1. GTDB lineage: Bacteria > Elusimicrobiota > Elusimicrobia > FEN-1173 > JAKLIF01 > JAKLIF01. The sequence continues at coordinate 188,863 of JAKLIF010000004.1, read as the reverse complement.
ATACGTCATCGGTGAGGAGAAGATAGTGGGGGCAAGTCTCCGCGTGGACGTTGATCCCGCGGTGTTGAGCCTGGTGGATGAGGTCGGCTCCACCGCCGGTGGACAGGTGCACGATGTAGAGGTGCCCCCGGGTGGCCTCGGCCCATTTGATGACGCGCTGGACCGCTTCCTCCTCGATGAAATTGGGCCGCGACAGGACGTGCGCGTAGGCGCCCCATCGCTTTTTCTCACGCCGGTAACGGTCGATCAGGAGGTTCATGACGCGTTCGCTCTCCGCGTGGACCATGATGGTGCCGCCCATCTCCCGCGTCTCGCTCAACCCCGCGAAGATGTCGGCGTCGTCGGATTGCCATCCTTCCTTCTCGTAGATCATGTACATCTTGTGAGTGGGGATGCCGAAATCGGTGAGACGCCGGAACTCGCGGGCGGGATCTTTCAGCTTCTTGTAGTTGGAGACGCTGGAGTGGAGACTGTAGTCGACGCAGACCTTGTCTTCGGCCTGGCGGATCCGCGCCTCGACGCCGTCCATCAGGCGGGGGAGTCCGCCCTGGTTGGCGAAATCGATGAGCGTGGTCACCCCGCCTCGGGCCGCGGCCCGGGTGGCGGATTCGAATCCGTCGGCGGAGACCGTCCCGCAGAACGGGATCTCGCAATGGACGTGGACGTCGATGCCGCCGGGGATGACGAGGAGCCCCCGGGCGTCAATCACCCGCGTGTTCTCGGAGGGGAGATGGGGGGCGATGGCGACGATCTTTTCGCCCGAGAGGGCGATGTCGGCCTTGGCCGTCTCGGTGGATGTATAGACCGTGCCGCCTTGAATGAGCGTGCTGTACCGCATGGGATGACTACTTGGGTTCCTGGGAAAGGACTTCGTGGGCGCGCCAGAACTGGTCTCGGGGGACGATCAGCTTCAACCCTTCCTGGGCCAACCGCCCGTTGGCTTCGGCGTCATAGAGGTTGCAGGGGATCCCCGTGGACCGGAGGATCTCCGTCCATCGGCTGGCTTTCCGTCGGCTCTGGGTGGAGGTCACCATCAGCGTGTCGGCGGTCTCTCCCGCCTCCAGGTCGAGCATGTATTCTTCGAAGGGGATGTTCTTGGAACGCAGTTCGTCGCGCCAGCGTTCCTTGGCCGCCGGGGCCAAAAACCGGGCCTCTCGGACCCATCGGGATTCCGGGGGACTGAAGAGTTCATATGTGTCTTTGTACCATTGGTAGGCGTATTTGATGGACGAGTCGTTCAGGGCCTGCTCGCGGTCGAACTGGAGGATCTCCAGGTCCTGTTCGTAGTCCTCCTGGGAGATCTTGTTCTGTTCCTTCTTCTTCTCCAGTTTCCCTTTTTCCCGGAGGAACTTTTCTTCATAAAACCGTTTCTTATCGTCGATGTTCTCGTGCCAGCGGGTGTATCGTTCTCCCTGCCGGAACGCTTCGCGGGCGCGCGCCATCACGTCCACATAGACCATCGCGTAGGCGATGGCGGCCGTGCCGAGGATCAACAACGCGTTCTGGACGCCTCTTTTTTGAAGCCAGGGATGCATGTCAGCTCGGGATCAACGTGCGGAGTTTTTCGAGGAAATCTTTGGTGCGGACGGGTTTGGTGAAGATGTCTTTCACGTTGGATTGGGAGTTGACCATGCGCCGGGTGGATTCGCTGGCCGTGTAGGCGCTGACGACGACCACCGGGATGTGGGCCGTCTCCGGCTTTTCCGACATCCGCTTCAGGATCGCGAAACCGTCCATCTTCGGGAGCATGAGGTCCAAGACGACCAGCAGCGGGAGCTGTGATTGGATCAGGCTGAGCCCTTCTTCGCCGTCGGCGGCGCCGAAGACGTGGTAGCCCTGTTCCTCCAGGGTGAATTTCATGAAATCCAGGATGTAATGGTCGTCTTCGACGACGACGACCACGATTTTCTTATTTGCGTCGGCAGATTCTGTCATGGTGACTCACGGCCTTTTCCGAACGATGATGGATGCAACCCAATAGAACATCATGGACGTTGCGAACCCGACAAACCAGGCATAATGATAGAGGCGGACCCAAGAAGCGGACACGGCGACCAATCCCACCGTTCCCAGGAAGCCGGGGATATTGGGTATTATACCAACCAAAAGGGCGGAAATGCCAATCCAATTTATCTTTTTATAGGCGCTCTGGGGGATGTAGAGTTGGTAGAGGTCCAGTTCCCTCTTCCGGAGGAGGTGATAGTCCGCGATCAGGATCCCGGCGATCGGGCCGAGGAGAGCCGAATAACCGATGAGCCAGGTGTAGATGTATCCCTGCGGATCCGCCAGGAGTTTCCAGGGCATCATCAGTATCCCGATGAGGCCGGTGAGGAGGCATCCCCATTTGAACGAGATCATTCGGGGGGCGAGGTTCGAGAACGACGTGGCCGTCGCGACGACGTTGGCCCCGATGTTGGTGGTGAGCGTGGCCAGGGTCATCCCCAGGACGGCCAGCAGGATGAGGACGGGGTGGCGGATCTGAGAGAGCAGGAACACCGGGTCCCAGAGGTGGTTCTGGAAAGAGAGGGCGGTACGGCCCGAATCGATCCAGCGTCCGTATCCGGAGAAGATCGTCGGATCGTTCTGGAAGAGGAGGAGCGCGGCGCTGGTGACGGCCACCCCGATGAAGGAGTAGAGGGGCATGGCGGTGTTGATCCCGACGAACTGTCCCCAGACCTGCGCTTTCTGCGTGCGGACGAAGCGGGTGAAATCGGAGATGTTGATGGTCAGGGCGGACCAGAAACTGACCATGCTGGTGAGCGCGGGGATGAAGAAACGACTGAAGGCATCGCCGCTCAGCCGTTGAGGTTGGTCGAAGATGGGGCCGGGCCCGCCGGCTTTGATCATCGCCCAGATCAGCACGGCCACTCCCATCGCGATCAGGATCGGCGCGCCCCAGTTCTCGATGGAGCGGATGGACTCGAACCCTTTCCAGACGATCCAGATGTTCAGACTCCAGAAGGCCAGGAAACAGACGAGTTGAGCGGCGTTGATGCCGATGACGGGGAGGAGGGGTTGGTGGGTCCAGGACGGAAAGAAACCTTCGAGAAGTTTGTAGATCGCCCAGCCGCCGATCCAGGTCTGGATGCCGAACCAACCGCAGGCGACGATGGTCCTCAGGAGGGTCGGCACGTGCGCTCCTTGGAGTCCGAAGGAAGCCCGGGCCAGCACGGGGAACGGGATCCCGTATTTGGTGCCGGGATGGGCGTTGAGGATCATCGGGATGGTGATCAGGAGGTTTCCCAGGGAAATCGTGAGGATGGATTGCCACCAGTTCATGCCGCCGGCCATGAGCCCCGAGGCCAGCATGTAGGTCGGGATGCAGATGGAGATGCCCATCCAGAGGGCCGTCACGTCCCATCCGCCCCATTTGCGGGCGGCGCTGGTGGTGGGGGCGATGTCGTAGCTCCAGTAGGGGGAATCGGAGACGTCGGCGGTCAGCTCGACGATCCCCTCCACCACCCGGACCTGTTCCGTCATGTCAGGGCAACATCTCCGTCAATTCGGTATAAGTCTCGGGACGGCGGTCCCGAAAGAATTGCCAGGTCTTGCGGGTTTCGAGGATCTGGTCCAGGTCCAGGTCGGCCGTGAGGAGCTCGTCCTTGTCGCGCGAGGCCGTCGAGATGACCTTTCCGCGAGTGTCCGCGAAGTAGGAGGTACCGAAGAAATTCCCGATCTTCCAGGGTCTCTCGATCCCGACCCGGTTCACGCATCCGACGAAATATTGGTTCGCCACGGCGTGGGCGGGTTGTTCCAGTTTCCAGAGGTGTTCGGCCAGTCCGGCGACGGTGGCGCTCGGGTTGAAGACGATCTCCGCCCCGTTCAATCCGAGGGCGCGGGCCCCTTCCGGAAAATGCCGGTCATAACAGAGATACACGCCGATTTTCGCATACCGCGTTTCAAAGACCTTATATCCCGTGTTGCCCGGCTTGAAGTAGAACTTTTCCCAGAATCCCGGCAGACAATGGGGCAGGTGGGTCTTCCGGTAGAGGCCGAGGAGCTTTCCGCGGTCGTCCAGGACGGCGGCGGTGTTGTAGTAGACCCCGGGGAGAGGAGTCTCGTGGAGGGGAACGACGATCACCATCTTGTATTTGCGGGCGTAACGGGCCATGAGCTTGACGGTCGGGCCCGGGATGGGTTCCGCCAGGTCATACCATTTCGTCGACTGCTCGGCGCAGAAGTAGGGTCCCCAGAAAAGTTCCTGAAGACAGAGGATCTGGACGCCGGACCTCCCCGCTTTTTCGACGAAAGAGACCTGTTTCTCGATCATCTTCTTCTTGATCTGTCGGGGGGCGGCCTGATCGGCTTGAAGGGGGACCCGGCATTGGACGAGTCCGCATCGGACGAGTCTGGACATGGCGGTCAGGGATAGATCCCGCGGATCCGGATGGCTTCGGCCACCTTTTGGACGGCCAGGGCATGGGCGGCGAAACGCATGTCCGCCGTCCGGCATTCCTCACGGGCGATGACGGTCTGGAATGCCCTGGAGAGCGCATTCCGCAGGTTTTCGTGGATCTGGTTTTCGGACCAGAAGAAGGATTGGATGTCCTGCACCCATTCGAAGTAGCTGACGGTCACCCCTCCGGCGCTGCACAGGATGTCGGGGATGACGAAGATCTTTTTCTGCCGGAGGACGGGGTCGGCGTTCCGGTGCGTGGGCGCGCTGGCCGCCTCGGCGAGGACCTTGCAATTCATCCGGGCGGCGACCGCGGCGTCGATCTGGTTCTCCTCGGCGGCCAAGACCAGGATGTCGGCCTTCAGCGTGAGGAGTTCTTCTCCCGTCATCGCTTGGGCCGGAGTGAATCCTTTGACGTGTCGCTGTTCCGCCTTGTGCCGGGCCAGCGCTTTGTACGGGAGCCCTTTCTCCGAATGGATGGCCCCCGAGGTGTCGGAGACCGCGATCACCTTGAGCCCCCGGTTCTCGAACTCTTCGTGGGCATGGCGTCCGACGTAACCGTATCCCTGGATCGCCACGGTGGCCCCCGGAACGGGGAGCCCGAGGTTCTCCAAAGCCAGTTGGACGCAGTGGACGACGCCGCGCGCCGGCGCTTCCCTCCGTCCCGCGGTGCCGCCGATCTCGATGGGTTTTCCCGTGACCACGCCCGGGACGGAATAACCGGCGTTCATGGAATACGTGTCCATCATCCACCCCATGATCTGCGGGGTGGTGTTGAGGTCGGGCGCCGGGATGTCTTTCTCCGGCCCGATGATGAGGGATATCTCCGACGTGTATCGGCGGGTCATCCGTTCGATCTCTCCGGGAGACAGGACGTTGGGGTCGCAGACAACCCCTCCCTTGGCTCCGCCGAAGGGCAGGTTCATGAGAGCGCATTTCCAGGACATCAGCATGGCCATCGCCTTCATCTGGTTCAGGGAAACGTTCGGGTGATAGCGGAGCCCGCCCTTGGTGGGGCCGCGATCCGTGTTGTGTTGCACACGGTATCCCTGGAACACCTTGACGGATCCATCGTCCATCCGGGTGGGGATGGAGACGACCAGTGATCGCCGGCAGTGACGGAGTTTCTCATGGATGCCATCCGGCAGCTTCAGGTGGCGGGCCACTTCGCCGAGATAATCCAACGATTCCGTCCACAGAGAGGGGGTGGGGAGGGATGTCATTTTTGTTTTTTATCTCCTGGAAAGACGACATGTGAAAAAGCGTTGGAGGGGCCATCCCACCGGCAGATGTCCGGATGGAGGATGTGCGCGATCAGTTCGATCCCGTCGATCAACCGCGGTCCCGGGCGCGAGAGATAGGAGGCCGCGTCCACGGCATAGACCGCGCGGTTCTTCAGGGCGTTGAACGGCTGTTGCATGACCGCCTCCGGGATCACGGGCACGTTTTTCAGGGCCTGCCGCAGGTGATATCCATAGGGGGCGTAGAGGAGGACGTCGGGGTTGAACTCGGCGATCCGGCCCCAGTCCGTCGGACGGGAATCGTTGCCTTCCAATCCGTCCAGGGAGATCCCCCCGGCGATCTCGACCATCTCGGGGATCCACCGTCCGGCCAGCGAGATCGGGTCGAGCCAATCCAATACCAGCACCTTGGGTTTTTGCTTCTTGAAGAAGGTCTTGCATTGGACGGCCGTCGCGCGCATCCGCAGCTGGTAGACGAGCTTCTGGGCGGATTCGATCGAATCGGTGGCTTCTCCGATCAGGCGGATGTTCTCGAAGATGTTCTCCAGGGATCGGGGCGACAACGAGAGGAATTTCACTTTGTCCGACGACAGGGGGGCTTCCGACGGTTTTTCGAGGGGGAGGCCGGGGTAACAGCAGTCATGGGAGATCAATACGTCGGGTTGGAGTTCGGTCAATAGGGAGGTGTCGACGCAGCGGAGCGATTGGCCCTTCCCGAGGAGGTCGGACACGGTGTCGGCGATCTCCCGGCTGGTCATCTTCTCCTTGTCGATGGCGCACGTGGTGATCCGGGGTTTCCGTCGGACCTCGGGGGGATAGTCGCAGGCGTGAGACACGCCGACCAGGTTCCGCCCGAGACCCAGGGCGTAGACCGTCTCGGTCCCTCCCGGATGGAAGGAACAGATCTTGATCTTGTTGGGTGGTTGGACTTTTTTGATCATTTTTCCGTCGTCATCGCTCTGAAATCAAAACCGATTCACCGGGATTCGTTGTGATATAATAATTCCGCAGTATTTTGAGTTCGATCGCTTGTTTCGGTTGTTTTAAGGTAGTTCTTCCATTATACACCTTTTTGGGGGAGCAATAAAAGGATTTCCAAACATGAGGGTCGAGAGGGATCGGAGTCATCGTTCGTTAACGGGAAAATGGAAGGGAGTGACCGCCGTTTTCCTCGATGCGGGCGGTACGTTGTTCGCGCCTCGCCCGTCGGTCGGGCATGTGTATGCCCGCGTCGCGCGCCGGCACGGTTGCCGGGTCTCCTCCGGATGGGTCGAGGAACGGTTCCGAACGGTCTGGGCCCGCCGCAACCGGGGGTCTCTGTTGAAGAACACGACCGAAGAGGGGGAGAAACGGTGGTGGTTCCGCATCGTGAGGGACGTGTTCGGGACCCGCTTCCCGCCGCGACGGTTCTCCCTCTATTTCGACGATCTTTATGACCGTTTCGCCCACCCCGACACCTGGGAATTGTTCCCGGATACAAAACCCGTCCTCCGGCGATTGCGCCGGCGGGGGTTCCGGGTCGGGATCGTCTCCAACTGGGATTCCCGCCTGTTCCCTCTGTGCGACCGTCTCGGCGTGACGCCGTTGGTCGATTTCGTGCTGGCCTCCGCCGTGGTGGGATATGTCAAGCCGGACCGCCGGATATTCCACGAGGCCTTGAGACGGGCGGGCGCTCCGGCGGACCGGGCCGTGCACGTGGGCGACAGCCTGATGGAGGATTATTGGGGCGCCCGCCGAGCCGGATTGAAGGCGGTCCTGTTGACCCCGTCGGGACGGACCTCGTCCGGGATCGTCTCGATCTCGAGGCTTCGGGAGTTGGACGGGATTATTTGACGGGACCGCCGGATCGTCGGACGACCGGTTTCCGGCCGAATATCTTCTTCACGAGCGCGCCCGCGAGGGCGTCGACGAAATCCTTGTAGACGAGGCCCTGAATCCCCGTCAGGTTCCCTTGATATAGTCCTCCCCATCGGGTGAAACGCAGGGCCCCTCCGAGCACTTTCCGTCCGTTCCACATCAGATCGTCTTTGACCGGCTCTGAAAAACAGAGGTTGACGGGTCTGGCGGCGCTTCCGTCGCGCCTCCCCGGAGGTCTCCGGTGAAAAGAGGTCTTGACCCCTTGGTCCGCCAAGGCCGCTCTCGCGGCGCCGTGAATGGAGCGATAGATTTTCCGAGTGTCTTTCGGGAACAGTTCGCCTCTCTTCCAGGCGATCGAGAAACTGAGGTCGGTGTCGTGGAAGACGGCGCCTCCCGCCGTCGGGCGGCGCACCAGGGGGATGTGGCGTGGAGCGATGTTCCAGGAACGGATCGATCGGGCTTCTTGAAAACGGCCATGGGTGATGGTGGGGGAACTCCATCGATAGATCCGGACGGAGGGCCGTGCGTCGGCTCGTTGTTGCCGGGCCAGGAGGGATTCGTCGGTCTTCATGTTGAACGCGCCCGATCCGGCGCCGTCGACGATGAGGACCCAGGCCGAAGACACGGGGAAAATTTTTTAGCGGGGTGACGTTTCGCCCCGAGTGTGGCGAAGGTTCGGTTCTCGCGCGGCCTTGACTTCGTCCAATCGGCGCACCGGCGTCGTGGTGGGGGCGTTTTTCAGCAGGGACGGATCTCGTCGGCTTTCATCCAGGATGGTCCGGATCGTTTCGCAGAAGAGATCCAATGTCTCGCGGGTCTCGGTTTCCGTCGGTTCGATCATCAGGGCTTCCGGGACGATGAGCGGAAAATAGATGGTGGGGGCGTAGAACCCGTAATCCAGGAGGCGTTTGGCCACGTCCAATGTTTTGACCCCGGGACCATAGGCTCCGTCGCCGGAGACCACGACCTCGTGCATGCACGGAGTGACGGGCATTTTCGGGAAGAGCGGAGCCAGTGTGACGCGCACATAGTTGGCCGCCAGGATGGCGTTCTCGCTGATGGAGGCCAATCCCTGGGCCCCCTGCAGCCGGAGATAGCAGTAGGCGCGGATCAGGATGCCGGTGTTCCCCTGGAAACTGCGGACCCGTCCGATGGTTTTCGGGGATTCCTCGGAAAGGGAATAGAGGCCGTCCTTGAGGGAGATCCGGGGGATCGGGAGGAAATCCGCCAGGAACTTTTTGACGCCGACGGGCCCCGCGCCCGGTCCGCCCCCGCCGTGCGGCGTGGAAAAGGTCTTGTGCACGTTCACGTGGATGATGTCGAACCCCAGGTCTCCCGGTTTCACCAGCCCGACCAGCGCGTTGAGGTTGGCCCCATCCATATAGAACAGGGCCCCGCTGTCGTGGACCAGCCGGGCGATCTCCAATATCTTCGGTTCGAAAAGCCCCAGCGTGTTCGGGACCGTCATCATCAGGACGGCCACGTCGGAACTGAGTTTGCTTTTTAGATCGTCGATGTCGAGGCAGCCGTCCGCCGTCGATTTGACGGTCACGGCGGTCAGCCCCGCGACCGCCACGCTGGCGGGGTTGGTGCCGTGGGCCGAATCGGGGATCAGCACGACGTGCCGGTTCTGGCCGCGCGATTCGTGGTAGGCCCTGGCCACGAGGATGCCGGTCAACTCGCCCTGGGCGCCGGCCGACGGTTGAAGGGTGACCGCGTCCATCCCGCAGATGTCTCCCAGCCATTTCTCAAGATTGAAAAGGATTTCCAGGATTCCCTGGCTGAGATGGTCCGGACGAAGAGGATGGAGTTCGGCGAATTCCGGCCAGGAGGCGGCCCGCTCGTTGGCTTTCGGATTGTATTTCATGGTGCAGGACCCCAGGGGATAGAAATGGGTGTCCAACGAATAGTTCAGTTGGGACAGGCGCGTGAAATGGCGCACCACCTGCAACTCCGCCAGTTCCGGCCAGTCCGGCGCTTGCCGCCGTCTCAGATTCGATGGCAGCGGGGCCGAGGCGGGCACGTCGAGTTCCGGCCACGTGAACCCTTGTCGGTCCGGGACGCTTTTCTCGAACAGGAGGGGCTCGATGATCTTGCTGTCTCCGGAGGACAACGTCATGGCCGTGCCCACTCCGTGACCCGCGTGACGAAATCGTCGATGTCCTGTTTCGTCTTGATCTCCGTGACGCAGACCAGAAGATCGTTCTTGAGAGAGGGATAGTATTTTCCCAACGGAAACCCGGCCAGGATGCGGTCCCGTCCCAGCGAGTCGATGAGCGGGTCGGGGGAACGGGGGAATCGGACGGCGAACTCGTTGAAGAAGGGGGAGGTGAAGGTGAGCGGCACCCCGTTCTTTTGGAGTTGGTCGGCGGCGTAGTGGGCTTTCTGGAAATTGATGTCGGCCAGGCGGGCCAATCCCTTTTTTCCGAGGAGCGCCATGTGGATCGTCGAGGCCAGGGCGCAGAGGGCTTGATTGGTGCAGATGTTCGACATGGCTTTCTCCCGGCGGATGTGCTGTTCGCGGGCCTGGAGGGTCAGCACGAACCCCCTTTTGCCGTCCAAGTCGACGGTCTGTCCGACCACCCGCCCCGGCATCTTCCGCATCAGTTCCTTCTTGCAGGCGAACAATCCCAGATAGGGTCCGCCATAGCTCAGCGGAACGCCCAGGGATTGACCTTCGGCCACGGCGATGTCGGCGTCGTATTCGCCCGGCGGGGAGATCAACCCCAGCGCGGCGGGATACGTGGAGGAGATGAGGAGCGCCCCGGCCTCATGCACGATCTTCGACAGCGGCGCCGGATCTTCGAGGCAACCGAAGAAGTTCGGCGTTTGAAGGAGGAGGGCGGCCGTGTCGGAATTCAGATGTTTCTTCAGGATTTCGCCGGACAGGGTCGGCTGCTGGAAAGGGATCAAGACGATCTTCGCTCCGCTGTGGGCGAGATACGTGGAGATGACCTGTCGCGTGTGGGGGTGGACTGTCTCCGGGATCAGGATCTCGGTGCGTCCGGTGTGACGGGCCGCCAACAGGCACGCTTCGGCGGCGGCGCTGGCGCCGTCGTAGAGGGAGGCGTTGGATACGTCCATCGAGAAGAGTTCGCAGATCAGTGTCTGGAATTCGTAGATGCTCTGGAGCGTCCCTTGACTGGCCTCCGGTTGGTACGGTGTGTAGGCGGTGGCGAACTCTCCCCGAAGGGCCAGGGACCACACGGCCGTGGGGATGAAGTGTTCGTAAGCGCCCGCTCCCAGGAACGATTGGGCCAGAAACGCGCGTTTGGACAGGTCGTCCATATGGCGGAGGAGTTCCATCTCCGTGATCGACGGCGGGAGATGGTAGGAAGGGCGCAGTTTGTCCTGGGGGAGGTCCCCGATCAATTCTTCGAATGACCGGACTCCGACCGTTTTGAGGATCTCGTCGCGCTGTTTGGCGGTGTAGGGGATGAACATGGTGTCGTTCTCTAAAACCGGATTATACCAAATATTCGGACATCAGCCCGCCCGGGGAACGTTGGCCGGGGCGATGACGGGGGGCGGAACGTCGTCGGGGAACTTCTTCCTGAAGAACCTGTCGTCGATGATCGCGAAGAGCTTTTGCGCCACGAGCGCGTGTCCGTAGTCGGTTGCGTGGAAACCGTCGCCGGTGAGGATCGTGTCCAGTTCGCCGGTCCGGAGGTGGTTCTCGTAGAGGTCCCGATTGTCGGAAAAGGGGATTCGGAGTTCGTCGGCGATCGACTGCAGGCGTTCCGTCATCCGGTGGCGGATGTAACCGGTCAATACCACCCGGCTGCCGTGGCGTTGGGCGTCTCCGATCATCTTCTCGATCCAGTATTTCTGTTCGTCCACGGAGAGATAATTGACGGGGATTTTATGGATCTGTGTCAGGAACGATTCGCCGTGATATCGCTGGATGTTGAGTTCGTGGGCGGTCTTGGCGTGAAAGGCGGTGTAGATCAACTTCAGCGCCTGTAGCGCCCGGGATGAATTCAGTATGTCCGCGACTTCTCGGGCCCGGGGATCGTCGGTCCGAGGTCCGAAGAACATGGACGGCCCGCAGATGTTCGCGCCCGTCTGGATGTTCACGACGTCCGGCCGGATGAGCCGGAGATGAATGTTGAAATGACGGTAGATTTCGGGTGTGGTGATGGCGGGGATGCTTCGGTTGAAGACTTGGATTTTGAGATGGGGATATTTCTGCCGGAACAGCGATTCGAGTCTGACGGGATAGGCGTTGTCCCCGAACGAGGAGGATTCTCCGACGCAGAGGATTCTGTAGGCCGTGAGATCGACTTCGCCTCGATGACGGTATATGTAGACGGCGCCGTAGCCCCACAGCAGAACGCGGAGCGTCCCTTCGATCCCGACCAGGACGAGGAACAATCGGAGGAAAAGAGTCCGGGGAAAACGCCGAAGTCCGGACCCGAGGCGCAACAGGAGACGGGACATCCCGGACGGAAGGTCAGTGAGGGTTCGTCTTGAGGAAATCCTGGTATTGTGAATGAGTCATCAATTGGTTGAGTTGCGCCTTATCGGAGATGTCGAGTTTGAAAAGCCATCCGTCACCGTAGGGATCCTTGTTGACCAGGGCCGGGTTTTGGGAGACGGCGGCGTTTCCCGCCGAGACCGTTCCGTTGACCGGAGCGTAGATGTCGAAGGCCGCTTTGACCGATTCGACGGCCGCGCAGGACTGTCCTTGCTGGGCCGCTTTTCCGGGTTTGGGGACTTCCACGAAGACCACGTCGGTGATGGCTTCCTGGGCGTGCTGGGAGATGCCGACCGTTCCATCGGAGTCGATCCATTCGTGTGTTTTGGCGAACCGGAGTGTGTCTGGGTTTCTCATGAGAGGGTTTCCTTTCTGGATTTTAAAACGAGAATACGGACCGTATTATACAACTGTTTGAGGCTTGTGGAACGGAGGGACGACGATCTCCGTCGGGACGTCTTTGTCGTGGATCCGGATGGACAGCGGCGCGTTGTCCTTGAAAAGGGCGTTCTCCACGAATCCCATCCCGATCCCCACGCCCAGGGAGGGAGAGAAGGATCCGCTGGTCACGATCCCGACGGTCTGTCCGCCGCTGACGAGCCGGTGTTCGTGCCGGGGGACGCCCGCGCCCTTGGCCAGCCGGAACCCGATGAACCGCCGGCGGGATCCGGACTCTTTTTCCCGTCGGAGAGCGTCCCGTCCGATGAAGTCGCCCTTGTCGAGTTTGACGACCCACTGGAGGCCGGATTCGAGCGCCGTGTGTCGTTCGTCCAGATCCTGTCCGTAGAGCCGGTACCCCATCTCCAGACGGAGCGTGTCGCGGCATCCCAACCCGCAGAGCGGGACGTCCAGGTGGTGGAAATTGTCGTGCAGGGCCAAGAGGTGTTCCGCCCGTCCGAAGAACTCGAAACCGTCCTCTCCGGTGTAACCCGTCCGGGAGACCACGATGTCGGGGATCGTCGTCACCGTCTCGTGACCGATGTAGGCGGGTGTGATGTCCGACGGTCTGTTCTCCGTGGACGGTTTCAGGAGCGGGTTGACGGAGAAACCGCGGGCCTCGTTCCGTTTCAAGGAAAGAACCGAACCGGCCAGGTAATCGGAACGAACAAGCTTGTCCATGATCGCGGCGGCGCGGGGTCCCTGCAGCGCCAGTCCCGCGTTGGTCTTCTGCTCCTCGATGCGGAGGCCGGCCCTGGAACCCGCTTGGTCGAGGATCCAGGTCATGTCCTCGGTCCGCCGTCCGGCGTTGATGATGAGGAGATAGGTGTCCGTCCCCATGAGGAAGACGTAGAGGTCGTCGACGATGCATCCGTCGGGGCGGCACATCAGGGTGTATTGGCCTTTGCCGGTCTGGAGCCGTGAAATGTCGTTGCTCAGGAGGTTCTGCAGGAAGGCGAAAGAGGCCGATCCCGTCACCCAGACCTGGCCCATGTGGGAGATGTCGAAGAGCCCGACGTTCTTCCTGACGGCGTTGTGTTCCGCGAGGATCCCCGCGAATTGGACCGGCATCTCCCATTCGCCGAACGGGATCATGCGGGCTCCGAGACGGACATATTCCGGGTGAAAAGGCGTTTTCTTCATGACAGGGGCATCTCTTTTCCGTCCGCGAACGAACCGGCCTGATAGGAACTGCGGACATAGGGTTGGGCCATCACTTTCTCAAATCCGATCTCGAGCGCCCTCCGGCGGATCGTAGCGAACTCGTCGGGGGAATAATAGCGGGACAGGGGCGCATGCGTCGCGCTGGGGGGGAGGTATTGCCCGACGGTCATCCAGGCGACTCCCTGTTCCCGGATGTCGGCCAGGGTCTGGAACACCTCCACGATGGTCTCTCCCAACCCCACCATGATCCCGGATTTCGTCCTCAGCCCCCGGTCCGACGCCCTCTTCAGGACGGCCAAGGACCGGGGATAGGAGGCCTGGGCGCTCCGGATCGTCGGCGTCAGCCGTTGGACCGTCTCCAGGTTGTGATTGAGGACATCGGGACGGGCCTGACAGAGAAGGTCGAGCAGGTCGTCCTTCCCTTGGAAATCGGGGATCAGCATCTCCACGGTGAGCCCCGGCGCTTTTTCTCGGAGCGTGGTCAGGCACCGGATGTAATGTCCGATGCCGAGGTCGGGCAGATCGTCCCGCGAGGGGGACGTGATGACGATGTGCTTGAGACGGAGCCGGAGCGCGAGGTCGGCCAATTTTTCGGGTTCAGAGGGATCGGGGGTGGCGGGAGCGCCGGAGGTCTCGGCGCAGAAGGCGCAATGGCGCGAGCAGACCTTGCCGAGGATCTGGAACGTGACATGGCCTCTGGACCAACACTCGTTCTTGTTGGGACACAACGCTTCGGCACAGACGGTGGAAACGGTGGAGTCCGCCATCAGACGGCGGATGTGGTCGAAATCGGAACCCAGGGAGATCGGTCGTCGGTAAGAACGGGGAAAACGGGGAGCGTCGGGGACCGGATCGGACAGGTCCGGGACCGGGGTCTGGGAGGGGGTCATCGGGACAGCGTTTCCTTGATCCCTTCGGAAAGCGTCGGATGGGCGAAAAGGACGGCGCCGAGGTCTCGGCGGGTCATCCCCGCCCGGAGGGCCGTCGAGAAAATATGGATCAACTCGGTCGCGTGGGCGCCGACGATCTGCGCTCCGCGCAGACGTCCTTCGTCTCCCGCGTCGGACAGTATCTGGATGAAACCCTCTTCCTCCCATTCGGCCATGGCTTTGGGCGAGGCCTGGAAGAAAAAACGCTGGACCTTCGTCTCGCCGCCCCGCTGTTGGATGGCGTCCGCGTATTCGCCGACGCTGGCGACCTCCGGCCATGTGTAGAGGCACCGGGGCGTGGAGGCCTTGTCATAGGTTTTGAGGTCTGGTGTCTTCCCGAGGAGGGCCTGGACCGCGTTGTGGATGGCCGTCTCTCCCTGCCGGGCGGCGGAGTGGGCGAAGGGGGAAAGACCGTTGATGTCGCCGGCCGCGTAGATGTGGGGTTGGGAGGTCCGCAGAAAATCGTCGACAAGGATCCGGCCCCGGTCGGTCTTGACTCCCGCGAGGTCCAGACCCAGTTCATCGAGGGTCGGACGTCGGCCGATCGAGACGAGGATCTGCTCCGCCCGGAGGACGGTCCCATCGCTCAAGACGGCCTCCCAGCGGTCTGTGCCCCGCGTCAACGAGGCGACCGTCGTGTCCAGCCGGACGTCGATGCCGCGGTTCGAAAAGGAATTCTTCAGGGCGGTGACCACGCGCGTCTCTTCTCCCGGAATCAACTGGCTCATCTTCTCGATCAGAGACACGGAACTCCCGAGCGCGTGGAAGAGACAGGCGAACTCGCAACCGATGGCTCCTCCTCCGACCACGATGAGGCTTTTCGGGGGGGCCGGCAGGTCGAGCGCTCGGGCGCTGTCGAGGAGGTCTTTCCGGTGGGAGAGGAAGGGTTCTGGAAATATCGGTTCGCCTCCGGTCGCGATCAGCGCCGCGTCGAAGGGGAGGGAGGAGGTCGTCCCGTCTCCCTCGATCCGAAGGGTGCGGGAGTCGGTGAACCGCGCCCGGCCCGCCGTGAGCCGCACGCCCACCTGGGACATGTGTTTCTTCATCCAGTCGCGCATCTTGAGGATGATGTCTTGTTTCCGTTTCTGGAGTTCCGTCCACCGGAGGCGCGGGGCGTCGGCGTTGTCGAAACAGGCCGAGGCCGTCTTCATCTTGTGGGCGAGGTGGACTGTCTCCAGCAATATTTTGGAGGGGATGCATCCATGGTTCAGGCAGAGACCGCCGGGTTGGTCTTTTTCGATGAGGGTGACGTCGGCTCCGAGCACGGCGCCCTGTTTGGCGGCCGCTTCTCCGGCGGGACCGGCGCCGAGGATGGCGATCTGCGGTTTCGTCATGGGCCCATTATATCAGCGATTCGATCGGACCGTCAAATTGGGATCAATCGGCGCGTGACAGGAGCGCCATATTCTGTTAGAATCCCCCGCATGGCAAAAAGCAAACAGCAACGTCAGCGGCACATTTTCCGTCAGCGCCGGATGCGGCGCGTCAAACGCCAGAAACTGGCGCGGAAGATGGCCGGGACGACATCCCAAGCCCCCTCCGCTTGATCCCGCGCTGATCCGCGCGTCATTCCGATGCTCCCTTTCCGTCGGGAAGGGAGGGTTTTCCGTTACGGGTTATCTTCCGATGCGGTGGGTCTTGTCCCAGTCGTCGTGCATCCGCTGGATGACTTGCAGGTTCCGGTTGAACGCGTCGCGGAACCGGCGTTCCGCCTCTTTTAAGCGCATCTTGTCGCGTCCTTTCTTCTTCCCCGTCCATTCGAACTTGGCCATCTCGCTTTCCAACCAGTGGGCTCCCCATCGGTTGATCCTCACGTGGATCTTCTCGTGTTCCCGGACTTTCGCCGACGCTTTCTTGGGTATCTTCAGTTCGTTGGTCAGCCGCACCGTCACGTCTTTCGCGCGGACGACGTTGTCGTTCTCCACGGTGAGCCGGTATTGGATTCGGAAATATCCTTTCGTCAGCGCCAGGGGTTTTGGGCCCTGGCTGAACGCGGGGGAAAAGGTGAAGACGAACAGCGCTAGGAGAGGGAAGGAGGTGAACCGGGATCGGCGGGAAGCGCTTTTCATGGATTTCATTCTACCGAGCCGGACCCGCCGTGTCAATCGTTCCGGCGCGCGCGGCCGGGTTCATTTGGAAATATATTGACAATTTTGTTACTAGGGTTTACTATTACAGGGATTCCAACCGTTTCCGGAGTGTTTTTGTGTCGAAGGGGACGGTTCGGTTGTTCGTTATTTTCCTCGAAGAGGGGGTTTTTGAGGTTTTGTGAAAAAAGTTTTATTTTTGGCGATTGTGTCTCTTCTTCCCGTCTCGGGCTGGGCCAAACCCATCGCTTCGTCGGCGGCCAGGCCGTTGGCGTTGGGGACGGCTTACATCGCCGAAGACGAGGATGTGAACACTCTTTTCTACAACCCCGCGGGTCTGACAGGTCTCTCGGGGCCCGAAGTGTCGCTGAACTACGGGCG
Source organism: Elusimicrobiota bacterium (assembly GCA_022709755.1). Classification (GTDB taxonomy): domain Bacteria; phylum Elusimicrobiota; class Elusimicrobia; order FEN-1173; family JAKLIF01; genus JAKLIF01. The sequence continues at coordinate 171,893 of JAKLIF010000004.1, read as the reverse complement.
GATGTCGTTGGGAGGGCTCAACGCCATCACCGACGGGCAGGTCGCTTATGGTCAGCCGGCCAGTTTTCAGGGGCAGGCGATCGGCGCGGCCGGCGGCATCACGGCCCAGTCGATCATGCCCGGCGTCCACGTGGTGGACACCTTCTTCGGCGTGGCGTCGGACATCAACACGCAGGGGATCCTCCCCTGGCCCGTCCGCGCCGGTGGGGCTCTGAAACTCCGTCAGGAACAAGGACAAAAGAAGGACGCCGACATCGGGAAGAGCAGTTTCGGTTTCGGTTTCGACATGGGAGCCCTGATCCCGTTCGATGACAATAATTCCCTCGGGCTGGCGTTGAAGGACCTGTTCCTGGGGGATCTGAATCCCCGCGGCCCGCGCCTGGTGGTGGGGGCCCGCCGGAAACAATCGAGCCTCCTGCTGTTCCTGGCCGACGTGGAAGTCCGCCGGAACGTCTTCGCCCTGCACACGGGAGCGGAATTGGGACTGTATCGGGGTCTGCTCCGGCTCCGGGCGGGGAACGCTTACCAATACAACGGCATCGACCATGTCTCCCTCGGGTTCGGCTTCAATTTTTCTCCGGCCCAGTTCGATATGGCCTATGTGGTCCCGACGCAGAGCTTCCACGACAATTCAGGGCAGTACCGAATCTCCTTGATTTACCGGTTCCGGGCGGCCCGGTTTTCGGAACTCTATTTCGACAGGGCGCTGGATATGGCCGAAGAGGTGGATCGGCGCGTCGTTCAACTCCAGGAGTCCGAAGCCCGGTTGAAATCGTCCATCCAGGACCTGGAACAGGCGCGCCGCCTGGCCGAGGAAGACTTGGCCAGGGCCAGCATGAGGAACCAGGAGACCATCCGTTCTTCCGAGGACCGGGCGGTCCAGGCGGAGAACAGGGCCATCGAATCGGAGATGCGGTCCCGTGAACTGGCCGAGAGGGTCCAGGAGGCCGAAGAGAAGATCCGCCGGGCCCAGCAGATGTCGGCGCCGCGACCGGTCTACCGGGCTCCGGAAAAAGAGGAGAAGAAGGAGACGGGCCCGCGGTACCACACGGCGCAGGCCGGCGATTCCCTGCAGTCGCTGTCCCAGAAATATTATGGCACGCCCGATAAATGGAAGACGATCTTTGATGCCAACCCCGGAAAGGTTCAGAAGGGCCGTCCCGTTCCGGGTTCCAAATTGTTGATACCCTAGTCCGAACGAGGGAAAATCTCAGATGAGTCAGCCGATCGATTGGTCATCCGCTCTCCAACAGGCGAAAGAGAAACTCGCCAAAGCCGTCTTCGCCGTCGGGGGCGTCTCCGACGGGGAGAAGGAACTCCTCCTCAAGGACATCCTGTGGGAGATCGAGCAGCTCCAAAAATATTTTCAGGACATCTCCGGGCATCTGGAGAACAACGAACGGGTCTTTCAGGAGGAGAACGAACTCTTGCGCTCCCTGCTCGGGACCGGCGACCATGAGTTGCGGGCCCGCGTGATCGGCCTCGCCCAGGAGATGCACGAGTTGAAGAAGGAATCCCTCCTATCCAAGGACGAACTGGAGTCCGTCCGGAAGAAGGCGGAGACCTATGCTCGGCACAACGAGGATCTGCGCCATACTTTGAAGAAAGCGGAACTGCGTCTGCAGGAGATGGAACAGCACCATGAATCCGACTGGCAGAAGCAGATGTCGGGTTTCGCCGACCAACAGGGACGGCTCCAGCGGGAACTGGGACTTTTGGAGCGGGAGATCGTCGACGTGCAGAAGCTGATGTCCGTCCAGACGGAACAGTTGACGCGCGAGAAACAGCGGGAGCTGGCCGACCAGCAGATCCGCCTGATGCGGCAGATGCGCGAGGCCCTCGAACAAAAGGAAGAACTCCTCTGGGCGGAAGAGGCCCTCTTCGCGCGCGGCGTCGCCCAGAAACTCCGGGGGGAACTCCAGTCGGCCTCCGGACGGCTCCAGTTGACGCTGGAAAAATTCAATCTTTTGGAGACGGGCGAACACGTGCCCGCCGACACCGTCAAGTCCTGGTGGAGACTCCTCCGCAAAGGCGGTCCCGACGAACTGAGGAAGGGGTTCACCCAGGCCTACGGGTTCCTTCAGAACGTCGTCCGGACACTGGAGGAATATCTCACCCTGACGCACCATAAACAGCCCGACCGGTTACCGCTCCATATTCCGTCCATGATCCAGAAACTGACGGCGGAACTTTACACGGAACGTCTCGATAAAGGCGCCCTGGAGATCCTGGTGCCGGAAGTGCTCCCGCTGGTCATGGGGGATTCCGGCCTGTTGGAATGGGTGCTGAAAGCGCTCGTCGACAATGCGTTCGAGGCGTTGCCGACGGAAGGCGGCGTGGTCCGGATCCAAGTCGAAAAATCGCCCGACAAGAAGCAGGTGTTCATCGATATCTCGGACACCGGGAAGGGGATCCCCGTCGGATTGCAGCCCCGGTTGTTCCAACCTTTTTTCACCACGAAGGACGATCATAAAGGCCTGGGGCTGGCCCGGGCCCGACGGTATGTGGAATGGCACCGTGGGCGGTTGGAGATGTTGGAAACAAGCCCCACCGGCACGAAGTTCCGTCTCAGACTTCCCCTGGAAGACGGGGGGGAAGGGGATTCCGGACAGGAATAAGAACCCATGAGACAGGTCCTCATCATCGCTCCCACACCGTCCGTGCGTGACTATCTGGTCAACGTGTCGCAGCAGGCCGGGATCGTGGCCGAAGGCATCGAGAGCTATCCCGCCGGCATCGCTCAACTCGAGAAGGATCCCCCGGTGCTGGTCGTGCTGGAGAACCCTCTCAAGGACGAGGATATCTCCAAGTTGACCGAAAGCCTCAGGCTCCATGCGCCGGTCACGCCGTTCATCGTCTATCTGCCGGAGCGGAACGGGGAACTGGCCCTGAGGCGGATGGCCCAGGGCGCCTACGATTGTCTGGTCCCTCCGGTCTCGGCCGGCGATTTTCTGGCGGCCGGCAAACGAGCGGTCAGCCGCGTCGGGCGGAGACTCATCACCGATAAGACGCTCCTTCCGCCGGCCTGGTGGCGCCGTCCCAGTCTCTACGTCTACGCGTTCCTGGCGATGATGGCGGTTCTGTTGGGCACCGGTCTGTACCAGTGGTTCACGTCCACATATCGCGTCTATCGGCTCTCGTCGGAACATCCCACCGCCGTCTGCGGCGTGCAGAACGAGGTCTGGGTGACGGATTGGTTCCAGCAGATCCTTTCCCGTTTCCGCGTCAAGGGCGGTTATCTGGCTTTGGAGGACATGGTCAAATGGGGGGACTTCCAACCCGTGGCCGTGGCCGCGGCCCCTTATTACGTCTACACCGCCTCGGCGGACGGGCATATCCGGCGACATCGCCGGGACGAGAACCTGCCCGTGGTGGCCTCCGTCTCGTCCCCCGGTTCCGCTCCGTCGGGACTCACCTGGGACGGCAAGACGCTCTGGTCGTGCGATTCGGACACCAAGAAAGTGTATGAGCATGACAACCAGCTGGGAGTGAAGAACAGCTTTGAATGTCCGGCGCAGGTGCCGGTGGGTCTGGCTTGGCACAAGGACACCTTGTGGATCGCCGACGGCGGCGACCTCCCGGTTCTTTGGCGCATGGTCTACAAAGGGTCCGGTTTCTCGTCGGATGGACCCTACCCGCTGACGATCGCGCGGAAATACAAGGACCTCAAAATCTCCGGGTTCACCATCTGGAAAGGCCGCGCCTGGCTCGTGAACGAGACCGGCCGCGTCCTGATCCAGCACAAGATGCCGAAGGGGAAGAACTGAGATGGTCGAAGGCCGCATCAGCCCGCGTCTGAGCACGTCGTTGCCGGTGCTCCTCCAATTCCCGGAGTCCGACGTCCCTGAGGGGTGGGGTCGGATCCTGGACCTGTCCATGAGCGGCGTCCGGGTGGAGACGCGATGGAATTTGAAGATCGGACAGGTGGTCTACATCACCTTCGTCCCCCAGAGCGAGATGCGTTTGGACAACCTGAGGGCGCGCGTCGTGCGGTTCACCTGGGAAGACGGCTATTTCGTGGGCGGTTTGGTCTTCGACGAATCCGTCGACCAGGCCTACCTGCGGGAAGTGTTGATGTATCTGGTCAGCCGCTGATCCCATGAACGCCACCGCTCATTTCCTCATTCCGTTCGATCTGGGACTCGAACTCGATTTCGTCGGAGAAGACGCGAAGGAGATCTTCAAGGAAGTCTCGACGAGACCGGCCCACGATCTGACCTTCAGCGGACGGATCTTCCCCAACGCCCGCATCACCTCGCACCTTTACAAGTTCGGTATCGGCATCCTTCAACTCACCATCGACATCGAGGGGGACATGGCTTTCATGGCCGACCTTTCCTGCCGGGCCGAGGCCCTTTCCGTCGGAAAGATCGACATCCGGTCCTGGGGGCATTCCCTGGTGGATGACCTCATCCACCGCGCGAAAAAGTTCGCTACGCACCAATACGAACAGCGATTGAAGGACATCGAAGTCTTCCCGATCTTCGTCTTCGAGAAGAACGCCATCGGCACGGCGGAAAGTTTCATCCACCGGCACCGCAAGGCCTTCTACGGGATCGTCGCCGGCGAACCCAATTACGACACGTTGTCCGATTTCGTATTGGAACAGGAAAAACTGGAGAATTTCGGGTATTACGAGAACGAACTGATCCTGGTGAAGCGCTTCGGCGCGGCCATCGCCTCCGACGAGGCGAACACCATCTTGAAACTGGTGAGACTGGCCTTCTCATCCTATTGGAGCCTGCGGTCCTATAACTTCCTGCTCGACAAGGAGACCGATGAGGCGCAGGTGTTGATGTCGCGCCTCCCGCCCTATTATAAGTTCTGGATGATGCCGCACCGGTATCAGAAGTTTTCCGACGAGGCCATCGCCTTCGTGAAGGATAAGATGGCCATCGTGGATTCGCTCTATAACGTGTCGGCCCATATCCCGCACATCGATTCCGACTGGCATCTCCGCACGGTCTACAAGGCCGTGGAGAAACAGTTCGACATCGACGACCTCTATAAGGAGGTGGAGGTCAAGCTCGAGCGCATCGAGGGGTCTTATAACACCGCCCGGGATTTCCTGTCCACTAATTTTTTCATCGCCGTCGAGATCGTGTTGATCTTGTCCCTGGCGTGGATGGTGATGGACACCACCCTGCTTTACATCATCGCCCATAAGTAGAGTCTGCGTCGACGGCAAAAAACGATTTTGAAATTGAATATAGAAAGAGTATAATAAGCGGCGTTGATTCGGTTTCGTTTGTATAAGGTTTAGATAATTGAAACGGTTTTGGGGCTGCCCCAGCAGGAACGCGAAGATGCTGCATTCCTAAACGTTGGGGCTGCCAAGTTCGGTCGCGTTTGCGTATTCCTAAAGTGCGACCTGCCCTCGAAAGCGGTGCGAAGAGGGACAATGGTAGTTTGGGGCTGCCCTTGCACAAGACGCAAGGACTGCCTAGTCACCAGTGGTAGTTTGGGGCTGCCCTTGCACAAGACGCAAGGACTGCCTAGTCACCAGTGGTAGTTTGGGGCTGCCCTTGCACAAGACGCAAGGACTGCCTAGTCACCAGTGGTAGTTTGGGGCTGTAGCTCAGCTGGGAGAGCGCCTGCATGGCATGCAGGAGGTCGTCGGTTCGATCCCGATCAGCTCCACCAATTTTCTTTTCAGCCTGTCATTCCCGGTCTGGATCCCCCCTGACGGCATGTGGGGATGACGTCTTCGATGGATCATCATCCAGAACCCTCATCACAAAACCCCCATCCCCTTCTCGGTCATTGCGAGCGATTCCGCGCGAAGCAATCTTCTTTTGTTTGTCATTCCTGCCTTCATAAATGGCATACTGTTACAACATAGTTACAATAATCTAAATAATCCTTCTTGAAACGCGTGTATACTGTAATCAAGTAACAATGAACCGGATAAAAGCGTTTGTCCCATCTTTTTCCTCCTGGAAAAAGCGGCTGGCTTTTTGCGTGGCCGTCCTTTTTTCTCACGCCAATCTTTTTGCCGTCTCCACGACGGAAAAGAATTTTTGGGCCCACCGCCGTCAACAGATCGAGAAGAACAAGACCGCCGAACCGCCGGTCCCCGTGGTGGCGAGCCTTCCCCCGACCGCCGATCCCGCCGCCGTCTTGAGGGATCTTCCGTCGGTGAACGCCCAGCGGTTGAATCGGCTCACCGCCGGCATGGAACGGGAACTCGCGGGGCATGGCGATGAGGTGCTCTCTCGGAAAGTGGCGGACGTGGCGCGTTTCCTGCCCGCCCAGTTCGGCACCATTCGCAAAGTTTCATTGCCCTCTTCAATCGCTTCGCCGAAGATCATCGTTCATGTCCAGGACGTCCACCGCAATTCGGAAGCGCAACAGAACATCGGGGCGGCCCTGCAATCGTTGGTCGAACAGAATTCCGTCCAGTTGGTGGCGTTGGAGGGGGCTTTCCAGCCGCTGAGGGTGGACCGTTATCGGGACTCGCTGAGCCCGGCGGCATTGGGCCACACGGCGGATTATCTGCTCCGGGAGAATCTGATATCCGGCCCGATCCACGCGGCCATGACGAGCACTCAGCCCGTTCCGCCCATCCGGGGGATCGATCACGCTCAGTATTATGACGCCAACGTGGAAGCGTATCGCCAGTCTGTTCCCCTTGTGCAGAGAGTGAAGGGGGAATTGCAGATCATCCGGCAGGATCTGGATCGTCGGAAAGAAGCCGTGTTCAATGAAGACTTGAAACGTTTTGACAGACAGGTCGCTTCCTATCAGAGCAAGCAGATCTCTTTGGGGGACTATCTGACGGCGTTGACCGGTGTCCCGTCAGCTCCTGTGCCCGAGTCCATCCGAACCTTCCTGGATGCGTTGACGATGGAACAGTCGCTCGATTTCAAGAAGATAGAACAGGAGCGGGCCCTCCTGTTGGACGCGCTCGTCGCCAAATTGAGCAAAGATCAGATACAGGGCCTCCTCAATCAAAGCCTGTCCTTCCGGTTGGGACGCATCCGCCATACCGATTTTTATCGATATCTCCACGAGCTTTGCATGAAGCCGGGTCTTTCGCTGGATCGATACCCCGCGATGGATTCCTACATCCGGTATGTGTTCCTGTCCGACACGATCAACCCCGAAACGCTGTTCAAGGACATGGCCGCATTGGAGAAAAGAGATTATGACCTTCTGGCCAAAACGGATCCGGAGCGGGACTTGGTGGGGCAATCCAAGCAGTTCGTTCTGACACAAAAGCTGGTGGATTTCACCCTCTCATCGGACGAGTGGAACGAATACGAGAAAAATCCCATGCGGAGCCCGGATCTTCCCTTGCAATCGTTCGAGGAGTTTTTCCGTCAGGCCGAAGCGCGGGATACCGCCATGACCGATAATCTGATCGCCTTGATGGGGCCGAAGGAGGTCTCGACGGCTGTTCTGGTGACGGGGGGGTTCCATACGTCGGGGATGGAGAAGAAGTTGAAGGACGCCGGTTATGTCACGATCCAATATGTCCCGAAGATCGCGCGCGTCGATGCGGAGCACGGGGCGGATTATCTGTCCGTGTTCACCCAGGAAAAAACGCCCCTCGAAAAACTTTTCAAAGGGGATGTGTTGTTCGTCCCCGACCACCCGGCCCGCGGGATCGAAAAAGGAGCCACCGCCCGCACCGTGGCGTCGGCGGAACAGGCGATCCACGGGGACCGAGCCGATCAGATTGAATCGACGCTCAAAAAGTTGGGCGGGACCGAGTCCGTCGACGATGTCCGGTTGACTCCGAACGGGATCGATTTCGAGATGACGTCCGACGACGGACAGGTCGTCGACGTGTCGCTCCGACATGACCGTCGGAAGGGGGTCGGGGAATTCAAGGCCGTTCCGGCCCGGGGATTCTCTCTGGCGCGGGCGAAAGCAGGACGGGTCATGAGCAATATCATCGCGTCCCTGCGCGAAAGAGTGGGTTTCAAGAAACCGGCCGGGACCGGGATAGTCGAGTTGAGGGGTTTTTCAGACGGTTTGATGGCGACGGCCCGGCAGACGATCCGGGATCTTTTGGCTCAAGGGAAACCGAAAGAAGAGAAAAAGGTGGATGGGTCCATCGTGACGGCCATCGATCGTGCCGTTCAGCAGAGGGTGTTGGAGCAAATCCAAAAAACGTATCCGGGACATTACCTTGTGGCCGAAGAGACATTGGATTCCAAAGAGGCCGCGGTCAATAAAGGGAATGCCGGTTCCGAGTATGTGTGGGTGTTGGATCCTATCGATGGAACGGCCCAGTTTTCCGCCGGTTCGGATTTTTACGCCGTCTCCTTGGCGTTGTATCGACAAGGTCGGCCGGTTCTGGCGATGGTGTGGTCGCCTGTCTTCGGCTTGCTGGAGGCGTCGGACGACCGGCCGGGAGTTTATTTGAACGGGACATCTTTTGACACGGCACAGAACGGGTATCAAGGAGAATTGAATGCCGTCATCGCCGGTCGGTCGGATTTTTCGGATCGGCTGAACGATCTGGTGAAGAAGAAGGCGGTGTCCGGTGATGTCAGAGTCGCGGCCATCGAAAACCACGCGAAATCTTCCGTCGTCCACTCGGCCGAGGTGCTGTTGGGGAAAACCCAGATCTATTCCTATGTGGGCGATGGCTACGGATTGGGGCTGTGGGACATCGCCGCGGTCGCTTATCTGCTCGATAAAGGCGGACGCCCCTTCTATTCTCGCGCCCCCGACGGTCGGCTCCAGCCGGTGTTGAGCCGAATTCAACAGGACATCCAGGACCATCCGCAGACTGCCGATAAAAAATTCCCTCCGTATAACACCGTGAGCGGTGACGGGAAAGTCATGAAACTCCTCGAGCTGGCGGACGGGGACTCCCCGTTGACGACGGAGGAGACGCAGAAACCGGCGGAGGCCAAACCCGCTGAGGATGTTCTGGCCGCGCTTTTCAGGGATGATGTCCGCGATACGGACGACGCATGGAACCGCTGGTTGGCCCAGATGACGTCTCGGCCGACCATCCCCATGGCCTGGGGGAGTACCCCCGAAGCACTGCGATACAACAACTATTACGACGTGCTCACCGAGAACCACCGGAAAGGGATGCAGCACCTGGTCAATCGGGACTGGCAGTCGGCGTATCAGTGCGCCGAGACCGTCATCCGGACGATCAATGATAATCCGTATAAGTTGAGCGAGACCGAGATCGAACGGTCGCGCCGTCTCTATCAGTGGAGCTATCATTTGTTCAAGGGGGACCCGCTCGTCGCAGCCAAGACTTTCGAACTGCTCGACAAGAACACGAAGAACGATTCGGTCTACCTGATGGTGGCCGATCTCAACTATCTCGTCAGTCGGAACAGGGACCTGACCGCCGAGGAGTGGTTCAAGCAGATCGTGTTGTGGCATGAACTGTTCATGGACGGCGAGCTTCCGCGCGGTGGGGCGCAGATGCTCCGTGAGAGGATCGACCGCTGGCTGGTGAACAGGGACGTTCCCAAGACGGTCGTGCGTGCCGGCGTGGAATCCGTCATCGATTTCCGGGGAGATCCGGTGAATTATATCTATGAGGCGGTCTACGACATGTTCTATGGGACTCCGTCCCAGCAGATCTTCGAGGACGGGAACCATCGCGTCGGCTCCGCCCTGCTGAACTATCTCCTGATGAGGCATCTGGGCGTCGTCGATTTCGGGATCTATTCGGTGAACTATGGGAAAGTCGAGAAACGGCCGGAGATTTTCCTGGAACTGTTGAGCGGCAAAAAGACCACATACCGGACGACGCGGATCGGCCCCTGGGAGAACGGCCTGACCTATCTGGTCCACCTGCCCAAAACCGCCCAGCCGACGCCCTCCGTCCTGGCCACGCTTTTTAACGGGGAGCTGAAAAATCTCCCCGTCCGTTTGGTCTGGGGACTGGCCATTCCGGTCCACGAACTCTTCCATCTGGCCGTTGCGAAGCTGTCCGGTCTGGGGGCGAGGTGGACTTGGGGTTCTCTGTGGAGCGCGGTGAATATCGATCTCGAGCGCGCTCCGCCGTGGAAAACGATGGTCACGCGTCTGTCCGGCCCGTTGGGAAATATGGCGGTGGGCGTGGCGGCCTGGGCGCTGTTCGGAACGCCGTCGTTCGATATGAACGTCGGATTGTTGGCGGATCTTTTTGTGGTGTCGAACATCTCCCTGGCTGTTTTGGATGTCGGCATTTCCCTCATCCTTCGGAGAGGGGATGCGTGGGACGTTTTTTCCTCTCTCGTTCGCCCCCGTGCGGTGTCCCCCGAGGAAAAACTGGCGGATGCCATCGCATCGGCGGCCTATGAGATCCACGCGGTCAAAACCGGCCCGCTGGCGACGCCGATTATCAAGAACTCACTGCATGAGATACTTTCCGATGTGCCGTGGAGCCAGGGGATCGAAGGGATCGCCGGTGTCCGTGGTATTCAATCGGGCGTGAAGAAACCGTTCGGCGCGTTGGATCAGGAAGCGCTGCGATCGGCGCTTCAAAAGAAATTGCGGGATGTTTTCCCGAAAGGGCTGTCCGGTCCTGAAGCCCGATGGCTGGCGACCCAGGTCGTTCTGGGTTCGTTCCGGAACACCGATCTGATCGGCGTCCTCCAGGCGGGATTGGAAGGGGAACGTCCGTTCCTGGGCGGGGTGATCGATCCGGATGTGAAACCCGTTGAATTCGTGAAGGGTGTTTTGGAGAAAGCCGTCGCCACTCGACGGGAGGGACAGACGCTCACGGCGGTCTTCCTGTCTCAGCAGACGCTCTCTTCCGACGAGCGGAGTCGGATCGATTTCATGGGAAAAAACATGGGCGTCGATGTCCAACTCCTCGTCGACCAGGGGATCCACCGCGCGTTGCCGGGAGAACAGCGCCGCGAGATGGACCTGTTCCGCGTGGAGGCGCTCTTGAAACAACAAGTCCAATCCGGACGTTTCAGCTCCTATAGCGTGATCATCCCCAAAAATCTATTGGGTGATCTCTCCTCCCTCCGTGACCTCCCCTCCGATTCCCTCCTGCGCCGGGCCGCTCTCATCATCATCGACGGCGCCCTGCGCGCCATGCCGATGATGCGTCTCTCCGATCTGGACGAGATGCAGGCCGTCGCCCGTTTCATCGCCCAGCAGGCTTAATCCCGGTTTTTCCTCTCGATCCTTACGTTTTCATCCACGGGTGTCTCTTTGTGAGAGGCCGATGATGTGCTATATTTATAAGAAATCGACATGAAAATACACACCAGCGGTTGCGTCATTTCTTCCCGGGGCGAATGCGACGTCATCGATGTCACGGATTCCGTCGAACAGACGGTGGGTGAATCGAACGTCAGTGAGGGGCAGGTGCATGTGTTCGTTCAGGGGTCGACGGCCGCGATCACGACCATCGAACATGAGCCGGGCGTGGTGAAAGATCTCAAGGAAGCGTTCGAGCGGTGGGCCCCGAAAAAACATGCGTATCATCACGAAGACGCCTGGCATGACGGGAACGGGCACGCGCATGTCCGGGCCAGTATGATCGGGCAGTCCGCCTGTTTTCCCGTCGTGGACGGAAAGATGGTCCGGGGCACGTGGCAACAGGTCGTTTTGGTGGATTTCGACAACAAGCCGCGTCAGCGGAATCTGGTCGTTCAAGTGATGGGGCGCTGAATGTCGATACGGGTGATGTCCGGGGCGGCCCGGGGGCGATGGTTGCGCGCCACGCCGGAAGGATACGAGGTCCGGCCCATACTGAACCGGATCCGTAAATCGCTGTTCGATATCCTGCGCCCGCGGATCCGGGAAGCGTTGTTCTTGGACCTCTACGCAGGCACCGGCGCGGTGGGGATCGAGGCGTTGTCGGAGGGCGCCCGGAAAGTCGTTTTCGTGGATGAGAATCCGTCGTCCATCAAGATGGTGGAGAAAAACGTGCAGGCGCTGAATTTCTCCGATAGGGCGGAGATCCTCTTAGGCGATGCGACGAAAAGTTTGGTGTGGCTGGCCCGCGAAAAATTTGACATCATCTTCCTGGGTCCACCGTATAAGGATGCGCAAAAAAAGCCCCTCACCTTGTCGGCCAAAACGTTGAACCGCATCGTCGAGGCGGGGCTCCTGAAGCCCGGCGGGATGGTGGTGGCCCAGAGGTTCATCAAGGAACCCCTGGAGGGATTGGATCCGCGGTGGGACCGATATCGGGAGAATAAATACGGGGACAGCGTGCTGTCCTTTTTTCGTCTGAAAGAGGCGTCTCTGTGAAATTGAAATATTGGTTCAGGAATTTTTGGCAGGGGTTGGTCGGCCGCGCGGAATTGTCCTATTCCAAGGTGAATGCCTACCAGCTGTGCCCGTGGAAATATAAATTGATCTATGTGGACGGGTGGCGCACTCCGCCCACGCCGCAGATATCGCTGGGGTTGACGATCCATCGCACCATCGAGGCGTATCATCAGCGGCAGAGCAAGCTGTTGGAAGAACTCCTGGAGATCTACGACGAGAAGTGGGTCAACGAGGGGTTCGACCATCCGCAAGAGACGGTCGGGTTCTACGAGCGCGGCCGGAAGATGTTGGTGGCGTTCTTCAACAAGATGGCGACGCGGGACGCCCGGACGGTGTACTTTGAACAGGATTTCGAGTTCCCTCTCCAGAGGCACAAGGTCCGGGGGATCATCGATTGCATCGACCAACATCCCGACGGCTCCTATGAGTTGATCGATTATAAGACCCACGCGGAAGTCTGGTCCCAGGAGAAGGTCGATTCGGACCTCCAACTGACGATCTATTCGCTGGGGTGCTGGATGGCGCTGAAGATCAGGCCGAAACGATATTCCTATTATTTCTTGTCACACGACCGGATCATTTCCACCACGCGGACGGCGGAACAGGAAGCGTCCGCGCTTCAGCTTTTGAAGGACGTCGGGCAGAAGATCGTCAGAAGGGAGTTCACGGCGGATACGCGGCATTGCTATTACTGCGATTTCCGCTACAAATGTCACTATGCGAAACTTTCCTGATTGTTGGGTCATCAAATTCGGCGGAAGCCTGCTGAACGATGGGGCGGTGAGGAGGACATTCCACCGCTATCTGAAGAAAGAGGTGCGCCGCCACCCGGTCGTTCTGGTGCACGGCGGAGGACCGGCCATCTCGGCGGCGCTTCGCGAGAGGGGCGTTCAGCCGAAATTCGTCATGGGGCGCCGCCTGACGGATGCCCCCACGATGCGCGTGGTGGAACAAGTCCTTTCCGGCGAGGTCAATCAGGCGTTGGTGGGGGAGATGAACGCTTTGGGGATGAACGCGGTGGGGTTGTCGGGCCGTGACGGGAACTTATTGCCCGCGCGTCCCGTGCGGGGTCTGGGTTTGGTCGGCGAACCGGGCGCCGCGAAGGTGGATGTGCTCGTCGCCCTGTTGAGGGCCTCCTATATCCCGGTGGTGTCATCCATCGGATTCGGCCGAGGGTTCGGTCCGTTGAACGTGAACGCGGACGAGGCCGCCGCTTCTCTGGCGGTCGGCCTGAAGGCGTCGCGGTTGGTCTATTTCACGGATACGCCGGGATTGCTCGACAGCGCCGGCCGGACCATCCCGGCGCTGAGAAGAAAAGAGATCCCCGGTCTGATCCGGAAGAAGGTCATCACCGGAGGCATGGTGCCGAAAGTGAGATCCTGCGCCGAGGCCATCGGCCGGGGAGTCGGTGAAGTGCACATCCTGGACGGAAAGAGAGTGTTCCCTCTTCGGGGCACGAAAATATTGCCATGACGAAAATATCGCCTTACATCTTCAATACCTATAAGAGGCAGCCGCTCCGGTTCGTGCGGGGCCAGGGGGCTTATCTGTGGACTGATCGGGGGGAGAAATACCTGGACTTTTTTTCGGGCCTGGCGGTCTGCGGCGTGGGACATGCCAATCCCCAGGTGGCTGCGGCCGTGGCCCGGCAGGCCAAAGAGCTGATCCACACATCGAACCTGTATTTCACGGTGCCGCAGGAAAAACTGGCGGAACGGCTTTCCAAAAGGACGTTCGGGGGAAAGGTCTTTTTCTCAAACTCTGGTGCGGAAGCCAATGAATGCGCCATCAAGCTGGCTCGGCGGTTCGGCCACGTCCATAACCGGAAGGGGAAAGACCGGTATGAGATCGTCGTTTTTGAGAATTCGTTCCATGGGCGGACGATGGCCACTCTTTCGGCCACGGCCCAGAAGAAATATCAGAAGGGGTTCGGTCCGCTCCTTCCAGGATTCAGGACGGCGAAACGGATGGATCTGGCGTCGGTGAAAAAATGCCTCACCCCCCGGACGTGCGCGGTGTTGATCGAGCCCATCCAGGGGGAAGGCGGCGTGCGGCCCGCCGACCGGAGATTCTTGGCGCTGTTGAAGGCCTTGTGCCGGAGACACGATCTGCTCCTCATGTTCGACGAGGTCCAGACCGGGATCGGTCGGACGGGATATCTCTATGCGTATCAATGCCTGGACGTGATCCCGGACGTGCTGACCTCCGCCAAGGGATTGGCCGACGGGATACCGATCGGCGCCACCTTGGCAAAACCGGCCGTGGCCGACTTGTTGAAGCCGGGAGACCATGCCTCCACCTTCGGGGGCGGTCCCGTCGTCTGTGCGGCGGCTCTGGCCGTGTTGGACATATTGACCCCGGCCTATCTCAAGCGGATACGGCAGACCGGTGAGGAGATCTCCCGGCGGTTGATGGAGATGCGGAGTCGGAATCCCGTCATCACGGACGTGCGGGGGAGGGGATTGATGTGGGGTGTTCAACTGGACAGGCCGGGCGATGCCGTGGTCCCCTTTTGCCGGGAAAACGGTCTTCTCGTCAACTGCACGGCGGGAAACGTCATCCGGTTGTTGCCGCCGTTCTGCGTCGGGAAAAAAGAGATCGACCGGGCGATGGATCTGATCGAAAAGGCGATATTTTCGTTGACAACAATCAAAAAGAATTTGTAGAACGTTGTGAAAGAAATATTTTTTTGAAAGGATTTTTCCGTCGTGCGCGATCTGAAGGCAGTCCTTAAGGAAGTGGAGGAACGTGTCCAGGAAAACAGGGGTCGGCAAGTCGACTCCGAATCCACCGTCAAGGATTTCCGCCGGTCGTTCGACGAGGAATCGGCCCTGATGAACAGGGCCATCTTCAATGAGGAGACCGATCGGATCCGGGAAACCTGTTTGAAAACCGTCGCCGCGTTGGTCGAAATCCTGTCCCGCACCTAGATCGAAACCCCTCTCCGTCCGCTCTTCCGCTGAGAAGTGAGCCATCGCCGTTCCCGGATTCACTGATATGAATTCCCGACCTTTCCGTCTCTTTCCGCTCTGCGCTGTCCCCATGCTGGTGTCGGCGCTGTGGGCCGGGGAGGAGTCCATCGTCAGGAGCATTCCCTCTCCGGTGCGCGGAGGTCCGTTTGCGTTCTCCCGCGACGGACGTTCCATGGCCGTGGCGGGCCCCTCCTATTCCATCGAACTCCGGCGGATGGAGGACGGCGGCTGCGAAAGGACGTTGAAGGGACATGTCGGCGACGTGGGCTGCCTCGCTTTTTCCCCGGATGGAAGGACCCTCGCCTCGGGAGGACGTGATCATACCGTCCGGATCTGGGACGTGGCGACCGGCGGTTGCGTGCGGGTGTTGCAGGACCATACCCATTCCGTCCTGTCTGTCGCGTTCTCTCCCGACGGCGCTCTGTTGGCCTCGGCCAGTTTCGACCGGACGGTCCGTCTTTGGCCCATGCCCGAGGGCGGATGTCTCCGGGTCCTCCGCGGACACGAGGGGGCGGTCAACTCCGTGCAGTTCCTGCCCGACGGGCAATACCTGGCTTCCGGCGGTCTGGATCACGCCGTCATGTTATGGCGGGTGTCGGACGGAGAGTGTCTCTCGACGCTTCGGGGTCATGAGGGGAGCGTGGATTCCGTCTCCGTCTCGCCCGATGGACAGCTCCTGGCGTCGGGCGGCGCGGACAAGACCGTCCGGCTCTGGCAGGTGTCCGGGGGGGAATGCCTCCGGATCCTCCGAGGCCATGGGGCCGGGGTCACTTCCGTCGTTTTTTCTCCCTACGGGGGATATCTGGTCTCGGGCAGCGCGGACAAGACCCTGAAGATGTGGCGGGCCCTCGACGGCGTTTTGATCCGCACGTTCGAGGGACATACCGATTGGGTCACCTCGCTGGCTTTTTCGCCGGAGGGGCGGTACGTGGTCTCCAGCGGGAATGATTCCCTCATCCACTTCTGGGCGACGCCCTGGACGGAACCCGGGGCGGGCGGGCGACCCCGGTCCGTCCCGATCGGCCTGGGGGTTCTCGGCGGTGTGATCCTTGTCTTGATATTCCTCGGCGGTCGTCGGGCTCTGGTCCGGCGCCGGTCATCCCCCGATTCTCCGCGTTGAACGGCTCCCTCGTCTCCATCCCCGAATCGCCCTCCGGACCGGCGGGTGGAATCTCCACCCTTTTTCAGGGGCTCCGAATTTGATAAAATCAACCTCTTCATCAGGACCGTTTGAAACATCGAGGGGGATTCAATGAAACAGTATAAACGCGTGGTGGTGGCATATTCGGGCGGGTTGGACACATCCGTGATGTTGCGCTGGATCCGTGACCGCTATCAGTGCGAGGTGGTCGCCTGCTGCGTGGACGTCGGCCAGAAAGACGATTTTAAGGTGCTTCAGAAGAGAGCTCTCGGAACGGGGGCCGTCCGGTGTCACGTGGTGGATGCGCGCCGTGAGTTCGTGACCGATTATCTATGGCCGGCCCTTCAGGCCCGGGCCATCTACGAGGGCCGCTATCTCTTGGGCACTTCTTTGGCCCGCCCGATCATCGCGGAGAAGGTGGTGGAGGTCGCCCGTCGGGAAAAGGCGGATGCCGTGTCCCACGGAGCCACGGGGAAAGGAAACGACCAGGTCCGTTTCGAATTGACCTTCAAGGCCTTGGCGCCCCGTCTGGGCATCATGGCTCCCTGGAGGGAATGGGACCTGAAAGGACGCGAGGATGAGATCCGTTACGCGCAACGCCATCGGATCCCGGTTCCCGTCACCAAATCCAAACCGTATTCGTCGGACGCCAACCTCTGGCACATCTCGTATGAGGGAGGCGTTCTGGAAGATCCCGATCATCCGCCGTTGGACGACATGTTCCAGATGACGGTGTCTCCGGAGAAAGCCCCGTCCAAAGGGGAGGTCGTCACGATCGATTTTCAGAAGGGGATCCCCGTCCGGGTGAACGGGCGGTCTTTGGGAGCCGTCCAGATCGTGGAGACGTTGAACAAGATCGCCGGACGCAACGGCGTGGGGCGTGTGGATATCGTCGAGAACCGGCTGGTGGGGATCAAATCCCGCGGAGTCTATGAGTCCCCGGCGGCCACCGTGCTTTATGCCGCACACCGGGAACTGGAATCTTTGGTGCTCGACCGGGAGACGTTCCACGCCAAGGAACTCATCTCTCCGCGATACGGCGAGTTGGTCTACAACGGGCAGTGGTATACGCCCCTGAAAAAGGCCTTGGATGCTTTCATCCGCGAGACCCAGCGATACGTGACGGGAAGCGTCTCGTTGAAACTGTATAAGGGGAACATGATGGTCGAAGGGCGGACGTCCCCTCACTCCCTCTACTGGAAGAAACTGGCGACGTTCGAGAAAGAGGAGATCTATAACCAGAAGGACGCCGAGGGGTTCATCAATCTGTTCGGATTGCCCCTGAAGGTCCAGGCGATACTGAGGTCCGGCCGCTGAGCCGGTCCCGGGAGAAAGATACATGACGAAGCCGGAAGAGTTCATCGGTTCCATCGAGTTCGACCATCGGTTGGCCCCCTTCGATCTGAGGGCCTCCATCGTTCACGCGCGGATGTTGGTCCGTCAGGGGATCATCGCTCCGTCGGCGGGACGGAAGATCGTGGCGGGACTGACGGGGCTCCTGAAGGACGTGGAGAAGGGAAAGCGGATCCCTCCGGCCGAAGACATCCATTTCGCCATCGAGAAGGCCCTGTTCCGGCGGATCGGCCCGGTGGCGGGCTGGCTCCACACCGCGCGGTCCAGGAACGACCAGGTCGTGACGGCTTTCCGGATGTACGTACGGGACCGGATCGACCATATCGACGGGCTCTTGTGCCGGTTGGAACGGGTTTTTCTCGTCTCGGCGGAAAAGCAGATGGGCGTGGTGATGCCCGGCCACACGCATTTGCAGCCGGCCCAACCCATCCTGTTGTCGCACCTGTTGATGGCCTACGCTTGGATGTTCCAGCGGGACCGGGAACGGCTGGTGGACGTCCGGAAGCGGGTGAACGTGCTCCCTCTGGGCGCGGCGGCGTTGGCCGGGACCTCGTTCCCGATCGATCCCGCGTGGGTGGCCAGACAGTTGGGGTTCGGACGGATCCTGGATAATTCGCTGGATGCGGTCAGCGACCGGGACTTCACGGTCGAATTCCTGTCGGCGTTGTCTCTCATCATGATGCACGTCTCCCGGTGGGCCGAGGAACTGGTGATCGGTTCCAACCCGAACCTGGATTTCGTCTGGATCGCCGACCCGTTCGTGTCGGGGTCGTCCATCATGCCGCAGAAGAGGAACCCCGACGTGGCGGAACTGATGAGGGGGAAGACGGGACGGGTCTACGGAGATTTGATGGCGATGTTGACGTTGTTGAAAGCGCAACCGCTGGCCTATAACCGGGACATGCAGGAGGACAAACCGCCGGTCTTCGACGCCGTCGATCTGGTGGAGAGCGTGTTGGATGTCTGCATCCCGATGGTGGAGACGCTGAGATGGAACGCCGAGAAACTCGCCGACGCCTGTCGTCATGGGTTTTTGTCCGCCACCGACGTGGCGGATGAACTGGTCCGGAGGGGACTGCCGTTCCGGCAGTCGCACGGCTTGGTGGCCGGCGTCGTGGCTTACGCGCGGGAACGGGGACTCTCCTTGGAAGACGTCCCTCTGCCGGTCTGGAAAAAACAATCGCCGCGGTTCGACCGTTGGATCTACGACGTCCTCTCCGTGTCGAAAGCCGCCTCGCACCGGACCTCGCCGGGCGGGACGTCTCCCGTGCGGGTCAAAGAACAGATCCGCCGGTTGAAAAGGATGATCTGACGCATGGATCGAAGGCTCTTCCTCAGCGCTCTCTTGGTTTTCTCTTTGTCCGGCTCCGCCGTGACGGGGGAGACCGCGACGGAGCACGTCTTCTCGTTGGACCAGAGCGTCCAGCGGGCGTTCCAGAACAACCAGCAGATATTGGCGGCGTTCGAGGATATCCGCGTGGCGGAACAGCGCGTGATCGAAGCGAAATCCCAGTATTACCCGAAAGTCGGACTCAATTTCAACGTGTCGCGCTATCGCGCGGAGGACGATTTCGTGACTCCTCCGGATTTCGGCTCCACGTTCCTGAGGGCGAACACCGTCTCCCCGGAAGAGGCCATGTTCACGACGACCCGACTCTGGATGCGCCAGCCGCTCTATGCCGCCGGACGGATGAACAACACGGTCCGTCTGGCCCAGGCCAATCAGGAACGGGCGAGGATCCGTTATGAGGAAGTCCGGAATCAGGTCCTCTACCAGACCACCCGGGCCTTCTATGACCTCCTCCTGGAGAGGAAGAGGATCCGTTTTTATGAGGAATTGAACCGGAAGGTCCAGGACGTCGGCGCGTCGTTGCCGGCCACCTCCGAGGCGTTGATGGATGTGAGGAAGAAACAGAGGGATCTTCGCCGTGAACTGGCCGACCTGAAACGGAGGGAAGAGAAGGCGGCCTTGACCTATTTGAGCATCATCGGGCTTGAACTCTACACGAAGATCGACATCGTCGGCGAACTGAAGACGGCCCCCCTTCCGCTGGAATTGCAGAAACTGTTGGCCTGGGCCAACGAACACCGGCTGGAATTGAGGCGGACGGAATACCAGCAGGAGATCGACAAGGTGGCCGTGTCCCTGAGCATGTCGGAGCGGTATCCCACCGTCTCGTTCGGGGCCGGATATCAAGTCGACGAGCCGGACGATCGCGTGTTCCCCCGGTCGGAGAAGACCAGTAACTGGGTGGCCACGCTGAACGTCAGTCTCCCGATCTTCGACGGTTTTTCGAGCCGCGCCCGGATCCGCCAATCCCGCATCCAGGCCAACCAGAACCAGATATTCAAGGCGGAGATCGAGGACCAGATCAACCGGGAAGTGAGAGAAGCTTTCGTGGATTTCCAGTTCTGGCAGTCCGAGATGGCTATCCGCGAACAGGAGCTGAAGAATCTGGAAGCGTCGATCTCTTCCGGAGCGTCCGGGAAGAACGTGATGGACCGGATCCGCGCCGAAGAATCGATATTGGAAGCGCGGCTGTCTTATTGGGAGGCCGTCCATGGACATATCCTGGCGGTGGCCCGTCTGGAAAAAGCCGTGGGAAAGACCTTGACGACCTTGTGATGACGGCAGGGCCCATTCGACCCCTCTGATCAGAACGATACATCCTTGATACCACGATCGAAGTTCACGAAATACGTCCGTTCGTTTCTCGCCGCGTCGGTGTGTCTCTCGATGACGGTCCCTGTCGTTCCCCAGGATTTTTCCGCCCAGGAAAAGGAGACCCTCGTCACGGAAGCTTTGTGGTCGCGTTTGAGGGATCTCCCGGCGGATCAGCGGCCGAAGGTGGCCCTGGTGTTGGGGGGCGGGGGCGCGCGCGGACTGGCCCACATCGGGGTGCTGAAAGTTTTGGAACAGGAGCGGATCCCCATCGATATGATCGTCGGGACGAGCGTGGGAGCCCTCATCGGGTCCTTGTACTCGGCCGGGATCTCCGTCGACGAGATCGAGAAGATGGGGCGCGACATCGGGTGGGACGCGCTGAGCGATTTTTCGGCGGCCCGGGTGGTGAAACTGTTGGTCGCTGAACAGCTGTTGTCGAGCGAAAAGATGGAGCGATACATCGTCCGGCAGATCGGCAAGAAGCAGTTTACCGACCTGAACATCCCTTTCGCTTGCGTGGCGACCGACCTCAAGACCGGGGAACAGATCGTTCTGCGGGAAGGCGAGGTCGCCCAGGCGGTGCGGGCGAGTTCCACCGTGCCCGGGGTGTTCCGCCCCGTCCCCTACCGGCACCGTCTGTTGGTCGACGGCGGGGTGGTGAACAATGTCCCGACCGACGTGGCCAAACTGTTGGGGGCCGACATCATCGTCGCCGTCCCCGTCCAGGCCGATTTTTCGGGGTATGACATCTCGAACGTCCTCCTGACCCTCAACCAGGCCATCTACATCCAGGGGGAGGTCATCGTCCAGGAAAAACTCAAGATGGCGGATTACGTCATCTCTCCGCGCACCATGAACGTGACGAGCATGGAACTGTGGAAGTCGAGGGAATGCGTCGAGGAGGGCCTTCGGGCCACGCGTCACGCCCTGCCGGGGTTGAAGAAGATGCTCACAAAGAAGTATTTCGAAAAATGGATACGCGTCTCCGGAAGCAAATAGCCATCCTGTCCCTGGTATTCCTCGTCGGAGGGTCGTGTCTCTCGGCGGGCGGGATCCTGTCTCGGAGGGAACGGCTTCAGTGCGTCGCCCAGGCGTATCCCTTGATGCTCTCCAAAAAATACGCGGAGGCCTCCGTCCTCTTCGAGAAGGCCCTGAGCGAGGGGGCCCGGCGGGGCGATCAGAGACGATGGCTTCCGTTGGCGGGCAAGTGCTATGAGATGGAGGGTCTGTTCCAGAAGGCGTTGGCGGCTTATCAGAAGGCCTATCAGCTCCAGCCCAAGAAGATGGAACGGTGCTCGGATCTGGCCCGGATCTATGCCAAGGTCGACCTGAGGGATCAGGCGGCCGAACTCTATCAGAAGATATTGAAGAAATACCCGCGGGACAAAGGCACGCTCTTGCAACTGGCGGACCTATACGAGAAATTGCATAAACCCGACGAAGCGGAAGGGTATCTCCGCCAATACCTGGTTTTGGAACCCCAGGATCTGGTGGCGCAGGACCATCTCTCCCGGCTGGAGGAACAGCAGGGGTATTGGCGGGAATCGGCCCGCCGGTTGGAGACGGTGATGGCGCAGAGACCTTCGTCGGAGGGCTATGTCCGGTTGGGGCGCCTTTGGTTCCTGTTGGGAGAGTTGGAACTCTCCACCAACGCGTTCCGGAAGGCGGATAACCTGGGGGCCACATCCCCGTCCGTCCTGTTCTATCAGGCGCTCATCGCCTGGAGGCAACACGACCTGTCTCTGGCGTCGGTCCGTTGGGAAAAGTTGAGGAACGGCACGGGAAACAAGGACATGGTCCCGTTTTTCCTCGGATTGGTCAGTCTGGAACGGGGGGAGAAGGCCGAGGCCGACCGCTTCTTTCAAGATGTCCTGTCCCTGACAGACAGCGATTTGTTAAAATCCATGTCGGAACACGTCCGTCAGGTGATCTCGTCACCGGGGGACGTCGTGCCGTCCGGGAAGAACGGTTCTGTCCCGAAATGAGTCCAAGGGAGTGCGTCCCATGAGTTCACCCGTGTTTCATTATCGTCATAAATCCCTCTGCGTGGAGGATGTGTTCCTGTCGGATCTGGCGCAGTGGGTCGGCACCCCGTTCTATGTCTATTCCGCCGGAAAGATCGGCAGTCAGTATCTCCAGTATGAAGGGGCGTTCCGGGAGGTGCCTCACACCATCTGTTTCGCCATGAAGTCCAACGAGAACCTGGCGGTCTGCCGTTTGCTGGCCTCGCTGGGGGCGGGGGCGGACATCGTGTCCCTGGGGGAACTCTATCGGGCCCATCAGGCGGGGATCCCCATGTCCAAGATCGTTTTTTCGGGGGTCGGCAAGACGGAGGAGGAGATCGCGGCGGCGCTCAAGGCCGGGATCCTCATGTTCAACGTGGAATCTTCCGAGGAATTGGACGTCATCCACGCGGTCGCCCAACGGCTTCGCCGGGTGGCGCCGGTGTCTTTGAGAGTGAACCCCAACGTGTCCGTCGACACGCACCGGCACATCACCACGGGTCACGCGGAGAACAAGTTCGGGATCCCCCTGTCTCAGGCCGAAAAACTTTTCATGCACGCCTCCCGGTCATCCTGGCTGAAGATCATGGGAGTGCAAGTCCACATCGGGTCTCAGATATTGGACCTCAGCCCGTTCCGGGAGACGGTCCGGAAACTGCAGGGGTTGATCGAACGTCTGGAGGAAAAGGGGATCTTCCTGCACGTGGTCGACATCGGCGGCGGGTTGGGAGTCCCTTATCAGGGGCAATCGCCCGTCCATCCTTCGGAGTTGGCGCGGATCGTCGCTCCGTTGATGAAGAAGAACGTCCGTTTGGTCTTCGAACCGGGTCGTTTCCTTGTCGCGGAATCCGGGGCGCTGGTCTCCAAGGTGCTCTATCGGAAGGAAACGGGACGGAAAAAGTTCGTCATCGTGGACGCGGGGATGAACGACCTCCTGCGCCCGGCGCTCTACGAGGCCCATCACCCCATCCTGCCGGTGCATCAGTCCGCCGCCCTTCCGTCGGAGAAGGCGGACGTCGTCGGTCCGGTCTGCGAGTCGGGGGATACCTTCGCCCGGTCCCGGCTCATCCCCCACGTCAAAAGGGGCGATCTGGTGGCTTTTTTGATGTCGGGGGCTTACGGTTTTTCCATGAGTTCCCAATACAACGCCCGTCCTCGTGCCGCCGAAGTCCTGGTGAAGGGACACGAATGGTGGGTGGTCCGTGCCCGCGAGACTTTGAGGGACTTGGTGCGCGGAGAGAAGGTCCCGCCGTATCTGTCGGTGAAGAAGAAAGGGAGATGATCCGTGGCCATGACAGGGGATAAGGAACTGATTTTCACGAAGATGCACGGCGCCGGCAACGATTTCGTCGTTCTGGACGCCGTCCGGAAGAAGACCGTTCTGACGCCGTCTCAATGCCGTTTCCTGTGCGACCGTCGGTTCGGTGTGGGCGCGGATCAGATCCTGATCGTGTCCCGTTCCACTCGGGCGGACTACCGCATGACCATCATGAATGCGGACGGGTCGCAGGCGGAGATGTGCGGGAACGGGATCCGGTGCGTGGCCCGTTTTGTGAGACAGCGCGGTTATGCCTCCCGCAAGGACGTCTCGTTCGAGACCCTGGCCGGCCTGATCAAGACGACGTGGGAGGGGACGCGCGTGAGCGTGGATATGGGAATCCCCGTCCTGGAGGCGGCGGAGATCCCGACGAAAGCGACGGGGCGCGTGGTGAACCGGCTCTTGACCGTCGGGAAGGTGCGGATCCCCATCACCTGTGTGTCCATGGGGAACCCCCACTGCGTTATTTTCGTGGACGATGTGTGGAAAACGCCCGTGGAGGACTGGGGGCCCGCCATCGAGAACCATCCGTTTTTTCCGCGGCGGGTCAACGTGGAGTTCGTCAGCGTCAAAACGCCTTCCCAGGCGGACGTGCGGGTGTGGGAGCGCGGGGCCGGCTTGACGCTGGCGTGCGGCACCGGCGCCTGTGCGGTGGGAGTGGCCGGCGTGCTGACGGGGCGGTTCCATCGGGCCGTGACGTTGAAACTCCCGGGCGGGAGATTGGGAGTGGAATGGAAAGCCGACGACCATGTGATTCTGACGGGTCCGGCCGCATTCGTCTATGAGGGACGGATCCGGCTGGGGTGACGGATGATGAACGAACATTGTGGAACGGGAGGATTTATGTTTGAAGGTTCGTGTGTGGCGCTGGTGACGCCTTTTTCGAAAGGCCGCGTCGACGAAAAGAAACTGAGGGATTTGGTGGAGTTCCATATCGCGGAGGGGACACAGGCGATCGTTCCCTGCGGGACGACCGGGGAGTCGGCCACTCTCTCCCATCGAGAGCATGGCCGCGTGATCGAGGTCGTCGTCCGGGCGGCCCGGAAAAGGATTCAGGTCATCGCCGGGACCGGGTCCAATTCCACGCGCGAGGCCGTGGAGATGACGCGCCATGCCAAAAGCGTGGGAGCCGATGCGTGTCTGTTGATCACGCCGTATTACAACAAACCGACACAGACGGGACTGGTCCACCATTTCAGGACCGTGGCCCGGAGCGTCTCCGTTCCGATCGTCCTCTATAACGTTCCCAGCCGCACGGGCGTCAACATGCTCCCGGCGACCGTCATCGAGCTGGCCCGTTCCGAAAAGAACATCGTCGGCATCAAGGAGGCTTCCGGAAACCTGGATCAGTCCAGCGAGATCCGGAAAGCCCTGCCGAAGGACTTCTCTCTTTATTCCGGGGACGATTCCCTAACCCTGCCGATCCTCAGCCTCGGAGGGCAGGGGGTCATTTCGGTCGTCGCCAATATCATCCCTCGCGACGTGGCCGAGATGTGCGACGCCTGGCGGTCCGGCGATACGGACCGGGCGAGGGAACTGCACCTGAAGATGTTCCCGCTGTTCAAGGCGGTCTTCATCGAGACCAATCCGATCCCCGTGAAGACGGCCATGGGCCGGATGAGACTCTGTTCCTCGGAACTGCGTCTGCCTCTGGTGGCCATGAGCGCGGAGAACCGGAAGAAACTCGAATCGGCTCTGCGGAACTACGGGGTGCTGAAATGATCCGTCTGGGTGTCGCCGGGGCCGGCGGCCGGATGGGAACCGCCATCCTGTCGTGGGCCGTTCAGGATCGGGCCTTCTCCATCGGGGGCCTCCTGGAGAGGAAAGGACATCCGTTGGTGGGGCACGAGCTTCATGGCGTGACAGTGACCGACGCGGCCGACGGGATGAGCGCGTCGTGCGACGTCCTGATTGACTTCACTTCATTGGAATCCACGATGAGGAACGCCGGGGCCATGGCCGCGGCCGGAAAAGCCCTGGTCATCGGGACGACCGGCGTGCAGGGAAAGGACCGGGATCAACTGGCGAAGATCGTCAAAGACGTGCCGGTCGTGTTTTCCCCGAACATGAGTTTGGGGGCCAACATCCTTTTTGACGTCGCCGAACGCCTGGCGGGACTTCTTCCCGGGTTCGACACCGAGATCGTCGAATTCCACCACAACCGGAAGAAAGATTCGCCGTCCGGCACGGCCCAGCGGTTGGCCGACGGGATCGCGCGTTCCCGCGGGGCTCCGACCGAGTTCACTTACGGCCGGGAAGGGCTCGTCGGTGAAAGGCGCCCGTCCGAGATCGGCGTCCATGCCGTGCGGGGCGGGGACGTCATCGGTGACCATACCGTCTATTTCCTCGGTACCGGCGAACGGATCGAACTCTCCCATCGTGTCGGCACCCGGGACGCCTTCGCCCTCGGCGCTCTGACGGCCGCTCGATGGGTCGTTCGGCAGAAACCCGGCCTCTACGACATGCGGGACGTTCTGGGTCTCGCCTCCAAAAAATAACCCGCGGATCGGCCTGTCGTCCATGAAACGGTTTCTGAATTCCGTGAAGTCGTCGATCTCCGTCTTGGACGGAGAGGATCCGACGGATCCCGCCGGCCCCGAATACGATCCCGTCCATGTCGCGGCCATCCTCGTCGGGAGCCTGTTCGCCTTGGGAACGCTCTACTGGTTGTTGTGGTCTTTGCTCGTCTGCGGAGGCGGCCTTTTCACCAAGGTCGGCCCGCTTCTCCAGATTCTGCTGACGGGAAAGACCGCCCGGGATTTCGGATATGGAGGATACCCGTACCAGATGGGCGTCTTTGAGGGATGGATCGTGAACGTGACGGCTTTGCTGGTCTCCATCGGATTGCTTGCCGCGGTCTGGTGGATATTCAAGACGGTCCATCCGGATCATAAGAAAGAATGGGAGCATCCATCATGAGACACGATTACGCCGAACGCCTGAAGAAATTGCCGCCGTATCTCTTCGTCGCCATCGACGAGAAGAAGAAAGCGGCCCTGGCCCGAGGGGCCGACATCATCTCTCTGGGCGTGGGGGATCCCGACCTTCCCACTCCGCCCCATATCATCGAGGCGGCCCGGGCGTCGATGGAGAACCCGGCGAACCATCAATATCCGTTCGGGGCGGGACTCAAAAAATTCCGCGAGGCGGTCGCCTCCTGGTATCAGAAGCGCTTCGGCGTCGCGCTCAAGCCGGAGACGGAGATCCACGCCTTGCTCGGATCCAAGGACGGCATCACCCACAGCCCCTTTTCTTTCGTGAACCCGGGAGACACGGTCCTGATCCCGGAACCCGCGTATCCGGCCTATAACAGCGCCGTCCTCCTGGCGGGGGGCATTCCTCATCACCTTCCGTTGTTGGAGAAGAACAAGTATCTGCCGGACCTGGAGGCGGTTCCGACCGACGTGCTCCGGAAGGCGAAGATCCTCTTCCTCAACTATCCCAATAACCCGATCTCGGCGGTCGCTCCCCGGTCGTTCTACGAGGACGTCGTTCAGTTGGCCCGCTTATACGGATTCATGGTGTTCCACGATGCGGCCTATTCGGAGATGTATTACGACGAGGCCCCGATTTCGTTCTTGAACATCGACGGAGCCAAAGACGTCGGCATCGAATTCCATTCCTGCTCCAAGACATACAATATGACCGGATGGCGCATCGGCTGGGTCTGCGGGAACGCCGAGATCGTCAAGGGGATCGGCCTGTTGAAGGATAATTTCGATTCCGGAGCGTTCCAGGTGGTCCAAGAGGCGGCCATTGCCGCACTCACGGGACCGCAGGATTGCGTCCGGAAGATGCGGGACGTCTATCGGGAACGACGCGACGTGTGGGTGACGGGGTTGGGCCGTCTCGGATGGAAAGTCTTCAATCCCCCGGCCACGTTCTATGTGTGGGCCCGCGTGCCTGAAGGGTATACGTCCGTGAGGACCGTGGAGAAACTGTTGGAGGAGGCGCACATCGTCTGTACTCCCGGCAGCGGGTTGGGCCCTTCCGGCGAGGGATACGTGCGGTTCGCGCTGACGGTCCCCGTGAAACGCCTCCAAGAAGCTTTGCAACGCATCGAACGGCTCAAGTGGTGACCGGTTGAGCCGGAATTCCGCTTTTATCCTTCCTTCAATAACTTAAACGACTGTTCCGATATCCGACAAAATTTGACGTCGCCGTTTTTCCCGCGGTAGACGAGGTGATGTGTTTTTTGGAGGGAAGGGGTCTCCGGACAGAGGGAGGACTGGGAATAGATCCAATTGTAGAAGAATTGGGAGACATCGTATTCGGTTGTCGCGAGCCGGTAATTCGAATCCAGGAGGATTGTCTGGGGAGGTTCGTTCATGTTTTCGACGGTCTTCGCGGGGATCGGAGAAGCCGGAGATTCATGCAGGAGGTATTGCTCGGCCAGTAGTTTGAGGATGTCGTTCATTACGGGGATCAGGTCGGTCCGTCCCACCCTGGAGAAATTCTTGGCGAGGAAGGGTGTGATCATATCGAAGAATTCCCTGCTGGTCAGGCTGGGTATGATGATATTGTCGATTGTGATCGTCAGTTTCAAGCGGTCCATCGTCTCCCGTGTCCCTTCGTCGAGGCAGAGCGCGTCGATCAGTCCCGTGAACGTGAATCCCAGGTTTTCCGTGATGAAGTAGAGTGTACCCTCGAGATAATAAAACAGCGTGATCTGCATCTCCTGTAGGTGTTGGGCGCGGCGGATGTCCTCTTCCGGAAAGGTGCGGGTGGCCAGCACGATGCCTTTGGGGCCGGTCTTGAAACCGTATTTCTCCTGTTCCTCGTAAAAACGGGTGTCCGGAACCAGATGCATGTGCCTCAGACCGATCCGGGGGATGTAAGTGGAATAAACATCGTCCATCGATTTTTTCATCGTCGTATAGGTGTCGCCGGGGATGCCGATCATGATGTCCACGCCGGTGTTGTGGGGGTAAGCCATCTTGAGGAGCCGGGAAGCCCGCAGAAAATTGTTCCAGTTCAGATTGCGTTCCGCAATACGGAGTGCTTCCGGATTCGTCGTTTGGATGCCGATGGTGAACCGGGTGACATGGATTTTTTTCATCAGTGCGATGTATTCCTCGTCGATATGCCCGAGATTAGGAAAAATCGCAATTTTTCTCTGGGCCTTGGCATTATAGCGGGCAAATAAGCGAAGGAGAGAGAGGGCCCTCTCCTTGTTGATGCCGAAATGGGAGTCGAATACGCGGATCGCATCGCTGGAAATCTGGCATAGTTCGCGGATCTGCTCGTCCATCCTCTCCAGAGAGAACATCTGGATCCGTCGTCCGACCAGATTGTATCGGCAGAATCCGCAGCGCTGGCTGCATCCCCGGGAGGTCTCCATGCACAGTTCCAGGTAACCGAATCGGGAGCGGATCTTCTTCGCTTTTTCCTCGTCGAAGAGGCCGGGCCCGAATATCCGGGGGAGTTGTTCCATGTCGGTGATGAGTTCCTGAGGGGGTTCTGCCACCGCGTCTCCCTGGAACGATCGATGGGTGGTGCCCCGCGCCCCGTCCCAGGGTCTCCCTTGATCGATCCTTTCCAGGAGCTCGCAAAGGACGAGTTCACCCTCTCCTCGGACGATTACATCGATCTCGGGATGGTCTTTGATGATCGCGGTGGAGAGGCGGACACTGCTGGCCCCTCCGCCGCCGAGGAGGATGATCAGATGTGGGAAAAGTTTCTTCACCTGGCGGATATAACGCAGATAGTCATCGAGGTTCCAGGACCAACATGAAAAACCGAGGACATCGGGTTTTGTCTTGTGGATGTGATCCAACAGTCCGGATGAGACCTGTTCGGGACGTTCCCGGCCTTCCTCCGAGTGGTGAACGCCGATGTCGTAGTCGTCCACTTCCCAACGGGCCCCCAGCGTCGGGTGTTGTCTGACGGTCTGGCTCAAGGACTCGACGGCGGGTGAGAAATGGCATGAATTGTCCCAGACGAAGAGCAGTTTCTTCATGGGGCTGTTTTTTCGGACGGCATATTTTTCAATCCGGCAAGATCTTTTTCGCTCAGGGGATAAACAGCCGCATGGTTTCGCTCTGTCCGGTGGATCAGATAGGAGGTGCGTCGGAGCTTGGGGGGGGCGGCGCAGGCGGCGGACCGGGAATCGATCCAGCCGTCGATGTAGGGTATGACGTCGAAGCGCGTGGATAATATCATGTCGTGAGAGGATACCTCGATCTTGTGATCGGTGGCGCTCAGCGGGACGATGACTCTCTTCTCTTCGGGGCCTTGGCTCGTTTCCCATGGACGTTCGAGAAGGGCTTTTTTGGTTTGAAGCAGTTGGAACATGTCCTCGAGGAGCGGGATCAGGGAGTGGCGCTTCTTGCTCTCGAATTCAGAGACGGCCCACGGGCGGAACGCGGTGAAGAAATCGTTCGAGGTCAACGGGGAGTGGACGTGGAGCTGGGGGAGCAGCCCGATGGTCGAAAAATGGTGGATGAATCCTTCCAGTAGGCCGGTGTAGGAGACGTTCAGGTTCTGGGTCAGGAAGTAGACGGCGCCTTCCAGGAAGTGGAACAGGACGTGTTGGGCTCCGTGCAGCCGGTCGGCTTTTTTCATGTCTTCTTCCGAGAACGTGTTGGTGGAGACGACGGTCCCGTCGGGAGCGGTCCGGATGCCGTATTCCTCCTGACGGTCGTAATAGAGCGACTGGGGCGCCAGACTGAAGATGCGGGTGTATATCCGGGGGAGATACGCGTCATAGATCTCGTCGATCGATTTCATGAAAGAGGTGTAATCGTCTCCCGGCAGGCCGTACATGAGGTCGACCCCGATGTCTTCCGGGAAGGCCTTCTTCAACAGTCCTGCCGCGCGCAGGAATTGTTTCCAGTAGGGCCGTCGTCCGGCCAAGCGGAGAGTTTCTTCTCGGGTGGTCTGTATCCCCAGGGGCCAGGGGCGGCAGTGGCCGCGTTTCATGAGTTCGATGTACCGATCGTCGACGTGGAGCGGATCGGGGAAGAGGGTGACCCGGCGACGGGGGGTCCGGTTGTGTCGGACGATCATCTCGAGGAGCTGGATCGCCCGTGGTTTGGTGACTCCGAAATGGGTGTCCATGAAAAGGATTCCGTCGGAAGGAAGGGCGCAGGCCTCCCGGATTTCCTCTTCCATGTGTCCGAGGGAGAAGAGGCGTATCCTTTGGCCGAGGTTGTTGTGCTGGCAGAACCCGCAGCGTTGCCGGCATCCCCGGGACGTTTCCAGGTTGATGATCAGTTTCCCAAAGGCCGCCCGCGTCTCGGTCGCCTTCCGGGAATCATAACGTCCGGATCCGAGTATCGTCGGTATGCGGTCCAGCGGGGAGACGGGCGGTCGGGGTTTTTCCACGGTGATCGTCCCCGTGTCTGTCCGATGGGTCACCCCGGCGATCCCGTCCAGACGGGATGCGCGGTTCCACTGGACCAGGAGGGAGGGTAGGACGGATTCCGGTTCGTCGCGGACGATCGCGTCCAGGTCGGGGTATCGCGTCAGGAGATTGACCGAGAGACGGATGTTCGCCACGTTCTTCCCCAGGGCGAGGAGGAGGGATTCCGGGAGGGCTTTCGCGATCGTTTGTGCCATGACCGCCAATCCCGCGTAATCCACGCTTCCATACAGGAACGCGACGACCGCCGGTCTGATCCGGAGGATTTCTTCGATCAGAGAACGCGGATCGTTCGGGAAGCCGTATTGCTTGAGATTGAAGTCGTCGACTCGCCAGGTCCTACCCGTCTCGGGATGGGCTCGGACCGTCTGCCGGATGGACTCGACGTTCCGGGAAAAATTGTAGGGGTTTTCCCAGACGATCAGGAGGCGGTCCATGGGGCGGGGTCCTCGTGCCGGAAAGTGAACATGGAACAAAGATATCATATAATCTGGGGAGGTTTCAAAAGGCCCCGGCCGGCGAAATCCGTCCTCATCCCGCGCCGTCGTCATATTTGGTAGAATACGCGCAGAGATCGAACCATGCGAAGAATAGTGCTTTGGATACTCATCGGCGTCGGAGTCCTCCTCGCGGGGCGTTTCGGGGGGATGTCGGCCGACTCGATCCCCGAATCCCCGGTGGTCGTCATGACCGTGCGGGGGACCATCGATCCCGTGGTGATGAAGTATCTTTCGGACGGTTTCGAGGAGGCGGTCCGGAAGAGCGCCTCCGGCGTCGTCATCCTTTTGGATACCCCGGGCGGATTGTTGGATTCGACGCGCGATATCATCCGTCAGATGCTCAACGCGCCGTTCCCGGTGATCGTCTATGTCTCCCCGCGCGGAGCCCGGGCCGCTTCCGCCGGAGTGTTCATCACGATGGCTTCCGACGTCGCCGCCATGGCCCCCGAGACCCATATGGGCGCCGCCCATCCCGTTTCCATCGGCGGGGGATTTTCTCTCCCCGGAAAGAAGGCCGGAGGAGAGAAGAAAGAACCGGAACCGTCCGGCGACGTCCTGGCGGAGAAATCCCTCTCGGACACGGTGGCTTACATCCGTTCCATCGCGGCGTCGAAGGGGCGCAACGTGGAGTGGGCCGAGCGGGCGGTGCGCGAGAGCCGTTCGGTCACCGCCGAAGAGGCGGTCCAGCAGAAAATCGTGGACCACCTCGCCTCCGACCTCGACGACCTCTTTGGAAAGATCGACGGGAAAACAATCTCGAAAGGAGGGCGCCCCGTCACCCTTCACCTCCGGAACGCCCCCCGGATCGGCTTCGAGATGAATTGGATCCGTCAGTTCCTCCACCAGGTCGCCAACCCCAACGTCGCCTATCTTCTCTTGATCATCGGTTTCTACGGCCTGATCTACGAGTTCGCCACGCCGGGGGTCGGCTTCGGCGGCGCCATCGGGTTGGTGAGTCTCATCACGGCCTCGTTTTCCCTCCAAGTGCTGCCCATCAGTTATGCGGGGCTCCTCCTCATCCTGTCCGGTCTGGCCATGATGTTCATGGAATTGAAGATCCACACGCTCGGCCTTCTGACCGTGGGGGGATTGATCTCTTTTTCGCTCGGGTCCATCCTCCTGTTCCAGTCTCCGGAACCCTATTATCGGGTGTCGTTGGAACTGATTGCCGGCACGGCGCTGGCCACCTTGGGGTTCATCTCCTATGCCATCCGGAAGGTGGTCCAGACGCGTTTTTTACCGACCCTGACGGGTCCGGAAGGGATGATCGGCCTGGTGGGAGAAGCGCGCACGGCCCTTTCCCCGACGGGAACGGTCTTCATCCATGGCGAGTATTGGACGGCCGAATCCCCGGAGCCCGTCGCGCCGGGAGAGTCCGTCGTCGTGACCTCGATCCAGGGGACGCGGCTCCATGTGAAACGTTTTTCAGAAGACACTAAAAACGAGGAGGGGAAAATATGATCGGTTTTATGCCCATCATCATCATCCTGGCGATCATCATCATCAATTCGGTCAAGATCGTGCCGGAATACGAACGGGGAGTCATCTTCCGTCTCGGACGGCTGGTCGGCGCGCGCGGTCCGGGACTTTTCTTCATCATCCCGATCGTCGACCGGATGGTCCGCATGAGCCTGAGGACCATCACGCTGGATGTGCCCATCCAGGAAGTGATCACCAAGGACAACGTGCCGGCGAAAGTCAACGCGGTGTGTTATTTCCGCGTCATGGACCCGGCCAAGGCGGTGGTCGAGGTCCAGGACTATATCATGGCCACCTCCCAGATCGCGCAGACGAGCCTGCGGAGCGTCGTCGGTCAGGCCGACCTGGACGAGCTGTTGAGCCAGAGGGAGAAGATCAACACCCACCTCCAGCAGATCATCGACCTGCAGACCGATCCCTGGGGCATCAAGGTCAGCATCGTCGAAGTGAAAGACGTCCAGATCCCTGAACAGATGCAGCGGGCCATCGCCCATCAGGCGGAAGCGGAACGGGACCGCCGGGCCAAGATCATCAACGCGGAAGGGGAATACCAGGCCGCCCAGAAACTGGCCGACGCCGCCAAGATCATCGCCGAACAACCGATCGCTCTGCAATTGCGTTATATGCAGACCGCCATCGAGATCGCCAACGAGAAGAGTTCCACCACCATCTTCCCGCTCCCGATCGAATTGTTGAAACCGTTCATCCAGATGATGGATAAGTCCGCTCCGAAGGCATGAGCCGCATCCTCACCATCCAGTGCCCCCACTGTCGCGGCCATCTGGAGATCGATTCCCAGAACGGGGAGATCGTGAGGAAATGGGGCGCGCAGGAAAAGCCTCCGTCGGCGGAGGACCGTTTCGCCGACGCCCTGAAGAAAGTCCAGAACCAGAAGAAGGAGTTGGAGGGGAAGTTCCAGACGTCGAAAGAACAGCTTCAGTCCAAAAAGAAGGAAGCTCAGGAGATCTTCGAGAAGGGGATCCGCCAGGTTCAGCAGGAAGGCGGCAAGGTGGAACGTCCCCAGCGGGAAATAGATCTGGATTGATGCGTCTGGCGACGAAGCCTCCCGTCCGCGCGTTCGTCGGTCTCGGTGGAAACGTCGGGGACCGTTGGAACGCCCTTCGGCGCGCGGTCCGGTATCTCCGATCCATTCCCCACACGCGGCTGGTCGGTCTTTCCCGCGTCTATGAGACGGAACCGGTCGGTCCCCGCCAGAGATGGTTCCTGAACGCGGTCGCCGAGATGCGGACCACTCTCGGTCCCCGACGGTTCCTCCGGTGTCTCAAGGACGGGGAACGGGTCCTCGGACGGAAGAAGCGGTTCCGGTGGGGTCCCCGCGAGATCGATATGGACCTGTTGTTCCATGGCCGGCACATCGTGAGATCACGGACGTTGGAAGTCCCTCACCCCGGCATCGCCCTCCGCCGTTTCGTCCTGAAGCCCCTCTGCGACCTGGCTCCGGACTTGGTCCATCCGGTCCTCCGACGGCGGCTCTCCCTGATTTACCGACGATTGACACCCTCGTCCCAAAAGATTAGACTCTATCCCAAGCACTTGGACCTCGCGCGCGGGGCTGAGAGGCGTTGATCTTCCGATTATGTCCGATGTGTCTCGCCGTTCCCCTGGGATATCGTTTCCGCGTCGTCCGTGAAGGAGATTGAAAATGACGAAAATGACCGTGTCCACTCTTCAAAAGATGAAACAGAAGAAGGAGAAGATCTGCGTCCTGACGTGTTATGACGCGTCGATGGCGCGTCTCCTGGATCAGGAGGGGGTGGACGTGATCCTGGTCGGCGATTCGGTCGGCAACGTGAAGATGGGCCATGAGAACACCATCCCGGTCACCGTCGATGACATGCTCCATTACACGCGCGCCGTCAAACGGGGGAACACTCACGCTCTTCTGGTGGCGGATATGCCTTTCTTGAGCTATGAGACCGATCCGAAGGAAGCCGTGCGGAACGCCGGACGGCTGATCAAGGACGGCGGCGCCGAAGCCGTGAAGGTCGAAGGCGGTTTGGAAGTCGCCCCCTCCATCAAGGCCATGGTCCAGACCAACATTCCCGTCATGGGCCATCTGGGCCTCACTCCCCAGGCCGTCAACAAGCTGGGGGGATATAAAGTCCAGGGGAAAACACCGGCCGAGGCCGACCGGATCGTCACCCAGGCGAAGATCTTGGAAGGGGCCGGCGTTTTCGCGATCGTTCTGGAAGCGGTCCCTCCGTCGGTGGCTCAGGCCGTCACCGAGAAAGTCTCCGTTCCCACCATCGGGATCGGCGCCGGGCCCCACTGCGACGGACAAGTCCTGGTGTTGGACGATATGCTCGGCCTCTCGGAGCGGACGCCGCCTAAATTCGTGAAGCGGTATGCCTCGCTGCGGGACCTGGCCACGGCCGCGGTGCGGGGATATAAAGAGGACGTCCAGCGGGGGCGCTTCCCGTCCAAAGAGCACACCTACGATGTATGACGCCCTCTCTGAAAAAAGGTCTCTCCATGCCCGTTGACCCTTGGTGGCTCATCCCGATCTCCGTCGCCCTCCTGGCGTTCGTCTGGGGATGGTATTCGTCGGGACTCGTGCTGGATCTGGTCCGGGACCCTCTTCAGGCGGTCCCTTCCGATTTCGGCATGAAATCCGAGGACGTCCGTTTTCAGACGGAGGAGGGGATCGAACTGGTGGGGTGGTTCATCCCGGCCTCCTCGCCGACGGACCGCTGCCTCATCCTGTGTCATGGTTGGGGCACCAACCGCTCCAACATCCTTCCCTCGACTGTTTTCCTGGGCCGCCGGGGCGGTTACAACCTGTTCTATTTCGATTTCCGGAACCATGGGGAGAGCGGGGGAGACCGTTCGTCGCTCATCTATTATGAACGCAAGGATTTGGAAGCCGCCGTCCGTTATCTCAAGAAGGAGAAATCGCCTCAGGCGAAGCGGCTCGGCATCTATGGTTTGTCGATGGGCGCCGCCGTGGCGCTGTCCGTGACCGAGGTCCATTCCGAGATCGAGGCCATCGTTGCGGAGAGCGGGTTCACCTCCTTCAATGAGGTGATCATCCGGTTCGGGCGTCTCTTCTATCACATGCCGAGATGGATGGCCCATTGGACGCTGATGTTCGTCCGGGCCCGCCTGGGTTTCGACCCCGAGCCCTACTCGCCGATCTATTCCATCGAGAAGATCGCGCCGCGCCCCCTGTTCCTCATCCAGGGCGATCAGGACACCCGCATGCCCGTTTCCGAGGGAGAGGCGCTGTTCGCCCGCGCCGGTGAGCCCAAGACCCTCTGGACCATCCCCGGGGCCGACCATGGCGAAGCCCACACGATCGCGGGCCGCGAATACGAGGACCGTCTTTTGGAATTCTTCAACAAGGCGTTCGAATCGACACCTTCCGTCCGTCCATGAGGATCGTCCGCTCCCTCTCCGGCATGCAGTCGCTGTCGTCCCGGTGGGGGGGCCGCTCGGTCGGGTTCGTTCCCACCATGGGCGCCCTGCATGAGGGGCACCTCTCCCTGATCCGTCGGGCCAGGAGGGAGAACCGGATCGTCGTCGTGTCGGTGTTCGTCAATCCTTCCCAGTTCGGGCCCCGGGAGGATTTCTCGAAATATCCGCGCCCCTTCGCGGCGGATACCCGCCTGGCCCGTCTGGCCGGCGCCGATGTCCTGTTCGCCCCGTCGGCCGCCGCCCTGTATCCGCCCGGTTTTCAGACCTGGGTCGACGTCTCGTCGCTGTCTCAGCCCCTCTGCGGGCGGTTTCGTCCGGGACATTTCCGCGGCGTCGCCACGGTCGTCCTTAAGCTTTTGAACCTTGTCCGTCCTTCCAGGGCCTATTTCGGGGAAAAGGATTTCCAGCAGTGGCGCGTGGTCCGGCGGCTGGCGTCCGATTTGAACCTCCCGGTCCGGATCGTCGCCTGTCCCATCCGTCGGGCGGACGACGGGGTCGCTTTGTCCAGCCGGAACGTCTATCTGAGTCCGGCCCAGCGGTTCCAGGCCGCCCGGATGGCGCGCGCTTTACGGATGGCTGCGGGTCTGATAAAATCACGCGGATCGGTATCCGTCGCTCTCCGGAACGTGAAGAGAGTCCTCCGGTCCATTCCCGATTGCCGCATCGATTATGTCGAGGTAGCGGACCCGGAGACCTTGGCCCCCGTATCCGTCGTCAAGAGAAAGGCCGTGATCCTCGCGGCCGTCCGGATCGGACCGGTCCGTTTGATCGACAACCGGCTTGTCACCGTCGGCCGTTGAACAGATTTCAGAGACATTATTCCTAGGAGGGAACACATGTTCCGTCGCACATATTTCGTGAAGCCGCGTTTGATGATCAAATACATATTGTTCAGCCTGACCGGGGTGATCCTGACGGGTCTGTGCGTCTACGTCGCGCTCGACATGTCTTTCATGCACTCGGAATACCTGGCCCAGATATCCACGGGCGAACTGATGGTCATCAAGACGGCCATGAGGTGGTCGCTGGTCTGGGTTCTTCTCATCCTCCTGTTCGCCTACTTCATCATCAACATGTTCCTCTACCACCACCTGATGGGGCCCCTCTACGCCATCGAGAAGGTGTTGCGCATGGTGGCCGACGGGGACCTCACCGTGTGGATGCCGTTGCGGCAGGGCGACGAACTCCGAGAAGTGGCGGACACCCTCGAGGAGATGGTCGGCGGGATCCGCCGGCGGCTCCAGACCGACATGAAGAAAGTCGACGATGTCCGGCAGGATCTCAAGAAATTGTCCGATAAGAATCCGGCCCTGAAAGGGGATCTGGACCGTCTCTCCGAGACGCTGTCCACCGTCGGGCAGGAATTCAAGCTCCCACGATAAAATCACAGAGGTCGTCCATGCCCCCGACCGTTACGAGCGACTTCCTCGTCCTTGGTAGCGGCATCGCGGGGCTGTCCCTCGCCCTGAAGGCGTCCCGCTGGGGAAACGTCTCCCTGGTCACCAAAAGGGCGACTCATGATTCCGCCACGGCCAACGCGCAGGGCGGTTTGGCGATCGTCATCTCCTCCGAAGATTCCTTCGAAGAACACATCCACGACACGTTGAAGGCCGGCGGCGGTCTCTGCCACGAGGACGTCGTCCGTCAGGTCGTCACACAGGGACCCGCCCGGCTCCAGGACCTGATCGGCTGGGGCGTCCGCTTCTCGTCCAAGACGAAACTGCTCCCTTCCGATGCCCAGCGTTTCGAGTTGGGGTTGGAAGGGGGGCATTCCCGCCGACGCATCCTCCACGTGGGGGATTATACCGGGCACGCCATCGAACAGATGCTGGTGGACCGCGCCCGCGAAAATCCCAAGATCCGGATCTATGAACATCATCTCGCCATCGATCTGATCACGCGGCGCCGGCTGGACCCTCACGGTCCGGAAAGGGACGATGCCTGCGCCGGGGCCTACGTCCTGGACGTGAATTCCGGGCAGGTCATCACCTTCCTGGCGCGGGCCACGGCGCTGTGCACCGGCGGCGCCGGCAAGGTCTATCTGTACACGTCGAATCCGGACGTCGCCACGGGCGACGGGATGGCGTTGGCCTATCGCGCCGGGGCTTGTCTGGCCAACATGGAGTTCGTCCAGTTCCATCCCACTTGCCTGTATCATCCGCAGGCGAAGAATTTCCTGATCTCGGAAGCCCTGCGGGGAGAGGGGGCCGTCCTCAAGAACCGCGCGGGAGAATCGTTCATGAAGAAATACGACCCGAAAGGGGAACTGGCGCCCAGGGACATCGTGGCCCGTGCCATCGACTCCGAGATGAAACGGACCGGCGATGAATCCGTCCTTCTGGACATCACGGCGCGCGGAGCCGAGTTCATCAAGAAACGGTTCCCCCGGATCCACGAACGGTGCCTCGAGTTCAACATCGACATCACGGCCCAGCCGATCCCCGTCGTGCCGGCGGCTCATTATTTCTGCGGCGGCGTTCGGACGGATCGGAACGGGAACACCACCATCCCCCGGCTCTCGGCCATGGGGGAGGTTTCCTGCACCGGCCTTCACGGAGCCAACCGGCTGGCCTCCAATTCACTTCCCGAAGGACTCGTTTTCTCTCACGCCGTCTCCGAGACGTGGAAGTCGCTGGAATCCAAGGAGCACCCGCTCCGTCCCGGCGACGTCCCTCCGTGGAATCCGGGAAAGGCGCGTCCGGCCGAGGAGAAAGTCGTCATCACCCACATGTGGGAAGAGATCCGCCGGTTGATGTGGAACTACGTCGGCATCGCCCGCACGACCCAACGCTTGGAACGGGCCCTCACCCGCATCGAGCTCGTCCAGCAGGAGATCAAGGACCATTATTGGAGCCATCACGTCACGCGGGACCTTTTGGAACTGCGGAACATCTCCATCGTCGCTGACCTGGTCATCCGGTGCGCTCTCTTCCGCAAGGAATCCCGCGGGCTTCATTACAACGTCGATTTTCCGAAGACAGACGACACCCAGTGGAAATCCGACACGCTCATCCGGCGCGAGAACCGGAAAGCCGTCGTGTCCAAATCCCCTCATGTCGCCTGACGCGGCCGTTTGATCCATGGGATCCCTTTCCGACACGCTCCGCATTCGCGGGGCCCGCGAACATAACCTCAAGAACATCTCCCTGGACATCCCTCGGGACCGCCTTGTCGTGATCACGGGTCTGTCGGGCTCCGGGAAGAGCTCGCTGGCTTTCGATACGATCTACGCCGAAGGCCAGCGCCGTTACGTGGAGAGTCTCTCGGCGTATGCCCGCCAGTTCCTCGAGATGATGGAAAAGCCCGACGTCGACCTCATCGAGGGGCTGTCTCCGGCCATCGCCATCGAACAGCGGGCCCCGTCTCACAATCCCCGTTCCACCGTCGGCACCGTCACGGAGATCTACGATTACCTCCGCCTGCTGTTCGCCCGCGTGGGGACTCCCCACTGCCCGAAATGCCGCCGCGAGATCAAGCCCCAGTCCGCCGCCCAGATCGTGACCGATATCCTTCAGAGATATCAGGGAGGCAAGATCCAGATCCTGTCGCCTCTCATCCGGGGCCGGACCGGCACGTATGAGGAGCTCTTCAACCGGCTGAAGAAATCCGGATATGCCCGGGTGCGCGTCGACGGGAAGACCCATGAGCTGGAGGACAAGATCCCTCTGGATCGTTACAAGAAACACTCCATCGAACTGGTGGTGGACCGCATCCAGATCTCCGGCGAATCGCGGGAGCGGGTGTCCGATTCCGTCGAAACGGCGTTGCGGGAAAGCCGGGGGATGGTCTTGATCCTCTCGGGGGATTCCGCTGAGCCCGGAGGCAAATCGGCCGGACACCTCTATTCCGAACATCACGCCTGCGCCCATTGCGGCGTCAGTCTGCCGGACATCGAACCACGCCTGTTCTCCTTCAACAGCCCTTACGGGGCCTGCCCTTCCTGCGACGGGTTGGGAGAGAAGATGGAAGTGGCCGAGGACCTCGTCATCCGGGATCCCGCCCTCTCCATCCGGGGAGGCGTCCTCATCCCCTGGTCCGATCCGGTCACCACGCGCACCAACCGCTGGAAAAAATCCTGGTCGGGTTATTACATGGAGATATTGCAAGAGGTCTGCCGTCGACACAAGATCCCGATGGACAAGCCTTGGAAACAATTGACCGCCGCACAGAGGAAGATCGTCCTTCACGGCGGGGTCGCCCATCAGTCTCCGTGGGGATCCAAGGAACGGGAGTTCGAAGGCGTCATCGGGAACATCGAGCGCCGGGCGCGGGAGTCCGAGTCGGATTTCGTGAAGGAAGAGGTCCGGAACAGGTTCATGAGGAGCCTATTATGTCCGTCGTGCGGGGGGGCCCGGCTTAAACCCGAGGCGCTGGCCGTGACCCTCCACGGAAAATCGATCGCCGAGGTGGTGTCTTTGAGCGTGAAAGACGCGCAGAGTTTTTTCGGTTCGCTGTCCCTGCCGGACCGGCATGCGTCGGTGGCCAGACAGATCCTCAAGGAGATCAATGCCCGGCTCAGTTTCCTGGTCAACGTCGGGCTGGACTATGTGACGCTCGACCGGTCTTCTTATACGTTGGCGGGAGGGGAAGCCCAGCGGATCCACTTGGCCACTCAGATCGGGTCCGGTTTGGTCGGCGTGCTCTACGTTCTGGATGAACCCACCATCGGGCTCCATCCCCGGGACAACACCCGGCTCCTGTCCACGCTCCTCCGCCTGAGAGACCTCGGCAACACCCTCATCATCGTGGAACACGACGAGGAGACCATCCGCGCCGCGGACTGGATCGTCGATCTGGGGCCCGGGGCCGGACATCAGGGGGGAGAGATCGTCGTCGCGGGCGATCTGAAGACCCTCATGTCCTCGAAAGATTCTTTGACCGCGGCCTATCTTCGGGGGGATAAGTCCGTGGCTGTCCCTCCCCGGCGCGATCCGTCGCCCGGGAAGTTCATCGAGGTCAAAGGGGCCGCCCAGTTCAATCTGAAGGACATCGATGTGAAGATCCCCCTGGGACTCTTCGTTTGCGTCACCGGTGTGTCGGGGTCCGGAAAATCCACGTTGGTCCATGAGGTGTTGTGCAAATCGTTGGCGCGGAAACTGTATCAGGCCAAAGAAGAACCGGGGAAACACCGTGGTTTGATCGGTCTCGAACACATCGACAAGGTGATCGTGGTGGACCAGTCTCCCATCGGGCGCACGCCGCGTTCCAATCCGGCCACCTACACGGGGGCTTTCGGCCCCATCCGCGACCTGTTCGCCCAACTGCCCGAAGCCAAGCGGCGGGGATATAAACCCGGACGATTCTCATTCAACGTGAAGGGGGGCCGTTGCGAGAATTGCCAAGGCGACGGCACTCTCAAGATCAGCATGCAGTTCCTTCCGGACGTCTACGTCAAATGCGACGTCTGCCAGGGACATCGGTTCAACGAGGATACGCTCGCCGTGAGGTTCAAAGGGAAGAGCATCGCCGACGTGCTCCAGATGCCGATCGGAGAGTCTCTCGAATTCTTCAAGAACGTGCCGCACATCGCGCGGACCCTCCAGACCCTGGTGGACGTGGGGATGTCGTATGCGGCGTTGGGGCAGTCCGCCACCACGCTTTCCGGCGGGGAGGCCCAGCGCGTGAAACTGGCGACGGAACTTTCCCGGCGCGCCACCGGCCGCACCATCTATATCCTCGATGAACCGACCACGGGACTCCATTTCGCCGATGTCGACAAGCTCTTGGGCGTCCTCCACCGACTCGTCGACGTGGGGAACACGGTGTTGGTGATCGAACACAACATGGACGTGGTCAAAACGGCCGATTGGATCATCGATTTGGGGCCGGAAGGCGGGGTTCGCGGAGGACAGGTGGTCGGGACCGGCACCCCGGAGGCCGTCGCCAGGATACCCGGATCGTTCACCGGCCAGTTCCTCAGAAAGATATTGAAGAATTGATCATCATTTCCCCGGCCTCATGAAGTCCAGATCATTCCTGACAGCTCTCCTGGTTTTCTCCCTTCCGGGGCTTCTTCACGCCGATTGGACGGTCCGCGGACGCACGTTGGAGAAGGGCACGCGGAAACCCCTCTCGGGCGTCACGGTCTTCGTCATCGAGGATTCCAACCGGTTCTCCGTCAGCGATGAAACGGGCCGCTATGAGATCATACTCCTCTCGTCGG
The DNA here is from genome assembly GCA_022709755.1 of Elusimicrobiota bacterium. Classification (GTDB taxonomy): domain Bacteria; phylum Elusimicrobiota; class Elusimicrobia; order FEN-1173; family JAKLIF01; genus JAKLIF01. Next base: position 129,300 of record JAKLIF010000004.1, on the reverse strand, counting down.
GGACGGTCCGCTTGGGGGCCGTCGGACGGGATATCGTGAAGCCGGCCCCTCTCCCGGTCGTCCTTTCTCCGAACGATCCCGCGCCGACAGCCAACCTCTACATCGAATCCATCACATATACGTTGCCTCAGCTCGTCATCACGGCCGAACGGGACAAGGTGTCCAAGCGCGTGATTCCCAGAGAAGAACTGGTGAAGGTGGCCGGGAGCGCGGGGGATCCGCTTAAATCCATCCAGTCCCTCCCCGGGATCGTCGTGGCCAGCGATAACAGCAGCAGTCCGGCCATTCGCGGCTCGGCTCCCGAGGATAATGAGTTCTATGTCGATTTCATCCCGGTCGGATACCTGTTCCATATGGGCGACTCCTACAGCATCTTCAATTCCGACCTCGTCCGCGACTTCACCATCTATCCGTCGGCGTTCGGCCCCGAGTTCCACAGCATGAACGGCGGCGTCATCGACGTCACCCTTCGGGACCCCCGGAAGGACCGTTTCGGGATGAAGTTGAACATGAACACGCTGGAGACCGATTTCCTCGTGGAGGGTCCCGTGAATCAGGACCAATCTTTCTACCTGTCGGGTCGGCGGAGTTATATCGATCTGCTTCTGCCGAAGACCGGCAAACTCGGCGGTGGGATCGATTATGTCCAGTTCCCTCAGTTCTTCGACTATCAGGGGAAATACCTCTGGAAGACGGATCCCAAGAACACGCTCAGCTTTCAGACCGGGGGCGCCGGGGACCGGTTGATCCTGAAGATCCGGGAAGATTCCGACATCGCCGCACACGACCCCGACATGGCCGGCGAGTTCAGCGCCGGACAGAATTATCACAGCCAGGGCGTGGTCTGGACCTCGAACGTCTCCAAGGACGTGGTCAACAAACTGGCGGTGAGTCAGCTGATGTATGGGTTCGACGTCAACGGCGGGGTGGGGAACGCGGAGGCGCTGATCCGGTCCTATTACCTGAGGGAGAAACTCACGTTCGTCCCCGTGCCGGACCATGAACTGTCGGTGGGTGGGGAATACGTCTATTTCACCATGAGTCTCGACATCGACGCTAAACTGGATTTCGGATCCGAGTTCGAACCGGACCGTGATTTCACAAGCGCCGCGCGGCGCCAATACAACGAAGACCTCTACTCCAGCGACTATTCCGTGTTCGCCAAAGACCGGTGGAGCGTCACGTCCCGCACCACGGTCATCGGGGGCGGGCGCGTCGGGTATGAGGATTACCTGGGGGGAGTGTTCACGGAACCTTGGGCTGGCTTGGAATACAAGTTGACGGAAAAAACGTTGTTCACGGGCGGCTGGGGCCGTTACCATCAATATCCCGACGGGCTTCAGATGATCGACACGTTCGGGAACAGAGACCTCACCCATCTGAAGTCGGAACACACCGTGGCCGGCATCGAACAGAAGCTGCCGGAGGAGTGGAGCCTGAAGGTGGACGGTTATCATAAGGACATGAGCGACCTGGTCATCTCCGATGACGCCAAAAATTACGTGAACGGCGCCAGCGGAAAGGCGTTGGGGATGGAAGTGCTCCTGAAAAAGCAGCGCACGGACCGATGGGACGGTTGGTTGTCGGTGTCGCAGTCCCATTCTACCCGTCGGAATGATCGCACGGGACAGGAGATCAATTTCAGGTACGATCAGCCCGTCGTGTTGAACGTCGTGGGGAACTATAAACTATCGGAACGTTGGTCTGTCGGGGGTTATTGGCGGTTCCATTCCGGTTCTCCTTATACCCCCGTGACCGGCACCTATGTGGATGCCTCGGGCCGGCTCCGCCCCACCTATGCGGGCACCAATTCCAGCCGCCTGCCGGATTATCACCGGTTGGACCTCCGCGTCGACAGGAAATATACGTTCGACCGGTGGACGCTCAGCGCTTATCTGGAGATACTCAATTTCTACAACCGCAAGAATATCAGCGGCTATACCTATAACGCCGATTATTCCTCCCGCAAACCCGTCTATCAGCTCCCCGCCTTTCCGTCGTTCGGCCTCCGCGCTGAATTCTGATACTCCCGTTCCCGCCGAGAATCCCTTTTGTTCGCCCGTTATTGAGGGCGATTCCGCGCGAGGCAATCTCTCTTCGTCCGTCGTGCCTTTCGGTTGACTGGTCGGGACGCATGTCTTAAGCGGAAAATCTCTTTCGCATGCGGGATATTCTGAATCCTTTTTGCCGTTCACACATCTAAAGGGTGTCAGGAAAGAGGCACACTCAAAGGAGGTAAGGCCATGTTTTCATTCAATGTCGGAGGATGGGATCGGGCGGCGAGGATCGTCATCGGGCTCGGTATCCTGTCGCTGGTTTTCTGGGGGCCCCGGACGGCCTGGGGATGGATCGGACTTGTCCCGCTGTTGACCGGACTGTTCCGTTATTGTCCGGCCTATGCGATCTGCAAGATATCGACGCGGTGCCACTGCTGCAAATAGAGAAAAGGAGGGGAACGCCATGAATCTTCTCAATGAGAACGTCCGACAAACCATACAGCGGCGATTGCAGGAACTGCCGGGCCCTGTGAAACTCCTGTTCTTCAAGGAGAACGTTTCCTGCCAGACCTGCGACATCGCCCAGCAGTTGGTGGGGGAATTGGAGAAACTTTCGGAGAACTTGAACGTGGAGACCTATAACCGCCTCATCGACGATAAAAAGGCCGCCGAATACGGGGTGGATAAGAGCCCGGCGTTCGTTCTGGAAGGGCCCGCCGGCGCCCGCGTGCGTTACTTCGGATTGCCCGTGGGATACGAGTTCGCCGCGTTTTTAGACGACCTCAAAGACGTGGCCTCGGGGAGAGCGGATATCAGTCCGGACACGCAACAGAAGCTGTCCGGCATACAGAAGCCCGTGCACATCCAGGTCTTTGTGACGTCCACCTGCCCGTATTGCCCGCCGGCGGTCCGCACCGCCCATAAGTTGGCCATCAATTTCCCGGGGATCACGGCCGATATGGTGCAAGCGGAAGAGTTTCCGGCGTTGGCGCGCAAATACGACGTTCAGGGGGTCCCCAAGATCGTGGTGAACGATACGGTCCACTTCGTCGGGGCTCAGCCGGAACAGAGTTTCACGGAGGCCATTCTTAAAGCCGTCGCGTGAATCTGTGCTGAATGCGAGATGGACGACGCTTCCCCTTGAACGGGGGAAGGCGGAGAGGGGGGGTGATTGAAATGATCAGAGCTTTGATCGGTATCTCAGTGGGTGCGATCTTCGGATTGGCGTGGTATCGGTTGGTCGGCTGTTCGACGGGAGCGTGTCCTATCACATCGAATCCTTACGTCAGCGCATTGTATGGCGCGGTGATGGGATTGATCATCTCGTTAGGGTGAGCAGGGGGGATGGTAAAATAGTGAATGGTTTTAATCCGGCATTTACTCATGCCTTCACTTCCCGGCGAAGCAATCTTCCTTTTGCTTGCCATCCCAGCCTCGATAATAAACATGGATGAGGTGGTCAAGATTGCCCCGGTTTTCCTTGAAAAAGTCGTTGCCCTCGGGTATAATGTCTTAGACGAAAAACAAAACGAGTTTCATGGAGCGATCAATGGAAAGAAAAGCGATGAATTTGGCCTGGGGGCAAAAGGTTCCCGCACTCCTTTTTTTGATTTCCGCGGCGCTGATCTTCACCGGATGTCCGCCCAAACGGAAGAAGGTGTTGCAGTCCGAGGTCCCTCCGGTCGTCGATAATCAGGACGCGCTCGAATACGGGAAGGATTCCATCCAGTTCGGAACGGACTGGTCTTCGGCACCGCAGATCCCCGCCGTCTATTTCGACGGTGCCAAATCCGAACTCAAACCCGAAACCCGGTTCACCCTTCAGAAGAACGCGGCGATTTTGAAGTTGATCCTGGAGGCGGCCCCCGGGACGCAGATCCGCGTCGAGGGGCATTGCGATGAACGCAACACGTTGGAATACAACATCGCCCTGGGACAACGCCGCGCCAACGTCGTGTCCGATTATTACGTCGCGCTGGGGATTCCCAAGACCAAACTCGCCACGATCTCCTATGGCGAGGAGCGCCCTGTCTGCGATCAGAGTTCTGAAGAATGCTGGTGGAAGAACCGCCGCGGGGAGACCACGGTCCGGTCGTCCACGGGCACGGTCCGTATCCCGGCGTCCAAACTGAAGTCCCTCCAACAACCCTGAACACTCCACGCACGGCACTATTCCTCTTCCTCGGGCCTTTTTTGCTGACGGGTTGTCTGGCCACCCGCCAGGAGATCGAAGACCTTCGGGTGGATATCGTCCATCTCCAGAACACGCTGGCGAAGGTCCAGTCCAATCAGGGACAGTTCCAGACCGGCCAGGCCGATCTGTCCACGGCCATGAACGAACTGAACCGGAACCTGCAGGTGTTGTCGTCCCAGTTGGATGAGACCGGAAACCGAATGAACATGCTTTCCACGCGCATGGATAATCTGGATGCCAACATGTCCAACCGGTTGGATCTTCTCTCCGAACTGTTGTCCGGTAACAAGGCGTCGGTTCCTCCGTCGCCCGACACTCTCTATAAATTGGCTTACAGCGATTTCAACCGACGCCGGTATTCCCAGGCGCTCCAGGGGTTCCAGAACTACATCGCCCAATATCCCGACACCGACCGCACCGCGGACGTCCAATATTACGTGGGGGAATGTCATCTGGCCATGAACGACTACACGAAAGCGCTGGACGCCTATGACCAGGTCCTCGTGAAATATTCGACCAGTACCGTCGTCCCTTCGGCGTATGTGCAGAAAGGCGTCGTCCTTGAAAAGGCCGGCCGCCCCGCGGAGGCCCTCGCCGTGTATGATGCCGTGCTCCGCAAGTATCCCTATCGAAAAGAAGCTCTCACAGCCAAAGAGCGGATGAACGCTCTTCGAAACGCTTCGCCCTCTCCTGTCGCCGCGCCGCGGTGAGCGGATTCGCCTCTGCTGTGCTTCCCGTTTTTGTCTCGGCTCTTCCATGAATAGATCCTGCCGGCTGTCCCTGTTGTCTGTCTTGACCGTGGCCTTGTGCGCGACGTCCCTCTTCGCCCGGGACGCGCTCTATCTTGAATTGAGCGCGCACGGAGACCGACTCGATCTGGGATTGGCCGATTTCGGCACGCAGCGGGCCAAGGTGGAGGAAGCCCAACTGGCCCGGCAGATCCGCGATGTGGCCCAACAGGACCTCCTTTTTCCGAGGATATTCAACATCGTCGAGGGGGGCGCCGCGCCGGTCAAGAACGAGGTGCCGTTCGAATCCTGGCGGGAACTGGGTTGCGACGTCCTGGTCACGGGGAAGGTGAACACCGGATGGTTCAGGTCCAACCAGTTCGAGTTCACCGGTGTGTTGTACGACGTGGTCTCGATGAACGTGATCCTGCAGAAGAAATATTCGGCCGACGTGACGGATTATCGCCGCGTGGCCCACGAATGGGCGGACGAGATCGTGGGGTATTTCCTGGGGACGAAAGGGATCTCCCGGTCGAAGATCGCCTTCGTGAACGATTCCACGGGGAAGAAAGAAGTGTACTGCATCGACTATGACGGAGCCAACCTTCGCCGACTCACCAGCGACCGGTCCACGGCTCTCTTCCCCAAACTGTCGCCGGATGGAAACTCCATCGTCTTCATGTCCTATCGGGACGGGACTCCCAAACTCTACCTCATGTCGTCGGAGGGGGGACAACGCCGGGTGTTGTGCGGCTATGACGGACTGAACTCCTCGGCCGCGTTCGCGCCGGACGGCCAATCGTTGGTGGCCACACTCTCTCTCGGGCGCGATCCGAACCTTTATCTGGTCGACCTGAACGGCAAGATCATCCGTCCGTTGACCCGCTCTTTCGCGGTGGACACCGCTCCGTCGTTCGCGCCGGACGGGACGCACGTGGCGTTCACGTCGGACAGGCCGGGCTATCCGCAGGTCTACAGCATGGATATCAACGGCGCCAACCTGAAGGTGATGACGTTCGGCGGACAATGCGATTCGCCCGCCTGGTCTCCCATCGGAGACGTGATCGCGTTCACCATGAGCGAGTTCGGCGGCCGTTATGACATCTATCTGGTGGACGTCGCCTCCGGATACCAGAAGCGGCTCACCTGGGGGGAAGGGAACAACGAGAACCCCGCGTGGTCACCGGACGGACGGTATATCGTCTTCACCAGCACCCGTCGGGGCCGCTCGGAGCTGTTCGTCATGGGAGCCGACGGGTCCAACCCTCGGCCGCTGGCGGACATCCCGGGGAGATCCTTCACTCCTTCCTGGGGCCTGTGAAACGTTTGGAAATCCATTGAACCGGAAAGAGGAATGGTGTAATATTTAAATCCACTGGACACTCGAATGCCTGCGAAAAAAAGACAGAAATCCACCACCGATCCCCGACGAAACAAGACTCTCCTGATCAAGAACGCCCTGCTCGTGGCGACGATGGACGATCAGCGACGCCGGTTGCCGAACACCGATATCTATATCGAAGGTCCCCGGATCAAACAGGTCGGTTCCCGCTTGAAGGTGACAGCGGACCGAGTGCTCGACGCCCGCGATTGCGTCGTCATCCCCGGGATGGTCAACACCCATCACCATCTGTATCAGACGCTCACCCGGAACGTTCCCGCCGTTCAGAGCGCGGAACTGTTCGATTGGCTCATCCATCTCTACCAGATCTGGCGAAATATTACCCCGGAGGGCGTCTATGTCAGCGCCCAGGTGGGGCTCGGGGAACTCCTGCTGACCGGATGCACCACCAGTTCGGACCATTTCTACCTCTTTCCGAAAGGGCAACCCGGCGATCTCATCGACCGGGAGATCCGCGCGGCCCGGGAGGTGGGGATGAGGTTCCATCCCGGACGCGGCTCGATGTCCCTTGGGAAATCAAAGGGCGGCCTCCCGCCCGACGACGTCGTGCAGAAGGAGGACGTCATCCTGAAGGATTGCGAGCGGCTTGTTTCCCGTTACCATGATGCGGAACGGTTCTCGATGTGCCAGATCAACCTGGCTCCCTGTTCGCCCTTTTCTGTGACGGCGGAGCTGCTGAAAGAATCGGCGGGGATGGCCCGGCGACTGAAATTGAAGGCCCATACCCATCTGGCCGAGACGATGGATGAGGAGAGATTTTGTCTTGAACGGTTCGGGAAACGTCCTTTGGATTACATGGCTTCCGTCGACTGGATCGGCCGCCCCTTCTGGTATGCGCACGCCGTCCATCTGAACGACGAGGAGATCAAGAAGATGGCCGAAACCAAGACCGGCGCGGCCCATTGCCCGACATCCAATCTGCGGCTCGGGTCCGGCATCGCCCCTTATCCGAAGATGCGCGACGCCGGAGTGCCCGTGGGCCTCGGCGTGGACGGATCCGCTTCCAACGACAGTTCCGATATGCTCGCCGAGGCGAGGATGTGCCTGTTGGTCCACCGGATCCGTTCCGGCGTGAAATCCACGACGACGGATTCCGTGTTGTGGACGGCCACCCGCGGCGGCGCCGAGGTCCTGGGACGCGACGACATCGGTTCCATCGAGCCCGGCAAGGCGGCCGACATCGCTCTTTTCGACCTGAACCGGTTGGACTACGCCGGCGCTTGGCACGACCCGCTGGCCGCGATCCTTTTTGCGGGAGCCGGCCATCGAGCCCGATGGGTGTTGGTGAACGGGGAAATCGTCGTCGACGGGGGGAGATTGACGCGCGTGGATGAGGAATCCTTGACCCGCCGGGCGAACAAAATCTCCCGCGATCTCGTCAACGCGGCTTGCTGACCCATGAGGACTCCGGTGTTCCCCTCAATGATTCTTTTCGTTTTCCTCCGATCCTGATCCCATGAAATATTTCGCCGATTTTCATATCCACTCGAAATACTCTCCGAACACCCATCCGGACATGGAATTGCCCACCCTCGTGAAATGGGCCAAGATCAAGGGGATATCCCTGCTCGGGTCCGGTGATTTCACGAATCCTCAATGGTCGGTGGAGCTGCAGAAATTTCTCAAGCCGGCCTCGGGCCGCGGCGTCTATGAGTATGAAGATGTCCGTTTCGTCCTGACGGCCGAAGTGAACAACGTTTTTTCGAAGAACGGGAAGACCTACCGGATCCATCACCTGATCTTCGCCCCGAACTTCATGCTGGCGGCGAAAATCTGCGACATCTTGTCGAAATACGGCGACCTGGACACCGACGCCCGCCCCCATCTCTCCTTGAACGCCGAAGAGATGGTGAGGTTGGTCAAAGACGTCTCGCCGGATTGTCTGGTGGTCCCGTCCCATCCCTGGTCCCCCAACTATTCCGCCTTCTCTCCGGGACTGGGATTCGACCGGATCGAGGAGTGTTATGGTTCGCAGTCGGAGAATGTGCGCGTGTGGGAGACGGGTTTGGGGTGCGATCCGTCCTTGGCCCGTCGATGGCCCCAGATGAAGGACCGCACCTTCATCTCCAACTCCGACGCGATGACCCCGTTCCAACTGGGACGGGAAGCCAACCTTTTCGACTGCCCTCTGGATTACCGCGACATCATCACGGCCCTCGTCTCGAACGACAGCCAGAAGTTCATCGGCACGGTCGAGATGCTCTCGGCGGCGGATCGGAATTATTCGCCGGGACATAAGGACTGCAAGATGCGCTCCCCGGACGGGAAGTCCGGCGGATCGTGTTCCGTCTGCGGAAAACCGTTCTCCCCGGCGGTCTCTGACCGGTTTCAATCCCTTCGGCCGGTGGAGGGGGGGCGACCGATTTACGGCGTCATGCCGCTGGTGGAGATACTGGCCGGGATGATGGGATTCCAACCCGAGGCCGAGACCGTCCAGCGCCAATACATGTCGTTGACCGCGAACGGCAATTCGGAACTGGACATGCTGGTCCTGTGGCCGGAAGAGAGGCTCCGGAAAGACCTCCCGTCGTTGCTCGCCGAGAACATCCTGGCTCTCCGTCGAGGCGATGTGGACGTCGAGCCGGGCTACGACGGCGTCCCCGGACGCTTCAAGATCCGGTTGCCGGAAGGTCTTCCCAAGGGACCGGAACAACTGAAGCTGTTCTAGGGAACGCTCATGCGAGGACTCCATCCTTACCCTTTCGATAAACTGCTCCGGCGGATGTATACGGAGCTGGACAAGAAACAATCCCTCTTCGACCTGCCTTCCAAGAAGTTTTTCCTGGGTGATCCGCAAAAAGACCTGAGCGTTTCACTGCACGGACAGACCGTGTCGTCCCCGTTGGGTCCGGCGGCCGGTCCCCATACCCAATTGGCGCAGAACATCGTGTTGGCGTGGTTGGGCGGGTCGCGGGTGATCGAACTGAAGACCGTCCAGATCATGGACGAGCTCGAGATCCCTCGGCCGTGCATCGACATGAACACCATCGGGTATAACGTGGAATGGTCGCAGGAACTCAAATTGGCGCAGTCGGCCGAGGAATACGTCAAGGCGTCCATGTTGATCGAGATCCTGTCTCATGGAGGATTGCTCCCGTTGGCGCCCGGATTCGACCGATGCCTGCTGGACTTGAGCGCCGGTTACGACCTGAAAGGGATCCAGAGCGCGCCGGTACAACAGTTCTTCAACTCCATGAACGATGCCAGCGCTCTGGTCGACCGCCTTCGCACGGAGATCCCGGCCGAATATAAAAAACTCAAAGACCTCCCTTTCCCGAAAAAGATATCCTCCGCCATCACCATCAGCACGTTCCATGGCTGTCCTCCCGACGAGATCGAACGCATCGTCGAATTCCTCCTCGAAAAGATGGGTCTGAACTGTGTCGTGAAACTCAATCCGACGTTGTTGGGAAAAGCCGAGTTGAACCGCCTCCTGCATGACGCGATGGGATATCATGAGTTGAAGGTGCCGGACGAGGCTTTTCAGAAGGACACTCAATGGGGACAGGCCGTGGATATGGTGGGTCGTCTTCGGGAGCGCGCCAGGGAATTGAACCTTTCTTTGGGAGTGAAGTTCTCGAACACCCTGTTGGTCGAGAACCATCGGCAGTTCTTCCCGAAAGACCAGAAGGTCATGTATATGTCGGGAGCGCCGCTCCATGTGTTGGCCATGAATCTGGTGAAACGGTTCAAGGACGTGTTCGGAGCGGACCTCCCCATGTCGTTTTCGGCGGGCATCGACCGGTCCAACGTGGCCGATACCGTGTCCATGGGGCTTTGCCCCGTCACGTTCTGCAGTGACCTTCTGAAAGTGGGGGGATATTCGCGCCAGGAAGGATACTCCCGCGAACTCCTCAAAAGGATGGACGAGGAGGGGGCCGCTTCCATCGGCGATTTTGTCCTCCTCGCCCACGGGCAGGCCGAACAGTCGTTTAATACCGTCGCCGAAAAAGAGCCGGCCGGGATCCGGAAGATGTTGACGGAAGACGTTTTGAATATGCTGAAGACCGACAAGGCCGCCCGGAAAGAGCGGTTTGACCGGTTCCTCGTCCGGTGGGCCGGGTGTCACGACCGGGATCGGGCCTGGGCGGAACAGTTCTATGGACGCTGGGTCCGCGAGACAGCCCGGCGGAACGTCAACGTCATCGTTCCCTCGTTGGAGAACAGCCCCCGGTATTCCAAGGCGGAGAATTCACGCGAGCCGCAGAAAGTCGGTTCGGCCCTCCAATTGTTCGATTGCATGACCTGCGACAAGTGCATCCCCGTGTGTCCCAACAACGCCAATTTCTCTTTCACCGTTCCACCGGGAGAGATCCCGGTCATCCACTGGACGTGGACCTCGGGTCAATGGAAGAAACAGTCCGCTCCCGCGCTGACGATCAAGAAGAGACATCAGATCGGAAATTTCTCGGATTTCTGCAACGAATGCGGCAATTGCGATGTGTTCTGTCCTGAAACAGGCGGGCCCTACGTGATGAAACCGCGGTTCTTCGGGACGAAGGACCGTTGGACGAAATTGAAGGAATACGACGGATTTTTTATCGAGAAGACCGGGTCGGAATGCATCGTCCATGGGCGCTTCATCGGACAGGAACATCGGTTGTCCGTCCGTCCCGACGGCGCGTGCGCCTATCAGACCCCCGACGGGACTTTCGCCCTCGATGAATCCCGGCCCGACGTTCCGCCGACGCTCCTGTCGGGGAAAAAACCCGCCGAAGGATATGTGTTGGACCTCACTCATTTTCAGATCATGAACTGCCTGAGAAAAGCCGTTCTTTCCGAGACGGAGATCAATTACGTTCAAAGCGGTATTTGAGCGGTCCGTCCCGCCCCACTCCTTCCGATGATCACCGCCGTCGTCCTGTCCGCCGGATTCTCTGAACGGATGGGCCGCCCCAAGGCCTTGTTGGATCTCGATGGCCGGACTTTTTTGGAGACCATCTGCCTGAACTTGGCTCGCGCCGGGATCAAGGACCGGCTCGTGGTTTTGGGTCGCGACGCGGGGGCCATCGTGAGCGCGTGGAACCGGCGTGGAGAGGGCGTCGTGGTCAACCCCACCCCCCAGGAGGGCCAGATATCTTCCTTGAAATGCGCGCTCCGTCAGTTGCCCGTCCATTGGGAATCCCAGGCCGTGATGGTGTGTCTGGTGGACATGCCGTTGGTGAGGCCGGAGACCTATTCCCTTCTGATACACAGGTGGCGGTCGGCCCAAGGATCGATGGTCGTCCCCCGCTTCGCCGGAAAAAGGGGACATCCCTTGATATTGGACCACCGCTATTTCTCCGAAACGCTCCTGGCCCCGTCCGATCTGGGATTGCATTGGGTGACGACCCGTCATTCGGCGGAGATGTCGGATGTGGACGTCGATGATCCCGCCGTCGTGCGCGATATAGACACTCCGGAAGACTATCAGAGTATTCCGCGCTGAAAATCGCGGGTGATCTGAGGGAAACTCCACGAGAGGTCCTTTCCCCTGGAGGGGGAAAGGACGGGAGAGGAGAGCCGGACTGGATTCCCGATAGAAACGTTCGAGGATGACACTTAAGAAAAGAGGGCGATGCTTCTGAAAATCAGTCATTCCCGCTAAAAAGGGGATGCCCGCAAGAAAAGATCATGACGCGTATCCCGGCGGATTTCCATCGCCCCCCGCTCTTGTGTTTTTGAAGCAATCTTTTTAGAATAGAGGACGTTGTCCATGGATGCGATTTCATGAAAACGATCAGAGTCACGGTCCATTTCACGGGACCGGTCGACATAAAGAAGATAAAGAGCGGAACATCGATGTCCATCCCGGCGGACACGACCGCCAGCGAGCTTCTCACGTTGCTTGACATATCCGAACCGCACAAGAAATACGTGATGGTGATGGTCGCGGACCAAAAACAAGATCTGTCTTATCGATTGAAAGATAACGATGAAGTTCGTTTGTGGCTGTTGATCGGCGGCGGTTGAACGGATTTCGACTTGAAACCGCCATGGCGGATATGAACCAATCACGAGGACTCTGAGATGAAAATAAACGATTTTTTCCTTCCCACCAAAATATCGGAAGCCTATGCCCGGTTGAAAAAAGAGGGGAACTCGGCCTGGTTGATGGCCGGCGGAACCTCGACGGCTTTCGTGAAGTCCACCTCTCCCAAAACAGCGATCGATCTCACCCGGCTCCCTCTTCGGGGGATCACGCGCAAGAGCGATCATTTCAGGATCGGCGCCTGCGCCACGGTCTGCGACCTCATGGAATACAAGGCGGAGGGATGGGTCCTCGACCGGGTGGCTCGCCGGTTTGTGAACCAGCATGTCAGGAACATCTCGACTCTGGGGGGCAACATCTCCCGTGTATTCTATTGGAGCGATTTCCCGGTGGCTCTCCGCGCGTTGGAGGGCACCCTGACGATGAGGACATCCAAAGAATCCAAGGTCAAAATATCCGAAGCGTTCCATAACATGTTGGCCCATCGGGGCGCCTTCAAGGACGTGATCCTGGAATACATCGACGTTCCGCGATTGACCAAGGGGATGGGGTTCGGTTACTCGAAAGAGACCCGGACGTCCGAGGGGTTCAGCACGGCCACGGTGGCCGTCTTCGTGAAGGTGGACAAGGGCCTGATTTCCGACGTCCGGATCGCCGCGGGTTCCGTGTTCCCGTTCCCGATGAGGTTCTTGAAGATGGAAGAGGCCCTGACGGGTGAAAAGGCCGAGGTGGGCTGCATACGTAAGATCGATTTCAAAGATTTGGACAGATATGCGTTGACCCCGCGCGAGGGGATGACGCTCGATTATTGCAAACATCTGCTGAAGGTCAAGATATCCGACGGTATCGCTCAGGCGGTCGCCGAGGCGACGGGGGGATCCCGATGAATAAAAAAACGATTTCGTTCACGTTGAACGGCGAGTCAAGGGAATTCGACATCGATCCCAACGAGCGGCTTCTCGGTCTTTTGCGGCGGAATGGTTTCAAGGGCACGAAATATGGCTGTCTCGAGGGGACCTGCGGCGCCTGCACCGTGATCATGGACGGCAAAGCCGTGGACTCCTGCTTGGTGTTCGCTTTTCAGGCGCACGGGCGCAACGTCGTCACCATCGAAGGATTGGGCGATGCCGGAACTCCCCATGAGATCCAACAGGCGTTGATCGAGGAAGGGGCCGTCCAATGTGGTTATTGCACGCCCGGTATGGTCCTTTCGGCTAAGGCCATGTTCGACGAGACCCCCACGCCCGATGATGAGACGATCCGGCTCCATATGGACGGCAACCTGTGCCGGTGCACCGGCTATGAGAAGATCTGGTCCGCCATGAAAAAAGTGTCGGCGAAACATGAACGGGGCGGGAAGCGATGACGTCCGTCGATAAGATGAAGGTCGTCCATCACTCCGTCAGGAAAGTCGATGCGGAGGCGTTGTCCCGTGGCAAACATCTGTTCACCGGGGACCTCACCCCGGCGGATGCGCTCCACATCAAGATGCTTTGGAGCCCCCATGCCCACGCCCGGATAAAGTCCATCGACGTCCGCGCGGCGGAGAAGATGCCGGGCGTGAGATGCGTTCTTTATCACGGTAACGTCCCGAAGATCCCTCATTGCACGGCGGGGCAGGGATATCCCGAACCGTCCCCTTACGACACGCTCATGTTCGACACGAAAGTCCGTTACGTCGGCGACCGCGTGGCGGCGGTGGTGGCGGAGACTCCCGAACAGGCCCTCGACGCCGTCGGCGCGATCAAAGTCGACTATGAAGTTTTGAAACCCGTTTTTGATTACGATGAGGCCCTCCGCGACGGCGCGCCCATCATCCATGACGAAAAGGAATCTTACGTACCGATCCCGATCCCCTACGAACCGCAGAAGAACATCGTGGCGAAGATCGGCATGGAAGCCGGCGATTTCGCGAAGGGAATGAAAGAGGCGGATTTCACCTTCGACCAAGTCTTCGAAACCCCCTACGCCCAGCATTGCCCCATCGAGGGATATATCTCCTGGGCCCAGCTCAATCCTTATGGCCGGATCGTCATCACGACCAGCACGCAGGTCCCTTTCCATACACGGCGGATCGTGGCGCGCGCGTTGGACGTCCCCGTCCAGAAGATCCGGGTCATCAAACCGCGTATCGGCGGGGGGTTCGGATGCAAACAGGAGATGTTGCTGGAAGACGTCGTGGCTCTGGCCGCGTTACGGACGGGCCGTCCCGTCCTGTGGGCGTTGACCCGCGCCGAAGTCTTTCGCAGCGGCCGCACCCGTCATCCCATGCGCATCCGGGTCCGTTACGGAGTGAAAAAGAACGGCGACATCACGGCCATCGGTCTCGACCTGATCAACAACACGGGGGCTTACGGCGGCCACGGACTGACGGTCATGAGCTGCGCCGGAAGCAAAGTCCTGCCGCTCTATCACGTGAACAACATCCATTTCGATGCCAAATCCATCTACACGAACCTTCCGGTGGGCGGTGCCTATCGCGGATTCGGCGCCACCCAGGCCTATTTCGCCGTTGAATCCATGATCGACGTTATGGCCGACAAGATCGGCATGGACCCACTGGCGTTCCGGAAGCGGAACCACATCGTGTCCGGTGAGAGCCATCCGGCTTTTGAGGCGTTGGGAGAGGGGAAACCCGGTGCTCCCATGACGATCGGCAGTTGCGCTCTCGATGGATGCATCGATAAGGGGGCCGCGGAGATCGGCTGGAGCAAGCGCACTCCGCCCGGCTCCAAGACCGGACGATATCGTCGCGGGATCGGGATGAGCATTCATATGCAGGGTTCCAGCGTGCCTGAGATCGACATGGGGGCCGCGTCACTCAAGATCAACGATGACGGTTCCTTCAATCTGAACGTCGGGGCCACCGACCTCGGCACGGGAAGCGATACGGTCCTGGCTCAGATTGCCGCCGAAGAACTCGCGACAACCACCGATAAATTCATCGTCTATTCTTCCGATACCGATATGACTCCCTTTGATAAAGGCGCTTATGCTTCCAGCACGACGTATCTCACAGGGGAAGCCGTCCGGAAGGCGGCCGCCAAGGTGAAGAGCCAACTCATCCGGGTCGGGGCCGAAATTTTGCGCAAAAAGCCAGAAGAACTGGACGTGGACGACGCCCATGTGGTGACGAAGGACGGTTCCGCGAAAGTCTCCTACAAGGACATCGCCCTCCGCACTCTCTATGAGACCGAACAATTTCAGATTGCCGCCATTGAATCGCATGTCACCCATAAATCGCCGCCGCCATTCGCCGCGCATTTCGTCGAGGTGGAGGTGGATATGGAGACCGGCAAGGTGAGGGTCATCAAATACGTGGCGGCCGTCGATTGCGGCACGGCCATCAATCCACAGCTTTCGGAAGGACAGACGGAGGGGGCGGTGCTGAACGGGATCAGTTACGCCTTGACGGAAGAATATCGGTTCGACGGCATGGGGAAGATGATGAACGCCTCTTTTACCGGTTATAACATTTTGACCATGCGTGATAAGCCGGAGATCAAGACGATCCTTGTGCCCAGTTATGAGGAGACGGGGCCTTTCGGCGCCAAGAGCGTCTCGGAGATTTCAATCAACGGCGGAATGCCCGCCATCGCCAACGCCATCTACAACGCGACAGGGGCCCGGGTCTACCGGGCGCCGTTCACCCAGGAACGGGTCTGGCGCGCCATCCAAGAAAGCAAAAAGTAGGGGCAGGGATTTTTCGCCCACTGGTCGTCTTCCTTTATTTTAGCTGTCATCCCCGAATGCTTGGATCGGGGATCTAGACCGAAAATGTCTGTTCACGCGTTACACATATATCCGGTTGTCTTCTCTCATTCGCCAACTATTCGGCTCTCTGGATTCCCGTCCCAATCACCAGTAGAAATAGGGACTGCCCCTCTGTGTTGAGTGGTTGGTGCGTTTACCACGCACGGGAATGACGGATTAAAACAATAACGCAACGTCGGGCGACCGCCCACCCGCCATCTTATTCCCTAGCGTCCGCCCTCTTCGTGTAACTATGAGGACAGGCGGCGGGCCAGCGGCCCGAAAATCCCGCCGAAGCAATCTAACGAAAAACAAGATCGCCACGGTGTAATGAATAGGAATTATCTTGATTGAACAGTAGTTATACGGAAAGAAGAATGAATATTAATCTTACTCGTGCAGATACATGAAGACTTTTTCGGGGGTCAGAGGTAACGAGGGGACGTCCTTGTCCTTTCGGACGCTGCGCAGGGCCTGCCATAAAGCGAAATAAACTCCCAATCCATGGATGAACGGCGGTTCTCCGACCGCCTTCGAGTTGCAGACCGCAAAAGGATTGTCCGAATTCTCCAGTAATGTGGTCTTGAAGTGCGCCGGGCAGAATTTGATGTCCGGGATTTTGTAAGAGTTGACCAGCGTCAATACCTTCCCGTCTGGCGCGTAACGGATCTGTTCTGTCGTCGACCAGCCCATCCCTTGGATCACAGCCCCTTCCACCTGCCCCCGGTCGATGACCTCGTTCAAAGTCTGCCCGACGTCGTGCACGATGTCGATCGATTCGACCTTGTAAGTCCCTCGTCGGCAATCCAACGACACTTCAGTCAAAGAGGTCCCGTAACTGTAATAGGCGAAGGGCCGTCCGCGTTCGGTCTTTAAATCGAGATGAAGGTCCGGAGTGGCGTAGAAGGCGTGTTCGGAGAGGTCGATCCGCGCCCATTGGGCCGCGGCTGACAGCTTGTCCCAATCCAAGTCGGTCCGTTTGTCTTTGTTGTAGACGGCGTTCTCCTTGATGGAGATGTCGGCGGTCGGCAGTCCCAGATGTTTGGCGGCGAATTCGCACAGTCGGGCATAGAGCGTTTCGCAGGCGTTTTTGGTCGCCATGCCGTTCAGGTCGGCTCCGGTGCTGGCCGAGGTGGGGGAAGCGTTTGGAATCCGGGACGTGTTGGTTGTGTCGACCCGTATTTTGTCGGTGCTGATGCCCAGCGTGCGGGCCGCCACGGTCTGGATCTTCGCGTTGACTCCCTGCCCCATCTCCACCGCCCCGGTGTTCACCGATACGCTTCCGTCCACGTAGATGTTCACCAGCGCGCTGGCCTGATTGAGAGCGGTCTGGGCGAAAGAAATGCCGAAACAGACCGGGATCACGGCCATCCCGCGCTTAGTGTCGGCATGTTTCCGGTTGTATTCGTCCACGGCGGCCTGCCTTTTCTCGATGACGATCTGTCTGTCGAGTTCTTCCCAGCAACGGATGGCGTTCGTTTTTTCCAGTTTCATCCCGTAAGGCAGGGTATCGCCGTTTTGAAGCAGGTTCTTTCGTTTGATGACCGAGGGGGAGACCCCCATCTTTTCCGCGACGTGGCTGATGGCGGCTTCGATGGCGAAGTTGCCCTGGGGAACGCCGAATCCCCGGAAGGCGTTGTTGGGGGGGATGTTGGTGCGGCAACTGACCGCCGTCGCGCGGATGTTCGGGATTCGATAAGAGCCGGAAACGTGCAGGAACGACCGGCCCAGAACGGCCAGCGAGATGTCGGCGCAAGCCCCCGCGTGCTGATAGAGGTCTATCTCGTAGGCGAGGATCTTCCCGTCGGCGTCCAGTCCGATCTTATAGTCGTATTCATAGGCATGTCGTTTGCCGGTGGTGACGATGTCTTCGTTGCGTTCCAAGACCAGTTTCACCGGTCGTTTGAGCAGGAACGCCGCCAGAGCCGGCGCGATCACCCACACGGCGGTGGATTCTTTTCCGCCGAAAGCGCCGCCGAGCCGGCGGATCTCAAACTCCACCTTGTTTTGGGGGATTCCCAACACTTCGGCGATGTGATGATGGAAGGTGCCGGGGGATTGAGTGCTGGCGCAGACTTTGATTGTGTCGTGTTCGCTGGGAAGGGCCAGCGCGCGCTGCGTCTCGAAATAGAAATGTTCCTGGGGGCCTGTGGCCAGTTTTCCTTGAGCGATATGTTTGCACCGGGCGAAGGCGGCGGCGGTGTCTCCGTCGGTGAGGGCGCGCTTCTGGCCGTGGATCATGCCGCGTCGGGCCGCTTCTCTGGGGGAGAATACGGCTTCCAGCGGTTCGATCTCGGCGGTCACCAGTTTGGCCGCTTTCAATGCCGCCCGGCGGGTGGTGGCCACCACCAGGGCAATGGGCTGACCGATATATTCGACGGAATCGACGGCGAGAAGGGGTTGGTCCTTGATGACGTGTCCCACTTGGTTGAGTCCGGGGATGTCCCGGTGCGTGAAGACCGCCACGACACCGGAGGCGGAAGAGGCGGCCTGGGTGTTCAGGGATCGGATACTGCCTCGGGCGATGGGGGAGGTGAAAAGCGCGGCGTGAAGACATCCCGAGGGCGTGACGATGTCGTCGATGAACTGGGAGGCGCCGCGAACGTGCATGAGCGGATCGGTGAGCTTCATCGGGAGGTTCCTGGGGCCGACGGGCCGGCGAAATGAGCGATCACGAGTTGGTTCAAAAGGAGTTTTTTGTAGGCGGCCGTTCCGCGGATGTCGTCGATGGGTTTGACGGACGCCGTCACTGTTTTGGCGATCTCGGCCCCTGTGGCGGCATTCGCCGCTGTTCCGCAAAAACGGTCCAGCCCGCCGATCAGGAGCGGGAACGGCGCCACGCCTCCCGCCGAGAGACGCAGGTCCGTGATCTTGCCGTCGGGGGAAACCGTCAGTCGCAGGGCTGTGTTCACGGCCGCGATGTCCAGATAGACCCGGTTGGAGACCTTCTCGAAGTTGAACCGGGCTCCCCGGGGCAGGAACGGGATGAATATCTCGTGGATGATCTCGCCGCAGGCCAGGTCATATTGTTTGTAACCCTTGTAGAACGTCGATAACGGGGTCTCCCGCCGTGATCCGTCCTTCGCGGTGATGGCCAGCCGGGCCTCGAGCGCGAGCAGGATGATGCTCATGTCCCCGATGGGGGAGGCGTTGACGATGTTCCCGGTGATGGTGGCTTTGTTGCGCAGAACGGTGGAGGAGTGGAGCAAAAGGTCGTTTTTTAGGGACGGGAAATGACGGGACACCTCCGCTGACAGTCTGAAATCCTCGATCGTGACCGCGCCGCCGACATGAAGGCCGTCTTTTTCTTCACGGATGTAGTCCAGGTCGCGTCGTTGAGAGAGGAAACACAGTTCGCTCTCCCTCAGCGCTTCGGGTTTTTGGACGAAAAGGTCGGTTCCTCCCGCCACCAGGACGGCATCGCCGCACGGAGGGGAGGAGGGGCCGGGCAGTCGTTTCAGAGATTGGGGGATCGCGTTGAAATAGGCCGGTATGACCCCGGCGGAGATCAGGGCGGCCACGCGTTTTTCAGGGGCCCGTTCGGTCTTGGCCAGACGGTCGCACAGGGCCCGCGCGGCGTTCCGGATGGACACATAACCCGTGCATCGGCAGATGTTGCCGTCGAGCGCGTTGAGGGCGTCCTCATAGGAATAGTCCGGGCTGGTGAGGCAGAAGGCCGTCAGCGAAAGCACGATGCCGGGTGTGCAGAATCCGCATTGGGAGGCACTGTGGTCGACGATGGATTGTTGCACCAGGGTCAGGGTGTCGTCGGCGCTCAGCCCTTCCACGGTCACCACGTGACAGCCGTCCACATCGCCGATGGGCAACAAACAGGAGGCGCAGGCTTTGTAAGAGACGCTCCCGTCGGGTCGCGGGGTGCCGATCAGCACCGTGCACGCGCCGCATTCGCCTTCCCGGCACGCCTCTTTGGTGCCGGACAGACATTTGACGTCACGGATGAAATCCAATAGGACCATCCCGCGGGGTTCGTCGGTCTGGACTGGTTGTTGGTTGATGATGAAATTAAGCACTTTATCGGCCCCTTTTTTGTTTCGGGACGGCAACGCCCGATACGTAATTTCTTATTGTAACTTCCTGGAGGCCAACCGTCAATAATATTGCGATTTTAAGTGTTGAAATATCAACAAAATGACCTGCCAAAACCGGCTTGGGAATGCTATACTAATTACCCCCGATTCAAGTAGTAAGAATCTCAATTCGGAATACACCTTGCGAGGGAATGTAATGCTGTCAATGCGCCAGTCAAGCAGACGAAATGATTCCGGAACCGAAGTCGCGTGCGCGGCCTTGCCTGTTGGTGAGACTCTCCTTTCCACCGTATCTCACGATCCTGATCAGATGATTCGCTCACACAGATCTGTTTCCTTTGCACGGAGTAATCAGAAGAGTGCCGTTTCACAGTCAAGAAGGCGGATGCCTTCCGGGGGGGATCATGGCTCACACTAAGATCAATCCGTTGGAGATGGCGCGGGAACAGTTGCGCCAGGCGGCGGAACGCTTGAAACTGGACCCTTCCCTGCATGAAAAATTGAAATATCCCAAGAGGACGTTGGAAGTGGCCATCCCCGTGAAGATGGATGACGGCACGCTGAGGGTTTTCGAGGGGTACCGCGTCCAGCACAACATGGACCGGGGTCCCGCCAAGGGGGGGATCCGGTTCCATCCGTCCGTCGATATCGACGAGGTGACGGCCCTGGCGATGTGGATGACGTGGAAATGCGCGGTGGTCCGGTTGCCTTACGGCGGGGCCAAAGGCGGCGTCATCTGCGATCCGTCCAAACTGTCCCAAGGCGAGTTGGAACGGATCACCCGGCGTTACACATCCGAATTGAAACTCATCATCGGCCCCGAAAAAGACATCCCCGCTCCGGACGTCAACACGAACGCCAGCATCATGGGGTGGATGATGGACACTCATTCCATGAACATGGGGTATTCCGTTCCCGGCGTCGTGACGGGGAAACCGCTGGAAGTGGGCGGGTCCCGCGGACGCGTGGATGCCACGGGGCAGGGCGTGGCGTACGTGACGGAACAGGTCTGCCTGAAACTCGGTAAACCGCTCCAGGGGGCCCGGGTGGCCGTCCAGGGGTTCGGCAACGTCGGATCCCACGCGGCCCGTTGCATCCACCAGATGGGAGGAAAGGTCGTCGCGGTGTCCGATGTCCATGGCGGGATCCGGAACGAGGACGGGTTGGACATCCCCCGGTTGATAGAACAGGTATCGAAGACGAGATCCATCATCGGTTTTCCGGGAAGCAGGGAGTGCAACAACGAGGAACTTTTGACGGGCGACTGCGACATCCTGGTGCCGGCGGCGCTGGAAAGCCAGATCACGGCCCAGAATGCGGCCGCGATCAAGGCCTCCATCATCGTCGAAGGGGCGAACGGGCCGACGACGCCCGAGGCCGACGTCATTTTGGAGAAGAGAAAAGTGGTGCTCGCCCCCGACATCCTGGCCAACGCCGGCGGCGTGACCGTCAGTTACTTCGAATGGGTGCAGGACATCCAATCCTATTTTTGGGAAGAGGACGAGATCCGTTCCCGGCTGAAGACGATCATGGTGAACGCTTTCGACGAAGTCTGGTCCATGTCGCAGAAGCACAAAGTCAGTTTGCGCTCGGCCGCGATGATGTTGGGCGTGGCCCGCGTGGCCGAAGCGGCGAAGATCCGCGGCCTGTATCCGTAATGGCGTCGGGCACGCTGCTCATCGAGAACGGCACGGTCTGGACGGCGGGGAAAACCCCCCGCGTCATCCGGGACGGGGCCGTCCTCATCGAAGACGGCGTGATCCGTTCGGTCGGACCGGCCTCGGTCCTGAGGAAGAAGGCCCGGTCCGCGCCGACCCTGTCCGCCGACGGGAAACTGGTGATGCCCGGGTTCGTGTGCGCGCATCATCACCTCTATTCCACGTTCGCGCGCGGCATGGCGTCCCCGGGGTTCCGCCCCAGGAACTTCCTGGAGATCCTGAAGGGGCTTTGGTGGAAGCTGGATAAGACGCTGACCCCCGAGGATGTCTACTGGAGTTCCCTGTCGGTCTTGGCCGAGGCGTTGCGGTGCGGCACGACCACGGTGATCGATCACCATGAGAGCCAGGGAGCCCAGGAGGGCGTTCTGGACCACATCGCGAAGGCGGTGGAACGCGTCGGGATGAGGGCTTCTCTCACCCTCGGTGTGTCGGACCGGTACGGCAAAGGGCGGGAAGGCCTCCGCGAGAACGAGCGGTTCCTTCGGAAACTCCGCGGTTCGAAGAATGATTTGGTCTCCGGGATGGTCGGTTTGCACGCCTCGTTCACGGTGAACGACGATACGTTGGAAGGATGCGCGGACCTGTCCCGCCGGTTCGATGCGGGAGTCCATGTCCATGTCGCCGAAGACGCGATGGATGAATCGCACAGCGTCCGCCGGTATGGCCGCCGGATCGTCCATCGGTTCGACCGGGCCGGGATACTGTCGCCAAAGACGATCCTCGTGCACTGCGTCCACGTGGACCGGAGCGAACGGGAGATTTTGAAACGCACGGGGACGAACGTCGTCCATAACCCCGAATCCAACATGAACAATGCCGTCGGGGCGGCGGACATCCTCGCCCTGGTCCGTCACGGCGTGCGCGTGGGGTTGGGGACGGACGGGATGTCTTCTCATATGCCCCTTCAGGCACGGGCGGCGTATCTTCTCCAACGGCACGTCCATCGGGACCCCGCGGTGGGGTTTGCCGAGGCGGTCCGGATGCTGATCGAGACGAACCCCGGCATCGTCCGGCGGGTGACCGGGACGCGGGTCGGGGAGTTGACGGCCGGGGCGGCCGGGGACGTCATCGTCGTGGATTACGATCCACCCACCCCGCTCGCTCCGGGAAATTTCGGCGGACACCTGATGTTCGGGGTGCCCTATCGGCCGGTGCGGTCCGCGGTGATCGGCGGACGTGTCCGTCTGAGAGCCGGCCGGCTGGCCGGAACGGATGAACAGGAGATTTTTCGGAGATCGCGCGAAGCGGCGGAACGGTTTTGGAAACGGATGCGGTAGGATCCCGGATGACAGGATGACAACATGAGCCAACAGATATTGCAGGAGATATTCGAGACCCGGAGGAAGGACATCGTCACCGGGATGACGTTCGCCATCAAGGACCTGCGCGGCAGCTATGAGCGGCGGCCCGTCGAAGAGATCTATAAGCATTGCGAGGAATATTACGAGGCCCACGTGAAGAACATCCTGGAGGGGCGTTTCCAGCTCTTGCTGGACTTCGCCGACCAACTGGCGCGCAAGCGCGCCGCGGAGGGGTTCCGCCTCCATGAACTGATCCGGGGATCGCTGATGTTCAAGAAGGTCGTCTACCCCATCCTCGTCGAGAAGAGCTGGGACAACAAGAGCCAGCTCGTCGAACACCTCCTGGCCGTCGACCGTTCCGTTGACCGGTTCATCGTTAATATGGCCCAGGTCTTCGTCCATTACTCGCGCGAACACATTTTGAAAGACCCCCTGGAATTTCCCGTCTGGCTGGAGGACCTCCAGCGGCGGTACAAGGGGGAGAGTTTCATAAAATAAAAGGAGAGGTGACAGCATGAAATCAATGCTTCGTGGTAAGGACTGGATCGAGACGCCGGATTGGTCGGTGGAGGAGTTGGAGACGCTGTTGGACGTGGCGGGGGACCTGAAACGCCGTTTCGCCCTGGGTGAGCCCCATCGGCTCCTTCAGGATAAGACGCTGTTCATGATGTTCTTCGAGCAATCGACCCGCACCCGGAACTCGACCGAAGCCGGAATGACACAGCTCGGCGGTCACGCGCACGATCTGACGCCGGACAAGATGCAGATCTCGCACGGGGAAACTCCCAAGGACACCGGGATGGTGTTGTCCCGCTATGGCCACGGACTGGCCATCCGGAACTGTTTTTATGGGATCGGGAACCAATACATCCGCGAGGTGGCCAAATACGCCAGCGTGCCGGTCATCAACCTGCAGTGCGATGTGGACCATCCCTGCCAGTCCATCGCCGACCTGATGACGGTCCGCGAAAAGTTCGGGACGAACCTCCGCGGAATGAAGTTCGTCGTCTCCTGGACCTATGCTCCCGCCTATGCGCGGCCGCTGTCCGTGCCGCAGGGACTGATCTGGCTCCTGCCCCGGTTCGGCATCGACGTCACGTTGGCCTATCCGAAGGAATTCAACCTGATGCCCCGCACCGTCGAAGCCGCCAAAAAGTTCGCCAAGGAACAGGGCACCAAGTTCGAGATCACCCATAACATGGATGACTCCTTCAAGAACGCCGTGGTGTGTTACCCGAAATCGTGGGGTTGCCACCAGTATCTGGCGGATCAGGGCGTTCCCGAAGAGGACAAGAAACGGGTCGGGATGGAGATCCTGAACAAATACAAGAGTTGGGTCTGCACGGAAAAACGGATGAGGATGGCCAAGAAGAACGCCGTCTACATGCATCCGCTCCCGGCCGACCGCGGCGCCGAGGTGGAAGATGCCGTGATCGACGGCCCACAGTCTATCGTGTTCGACCAGGCGGAGAACCGGCTCCATACCGTCAAGGCCATCCAGGCGTTGACGATGGGCGGCCGTCCTTGACCAAGGTCGAAGAGAAAAAGTTCAAGATCAACCCCAAGATCGTCGGGCTCATCGTGAGCTCGACGGTCTTGTTGGGGGTTTTTGCCTTCGGGTTCGCCGAATGGAAGTTGCGCCGCGTGGAACACGACGTCCTGATCTACCGGGACAGCGCGGATCCGCTCCTTCGGTTCGAGCCCATCCCCTCCGTCGAGGGGGTGTTGAACAGCGCGGACGTCCGGCTGAACAGCGCGGGGTTCCGCGACGACGACTACCCCGCGGAAAAGCCGGCGGGGTGCCGGCGCCTCATCGTCGTCGGGGACGCCCAGGCGTTCGGACGGGGGGTCTCCCGCTCCGCCGTTTTTACGGAGAGGATGAAGACTCGGCTCGTTCCCGGCTGCGAGGTGATCAACGCGTCGGTCAACGCGTATAACGCGGACCAGGAACTCCGGTGGATGGAGACGCGGGTGGTCCCGTTCCGTCCGGATGTGGTCTTGTGGATGGTCTCGTCCGACGATTTCGAGACGTTGCCTCCCTTCATGTTGTCCCATATGGCGCGCCTGAAGAACTCGCTCCGGGAGAAG
This sequence comes from Elusimicrobiota bacterium, assembly GCA_022709755.1. GTDB lineage: Bacteria > Elusimicrobiota > Elusimicrobia > FEN-1173 > JAKLIF01 > JAKLIF01. Next base: position 104,099 of record JAKLIF010000004.1, on the reverse strand, counting down.
AGTCTGGTGGCGCGGTATTTCATGCAGGCGTCGTTCCGCAAGAAGGCCCGGAGCCCCCGGTATCAACAACATGTCCGGACCGGTTTTTGGGTCGCCGAGGCCTATGCTGCCGAGGAGAGCGGATCGGAGTCCCGAATCCCGCCGGCCATCCAGGGGAAAGCCAATGCGGTCATCCAACAGGGGGGCGCGTTGGCCAAGCTTCACGGCTTCAGGCTCATCGTGCTCTATGTGCCCCGCCTGGACCGGTATCACGAGATCGAGCCCGCCCCCGAGGACGTCGTCCGCCGGGACGCGTTGGAGATGGCCTGCCGGGCCCAATCGATCCCGTTCTGGGACGCTTCCGCCTCTTTGGCCACCCCGCATCCGCTCTATCATCTGGTGGAGGTCGACTCCCCGTATCTGAACGAGACGGGACACCAACTCCTGGCCGATTTTGTCTGTCAATCCATGAAGAAAGAACGAGGACTGGAACTATGTCGAAAATGAAAACGCTTGTGATCGCCATCGGGGGGAATTCCCTCATCAAGGATGCCAAACATCAGAAAGTCGAGGATCAGTATTCCTGCGTCTGCGAGACGTCCAAGTTCATCGCCGAACTGATCGAGGCGGGGCATCGCGTCGTCATCACGCACGGGAACGGACCGCAAGTCGGATTCATCCTGCTGCGTTCGGAATATTCCCGCGGCATCTTGCACGAGGTCCCGCTGGACTCCATCGGGGCCGACACCCAGGGAGCCATCGGTTATCAGATCCAGCAAGCCATGCAGAACGAACTGTGGATCCGGGGATTGCGGAAATCCGTCGTGACCGTCGTGACCCAGACGCTGGTGGAATCCAGCGATCCGGCTTTTCAGAAACCCACCAAACCCATCGGACCTTTCTACAAGAAGGAACAGGCGGACGAGCGCATGGCTCATGAGAAATGGAGCATGGTGGAGGATTCGGGCCGAGGATGGCGCCGCGTGGTGCCGTCCCCGAAACCGGTCCGCGTCATCGAAAGCAAGGCCATCCAGGACCTGGTTGAACGAGGGGTCGTCGTGGTGGCCGCCGGCGGCGGGGGAATCCCCGTCGTGCGGGACGACCAGGGCCGGTTGAAAGGCGTGGCCGCCGTCATCGACAAGGATTATGCCTCGGCCATCCTGGCCAAGGAGATCGGCGCCGACCTCTTCATCATCTCCACGGGAGTCGAACAGGTCTGCCTGAATTTCGGGAAACCCGACCAGAAGACTTTGAGCGTGATGACCCGCGACGAAGCCATGAAATACCTGAAGGAAGGTCATTTCGCGGCCGGTTCCATGAAACCCAAGGTGGAGGCCTGCCTGCAATTCATCGACGGCGGAGGGCAGGAGGCGCTCATTACCTCGCCGGAAGCGTTGGAGAGGGCGTTGGCGGGAAAGACGGGGACGAGGATCGTCAGATCCTGATCCTGTGACCGGCATGGGCTTCCTCGGTTATCGCTGTCTGTCGTGCGGAAAGGAACAGGGGGGAGGAAAATCCCTCTATGGGTGCCCCGCGTGCGGTTCGAACCTGGACGTCGTCTACGACCATGCGGCGCTGCGCAAAAAGGTCACACCGAAAAAATTGGAGGGGCGTCCCTGGACGCACTGGCGGTATCGGGAGCTTTTGCCGTTGAAACGGGAGATCGATTTCCCTCTTCCGGTGGGAGGCGGGCCTCTCCTTCCGTCGGCGCGACTGGCTCATCGGGCCGGATTGAAGAACCTCTTTTTGAAGGACGATACGCGCAATCCGTCGGCCTCTTTCAAGGACCGGGCGGGTTCCGTCGTCCTGGCCAAGGCCATCGAGGAGAAGGCGTCCCTGGTGGCCTGTGCTTCCACCGGGAACGCCGGTTCTTCTCTGGCCTGTCTCGGCGCGGCGCTCGGTCAGAAGACGCTGGTGTTCGTCCCTCGGACGGCGCCGAAACCCAAGATCGCCCAATTGCAGATTTTCGGGGCGAGGGTCTTGGCCGTGGACGGCACCTATGACGACGCCTATGACCTTTGCGGAAAAGCCTGCCGGGAGTTCGGCTGGTATAACCGGAGCACCGGGATCAATCCGTTCACCCGAGAAGGCAAGAAGACGGTCTCCTATGAGATCTGGGAACAGTTGGGGCGCCGTTCCCCCGATTTGGTCTTCGTGCCCGTCGGAGATGGGAACATCCTGTCCGGCGTCTGGAAGGGGTTCCGGGACCTCCTGGCCCTGGGATGGATCCGGCGGATGCCGAAACTCATGGCGGTGCAATCCACCCTGTCCAACTCCGTCTCCCGGACGGTCGCATCCCGGCGCGGGACGGGGGCGGGAACGCCGGTCCGGCTCATCCCGGTGCAGGCCACGACCCTGGCGGATTCCATCTCGGTGAACCTTCCGCGCGACGGGGCCGCCGCCGTGCTGGCCGTCGAAGAGACGGGCGGGTCGGCCGTGGAAGTGACGGATCTGGAGATTTTGGCCGCGCAGAAGCTGTTGGCGGAGACCGTCGGGCTGTTCGTCGAACCGGCGGGAGCCACCGGCGTGGCCGGGTTGTTGAAGTTCATGCAAGGACGGACGTTGCCGGTTCAAGACCGCGTCGTCTGTCTGTTGACAGGGAACGGACTGAAAGACGTGGGCGCCGTCCTGAAATATGTCGGGGAACCGCCCGTGATTGAACCCCGGCTGGAATCGCTAAAAAAGACTGTGAGTGACCTCTTATGACAAAACATCTCTTATCCATCGCCGATCTGAACAAAGGCGAGATTTATCAGTTGGCCGAAATGGCCATGGCGTTCAAGAAGAACCGTCAGCAGACGGACCATCTCCGGGGGAAGACGCTCGGGATGGTGTTCCAGAAACCTTCCACCCGCACGGCTGTCTCGTTCGCGGTGGCCATGTACGAACTGGGGGGACTTCCGTTGATGCTGAACGCCCAGGACCTGCAGATCAAACGGGGGGAGTCGCTGCCGGACACGGCCCGCACTCTGTCCCGCTACCTGGCCGGCATCATGATCCGGGCGAACAAACACGAGGAAGTGGCGGAACTGGCGCGCCATGCCACCATCCCGATCATCAGCGGACTGACCGAACTGGAACATCCGTGCCAGGTCCTCGGCGATCTGTTGACCATGATGGAAATATTCAAAGTCCGTCGGCAGGAGGACCTCAATAATTTCCAGGTGACCTACATCGGCGACGGGAACAACGTGGCCCATTCGTGGATGTTGGCCGCCGCCCTGATGGGGTTCGTTCTGGTGGTTTGCAGTCCCGAAGGATATCTCCCCGAAAAACAGATCAAACAGAAGGCGGACGCCCTGCTCGCCCTGTCCGGCGGCAGGATCGTCTATGAGAAGGATCCGGAGACCGCCGTGCGGGACGCTTCTGTGGTCTACACGGACGTCTGGGCTTCCATGGGGAAGGACGAGGAACGGGATCAGCGGAAGAAGATCTTCACCCCTTACCAGATCAACAAGAAACTGATGTCCCACGCGCCGAAGAACGCCGTGGTGATGCATTGCCTCCCCGCCCATCGGGGAGAAGAGATCACCGACGAGGTGATCGACGGACCTCAGTCCGTCGTCTTCGATCAGGCGGAGAACCGGCTCCATATCCAGAAGGCCGTTCTGGTCCACTTCCTCCAGCAACCCAAATGATCCGGGAACTGGAAGGGGTCCGTCCCGACATCGACACGACCGCTTTCGTCCACGACACGGCGGAAGTGGTCGGCAAAGTCCGGATCGGTCCCCGCTCCTCCCTCTGGCCTTACGCGGTCCTTCGCGGAGACGTGGATGAGATCGTCGTCGGCGAAGGCACCAACATCCAGGACCATACCGTGATCCACACCAGCGACACACTGCCGGCGGTCCTGGGGAATTGGGTGACGGTCGGCCACTCGGTCGTCCTGCACGGTTGCCGGATCGGGGATCATTGCCTCATCGGGATGGGGGCCATCCTCCTCGACGGGGTCGTGGTGGAGAAGGAAGCGATGGTGGGGGCCGGCGCGCTGGTCCCGCCGGGGATGAAAGTCCCGTCCGGACATCTCGCCGTCGGCGTTCCCGCCAAGGTCATCCGTCCGCTCCGACCCGAGGAGATCCGCCAGATGCGCGATAACGCGGAACAATATCTCGTCTACGTGGACAAGCACGTCAAAACCTCGAAAATCATCTCCCAGGCATGAGATCGAACGAGCGGTCGACCCCGGCCGCCGTCCCCGGCCGGTCGGCGGACAGTCGGAACGATTCCCCCGGACGTCTCCGCCGGAAAGCAAAGACCGGACTTGCACGGGAGGTTTCCTGGATATACCGTCGGCTGTTGAGGCGGTTCGGCCCTCAGGGATGGTGGCCCGTGACGCCGCCGGGCGCCCCTTCTCCCCGGTACCTGCCGCGGTGCACAGCCGGTCGGCTGTCTTCGAGGGAAAGATTTGAAATATGTCTGGGCGCGATCCTGACCCAGAACACCGCTTGGACCAACGTCGAACGGGCGTTGGTCCGCCTGCACGGAGAGCGGGCGGTGGATTGTCGGCGCTTGACCAAGATGCCGTTCGGCCGGTTGGCCGGGTTGATCCGCTCCTCGGGATATTTCCGTCAGAAAGCCGCGCGCCTGAAGGGATTCTGTCGGCACCTTTTGAAACGATGGGACGGCGATGTCGGGCGGTTGCTTTCTCAGCCACTCACTCAGGCGAGGGAAGAACTCCTGTCGTTGAACGGGATCGGGCCGGAGACGGCTGATTCCATGGTGCTCTACGCCGGTCCCCACGCCAGTTTCGTCGTGGACGCGTATACCCGGCGGTTCGGACGGCGGTACGGCCTGTTCGGAACGGATGAGTATCACCGGATACAAGAGCTGTTCAGGAACTGTCTTCCGGAATCAGCGCCGCTCTATCGGGAATATCATGCGTTGATCGTGGCTCTCGGCAAGGAACATTGCCGGAGCGCTCCTCGGTGCGGAGGATGTCCGTTGGTCCGTAGATGCCGGTGGGGGAAACGGGAGAAGGGCCTCCCTTGAAATTATGGGAAAATATAAAATGGATTTGATAAAATTCACACATCATGGCTGACACGAAATCACAGAGCGGCGAACTGCTGTTTTCAAGTCTGAGGGCGATGGAATATCAGGTCTCCGCCATCCTCCAGGTCAGCAATTTCATCCGTTCCATCGACGATTACGAGAAAGTCCTCAGCAACGTCCTGAAGAAGGTCGTGGAGCTGTCTCAGGCGGACGCCGGGTTGATCCTTGTGCCGGTCCCGGCCAACAACGAGTTCCGGATCTTCATGTCCCATTCGACCAGCCTGTCGCCGCAGCAGCTCGTCGAGATGGAGGAGCGGCTCAAGGGCGTCCACCTCGGGATCATGGACGGGATCGCCGGCCAGATCTATATCTCCGGGGAACCCGTCCTGTTGCCGAACATCAACGGCGACACGGTGTTCAAGAAAGACCTCGCGGCCTCCATGAAATACGAGGTCAAGGACCTCCTGGCCGTCCCTCTTCAGATGGACGATTGCGTGGTCGGGGTTTTGGAACTGTTCAATAAGCAACCGGCCGGGTCCGTCTTCTCTCCGCAGGATCTGTCGCTCGTCACCACCCTGTCGAACCCGATCGCCCTGGTCTTGGAAGCCCACCGCTTGCGCAGCCAGAGCAGTAGCCAGGTCCAACAACTGAACCTGCTCCTCAAATCCCTCGAGATCGTGAACAGCAGTCTCTCCCTCGACATCACCCTCGACAACCTGATGACCATGGGCGTCCAACTGGTGGACGCGGAGGCCTCCAGCATCCTCCTGATGGACGACGAACTGGGCCAACTCTATTTCGCCGCCGCGACCGGCGTGAAGAAGGAGGAGATGAAGAAGGTCTACCTCAAGAAGGGCGAGGGGATCGCCGGATGGGTGGCCGACCGGGGCGAGACGCTCCTCATCCCCGACGTATCCAAGGACCCGCGGTTCTCCAAGAAGGCGGACAAATCGTCCGGGTTCGTGACCAAATCCATCCTGGCCGTTCCCATCAAGACGGAAGGACGGCTCATCGGAGTGGCCGAAGCCATCAACAAGAAGGGCGGCGGCGAGTTCAACGACATGGACGCTCAGATCTTCGCCACACTCTCGTCCTACGGCGCCATGGCCATCCAGAAAGCCCAGCTCTATCGGGACGTCAACGAACTGTTCATGGCCACCCTCCGGGCCCTGGCCGACGCCATCGAGGCCAAGGACGCCACTGTGAGAGGCCGCACCGAACGCATCCGGAGACTCTGCATGGTGATCGCGGAAGAATTGAAGCTGGGTGAGAAAGACCAGCGGGATGTGGAACTGGCGGCGCTGCTGCACGATGTGGGTAAGATCGCCGTGCCGGACAGCATCCTGAACAAGCAGGAGAACCTGACCGACGAGGAATACAAGGTCCTGATGCGGGTGCCCGTGGTCGGCGCGGAGATATTGTCCCCGATCCGCCAATTGCGTTCCGCCATTCCCGGCATCCGGCACTATCAGGAACGGTGGGACGGCAAAGGATATCCGGACCGGCTTTCGGGGGAGAATATCCCCGTCGCCGCGCGGATCATCGCCGTGTCCAGCACGTTCGAAGCCATGACGTCCGACCGCCCCTACCGGAAGGGCCTTCCCGACGATGTCGCCTTGAAGGAGATGGCCACGCTGGCCGGCGTTCAATTCGATCCGGCGTGCGTGGAGGCCTTCATCCGCGGTTACCGAAAAGGGAAACTGAAGAACCTCCTGAAATAAACCTTGCCCCAGACACCCCGAGGAAAATATGCCGTCGTATTCGTCACCGTCTCGTCACGGCGGGAGGCGGAGAAGGTCTCCCGGCTCGTCGTCGGAAAAAAACTGGCGGCGTGCGTGAACATCGTTCCCGGAGTCCGGTCCCTCTATCGGTGGAAAGGCCGGATCGAGACCTCCCCGGAGATCCTTTTGATCATGAAGACTGAATCCTCACGGATGAAGCGGTTGATCGCCGCGGTCCGTTCGGCCCATTCCTACAGCGTGCCGGAAATCATCGCCCTCCCCGTCCTGTCCGGGCATAAAGACTATCTGGACTGGGTGAGCGAATCCCTCCGATAAGAACCGTGCCGGCTCGTCCGCAAGAACTCCCGTTCATCTTGGCCTCGGCGTCTCCCCGTCGGCGGCGTCTGATCCAGGCGCTCGATATCCCTTTTCGCATCCGGCCGGGCCGGTTCCGTGAACCTCGCCGCGCGCGCGGCACTCCCGGTAAATGGGTCTCTCGGATGGCGTTGGGAAAGGCCCTCTCCACCGCCCGGGGGTTGTCCGGCGGGTTGGTCCTCGGAGCCGATACCATCGTCTATTGCCGGGGACGGATCCTGGGGAAACCGTCTTCCCTCCGGCAGGCGGAGACCATGTTGCGCCGCTTGTCGGGGACGTGGCATTCGGTCTATACGGGACTGGCCCTGGTGGCGGTTCCCGACGACCGGCGGTGGCAGGTGGTCTGGGAATCCCGAGTGAAGATGCGGCCGCTGTCTCCGGACGAGATCGTTTTTTGGGCCCGGAAGAACAGGGACAAGGCCGGGGGTTACGCCGTGCAGGAGAAAAAAGACACTCTCATCGTGGAAATACGGGGCGATTATGACAACGTGGTGGGACTGCCGCTTCGGGGGGTCAAGAAACTACTTCGACGGGCCAGACAGAACGGTTATGCTCCTTCTCCCCGTCGTTCCCATTTGTCGATGAAGACCTGAACCTTCAGCTGGTTGTTCAGCTGGGTTAGCCATTCCTGGAAGACGTGGTTGATCTGTTCCTGCCGCATCTTGTTCCGGAGTTCGTTGGGTTTCTCCATGGCCATCTTGCGTTCCTCGGGGTCTTTGCTCAGTGCCGCGATCTTCTGCTGTTGCCAGCTGAGTTCCACGTCGGTGACCTTGATGGTGGAGGCCAGCAAGGTTTGGAGTTTCTGGATGAGGATGTCGCGGCGTCGTTCCTTCTCAAATTCTTCGGGTGTCGTGCGCAGGACCTGATGTATCACCTGGAAATAGGCCCGCTGGTCGAATTTGTTGTCCCGCCGGAAAGCCGCTGAGTTCTGGATGTAGGCGGCCAGCTCGTTGTCGGTGACGGCCAGCCCGTATCTCTCGGCCTGTTGGATGAACACCTCTTCCCGGACGAGGTCTTGGATCGCCTGCTGTTTGATCTGCTTCGTGCGTTCCTCGGTCAGGATGACGTTCTCGTCCCGCTGTTGGCTGAGATATTGGTGGAAACGGGTCTGATAGGTCTTGTAGGAAATCTTCTTCCCGTTGACCGTCAGCGCAGCGTCGTAAGGGGAAGTCGAAAAGAAATAACTGCCGAACCCCATGAACGCGCCGATGACGAATCCGGCGGTGGTGATGAGGAAGATGGTGTAACGGTGTTTTCGGAGCCACTTCATCATGGTGGTGGTATTATAGGACGAATCGGTTTTTCTGACAAGGGGATTGTTTGTCGTCCCGGAAAGGATCCTGAGGTCAACGATGGAATCGGAACTCTTCGTGATCGTATCGAAGCTCTGGCTGCGCGTGTTCGTCTACGTGGTGTGCGGCTGGCTGGTCGGCCGGTTCTGGGCGTCGCGCGTCGAAAAGGCCCTGAACGTTTTTGTCGCTGTGGCGGTCTATGGGTTGGTCCCGATGCTGGTGTTCCTGATGATGTGGGAGAGCCGCGTGAGGTGGGCGGAGTCGGGCCGCCTGATCATGGCGACGGCGGGGATGACGTTCGGCTGCGCTCTCCTGGCGTTGGTTCTGGCCCGTGGCTTTCAGGTGGCTTTCCGAAACGTCTGCCTGCCGGTGGTGTTCATGAACTCGCTCTATCTGGGGCTTCCCGTGAACACCCTGTTGTTCGGGACAGAGGGCGGGGTCGTCACCATCGTCTTCAACATCGTCATGACGATCATCAATTTTTCGCTCGGCGTGTGGTGGGTCCGGCGTCCGGACAAAGGCCTTTGGGGAGAACTGTTCGGCCTCCCCATCCTCTATGCGACGGCGGCTGGATGGATCTTGAACAGGGTCGTTCCGTGTCCGCCGGTCATGTCCCAAGTGTCCAGGGGGTTGGGGCTGACCGTCCTGCCGTTCATGCTTTTTTTCGTCGGAGTCCGCATGGCCCGGTTGAAAACGGGGTCTTGGCAGTTGGTCGGCGCCGGAACGCTCGCCCGGATGGGCGGCGGGATGCTGTGGGGATGGGGATTCGCGGTGTTGTTGGGTTTGACGGGGATGGAACGGAACGTGCTGGTGCTGACGGCCGGGATGCCGTCGGCGGTCAATACCTATCTTTTGGCTGAGAAGTTCGAGAGCGACCCGGAATTCGCGGCCGCCATGGTGACATGGGGGACCGCGCTGAGCGCGGTGACGATTCCACTGATGGCGTGGCTGCTGACTTGAGGAAGCGGGATTAAGGGTGGGGAGAGGCCTTCTTCATGACCTCGTCCATCTCGATGACCTTGGTCTTCTCCGTGGTCATGACGCAATTTCCTTCGAAAACAGCTCCTTCCGCGATGCCCAACTGCGACGTGCGGATATCTCCGAAAACCTGACTGCGGGGCTGGAGTTCCAGGCTTTCCGCGGCGACGATGTTGCCGGTTACTTTTCCGCCGATGATCACGGTCTTGGCCGTCATGTCTCCCTGGACCTGCCCGCTCTCGCCCACGATGACTCCCTCGGCTGAAATGCCGCCTTCCACATGCCCGTCCACTCGGATGGATCCCTTGGATCGGATGGTCCCCTGAAAATGGGTCTCCACTCCCAACACGGTCTCCAATTTCGCATCGACAGATTTCGCATCTTTTCCGAACATGACGGCCTCCTGTGTTAGCCTCTGTATCTCATGAACCGGCGGGGGTTCACGCAGCGGCCCATGTAGTAGACTTCATAGTGGCAATGGGGGCCCGTGGTGTTGCCGGTCGATCCGGCCAGGGCGATGATCTGTCCCCGCTTGATCTTATCTCCCCGTTTGACTAAAACCTGTCTGTTGTGCCCATAGCGCGTCGCGTAGCCGAACCCGTGGTTGACCACGACCAGCTTGCCGTACCCGCCGGCCCACCCGCCGAACTGAACGATACCGTCGGCGGTCGCGCGGATCGGGGTGCCCGGTGGAACGGCCACGTCCACTCCCTTGTGCCAGTCTTCCAGCCCGTTGATGGGGGAGAGGCGCGGCCCGAAGTGGGAGGTCAGATATCCCGGCGACGGCCAGATGCTCGGCGTGGCGCGGTAGAGACTCCGTTCGTATTGGATCTTGTCGACGATCTCCCGAAAACTCTGAAGGCGGCGTTCCGTCTCCGTGCGGAGGATGGATACCTGATGGGACACCTCTTGGAGGCTCATCTCGGACACGCGACCGTCCAGCAGTTTCTGAAGGTCGGCCATGTCGTTGGCGGAAGGGCCTCCGGAAGCTTTCTGCCCGATGTCGTCGCTCTGGATGATGGCTTCACGGCTCCCAAGGCGGAGCCAGTTCCGGAGCTGGGAATCGATCTCTTTGACTTCGTCGAGCATCTCGCGGGCCCGTTTGACCTCGCTGGCGAAATAGTTCACCTTCAGCTTGAGGAAATGGGCGTCGGCTTTCACACGCCAATAGTCGAAATGTTGGGAGGCCAGATAACCGGCCCAGGCCGTCAGGCCCGTCCAGCAAAAGAAGAGGAAGAAGATGAAGGGGATGGAGAAGGAGAGCTGTCGGGGACGGGCAATGCCGTGCGGCACGACCATGATGGTCATGTGCCGGGAGAACTCTTTCTTCCAATGTTTCCAGAATTGGTTCATAAAAGCGATTATTTTGGCAATATTAGGTCAATTTTTACCAGAAACGACGACGAATGTCAAGGAATATCTCGTCTTAAACGTTTACTTGGAATGTTGAAATTTGATAGGATTGGCGAGTTACTAATTGTGTCATATACGAAAATACGCCGCCCGAGAACGAATGAAAATCGAATTGAACAGCGTTTATAATCCGGAGGTCCCGGAGAACAAATGGTATGAGGTCTGGGAGAAGAACGGTTTTTTCACCTCGTCCCCCGACGCACAGAAGAAGCCCTTCTCCATCGTCATTCCGCCGCCCAACGTGACGGGGGCCCTCCACATGGGGCATGCCCTCAACAATACCCTGCAGGATGTCCTGATCCGATGGCGCAAGATGCGGGGAGACAACACCGTCTGGGTCCCCGGGACCGACCACGGCGGGATCGCCACGCAGAACGTGGTGGAACGGCTTTTGGCCAAGGAGAAGAAGACCCGTCACGACCTGGGCCGTGAAAAATTCCTGGAATATATGTGGAACTGGCGGCGCGAGGCGGGTGACCAGATCCTCCGCCAACTGAGGAAACTGGGATGCGGCTGCGATTGGACCCGGACCCGTTTCACGATGGACGACCAGCACAGCCGGGCCGTTACCGCCGCCTTCGTCGAGCTGTATCAGCGTCACATGCTCTATCGCGGCACACGGCTGGTCAACTGGTGCTGCCGGTGCGACACGGCCTTGGCGGACATCGAAGTGGAACACGTCGAGCGCGACGGACGGTTGTGGCACATCCGCTATCCGTTCCGCCCCGATCAACCCCTTCCGGAAGGTTCTTCCAACTGCGTGGTGGTGGCCACCACGCGCCCCGAGACCATGCTCGGCGATACGGCCGTGGCCGTGCACCCCGACGATCCGCGCTACAAGGACGTCATCGGAAAGATCCTGATCCTCCCGCTCATGAACCGCGAGATCCCGATCGTGGCCGACCCGGCGGTGGACCCGACGTTCGGGACCGGCGCCGTGAAGGTGACGCCGTCCCACGATCAGGCCGACTTCGAGATCGCCCAGCGTCACCGTCTCCCTCACGAGATGGTGATCGGGTTCAACGCCCGCATGACCGACCGGGCCGGCCGTTACGCGGGCCAGTCCCTGGCGGAATGCCGTCGGAACGTGGTGAACGATCTGACCGAACTCGGTCTGATGGAAAAAGAGGACCCGTATCGTCATTCCGTGGCCGTGTGCTACCGGTGTGACAGCATCATCGAACCGCTGGAGTCCACCCAATGGTTCCTGAAGACGACCGGCGGGCTGGCCGGGCGCGCGGCTCAATCCACGCGCAACGGTCGCGTCAGGATCTTCCCGGAATCGTGGGAGAAACCGTATCTCCAGTGGCTGGACCACAACCGCGACTGGTGCGTGTCCCGTCAGATCTGGTGGGGACACAAGATCCCCGTCTGGTATTGCCTCAACTGCAGCCAGTTCACCGAGGAACAGCTCCAACTGCTGGCCAAAGACCCCGGTTTCAAGGGGGAGACGGCCAAGATGATCCTCCGCAACTCGTCCGGCGAACCCATCGTCCGCGTCCAGGAACCCATCGTCTGCCCGCATTGCGGCCGGGAAGAGATCATCCGCGATCCCGACGTGCTGGACACATGGTTCTCATCCGCTCTCTGGCCGTTCTCCGTTTTTGGATGGACCGGGCCGCGTCAACGGACGCCGCCGCCTCCCGAGGGGACCGTGATCGAGAGCAAGGACCTCGCGCCTCAGGACTATTACTATCCGACCTCCGTGCTCGTCACCGGGCATGAGATCCTCTATTTGTGGGTGGCCCGCATGGTGATGATGGGGGAAGAGCTGGCCAGCGAAGTCCCTTTTCGCCACGTGTTCGTTCACGGGATCGTCCGTGATAAACAGGGGAAGAAGATGTCCAAATCCCTCGGCAACGTGATCGACCCGCTGGACGTCATCAAGAAATACGGGGCCGACGCTCTCCGTTTCTCCTTGGCCACCTCCGCGGTGCCGGGTCGCGACATGCAGTTGTCCGACGAGAATTTCCTGGCGGCCCGGAATTTTGCCAACAAGATATGGAACGCCTCCCGGTTCGTCCTGATGAACCTGGAGGATTACACCCCGGCGGACATCCCTCTGGCGACGCGCGACCTGGCCGACCGGTGGATCCGCCGTCGATGCGCCGAGACGGTCGGCGCCGTCGACGAATTGCTGGGGCAGTACGACATCTCGGCCGCCGCTCGCCGGCTCTACGCCTTTTTCTGGAACGAGTTCTGCGATTGGTACATCGAGATGGCCAAGATCCGTCTTCAAGACCGCGCCCATCCCGGTCGCCGCGCCGCCCAACAGACTCTGGTCGAGACGCTCGACGGGGTCCTCCGGGCCTTGCACCCGATCATGCCGTTCATCACCGAGGAACTCTGGCAGTCGTTCCGTCAGACCACCGGACAGCCCGTCGGGGACACGGTCAGTCTGATGACGGCGTCCTTCACGGGGTCCCCTTCCGCCGAGGAAACAGGCGACGAGGTGCCCCGATCGATGGGGTTCCTCATGGATTTGATCACGTCCGTCCGCACGATCCGGTCCGAGATGAACGTGCCGATCGCCAAGACCGTGGATATGGTGGTGCGGTTCGGCGCTGTCAACGGGATGGCTGAGTCCGCGAAGACCCTTTTGAAGAGCCACGAGATCGTCATTCAACGGTTGGCCAAGGTCGCGTCCATCCGCTCCGACGAGACGACGGTCCGTCCGGCCCAGTCGGCCTCGGCGGTGGTCGGGCCGCTCGAGATTTTCATCCCGGTGGGGGGCTTGATCGATTTTGAGAAGGAACGCAAACGGATCGAAAAGGAGATCGGCTTGCTGGAGACGGACGTCGGCCGCGTGACGCAGAGATTGGAGAACAGGGAATTCCTGGAGAAAGCCCCTTCCGCCGAAGTGGAGAAGACCCGGGAAAGACTCCTCGACGTCCAGTCCAAACTGAAGCGGTTGAAAGGCCATCTGGCGGTGCTGGTTTAGAAGTCCGTTCCAAGGAACGTTTTGATGAGGAAAATCCATGTAGAGGAGACAGGAGGACGGTTATGAAGATATTGATCGCGGATAAGATGTCGTCGGGAGTGGTGAAGGAGTTGGAGAAGTTGGGGGGGGCGGTGTCGGTCCAGGCGGACTTGACGGAGAATGATCTTCCCGGAGCCATCAAGGATTTCGAAGTGCTGATCGTCCGGTCGACCAAGGTCAATAAAAAGACCATCGAAGCGGGAGCCTCCCTGTCCCTCATCATCCGGGCCGGCGCCGGGGTCAATACCATCGACCTCGAGACCGCCAGCAGCCACGGCGTCCATGTCGCCAATTGCCCGGGACGAAACACCGATGCGGTGGCGGAGTTGGCCATCGGGCTCCTGATCGCCGCCGATCGACGGATCGCTCAGGCCTCCCGCGACCTGCAGGCCGGTAAATGGCGGAAGAAGGAATATGAGAAGGCGTTCGGGCTCAAGGACCGCACGTTGGGTATCCTCGGGGTGGGTTCCATCGGCAAAGCGGTGACCAAGATCGCCCAGGGGATGAACATGAAAGTGGCCGCGTGGTCTCGCAGCCTGTCCAAGGAAAAGGCCGAGGCGCTGGGCGTCATCTTCTGCGCCACCCCGCTGGACGTGGCCATCCAATCCGACGCGGTCTCCATCCACTTGGCCGCCAAACCGGAGACCACGAAATTGGTGAACGAGTCGTTTTTATCGAAGATGAAGAACGGCGCCATCCTGATCAATACTTCGAGGGGCGAAGTGGTCGACACCGCGGCTCTCAAGAAGGCCATCAAGGAGAAGAACCTGCGCGTGGGCCTCGACGTCTATGAGGGCGAACCGGCCGGCGGAGAAGCGGAGTTCAAGGATACGGAGCTGGCCGCGATGACGGTCGGCACGCCGCACATCGGCGCGTCGACGGAACAGGCCTCCGAGGCCATCGCCGCCCACGTGGTGGAGATCGTCCGTAGCTATAAGGAGAAGGGAAAACCGGAGAACACGGTGAACATCCGGAAAGAGACCACGGCCAAAAAGACCTTGGTCGTGCGGCATTTCAACAAGGTCGGCGTGATGGCCGGCGTGCTGGACCGGTTGCGCGAAGCTGACGTGAACATCGAGGAGATGGAGAACACGATCTTCACCGGCGGCACCGCCGCCAGTTGCACACTCCTCCTGGATTCGGAGCCGTCCGCGGAAATACTCGCGCAGATCGGCAAGGACAAGAACATCATGCAGGTCAGCTTGAAGTAATTTCTCAGCGGGTTCTGAAGAGACACGAGCCGCCCTTTCAACGGGGCGGCTTTTTTATTGGGGAGTTACGGGGTCAATACGACGTAGGTGCGGAGGAGGGGGGGGGATGACAGGTCGAATTTGTAGGTTCGGCCCGGGACTCTGACCACGTTCTTGTTCCGGAGGAACGCGTCCACGGTGCCGAGTTCCTTCATGGCGGCCTGGCCCGTCTTGTAATGCATGGGAATGACGATGGAACGGGGCTGGAGCTGGGTGACCACTTTGTCCGCATCGGCGGGAGAGAGGGTGTAGGCGCCTCCGGCCGGGATCAGAAGGACGTCGCAACCGCGCAACGCCTGTATCTGGGCCTCCTCCAGGACGTGCCCCAGGTCTCCCAGGTGGGCCAGCTTGAAATTGGGAAGTTCGATCACGAAGATGCTGTTGAGTCCCCGTTGGATCCCTTGCTGGTTGTCGTGGTAGGACGCCACGTTGAACAGGTGCGCGTCTCCGATGGAAAAATCCACCTTGTTCCATTCGTTGGCGTCGGGGTAGAGTCCCCGGAGGAGGGAATATTTTCCCTGGGCGGAGGCCACCGAGGAGTGGTCGTTGTGTTCATGGCTGATGGTGACCACGTCGGCTTTGACGTGCGGCGGCTCGAATCCGAGACCGGACGGGATGGGGTCCATTAGTATCTTGACGTTGTCGGGAGTGGTGACGAGCACACAGGACTGTCCGAACCATTCGATGGTGACGTTTTCGGCGAAAGAGGAGCGTGTCACCGCGACACCGAACAGAGAGACACAGGCGATGATCCGGCCCCATCGGATGAAGAACGGTCGATTTCGTTTTTCAGAAGGAGAAGGTGTCGGCATTGAGAAAAGAGGAGCGAGACGGGACAACGCGGTCAGGGCAGGTTGATCTCAAGACCTTCCCAGGCCGCATAGAGCTTCAGCGCCGGGTTTTTCTTTTGGGCGAAATTCTGACAATATTGCATCAGCTCATGGATCTGCCGGTCGGAACGCATGGGGTCGTGATGGAAGAAGACGAGATTCTTCACGTCGGCTTCGAGGGCGATTTGGATGGCGTATTCGTAAAAACTATGGCCCCAACTGAGGTGGGACTTGTATTCCTCGAACGTATACTGGGCGTCGTGGATGAGCACGTCCACCCCTTTGACGAACTCCACCAGGTTCCGGTCCTCTTTTCCAAGGATCTCGGGGCCGTTCTCGATGCCGTCAAAAATGGGTTGCGTGCCGGCGTGTTGACGGAGCAGATAGCGATAGGGCTCGTGGTCGGTGATGTAGGCCACCTTGGACTCGCCGTGTTCGATGCGGTATCCCAGGGTCAGACCGGGATGGTTGACATACGTCGGGGAGACTTTGAACCCGTTGATCTCGATCGGCCTCGTCCCGAGTTGGACGAACTTCATTTCCGCGGGCATCTCCTTGATGGTGACGGGGAAATATTCGGGGGCCATCTGCCCGATGAAGACGTTCTCCAGTTTCTTTCCGGCACCCTCGCACCCGTAGATGGACAGGGCGTTGTTCTTGTTGTAGGCCGGGACGAAGAAGGGGAAACCGAGGATGTGGTCCAGATGGAAATGGGACAGGAGGATGTGGGCGTTGATCTTGGTCCCTTTGGGGAACCGGGTGATGAGGTCCGTTCCCAGAGGGCGGATCCCGGTGCCGGCATCGAGGATGAGCAGGGAGGTGCCGTCGCTGACTTCCACGCAGGCGGTGTTCCCGCCGTATTGCACGGTGTCTTGTCCCGGCGTGGCGATGGATCCCCGGACGCCCCAGAATTTGACGAGCATGGTCAGGTTTTCCTTTCGTTCAACAGGCGCTGGATGGTCGCCAGCAGTTCGGAGGGGTCGGGCGGTTTGCTCAGAAAGGCGTCGGCGCCGACTTCTTCAGCCTGGCGTTTGTCCGCCGGGAATGATTTCGCCGACAGGATCATGACCTTGATGTTCTTCAGGATCTCGTTGCTCTTGATCTGGTGGCAGACGGAATATCCGTGGACCTCCGGCAACATGACGTCGAGGACCACCAGGTCCGGCTGGTCATTGACGACGGCGCTCAGCCCCTGCTTCCCGTCGGCGGCGGTGGTCACGGTGTGACCGGCCGACTCAATGATGTGCTTGAGGAGGTCGCGCGTGCTTTCGTCGTCTTCGGTGATGAGGATTTTCGCCATTGGAATCGAGTGATCCGATCGTTCTCAGGTGATGACGTGGTCGAGGGGGAAAACCCCGACGGCCACGTCCGCAGATTGTCACCATTATAAAGCATAATAGAGTACCCGTCAATACGTTTCGGGGAAGTCTGCGTAAAGTCACTTGCCCCTAAAACGGGGAAATGCTAATCTCAAATTTCGAGTTTGCGACCTTGAATCCCATCGTGACTGCCATCATATCGGATCCGCTCCTCCTGGCTGTGGGTTTGGCCCTGGCCGGGCTGGTCTGGTTGTTTTTGGCCGCCGCCCTCTCTGCCGCCTTCCCGAGTCCCCGTGTCCGCTCTTCATCGTCGCCGGCTATCCCGGTCCCCCCGGTCGTCGTCCGGCAACGCTCTTATTTGATCAAACGCTATCTGGAAACCTCCATGAAACCCATCGAGACTCGGATCGGTCTTTTGGAACGCTTGAACGATCTGACCCGCCCCGCTCCCGCTCCGGAGCCCCTTCCGGCGGTCCGGCATTTCGAAGACAAGATCAACAGGATCGAGACTGAGATCCGGGACGTCCATTCTCTGCTCCATCGACGGTCGTTCAACCGGATCGACACCCACATGATGGAAGCCCAGATCCAGTCCATGCATCTGAAGATTCAGACGGCGATGCAATCCCAGAAGAGCCGCCCCCTCTCACCGTCCCCGTCATCGGCTCCGACGGTTTTTCGGGAGGCCCCGTTGGCTTCGGACGGGCCCCGTACGACGGTCATGAAGGATATCCTGGACAAAGCCCGGCAGGAGAGGGAACGCTACGGAGAGCGCGAGACGCTCGACCGTCAGGAGTCGGGCTCCCCGGCGTTGACGGAACAGGTGGGACAATTCCGGAAACAGATTTCGGATGTCGATCACGAGGCGGACGTTCGCCGCGAGGAAGAGGAACGTCTTCGAAGCGAAGAGAGGGTGTTGGCCCAGCGGCAGGCCCGGATCGCGCAGGAACAAGCCGTGGTCTCCGGGTTGGAACAGATTTTGAAGACACAGCAGGACGCCAAATCGGCGTTGGACGGCCGGTTGACCATGGAACGTTCGGATCTGGCGGTGGAGCGGACCCGGCAGGAAAGACGCCTCGCCCGGCTCACCCGGCGGTTGTCGCTCTGGCGGACGCGCTGGGAACAACGGTTGGAGAAGGCCCGGCAGGACCGGCAGTCCGGCGAAGAGGCCCTTAAGTCGGAACGGGCCCGGTTGGCCAGAGAACTCAATGAACGGCAGATCCAGCATGAAAAACGATTGAAGGAACTCGACGCTCTGCGCCAACGGATGCAGGCCGAACGGGAAAAGGCCGTTTCCTCGGCGGGCCGGAGCCTGACGGAACATCAGACGCGTCACGACGGACTGATGAAATCCCTCCGCGCCGAGTGCGAGACTTTGGAGAAAGCCATCCATCTGACGAAACAGCAGCGTGAACAGGAAGGGGTCCGTTTGGCGGAATCCATCGAGAAACAACGTCAGATGGCCCGTGATTGGCAGTCCCAGTGGAAAGAACAGGTCCGGACCCATCACTCGAACGCGGAAAAGGAGAAATCCGAACTTCTGCGGGATATCTCCCGGGCTCAATCGGAACTCCAGACGTTTCAGAAGGAACAGACCGAATCGTTGTCCCGGCGGGAGGCGGAAACGAAACGGGCGGAGGAGCAGTCCCTCCTCGATATGCAACGTTTGCAATCCCGCGTCCGCGAGGAGACCGAGGCGCTGAACCGCCAGGAGTCCGACCAGAGATCGAGGCAGAACCTCCTTCAATCGGAACTCCAACTGTTGACGCGGACCTGGGAGGAGGAAAAGGCCGACCTGACGCGCCGGATTTCGGAACAAAAATCATGGGCGAGAGACCGTTTCGGCGCCCTTGAACTGAGCCTGAACAATTACAGCCACAAACTGAGCTTGGACCTGTCGTCTCTGAGACAACAGAAAGAGACGGTCGAGAAGGCCCTCGAATCGGAACGGAGGCGGTTCCGGACGGCATGGGATTCGTTGGAACGTTCGCATGGGGAGAAACTCGCCTCATTGCAGAAGGAGGCGCCGCGCCTGGAACAGGATTTTTCGACCCGTCGGAGCGAGTTGTTGAAGAGACAGGCCGCGCTGGAAGAGGATATCGAAGGGCTTCAGGGAAAATTGCTCCAGATACAGAAGAAGACGGCCCATCTCCGCGAGAAAAAAGAACGGATCTTGATCCGCCAGCGCGACCGGTATGAAAGCGTCATCCTGAAACTGCAATACCAGATGGAACAGGAGAAAGCGGGGGGCGAAGGACGGCTGGCCGAACAACGGCTCGCCCTGGAAAGCACGCGTCAGCGTCTGTTGAACCGTGAAAAACGGCTGAAGCAGGCGCTCACCCGCCGTCAGGAAGCGCTCCAACTCCTGATGAACGAGGCGTTGGGGACCGTGGAGAGCGCCAAGAGGAGATATTGGGACGAATTGGCGCGCGAGCGGGAAAAAATGGAACAGATGGACGCGGAGCGGCAGAAACTCGAACATTCCATCCAGTCCGCTCAGAAGATGGGGCCCCACGAAGACGTGTTCTTCGACCAACGGGCCAAGGAGGAGCGGACCCGTTACGAGGAGGAGCAGGCGCGCCGCAAGCGGGAGTTGGAACAGTATGGCCGCGCGGTGTTGGATCAATCGTCGGAAAATCAGGAGAAGCTCAAACAGATGCTCTCCGAACTGACCCAGGGGACGTTCGAGTTGGAACGGCAGGAACGGTTGACCCGCGAATTTTTGGACCGAGTCCAGACACAGGTCTCGCAGTTGAAAGCGTTGAAAGGCCGGTTCGACGAATCCGCCGGCTCGTCGTCCAGCGTCTCTTCGGTGGCCTGACGTGGCGAAGACGGTCCGTCCCATCCGCATTGTCCGCGACTATGTGAAGAGAGGCGAGGGGTCCTGTCTCTTTCAGATGGGCGATACGCGCGTGCTGTGTGTCGCCTCCGTCGAGAACCATCTTCCGCCGCACGCCGAGGAAAAGCAGATCGGCTGGGTCTCCGCCGAATACGGCATGCTCCCCCGGGCGGGGGACAAGCGCACCCAGCGGAACCGGGCCAGCGGCAGCGGACGTTCCCGCGAGATCTCCCGGATCGTCGGGCGATCGCTCCGGGCCGTGGTGGACCTTCCGGCGCTGCATCCGCACAGCATCATCGTCGATTGCGACGTGATCCAGGCGGACGGGGGAACCCGGACCGCCTCCATCAACGGCGGATACATCGCCCTGGCGGACGCTCTGCGATATCTCCGCCGAAAAGGAGAACTCTCCTCCTGGCCCTTGAAGGACCATCTGGCGGCCGTCAGCGTGGGGATCCGGGACGGACGGTTGTTGCTGGATCTGAAGGCCGAGGACGATGTCGATGCCGATGTGGATTTGAACGTCGTGATGACCGGTTCCGGTAAATATGTCGAGATCCAGGGGACCGCCGAGGGCGAGGCCTTCGATGAACGTCAGCTGCGGTCCCTGTTGTCTCTGGCCCGGACGGGCATCCGTCAGATCGTTCGCAAGCAGAAGCGGATATTGAAGACCCTGGTCCCTTCGGACTGAACCGCCATGCCCTCCTCCCGTTCCCGCCGCGACGCCGTTCCTCCGACCAAAGAGGGCATCGTGTTGGCCACGCACAATGCGCATAAGGTCAAGGAGATCATGGCCATATTCGAACATCCGCCCTACGCGCTTTTCAACCTGGGGCAGTTCCGCGCCGGGGCTCCGCCGCGCGAAACCGGGAAGACACTTGAAGAAAACGCCGTCCTGAAAGCGGTCCGCGCCGCCCAAAAGACGAAACGCCTGGCCATGGCCGACGATACCGGTCTGGAGGTCGACGCCCTCGAAAAAAAACCCGGCGTGTATTCGGCTCGTTTCGCGGGTCCCCGGTGCAATTACGACGATAATAACCGGAAATTATTGAAGATGCTTCGCAATACGCCGCCGACCCAGCGGCAGGCCGCGTTTCGGTGTGTGGTGGTCGTGGCCCATCCCAAGATGAAGCCCGTCGTGCTCGACGGCAAGTGTCCCGGACGGATCGCGCTTAATCCGCGCGGGACGAACGGGTTCGGGTATGACCCCGTTTTCGAACCGTTGGGGGGGAAACGCAAGACTTTTGCCCAGATGACGCTCAAAGACAAGAACAAATTCAGCCATCGGGCCAGGGCTTTCCTGAAGGCCAGACGGTTTTTGCAGGTTCTCTACAAGCGGAAGCCCCATCTGTTCCAATCGCTGGACGCCGAATCGGTCTGATCCCGGCGGACGACTTTCCCTCTCTCACGAAAATTGATATTTTATTGAAGAACGTCGGGGTGTGGCGCAGTTGGTAGCGCGCTTGGTTTGGGACCAAGAGGCCCAGGGTTCGAGTCCCTGCACCCCGACCATCGTTTTTACGGAAAGACTCCTTTGACCGAACAACTTCGCCGTCACGCAGCCGTCCTCTTCAGGGCCTTCAAGTCCAGGAATTACCGTCTCTTCTATGCGGGGCAGACCGTGTCCCTCCTCGGGACGTGGATGCAGTCCGTGGCGGTGGGGTGGATGGCCTATCGGTTGTCCAACTCGTCGCTCTGGCTGGGTCTGATCGGTTTTGCGAGCCAGTTGCCGTCGTTGTTGGTGATGCCGTTCGCCGGCGTCCTGTCGGACCGCCTGGACCGTCGTCGCATGCTCTTCATCACGCAGACCGCGTTCATGCTTCAAGCCACGGCTCTCGCCGCTCTTTATTACGCCCACGCTCTCTCCCTGTGGTATATGGTGGCGCTCAGCCTTCTTCTCGGAGTCATCAACGCGTTCGACATCCCCATCCGGCAGTCCTTTGTCGTGGAGATCATCGATGATAAGGAAGACATCGGGAACGCCATCGCGCTCAACTCGTCGATGGTCAACGGGAGCCGGCTGGTCGGCCCGGCTTTGGCGGGGTTCCTGATCGCGTGGTATGACGAGGGGATCTGTTTTCTGGTCAATGCCGTCAGTTTCGTCGCGGTGATGATATCGCTGATCCTGATGCGGGTCCGTCCGATCCAGGGGCGGACGGATGGGCAATCGGTCTGGCAGGGACTGAGAGACGGCGTCCGATATGTTTTCGGCCACAAGTCCATGCGCTACATCATCTTCCTGTTGGCGTTGGCGAGTTTCGTCGGCATGCCCTATACGGTGCTCCTTCCGATCTTCGCCCGGGACGTCCTGGGCGGGGGACCGCACACGCTCGGCATACTCATGGGCGCCTCCGGCCTGGGCGCTCTGGCCGGATCCCTTTTCCTGGCGTCCCGAAAGGGAACGACCCATTGGGCTCGGATCATCTTCGTGGCGGCCATGATCTTCGGGATGATGCTCATCGCGTTCTCGTGGTCGCGCCGGTTCTGGGTCTCCATCCTCCTGATCGTTGGAGCGGGATTCGGGATGATGGTCCATATGGCCATGAGCAACACCGTCCTGCAGAGTCTGTCCGACGATGAGATGAGGGGGCGGGTCATCAGTTTCTACGCCATGGCCTTCATCGGTATGACCCCGTTCGGCAGTCTCTTGGGCGGTTTCCTCTCCGATCTCTGGGGCGCTTCCCTGACGCTGACCTTCGCCGGGGTCCTGTGCCTCGTCGGCGCCGTCCTCTTTCGTTCCAAGATGAAGGTCCTCGGAGAATGCCGATGATCCGTTCTTCCCGGCTGATCCTGGTCGGCGTGGCCCTCGCGTTCCTCCTGCCGTTCGTGAACCGTCCGGTCTATATCGACGACCACGCGCACTTTGCCCAGGCCCGGGAGTTGTCTTCTCATTTCCTTGAACCGTATGATTCCACCGCCGGGGAGCTCGGGTGGGCGAAAGGGGAAACTCCCACGGAGGCGAATCCGCCCCTCTATTTCTATCTGGTGGGCGCCTGGACGAAATGCGTCGGCGGGGAAGTCTGGAAATCTCATCTGTTGTTGTTGCCTCTGCATCTGCTGGCGTTGTTGGGATTCTATTCTCTGGCGCGTCGCTACGTGCGGCATGCTCTCTGGGCGGCACTCCTTTGGCTCGTATCCCCTCACTTCTGGCTGACAGCCAACTCGTTGTTGTTGGACGCGTTGCTGGCTCCGGCCATCGTCGGGGGCGTGGCGTGTTGGGTCAAAGGATGGGAGGAGGACCGCCGCGCGTGGTTGGTCGTCGGGGCGCTGTCGTTGGGATTGGCTCCGTTGGTGAAATATACGGGCTTGGTCTCTTGGGGAGTGGTGGTGGTGTGGATGTTCGTCCAGGCGCGACGCGAAAAAATGGGACGACTGGCTTTCTTGGCCGTACCGATCCTGTTGTTCGCCGCGTGGCTGTTTTGGTCCCGGACGATCTATGGGCAGACCCACTTCGATGCCGTGGCCAAGGCCAGCATGGAATGGCCGTCAATCTGGAAACTCATCCCCCTGATGGTGTTCTCGGCGGGAACGACGACGTGTCTTCTCCTGTCCCTGTTCACGCTCTCCCGGCGGCATCTGGTCCACGCGGCGGTGATCCTCGGATTGAGTCTCGCCATCGGGATCGGGATATACATGAAACGTTCCGTCGGGATCCAGATCGGTTTTTGGATGGGGATCTTCCTCCTCTGGTGTTCTCTGGCGGTGTTCCAACCCAGAACGTCGGGGTGGAAGTTCCTCTCCTTGTGGGCGCTGGGCGGGTTGGGGACTCTCTTCGTCGCGCGGGGGTGGTTCTGTGCCCGGTATTTCGTCGTGGCCGGCCCGCCGCTCGTTCTCTTGACGGTGATGGGGCTGGAAGCGCGTCGCCCGTCCTGGGTGGACCGGCGGTTGTTCCGGCTGACGGTCTTCATTGTGCTGGCGGCTTTCAGCGGGGCGCTGGCGTTGGCCGATCTGGAGCAGGCGACCGTGGACGTTTCGGCGGCCAGCCGATTGGAATCGATCCGCGCGCCGGGAGGGGATTCGTTGAGGGGACATTACCCGTCGTCCCTCCTGTCCGGTCTGGGGTATTACCTCGATGGGGAACATTGGTACCCGTTGGCGCCGCGCGAGCCCGTGCCGGAGAAGAGTTGGGTCGTCCTCCCGAGGAGGTCGCTCTCGCCGGCTTTTTTTCCGGCCATCGGCCCCTATGTTCCCGTCGCCGAACTGCCGTATAAGACCTGGAACCCCTTCCGCACTCACGACATGAAAGTCGGCGCCGGATTCTACGGGTCCATCTGGGGCCCGCTTCCGTTCTCGTTTTCGTCGGATCCCATGGAAACCTATGTCGTCTTGGCCATCCCTCCTTCCGCGACGGTTCCCTCGAAAGACCGGTAAACGGGCGGCTCTTGCCGCTTGATTGACCAAGCATAGAATAATAGTTAGAATCCCCTTATCGTCCCTGTTAAACCGATCGAACGTGGGTGAACGGATTCTGGTTCTTGGGCAGTCTCATCGACACTACCCCCGTAGCTCAGTTTGGATAGAGCATCCGCCTTCTAAGCGGAGGGTCGCCAGTTCGACTCTGGCCGGGGGTGCTTTCAAGGAGGTTTTTTATGGAGATATTTCTGATCATCTGCGGCACCTTGCTGACAGCCACGCTCATCGTCACATCGGTATACCTCATCCAGACGCTCATGCAGGTCAGACAGACCGCGCGGGCCGTCCAGGTGCTGGCGGAGAACGTGAACCAGGAGATGGTAAAATTAAGGTCGGCCACCGATACTGTTTCTTCGTTGGCCAGCCAGCTCACGGGAGTCTATGGGAAGGTGGCGTCCGTCGGGTTCTCTCTCCTCGGGGGGCTCGCCAAGGGGTTGTTTAAACGGTTCACGCATCGCAACGAAGGATATGACAGATCGGATAATTGAGTCGTCGCAGAATCGATATGATGCACGGAGGTGCTGACATGGAAGATAAAAACGGAGCCAGCAGTTTGTTTTTAGCGTTCTTGGTGGGCGGAATGGTGGGCGCTGCATTGGGGCTGTTACTGGCCCCTCAGTCCGGCAAGGATACCCGAAAAAAGATCAAGAAATGGGCGGAAGACCTCGAGGATCAGGGAGAGGAATGGATCGAGAAAGGCAAGGAAGTCCTCGAAGAAAAAGCCGATCGCGTGAAGCATGCCTATGAGGCCGGCCGCAAGATATTGAGCGGAGAGGGGAAATAACCGGCTGATGAAGAAGAGTTTCAAGGATTGGTGGAACCGAAGCCTCTTCTGGTTGAGGGATCAGGCGTTCCGCAGCAAGAAGGAGTTCCTCCGACAGGTGTTCATCTTCAAGGGCCTTTCGAACAGGGCCCTGGCGTTGATCGCCCAGAAAGTGCATGAGCGCGGTTACGCCGACGGCGAGATCATCTTTCACGAAGGGGATATTGGCCGCGCGTTCTTCATCGTCGTCGAGGGACGGGTCGAACTCTATCGACAGCCGTCCCCGTCGGGCACTCCGGACATCATCGGGGTGCTCGGTCCGGGCGATTTCTTCGGCGAGATGGTCCTGTTGGATGAGCTGCCCCGGTCGGCTTCCGCCCGGGCGATCGAACCGTCAAAACTGTTCCTCCTCTATAAGAGTAATTTCGACGCCATCCTGAGGGAACATCCCGACGTGGGAGTGAACATCCTCCACTCGCTGGCGCGGTTGCTCAGCGCCCGTCTCCGTCGTCAGACCACCCAGTTGTATTCGGAATCCCCTTCCCGCTAAGGGCAAGACGATGGACGCCAAGATCTTCCGGACACTGATCGCCTTTTCCGTCGTCCTGGGCGCCTTGTGGTTCCTCTACGCGGCGCGCACGATCGTCCTGCCGTTCGTTTTGGCGGGAGTGCTGGCCTATCTGCTCAACCCCATGATCACGTTCTTCGAGATGAGGGGCGTCCGTCGCGATACGGCCATCATCGTCCTCTATCTGATGGTGTTCGGATTGACGGTGGCATTGGCTTACGGCGCCATCATCGTATTGTTGGAAGACATCCCGAAGATCTATTACAACATGCCTCAATACATCGAGCAGGCGCGAGTCGTCGGATTGAAGATGCAAGGAGTGATCTCCGAGCGGTGGCCGTGGTTGAGTCAGTTCCGCCTGGTGGATAAGATCGGGTCCCTGATGGGGGGCGTCATCCAAAAGACGATGGACCTCGCTCCGGCCTATCTTTACGGCGTCATCCATATCGTGGTCTATATCGTTCTGATCCCGTTCGTCACGTTCTTCTTCTTGAGTGAGGGGCGTAATGCATTGGACCGATGGATCGACCGCGTGCCGTCCCGCTGGGTGGAGAAAACGCTGAGTCTCCTTTGCGAAGTCGACGAGACGTTGGGGAATTACCTTCGCGCGATCCTGATGGATGCGGCTTTCGTGGGGATACTGTCCATGATCGGGCTGGGCCTGTTGGGTGTGAACTACGCGGTGCTGATCGGGGCGGTGGCTGGTTTTGGGAATTTCATTCCCTATATGGGGCCCCTGATAGGCGTATCGGTGGGAGTGATCGTGGCTTTCTTTCAGTTTCAGAATTTGTGGGCGCCGTTGCAAGTGGTGGCTGTTTTTGCGGCGGTCAAATTTTTCGATGATTGGTTCCTCCAGCCGATGGTGTTGAAGAAAAGCGTGGACCTTCATCCCGTGATGGTGATCTTCGCGGTTTTTTGCGGGGGGGAATTGGCGGGTTTCTGGGGCCTCTTTTTTGCGGTGCCCGTCGTTTGTATCTTACGGGAAATCATCTCGATGATCTCGATGTGGTCTTTGTCTGAAGTGGGGTTTCAAGCCGCGCCGAATGATCTGATGCGCGCCTCGGCCAAACCCTGGATCGTGTGAAGATATGAGAATTTTGTTATACTTTTTCAGTTGGACGATTAATTTTAGAAAATAGTTCCCAATGGTGGGCGACGGAGTAGTCACGTCTCTGACGTGCCGTCTGCACTTGCCCCAACCACTGAAATGAGAGGGGCGATCCCCCTGGATGAATAAGGTTGGGATGAGAGCTCTGCGAAAAGTGTATAGCGTGGCGTGATGATTTGAAAAAGTAGTTTCCAATGGTGGGTATAGCTCAGCGGTTAGAGCGTCCGGCTGTGGCCCGGAAGGTCGGGGGTTCAAATCCCCTTACCCACCCAGTTTTCAAAAGCCTTGTCCTGTATAGATTATCGGGAAAGGCTTTTTGTATATTAGAACCTGGAATATTTGACGGGCCTTTCTTTTCGTTTATGCGGAGCAAGGCTCGCTTATTTGCACATTGGAGAGATGATGTCATGAGTCCAAAAATTGAAAATCAGAGACAATGGTATGAAGCTCTCTTTGATAACTACGGCAAAAAATATGACAGGGAAATCTATACCCAGGGAACCGTTGGTGAATGCGACTTCATAGAGAAAGAGATTGGTTTTAACAAGGCGGTGCGGATTATAGATATTGGATGCGGAACGGGACGGCATTCAATTGAATTGACAAAAAGAGGGTATAACGTGACCGGTGTTGATCTATCCGAGTCGCAGCTTGCAAGAGCAATGGAAAAGGCGAAAGCGGCGGGAATGGCAATCGACTTTCTAAAACATGACGCTAGAAACCTTCCGTTTAAAGATGAATTTGATCTGGCGATCATGCTCTGCGAAGGCGGGTTTTCTCTTATGGAAACAGATGAGATGAACTTTGAGATTCTCAAGAACGCAACAAAAGCGTTGAAAGATAAAGGCAAACTCATTTTCACCACATTGAACGGATTATTCCCGCTGTTTCATTCTGTCAATGAATTCTATAAATCGGCGCAAAAAGAAGGTCAGTCCCAGTGTAAGGAGTGCTCCTTTGATCTAATGACTTTCCGTGATTATAACACCGTTGTTTTTGAGGACGATTCCGGCACTAAAAGGGAGCTTAAGTGTAACGAGCGTTATTACGTGCCCAGCGAGATAACGTGGCTCTTAAAGACGCTTAGATATACGAAGGTCGATATCCTTGGAGCAAAACATGGGGCGTATTCCAGGAACGACAAGTTGACCACTGAGGACTTTGAAATGCTGGTCGTGGCTGAAAGGTTGGTATGAATTTATGCCGCCCTCTGTAAACAGGTTCTAATCTGGCATAATAAGGGCCCCAGCGGGAAGTATCCGGGATTTGAAACCCCGACCAGACACCGTCGCAGGGCTTTTGGGGCCGATGGCACTCCAGGGGAGTGACTACCCCATAGGTGAGCGGCCAGCCCCTGCACACAGTTCAGGGACCGGCCTCGGTCCATCGGACCGAAAGCTCGGCCATTCTGTAGCCGCATCGAAAGTTTTATGAGCGGCGAAAGGAAAATCCCCTTACCCCCCCAGATTTAAAAGACGTTGGTATTCAAAGCAAATCGTAACATGCCTCTTGAGGCTATTCGAACCCCGTCGGAGAAAGTAGATTAAGGATAATCGGAACTAAACTGGCAGGTCGGTGCAAAATCCTTTGAAAGTGCAAAAAACAACGGGCTGTTACGAAATATTTCGTAACGGTTGTTTTCTTTAAAAGCTGCAAAATTCGCCAAACGGCTGTTCGCGACCATTTGCCAACTCGTTTGGTTTCGCGATCTTCTTGATTTAGTGCCTTGGCAATATATTCCGACGAATTTCCTTCTGATGCTATTTGCTGGATTCGTTCAACCCACTTTTTCTCGATTGCATCAATGTCCCGCCCACCGTCCACCTTTTCCAACCCGAATGGGATTCGTCTTTTTTGCGGAGGGGGTTCCGACGGTTGTTTAATGACTGGCGGATCAGTTGCTTCTTTCTGTTCTGCCAGTAATCGTAATACACCAATCGCTAACAATTCCACAATTCGTTCAAGGCGCTCTTCTGGTGTTTCCAGCATCGTATAGAAGGTGTGTATCGGTGTATGTTCTTTAGATGGTTTCTCGTTGATGATTTGAAGCGCGATTTTCTTTTTGCTGACCGCCGTCGTTATTGTTTCGTTTTTCATAGGCATCGTTATGACTTCCATTATTGATGTTGCGGCGGGATATCCCGCTCGCTGGGACATGGCCTACCTTCTTTCTATCCAAATACGCAAGTTGAAAATCTCGCCACTATGACGGGTGATTGGCATGTGCTAAAATGAATAAAAAACACATGGGACACGAATAAGGAAAGTCAATAGGATCCACTACAGTGAATTTGCCAGCGGTTTTTTCAATGAACGAAATGGTCGTTGCGCGGAAGAAACGGTCTCATTGGATGGCATTCTGCGTCGCTGCTCTTTACGCATTGGCCGGTGTAATATGGATATTGCTGTCGGACAAGGCCCTTATTGCGTGGACAAACGATCCGTTGACGGTGGCGCGTCTTCAAATGTTGAAGGGGTGGATGTTCGTTTTATGCACATCGGGCGCACTTTATTTTGTTGTTCGGTATTATCTTCAAGCGTTGCAAAAAGAGTCTGACCTCACCCATCTATATCTTAACGTTGCGGACGTCATGATGCTTGCGTTGAACCGCACCGGCGATGTTACGTTCCTAAACAACAAGGGATGTAGGATACTCGGTTGCCGCGAGGAAGATGCAATTCACCGGAATTGGTTTGACCACTTTCTTTCACCCCAAGAGCGGGTGGAAATGAAGGCGTTATACGAGCGCCAGATGCGGGGCGATATCCCGCCCATACAGTATTTCGAGCACCAGATTACGACGCAGACAGGCGAAATGAAACTGTTGGCCATGCACAACACCGTCATGACGGACGAATTCGGGGCGCCGGTGGGCATCCTGAGTTCAGGCCAGGATATCACGGATACCCGCAAGCTTGAGGAAGCGAACAGGCGCATGGCCGCAATCGTGGAATCATCTGAGGATGCCATCATCGGAATGACATTGGAAGGCGTCATTGTTAGTTGGAATAAGGGGGCCCAATGCATATATGGTTACACGCCGGATGAGGCGGTCGGCCAGCCGTTTTCGCTTCTCATGCCGCTTGATCGGGAACAAGAAATTCCGCCTATATTGAAGGCGATCCAAAAAGGCGAAGCGACGGCCAACTTTGAGACGATTCAAAAACATAAGGATGCGAGGCCGTTGGATGTTTCACTGAACTTCTCGCCCATAAAAAACACAAGCGGCCGACTCACGGGCATTTCGGTCATCGCCCGCGACATCACTGAAAGCAAGCGGCTGGAAAAGGAAATCTTGGAAGTGACCGAGCGCGAGCAACAGCGGATTGGCCGGGACCTGCATGACGGCTTGGGTCAGAATTTGACTGCCGTCACATATATTTCACAATTGCTTCAGAAAAAGCTGGCATCCAAGGGAATGCCGGATGTCAAAGACGCGGTGGAAATATCCAAGCTGGTCAGCGATTCAATTGAGCAAGTACGCAGCCTGTCGCGGGGTCTTTTCCCCGTGGAACTGAGCACAAACGGTTTTGTTCCCGCGCTTCAAGAAATGGCCAACAGCATGGAGAGTAAATATGGCATTCCTTGCCGGGTGGAACATGACAATTGCCAGCCGGAGATCGATCCCGTGATCGGGATAGAGCTATATAGAATCGCGCAGGAGGCCGTCAATAACGCCATGAAGCATGCTCGTCCAAGCCGCGTAGCGATCGGCCTAAAAATGAACGACGAAAGGCTGTCCTTGTCGGTCAAAGACGATGGGATGGGAATCTCAACGTCTTTAAGGGATGGCAAAGGTATGGGAATGCATATCATGAGTTACCGCGCTGGTATGATCGGCGCTGTGTTGGAGATCAAAGACAATAAACCGAAAGGCACTGTCGTGACGTGTTCCGCTCCGATATCCGCGATCAAGGATTTGACGGGACAAACAATATGATATCTTCATTCAAAAGCAAGATACTCATTGTCGATGATCATGCCGTTCTGCGCCAAGGCATGCGAAGGCTTATTGAAGACGAACCGGACCTTACCGTGTGCGGCGAAGCGGGTGACGGCCCAGCGGCATTGGCGTTATTATCTTCCGCAAAGCCGGATGCCGCTGTTGTCGACCTCGGCCTCGAGGGGATGGGCGGTATTGACCTCATAAAAAACATGAAAATGCGGATGCCCAAGCTGTTGATCCTGGTGGTTTCCATGTATGAGGAATCGGTTTATGCCGAGAGGGTGCTTCGAGCCGGTGCAAGAGGTTATGTCATGAAGAAGGAGTCGGCGGAGAAGGTGGTGTCGGCGTTGAGACGGATATTGAGCGGAAAAGTATATTTAAGCGAGAAAATGGCCGACAGGATGCTGGATCGTTTGACGGAGGGGCCGGATATGGAAGCGGAATCGCCCGTGGCTAGGCTGAGCGACCGGGAGTTGGAGATATTCCGGCTGATAGGCCAAGGCCATAAGACGGGCGAAATCGCAGACGAATTGAGTTTGAGCGTCAAAACAATCGAGACGTATCGGGAGCAGATCAAGCAGAAGTTGCGGCTGGAAGACGCTTCCGAACTCGTCAGATACGCGATAGAATGGGTGCGCGACCAAGGGAATTCCTGACCGCGAATTTGCATGGATATATTCAATTTTGTGAGGTAATATGATTTAGATCGGTTGTTAATAGGAATCAAATACCAGAATCGCTATGCCAGATCATTCCAACGGGTCTGGCATTTTCATTTTCAAATCCCGCGCATTACTCACCCACGTCATTCCCAGATAATCCGGGCATCGGGGGAATCCCCGATGCGCAATTCAGGGATTCCACGTAATGCCGATTCAATGATGTGCCCGATAACGAAAAATGTGAAGACCAGGTATACTTCATTAGCGTATTGAGATACCGTTGTTGGGGGGGGACAGCATGGAAAAAATGAGTGCCATGAGAGAGGCGTCTCCGATTCGAGTTTTTATCGCAGACAGCAATCCGTTGGTTCAACAGACGCTCATCAGGTTATTGAAAAGCGAAAGCGACATTGATGTCTGCGGAGTGGCGGGAAATTATGAGCAGTTATTCAGGAGGCTGGATAGCACGGCGGTGGATATCCTCATTCTCGATCTGGACGGCGCGGATATGCATGGTTTGGAGTTGGTCCGCGAATTAACTCAGAAATACCCCGGGCTCCCCATACTGGGAATATCGATGCGCGATGAAACGTTTTACGCGCGACAGATGATCGACGCGGGCGGGAGGGGTTACCTGATGAAGCAGGATGCGGCAAACAAGATGATGGAAGCGATTAGGACCGTTTTGAAAATCGGAATATACCTGAACGATGCCGTGCGCCGTAAAATGAACGTTGAAAGGAGATAACAATGTGCCCTAAGTTCATCAAATCAAGGCTTCAAAGCATCTGTACCGGAAATCGTGGGAGGCTATACTGCCCCAGCCTTCAAAGGATTAACAGCCATTGTTTGGCAGAACACACGAACTGTCCGTATTACGAAACCGAGGCATATTCGCTCGCTGATGTGAGCGTAAATATAAAAGTTCCCGTAATCCCGGTGGACGCGGCGTAAAAAACATGATTGCCTTCCCAAGAAGAATGCATGAATTATGGTTGTTCTCTGTTGTTAAGAAAGAGCGTATGGAATAACACATGTTCATAAGGGATGTAATGCGATATGCATATTGATATACCACAAAGTACGTTCGTTCAAATCCTTATACCAGTGTTGATATTCTTGGCCCGAATGGCGGATGTGAGCATGGCGGCCGTAAGGATAATATTCGTTACCCGCGGTATAAGAACGCTCGCCGCCATGATCGGATTTGTCGAAATACTGATTTGGCTGGTTGCCATCACGCAAATAATGCAGAACCTGAACAACATCATAAACTATTTCGCTTTTGCGGCCGGTTTTAGCATGGGCACCTTTGTCGGAATATCCATAGAGAGGAAGATCGCGATAGGGAATACCGCAGTGCAACTCATTACGGGGAAGGATACAACAGATTTGCTCAAATACTTTCAAAACAACGGTTATGGCGCAACAACCATCGATGCGAATGGGTCGTTAGGCCCAGTGAAAATCGTTTTCATTATTGTGCGACGAAGGATGCTGGAGAAGACCTTGGATATATTGAAGCAGTTTGATCCGGAAGCTTTTTATGTCATCGGAGATGTGCGAATGGCGGCACACCGGAAGCTTTAGAGCGAAACAGCGTATTGTCGTTTGTAGGTGGGACGCGGAAAGGAGGCCGAACGTGTTGAATGAACTAAGAAGACGATTGAAGGAAATGGCGATGGATCAGATGGACTTGTATTCCCAAAAAGTACGAGAGCTGGCCGGGCCGGGTGATGCGGCGCTCTTTGATGAGCCGCTTCGCCAAATGATCCTAGCGTTGCCCGACATGCTCGGCCAGATTCGTCAATTGGTTGATGAGTGGCCGTATATAACGTCCATGAGGCGGGGGCTGAACTATTTGCTGTCCTATCTTCATAATCCGGCAGATTGTTTTCCTGATTACAAGGACGAGCTGTTCGGATACATGGATGACGCATACCTCGTGGCTTTGGTTTATGATTGGTTCGTGAACACGTCAGCTGTTTGTGGGGTTCCCATGAAACCGCACAACAAGCAGCTTGCCGACCAACTACCACAATGGATCAGGTTGTCACGAACGCTTGCTCCAGCAGAGACGGCGTATCTTGACAGTCTGTTTGAAAGCATGAAACAAGGAGCATATGTGGGTGAATTGGAATTGTGTGGAATGTCATATGGCATGATAGGGGGTTCCGATGATTAGGGCGCTAAAACAACGATTGTTTCAAATTGCACGCGACGACAACCATTCTTTTAAAGACAGACTGCGTCCGTTCTTGCCCCGCAGAGGATCGCGATCGGCGGTGGAGCAATTGCGCCATTTCATACTGGTATTTCCCGACATAATCTCACAAATCCAAGCATGGGCCGATCATTCTGACATGACGCCGCCTCTGAAGCGTTTGAACGGATTCGTCTTGACGTATATATACCATCCGGGCGATTTTATGCCTGATGATTCCAATGGACTATTCGGCTATCTAGATGACGCGTATTTCGTAGGACGCGCCGCAGAGGAGATCATAAAGCATCTTGGAAAGAAAGCTCGTCCAACATTCCCAATATTTCAGGACATCGAACCTCAATTGTCAAAATGGATAAAGCTGACAAAGCGTGTCATCCCTGTAGAAGCGAGGAACGTGGATAAGATGTTGGAAGAGCTTGTCTCCGGCCGCCAAGAGGCATTCGAGGCAGCGATTGCTTAAGTGGACAATGATCAGGCAGGGGGTGAAATGAGGGCGAGCAGTTGTCCAAACCGGCGACAAATTTCTTGAAGGAGTTTTTCTTCCTCAGGTAAGAATATGTGGGTGTCGGATTTGGCGGGGTTGGAAATATAGCCGACCTCAAATGTTCCTGCGCGGCGAGACTGCACATATATGTCGCAGGATAGCCGCCACGGTGTTTCGATGTGGTTTTGTGACTTGAATTCCCGCTCGCCTATTACGATTCGGGCGCAGGCCAGTTGTGGATGCTGCCATGCTTGGGGCACGGCTACGACGAGCCTTCGGGCCGCCCCTGAGGCGGATTCGCTGCTTTCTTCGAGGATGGACGTAATTTGATAAAGGCAATTGAGTTCTTTGACACGTTCGTTCAATTCGTAGGTGCGTTTTTTTATAGCGCCTTCGAGCCACTCGGAGTCATCCTTTGATTCATGCAGTTGGCTTTCTAACTCAAGGAGGCGCAGGTGAGCGGACCGCAATGCTTCAACCAATTGTTCTTTTGTGAGTTCGTCTTGGCTCATTTAATGATTTTATACTTTTTGTATCGTTTTGAGAAACCATATTCGCCGCATTTCAACTGGCAGGATGATTGCCACAAAAAAAGAGGAACAAGGAGGATTGCCATGAAAGAAAAAACGATATGCCTGACAGAAACTGATGCGAAACGGCTCAACGACATATTGCATGGTGCGCAGAGGATCGACCCGATGGACAACAGACATGTTCAGGCCCTTCGCGGGGAGCTGGCGCGAGGGCGAATCGTTCCACCCGGGGAAATTCCAGAAAATGTCATAACAATGAACTCGCGCGTTCGTATCAAGGACTTGGACAGCGGTGAAGAAACGGTCTATACCTTGGTGTATCCGAAGGATGCCAATATCGAGGAAGGCAAATTATCGGTGCTGGCCCCAATAGGAACCGCGCTATTGGGATATCAGGCGGGTGATATTATTGAATGGCTTCTTCCCGCAGGGGTGTTGAGGCGGCTTAAGATCAAAAAAGTTGTTTTCCAGCCCGAAGCGGTAGGTGATTACTTCTTGTGAGAGGGAAGGAAGTTCAATAAATTGGTTTGTAGGAAATCTTAAGGTGCGGAGGCTTTGTGGGAATGATGAATGACCAAAAAGACACGTCCACGCAAATAATGCCATTGGATCTGTTGCGGGAACTTGTCAGCTCCGGCGACCGTGTGGCGTTGTACGAGGCTCTTCGTGAGGCAGCGTCCGGTGGGTTTATCCCGGCCTTGCGTGACTTGGATTCCAACTTGCGTTCGCGGTTCTTTAAGCTTTTGGGGGCCCGAGATGCCGCACATGTGCTGAAGGGGCTGGATCCGGGAGTGGTTGGGGATATATTGGCGGGATTGGCCATTGACGATGCAGTCGATATCTTGGGCGAGATGGGAAGGAAAGATCGGCAGAACATCTTGAGCCGGATGCCGGTTGGCGCGGGTAATCGCGCTCGTCAATTGTTGATCTATGGAAAAGATACAGCGGGCGGCCGAATGGGAGAGGAGTTCTTTTCCGTTATT
This sequence comes from Elusimicrobiota bacterium, assembly GCA_022709755.1. Taxonomy (GTDB): domain Bacteria; phylum Elusimicrobiota; class Elusimicrobia; order FEN-1173; family JAKLIF01; genus JAKLIF01. Next base: position 68,443 of record JAKLIF010000004.1, on the reverse strand, counting down.
AAAAACAAAAACCTTGGCCAAGTGGTTGAGGAGTTGCGTCGGTCAACGATTGATTTGGATCGGGTGCACTATTTCTACGCCGTGGACGACCATGGGTGTCTTGCCGGGGTTCTGCCCATGCGCGATCTAATTATGAAAGGCCCGGCGGTCTTGGTCGAACAAGTGATGAGACGGGACGTCGTTTACGTCGAGGCGCACGTCGATCAGGAGGAAGTGGCGCGGATATTCAGGCAAAGAAGCCTTTCGGCAATCCCGGTCGTTGGCGTTGGGAAACGGCTTATCGGGGTCATTACTTTGGACGATGTGGCGCAAGTCATGGAGGATGAAGCGGTCGAGGACTTGTTGAAACTCTCGGGTATCGCGGACGGCGAAGTGGTCCTTCACGAACAGATACCACAGGCGGTTTTCAGGCGTTTGCCTTGGCTCGTCCTGAATTTTATTCTGAATATTGCGGCAGTCAGCGTTGTTGCCTACTTCGAGGGCACCATCCAAGCCGTCGTGGCTCTCGCCATCATCCTCCCCATGGTGTCAAGCATGGGCGGGAATGCGGGGATACAGACGTTGTCTTCTACGATCCGGGGGCTGGCGGTTGGAAGTATAAACTTCAGGCAATTTCGGAGTCTCTTCGTTCGGGAATCCCTGATAGGGGCTATGAATGGAGGCGCGCTCGGAGTGATTCTTGCCATTATCGCCTATTACTGGAAAGGTATTCCATTTCTCGGTTTGATCGCAGGGATCGCGATCTTGGTGAACATCTATATTGGTGGTATCATGGGGGCAATAATTCCAATGTTGCTTCATAGGATTAAAGTCGACCCGGCCTCAAGCGCAGGACCCGTGCTTACAACTATCACAGATATCACTGGATTCTTCGTTACTCTAAAACTCGCTACGATTTTGATGGCACATCTATTGCCAGGAAACAGCTAATTATCAACACCAGGCGCTAACAATTTTACAATTCGTTTTAACGCCGACGTTACCCCGCTTTTCATGCTGGGGTCAATTGGTTTTTCCCGCCGTAGTCGATATTCTTCTGATGGGATTTCACCATTCATTCTGATTTGAAAAAGTGTTTCCAACTGCTTTTCCAATATGTCAAAACGTTTTCGATGGTGCTTCAAAATATCGTCGTGCTCGTTCCGTTCCTTTCCCTGTCCCTCTTTTAAAAACCTGATCGCCCGTTAGTGAAACATGGGGGGGAATAGTGATGCCTTCCAGGACTTCCTTGATTTGAATTATTTCTTTAATGGGGTATACTGTATGTCAAAGATGAATCCTGGGAATGGTATTTCACTTCCCGGGTAGGGCCGCTATTCCATGAGAATGTGAGGGTGGATGCCCCTCGCCCCTCGGACTATATCGGGGTAGCGGTTCTGTTTTTATCCGTTTGATGACTGATACGGGGGGATTGATAGCGCGAGGTGATGGCATGCGAAAATTGCCAACAAAGAAACATCTGATTGATCATATCGGAGAACTGCAAAGGGAACTTTCAGGTAAAGACAGCTTAAAATCAGAAGTGGAATGGCTTGAGCACGCATTGAAGAAGCGCACGCGCCTCCTGGGCGAAAGGGACAAGGAATTGACTTGTATCATGAAGACTCTTGCGACCTTACGTGAGTCGGAATTGAACTTTGATCAAAGAATGCAGCGAATCGTCGAGATGTTGCCTCAGGCGTGGCAATATCCCGACAATGCCTATGCACAATTAGAAGTGCTCGGGAGGCGGTTCCAAACAGAAAAATGCACCGAGACGCCCTGGAGTCAAAGGAGGGATATCGTTGCTGGCGGAAAGAAATGCGGCCTCGCCGTTGTGGGATACCTATGTGAAAAGCCGGCAGCCGAAGAAGGGGCGTTTTTGAGGGAAGAACGGATATTGCTGGAGGTTATATGTGAGTGTATCGGGATATACGTTGAGCGCCATGGTGGGATCTCTTTGCCCCCTAGCATTAAAAGCGGCGTTCAGATTTCAAAAACAGCAGGTAGGGGAGGAAGCCATGTCAACTAGAAATATCTTCTTGACGGATTATGATGCCAAGCGATTAAACGAACTTTTATTGGGCGGCCAGGGGATTGATCCCCGGGACCAAATGCACGTGGGTGAGTTGAAGAAGGAAATTGACCGTGGAAATATTGTTTCCGCAAAAGAAATTCCCAGTGACATCATAACCATGAATAGCAAGATCAAAATAACGGACTTGGAGACCGGCGAAGAATCCGTCTATACAATTGTTTATCCGAAAGACGCTGACATCAATTTGGGTAAGATTTCGGTTCTAGCTCCGGTGGGAACCGCCCTTCTGGGTTATCGGGTTGGCGATGTTGTTGAATGGAAAATACGAGATGCAGTCAGAAGGTTGAAGGTAATGGAAGTCATTTATCAGCCCGAAGCCGCTGGGGATTATCATTTGTAAATTCAGGAAAAATGTCGACAGTCCGTATGTCTGACGGGGTCGCATTTGTGAGATTGAAAAGGCGCTATGGCCATTGAACAGCTTTTAATTCTTGCGGCCATCGCGCTGGTGGCGAGCGTTGTGCTAAGCAAAGTTTCCGAGCGCCTGGGTGTCCCGGCGCTCCTGCTTTTTCTTGGGATCGGCATGTTGGCAGGGTCAGACGGGCCCGGCGGTGTTTACTTTGACAACGCCCGTCTCAGCCAGGCGTTGGGGACAGTGGCTTTGGTCTATATCCTGTTTGCGGGTGGACTGGAGACAGATGTCCGTTCCATGCGGGCTGTCCTGAAGCCCGCCCTCTCCCTGTCCACGCTCGGAGTCCTCCTGACCGCCCTTATTACCGGGGTCTGCGCCCAATGGGCTCTGGGTCTTGGCTGGCTGCAGTCTTTTTTGATCGGATCGATTGTCTCTTCAACGGATGCGGCGGCCGTATTCTCGGTGCTACGATCGAAGCATGTGAGTCTCAAAGAACCGGTAAGGCCCTTCCTTGAACTTGAATCCGGCAGCAACGACCCCATGGCTGTCTTTTTGACCATCGGGCTCATTGGACTGATTCAAAACCCCGGCCGCACGATGTGGTCGATGATCCCTTTGTTTTTCCAGCAGATGCTCATCGGACTTCTGGTCGCGTACCTGATGAGCAAGGTATTCATCTGGGTCATCAACCGGATCAAACTGGACTACGAGGGGCTCTACCCCGTGCTGGGACTGGGGTGGGTGCTTTTGATCTATGGGGTGACTGCTGTCTTGGGTGGCAGCGGCTTTCTAGCCGTTTACATTGCCGGCATCATCTTGGGGAATTTCACCTTTTCAAACAAGAAGAGCCTCATGCGGTTCCATGACGGGATCGCCTGGCTCATGCAGATCGCCATGTTCTTTACGTTGGGATTGCTTGTATTTCCCCGCCAGTTGGTCATGGTGGCCGGACAGGGCCTCCTGATGTCTTTGCTGTTGATCTTGGTGGGTCGGCCCGTTAGCGTTTTTGTGGGATTGATGTTCTCCCGCTTTAACTTGAGGGAGAAGCTGTTGATTTCGTGGGTGGGATTGCGGGGGTCCGTGCCGATCGTCTTGGCCACGTTCCCTCTGCAGGCCGGTTTGGACCAGGACCACTTCATCTTCAACTTGGTGTTCTTTATCGTGATCACATCGGTGCTGCTTCAGGGAACGTCCATCCCCCTCGTCGCGCGCTGGCTTCGGGTGGACGCCCCTCTGGTGCGGAAGCGCCGCTATCCCATCGATTTTGACGATTCGGAGAATGCCGATATGCAGCTTGTGGACTTCATCGTGCCCTTTGGGGCCCGGGCGGCGGGACAATCGATCTTGAATCTAGGCTTTCCCAAGGATAGTCTCATCACGTTGATCAGCCGAAATGAGGAGTTTATTTTGCCACGAGGAGAAACGCTCTTGGAGGAGGGGGATGTGCTTTTGATGCTCGTCGACAAAAAGACCCTCCCGGCAGTTCGGGCGGTCCTGGGAATAAGATGATGATGCCCGCTACCTCGTATTGTTATGAGGTGCTGAAAAATAGTCCCATCCAGTCGAGAGGAGATAACATTACGTGGAACACCAGTCAATGACGTTACTGACAGATATTGCTTTCGGCATTATATTCGCCGCCTTGGCGGCCCATATTGTTCGTTTTCTCAAACAACCGTTGATCTTGGGTTACGTGCTCGGCGGAGTCCTTCTGGGTTCGCACTTCGGTTTTGGACTAGTCACGAACGAGCAAAGCATTGAGCTGATATCGGAAATCGGTCTGATCTTTCTGCTTTTCATAATAGGGCTCGAAATCAACTTGCGAGACCTCGCCAAAATGGGGCGATCCATGTTTACCCTTGGGATCGTCCAATTTGTCGTCTGTGTCCTGTTGGGCCTTGTATTTTTTAAGCCATTCGGCTTTGGGGTAGGAAACGGAAACTTTGATCTGCTTTACATGGCCGTGGCTTTGGCTTTAAGCTCGACACTCATCGTTGTGAAATTGCTGCATGATAAATTCGAAATCCACACAGTTTCCGGCCGATTGACGGTTGGGGTTTTGGTCCTTCAGGATATCTGGGCGATTGCTTTCATGGCTTTCCAACCCAACCTCTTAAGTCCGCAGTTGGGAAGCATCCTTAAATCACTCGGGTTAGGATTCGTATTGCTTTTGACTGCATTTACAGCGAGTCGCTATCTTTTGAGTCGTCTTTTTCATTTCGCCAACAAGAGTCCTGAACTCATCCTTGTGACATCCATCGCTTGGTGCTTTTCCGTTTCCGGACTGGCCGAGTATGCAGGGCTCTCCAAAGAGATGGGGGCATTGATCGCAGGCATGAGTATCGCCGCATTTCCTTATGGCGCGGACGTTATAGCCAAACTTTCCGGTGTTCGAGACTTCTTCGTTACTCTTTTTTTTGTATCGCTTGGTATCAAGGTGCCCCAACCGACGTGGCAGCTTTTGGGAACGTCTCTCATTGTCGCCGGCTTCGTTATCTTAAGCAGACTTATCTCCGTGGTACCGACTGTATATTTTTTACGAACCGGCTTACGCAATGGTTTTGTGACTGCGTTAAACTTATCCCAAATTAGTGAATTTTCACTGGTGATCCTTAGCCTGGGTGTGGGATATGGACATGTGTCCGGTGGCATTTCGTCAACAATATTGACTTCCATGATCCTTGCGTCTATCTTTGCCACCTACATCATCAAATACAATGACGCGTTGGCGCGCTGTTTTGTGCGTGTTCTGGAATGGATCAAGATACGGGAGAATGTTTCTGATACGAAAAATATCGATCATCCCAATGGAACAAGGCCAGACATCGTTCTGCTGGGCTGTTTCCGGGCGGGAAAAGCGTTACTCGAAACAATCGAAGAACGAGCCCCCCAATTGGCTCAACGTGTTCTCATCGTCGATTATAACGTTTCTCTTAAAGAAGATTTGGAAGCGCGAGGATTCCATTGGGTTTATGGTGATTTGGCTCACCCTGAAACTCTATGTCATCTGGGGATTGAGAACGCCGTTATTGTCATCTGCTCTATCTCAGATACATACCTCAAGGGGATCACAAATAGGCGGTTATTGGGGCACCTTAAGCGGATGGTTCCTGAAGCTCACTTGGTCATGTCTGCGGAGGACAATCACGAGGCTGACATCCTTCACCGGGAAGGTGCGAAACATGTCATCGTTGTCGGGAAACTTTCTGGTATCCACATATTCGATTACCTCATGGATAATTGTGGGTGATGCAAATCGTTTGGAGGTTGATCAGTTCAACGTTTTACCTCCATGACCGGAAGCCGGATATGATCTGCCACATAAACACTTTCTTCATCAGATTGTTCGCAGTCAAGATTAATCCGATCAAATCTGACCTCGCAGTTTATCCCCGAAACATTGGATAGACCCTTAAAATCCCCGGAATAGCGGCGTAATATATGCCGTTTTTGTTACATCTTTGTAACAAGTGGATAACGCCGCGTTAACGGTATCTAGTTACAATATCAATAAGTAACAAAATCGCACATGAAAACCGGACACCCCACATCGTTTTCCATGAAGACCGTCGCGGCCATGATAGCGACGGTTTTTTTGTTCACCACCGTGTCCTCGCCCTTCGTCGAGGCCTCTCTGTGGGAGGATCGCCGGAACGCCACTCGCCGTCGGAGTGGCGGGGAGAGTGGCGTCAATGTCCCGGCCGAAGAGAAGGAACTCACCGGACAGCAATCCCTCTTGTTGGCGCGTTTTCCTGCCGCGACGGCGGTCGATTTTGGAGCGCTCGAGCAGGACCCGCGTGTGTCATTGGGGGGGATCGATTCCCGCTCTTCCGCCGATCTCGGCGCCGTTCCATCTCCCGATCAGCCCACTTGGCTTTCGACGCTCGTCCTCCCGCACGGGGCCATCCGCGAGGTCTATCTGTCGGAGAAACGAGACGCTCCGTTCGTCCTTCACATCCAAGACGCTCACGACGTGGAGGAGGCCCAACGCAACATCGCCTCCATGATCCGGCTTTTTCAGGAAAGCCGGGGAGTGAAGCTGGTAGGGCTTGAAGGCGCTTCGGGCGAATTCCTACTGGAGCCTTTCCGTGCTTATGCCCGTCCCGATGTCCGGCTCGGCGTGGCCGACTATCTGCTCCGATCCGATTACATCGGCGGTCCCGAGTATGCCGCGCTCACTCTCCCCCGGGCCCCGGTTCTTTGGGGGGTGGAAGACACGGCGCTTTACGAGGGTAATATCAGGGCGTATCAGGATTCTGTCGGAAACATCGACGCGATCCGGGTTTTCATCCGGGACATGGAGGCCGATATTGCGCGGTGGAAGGGGATCGTCTATTCCCCGAAGCTGAAAGAGTTCGATGGGCATTTCCTCGCTCACGCGGAAGGACGCGAAGGTTTGGGGGAATACGCCCGTTATCTCGTGGCGGCTTATGACGGAGAGGGTCCGCGTCCGGTCCGGGCGGGCGATGCTTACCCGAACGTGAGACTCCTCGTGGAAGCGGTGGGACAGGAACGGTCGTTGGATTTTCGGAAAGTCGAGGAAGAGCAGGTCCGACTCGTAAAAGAGATGTGTTCGGTTCTTTCGGAATCCCGCCTGAACGACTTGGTCCAGAAGAGCCTTCTCTACCGGATGGGCCGGATGAGCTACGAGGGCTATTATGGGTCTTTGGCGGAGCTCTGCCGGAGCGCGGGGATCGATTTGGGGAACTACGGCTTCTTGCAAAAGTACGTCCGCTACGTCCGGACGGCGGAAAAAATCAAACGCGACGCGCTCTTGGAGGAGTTGAACCTGCTGGAGAGGACGGTGCCGGAATCTTTCTGCCAGAGGCCCGACCAGGAATGTCTTTTAGGGATACAACGCGATGGGGTGATGCTCGGAAAACTGGTCCGTCACGCGATGTCTCCGGGGGAGTGGAACACCTATTCACGGCGTCGCTCTCTGGTGCTCGCTCTTCCGGCCCGGCTGGAGGAACTCGGAAGAGGGCTGAAGTCGGACGTCCGTGCGGCGGCTCCGGAGAATTTCGAATCCCTTTTGGTCCCGTTCGAGAAGTTCTGTTCGCTGGCTTTTGAGCGGAACGATCCTCTGATGGCGAACCTGTTGGCGAAGATGAAAAAGGAAGGCGTTTCGTCCTCGGTCCTGGTGGCGGGCGGGTTCCATTCCTCCGGGCTGGCGGAATCTTTCCGCCGGCAAGGGATCTCCTATGCGGTCGTGACTCCCAAGATCACCCAATCCCCCGTCGGGGTGAACTCGTTGGACGTTTTTGCCCGGGACCCGCTGCCGTTGGAAAAATTATTCTCGGGGGAGACGGTCAACTTGGCCGCTCGGCGGACTTTTGCCGCCGGGAACGATGATCTGCGCGCTCGCGTCGCCCAGGGGCTGATGGCGTCTCTGGCGGTTCCCGTTCAGATGATGCTGGCCGATCTTGCCGAAGGCCAAGGGGCGGCTGACGAAGGGGTGATCCTGGCGGAGATGCAGAAAGCGGCTGACCGGTTGGCCCTGGAGATGGGCCGTTTGGAATCTCTCCGGTTTGAACCGGGAAAATCGCGGAGGAAGATATACAAGGTTTTTCAATCGTTTTTGAAATGGGCCGGCAAGCAGGAGTCCAGTTTCCGTATCCTCGTTTATGCGGCGGACGGGCCGGTCCCGGAGTCCATTATCCGTCGGGATGGGGTGGATCGGGGGCTGCTCCGGAGCGAGGGGAAATTGGATGTGGCGGGGCACGCCATCGGGTTCAGGTTGTATGAAGACCGGTCTCTCTGGGGAATGTGGGGCCTCAGGACCCGGCGGTTGTTCCAGCGGGGCCCCGGGGCTTTCCGGAACGGCGCCGTCCGGGTGAAATCGATCGGCCGGAAAGCGCAGTCTCATATCACCTCGCAGGTGCCCAAAGTGAGGTATGCGGCATCGGGATTGAAACGAGTGTTGAGGTTCGCGATCGCTTTCATGATACTGTTCCTGGTCAAGACTCCGGTGGGGGTGGTTCGGAAGAGCTGGCAATATATCGGCGAAATGACCGGGACGAGGACGGAATCCCCGTCCTATCTTGAGCAACAGAAAAGGTTCCATGCGATCAACGAGGCGCTCGGTGGCCTTGAGCCGGATGTTCGGAAGGAATTGTCGGCCAAAGTCGATCTGAATAAAATCGCTTCTCGGGATGATTACACCCGGAAATTCAATGCGGTCGTCCAACAGCTGGCCCGCGGCTTTACAGACGATGCGAACTTGAGGAGATTCGTCGATCACTTGGTCCCGCAGACCGATTTTTTTACGGAGTTCATCCATGATGAAAAACAGGGGGACGCTCCGAAGTTGTCGAACCTGATCGAACGCGGGGCGAGGTATTACACTTTTGACGGTTCTGGAAGCCTGGTCATTCCGGGCGGAATCGAATTCTGGACGCCGTATCTGGGGGAGGATCTGACCCCGCTCAATTTTCTGGGCCGCGTGGTCTCCCATCCCGGTGCGAACAGATTTCTGAAACTCATGGCCCAGTATGGTCTGACGTCCCGACAGATCGACATGTTACGTCCCGTGGCGGGGCGGTTGATTGTGGATTTGGGGAAAGACAAGGTGTTCGAGGAGAAAGCCGTACAGGTCATGTCGTTGATCGTGCTCTGGGAGGGGGACGGGTCGGTCCTGTCGGCGGCGTTGCCGGACATCTATCCGTATGTGCGGGATGAAATTTCCGAGACCCGCGAGATATTCGACGGTTTGAGACTTCAGTCGCCACAATCCGTTGTCGCTGTGTATCAATATGTGGACGCCGCCTCCTCTCATCTCTCCGGTGACCTGTATGCGGAGGTGGATGTGAGCGTCCAGTCGATCCTATGCTTGCTCCGCGAATTCGGCCGGAATAGATTGCTCCCGGCCGACCGCACGGATTCGCTTCTTCTTGGCCTTATGGAAAATCAATCTCAGCCGGATGTTCAGCGGGAAGTTTCCAACGCCCGATGGTTGAGGGAAGAATTGGCCCCCGTCTTGGCCCGCGAGTTGGATGCGTGGTATGAAAAATCGGTCCAGGAAGGGCTGCCTGTAGACGGCATCCGGCCGCCGGAAGGGGCTGACAACTGGAAGAGCGCGGATTGGAGAGACATTCTCATCCGGAGCATGGTCGGGATCACTTTTCAGGACGGTCTGTATGTTCCCTCGCAGGCCGGCGTGGCCAAGGTGCAGCGGTTTTTGGACGATCAATCGGTTGACCGAGAGGACGACGGGGATTTCCTGCTGGCCCTGGTCTTTGCGAATAGCATCCGTTATTTCTCGGAGGATCTCTATCGCGTCATCCCGCCCGATCTCGTGGCGGATCACCGGGCCGTCGATCTGTGGTCCGGGGCCTGGTTTTCCACCGACGACGGCCGGATATTGGGGAGCTTGTTCGGACTGCCGTCGGAGTCGGGCCATCTGCGGTATTGGGCGGCGTTGAAGGCGGACTCTTTGGTCTGGGAAGACGAATACCGCACGGTCGACGGCCGGTTGGTGAAGGTCAATAACGATGAATTGTATGACCGGTTGATGTACGGCATCATGGCCAAAGCACTGCCCCTGCTGACTTTCCCGGAGGGGCAGACATACGCCTATCAGACCTACCGGCTCGGCTTGGAGGTCTTGAATGATCCGGTGACCCGCTCGGAGGCACTCGATAAACTCAAGGCGCTGGTCGATCCCGACCGCTTGCAGATTCTACGGCAGTTGGCCGATGTGTCCCCGTCCAGGGTGGCCCCCCGCCTGGCCGATAAAGAGGTTTATTATCTCGGGCTGCTCTATCGGGAGGATCCCGGGTATTCCTCCCCGCTGAAGAGCATGCTCTTGGAGATACGACAACGCCTTGTGGGGATGGGAGTCAGCGAAGATTCTTTCCAGAGGGAAGTCGATCACGTCGTGGGGGTCATCGCCTACGCGTCCATGGAGCGGGTCGGTCTGTTCGAAATGACTCCCGAGGGATTCTGGCAATACAATCCCGCCATGGGCGAGTATGAGGCGGCGGAACGGCTGTCGATGGATGTGGCCGTGTGGCTGGTACGCGTGGCCGAAGAGAATAATATTCCGCAAGGGATCACGCCGCTTTTGGCCGGGAAACTTTTCGAATACTTGGCGCCGTTGCGGGTGCAGAAGAGCATGACCGACGGGCTGGCCATCCGGAATGAATTGAACAGGATCGATCCCGCGACAGTTCTGCGGTGGATCGAGGAGTTGAAAGCGGCCGGGATGGTCAAGACGGGGGTTCCGCGTGAATCCTCTTCCCGGGTGTCGGTGGACGATAGTTATCGGTTTCACCTATTGATCTCCGCCATCGGCCTCCTTCCGTTCTGGCCATCGGCGGTCGTGCGGAAGCATCCGAAGCTCCTGGCCCTGGCGGAAAACCTCATCTTCCAGGGGGTTTTGGTCGGTGGAATATCGCTGCTCGTTCACGCGGTTTGGGGGTGGGATCTGGGGCCGATGCTGGTCGGTCTTTCTCTCTTCTCTTCGGGACTCTTCACCGCGCTCCATTATGCCGTCTATTACGACATCCACGCGCCTCCGGTGCCGCTGGGATGGAACCCGGTCCGGCATCTGCGTCCACGCGGAATGTTGTTCGGTGTTTCCCTGGCGCTGAACGCCGTCGTGGCTGCCGGTATTTTTGTGGCCCCTGTTTTCGGGGGGATCCTCGGATTGCTCACCTCCGTTTCATTGCACCTCTTATACAATCATCGCATCGCCCCGTCATTAGGCCTTCCTCTGGCGATTCTTCCTCCACGAGAGGATCGCGCGGAGGTCTCACCGGAAAGGATCGTCGATTTCGTTCAGAACCGTTATCCGCTGGGATATGGCGGGGAGGTGGTTGTTTATCGGCTCCCGGAGCGACCGGACCTCGTGGTGCGTGTGCCGTGGGACTTGGTGAAAGTGCTGCAGCGGGCCCCGTCGGTTCGGGCTGATCCCGCGGGGTTCAAGGCGTTTGCGGACGAACATTTCGGACGCCAGTGGGGATCGCCGGTGGTTTTCGAGAAAGATCACGGGCTCGATGGATTCCCGGTCGTCGCCCAGGAAGTCGCCCGTTGGGGAGCCGTGCAGTTCACGACGTTCCAACCGGGAGAGACCGTACGGTCTCGACAGGAAAAGGACGGGGCCGGATTCAACCGGGTTCTGGCCGAGAAGATCCCTCAATCCGCGTTTGATGAACTGGCACAGACCCTGCACGGACTGTCGCTGGCGGGGTATGAGTGGGACCCCCATCCCAAAAACATCCTGTATGACGAGAACGTGCGCCGTTTCCGCATGGTGGACGTTCAGCGACCGAAGAAACACCGCTCTTTTGATGCGGATGAAGAGCGCCTTGTCTCCACGATGTTCTCGCTGATGGTCCCGCCCGGTCGGAAATCATCCTCGACCCGCTCTTTGGAAACACTGATGGAAAAGGTCATGCTTTCCGCCGTCCGCGCGGGATATGATGCCGACAGCGTCTACGCGCGGATGAAGGACCATTTCGACCGTTTCATCCGGGAGGGCCGGAGCGCCGAGGACAGGATAACGGCGTCGTTCGGTGTCGGCGCGGTCCGGGACGGGCAGCCCCGTCCGACGGAACCTTCCGAGGGGGTGATCGGCGCGTTGCACGCAGGCACCGTCCGGGACTTGGTCGGTCTGTTGGCGCGGGCGTTGTTGATGGGGCATGTTCCCTGTGGCCGGGTGGCCCAGGCGCTGGGCGTCGCCCTGAACGGCAGAAAAACGAAACTATATCTGGAAGCGTTGGCCTCCGGTACCGCTGTGGGATTGATGAAGGAAGTGGAACATGTCGGGCTTAAAGATGTATTCCGGGTCTTGTTGGACCTCTATTTCAGGTTCAAGGAAGAATCGAGGGTGGTCGGAGGCGGTGTTTTCGCAGAACAGATCAGGCGGATTTCGTCAACGGAAGTGCCGGAAAACGTGATTCGCCGGATGGGGGAGATGGTCGACGCGCAGTTTTCGGTCGCCGAACATTCGGGTGGTAAATATGAATCCGGTCACTTGCAGGATTACTATGTATTTGAAAATCCCGCCGGCGATCAGACGTATTTCGCTCAACAGGTGAACCGATACGACGATGATAGATTTGAACGAGTTGTCTACGTTGTCTATTCGAACCGGGGGGCGGTGGCCGGTGATGCACTCATCCGTTTTGATATCGGTAGCGATAGCGAGGATTATCGAAATCCCCGATTGGAGAATATCCGTTACGATGAAGGCGTTGACGGGACGGAATGGGGAGTCCGTGACCTCCAGAGGCTGAACGCGTTCTCCCAGAAGATGTACGGCATGCCTCTCCACGGGGATTCCGGACGGTTCCCTCAGGCGGATGCTTTCTGGAAGCAGTTGGAAGCAGAGGGCCAGGTCGAAACGGCCGAACTGGGAGCGCATCATCGGGAGTTCGTTTTCACGCTCCCCTTGTTCAAGGCGACGGCATTGGTCGACCGTTTGACGGAAACCGAGAGGGATGGATTGGTCGACCTGGAGCGGTCCATCAATTCAACGGAATATCGAGAGCATCGACGGGATACCGGTATCGCCGGGGGAATCGTTGTCAAGACGTTCGAGGGTGCCGAGTTGTTCGAGAGCCCCGATGTCTTTACTCTGGCAAGTCTTTTCTTTAATCGCGAGACGGGCGGTTGGGAGTTTCACGTCAACCGGATACTGCTGAGGGCGCTCTATCCCGAAAGCGGCCGAAGGGGGGAGATGATCGGACTCCTTATGGAACGGGAGTTCATGATCCGGAAGTTCATCGCGCGGCACTTGGAGAATGGACAGTCCCCCGAAGAGGCGTTCGATGAAGCCCATCGTGAGATACTGACAATTCCAGGGCAACGGAATCTGTTCGATTGGGGATTGACGCTGGTCGTCTTCGACCAGGTGGACGAGACCTTGCAGGATAATCCTGCCGGAAGGATTAGCCGCCTGTGGAGGCATTTGAAACTGACCAGGCAGGCGACGTTCTTTTCCAAAATCGCTTTTAACGGGGTCAAGAAGTTTCAAGAAGTCGCGCGGCAAAAGGGATTGCCATTCGCAGTTTATTTCGCGCTGGCTCTCTTGATGAGTCATGTGGTCGTGCCATTTATGTCACTGGCGATCTTCGGTTGGAAAGTCGCGGCTGTGGCGTGGGCTGTGCCCTGGGAGGCGGTGATGCTCCCGTTCTATCCGTTTTTTCACGCCCTGATCATCCGGCTCTTGAAATGGGTGGTGCCCAAGCGGACCCATCAACGGTATCTGTCGCGCTATTTGCACGAGCCGGCTCCCACTTTCTCAATGAAGGCCGTGTGGAAGAGCGTGCGCGAACAAAAGATCCTTTCCTCCTTCCTCCAATCGTCACGTCGGTTGCTCCGTCTCCATCGGGATGAGCGAACGGGAATCCACAATGGGGAGGGAACTCCCGAAGAACCGTCTGGAGCCACTCTCCGTTGGATGATGCCGCTGGGTCTGAGATTGGCCCGGATTTTAGGCATCCGATTCCGGACGGTTGAGCCGCCGGCTCGTCCGGTCCCTGGGGAACGTGTTTCGACGGAGGGCGTTCCGCCTCGGATCGGTCCCTATCAGATCGTCGGGAAGATCGCGACGAGCGGAAGTGCGGAAATCTATAAGGCTTTCTTGCCTGAGACGCCGACCCACTATGTGGCCATAAAAACCTTGAAGTCGTCGGGTGATTATGACGAATTCTTCAATGAATATGAGGCACAACAGGCATTCAGGCTCGAAAGCCGGCTGTTTGAGAGGATCGGTCAGTTGTCTCCCGACGAGACCAAATATTTCCCCAGGATACATGAGCAGGGGATGACGAACGGGCGTCCCTATATCATCATGGAATATCTGGAAGGCCCGACGCTGAAAGATTTTCTCGCCCCGGATTCCGGATGGCAATCGGAGTTTAGGGGATTACAGTTGGACGAGAAGCTGGAGTTCGTCGCCGGGTTGTTGGAAGCTCTCCGGGTGTTCCATCGGTTGGGCTATGTGCACAATGACGTGAATCCGGCCAATCTATTCCTGAAACGCGGTCCGGACGGCCGATATCGGTTTGATAAGTTGATCGACCTGGGGGTGGCGACGGAATTGTCGATGGAGGGGAAGGAAAGCCCGGATATACTCCCGGGTACACACGGGTTCATGTCTCCCGAGGTTCTGGCTCGACGGTGGCCCGGACCCGCATCGGATCAGTTCGCCGCGGGAACGATCCTCTCCCGGCTATTGACGGAGGAAGAGAAGTCGATGCCTATCATCGCCGGACTTCTTCAAAAAGCGACGTCCCGTTCTCCTCAAGACAGGTTTGCTTCATTGGCTGAAATGACCGAATCGTTGGGACAGATTCAAGCATCGCTGATGCGGCGCGAACCGGCAGCCGGGACAGAGGAGGCGCGGGCGGTATTTCAGAGGAGATTAAAAACCATTCTGTGGGCCTGTGGTGGGGTTGTGGGGGTTTTCTTTTTGTTGTGGCCTTGGGGCGTCTTGGGGGATATGGCCAATTATTATGTGTCGCTCAGGGAGACGGCCCTCATACACCTACCCCATCAAATCGACGTGCCCCTCGTCGATTTGATGACAGGCGGCCTTTTCGTCGCGATCGGCGACCTCATAGGCCAATATCTGAACAGTAAGAAGTCGCTCAAGGAATTCATTGCGGCGGTGGTGATCGGCGTGTCGTCGGGTTTCGCGATCAGTTCTGTCTATCAGGTCGTGGACTTTCTGGTGCCTCGCACGGGCACGTTCGTGAACCAATTGACGAGGATCGTCATGGTGGACGGGCTGAAAGCCGTGTTTGAGCCGCTTTATTTCGTGACCAAGGCTTTCCTGAAGAAAAAGGAGAAAGCGTCCGGAGCGCAACCGATCGCGATGACGAAAAAGAAACAATTGATCAAATGGTTTACGACCGATCTGATCATGTCACCTGGCTTTCTGCTCCATTGGGCAATTGTCAATCACTTTCCGCCCATGGCCCGCGTCATCTCAAGCCAGGTTTATGATCTTGCAAGGAAAATCATCCTGGGGTGGGCTGCCAATCGGACTCCTGTGATCGGTGAAGGATGGAGAGCCAAGTTGGCTGCGATGAGGAAAACCGCCGGGATCCGGATCAGAGGCCGGTTGGACAGGGTCTTGCCGGTGATTCTGCCGGTGAGCGGCGCCCGTATGAGAAAGATCATGGGTTCCGACGAATATATCGTCCGGTATCGCGATTTCAAGACGCGTTTCCGCTGGCAGATGGATGAGATCGAGGGGGTGATCGCGGGTTTCGAGGTCCCCGGCCAAGCGGAAAAATGGATCAAGGCCGTTTCTTATGAGAAGGCCGATAGGGATGCGTTGTCAGTCAACATGACCAATCTGTACGTGTTGATGTACGTCTGGCGGAACGAGCCCGATAGACGCTTGCGGAATCTGGCCGTGCAGAAATATTTTGACCTGAGACGCGAGCTCAATATGGATTTTACGAACGCCCGCGATGAATCCACCGCCTCGGCGATGGATGAGGCCGTGGATTATCTTTTTTCGGATCAGTATGACCCCCTCTTTTTCATTCCGCTCTATCGCAAGCTGAGTCAGTCGAATGTCCTGCGGGGCTCCGAATTGCAGCGGGCCGTTCAGTCTCCGCTGGACAAGGTGCAAAATATCAAGAGGATTCTGGTGATCGCGAGCCGTGAGAGCGTGCAATCATTGGGAGGCCGCGATCTCGGGCGGGCCGACGAAGGCGCTCGGGCGGGGGAAGGGGTGGGCATGGGGAATTATGTCAGCCTGTCGGCGATGATGGAACTCTCCGACAAGTTCCCTGATGCGGAAATCGTTTTTATCGTCGATTCTTTTGAGGGTCAGCCCCGGGAAGGGGCGGGGCATCATTTGATGAGATCGGCCCTGTTCGAAGGGAACGATCGCATCAAGGTCGTTCCGGCCCAGGAGGCACTCCAGAGAACTCGGAAGGGTGGGTGGCGGGTGGCCGTGGACGGTTTTTCGGAATGGGATCTGGTCGTGAATTTCTATGCCAGCAAACTCCTGGCCCGATCCCTCATGGATAAGCAAAGAAAAAACCGGGGTTATTACATTTCGGTGCGGTTGAAGCCGTTGATCTGGAATGTGGGAAATCCCCTGGAAACGATGGGGGCTCTCCACGATTTTTCGGGCTCGCCCGAGCGGGTCATCGGGCCGGAGAGGGATGCGGGGGCGAGCCATCCTCTTTTCAACGGCCGTGTGGATCCAACTCTCGGCATGCCGGTCCGCACCATGGATGTCGTGCGCGGATTGGGCCTTGAGGTTCGGAGTGAACAGCCGAGGCAACGGGTCGATCCTCAGAGCGCTGATTCTCGGGAGGCGGCCGGGGTGCTGGAACGATTGGGCGTTGAACCCGATAAAATCAGACGTCCTCGCCCCGTGGTCCTCTTGGACCCTTACGTCGGGAGCCGCAAGGACATCAAGGCGTGGTCCGAAGACGAGTGGGTGTCGTATATTAAAACGCTGATCGTCCGGTTGAAGGATCAAGGGCTCGACGCCGATTTCGTGATGACCCAATATGATGACGGGACAAAAGAGGCTTTCCGCGCGGAGAACATCGCAACGGTTCTGCATCCGGACGGTGTGTCGATCCTTGTCGCCCCCAAACTGCCTTTGGGAATCTATCGGGCGCTCATGGATCGAATGGATTTCGTCGTGACTCAGGAAACGGGGTCCGGCCACCTGGCTGCCGCGCTGGACAGCCAGCATGTGATGGTCGATAACATGCCGGCCGAATGGGGGATATTTGTACCGCCGTCGGACAACACCACCTTGGCCCTCGCCCCGCGTCGCCGTCAGTTCGTGGGCAGGGGGAACATGATCTATAACTCCTATGGGGCCACGATCCGTTACGAGAACTTCTGGAGCGCCGTCCGAACCGCCCTCGGCCACGTTTTGCCTCTGCGTTGGGTCAACCGCCTGACCCCTTCCATCAAAGTCACTCCCGAGACAGCCGCTGACGTCACCTTCCTGAAAATACTTTTCAATACGTCGCCCGAAAGATATTTTGATGCCCTTCTGAAAGATAAGGCGCGCCTTGCGGATTATCTGGAATTGAACGACCGATGGATGGACCTCTATGGGGATTTATTGCGCACCGCCTATCGGCGAGAGAGTCGGCTGGCGATTTGGCGGGAAATGACGCGTGTGATGCAGATGATGAGAGCCTTGGTCAAAGAGGACCATGGCTCTTACTTCTTCTTCGATGAGCGCCTGATCAGGACGAATCTGGAAGACCTGGTCGTCGTTCGCGAGATGGTGGATCGGACTAATTTCAAGAAGATCGTTTTTGATCAGAACCGGATTGCGCGGACACTTCGATTCCACGGGCCAGATCAAGGAGATATTGAGAATGTCCAGGGCAAGACGGAGGCCGCCGGCGTTACGTCGATGGAAGCGCAACCCCTGGGTGGTTCGCTGAAAGAATACGGCGCTAAGGTGGCTTGGTGGTTCGAGGAGGCGTTCATTGCCGTCCTGGTGGGGGCGGCGTTCATCATCCCCGGGTTGGCGATGCATTTCACCCTTTTCTACGCCGCTGTTCGGCTCCTCTTCGTCGCGCTGCACTTGCCGCAATTCCGGGGCCCGCCGACGGTAAAGAATATCCATGATCGGATCGGTTCCGCTGTTCTCGTCTCGCTCCTTCCTTTGATCGCTTTTGGTCTTGCCTCGTTCGCCGGTGTCTCAGTCCATTTGTCCATCGCCATCAATATTTTCATCGGGTTTGTCACTCACGGAGTTGTCAATCTGGGGGTTTACAAAGGCTGGCGGTGGCTCCCCGCACTGCCGGCGAGCATCGCTTCCCGGGAGGAGACGTTCTTGGATCGAGATGGGAAGGCCTGGGAAGAATTGATCCTTCAGTCGGTCAGCTCCCAAGAACCGTTGGGTCACGGTCAGGAGGCATTCGTTTATCCGGTGGTCGGGATGCCGGACTATATCGTTCGGATACCTCTGCGGACCCACGATGAGATCAGGCGATGGGGTTCTCCGCTGGCTAAACCGGTGTTGAAAATGACAGTGGACCGGAAACTGAAGGACCTGACGAACGTCGGCCGGGAAATGGCCCGTTGCGGCGAGATCCAGATCATGACCCGGCAACCCGGGGTCCAGATCGAACAGATTAAATATTCACCCGATTACCTGCGCGCGTTGTCGGACGTTCCTCAGTCCGCTTTCGACGAGTATGCGGAAACCCTCCGTCGGATCAATGCGGCCGGCTATGTGTGGGAGCCCTATTCCGGCAACGGCATGTTCGAGCAGGAAAAACAGCGGTTCCATATCATCGACATCCGCAAGATCGGCCTGGGCCCGGAGTCTGACGAGGACCAGGAAGACTATCAGGCGCTCGGCGACCTCATCTTCAACCTCATGCTGGACACGTCGGGACAGCCGGCGGACGTGGTGCGGGCCGTCGCGGAAAAGATCGTGAGAGCGGGTCTCCGTGCGGAGTTGCCCATCGATGACGAGGTCATGGACGCGTATTTCGCCTCCCTCCGGATTCCCGGGCAATGGCGCGAGATGCGCGCCCGTCTCATGGCGGAACAAAAAGAGGAATCGGCCCGCCGGGGTGCGACTCTCCGGGGCGTCATGCCGCTGGGAATGAAGATCGCCGGAAAGATGGGCATCCGTCTGACGTCTCCCTCGCACGTCCGTGAATATGGCGCCAAAGTGGCCTGGTGGATGGAAACGGTCTTCTTCGGCCTGTTGCCGGCCCTGACTGTTTTTATACCGGGGTTGACGGCATACTTCATCGGGATACAAGTGCTGGTGCGTCTGACCTTCTTCTTTCTCCACATTCCGGGAATGCGCGGTCCTCCGACGATCAAAAACCTCTACGATCATCTGGGCGCCGCTCTGGCGGCTTCCTTCCTTCCCTTGCTGGCTTTCCTTCTTCTGCCCCATCAGTTGACTATCGCCGCCGGTCTCTACGTCCTGTCGGATTTCATCGTGCATGGTCTTGTGAACCTTGGCGTCTATCGGGGGCTGACGGGATTCCCTCTTTTTCCCGGGGCAGTCCGGAAACCGTCCGGTCCCACTTCATATAAGTTCATCGATGACCGTGCGGTGCGTGCGCGGTTCGGTCGCCTGGATAACTCCAAACATTTCGACTTGGTGGAGGATGAGGAGGGCCGGGTTTTCTTCGTGAAACAACGCTTGGCGGAAAATCTGCTCGGTCATAAGGAAAAGAACGATGTTCGGCGGGAGTTGCTGGCTTATGAGATCGGAAAGAAACTCGCCAACGTGGCCGAAGTCCGGACGCTAAGTCCTGAAGAAGCCAAACCGTTGAAGGGAGTGGGAAACACCCGGAAAGGGTTTTATTTGACGCGGATGGCCCAGACATACGGCGAGGAAGAGTTGGTCCATAAGAATCCCAAGAAGGCCCGGAGCGCCCAGTTGGTTTTCGATGTATTGGTGGGACGGTGGGATCCGCACATGTTCAATCGGGCGCTGGTGGGGGAGACTCCCGTTTATTTCGACTTCGATGCGGGTTTCGATGTCTCGCTCTCTTTCGTCGAGTTTATGAGATGGTATGACGTGGAAGTGGGGAAGGCTTCCTGGCTGGGAAAGCGGGTCTCTGAACAGGAATATGCCGGATACGACGTCAAGGAAATCCGCCGGTCCATCATCAAATTCAAGGCGCTCAAACCACAGTTTCCGAAATTCATCGAGAAGGCGGGATACAGCGGGGCCGAGGCGAAATCCATCCTGAATTATCTGAACGAGAGGGCGGACCGGCTGGACGACTACGTGGCGTGGACCTTTGAACATTTGACGGGAGTGGATTTCGACAGACATCCGACGCTCACGAAGGATCTGGTGATGCAGTTGACTGGTGAAGGGCATCGGCTGAAGGACAACTTCCGGGCTTTGAGCCAAAACCCGAAGGCCTTGGAGACCGTCGTCGGGCTGGGCCGATCGGGATATATCACCGACACCGATTTGACCCAGATATTATTCTTGTCAGAGAATAACGAAGATGCGGCGCGTTTTTTCACCGTTCTGCGGGAGATGTTCGAGGCCGGATCCATCGACGAGCAGAGTCTTGAGGCTTTTGAAATCCTCTTGTGGGACATCAAGGGCGAGAAGGTGCGGGTCCTGGAACAGATCCGGGACCTGTTTATCGCGGGGCGACTCGTCCCGGGCGATCTGGATACGTTGATGAAGATCGTCGAGAGGCCCAAGTCAGGGCCGCGCCATGAGACAGTCAAAACCCTGTTGGACGCCCTTCGGCAGCCCGTCGGAGCGGACGGATATCTGGCGCGCGAAGGGCTTGAGTCGATCCTCGGCGACATCAGAAACGGTTCCGACTTTGCACGCGCCTTCCCATCGGCTCTCGGTGCGATGCGATCCGAAAAGAAAAAAGTCCCGCCGGCGAAGACCTCGATCGCCGGACGTCTCGGAAAATCCCTGATGATGCTGGCGGTCGCCCTGGTGTTCTCTTTCGGGACATCCCTCTCCGGGCAAACGAGCCCGATATCGATTCTGGATACGGCCTCGCTGTCGATCCCTCATTTTAATCCCCATATGGAAGGGGATAGCGTGCTGACCTACAGGGTCTTGGGCGGCGGATATCTGAGCCAGGGCAAACTTCGGAAGAGCGGCACGAGGGAATTCATCACCAAATACGCCATCGGCCGCGATCTCCCGTCGGATAAGTCGAAGGAGGTTCGCCGGCTGATCGACGATTATGTCCCGGGGATGAAACCGACCGTGGTGAAGGGGAGTAAAAAGGGCACGTTCAATATCTACGTGGATTTCAAGGAGGACAGGCAGAACTATTACGACATCTTCAAGTATTTCTCGAAATATGGAGTCGTGCCGGGGCATGTGATGGCGCAGACCTTCGAGAAGGAGACTCATTGGGAGATGGTGTGGGCCGACAGCCGGGCCGGGGACGACGGCGGCGGGATCGGCCAGATCATCACGAGCACCATCCGCGAGGTGGTCATCAAGGAATGGCGAAATGCGCCCTTGTTATTGGAACAGATCGAGGCGAATAAAAGTGAACTGGAGAGACTGGCCAAGAAGGTCAAGAAGGACAAAGCCAAGTGGGAGAAGGAGTATCTGAGTCTGCAAAGGGAAACCCTCCGCCAGGCCCGATGGTACAGGGTGTTGCAGGTGCTGTCCTACGTGTTGAAAGACCGACGTGTCCGGGGGGAATTCGATCCTCACCAGCCGGTCGACCTGACGCACGTGACCCACCCGTTCTTCGCCGAGGATCCTCCCGCTAAGCTGACTCCCGACATGAAGAAGGCTTTTGAGACCAACAAGGACCGCATTCCCCGGATCGAGATGCTGGCTCAAACGAACCCCGATTTCAATATGGCGTTTTGTTTTGTGGTGATGAACTACTACTACTTGGAAGTGCAGAAGATCGACGATCCGTCGATCGCGGATTATTCGATCTTGGGTCATGTGGCATACAATTGGGGCGCCGGCCATATCAAGGAGGCCATGCAGGACGGAAGCCTTGAGGATGTGTTCGCCGATATGCCGCGCATCCCCCGGAACTATGCCTATCAGTATCTCAGGGACATCGTGTTCCCCAGTTATGAGGTCTACGAAGGGGATGCGCCGTTCTACGCCATCCATACCGATCCTGTCGTCAACGAGAAGCTGATTCATTTCCTCATCATCCAGAGTCAGCTCGATCAGGCCTATGCCCGCTATTCTTCGTTGAGCCGGAAGTCGAAACTCAGCCCTGCCGAGAAGAGCGAAAAGACGTTGCTCCTGAACTGGCTCGTCAAGGCGGATCAATACAACTATGTCGAACTCTTTAAGAAGGACCGGAAGGGGCGGATCCTTCCGGGGCCCGTCCTGCGCCCCTCTCCCGGCAATAAGGATTTTGCGGGGCTTCGCTATACGGACCTTCAAGCCTTGAGAAATTCAGGCGGGACATCCAGCAATGGATTCTTACGCTCTATTTTGAACGACCTGGAACGTTACAATTTCCTCAAAGACAGGTTCTCCCGGAACAAGAAGCCGACAACGAAAAAAGATCCACGCGTCATCAAGGACCGCAAGCCGTTGACTCAAAAGAGGGTCGACGATATTGCGACCAAACGCAAAGCGGGGACCGACGAGGTCAAAAAGACGCCTGAGAAATCCTCGGGGAATATGTGGGGATTGCTCTTCGTGGCGGCGGCGTTTGTCGTTCTTGTCTTCAATGTTTTGAGGGCCTCTCTGAAGAAGCCGGGCCGCGCCCGGGGGAACACTCTGAAGATGTCCCTTCTCCCGTTCCTGTTCGTGGCGCTGGTGTCGGACCATCTGCTCTTGGGAGCTGTCGTTCTTCTCTCTTATTACGCGATCCGGCTCCTCTGGAAACGCTCCGGTACTCAAATGCCGGCCGCGACGATGGATCGGTCCGCCTTGGAATCCCTTTCCCCCTCGGTCTCGCTGAAGGTGGAATCCAGCCGGCTGGAGGTGGACGAGCGGGTGGAGGCAGCGGTCCGTTTGCTCATCCAGGGGCGCCGTCCCCAGCCGTTCACCCATACACTCTTTTTTGAGGAATCGGCGGTGAGCCGGAACGTTGATCCTGTTTTGAAGAGGGAATACTACCTTCAACTGACGCGCTTGTTGGGCGGTTTTGAGGGGAATGTGGATTCTGTCAAGAATTACGGGGATGACGGGAAATGGGCGGGACTCTATTTTCTTCAAGGGGACGAATTGATACGGTATATCCAGGATCGGAGTTTCCAGGCCGGCAGTTCAGGTTTGCGGGGTGAGTTGGCCCGCGTCATCACCGGCCGCGTCCATGAGGCTGTCCGCTCGGGAAGACCGATTGCCGATTGGAAGACATTCATGGCGCAGACGCAGGCCCTGTTGGATCTGTTGCATTCGCTCGGAGGAACTCTTTGTGCCGATAGGGACGGTGTGGATGAGGACCGCGCGCCGCTGTCCGATGAGAGGCGCGCGAAACTCCAGGGGCGCGATCTCCAGTGGCTTTTGCAGGCGGCGTTCCACTCGGGCAACGTGTCGGCTGAAAATGAGGAACTCCGTCACCGAGCGGCCGGGGAACTGGAGGAAGCGGCCAACCGGTTCGGGACGCGGGCCCGTTTGTCCTCGCTCGGTTCGACGACACAGGCCCTGGGGGCGTCGTTGACGGAAGAGCGGCATGTCTTGATCCAACTGTCGTCGCGCTTGATGGATGGAATGAGCGCGGATTTGACTGCTTCTGAAAAATCCCAGTTGGATATGTTGGCGACGCTCTCTCGATGGATATCGGCGGACGGGAGCCTGGGGGGCTCCGGCCGGCTCATCCTTCAAGTGGATGGGAGTGCCCTGAGCGTTCAGGACGTTGTCCGGAGACTTGAGCGGCGGTTGGGCGAAGGGACCCTCTCGGGACTGAAGAACAATCCCCGGGTGGCCGTGGCCGGATCGACGGACATCGACGGGTATCGGCTCGCCAGCGGGGAAGTCTCGGCCAGGGCGGTGGTCGCGTATTTGGTGGAGAAGGGGATCGTGGGAAAATCACAACCGCTGGATATATTCGCCCTTCAGGGGGTCCCGTGGGACCGCACCGGCGTGGAAGACATCGTCCAGCTCATCATCGTTTTGATCGGGGGCATCGCCCTCCATGTGACATCGGATCTCGATAAAGCACTCGAGGCGCATCGGTTCATCCAGATCCAAGCGTGACGGGAAGCGCCCCGTTGGGGCGATCTCTCGTCGGCCTTGAATATTGCCGGCCTTGTCTTGAACTCGTTCAGGATAGGGCCGGTTTGTTTCCCGCATCACGTGAACGAGTGATTCGATATCACGCGCCGGAGGCCAAGAGCGGCGCTGGGATAAGACAGGTGGTGATCGACGAATGGATATGTGGTTGCTCCGGTTGAAGAAGGGTTTGGGTTTGGCCTTGGTTTGGACCGTTTTGACCCTTGTTCTGGGCGAGATGGGGCTTCGGGTATTTGATTGGGCGGATCGTCGTTTCTTGATCGGCGCCCGGATCCATTCGACGATGCAGGGCCGATGGCTCGATCCCGCCACTCGGGAGTATGTCAGCCGATCCCATAAGACGCTCATCTATCGGAACACGCCGAATTACAGGACGTCCCAAATCCATATCAATTCACTCGGATTTCGGGGGGATGAATTCACTCCCAGGAAACCAGAACGGGTGTGGCGGATCGTCGCTCTCGGGGATTCGTGTACTTTCGGGTGGGGTCTCCCCGACGGAGATACGTATCCCGCGCGCTTGGCGGACAGACTCGCGCGAGAATGCAAAAAAGAGGTCTCCGTCATCAACGCGGGAGTGCCTGGATATTCCTCATGGCAGACGGCCCGATGGCTCCAGACGGAGCTGTTCGGATATGATCCCGACATCGTCACGGTGTATGTCGGTTGGAACGATCTCTTCGAGGCTCGTCCCGGATCGGGGGGGGATGTGGAGGGCCGGAAGAGACGGGCCTATCTTCTGAGGAAGAGCCGTCTGCTGGCGGAGATCCGAACCGCTTTTGTCTGGTACCGGTCGAGAATTGAAGGGACTTATCATCCGGATTTTTATGAGGATTATCGGCCCGCGTTCTTTGAAACACAGCTCACGAAAATATTGTCGGAGGCAAAGAAGAGGGGCGTCCGGGTCGTCCTTTGCAGTCTCCCCACGGCCTATCAGAAGGGGGACGAGCGGGCCGACCCTTATATCGAAAGGGACCGCCGGCGGTTCGAAATACTTTATGAACGATACAATGCGGTCCTCCGCCGGATGGCGGAGCGACATGAGGCGGAATGGCTCGATCTGGCTGGTCCCATGAACGGGAGAAAGGAACTGTTCCTTGATTTCTGCCACCCGTCGGCCCGCGGGAATGAGGTGATCTCCGGTCTGCTGACCCGGACTTTGATGGGGATGGAACGCGGGGTGTCCCCGGAATGAATCGGTTTATGGTCCGGAGGGGGATGGAGGGACGACGGTGTCAGGGGGTTGATGATTTGAGCTTTATTTTCTTTTCGTAGAGGGAGGCGATGGTTTCTTTGGGTATGGCGATGGGGGTGCCCTTTTTCGCCCATGTCGGCATGTTGATGCGGTGATTGTGTTGGGCCTTGTAGGGGACGAGGATCGGGGTGGAAGAGTTCCCTTGGTCGTCGATCCGGGTGAGGTAACACCGGGTCGTGAACCCGTCTCTCTTGGAGGCGAACAGGAGCCATCGGCTGTCGCTGGACCAACTGTGCCATGAGTCCATCACCCCGTCCGTGTTGCACGACAGTTTTTTCGCCCGTCCTCCCGATCGGGGGACCAGGTAGATGTCGCTGGAGGGGGCCGCATAGTTGGTGGATTCGACGCCCCGGCAGAAGGCGATCCATCGTCCGTCCGGGGAATATTCTGGAAAGTAGTTGTTCCATCCGTTGTGACTGGCACCTTTCAGAGGTTTGGGTTTACCGCCTTTCCCGTCATTGAAGGGAACGATATAGATGTCCGATTTCTTGGTCAGCGTGTATCTGAAAAAGGCGACTTCTTTTTCGTCCGGGCTCCAGATGGCGCCTGTCTCCGAAAAATCCTTCGTGTCGGCCCCCGGGAGGGGAGAGATCACGTCATTTTTCAGGTCGTGGACCACGACATCGCCTTTCAGGAGCAGGAGTTTGAATGGAAGGGTCAGGTCTTGGGCGTAACTGGGGATCGCCATATAGCCGTAATGGAGATCGGATACCGTGTAGATGACCTTATCTCCGGTGGCCGAGTGTCGCGGAAAATAGAGGCTCGGAATATACGACGGACCGATGAAGGAGGATTCCCGTCCTTGATCGTCGATGAAGAAGGAAAGGAGATAGGCGTGATCGAGAAGGCCGGTCCATCCGTTCAGACTCGCGCGGGAACTGTGGCAGCCCATGCACCCCTGGTTTCCGTCATACAGTTCCGTCGCCTTCTGGCTCAACGGGTCGAAATGGATGACCTTTGTCTTGAAGGCGGAATGGACATTGGCTTCGAAATCATCTTCGGGAGTCAGAAGGCGGAACGTGATGTCTTCCGTCAACGTGGCGGTGTCGATGCGGATCGTCACGGGGAGCGCTTGGTGGAGAGCCAGAGAGTCCTTTTTGGAGACATGGAAGGTCAGGTCCTTCCCCGCCCAACCATCCCATTGGGCCTGGTCCGGGATCCAAAAGTTGTTTTTTGATTCTGTGGAGTAGAGGACGGTGTCGTGATCGGATATCGTCAATCTCCAGGGGTGTGATTTGACCGCGCCGCTGGATTCATTGATCGCCCGGACCCAGCTGACGACCGGTGCGGGGAAACCACGTGGATAGACGGCGCCGTCGGGCGGTTGAGCAAAGAAGGTGTCGCACTGGTGTCGTTGCATGTTCTCGATGAAAGCGTAACTCTTGTCGATCGGTGGCTTTTTAATGCAGGAAACGGAGAGCGAGGCGACGAAGAGGGTCAATAAGATCCCGAGAGCACGCGGGAAACGATGTCTCTGTGATCGGGTGTGGAGGATGGAGGGCCGCTTGAGGGGAATCATTCTCATGGTGATCGTCCATATGTTAGATAAAAACCGCATGATTATCAATCTGTCGCATCGGGCCTCCGCGGGGAAAATCGGTTCCAATGGAGAGAATATCGATATATAATGAAAGGATTCTTTCAATTGAATGCAAATGACATCTTAAGGAGTGGTCCCCATGAAAACGATGGTCGCTGTGTGCAGTATCCTGTTGTTTGCGGTGAATGTATCCGCTCAGTTCGAAGGCATCATCAAGATGAGGATGAAGTCTTCTGATGCGGACGGCACTTTGAAGATGTCGATATCCCCGGCCGGAGCGAAGAACGAGATGGATATCAACATGAAACGGAATTCCATGAACATGCGGATGACGATGCTCGTCAAGTCCTCTCAGCCGGATGTCGTTTATCGGATCAACGATGCCGCGCGGTCGTATTCGGAGATGAACGTGAAGGATTCCAAGGGGAAAAAAGGTTCCCCCGGGGGGAAGGTCACTGTGAAAAAACTGGGTTCGGAGACCGTGGCCGGATATCTTTGTCAACACGTTTTAGTGACAGGCGGGGCGGATGGGGAGACGGAATTCTGGACCACCCGGGAGATTCTTGATTTCGCCTCTTTCGCCAAGATCATGGGTCCGGAAACGGGAGGGGAAGACGCTTTGAGGAAGGCGCTCCAAGGAGCCGGGGCGGATGGGTTCGTCGTGAAGAGCGTTCATCGGGCAGACAACGGGGAGATCGCGGATACCGTCGAACTGGTGGCCGTCGAGAAGAAGACGTTGCCGGCCTCTCTTTTTGAGATCCCGTCGGGATATAAGAAGGAGGACGGTCCGATGGGGATGAACGGTCCCGCCGGGGCCATGCCGCCCGAAGCCATGAAGGCCATGCAGGAACAGATGAAGAATATGCCGCCGGAACAACGCGAGATGATGAAACGGATGATGGAACAGAACGGCGGGAATTGATTTCACCGGTGGCGGCCGCCTGGCCGCCCTGAATCAGAACAGACGTCTCATCTTCGCGGCAAGCAGCGGCGCGAAGACCAACACGGACATCCCGATCCCGAGGAATCCTCCTTCAAGCGGATTGAAGTCCGATAGAAGTCTCTTCCAAGAGAACTTGAAGAGAAGTCTCCCCAAACAGAATTCGTAGCCCAGCATCAATGCCAACCACGCGAGGCCCGTGATCATCGCCTCGGAAATCGTGGCGGGGGAAATCCATGGGATGGAAATGTATGCGATGATCAGGAGGAGGGCGGAACCGGAGAGCACGCCGATCTGTCGGGACCGGAGATCTCCGATGCGGGGGGCCAGGAATCGCGCTCTTCCTATCCCGTGGAGAGTCTCGGCCAGGGCGATGAGCCCGCCGGTGACGAGGATTTTCCACCAAGTCATGCGGGGGTCATCCCTCGGTGTTGTCGCGCAATCCGGGGCCGGTGTAAGGTTTGGAGAAGAGGATCATCAACCCATGGGGACAGAGGGAGACCAGGGCCTTCAGGTTGTCTTTGAGCGAGTCCCCCAGGGACGAAAGATGCAGGAGGACCCATCGGAGGGCCAGGCGGGGCCGGGTTGGCTCGGAAGAGGCCCATCCCATCAGGGGGGCTCCGAGATGCCGTTGGAATGGGGCCAGTGCCTGATTCGCCAGTCCGTATGATTTCTTGATCATCCGGGAATAAAAGAACACCACCCCGCCGATCAACCGCATGACGGGGCCCGTCAGCGATATTTCCCGCCCGTTCCGGACGACGGCGCGGGCCCGTCCGATGATCGTTTTCGGAGGGGCATCGGGGTCGTCTCGCCAATCTCCCCGGAGGAGCGGTTCCCACCCGTCGTCGGTGCGATATTTCCAGATAATCCGGTGGACGATCAGTTCCATCTCGGGGGATCGGGAGTGTGAAAAAACAAGCAGGTCTCCCCATTGAGCCCGGTCGAGGGGGAGGGGATCCACCAGGATCCAATCGTTCGGGTGGAGGAGATAACGCATGGAATGTCCGCGGACCCGGAACGCGAGAGAAAAGGGGTGATGGTTCTCGAGGGACCCCATCGACCGGCCGGCTGTTTTTGAGGTCGTCATCGGACGGTCACTCCAGATACCCCAATTGTCTCAGACGTTCCACGACGTCGCGGGAAGGGCCGGTCGCGTTTTCCTCGGGGGATGGGAGGGGCCTGTCGGAACGGATGATCGCCTCGAGTTCGGCAAGAAGGGGGTCTCCGGTCGCGGCCCGCGGGGTGGTCTCAAGAAAATCTTCGGACAGGTCATAAAGGGCCGTCGCGTCTTTCGAGGACCGGACGATTTTCCGGTCTTCCCGTTGGACGCAGCGGGAGAGCACCTGTTCTTCCGCCTCGGCGGTGGAGTGCATCGCGACTTCGGCGTAGGCCATCCGGGGGGACGGAGGGGCCTCGGACGCCCAGTAGGGGGAGAGGTCTTGACCGTCGATGGTCTGCCTGTCGGGAGGGAGACCCAATAGATGGAGGACGGTGGGATGCACGTCGATGAGTCTGACGAGATCCTGGATCCGCCGGTTCCCGGGGATGTTCCCGGGCGCGTGGAGCAGGACGGGGACCCGGAGAGATTCTCCTGTCAGTCGGTCCCTGTGTTGGGCGGCTCCCGGGCGGATCGGTTCTCCATGGTCGGAAAGGAGCACCAGGAGAGTCGAGTCCATCAATTTCCGGGTTTCCAGGAAATCCAGGAGCGGCCGGATCTCGGTCCGGTCGAAATGGTTCACGGCTTGAAGGTAGAGGGCCATCTGAGTGGGCGGTGGGGCCGAAAAGATGGTCCGGATCTCGCTATAGAAATCGGACGGGTTCAGTTTCGCCGTCGCGCCGGAGCGCTGCAGGGTGGTCGGCGTGATGTAGTCGTGGATCGTCGTCGAATGATAGAAGACGAAAAAACGGTCGGTCTGGTGGGTCCGGATCCAGTCGTAAACGGAGGGGATGTTTTGGCCGAGAAGATGTGTCTCCATGTTGATGAAATCGTCCACGCCCCGACGGAAATCGGGTCTCTCTGAATTGAAGATATGGGGCATCCCCGTGGCGGTCAGGGTGGCGAACCCGGCTCCTTTGAGGCGTTCCGCCAGGACGGGGATTCCGTCGCCGATCCGGCGGCTGACGAGCATGGGACGGATCCCGTGTCTCCAGGGCCAGCATCCAGTCAAGAGGCTGGCGTGGGAATTGGTCGTATAGGGGGCGGTGGTGAGGCAATTGTTGAAATGGATCCCTTGGCCCGACAGCCGGTCCATGGCCGGGGTTTCGCGCCGGCCGGAGGGGGAAAAACCGGGGCGTTCCAGAAAACGGGTGTCGGGTTCGCATCCGAGGGCGTCGAACCGGAGGGTGTCGGCTGATATGAGGATCAGGTTCTTCAGCATGGGGCGAGGGTCGCCGGGGGATTCATACGAAAAACCATTTAAGCATAGAAAGAAGGAAGTTTCAAACGCTCCCGGGAGGACGTTTTGGGCCGGAATCCGTCTATAAATTGACTTTCGTTACTAGATGGGATAAAATATGCGGTCTCAAAACAAAATTCAGGGACTTGTGAAAGGAAAGAAACATGTCCAAAAAAACCATCACGATGAATGACGCTGAAATCGTCCGCGCGATCCAGGGCAAAGTGGAGAAGGACAAGCCCAAGATCATCAAGTTCTTCCGCGACATCCTGGCGATCCCCGCCATGGATTCAAAGATCGGTCCCGTGGGGAAGCGCATCGCCGCGGAGATGAAAAAACTCGGTTTTCAGAACGTCAAGTTCGACAAGATGGGGAACGTTTACGGGAAGATCGGCACCGGGAAACGGGTCGTCCTTTACGACAGCCATATCGACACCGTCGGGCTGGGAGATAAAGGCGCTTGGAAATGGGATCCGTTCAAGGGGAAGATCGAGAAAGACGTCCTCTACGCCCGCGGGGCCAGCGATGAGAAACAATCCACGCCCGGCATGGTCTACGGCCTCAGCTATGCGAACGAACTGGGGCTCCTGGACGGATGGACGGCCTACTATTTCGGTAACATGGAAGAATGGTGCGACGGGATCGCCCCCAACGGGCTCCACGTGCGCGAGAAGGTGAAGCCGGATTATGTGGTGATCGGCGAGCCCACGCGGATGCAGATTTACCGCGGGCATCGGGGCCGGCTGGAACTGAAGGTCATGGCGAAGGGGAAGGCCTGCCACGCGTCGATGCCGCACCTGGGAGACAATGCGATCTACAAGATGTCCCGTTTCATCCTCGACGTGGAGGCGCTGAACCCCCGCATCCACAGCGACCCGTTCCTGGGACGCGGCACGGCGGTGGTCTCCATCATCGAGAGCACGAGTCCGTCCATCAACGCGGTCCCCGACGAATGCGTGGCCTACATCGACCGGCGAACGACGTTCGGGGAGACCAAGGAGTCCGTTTTGCAGGAGCTGAGATCGTTGCCTCATGCCGGCGATGTGGACATCCAGGAGATGCTCTACGATACGCCGTCCTACACCGGAGACGTCTTCAAGGTCGACAAATATTTTCCGGCCTGGTGCCTTCCGGAGTCCCATCCCATCGTGCAGGCGGGCCTGGAGACGCGGAAACGTCTCGGATACGACAAAAAATATCCTTTCCCGTTCTCGGACAAGACCGACGGGCAGGCATATCGCTGGGATTTTTCGACGAACGCGACCTATTGGGCCGGCAAGGCGAACATCCCGTGCATCGGGTTCGCGCCGTCGAACGAGATCTATGCGCACACGGTCATGGACCAGTGCCCGTTGGGTGAGTTGACCGACGCGACGGCTTTTTACGCGCTGTTCCCCCACATACTGGGAAAGAAGATCGGCTGATCCATCGGACCGACAGAGCCCCATGAAACGACCTAAAGTGCTCGGCATCATCATGGCCGGCGGAAAGGGCGAGCGCCTTTTCCCGCTGACCAAGGAACGCGGCAAGCCGGCGGTGCCGTTCGGCGGAAAATACCGCATCATCGACTTCGTGATGAGCAATTTCGTGAATTCGCAGATCCTGTCGATCTACGTGCTGGTTCAATACATGTCCCAGTCGTTGATCGATTATCTGCGCGTGGCGTGGCGGAACCGCGGCCTGATCCAAGACCACTTCATCACGGTGGTGCCTCCCCAGATGCGTATCGGGGAGATGTGGTACCGGGGAACGGCGGATGCGGTGGCCCAGAACCTGAACCTGATCCAGGATTTTGATCCGGACATCGTGATGGTGTTCGGGTCGGACCACATCTACCGGATGGACATCGGGCAGATGCTGAATTACCACATCGACAAGGGGGCTGACGTCACGGTGGCCGCTTTGCCGGTGGCTCTGGAGAAGGCCAAGAGTTTCGGCATCATCGAGGCGACCAAGGCGGGGCGGGTGGTCGGTTTCGAGGAAAAACCCAAGAGCCCGAAACCCATCCCCGGGAACGAAGGCATGGCGTATTCGTCCATGGGGAACTACGTTTTCAACCGCGACATCCTCGAGAAGATACTCGTGGAGGACACCAAGCGCGGCGAGTCGGCTCACGATTTCGGTAAGAACATCATCCCCGAACTGTTGGGAAGTTGCAAGGTGTTCGCTTATGATTTCTTGAAGGCGGATCTGCCGGGGCTGAAGCCCCATGAGGAAAAGGGCTATTGGCGGGACGTGGGCGACATCGAATCGTTCTGGTCCGCCAACATGGACCTGCTCGGCGAACATCCCCGGATGGACTTGGACAACGAGGAATGGCCCATCTACGCGAGCCGTTATGACGGTCCCTCCGCCCGCATCTTCGGGGGCGAGTGCCGCGACGCCATCATCGGTGACGGCAGTATCGTGCGTTCGGCGACCGTCCGCCATTCGGTCATCGGACGGGCCGTCAAGATCCATCCCGGCGCCGTCGTGGAGGATTGCGTGGTGATGGATTTCACGGAGATCGGCCCCGGGGCGCGGTTGAATCGCGCGATCGTGGACCGATTCAACAATATCCCGGCGGACACCGATGTCGGGTATGACCAGAGCAAGGATGAAAAACGCTATCACGTCGACAAGTCCGGCATCGTCGTGCTCTCGCGCGGGCGGGCCAAGTGGGCCCACCTGAAGCGATAATCCGCGGAACTTCCCATGTCGACCCCTCTTCGTAAATATATCTGCATCCACGGGCATTTCTACCAGCCTCCGCGGGAGTCTCCCGCCCTGGAAGAGATCGAGGTGGAGGATTCCGCCCGACCGGCGCACGATTGGAACGAGAGGATCACCGCCGAATGCTACGCCCCCAACACCGCCTCCCGCATCTTGGATGCGCACGGTCGCATCGGCGTCATCCTGAACAATTACGCCAAGATGAGTTTTAATTTCGGCCCGACCCTCCTCATCTGGTTACAGAAACACACACCGGACGTCTACAAGGCCATCCTGGCCGCCGATGCCGTCAGTCGAGAACAACGCGGCGGACACGGGAACGCCATGGCCCAAGTCTATAACCACGTGATCATGCCGCTGGCCAGCCGCCGCGACAAGGTCACCCAGGTGGTGTGGGGGATCCAGGATTTCCGGCAGAGGTTCGGGCGGATGCCGGAGGGGATGTGGCTGGCCGAGACGGCGGTGAACACCGAAACGCTGGAAGTATTGGCGGACATGGGGATCCAGTTCACGGTGCTGTCGCCCGACCAGGCCATGCGGGTGAGGCCGTTGACGTCGGATATCCCCGGAAGCTGGAATTCCAAGGATGAGACGGATGTGAGGGGCGGGCGGATCGATCCCAGCCGGGCCTACCGGTGGCTGTCGCCGCGCGGTTACACCATGAACCTCTTTTTTTATGACGCCCCGGTGTCTCGGTCCATCGCGTTCGAGGGGATCCTGAATTCCGGCGAGACGTTCTTTCAGCGCCTCCTCAACGGTTTCTCGGATATGCGCCGTTTCGACCAGCTGGTCCATGTGGCCACCGACGGCGAATCTTACGGGCATCATCACCGTTTCGGGGACATGGCCCTGGCCTATACGCTCAATCGCATCGAGAAGAGCGGCGTGGCCACGCTCACGAACTACGGGGAATTCCTCGCCAAACATCCGCCCGAGATGGAAGTGGAGATCGCCGAGAACTCGTCCTGGAGCTGTGCCCACGGGGTGGAACGATGGCGGTCCGATTGCGGATGCCGGTTGGGAGTGGATTCCCGTTGGAACCAACGGTGGCGCCGCCCATTGAGGGAGTCCCTGAACTGGCTCAAGGAAAAACTGGATTTTCAGTATGAATCGCAGGCCGGCGTCTTGTTGAAAGATTCCTGGTTGGCGTTGAACGATTACATCGGCGTGATGATGGACCGGAGCCCGGAGTCCGTCGACCGTTTCTTCCAGGCCCACCAACTGAAGGAGTTGACGGACGAGGAACGGGTGACCGCCCTGAAACTGTTGGAGCTGGAACGGTATGCGCACCGGATGTTTACCAGCTGCGGCTGGTTCTTTGACGAGATCTCCGGGATCGAGACGGTCTTGATCATCAAGTTCGCCGCGCGGGCCATCCAATTGTCGCAGGAATGCGGCGGGGATGAGTCCTTGGAATCCGAATTCGTCCAGCGTTTGAGGGAGGCGGAGAGCAATATCCCGGAATTGGGACACGGGGCCGAGGTCTACCGCCGGTATGTGAAACCCGTGCTCTCGGACCTGCGCCGCGTGACCGCTCATTTCGCCATCCACTCCCTGTTGGAGGACTGGCCCGACGAGACGACCGATTACTGCTATCGGATCCGCCGGGAGGATTACCGGAAAGAGACGGCCGGCGGATCGACGATGGCCATCGGGCGCGCCCAGGTCACCTCGTTGATCACTCACGAGAAGCTGGATGTCATTTTTGCGGTGTTGCATGTCTCCGGAAGCGACTTCCAATGCACGTTGCGCGCCCCGCTCCCGGCGGCGGAATACGAGATGCTGAAAGAATCCATCTTCCGGGTGTTCAAAAAAGCTTCCGTGTCGGAGACGGTGCGGTTGCTCGGCCATCACTTCGAACCGAAATATTATTCGCTCCAGGACTTGTTCCTGGAAGAGCGTCGCCGGGCTTTGGGGTGGGTCACACGGGATATCCTGAAGAAGTTCGACGGGACCTATCGGATGATGCTCGAAGACAGCAAGGCGTTGATGGATTCTTTGGCGGAACACAATGCCCCGATCCCCGAGGCGTTCCTCTTGGCCGCCCAGTATGTCTATCACAGCGATGTGGAGCGGGTGTTGGATCAGCTCCATGCGGACCCCCAGTCCGGTCCGAAACTGGTCAACCTGGACCGTGAGGCGCGGCGGTTGGGCATATCGCTCGATAAGAATTATATGACGCATCGGTTTAAACGGCATATCGACGAGGACATGAGGAAGCTTGTCCAGACAATGAACCCGGCGGGGGCCCAGGAAGTGATCCGCGTCATCGACATCGCCCGTGAACTGAACCTCCCCGTCAATCTGTGGGAGGCCGAGAACCTTTTCTATGGACTGTGGCAGACGCGACTCAGTTCCTGCGATTGCCGTGATAAACTGTCGGCGGCGGATTGGAAGACGTTCCACGAGTTGGGGGAACGGTTGCATTTCCGCCTTCCCGAGATACATCCGACTCCCGTCTGACCGTCGGATCGCCCCGTTTTGTTGTGCCTGTAGCTCAATTGGATAGAGCGCCGGGCTTCGAACCCGTAGGTTGGGAGTTCAAGTCTCCCCAGGCACGGTTCTCTGATTTATGGGCCATTAGCTCAATGGTAGAGCAAGCGCCTCTTAAGCGCGAGGTTGAGAGTTCGAGTCTCTCATGGCCCAACGTTCTCTGAAGGGGCGATCCCGCGGTCGCCCGCGCGCTCCCAATAGCTTCATTGAGTAAACGGGCATCCCGATCACGATTGGACCTCGGGATGGCTCCTCCGTTCCGGCGGACTTTACTTTGTAAACGGGCATCCCAATCACGATTGGACGTAGGGATCGCCCACCCGTTCCGGCGGACTTTACTTTGTAAACGGGCATCCCAATCACGATTGGACGTAGGGATCGCCCACCCGCTACGGCGGACTATACTTTGTAAACGGGCATCCCGATTACGATTGGACGTAGGGATCGCCCACCCGCTACGAGTGGTTGTTACTTTGTGGGCAGGTGGCGGAATTGGCAGACGCGCGAGGCTTAGGACCTCGTGCCCGTAAGGGTTTGTGGGTTCGAGTCCCGCCCTGCCCAAGATTTTCAATCGAAAACGAAAGTGAGACGCCATGTTCAAACTCTGGGGAAAAGACAAGACACAGGACAAACAGGAAGAGAAAAAGACTGAAAAGAAACCCGCCGCTCCCGTCGCGGCGAAGGGGCAGAGTCCTTCGGCGAAAACATCGGCTCCCAAAGCCGAGAAACGCGAAAAGGCCTTGCCCGAGAAGTCCTCTTCGGGCGGTTTGAAGATCAAGGTGGTCGAAAAGAAGGATTGCCAGGTGACGATGGATGTCAACGTTCCGTCCGACCGGGTGGTGAAGACCACCGCGGAGGTGTATTCCGATATCCAGGCGCGTGCCAGGATCCCCGGATTCCGTCAGGGGAAAGCGCCCCTGGAGATGGTGAAGAAGAATTTCGAGGAGCATGCCCGGGAGACGGTCCGGGAACGTCTGTTGATCGACGGCATCCGCGCCGCGTTGGATCAGGAGAAGTTGGACGCGGTGGACAGCCCCGTCGTGGAGAAGCTTGATTTTGAGTTCGGCAAGCCCTTTTCATTCCGGATGAAGATCGAATGCGCCCCGGAGGTTCCGTTGAAGGATTATAAGGGATTGACGCTCAAGAAGAAGGGGTCCGATGTGACCGACGAGGAAGTGGACAAGAAGGTCGACGACCTCCTGGAAGCGCACTCCAAACTGGTGGCCGTGCCGGAAGGGACCGGCGCCGCCGGCACCCATTTCGCCGTGGTGGACTATGATGGTTTTGTCGACGAGAAACCCTTGCCGAACGGGAAAGCGGAAAATTATGTGATCGATCTGTCGAGCAAACAGACGCTGAACGGTTTTTCCGAGGGGCTCCAGGGAGCCAAGGAAGGGGAGACCCGTGACGTCACTGTGAAATTCCCGGAGGATTATCCGCAGAAGGATCTGGCCGCGAAACAGGCGACGTTCAAAGTGACCGTCAAGAGCCTCAAGGAGAAGAAACGACCGGCCTTGGATGACGAATTCGCCAAGGACCTGGGGTGCGAACATCTGAACGACCTCCGGGACCGGATCCGGAAGAACCTTCAGTCGGAGAAAGAGAGGCAGGTCCGGCAGGATCTGGAAAACCAGGTCAACGACGCCCTCCTGAAGGGGAACGAGTTTCCGCTCCCCGCGGTGTTGTTGAAGGAGCGAACGGCATTCCTGCAGGAACGGCTCAAGAACTATCTCGTCCAACAAGGGGCCAAAGAAGAGGACTTGAAGAAGAACGAGGAGACCATGCGGGCCAAGAACGAGGTGGAGGCGGAGCGGCAGGTCCGGTTATCCTACATCCTCGCCGAGATCGGGAGCCGTGAGAAATTGAGCGTTTCCGACGAGGAAGTCGACAAGGTCGTGGCGCAGGCCTCCCAGGGGACTCAGGGCGAAAAGCAGTCCGAAGTCCGGCGAATGCTGGAGGAGAAGAAGGGGCATATTAAGTCCCAGCTCTGGGAAGAGAAGATCTATACGTATTTAATCGAGAACGCCAAGTTGGCCGAGGCCGACAAATAAGGAGGAGCTATGCCAGGAATCATTCCGACGATCATCGAACGATGGAATCAGGGGGCGGCGGTCGGTTACGACATCTATTCCCGCCTGCTCAAGGACCGCATCATCTTCGTGGGCGGGTTCGGGGGGGCCATCACGACCGATTCGGCCAACATCATCATCGCCCAACTCCTGTATCTGGAGTCCGAGGATCCGGAGAAGGAGATCAATCTTTATATCAACTCGCCGGGGGGGATGGTCACCGCCGGCTTGGCCGTGTATGACACCATGCAATACATCAAATCGCCCATCACCACCATCTGCCTGGGGATGGCCATGTCGTTCGGGGCGTTGCTCCTGGCGGCGGGGAATAAGGGGAAACGGTTCTGTCTTCCGAATGCCCGGATCATGATCCATCAACCCCTGATCTACGGGGAGGGGTTGTCGGGACAGGTGACGGACATCGACATCGAGGCGAAGGAACTGAATAACACGAAAGTGCGGTTGAACGAGATCCTGTCGAAACACACGGGACAATCCCTGGACAAGGTCCGGCAGGACACGGAACGGAATTTCTACATGTCGGCGGAAGACGCGAAGAAATACGGCATCGTGGACGAAGTGATCGCGTTCCGGAAAAAATAAACGAGAAGGAGCATTCATCATGGCGGCGGGAGATAAGGAAGTTCGCGACGGGATCCAGTGCGTTTTCTGCGGAAAGGGGAAGCCGCAGGGACTCCGTCTGATCGGAGGACAAGGCATCTATGTCTGCGAGGAATGCGTTCGGAATTCCTACTCCCTTCTCTCACGGTTGACCGAAGAGGAGGATCGCCGGGCCCAACGGAACCTTCCGAAACCATCCCAGATCAAGAAGTCTCTGGACGATTACGTCGTGGGGCAGGAACAGGCCAAGCGGATCCTCTCCGTGGCCGTGTACAACCATTATCGGCGGATCGAAGCGGTCGAGAAGGGTCCGGCAGGAGAGGTGGAGTTGCAGAAGTCGAACATCCTCCTGATCGGTCCGACCGGGGTCGGGAAGACGCTCTTGGCGCAGACCATGGCTCGTCTTCTCCATGTCCCCTTCGCCATCGCCGACGCCACCACGCTCACCGAGGCCGGATACGTGGGGGAAGACGTCGAGAACATCATCTTGCGGTTGTTGCAGAATGCGGCCTATGACGTGAAACGGGCCGAACGCGGCATTATCTACATCGATGAGATCGACAAGATCTCCCGGAAGGCCGATTCCCCGTCCATCACCCGGGACGTCTCCGGGGAAGGGGTGCAACAGGCCCTCCTGAAGATCCTGGAAGGGACGGTGGCCAGCGTTCCTCCCCAGGGGGGACGGAAACATCCTCAACAGGAATATGTCCAGGTCAACACCCATCAGATCCTTTTCATCTGTGGAGGTGCGTTCGAAGGGTTGGACAAGGTCGTGGAGCAGCGCATCGGCCGTCGCGGCCTGGGGTTCGGCGCGGAAGTGGCCCCCAAGAAGAGGCGGGACCTGGGAGAAGTCCTTCGGCATCATCAACCGGAGGATTTGATCCGTTACGGATTGATCCCCGAGTTCGTCGGACGGCTTCCCGTGACAGCGGTCCTGGAACCGTTGGATGAGCAGGCTTTGGTGAACGTGCTGACGGGACCCAAGAACGCGATCATCAAGCAATATCAGAAGATGTTCAGCATGGAAAAAGTGGAACTGAGTTTTTCGGACGAGGCCCTGAAGGCCGTGGCCCGGATGGCGATCGAGAGGGGCTCCGGCGCGCGCGGGCTCCGCTCCATCCTTGAGGATTTGATGCTGGACCTGATGTATGAACTGCCGGACCAGAAGACGTTGAGGCGGGTCATCATCGATGAAGACGTGGTGATGAAGAGAAAGGATCCCATCCAGGTCCACGAAGGCGTCAAAAAATCCGCTTGAGCCGTTGATCCCCATGACACAGTCTGTCCTTCCTGCGAAACCCAGAACGATACCTCCCCAGCTCCCGCTTCTTCCTCTGCGGGACGTGGTGGTGTTCCCTCACATGGCCTTGCCGCTGTCGGTGGGGCGCCCCCGGTCCGTCAAGTCGTTGGAGACGGCCATGGCCGGCGATCATCTGGTGTTCCTCTTGACGCAACGGAACCCGCAGACGGAAGATCCCGCGCGGGAGAACCTCTATGAGGTCGGCACTGTCGGAGAGGTGTTGCAGATGATGCGGATGCCGGACGGGTCCGTGAAGCTCCTGGTCGAAGGGGTTTCCCGGGCGCGACTGCTGGATTTCAATCTTCTGGGCGATGGATACGTCCGGGTGGACATTCAACCGATGGAAGAGCCCGCGGTTTTGTCGGCGCAGACGGAGGCCCTGGCGAGGCAGTGTCGCACCCTTTTTGAACAATACGTGAAGATGAACAAACGCATGACGACCGAACATCTGGCCCCCTTGGCCCAGATGGACGATCCGGCCCGGCTGGCCGACACGGTGGCCGGACAGCTCCCGGTGAAACTCACTCAACGTCAGGAAATCCTCGAGATCGTCGACGTGGCCGCCCGGCTCGATAAGTTGGTGCAGGTGCTCAACAGCGAGATCGAGATCTTGAATTTGGAAAGAAAGATCCAGAGCCGGGTCCGGACCCAGATCGAGAAGACGCAGAAGGAATATTACCTGACGGAACAGATCAAGGCCATCCAGAAGGAACTGAAGCAGAAGGATGACTTCGCGCGGGAGCTCGACGAGTTCCGCCAAAAGATCAAGAAGGCGCGCATGCCCAAGGAGGTCCAGGCCGCCGCGGATAACGAACTGGGACGCCTGGAGAAGATGATGCCTTACAGCCCCGAGGCGACGGTGGCCCGCACGTATCTGGATTGGCTCATCGGCCTTCCGTGGGCCGTCTCCACGAAGGACCAACTCGACATCCGCCGCGCCGAAAAGATTTTGAACGAGGACCATTATGGTCTGGATAAGGCCAAGGAGAGGGTCTTGGAGTATCTGGCCGTCCTGAAGAGGGTGAAGCGGATCAAAGGCCCGATCCTGTGTTTCGTGGGGCCGCCGGGTGTCGGGAAGA
Organism: Elusimicrobiota bacterium; assembly: GCA_022709755.1. Classification (GTDB taxonomy): domain Bacteria; phylum Elusimicrobiota; class Elusimicrobia; order FEN-1173; family JAKLIF01; genus JAKLIF01. Next base: position 27,966 of record JAKLIF010000004.1, on the reverse strand, counting down.
CGTCGTTGGGGAGGTCCATCGCGCGGTCTCTGGGACGGCAGTTCGTGCGTCTCTCGTTGGGAGGCGTGCGCGACGAGGCGGAGATCCGCGGGCATCGACGGACGTACATCGGCTCTTTACCGGGACGCATCATCCAGGGGCTTCGCCGTGCGAAATCCAGGAACCCCGTCTTCCTCCTCGACGAGATCGACAAGATGGGCACGGACTGGCGGGGGGATCCCGCGGCGGCCCTGCTGGAAGTGTTGGATCCCGAACAGAACCACACGTTCACGGACCACTATCTGGATGTCGAGTTCGACCTTTCGGACGTCCTTTTCGTCACGACGGCCAACACGCTCTATTCCATCCCGCCCAGCCTTCAGGACCGGTTGGAGATACTCCGTTTCCCCGGTTACACCATGGCGGAGAAGACTGCCATCGCCAAACAATATCTCATCCCGAAACAGTGGAAGGAACACGGACTCAAATCCGGTGAAGTGACGTTGGAGGATGGGGCGCTCGACATCCTCATCAAGGATTACACTCAGGAGGCCGGTGTGCGGAACTTGGAGAGGCAGTTGGCCTCCGTGGCGAGGAAGGCGGCGAAACGTCTGGCCGTCAAGGCGACTCGCCGGGTCGTCATCTCGCGGAATGAAATCGGGAAGTTCCTGGGCGTGCCCGAGTATCACCGTGAGAAGGCGTCCGCCAATTCCGTCGGGGTGGCCACGGGACTGGCGTGGACCGAACATGGAGGGGAGACGCTTTCCGTCGAAGTCAAAGTGATGCCCGGGAAGGGGAAACTGGTCTTGACCGGAAAATTGGGGGATGTGATGCAAGAGTCCGCCCAGGCGGCGCTGTCCTATGTGAGGTCCGTGTCCCGCTCGCTCCGTCTGCCGAAGACGAAAGCTTCTTTTCGGGACCGGGACATGCACATCCATATCCCGGAAGGAGCCATCCCGAAGGACGGTCCTTCCGCCGGCATCGCCATGGCCACCGCCGTGGCGTCGGTGCTGACAGGGCGCCCCGTCCGCAAGAATATGGCCATGACGGGAGAGATCACCCTGAGCGGGCGGGTCCTCCCCATCGGCGGTTTGAAGGAGAAGGTTTTGGCGGCGCACCGGGAAGGATTGGACATGGTCATTTTTCCCGACGGGAACAAGAGAGATTTGGAAGACATACCGGAGAACATCCGCAAGGAAATCGAGTTGGTGCCTGTCCGCGACATGCGGGACGTTTTCCGGCGCGCTTTCAATATCCGCTAGCGCGGCCCCCGGCCCGACGCCGGGGAACCGCAGATTCGCATCCGACACGAGAGATCGTCTCTCCGTCGGTTGACACATGAACCATACGGGGGTAGACAACATCATGGATAAGAGTCATCCGATCCGCATTCTTGTTTCCGATCCATTGGCTGAAGAAGGCATCTCTTTTTTGAAGGGGTGCGAGGGGGTCCAGGTCGAGGTCTCGACGGGTCTCTCCTCGAAGGACCTCATCGCCAAGCTGGCCGGGTGCCAGGCGTTGCTGGTCCGCTCCGAGACGAAGGTCACCGAGGAGGTCATTGCGGCGGCCCGTGATCTGAAGGTCATCGGCCGGGCCGGTGTCGGCGTCGATAATATTAACGTGCAGGCGGCCACCAAGGCCGGTATCATCGTCATGAACGTGCCGGGGGGGAACACCATTTCCGCCGCGGAACACACCATCGGCCTCCTGATGTCGTTGGCCCGCAACATCCCGCAGGCGGACGCGTCGATCCGGCGGGAGAAGTGGGAACGGTCCAAATTCATCGGCACCGAGATCACCGGAAAGACGTTGGGGGTCGTCGGGCTGGGCCGGATCGGCCGTGAAGTCGCGGTCCGAGCCATCGGCTTGGGTATGCGCGTGCTGGGATATGATCCCGTGTGGGATGAGGGCTGGTGCCGACGGGCCGGCGTCGCTTGCGTGGCCATCGACGATATCCTCAAACAGTCCGATTTCATCACCATCCACGTCCCCATGTCGGACAAGACCCGCGGTCTCCTCAATCGGGAGGCTCTGGCGAAGACGAAGCCGGGGGTCCGACTGATCAATTGTGCGCGGGGAGGTTTGATCGAAGAGAAAGTCCTGCTGGAATTCATCGAGTCCGGGCACGTGAAGGGGGCCGCCCTCGACGTGTTCGAGAAGGAACCGCCGTGGGGGTCACCGGTTTTGAACCGCCCCGAAGTCATCATGACCCCTCACCTCGGGGCCTCGACGGAAGAGGCGCAGATCAAGGTCTCCGAGGAACTGGCCAAGAACGTGGTGGAATATTTCGAGAAGGGCATCGCGCGTTTCGCCCTCAACCTGCCCGCCATCGATGTGGCGGGGCAGTCCCACCTCCTGTCCTATGTCACTCTGGCCGAACGGTTGGGCCGCTTCGCGTCCCAGATCGTCTCCGCCCCGATCCAAGGGGTGAAACTGAATTATGTGGGGGAACTGGGACGGGGAAATCCGGCCCTCTTTACCTCATCGGCGTTGGCGGGTCTTCTGAAGAAAGTGGAGTCCCGCATCTCCCCGGTCAATGCCCAGGCCGTGGCGACGGCGCAGGGATTGTCGGTGGAGCAGCAGTCCTACCCGGATTCAAAAGATTATGCGTCTGTGTTGGAGATCGAAGTCGCCACGTCGAAGGAGGTCCATCGTTTGGCCGGCACCGTTTATGGCCAGAAGGATTTCCGGCTCGTGCGGGTGGACGACATGACGATCGACGTCGTCCTGGCGGGAAATCTCTTGGTCATGCAGAACACCGATAAGCCCGGCGTCGTCGGTCATACGGGCACGGTGTTGGGGGCCGCGGCCATCAACATCGCGGGGATGGATGTCGGACGGAACCGTCCGGGCGGAGTGGCGGTCTCCATCTGGAACGTGGATGGACAGGTGTCCGAGGACGTTCTGAAGAAGGTCAGGTCCCACCCGGCCATTCTGAACGTTCAGATGGTGACCCTTTAAAAGAGGAGGCTCCGGACCATGGGCGATTCCCACCCGGCCATTCTTTTAAACAGCCTCACGAAGGTCTATCGCCGGTCGCATCTCGGGCGGGTCAGGACCACTCTCGGAGTGGAACAGTTGTCTCTCACGGTCGAGAAAGGGGAAGTCTTCGGTCTGCTGGGGTTGAACGGTTCGGGGAAGACGACCACCATCAAGTTGATCCTCGGGTTGTTGTTCCCGACGGAGGGGACGGTCGACGTCTGGGGCCTTCGGATGCCTCATCCCGCGGCCAAGACGAAGATGGGGTATCTCCCGGAAATGCCGTATTTCTACAGGTACCTGTCGGCCCGTGAGGTGTTGCGTTTTTATGGGAACGTCTCCGGCTTGCCCTCCGAAACGATGGGGCCGCGGATTGAGTCCGTGCTCAAGACGGTGCGGATGACCGACCACGCGCACCGGCCGATGCGGGAGTATTCCAAGGGAATGCTCCAGCGGATCGGATTGGCTCAGGCCATGCTCCACGATCCGGAGATCCTTATTTTCGACGAGCCGGTCACGGGTCTCGATCCCCTCGGCTTGAAGGAGATGCGGGAATTGATCCAATCGCTGAACGCGCAGGGGAAGACGGTCTTTTTCTCATCCCACAGCATCTCCGAGGTGGAGAAAGTCTGTCACCGGGTGGGGATCCTGGTGAAAGGGCGTCTCCAACGGGTCATCTCCCAATCGGAATGGTCGCAGACCGCGGGCGGTTTGGAAGGCCTTTTCGTGGATGTCGTGACGTCAGCGGGCCCGATGGAGGTGCGATGATGAAATCCTTGTTGTCGATTGCGCGATACACGTTCGTCCAGCAATTCCGGAACCGTCTTTACCTGGTGGTGCTCTTTTTCGGCGCCCTGTTGATGGGGGTCTCCCTCTTGTTCGGGGCTTTGGCCGCCGAACAGGAAGTCCGGGTGATCTTCGACCTGGGTTTGCTGCTCACTGAATTGTTCGGGATCGTGGCGGTCTTGTTCGGCGCGGTCACCCTGGTGCTGGAGGAGATGGAATCGAAGACGATCTACCTTCTCCTGACCAGGCCGTTGCCCCGCGGATTTTACATCGTCGGTCGCTATCTCGGGCTCGTCGTCTCCGTCGTCATCAGCCTTCTCCTGATGGGAGTCATCCATGTGACGCTGTTGGGAATCAAAGGCTGGTCTTTCGATCCGCATTATCTGGCGGCCCTGCCGTTCATTTATCTGAAGGTCTGCGTGGTCGGGGCCCTGGCTGTCTTTTTCTCTCTTTTCTCCTCCTCGGCCGTGGCCTCGGTGGTGTTCACCCTGTTCTTCAGTCTCCTCGGCCATTTCGGTTCGGAGTTGACCTTTTTGGCCCGCAAATCGGAGAGCGTCCTCTCCGTCCTCCTCGTCAAGACGATCATCGTCATCATGCCGAATTTTCAATTCCTGAACTACCGCGATGTCTGGCACATTCCGGGATCCCCGCCGTTGTCCCTGTGGGTTTGGGGGGGCGCTTACGCGGTATTATACGCCGCCGCCTGTCTGAGTCTGAGCATCGCGCTGTTCTCCCGGAAAGAATTCTGACCGAACCAGTCTCATGTCTATCAAACGAACAGTCCTGACGGCCGGGATCTTCTTCATGGCCTTTCTTTTCTCGGCCCAGGCGATCTCCACAGTCTTCTTCACTCCGCGATGGCCGCTTTTCGGGGCCCCTTCCATGCAGGACAATGCGCTTCTCGACGTTTCCGGTGTTTTTATCGGAGCGCGGCGGTTCGCGGCCGATTTGGCCTTCATCCAGCTCCTCCAATATTATGGGTCGGAGGAGACGGAACATGAGGAGGGGGAGGCGGATTCATTGGCCGCCGGCGTCTCACTGTCGTTTTATCCCCACTTGCTGACATATGCCCGCCGCTCTGTCGGACTGGACCCCTATTTCCATGACGTGTATCTGTTCGCGGCGGGAGCGCTGGCTTTCAATCTGAACAGGGCGGAGGAAGCGTTATCCTTGTTGGCCGAAGGGAAGAAGGCGGATCCGACGTTCTGGCGGTACCAACTGTATGCGGGGGCCATCGCGTTCCGGAAATCATTCCAGATGGACAAGGTCATCGAACTCCTCGAAGAGGCCATCCAATACCCGGATTGTCCGCCGCTCCTGGAGAACATCCTCGGGAACCTGCATAAGAAGAAGGGAAACTATGCCCGGGCCGCCCAGATCTTCCGCCATATCCTGGAGACCTCGCGGGACCAGGGATATCTCGACGCGGCGCGGCGGCAGTTGGAAACCCTCCGATCCATGGGTTACACGGCGTAATCGGACTGTCGACGGAATATCGGCCGCGGGATACCGGATTTATCTTCCCAAAAAATAGTTAACATGCTATCTTTATTGCGCTCAAACGAAATCTTTCAAAATCATGGGAAAGGAAAAAGGTTGAAACGAATCCATTTTCTGTTGTGGCTCGGCCTGTTGTGCCCCGTCCTCCTCTCGGCGGAAACGAAGTTGTCCCAGGAGGACGAGAAGGCCCGTTTGATCCGTTTCTCTCCGGTGAAGCTGAAACAGATCGATGCCGGTCTTCCGGAACGGCAATTCCTGCTCCAGATCGCCAGCGACACGTGGGGATACTTCCGCGATATCGTCGATCGGGAGACCGGCCTCCCGCTGGATAACATCATTGTCACATCCAGCTTCACGAAGGTGAACAGCTATACGTCGACGACCAATATCGGCCTGTATCTGATGTGCGTCGTGTCCGCCGTGGATCTCGGTTTTTTGGCCCCCGACGAGGCCGTCGGACGCATCCGGGCCGTGTTGACGTCCCTGGGTCGGATGGAGTGCTGGGATGACCATTTCTATAACTATTACGCGACCATCGATTTTTCCCATAAAGCCCATTACGTCTCTTCCGTCGATAACGGATGGCTGGTGGCGGGTCTGATCATCGCCCGGCAGGCTTTCCCGGAGCACGTGGGCGTCGACGCGGACGCGCTGATCAAACAGGTGGATTTTTCGAAGTTGTATGCGAAGGACCTGGGGCATCTCTATCTGGGTTACGATGGAGACAAGGGCGAATACCCTCCCTACACGTATGGGCTGTTCTGCACCGAACCGCGCGCGACCTCTTATATCGCCATCGCCAAGGGGGACGTCCCTCGGGATCATTGGTGGAGGATCAGCCGCACATTCCCGCCCGATAATAAATGGCAGCAGCAGACCCCGAAGGGCCGCGACAAGATGATCGACGGGTCCAAGGTCTTCTCGGGGTATTATCGCGTCGACGGCGTGGCTTTCGTCCCTTCCTGGGGAGGGAGTCTCTTCGAATTCCTGATGCCGACGTTGGTTCTGGATGAACAGGGATTGGCTCCCAAGGGATTGGGACTCAATAACTCCCGCGTCCTGGACCTGCAGATCTATTATGCCTTGAACGAGAAAAGATATCCGGTGTGGGGTTTCTCTCCCTGTGCGGTGCCCGATGAGTCGGAAGGGTATCGGGAATATGGCGTTCCTTACCTGGGGTCCAAGGGGTATCCCGACGAAGGAGTGGTGACACCGCATGTCAGTTTTTTGGCGTTGATGGTGGACGCTCCGAAGGCGGTGGAGAACATCCGGACCTTGCTCGAATACCCGGACATCTACGGCGAATATGGTTTTTATGACAGCGTGAACGTGATGACGGGCCGGTGCTCCGCCCGCTACTTGTGTTTGGATCAGGCCATGACCCTCATCGCCTTGAACAATTATCTGAACGACAGGGCGGTCCAGAAGAGATTCCATTCCTACCCGCCGGTCCAGGCGCAGGAAGACCTGTTGTCGTTGGAAAAATTCTATTGATCGGCCCCTCCGCTTCTCCCTTCACCGCATGACCAGACGGATTGTGGGGGTCTATACGCATCCGCATCCGGATCTGAGCGCCCCGTATTTTCGTGAGACCCTCCGCGGCATTCGCCGTCTTTTCTCTCCGCGCCGGATCGTCCTCCGGCTGAATCCTCTCGTGCTTCCGGCTGACGGGGCCCTCTTCTTGGCCCCGTCGAGGGACGATGCCCGTCTTTTGAGTTACAGGAAGACAGGTCGCCCCCTGGTCCTGCTTCAGTCGGTCTCCCGCCGGTGTCTTTCCGTCGACATGGATAACGAGGGGGCTGCTCGGCGGGCCGTGCGGTATCTGATCTCTTTGGGGCATGAACGGATCGCCGTCCTGAACGGGAAGATGGAGATGAAAAACGCGCGTGACCGTTATGCGGGATACCGGAAGGAACTCGGGAATCATCGTCTCCGCCGGCTCTCCCGGTGGAAGGGCGATGGACGTTTCGACCGACGGCGAGGATTCCGTGCGATGAGACGGATTTTATCCGCTTCTCCCCGTCCGACCGCCGTGTTCGCGGCGAACGATCACATGGCGTTGGGGGCCATGGAGGCGATCCGTCGTGCGGGACTGGATGTCCCGAAGGATATCTCCGTGGTGGGGTTCGACGATGTAACCGAAGCACGGCGGTCCGATCCGCCCTTGACGACGATCCGACAGCCCTTGGAAGAGATGGCGGTCATGGCGGCGAAGTTGCTTTTGAAAGAGATGGAGGGGAAACTTCCGAAAAAGAGACCGGCCCCGGTGGTTCTTCAGGGGCGTCTCGTCATCCGGGAATCCTGCCGGAAGATATAAAGGGACGTTCGTCCTTCTTCACCGTCTTCTCCACGGCCCCGAGACGACGGGGCGATTGAGATTCAACTCTTCAGAATATAGCCCATCTCCGGATTGCGTTCTTTCATGTGCGCGGTGGGTCCTTCCAACGGGCTGATGACGACGTCGCGATAAACCCGGTTGATCGTGAGGTCTCCGCGGGGTTCCTGCAGGTCCGAGGGGAGAACGACCTGGTTGTTGACGAGCCGGGCTCCCACCACGCCTTCGAAGAATTGCCGCAGCATCCATCCCGCGGCCCCCGTATATCCGTGCCAGATCATCCGGCCTTGATCGAAGGTCGTGAGCATGTCGGCCGCCTGTTTGTTGGGTTGGCCGCCGTAGATCTCGATCTCCCCCGGAGTCACATGGGAGAGGGGGGAGATCTTCGTCCAGAGCCGGCAGGCATGGGCTCTGTATTCCTTCGCTTTGGCGCGGTCCCCTTCCTTCTCGAAATGTTCCGCGAGCAATCGCGCGGCTCCGACGAGCCACTGGACGCCGTGGGAATACATCCCGTTCTCGCGCACTCCCTCCGGATAGTGGCTGCTGCGTCCGAGGAACGGCTTGGTGTCTTCGCGGAGGGCCGGCCATCCCAGCAGGATGACGTTCTCCTTTTCGAGCACTTGCAGGGCCGTGTTGAACACGGTGACGTTCCGTTCCCAATTGATGCCGGACATGACGGCCCAGGCCGCCGTGAGGGCGTCGATCTCCCAGACCCCGCTGTCTTTCAATCCGATCTCTGTGCCGTCGTCATGGATGGCGCGCAGATACCGGTCTCCCCGCCATGTCTTCTCGAGCGCCGCCCCGAGGTCGGCCTTCTTCCGGGCGTAATGGTCCTTGCGTTGAGCGCCGCAGCGTTTTTCGATGATGGGAAGCATGTTGTTGAGGATGTAATATAGGAAGAAGCCCAGCCAGACGCTCTCTCCCCGGCCTTGGCTTCCGATCTCGTCCAATCCGTCGTTCCAATCCCCCGTCCCGATGAGGGGCAGTCCGTTCTTCCCCATTCGTTTTTCGAGGACGACGTCGATGGATTTCATGCAGTGGCGGTAGACGGAATCTTTCTTGGCGGACCGGAGGTAGATGGATCCCCAGCCGTGTTTCATCTTCGGCAGTGGTTGGAACGGATTCTCTGATTCCAGATAGGACGTCATCTCGTCGAGCAGCGTCTCGTCGCCCGTCGCTTTCACGTATTCCGACGCGCCCCAGGCCAGCCAGAGCAGATTGTCGGAGGCATGGGACCTGTTGGAGAAGGCGGTCCGTCCGTCGTGGAGGGTGTGGAACCAATGGACCACGTCCCCCTCGATGAATTGCTGGGAGGCGTGCAGGATGATCTGTTTCCGCGCCAGGGCCGGATCGACCCAGATGAGGTTGACGGAATCCTGGAGCTGGTCGCGGAACCCATAGGCGCCGCTGGTCTGGTAGAAGCCGCGTCGGGCCCAGATGCGTTCGGCGATGCCCTGATATTTCAGCCAGTTGAGATACCAATCGTATTCGGGATGGTCGGTTTCGGCCTTCACGGTCTCCATCAGGCTGAGCCACCATTGACGGGTCTTCTCCAGGCTCTTCACAGCCGTCTCGATGTGTTTGTATTTGTGGATGATGGAAGACGCCTGTTTGCGGGTGTCCGCCTGCCCGAGGATGACGGCGATCGTCTTCTCTCCGCGCGCCGGGATATCGACGGTTCCCAGGAATCCCGCGATCGGCCTGTCGTCGGAGATCTGGGTGAGGTCCGGTTCCCCTTTCTCCACGAAGTAGGGGTGGGTGACGCCGCGGTCCGTGCCGAAGAACCGGCCCCGCTGAGTCACGGTGCGGTCCACGGGGATCGACAGGGACGCGAACGCCGGTCCCCAGCGGAAGGTGTTGCGCGGGTTTTCGAAGAACAGGGCGTTGAGATCCTTGTCTTCGCTGATCTTGAGAGGTCCATGGCGCCGTTCGGCCTGTCCGGTCAGCACGATCTGGAAGTAGGGAGCCACCCTCAGGCGCCGGGGATGTTCGTCGTTGTTCTTGATCGTGAGGAGGTAGAGTCCGGCCGGTTCGTCCGGGGGGACGAAGACGGTCAGCTCCGTCGAGAGCGTATCCTGGGTCATGCGGAACGTCGCGGTGCCATCCACGCCGAATTCGCATTCGTGTCTGGCCGAATGGTCGTTCAGGGGGTGGAGCGTCGGGCAATACCATTTTTCCATCGTCGGGTCGTAGAGGTAGATCGCTTCCGCGGAGACTTCCCGGGTGACGGTGTCCGGCCAGTCGGGCGTGATGGGGTTCTGCTGGGAATTGCCGCTCATCGACGTGTGCAATCCCCGGTTGGTCACCATCACCGTGTGTCCGATGGCGTTGGACATGGCGTGGTCGTACGGGCGCGGAGTGTAGGGCGTGCGGACGAGAAGGCGGTTCCCCTGTTGGGTGAACTCGGAATAGGGCTGGGGGGTCTTCGGGAGGATTTCTCCGTGCCCGATGAGGGGGGACTTCTTCTTGAGGGATTGTTTCCTCGGCGCGGCGGACGGCTGGGGATGGAGGAACCCCGAGACAGCGTCCAGAGCCGTTTTGGAATAACCGACCATCACATGGATCTTCTGCGACGATTTGGCCGGCAGGGAGACGTTCAGAAGGAGGCTCCCGATGGGATCGAAGGTCGGGCAAGCCGGAGTGTCCTGAGCGGGCATGAAGTCCAGCGTTTCCAGGACGCGCGGCGTCCAGAGGCTCCGGGCGCGCCCGATGAAGTCCATCCGGGAGGTGAGGAATCCTTCCGGGGGAACGTCGGAGGCGATGAGGCCCATCGATTTGGAATGTTTCGACCAGGCGATGATGCAGTTCAAACTGTCCAGATATTCCATCTCCGGGAACAACCGGTTGTATTGGGTGTGTCCCTTGTCCGCGTCGGGTTTGTCGAGCACCCATTCCAGGTAGGGCACCACTTTCAACGAGCGAGGGGTGTCCGTCATGTTGTCGAGGGTGATGGTCCATATTTCGGCCGGGGTATCGTCATCCGGCAGGCGGATGTCGATCACGGTGCGGATGGCGTTGTGGTGGGTGTGGGTCACGCGGAGCAGTCCGTCACCCCGTTCGATGCGCGCGCCGGCGAACTGGTTCTTCGGGAAGTTCCCGAGCACGGGCCATAACCGCGAGGAGGAGTCCGGAGCCTGGGAGGGTTCCACCACGAAGAGGGCCCGGCCGCAGGGGTGCAGGACGTCGTAAGAGCGGCGGGTCAGGTCATACCCTTTCCGGAGGATCTCGCTGTATGACTCGCCGTTCTCTTTGAGGAAAACCTTGTATTCGCGGTTTCCCAGTTCGTAGATCTTTTCCTGCCGTCGAGCGGCTCGTCCCATCAGGAGGCGGATGGCGGCGCAGATCCCGGTGCAGATCAGAAGCCCCGAGAGGATTCCCAGGATGATCTGGGAGGCCGACAGGGACTGCAGGGCCGGCAGAAGCGCGCAGGGGGCGGCGGCGTTCTGGATGGAAAGGGATTTGCTCCAGGCGAATTCCCAGTCGGTGCCGCGCGGGATGTAGAAGGGGATGAGCAGCGGGGCCCAAGTGGTGAAGCGCTTGACTCCTTCGGGGATGTAACGCTGGGCCGCGTCGGGCCCGATGAACCGGGCGATGCGGTCGTCCAATTTGTTCATCCCGATGAAACTGAGGTTCACGAGCGTGGCCACGCGCAGTCCCATGTGGTCGATCCAGATCAGGATGCGGACGGCGTCGACGGCGAGCAGCGAGATGAAGAGGTTCAGGCTCCAGGTCTGGAACTCCGCGGGGCTCAGGGTGATGTTCTGATAGATGGCCATCACGGACCGGATGAGGCCGTCCTGGTTGTACCAAGTGGCCTCGCCCATCATGCGGAGGAACGTGTTGATGATCGGCGACATCCAGAGTCCCCATCGGAGGACGTGGATCATGTTGACGACCAGTTCCACGAATCCCGCGCGGGAGAGCAGGTGCTTGATCGGGGCTTTGTCCCGTTGGAAGTAGGCTTCCATCAGGGTCCGGTTGATGGCGAACAGCCACGCCGCCACGGACCAGGTGATGACGCCGGCCAACGCCTCGTTGAAGAAGAGTTTGACCCCTCCGGAGAACGCCCCGAGGTCGACGCGTCCCCATTTGCTCAGGAGCGCATAGATGGTGTAATCCTTCGGCTGCAGACCGGAGCTGAGATAGAGGTTGAATTTGTCGATGATGACCGGCACCTGGGAGGCGTCGAGATAGAACGCGGTCATGCCGCCGATGAATCCGCCCAGGATGGCGTCGATGAAATAGACCCTCCAGGATTGGAGTTGTCCTCGACGGCGCAACGTGTTGACGGTGTCCCGGAGGAGACTGGCTCCCGCCGAGGCGAGGAATCCCATCGCGAGGCCGAACCCCATCCGTTCGGGGGTGGCCCACTGGAAGGCGCCGTGGGACAGACCGTAGGCCAGGCCCCATCCGGCGATCGCTCCTCGGGCGTAGAGCATGGGTTTCTTGCAGCTGTAACGCATGCGCTCGAAGAAGGACATGCTCCCGTCGAAACTTTCGATGATGGTCTTGGCGAACGGAAAGACCAGGGCGCCGAAGAGGAGTCCCAGTGACAACGGGGCGGAGGTCATCAGCGTCCTCGCGGCCGGCGCGTGGAACAGGAGGTTGAGCGCGTAGAGGAACGTCATGAAGAAACCGCTGTAGGCCATCCCTTTGCCGAGGCCGGTCTGGACGTGGCGGGCGATGCTCTCGCCGGTCGGCTCGAATGAATAGGTCCCGTCCAGTATCATACCGGTGATGAGATACACTTCCACCCAGAGGCCCGCTTGGGAGAGCATGGCGGTGGCGATCCCCGCGAGGATCCGCAGACCTTCGGGCCAACGGCTCACCAACGGAGACGATCCCCAATCCGCGATGGAGGGGGAGATGACGACGCCCGCGGAGACGAGGAGGATGGTGAGATGGGCGTTCAGGGACTTGACGATTTTCCCTTTGGAGGCCAGGCTGATCCCGTTGGCGACCGCTTCGTTGAAGAGGAAAATGACCAGGAACCGGCCGATGTCCGCCAGGAGCAGGGGCCCCGCCGAGAGAAAATGGGAGACGACCGGTCCGACCGCGTTCTGAAGAAGGGTCGCGTTCTGGAGGAGGAGCAACAGCCCGAAAAGATAGGGGGTCGCCACGATCAGCGAGCCGCTCGCCAGGCGGATGTGCTGCCCCGTCGATTTCAGAGTGCAGGCGTTGGAGACGTGGTAGATCAGAAAGGCGAGAGCCGCCGTCAGATTGCTCTTGAGGAGGAGTTGGGACCACGTGGCCGGGTTCTGCCAGAGGACCTGGCTGCTGGATGTGGCCGCGAGCAGACCCGTCAGGAAGATGTTCTGGAATGTTTCGACCGGGGTCAGGTGTTTTCCCGTCAGGGCCGATTTCCAGAGGTTGGCGATGAGAGCGCCGCCCAAGGCCAGGAGCAGGATGATCGTCGTGGCGTGGGGGGACTGGAGGGTCCCCAACAGATAGATCCCCAGCGTCGAGATCAGCGTCAGGAGGATCGTCGATCCGAAAACGAGGTCGCATCGGAGGTGCCCCAGGACCGATGTCGGCGCCGACGAGAGGCATCCGGCGGATTCGCCGGACGGATCTGCCGGCCGGCGGACGAAGACTCGTCCCCGGAGGAATGACAAGGCGGCTCCGATCAGGCCGCAGAGCAGCACCAGCCCGATCTTGCGTCCCGCCGTCGGGCCGCGTCGGGGGGCGTCCGACGATTGGATGAAACCGATGTTGAGGTGGATCGTTCCCGAGACGGTTTGATCCTTCGCGACGGGGTTGATGACGACCACCGTCTCAGTCAGTTTGCCGATCGATTCCCAATCGATGAATTCCCGGATCGAATTCCGTCCCGATCGGAGTTGGAGGGGGATTCGCTGGGTGCTCTTCATCCCTTTGATTTCGACCGCCACGGAAATGGAGTTCTCCTGTCCCTGTTCGGGGAGGTTGACGTCAATGAGGGCGGCGTTTATCAAATCCGGCCGGATCTCCGGCGGGAACGCTTTCGTCCAGATCCCGATGACGGAACCGACGGGAGCCGAGTAGTCGAACTTCAGGACGTCCTTCTTCTCCGTCCCGTCCGTCATGACTCCGAGCGTCCCCTGGGCCGGCCCCATGTTGAAGACGCCCCGTTCCGCGGCCGACAGAAGGCTCAAGGGGGCGGGGGTTCCGGCGAGGTCCGGAGTCTCCTTCGGTTTCAGCTTGACGAAATTCAGATCGAGACTGAGCGTGCCGGAGACGGTCTTGTTGGAATCGTTCGGCGTGACGACGAACACGACTTCCTTGAGTTTTCCGATCTTCGCCCAATCGAGCGGCTCTTCGACGGAATTCCACCCGGCTTGGATCGCCAGGGGGACGGCCTGGGTCTCTTTGGACCCTTTGATCTCCAGCGAGAGACTCACCTGTTGGGCCTGCTCCGCCCGGCCCGGTTTGACCCCGACCTTCACGCCGCTGGCGACGTTCTCGTTCAATTCGGACGGATACCCTTTCGTCCATACCCCGACCACCGTTTTGGCGGGCGTCCTGTAGTTGAACTTCAGAACATCCCGTTGGGCCGCGTCGTCGTATATCAGGGAGAGATCCCCTTTGGATGAGCCGATGTTGAAGACTCCCCGTTCTTTTCCGTCCAAGAGTCCGAATGAGGACGAGCCCTTCTTCTTGGGAACGGTTCCGATCTTTGCGAAATCCAGGTTCAGGTGGAGGGATCCGGCGACGGTCTGTCCGTCTTTCGTCGAACTGACCACGAAGACGGCTTCTTTCAGGTCGCCGATCTTCTTCCATTCGATGAGGTTCTCTGTCCGGTTCCACCCCGGCTTGAGCTGGAGCGGGATGCGTTGGACCTCTTTGGTTCCCTTGAGTTCCACGACGACCGAAATCTGTCTGGTCTGGTCCGGAGAGAGCACGTTGACGCCGATCTTCACCCCGTTGGCGGTGGTGGGTTTCAGGTCGGTCGGGTAATTCTTGGTCCAGACTCCCACGATGGATTTGGGGGGGACGTTATAGTCGAATTGGAGGACGGTCTGGGCTGTTTTTTCGTCGGAAACGGTGGAGATGTTCCCTTTGGACGGCCCGATGTTGAAGGTCCCCCGGTCCTTGGCGTCGAGCAGGTTGAAGGAGGCGCCGTCCTCCTTCTGCGGGGAAGGGGCCGGACGGATTCCCGCGAACGCGACGGACGTCATCGTGGAGAGGATGAGAATCGATGTCAAAAAGGAATATCTGAACGAACGGAGTGACCGGGACCGGACAGGATTTGGGAATCGGGAGCGTTCCTCGTTGAGCGCTCGGACGGAATGCGACATGTTGCACATCCTCCTTATCAGTGATGATGGGTTTTTGAAGGGACCGTTTAAAATCAGCATGGTACCAATAGATGACAATTATTAACAATTAGTGAAACGATTTCAAGTTGAATTCGCCGGCGGCCCCCAAAAACATTGGAAATATAATAAAAAAATGCTTAAATCACACGTCATCAAAAAGTATCCTCCATGGGCGGATAAATGGAATATATGAATACGATAAAACCCCTCATCACACACACACACAAGACGATCTTTTTGGGCCTTGGATTGGCCTTCCTCTCCGTCCCCTGTCTTGCGGGTGTCCTGGTCGTGGACGATTTCACGGACGGGAACACGACCACTCTTTTGGGCGGCGCCATCGATCAGGTGAACAACGTCACCCGCACCGTCGCGGCGAACAGTTCGTCCGAGCCTTCCTGGGGGAACACGGGGAATTCCCTCAAAGTCGCCTACACGACGGGGGCAGACAGTTACCTTTTGATCCGGTTCTCGTCGAACCGGGACCTGCGGAACTATGCCTCTCTGTCGTTCTGGGTAAGAGGGGCCGCCGGCGGAGAGAGATTCAACGTCTCCCTCCATAGCGCGGGGTCTGGAGAGAGCGGTACGCGTCCTGACATCCGCAATTTTCTTCCATCGGGCGTGACGACTTCGTGGCAGAAGGTCGTGATCCCTCTTCCAGCCCTGGAAACCGGTTTCCTCGTCAATTCCAGCACCGCCCTGAGCGACGTCGACTACATCACGTTGACCGTCTATTCCGCTGTTCCCACCGAGACATTCTATATCGACCAGATACTCTTCCACACCAAGGCAGCCCCGGTCTGGGTGGAGAACTTCAACGACGGGGCTGAGCCCGGTCCGTTCGGACTGAACATGGGGAACTGGGTGAACGGAGGGACCGGTGCGAGTGTGGCCCATGTCTATGATGTCGCCAATTATGCCAGCGCTCCGGCAGGAAGCAAGATCACCTGGACGGCGGGATCCGCCAGCCCCACGGATGCCGTGGCCCAGTTCCTTCTGGACCCCAGCCCGGATGCCGGGACGGGAGTCGGTGTGGACGTGACGGGGTGCGATACGATTTCATTCAAGATCAAGGGGGCCGGTTCGGGTATCGGCACGCAACTCGCCCTGGGGATGAAGGACGATGCGGGACTGGAGAGGATATTCAGTTCCCCCGTGACGTTGACAAGCTCGTTCGAGACCTACAACGTGCCGTTGTCTCACTTTGCGATCGACAAATCCAAGGCGGTTCAGGTCCAATGTTGGTTCATCAACTCGGATTCAACACGGGGAATAAAAGTGTCGAACACGACCTCCCAGGACGTTTTTATCGACGATATCATCCTGAAGGACACGGTATCGCCTTCCGCTCCGGCGCTTTTCAAGGATGACGGCTATCTGATCGAGGACGGCCATGTCTTCGGTCCGACCAATGTGATGACATGGACTGGAGCCACCGCTTCGTCCGACCCGACCATCGAGGGGTTCCGGCTCGAGCATGACAATATGACCGGCGGTGTCACCTGGTACATGCTGGCCTACGCGACCAATACGGCGAGCGCCGATTACAGTCTGACTCTGAATGCCGGTTCATTCGCCGCCGGGGCGGGGACGAGTTACCGAGTCCGTTTGGTGGCCATGGACGTAGCGGGCAATGAAAGTGTCATTTCCGCCGCCCATTGCGAGGTGGATCCGGTGACGAACGATACCCAGGCCCCGTCACTCACCCATACCGCCGTCTCGATGGCTCCCGCCGGCCAGGCGTTGTCCGTGTCTGTGTCCGCATCGGACGACAAGCGCGTCGGCAAGGTCACGCTCTATTATCGGACGAAGGGAACGTCTGATTATAACCGGCTCAACTTCGATGTCGGGACCCCGCATACGGCGTCTTTTTCCGGTTCCGTTTCCATCCCGGCGTCCTCCATGACGGCTTCCGGAGTCGAGTATTACATCGAAGCCACGGATTTCGTCCAGTCGGCGTTCTTTGCGAGCGCGGCATCGCCTCAGACCGTCTTGGTGGTTCAAACGTCCCAGTCGTCCGAGATCACCTCGGCGGGGGGGACCATCACGGTCTCCGATAGCAGTTCATCCGACGGCGAAACGTCCCTGACGGTTCCCGCGGGAGCCCTCCGGGAGACCGTCTCCATCACGGTGGCTCAAGCGGATGTCACGACCCTTCCTTCGGGGGCTGCGCTGGGGAGGGAACAGCCGTTCGCGGCGTTCACGTTCTCGCCCGACGGACTCCGGTTCGATGTGCCGGTCACTTTGACGATGCGGTATCTGGACCGGGACCAGGACGGTTTTGTGGAGGATTCCCTGACCGGCGCGAATACGACGCTCGCGGAGGCCTCCTTGAAGATGTTCACCTGGGACGGGAGTCAATGGGTCCCCGTCGGAGGGATCGTGGATTCGGCCCGGAACACGGTGACCGCCTCGATCACACATTTTTCGACTTACGCGGTGTTCCCTCAGGCCGCCCTCACCAAAGACCAGATCCGTCCCCGGGAAAAGATCATCACGCCCGCCGGTTCGCCGGGCGTCAACGACGAGGCCCGTTTCGGCGGGAGCGCGTCGGGGGCCAAGATCGAATTTTTCGACATCCACGGACGGCTGATCCGTCGCCTGGAGAACCAGACCAGCTGGGACGGCCGTGATTTCGACGGCGTCATCGTCGAGAGCGGGGTCTATCTTTACAACGCGGAGATCGACGGCCAAAAAGTGAACGGATCCATCACCGTCGCCCGGTAATAGATGGGTGAATGGTTGATGGTGGATTGGTAAAAGAAAAAACGGTGCTTATGAAAAACAAACCAATGTATTTCCATATCTCATTCTTTCCCTGTGGCACCCGCGTTGCCATTTTGTCCACCGTTATTTCACTATTCTACTATTCCACCATTCCACTACTCCACGCTGCCTTTAAGGAGACCTCGTGGGGAGTCCGCCCGGGGGGGATGGGGGATGCCTATACCGCCGTTTCCGATGATGTGAATGCGGTCTATCACAACCCGGCCGGTGTGACCCAGAGCGACTTTTCCGAGATGACGTTCGCCCATTCCAAACCGTTCATGGGGCTGGATGAGACCAACTTGAACACCAATATGTTCGCCGCGATCATGCCGGTGTCCGACTTGGGATATTGGGGGACCGGCTGGTCGAGTCTGAGGGGCCCCGTCTATCGGCAGGATGACGTGTCCGTTCTCTTGGCGACCCCGCTCAACCGGTGGGTTTCGGCGATGACGCCGGAAGTGTCTCTGGGCGTGAACCTCCATTACCTCCATCACCGGTTCGACCTGGATACTCTCACCCGGAGCGATTCCGTGTTCGCGGGGGGGCGCAGCAAGTCCGCTCTGAGCGTGGACGCGGGGTTTTGGATCCAGCCCGATCCGCAGACCGTTCCGGGGCTCTCGTTGGGCTTGAGCGCCAAAAACATCAATCAGCCCAACGCGGGTTTGGCGTCGGAAGACAAGGCGTATCGGGAGACGAGCGTGGGCGTGGCCTATCAGTTTCGCCGGGGACTCATCACGGCGGATATGGTCAAGAGGCGCCGTGAGACGTCGTGGGCCGCGGGATTTGAAAAACGTTTTTTTAAGCGGTTCTCGTTCAGGGGCGGAGCCAACCCGACGACCGGCACCATGGGGTTGGGATACCGCCGACGCATCGGCAAGAAGAAATACATGGAGTTCGATTACGCCTACGGATTTCCCTTGTCGGTCGACGAGACCGGCGGGTCCCATCGCGCTTCCGTCGGATTACGCTTTTAGGAGGAATAACTTCCAGTGAAAAGATCAACGTGTTCGCTTGTCCTATTGTCCGGCATCGCCCTGTGCGGCGTCTCAGCGTCGGGAATTCGGGCTCAGGTCCTTGACGATTACGAACAGGCCGGTGCCGGCCAGACGCTCCAGAAAGACCAGTCCGCCACACTGTCCACCCAGGCCGTCAGCGGGGTCACCGGGAACGGACTCCAGCTGACCTATGGTCTGCTGGGGGGGAATTACGTGCAGATCGAAAAGAACTATTCGACGCTGAATTTCCTGAAGAACAATGCCAACACGCTGCAGATCGACTATAAGGCCACCGGGGTCGTCAACTCGATCGAGACGAAGTTCACCGATTCGGACAGCACCGACACGAGCAAATGCGATAAACTGGATTTCAAGTTCTTGGTGAACAACGACGGGGCCTGGCACAGGGAACTCATCCCTCTCTCTTCCTTCACGACGTTCACCGAAGGAGACGCTTCGTTCGGAATCGACGCGGTGTCCAAGATGGCGTTCGGGGTCGTGACCGATAACGGACAGGCCGGTTCCGGGACCGTCTCCATCGACAACGTGAGATTGATCCGGGCCGACGCCTGGCGGGCCGTCATCGACAGCGCCGAGAGGGGCACGCTCGTTAACTCCCGCGGATTGACCGTGGCCCGGTTCGACGAGGGAACGGGCAGTTCCGGGAGTCTGGCCTATGTCACCACTCAGACCGTGGCGGGGGCCTATGGGCTGGAGATGGTCTATTCGGTCGTGGCGGGATCCGGCAAATATTCGGGTTTCGAAGAGCCGTTGGGCGGGATGGTGGCCCCCACCGGCAACGAAAAACTGGTCTTCTGGGTGAAAGGGACCGTCGGTTTCGAGCCCCTGGTCGTCGAACTCTGGTATAACAACGGTGCCGCCCTGGTGTCCAAGAACGTCTCTTCTTACGGAAACATCACGACCTCGTTCCAGAAGTATTCCATCCCGTTGTCCGACTTCGCGGGGGTGAACCTGAAATCACTGAGCAAGATCAAGTTCGTCGTGACGACGTTCGGCGCGGGCACTCTCTATTTCGACGACATCGCGATCGAAGGGCCTTCCTCGACGGCGGAGACGGTGATGGTGTTGGACGATTTCTCCAAGGACCTCGCCCAGACCGGTTGGACCAGCTATGCCGCTTCCAGCGCGACGTTCTCCCATCGGTTGGGCAAGGACGGCGGCCCTTCCGGCTCGCCGGATGAGAACCGCGTGATCTATATGACCTATTCGTTCCCCCATACCAACGGGCTGTGGGCCATCGTCGAACGGGAGCTGCGCCCGAACTTTTATACGGACCAGGAGTTCCGCTTCAAATATAAGGGGGACGGCGCTGTCAACGACCTGGAAGTCAAGGTCGAAGATGCCAACGGGACCGTCTATCGGCGGGTGATGGCCGATGTCACCGACACGAACAACGCGTGGATCCAGGCCGCCATCCCCATGAACGAATTCGCTTTCTTCACGGCGGGAACATCCAGCACGTTGGACCTGAAGAGGATCTCCAAGGTCAGTTTCGCCATCGCCAAGGGGAGCGGCGGGTCGGGCACGTTCGTCCTGGACGATCTGGAGAGCGGCAGTCCCGTGGCGTTCCAGAAGTTGAATCTGGGAAGCGTCATCGTGAACGTCTCCACGCCGGACAATCCCTTCTCTCCCAACGGGGACGGGATCAAAGACACCGCGAAGTTCGTCTACACCCTGGGCCGCACAGCCCGGGTGGTCTTGAAGATCTATAACTTGCACGGCCAGGTCGTGCGGGTCTTCGACAAGGGGGAACAACTCGCTGGAGAACACGTGATCGAATGGGACGGTATTGAGGAGAACGGTGACTGGATCGGTAACGGTCTGTGTTTCTTCCGCCTGGAGGCGGAAGGGGCCGGAGGAGAGCGTGACATGTTCAAGGAACTCATCGGGGTGGTCCGATGAGCCGGCGGGACGTGTCCATCAGGTATTTCGGGATACTGACCTCTTTGATGTTGGCCGTCCCCGGCGCGTTGCGCGCGGAGAGTTTCGATCCGTTGGGATACGGGGCCGCCGCCAAGGCCATGGGGGGCGCCTATACCGCCTGCGTGGAGGACGGCTCCGCCGCCTATTGGAACCCGGCGGGACTGGCGATGATGCGGCGTCCCCAGATCACTTCCAGCACGGAAGACCTCTACGGGCTCGGTCTCCTGAGATATTCCGTCATCGGCTATTCCCATCCGGGGCTCGGGTCCGGCGCCGCCGCGTTCCATTACCTTCGGATGGAGACCACCGGGGAAGCCAACTTCCTGCATTATGCCGAGAACACCTATCTTTTCGCCTACGGATGTCCGCTGTGGAGGAACATCTTCGCCGGCGGCAACTTGAAATATCATTCCATCAACGCCGACAGCCGCGGCGCGGGGTTCGGCGGCGACGCCGGGCTCCTGTATCGCAATTCAAGCAACCGGTTCCGGCTGGGTTTCACCTACCGGAACCTGCTCCAGCCGAAGATCCGATGGGACACGTCGGCGGAGGACGTGTTGCCCCGGAGTTATCATCTGGGCGTCGGCGTGCGGCTCGGATCGGCCAGTCAATTCACCGTCGAAGAGACGTGGCGGCAGCGCGAAAAACAGGCCTATGCGGCCGGGATGCAACACCTCCTGATGAAGAAAAGACTGGCCCTTCGCGCGGGGGTTCGCCGGCTGGAGACCGACCGGCAGTGGCGCTTCTCCATGGGAGGCGGGTTCCGTTTCGCCCGATTCAATTTCGATTACGCCTGGGAGAATGACGACGAACTGGGCGACACGCAGACGTTGTCCCTGTCGTATCAATTCTGATCGTGAGAACGCGTCACGCCGCGCTGCTCCTCTCCCTGTTCCTGATCCAGGTCCGGTCCGCGGACGCGAAGACGTTGATCGTTGACACATTCGATAAGGGGATCCCGCAGAACGAACTCGGCGGGGGGGCCAGCGCCTGGGGAGACGAGAGCGATAAGACCATCAGTTGCACGGTGAGTTTCGATCCGGTCGTCAGGCGGGGGGATTCCGGCGCCGGGCTCCGTCTGGACTATGATATCCAGAGCGACCGCGAGAACGTCTATATCCCCACGAACCGCTCGCTGGCCAGTCCGGAGGTCGTCCGGGACGAGGTCTATAACGGATATTATTCTTTGTTCAAGACACCCGTGGATCTCCGCCCCTACAAATATCTCGTCCTCTGGGCGAAAGGCGATGCGTCCCGAGGGTATACACGGTCGTTCCGCATAGAGCTCAAGGACGGCAAGACCTCGGCGAGCGTGCTCCTCGACGGGATCACGGAGGAATGGCAGCAGTTCTCCATCCCGCTCGCGTCGTTCAAGGAATTGGACCGGTGGGAGGCCGTCACGGAGTTCACGATCGTTTTCATCCCGACGGCGGTCACGCGCAAGGTCGGCACGATCTACCTCGACGACTTCTATTTCAGCGTCAAACCGGACGAGGACCTGAGGGAACAGCGGAAACTCTATCCGGCGGTCCGGGCGAAGGAGTCGCCCGCGATCGACGGGCTCTTGGCCGAATGGCCGGGATCTTCGTTCGTCAATCTCTCGTCGGATCCGGACTATCTTGAAAAAGGGCAGGTCTCCGGCCGCAACGATTTCGGTGTGCAGTATGCCGTCTCCTGGGACGAGCGTTTCCTCTATGTGGCCGTGGACGTGAAGGACAACGAGATGGTGAACGAACAGGCCGGTCCCGATATCTGGAAGGACGATTGCATCGAGCTTTACCTGGATGCTCAGAACCAGGGGTTCGAGTGGGGGAATCCGCGGAACTACCAGCTCGGGTTCGCCCCGGTCTCGTCGTCGGGCGAGTCCGCGCGCTATGCGTGGTTCCAAAACAAGGAGCCCGATCCCTCGGAGACGGCCAGTCAAACGATGTGGCACTCCAAGGGGTATAAGACCGAGATGGCCATCTCCTGGGGTTTCCTGGGCGTGTCGCCTTCCGTCGGGATGAAGATGGGGTTTTCGCTGGCGGTCCACGACCGGGATAAGTCCGACGATACGGAGGAAGCGAAACTGAATTGGAGTTTCAAGCCGTCGAAAGGCCCCCGGATCGAGTTGGGGCAGATCGTTTTGAAGTAACGCATCACGATACGCGGAGGCACTTTGAGGATTGCAGCACACCGTCTTATTGCGGGAGGATTGTTCGGCATGATGATGTTTTCTGGCCCCAACGCTCTGATGTCCGCCGGGATCGAGCCGGGGTCGATCTATCCGTCGATGAGGGAACTCGGCGACGAGGACAGGAAATACCTCATCCAGCTCGCCCGGGACACCTGGGAATGTATTGATTCCCTGTCCCATCCGGCGACAGGCCTTCCTTATGACAACAATAACCGTGAGGCCCAGAACACGTCCGTCAGCAATATCGGCGTTTACGCGGCCTCTTTGGCGGGGGCCATGGAGATGCGTTTCATCACGAGGGAAGACGCGCTCTCTCGCGCCGGCAAGCTCATGGACGGCCTCGAGAAATTCAAACATTGGAACGGTTTCTGCCAGAGCTGGAACAACATCGAGACGTTCGAGCCCAGCCGGGACGATGCGTGGATCTCCGTCTTGGATTCAGGGAACCTGGCGGGGGGGCTGTTGGTGATCAAGGGGGCTTTCCCGGAGATGTCGGCCCGCATCGGCCGGTATCTGGACGCCATGGATTGGGGGAAATTCTACGAGCCGTCGACGAAGGTCCTCTACGGCGGTTACAACATGGCCACGGGCGTCATGAACAAGGAATGGAAGTTGACTCTTTTGGGGAGCGATTCCCGGCTGGCCAGTTTCATCGCGATCGGGAAAGGTCAGGCGGAACCGGCCCATTGGGACACGCTCTCTCGGGACATGGAGACCCGGTATGGTTTGGATTATCTGGTGCCCGGTTGGCAGGGGGGCGGTCTCTTCATGCAGTTCATCTCCGGTATTTTCGTCGACGACCGGGCCACCCTCATGGGCACGTCGGCGGCGCGATTCGCCTACGCCCAGATCCATCACGCCAAAGTCATCGGGTCCCCCGTTTGGGGGTGGTCCGCTTCGGACACGCCCAACGACGGCTATCTCGGTTGGCAGGCCATCAAGGACCGTGTCGTGACACCGCATGCGTCCGCGCTCCCTTTGGCGTTCTTTCCGAAGGAGAGCGTTGCCAACCTGAGAACCCTCGAGGGGCTGGGGGTTCGCGCGCCGATGATCGTCGACGGTAAGTCCAGACATCTCGGATTCCGCGATTCCATCGACCTGTCGAGCAACCAGGTGACGCGCACCTACCTGGTATTGGACCAGAGCATGCTTTTTTTGAGTCTCGTGAATGCGCTGACGGACGGCGTCATCTGGAAATACGCGGCGCTGGACCCCCTCGTGCAGAACGCCCGGCGGCTCATCCCGGACTATCGGGACGCGCGGACAGACGACGATTCGTTCTGGCGGGAGATCCGTTCTTTCAAGGCCGAGGGGGCTCAGGTGTGCATCAACTCAATCAAGGCCGTGCGGGAGTTCTCTCCGGGATCGACGGTCATCATCCCCGTCCATTTCGAGCAGGATGTCCCTTCCGCCGGGACCGGTCTGTTGTGGTGGCGCGTCATGGAGGATTCGACCGGCCGCTACGTGAAGGAAGGGAAGATCAAGGTCTCGTGGCCGCTGAAGACTCCGCCCCCGGCACTGTCGTTCTCTCTGACCGGCGACGGGCTTTATGTCGTGCAGGTGGCGTTGGTGGACAGCCATGGCCGGATGATTTCGGAAGACGACATGACCATCCGCGTGTCGGCGGAAGATTCGACGGTTCGGCGGGGGCCGTTGCCCTCGCTGCCGGCGCTCACGTGGGATGACGTCCATCAAAGATGGGATGAGGTCACTGTGGGGATCGCCGGTCCCTGGGACGTGAACGCCCATCAGGATGCTTCCGGCAAGATCAACCTGATCAAGGAAAAAACGGGGGACGTCCTCGAGCTCCAGTTCAATCTCCGTCGAGGGGAATGGCTGGAAATGGTCCGCGTGAAGCCGGGTTCCTGGGATTCTTTGAAAAGATTGGCGTTCCATTATCGGTTATCGGGTGTCCCGATGCGGATGGAAGTGAAGATGGAGGACCAGGACGGTTCCGTCTTCGGATATTCGAAGGAGATCGCCCCCCGGGAGGATTGGTCCCAGGCGAAGATCGACGTGAACCGCCTGAGATATCTGTGGGGCGGAAACAACGCGCTCGATCTGTCCAAGGTAGCCAAGCTGATGATCGCTTTGGCCGGTCCGGCCGGATCGACCGGTTCGTTTCAGATCAAGTCCATCCAGACGTATCGGACCAAGTCCAAATAGGGAACGGGAGCCATGATTGCCATGATCAAACATCGGAACCATTTTTTAATCGCCGGGATCCTCCTTCTGTCCTGCGCCGGATTCGCATCCTCGGCCGATAGGCAGAAGATCGCCGATTTCGACCAGCTGTCTCCGGACACCTTCGCTTTCAAAGACGAGAAAGGGAGCCTCCTCAACGCCAACTCGGGCTACAGCGACGACGTGAACGGCCATCATCTGGGAGTCAAATACGAGATCGTGGCCGGTGGCTGGGGCGGCTGGGGCGTGCCCCTCAAGGGGATGAACGTCAGCCAATACCGGTATCTCTCCTTCTCGCTGAAGGGGAACAAGGGCGGGGAGAACTTCGAGGTGGGTCTTCGGGACACGGCCGGACAGGAGAAGAAGTTCCCCGTCGCCAAGTTCGCCGATGTGTCCTCTCAGTGGCAGCAGATCCTCATCCCGTTGTCCGACTTCGCCGGCCTCAATCTTTCCTCGCTCGATAACATCAATTTCGGTTTCACCGGGGACAAGGGATTCGGGATGGTGTACATCGACAACCTCTCGTTCGAAGGGGCTTCCTCGTCGAGCGGGAACATGGCTCCCGGATCGTCCCAGACGTTGGTCAACAAGATCCTGGTGGACGGTTTCGAGCGGACGTCGCCGGCCGATGTATATCGCATATTCCAAGGGGACGAATCGACCCTCAAGCTGGCGTCGTCCCGCATGGTGTATGACGGCGATTATGCCATGGAGTTGGAATATCAGTTCTCCACCACGCGTCCGTGGGGATCCTGGGTGTCGGCGCATCGGGTCGTGGCCGAGAAACTGGATTGGACCGGCGCGCAGGAGGTCAAGATGTGGGTGAAGGGGGATGGTTCCGGGAACACGGTCCGCCTCCGCATCCTGGAATCCAGCGGCGAGGTATGGGAATTGGACGATGCCGACGTCCTCATGTCCACCAAGTGGCGGTTGATGAGCATGCCGCTGGTCAATTTTCAACTGTTGGATTCCACCAAGGTGAACGGCGAGCTGAATCTCGACGATATCCAGTCCTATGAGATATTGATCCTGAGTCCCACGTCCCAGCAATCCGCCGGGGCCAAGACTTCCTCCGGAAAGATCTGGGTCGACCAACTCTACGTGGTGGGGGAGCGCTTGCCCGCGGTGCGCGCGGCCCCGCCGGACGCGGTGCCGACCTTGAGGCAGGCCGTGGCCGCCATCGGCAACGTGGATTTCAGCATGGTGGCGTATACGGAATATTTCTTCACGCCCGAAGAGAAGAGCCGCATCAACCATTACGCCAAACTCATCGCCAACGCGAAACTGAAACAATACAGCGCCCGGGTGGAGTTCGGGTCCGCGTCCCAGGAATTCGGCGACGCCTCGGCCTATCAGGGGTCCTCGGTGGCGGCCAATACCAACCAGTTCGCCAACGTCGAGATGCCCAGCATGCAGATCATGGCCAACAACCTGTCTCCCTATCTCACCAACCTCACGGTGGGGAACCTCTTCGTGGACTATTCGCTCTACACGTTCGCCCCCGTGTTCGGTTATAAGGGCGCGTCCGTCGAGGGGGACGTGGACCGTATCAACTACCACGCTTTCGTTCTGAAGCATGTCTATAACTCGTTCACGGCCGGCACCCGCGTGAAGGGGCTTTGGCCCCACACCAAAGTCACCGGGATCGCCGTGTATTGGGAACAGAACGCGCGGTTGAACAACATGGGCACCGTGTCGGGCGGCACCCTGACCGGCCAGTCGACGAACATCTTCGAACTCCGCCGCGTCGCCCAGGATGCCGTCTATACCCTGGAAGCGGAACGGAAACTTTTCGGCGACGTGTTGTCGCTGTGGGGGGCCTATGGGGTGAATGAATATCGCCAATCCGCCGAGGCCGATTACACGAACGCGTTCCAGCCGGCGTTCACCGTGACCAAGAATCCCAGTCTGGACCTGACGGGCCGCATGTGGCGCGGACGCATCCAGACCGTCGGGTTCCCGTGGAACGGGTTGACGCTCTCTTACCTTTACCGCGACGTGGGGACCCAGTTCAAACCCCATTACCGTCAGAGCCCGGTCAATTTCGACGAGACGGAGTCCGACCAATACGGGCACAATTTCCTGATCACCCAGCACCACAAGGGATGGGTGGCTTCCTCCGAATACGACACCTTGCACCGCAATTCCAACAGGGCTTTCTACCGTCACCGGATGCTGTGGGGGCTCGGCTATTACGGGTATAAGGGGATGGATATGGCGTTCAACCAGGAACACAAGCGGGACCTGTATACGTTCACGAGCAACCGCTCGAGCTTGGTGACCACCAAGGACGAGAAGATGATCGCCAACGAGATCTACATCCGGACACAACTGTCGCCGCGCATGGCGTTCTGGATCAGGCCCCGGCAGGAGCGGCGGTGGATCCCGTCGTCCAACACGAACCAGGTGGCCAACAGTTTTCAGTCGCACTTGGACTATTACATCAGCACCAACGCCCGATTTGTGGTCGAGCAGAAGATATCCAACTTCGACAATCCCGCCTATGAGCCCCAGGGATATCCGTTCGACGACAACTACGTCCGCGTCTCCTTCGAACTGTCGTTCTAGTTGTTTTTGATTCGCCGGGTGGCTGTGCGCGGGGAACTTTGTTGTTTTTGGCGCCGATGAATATTGTCGGTTTGTGAAATACCTGTAGGACAACTCTTGTCGCCGTCCGATGGACAGGAGAAGGATCTTTGGTCGATTGGGCGCCAGTCGGATCGGTTTTGTATTCGTAAACCTTTTCTCCCATAGACCGAAATTTATTATAAAATAAACCTCAGTTTATCCGTCACAAATCAATGCCTAAAATCAGATACGTTTCGCTTCTTCTGAACGTGGCCTTTTGCGGCTTATTGAGGCCGGCGGCCGCTTTTTCCCAATCCCCTGAAGAATTGATCGTCTGGGCCATGGGGGAAGAGGGGAAAAAGATCGCCGTGATGGCCCAACGGTTCGAGCAGGAGAACCCCGGGGTCAAGGTCGTCACCCAACCCATCCCCTGGGACGCCGCCCACGAAAAAC
>JAKLIF010000038.1 GCA_022709755.1 Elusimicrobiota bacterium | reverse complement strand
ATGAGCGATGCCATAAAGCTGGCTGCCAAAGAGATCAATGCCAATGGGGGACTACTGGGAAAGCAGGTTGTTCTCCTGGTGGAGGACGACCAGACCAATAACGTGGCTGCGGTCGATGCCGTGAACAAGCTGGTCAAGGTAGACAGGGTTGCAGCCATCGTGGGTGCGACCGGAAGCGGACAGAGCATGTCTGTAATTGATATCATTACCAAGAGCGGAGTACTGCAGATATCCTCATCCAATACGGGCACGGATTTTACCAATTATCCGGATGATGATCTATACTTCCGAACTGCATCTTCCGACTCCCTGCAGGGCGCGGCCATGGCCAAGCTGGCCCAGACGCGGGGGTATAAGACCGCCTCGACCATCGTTATCAATAACCCCTATGGAGTGGGCTTTGAGGACGTATTTATCCAGGCCTTTGAGGCCGATGGCGGGAGGGTCTTGGAGAAGGTAAGGTACGATCCTTCCCAGACGGTATTCGACTCCGAGGTGGAGAAGATCGCCGCCAGCAATCCGGAGTTCATAATGATGGTATCATATCCGGAGACAGGAAGCCTCATACTCCGCACCGCCTACCAGAAGGGCATATTGAAGAGCATTCCCTGGCTGCTCT
>JAKLIF010000037.1:378-624 GCA_022709755.1 Elusimicrobiota bacterium | reverse complement strand
TCGAACATCCAATCTTTCATCCTTGTTCTCCATTCGCCTTCGGACGGGCGAAAACAACTCAATCAGATTCGCGGCCGCAACACAATCGGCATCTCCGTTTCGACTTGACAGACCGGGGAGATTCTCCGCATCCGCACGTCATCATTGCGACAGAATTGTGTCGTATCGTATCACGCCGTTGACTAGGAGAATACAACGATAATACAAATGTTTTTTTATTGTGTTTTCCGCAGGCGAACACGGGAA
>JAKLIF010000037.1:0-369 GCA_022709755.1 Elusimicrobiota bacterium | reverse complement strand
ACTCCACCTTGACCCGCGCGCGGCTTTTCCGCTATAGTATGCCCACTTTTCTTGGAGAGGTGGCAGAGCCTGGTTGAATGCACATGACTCGAAATCATGCGTGCCGCAAGGTACCGGGGGTTCGAATCCCTCCCTCTCCGCCAATTTAAATATCTGCGCGCACGCGGCTGTATGCCGCTAACCGGCCCCGACTCCGCTGAGCCAGTAAAAATCCGCCGGGGCGGTTTCTTCCCCCCGTTTGTTGAAGAAGCCCGCGCCCGCGCACGCGTTTGGCATTGCTTTGCCCGGGCGATCACGCTATTGTTGAGCTTATTCATGATGGCAGTGCGGACGGTGCGATATGGCTATTGAAGTAATCGTGGTGGAAGA
>JAKLIF010000036.1 GCA_022709755.1 Elusimicrobiota bacterium | reverse complement strand
TGATAAGCGTGAGGTCGATGGTTCAAATCCATCTGTGCCCATGACTTTGGCTAACCTGGAGAGGCGGCCGGCAGCGATATCGGAGAGGCCCGCCGTTAAGCCTGATCGAAGTGAGGGGCCTGTAGCTCAGCTGGGAGAGCGCCTGCTTTGCAAGCAGGAGGTCAGCGGTTCGATCCCGCTCAGGTCCAAGGTTGCCCGGCCTATCGAATTTGTTGTTCTTTGAAAATTAATGCGCGATTCATGAATCCGCTTTGTCCCGTCAATCTCCTTTCGGAGTGGGGGCATGGCCGACGAATCAAATAACCAAGCGTCTTATAAGTAATACATTATAAGCGAATTAGTATATTAGAATTACTTACGATGATCATATACGACCTTATAGGATTTAAAAATAAGGTCAAGCTACAAGGGTATATGGTGGATGCCTTGGCGCCAGAAGTCTATGAAGGACGTGATAAGCTGCGATAAGCCCGGGGGAGGAGCAAATATCTTTTGATCCCGGGATCTCCGAATCAGGGAACTGTCTGGGGTAAAACCCCAGAATCTTCGCGTAAAGTGGTCGCCGTCAGGCGACTAGATAGCGCGATGAAGACAACCCAGGGAAGTGAAACATCTCAGTACCTGGAGGAAAAGAA
>JAKLIF010000035.1 GCA_022709755.1 Elusimicrobiota bacterium | reverse complement strand
ACACCGGTGCCAGGGGGCTAAGCTCGACCATGGATTTGGATTATCATGAATCCTATGGCTATTAATGATGTTCGCCGATTATCACGGTTGGGAACCACCCTGGGGGTTTCCTATAAATCCGGGAAGCTGCATGGGTTTTTAGCTTGAGGTGAAAAGGATGAGCTGGAACGGTCCGCTGGAAAAGATCGATGACTATCGCTGGAAGATCCCTCGCTCCTACAAGGAGTGCATGAACGGGGACGCGGTCATCTTCGCGGACGAGAAGATGATCAGGACCATCATCTCCGACAACTCACCAGAGCAGGCGGCGAACGTCGCTTGCCTACCCGGATTGGTCGGGAGGTCGATGGCCATGCCGGACATCCACTGGGGATACGGTTTCCCCATCGGAGGAGTGGCGGCCATGGACGCCGAGGAGGGCGTGATCTCCCCGGGTGGCATCGGGTTCGACATCAATTGCGGCGTTCGGCTCATCACTACCAACCTGGTCGTGAAGGACGTCGCTCCAAAGATCAAGCAGCTCATCAACACCCTGTTCCAGAACGTTCCGGCGGGCGTAGGCTCCAAGGGCGTGGTGGACGTCGCGGCGAACCAGATCGATCGCATCCTGGAGGAGGGAGCGGAGTGGGCGGTGGCCGAAGGCTACGGCTGGTCCGA
>JAKLIF010000034.1:259-678 GCA_022709755.1 Elusimicrobiota bacterium | reverse complement strand
GCCATGAGGACTTGACGTCATCCCCACCTTCCTCCGGTTTGTCACCGGCAGTCCCATTAGAGTGCCCTTTCGTAGCAACTAATGACAAGGGTTGCGCTCGTTGCGGGACTTAACCCAACATCTCACGACACGAGCTGACGACAGCCATGCAGCACCTGTGTTCCAGTTCCCTTTCGGGCACACCCAAATCTCTCCGGGCTTCTGGACATGTCAAGGGTAGGTAAGGTTTTTCGCGTTGCATCGAATTAATCCACATCATCCACCGCTTGTGCGGGTCCCCGTCAATTCCTTTGAGTTTTAACCTTGCGGCCGTACTCCCCAGGCGGTCAACTTCACGCGTTAGCTACGGTACTAAATGGTTTTACCCACCCAACACCTAGTTGACATCGTTTAGGGCGTGGACTACCAGGGTATCTAAT
>JAKLIF010000034.1:0-249 GCA_022709755.1 Elusimicrobiota bacterium | reverse complement strand
TACCCACGCTTTCGTGCATGAGCGTCAGTATTGGCCCAGGGGGCTGCCTTCGCCATTGGTGTTCCTCCACATCTCTACGCATTTCACTGCTACACGTGGAATTCCACCCCCCTCTGCCGTACTCTAGCCTTGCAGTCACAAGCGCAGTTCCCAGGTTGAGCCCGGGGATTTCACGCCTGTCTTACAAAACCGCCTGCGCACGCTTTACGCCCAGTAATTCCGATTAACGCTCGCACCCTACGTATTACC
>JAKLIF010000033.1 GCA_022709755.1 Elusimicrobiota bacterium | reverse complement strand
CCTGGGGCACAATCCTATTTAAGCGGTACGGCGATCGTGTTCGTGGATGCGAACGGTCATGAATACACCCGGTTGGACCTGATGGAACTGGCGGCACTGGAAACGGCGGAGGGTAACAGAGCGGCGATCATCCTGGGATGGTATTCAGGGATGGCGCTGAATTCAACGGTGAACGCGAACGGGACGGTGACGATGCAGATCACAGATGCGGCGGGGAACCCCGTGACGACGCCGATGTCAGTGGACCTGAACACTTTCTTACAGACGCAGGTGGCGATCAGCGAGCTGCCTGGGGCACAATCCTATTTAAGTGGTACAGCGATCGTCTTTAGAGACGCTTCAGGTCACGAATACACGCGTATCGATCTGATGGAACTGGCGGCGCTGGAAACGGCGGAGGGGAACCGGGCGGCGATCATCCTGGGATGGTATTCAGGGATGGCGCTGAATTCAACTGTGAACGCGAACGGATCAGTGACGATGCAGATCACAGATGCGGCGGGGAATCCCGTGACGACGCCGATGTCAGTGGACCTGAACACTTTCTTACAGACGCAGGTGGCGATCAGCGAACTGCCTGGGGCACAATCCTATTTAAGCGGTACGGCGATCGTGTTTGTGGATGGAAACGGTCACGAATACACGCGTATCGATCTGATGGAACTGGCGGCGCTGGAAACGGCGGAGGGGAACCGGGC
>JAKLIF010000032.1 GCA_022709755.1 Elusimicrobiota bacterium | reverse complement strand
GTGGTGTAGGGAGCGGTGATGGTGACGGAGCCGTCGATGGAATCGGTGCGCGAGGAAGAGACGGTGTCGTTGAACTTGACGATGCCGTATCTATCGAGGAGGTTCCTGTTGAGGTTCTGCTGCTGTGTGGTGGAGACGGTGACGTTGCCGAAGGCGTCAGTGGTGGTGGAGACCATGGCTCCCATGGAGACGTCCGTGATGTGCCCGATATGGCCGATGGAGGACTCGTCGTATTCGTAGTGGGTGGTGTAGGGAGCGGTGATGGTGACGGAGCCGTCGATGGAATCGGTGCGCGAGGAAGAGACGGTGTCGTTGAACTTGACGATGCCGTATCTATCGAGGAGGTTCCTGTTGAGGTTCTGCTGCTGTGTGGTGGAGACGGTGACGTTGCCGAAGGCGTCAGTGGTGGTGGAGACCATGGCTCCCATGGAGACGTCCGTGATGTGCCCGATATGGCCGATGGAGGACTCGTCGTATTCGTAGTGAGTGGTGTAGGGAGCGGTGATGGTGACGGAGCCGTCGATGGAATCGGTGCGCGAGGAAGAGACGGTGTCGTTGAACTTGACGATGCCGTATCTATCGAGGAGGTTCCTGTTGAGGTTCTGCTGCTGTGTGGTGGAGACGGTGACGTTGCCGAAGGCGTCAGTGGTGGTGGAGACCATGGCTCCCATGGAGACGTCCGTGATGTGCCCGATATGGCCGATGGA
>JAKLIF010000031.1 GCA_022709755.1 Elusimicrobiota bacterium | reverse complement strand
TCCACCGAAGAGGTCGAGGACGAAGTCAGCGAGGTGTGGAGCTTCGCTTGGTTGGCGATGACGATGAATGTCTGGTCTGTCCACGATTGAGTGACGTTGCCGAAGGCGTCGGTGGTGGTGGAGTGGATCTGAGTGGCTTGGGCGTTCAGGAGGTGTCCCACGGTCAGGTTTTCCCGGTGGCCCTCGGTGTCCGGTGTGTATTCATAGGTCATGGTGTAGGGATCCGTCACTGTCACGCTTCCATCGATGCTGCGGGAGACGGAGGACGTGGAGGTCGTGCTGATCTTGGCCTGGTTGGCGATGATGACGAACGATTGGCTCGTGAAGGACTCGGTGACGTTACCAAAGGCGTCTGTGGAGACCGAATGAATGGTCCCCGCGGTGGCCGAAGAGAGATGTCCGACCTTCCCCTTTTCGGTCGAGTAGGTGTAGACGGTGGTGTAGGGGGTCGTTTCCGAGAGAGAACCGTCGACGGACAGAGTGGTGGAGGACGATGTGGACGAGGACAGCTTGGCTTGGTTGGCGATGACTATGAATGTTTGTGTCGTGAGCGATTGAGTCACCGTTCCGAAGGCGTCGGTGGTGGTGGAGCGGATCGGAGAGGACTCCGCTTTCAGAAGATGACCGACGATCCTCTTTTCCCTGTTGGAGGGTGTGTCCTTGGCATAATCGTTGACCGTGGTGTAAGGATCTGTGACGGTGACTGAACCGTCCACAGAGA
>JAKLIF010000030.1 GCA_022709755.1 Elusimicrobiota bacterium | reverse complement strand
TGTAGCTCAGTTGGGAGAGCGCCGGCTTTGCAAGCCGGAGGTCGTCGGTTCGATCCCGATCATCTCCACCACGAGACGTCGGTCGCCGCGGGCAACCGCAGCGAACACATACGAGTTTGTGTTACGCACCGTAAAGGGCGTGCACCCGTTCTTTGACAGTTGAATGTAAGGGTTGATGTAACCAGGCATCAAAATACAACCGAACAGTGTCTTGCTGAATCCGATCATTTAGTATCCGGTCGTTGACCGGATATTTCAGGGTTTCGGCCAAGCTAGTAAGGGCGTGCGGCGGATGCCTTGGCACCGAGAGGCGATGAAGGACGTAGCTACCTGCGATAAGCCACGGTTTGCTGGAATGCAAGCTATCCGTGGATCTCCGAATGGGGCAACCCCGCCGGGCAAACCCCGGTGATCGCCGGCTGAATGCATAGGCCGGCGAAGCCAACCCAGGGAATTGAAACATCTTAGTACCTGGAGGAAAGGAAAGCAAAAAGCGACTCCGTCAGTAGCGGCGAGCGAACGCGGAACAGCCCAAACCACAAGTATGTTAAAAGCCATATCTGTTGTGCTTGTGGGGTTGTGGGATATGTCTTGAGAAGTGTATGGACTTCTCGGGAGGTTACAAAGTTGCTCTCTAGTCGAATATGTCTGGATATGACGAACCATAGAAGGTGATAGTCCCGTAGACGAAAGAGACGCAGCCCTCCTGGGACATATTCCCAAGTAGCGCGGGTCACGTGG
>JAKLIF010000003.1 GCA_022709755.1 Elusimicrobiota bacterium | reverse complement strand
CCTGATATCCTAGCGAATGCGCGCAGGAGAGATCGGACAGGATCCCCGAGAGACTCGCCAGATAGTCACGCAACAACATCTGGCGGCGGACGTGGGCGGGACTCCGATAACGACGGACCATCATCCTGCCGAATTTATTCTCGATGACCGCCCTCGCGAAACGCGCATAGGCGCCCGTCTTCCGGTAGATAGGGAGCGATTCCAGTTCAGCTCCCTCCTCCCAATAGTCGCAGGCGGGACGGGCCGATTCAGCGCACGACGTAAGATCCACCCGTTCGGGGAAGTCCGGATCCATGCCGAAACGGGACAGCACTTGCCGGAAATGATAATCCGTCATCTTCTCGGCACGCAGAGCCCGATGGGATTTCACCTCTCCGAATCCGACGGAGCCCGAAGACCGGTCCGCTTCCCGCACCAGCCGATCTTGGGCGCGAAAGAACAATTCCCAATCGTCTTCCGACCAGGATTTATCGAAATCGATCTCCTTGAATTGTTCCCTGACGG
Organism: Elusimicrobiota bacterium; assembly: GCA_022709755.1. Lineage (GTDB taxonomy): Bacteria > Elusimicrobiota > Elusimicrobia > FEN-1173 > JAKLIF01 > JAKLIF01. The sequence continues at coordinate 300,008 of JAKLIF010000003.1, read as the reverse complement.
TATCCACGGTTCCCTGCCTAAAGATTTCCCCGACGGCCCCGGCCTCAGAATAACGTATAGATGAACGGGGCGACAGCGGACCCCTGGGCCAGATACAGCAACACCCCGAACAACACGAAAACGATCACCATGGGGATCATCCACCACAGTTTTTCCTTCCACAAAAACTGCAGCAGCTCTTTAAAGATGGCTAATTTCCGCAACATGGATTCCTCCTGTCTTTCATTCTCCGATGATCTTCACGACGACGCGCTTCCGGCGCTGGCCGTCGAACTCCATATAGAACACCTGCTCCCAAGGGCCCAGATCCAACCGACCTTTTGTCACAGGGAGAATCACCTGGTGGTGGATCAAGGTCCTTTTCAAATGGGCGTCGCCGTTATCTTCCCCGGTGCGATGATGGCGGTAATCCCCGGCCGGAGCGAGCCTTTCAAGCCATTCCATCACATCCTGCTTGAGCCCGCTCTCCTCGTCATTGACCCAGATGGCGGCGGTGATATGCATGGCGGATACCAGGCACAGTCCCTCACGGATACCGCTCGCCTTGACATATTTTGCCACATCTTCGGTGATATTGACTACCTCTTTCCGCTCCCGGGTCTGAAAACTCATGTATTCCGTATGGCTTTTCATTGAGCGGACTCCCCCATCGGCTCCGGATTTCCCTCTTTCTCCCATGACTCCAAACCGACGGACAGGTTATAGGCGAGCAGTTCCGTGATCCGGCTCTCGGATTTATCCGAGGCCTGCGTGGTCAAAACCAGGCCGATCCCCGGCGCGTAGTAGCTGTATTTCCACGAATCCTGGCCGACCAGTTGTTCCCGCACCTTGATACATCCCGGGAACACCCCCGCCTTGACGCGCACGGTCTCGAATCCATCGATCGAGAAACGGAGTTTGTCCTTGTTCCGCATCGTCATCCATTCCGTCCCCTTTTCCAGGGGATATTTCAATATCACGGTCGATTGGGAACCTTTGACGGGGGATTCCCTCAACTCCAGATTGATCTTCTTATAGACCCGGTTGATCGAAAGATTGGAGATAAACTTGGTGCCCGCGTAATAATTCCTGACGAACACCACCGACATCGGATCCTCCTCGGACGGCTTGCAGACCACCTTGATCTTCGCGTTGTTCCCTCCCGTCTCCGAATCGCCCTCTTCCCAATAACTCTCCGGGATCAGCGGAAAATAGTTCGGCACGTTGAACAACGCCCATTCGGCCTTGTGTCCCCAATGATCCTTGTCCCCATATTGTTCCATCACAGTGGAATACAACCGCCTCGCCAAAACGTAATCTCCCAAGACCTTCGCGGCGAGATCCCCCGCCCGATAAAGTGCCATGGGAGCCAAAGCGTGTTTCGGATCTTTTTGGGCCACCGCCTGGTATGTCTTCAGCGCATCCTCAAAACGTTTCTTTGACTCCAGCCGCTGGGCTCGGGCATAATCGTATCTCACCCCGCATCCCGACAGGACCAGGATAAATACCGCCAGCATCAATGGATTAGCATATCTCATACGGTTCGACCGCCTCTGATTCGCGCTCTCACAATTTCCAACGAAATCATGCTCCCAGCCGCGTCGATGATCACATCCAGAAAAGAAGGATATCTCCCTGGAACAAAACTTTGATGGTACTCGTCCCCCATCGCATAGATAAAACAATAGGCGAACGTCATCCAATAAGCGAGCCGGGGTGAGACGTTCCAACTCCCCTGCGCCGCCCGATAGAACAGCCACGCCAGAATACCATATTCGAACATGTGGGCGGCTTTACGCGCGATCAAATCCCATCGCCCCGGCAGGTCCGATCTTAGATCCGGGATCCCGGAGAGATAGAATATCAAACCGCACCAAACGACGACCGGGGTCCAATCGAAAATCAGTTTTTTCATCGCCTCAGAGTCTTCCGCTTTCCTCGAAGCTATAGCGCGAGTTTTCCGCCACGATCACGTGATCCAACACGTCGATCCCCAACAGTCGTCCGGCTTCCTGGATCCGCCGAGTCAACGCCCTGTCCTCTTCGGAGGGGGCGCAATCCCCTGATGGATGGTTATGCACGAGGACGACCGCCGCCGCAGAACATCTGACCGCCGGCTCAAAAACCTCTCTCGGATGCACCAGTGAAGCGTTGAGCGTCCCGATGCTCACGAATTCCCGGTGCAGGAGCTGGTTGCGTGTGTTGAGATACAACACGACGAAATGTTCCTTTTTCCGAGCCCGGATCTCCGTGACCTGATTGCAAACGTCTTCAGGAGTTTGGATGACTGGTTTCCCTCCGGCTGGGTCCAACTGCCGTTTCGCCAACTCCCACGCCGCCAATAACGTCGCAGCGCGAGTTTCGCCAATGCCCTTAATTGCCGACAATTCCTCAAAAGTAAGTTCAAAGAGTTTTTTGCCCGGGAACTTTTTCGTCACTTCATGCGAAAGAGCCAACACATCCTTGCCTTTATATCCCGTCCGCAAAAGGATCGCTAATAGTTCTTCGTCCTTTAGCGCACCCGCTCCTCCCCGCGCCAGTTTCTCCCGGGGTTTTTCAATGCGATGAAGCTTATCAAAAGCACTCATTTTCATCTGAATCTCTTTTCCCCTTATCCGTCATCCTTTTATTTTTTGGGAGTAGTAATCGCGGATGAGGATGCTTCTGCTCTTCCATCGACGTTTCATGTTGCCCCGTTGCGACGGATCTTGTTTACTTTGGAGATACGCCACTTCCTTTTGTAGTTTCAAATATCCCGCATAGCGCGCCGGCGACAAAATCCCCGTTTCGATGGCTTTCGTGACGGCACATCCCGGTTCCGGCCCATGTTTGCAATCATCATACCGACAGGATTTTGCCAGATCCGCGATATCAGTGAATGTCTCCGTCAGAGCCGATTCATCCGCCCACAACTGGATCTCCCTCAGGCCCGGAGTATCGATGACCAATCCCCCCGACGGCAATAAAAACATCTGCCGCGTGGTCGTCGTGTGTCTTCCCTTTCCATCCGAGGATCGAATGGGCTGGGTCTTTTGAATGCCGTCCCCCATCAAAGCGTTCAGCAGAGTGGATTTCCCAACACCCGAACTTCCCAGGAAAATCCCTGTTTTCCCGTCATTCAAGTAAAATTTAACGATATCAATCCCTTCTCCGGTTTTTGCCGATAGGCGATGCACGGCTCCATTCGGGTTCACGTCTCGCGCTTTGCCCAACCGCACATCGTCCTCGCCCGCCAGATCGCTTTTATTCAAAAGAACCACGGGATCCATCCCCGCCTGTCTTGCCATGACGATATATCGTTCGAGGCGGCGAACATTGAAATCCTCATCGAACGCCGTCATCACGAAAACGACATCGACGTTCGCCGCGAACATCTGTTCCCGCACGACGCGTCCGGCCACCTTTCGAGACAGCGCCGTCTTGCGCGGCAACAATTGGTGCACCATCGCCGAATCAGGCCCCGCCATCTCCACCAGCGCCCAATCACCCACCACGGGGAAAGACGCCATCTCATTGGCCATGTGACGGAATTGCCCGGTGACTTCACCGATCAACTCCCCCTCAGCCGTCCGAAGCAGACACTTCTCACGAAAAACAGCGACGACCCTGGCGATCTTTTGCCCCGGGATGACGGGCTTCTGCCGTCGGGATTCCCAAGAGGGCGTCCACCCCCAGCGTATCAACTCGCTCTCTTCACTCACGATCGCTCTCAGATCCTCCACTGTATTATCCCTTTCGACCGACGCATTACATCCGATTCTCATTCCACAACACCGAGATCGGTCGCCCCGTAAGCGCATCCCCAAAAACAGCTCGTCCCGATTTTTAACAAGACATCCCCAGGAGCGCCGGAAGTCTACCGAATATCCCCAGCATGAACATTCATTGTAACACAGTTTCGCGGGACTCTTCCCCCGAGACACCAAAAACTTCCCTCAAGATCACATTGGCCAAATTTTTAGCGATCATTCCATTCCCCATATCTGTACAATGCCCAAAATCCCCTGCGAACGCGTCTTTGAACACCTCAGAATAGCTGTATTTCCTCAGGGCCTCCTCGAAATTCTTCCTGTTCTCAACGTAATGGATCCGTCGATCATTTCCCAGAACCTCTTTCAATGGACCAATATCTCGCATGGGATACTGCATGCAGACCAGCTCCGCCCCGCTAGCCAGCACCATATCCCTCAGTCTTCGGTAATTCTGAGCTATTTCCAGTCTCAGGTAGGACTTCCGCCGATAGCGCTCCGCCAAAGACTTTTGCCCCTCCAAAAAAGATGCAAGCACCATTGCGCCGCGCAGGGCGGGCCTATCCCCTATGAGGGAATACCCCCTTTCCACAACAGCTTTCGCTTTGCCATGATCTCCCCTGAGATGATAAAAACCGCCCAATTTCACACACAGTTGGGCATTTCGCGGACACACCCCGATGGCGATCTCATCCATTTTCGCCGCCGCATCGAATTTCCCTTTTTTGCGATACAGGCCGCCCAATTCCATATAAACCCGATAGTCTTCCGGATTTCTGTCAGCGTAGATTTTATACATACGTTCCGCTTGTTCGTAGTCTCCTCTATCCCCATAAAAATCGCCCAGTGCCAAATAGACCTGGCTCTGAGCGGGGGCGGCCCGAAGTCCCTTTTGATAGAAATCAACAGCCTGATCATATTTTTGCGCCCGACAATACATGTTTCCTAATTCGATATAACCCTGCTGTTGTCCCGGATTAGCCTGGATTCCCTCCCGATACACCCTTTCCGCCTGATCATATTTCCCCATTTTGCAGTACATCTCTCCCAGCCAGGAATACAATCGCAGATCGTCGGGCATGGCCTGGAGTGCCCTCTCCATGACGTTTGTCGCCATCTCGTCATTTCCCATCATGTGATAAAGGTAGGATAGTTCCGTGTAAGCCAAAGAATCGCGGGGAGCCGCTCGGATTCCCGCTTGATAAAGTTCCACGGCCTTGTCGTATTTCATCCTTCGCTGGTGGAGATTTCCCAATCGGACATAACCTCGTGGGTCCCGGGGATTGTCCCTGATCGACGCTTCATACAATCTGACCACTCTATCGTATGCGTCACCAGTGCAATAAACAGCACCCAGACCGACATACGCGGCGGAGTCATGGGGGTCCTTGAGGATTCCCGCTTCATACTGCTCCACGGCCTTTTCATATTCCCCTTTGTGCCGATAAAACTCCCCCAACTCGACATAACCCCGCGGATCATCGGGAGCCGCATCAATCCCGTTGAGAAAAGCCTCTTCTGCCTTATCATACTCCCCTTTCTGTCGATAGCCGTTTCCGAGTGCGATATATTTCATCAAATCGTCCTGGCCAGCCGTCTTTCCCGGCCCGACCTTGGGAGCATTCCTTTTAACCGACGGGCCTCCACCCCATCTTCGGGCGAGTCCGCTGTGAATAAACCGCATCAGTTTGTTCAGCCGCAGGTTTTTCAAAAAGAGTTGCGTCTTCGCCTTCAGCGTATTTTCATAAGCCACGGGGTTTTCCCATACCCATTCCCCATCGTTGATCCCCATCATCACCACCACCATCTCCGGCCGATACGCATTCAATTCATGCTCCAACCGAAAAAGGATGGCCGCACTGCCTGTTCCCGCCCGTCCCCGATCGATCGTTTGGAACCGGATCCCGATATTTCGCCTGTTCAACTTCTCTTGAAGTGGTTGGGGCCACTGGCTTTGCGTCGTGGATTCCCCCAAGCACAATATCCGATAAACGCCCTTTGTTGAAACGTCAATCCTATCCCCTGCCATGAACGCACTCCCAGCAATCCGGAAACCCAACTCCAGCATCACCAGCGGCAGAAGAAACCCGACGGCGATCAAACAGATGCGAGGGACTGTTTTTGACGTCATACCGCTGAAATGCCCCCTCTCTCGTTGACTGAGAGACACCGACCTAATCATGATGAGGATTTCCTCCCGGCGCTGTCGAAAACACTTCCCTCAAGATCACATTGGCCAAATTTTCAGCGATCATTCCATTCCCCATATCTGTACAATGCCCAAAATCCCCTGCGAACGCATCCCTAAATATCTCGGAATATTTATGCCGTTCCAATGCCTTTTCAAAGGGAATCCGGTTCTCGACATAAATCATCCCTTTCCTTCCTCCCAACACTTCCCTTAATGGTCCGATGTCCCTCATGGGATATTGCATACAAACCAGGGGGATGCCTCGCCCGAGCACGATGTCTCTCAATTTTTGATAGTTCCGTATAGAAGGAATCCGCAGGTAAGAACCCCTTCGATATTGTCCCGCCAGTTCATTTTTCCCTTCCTGCAAGTATGATCTCACCAAGGCCCCTCTCAATCTCGGCCGATCCCCCACCACCGTATAACCTTTTTTAAGAACCTTTTCGGCACGGGCATATTCTCCCCGTTCTTGATACCAATATGCCAGATAAATATATCCTCGAGGAGATTCTGGATGAGCTTTGATCACCGACTCATACATTGTTTCTTCCCTGTCGGCTTCTCCCAGGCGATGATACAAATCCCTCAATTTCAAAAATATTTCGGGGTGATTGGGATCGACCTGAACGCACTGTTCATATTCCTTGATGGCTCTTTCATATTCGCCCCTTCTGCAATACAGATCCCCTCTCTCAATAAACCCCAGTGGCTTGTGAGGATCCGCTTGTATTCCGGCTTCATACATCTTCTCCGCCTTGTCATATTCCCCCACCAATCGATACATATTTCCCAATTCCATATGGGCCGCTGAGTCTCTAGGATTGGCTTTAATCCCCTCTTTATAACATGCTTCTGCCTTATCATAATGCCCCATCTCCCGATAACTATTGCCCAGTTCAGTATTTTTATCAAACGCGGAGAGAGAGAGAACCTTTCCCTCCTCATACCACTTTATCGCTCGAGCATAGTCTCTTTTCTCGTAATAGAGGTTGCCCAACCGAATATAATCCAGAGCATGACGGGGATCGGCTCTAACCACCAACTCGTATTGATATGCGGCCTTCTCGTATTCCCCCCTCATTCGATATAGGTCCCCCAAATCGATGTAAGCATCCCAATTCCGGGGATTGATAGAGATTCCCCTCGTATAAAGTTCCAATGCCTTTTCGAAATTTCCCTGATCACGACAAATATTACCCAAACCGATATAGCCTCGGGCGTCGGATGGATCAATGAGGAGGGCCGTTCGGTACAACTTTTCTGATCCAACATAATCTTTCCCGAGGCGGCAGATGTGCCCCAACTCAATATAGGCCTGTGATTGCCGGGAATCCGTCCGAATAGCCGCTTCATACATCTTCGCAGCGGTATCGTTTTCACCCCTTTCCATATACAGGCTTCCCAACCCCATGTATCCCCACGCTTCATCTGGATGAGTTCTCATCCTTTCTTGATAAAGCTTCATGGCTTTGTCGGTTTCACCTTGATTCCGATAAAGCTCCGCCAATTCCACATGCCCCCGACCAGTATCCCCGCCCCATCTCATGCCTGTTTTATACATTTCTACCGCTTTTTCGTATTCCCCCTTTTCTGAATACATATTTCCCCACTCCACATATACTTGAGCACGGCTGGGATTGATCTTGATACACTCCTGATACATTTTTTCCGCCTGGTCATATTCACCATGTTCCCGATACAGATTCCCCAGACGAATATATGACTTGGCCTTACGTGGCTCCGCCGCAATCGCCGCTCTCAGCGTCTCGATATCCCTCCGGTATTCCGCTTCCCGTCGCCCCCCCCGCTCCTCTCGGGCTGGATGAGATCGGCGAATCGCGCGTAGAGACGAGATCCGCCGGGAGACCCCCTCCTGAACATACCTCATTACTTTGTTCACTCTCATATTTTTCAAAAATAGTTCCAGTTTCACCCGCACGCTATCATCATAAGTAACGGGATTTTCCCAAACCCATTCGCCGTCGTTGATCCCCATCATCACAACGACCATATCGGGTTTCAACGTATCAAGGTAATATTGAGATCTATATAAAATGACGGCGGTGGAAGTGCCCACCCGCCCCTTATCGATCACTTGGAACCGGACCCCGACATTTCTCTTGTTCAATTCATCTTCCAGGGGCCGAGGCCATTGCCCTGCCGTCGTGGATTCGCCCAGACATAATATCCGGTAGGTTCCTTGTCCTTGCCGGTTATCACGATGCCGCATCTCTCGCACTGAGGATACGGCAAGCCCTGCGAGACGAAACACCGCCTCCAGGAGGATCACCCCCAACGCCATCCCGACAAAGACTAAGCATATCTTTCGGGAAGTCATAGCACTATGGGATGACATCTATCTGAATCACTGATGCGTTTCCTCCGCGGCGGCCAGGGGACGATGATCGTTCCCTGGCCCCGATAAAGGCACTTCCCGCATGATCACATCGCATACGTTCTTCGCAATGATCTGATTTCCCAGCGGAGTGCAGTGGCCGAAATCCCCCGCAAAGGAATCGATGAAAATATCCGAATATTTATACCGCCTCAACGCCTCCTCAAAATTTGCCCTATTCTCGACATAATGAATTCTTGGATCTCCCCCCAAAATCTCCCGAAGAGAGGAAAGATCCCTCATCGGGTATTGCATACACACCAGTTCCGCACCCGCGGCCAGAACCATGTCTCTCAGTTTTTGGTAATTGCGCGCCACCTCCAGGCGGAGATATGATTTCCGTCTATATCGAGACACCATATCGCTATTTCCTTCCAAGAAAGCCGACAGGGCCAGGGCCCCATTCAACACGGGGCGTTCGTTCATATGGGCTAAACCCTGTTTGAATAAGATCCCCGCCTTTTCATGCTCGCCTCGAAGATGATAGAGTCCGCCTAACCGCATGTACAACTGTGAGTCGCGCGGCGTGACACTCAGCGCGATTTTATTCATCTCAATGGCCCGATCCGGATCACCCCACAGCCGATACAATTCCCCCAGTTGAATGTATCCCTCGGGATCTTTTTCGCTGACTTCAATATAGGCCTTGTACATGTTCTCCGCCTTCCTGTATTCCCCCAGTTCCCGATAGAGATCCCCGAGGGACATATAGCCTCGCGGTTGAGAGGGGAGGGTGCGGAGACATTCACGATATATCTGAAATGCCTTATCATATTTCTTGATACGGCGATAAAGGTCCCCCAACTCAATATATCCCTTCTGCATATTCGGGTTTGCTTTAATTTCCTCCCGATACACTTTTTCCGCCTCCTCATACTTTCCCGCCTCACAATATCGCTGCCCCAACAACATATAGAAATGCAGTTCATTGGGCATTGCCCGAATGGCAGATTGAAGGACAGAAACCACTTCGTCTTCCTTTCTCCGTTCATGGTAGAATGCGCATAACTCATTGTATGGCATTGATTCCTGAGGAGCCGCCCGAACAGCCGCCTTGTAATACTTTTCCGCCATATCAAATTGCATCCTTAAGTGGTAAAGGTGGGCGAGTCTCCCGTATCCGAGAGGGTCTTTTGTGTCATTATTTATCGCCATTTCGAAATAACGGACTACCCGATTAAAATCCTCACCAGAGCAAAAAAGAGATTCCAGCCCGTCGTAAGCCCGGCCCTCCCTTGGGGCCATGCGGATTGCCGTTTCATACATCTCGAGCGCTTTCTCATAGTTCCCTTGGAGCCGATATAATTCCCCCATCGCAAGATAGCCCCGGGGATCTTCGGGGTTTGTTTTGATGGCCTTCCGAAATATGGCCTTCGCTCGATCATATTCTCCTTTCTTCTGATAAAGGACTCCCCTCTCGATCCTCGCCAACAGATCCTGATCCTCGTCTTGTGCTTTACGATAATCCGCCAAATCGACATTTTCAAACCATCTGTTCACAAGTCCCCCGCGGATATAGCGCCACATCTTATTCACCCGCATGTTTTTTAAAAATAGCGCTGACTTTACTTTCAGGGTGTCATCATAGATTACGGGATTCTCCCAGATCCATTCGCCGTCATTAATTCCCATCATCACGATCACCATATCAGGACGATTCCTCTCGAGTTCATGCTCCAGCCGATAAAGAATGGCCGTGCTCCCCGTTCCGGCTTTTCCTCGATCAATCACTCGGAATCGAACCCCGAGCTTCCGCCCATTCAGCTCTTCTTCAAGTGGCCCAGGCCATTGCCGTTGTGTGGTCGATTCCCCCAAACACAATATGACATAGTCCCCCTTTTTGTGTTCATTTTCAAGCGTCACTCCGCGAGGAATGCTGGCGAGTAAACCTCCGGCAGCTCGGAGAGCGATCTCAACCCCGATGAAGGCAGTAAACACTCCAAAGACAATGATGATGGCCCTTAAGAATATCAGGCGTCGGTTGTTATTGATTTGAGCGATGAAACGATGGATATCATTGGCGATCATAAGTAGTTCCGTGAGTCACGGTTTTATCAAAATATGATATAATATTTCTATTCGGCAACCTGATTAGTCTGTTTCTGTTATATTGCCTTCCAGTCTTCCAGGATCATTAGAATAAAAACGCCGCATAAAAAGGACTTTAAGCCGGCTTCAGCCCCGGCTTATTATATTTATGACGACAAAACCATCGATGACACAAACCGATCGCCGCGCCGATGTGCGCAACATCGCCATCATCGCACATGTCGACCACGGCAAAACCACCCTCGTGGACGCCCTTCTACGCCAGACCGGCGAATTCAAAGTCAAACCCGAAGACGCGCAAGAATGCGTTCTGGATTCCAATCCCCAGGAGCGCGAACGCGGCATCACCATCCTGGCCAAATGCACGTCCGTGCGATACAAGGGCACGCTCATCAATATCGTCGACACCCCGGGCCACGCCGATTTCGGCAGCGAAGTAGAACGCATCCTGAAGATGGTGGACGGCGTCCTTCTCCTGGTCGACGCCCTGGATGGCCCCATGCCTCAAACGCGTTTCGTCCTGAGAAAATCTCTGGAACTCGGCCTTCATCCCATCGTCGTGATCAACAAGGTGGATCGCCCCTTTGCCGACCCCCACAAAGCGCTTGATTCCACGTTCAACCTTTTCATCGATCTCGGCGCCACCGATCCCCAATTGGATTTTCCCACGATCTACGCGTCCGGCAAAGAAGGGTGGGCATCGCTCCATGCCGATCAAAAAACCCCGGACCTGACGACCCTGTTCGAGACAATCCTCCACAATGTGCCGGGGCCCCTGGCGAACGAAGCGAAACCCCTTCAACTCCTCACGACGATGATCGACCACAACAGCTATGTCGGACAAATCGCCATCGGGCGGATCACCAACGGCAGAGTCAATCAGGGCCAACCGGTGTCTCTCATCAAAACCGACGGAAGAACGATCCCCTATCGCGTCACAAAACTCTATGGATTCTTCGGGCTGGAACGCCGCGAGATTGAATCCGCCGTGGCCGGAGACATCGTCGCCATGGCCGGCATGGAAGAAGCGCAAGTCGGCGACACCGTGGCCTCGAGCGAAAATCCCGAAGCACTCCCCCCCATGGACATCGACGAGCCCACTCTGTCCATGGAATTCCGTGTCAACGACAGTCCCTTCGCCGGACGGGACGGCAAGTTCCTGACGACGCGTCACCTGCGTGAACGCCTCGAGCAAGAGAAGAAAACAAACGTGGGGTTGCGCATCGAGGAGCTCGACGGCACGCTGGGATTCTTCAAGGTGTCCGGCCGGGGAGAACTCCACCTCTCCGTCCTCATCGAGACCATGAGACGAGAAGGGTTTGAGCTGGCCGTCTCCCGACCGGAAGTCATCTACAGACAGAAGAATGGTAAATGGCTTGAACCGGCGGAATATCTGGTTGTGGACATCAACAAGGAATACCAGGGAGCCCTCATGGAGAATTTGGGACGGCGCGGAGCGGAGTTGAAGAACATCACCATGGAAGGGAACAACATCGTCCGCATCGAATCCATCATCACCGCGCGCGGGCTCATCGGTTTTAAATCAGAACTCCTGGCCCAGACGCGAGGCACCGGCCTGATGCACCACAGCTTTCACGGATATGTCCCCAAAGAGGGCGAGACATCCCACCGGGCCGCCGGCGTTCTTGTAGCCAAAGAACAAGGGACCTCGACAACCTATGCCTTGGACTCGCTCCAGGCGCGGGCCATCCTGTTCGTGGGTCCCGGCGTGGACATCTACAAAGGAATGATCGTGGGGCTTAATTCAAGAGAACACGACATGGTGGTCAACCCGTGCAAAAAGAAAGCGCTCACCAACATGCGTGCCGCGGGATCGGATGACACCGTTCAACTGACTCCACCGAAGATATTCACGCTGGAACAGGCGATCGAATTCATCGAAGATGACGAACTCGTGGAAATAACGCCTAAAACAATCCGACTTCGCAAAAAGAAACTCAATTACACCGTCCAACGCCGTTTCTCGGAAGACGAATAACTCCCGTCGCGCAAGGTGTCTCTCGATGCCGTCAATTCGAGACGGCCGGCGGAGAATCGCCCCTCTTCTCGGAGAAAACCTCCCTCATAACAACTCCAGCCAGATTTTGGGCGATGACCTGGTTCCCCAAAGGAGTGCAATGGCCGAAATCGCCAGCGAACGCATCGCAAAATAAATCCGTAAATCCTCGTTTCACCAGTTCATTTTCAAAATTAGTCTTATTCTCCACATAGATTATTCCATCCTCCGACCCCAGAACCTCTTTCAGTGGCCCGATATCCCGCAGAGGGTATTGCATGCAAACAAATCGAATTCCCCGTTTCATGATGGCATCCTTGAGTCTCCTATAGTTTCTTATCGTCGACGACCGCAAATACGACTTTCTCGGACGGGCGGCAGACTCTGCTGACATCTCGGGGGCATCCGCCATCCCGTCATATTCTTTTTTTAGAATATCCTCCGCTTCCCGATATTTCTTTTGCTTGTGATAGACATCGGCCATTTTAACGTAACCCTGTGTTGCTTTGGGATCCAGACGAATGCTCATTTCATACATTTTAATCGCTTTCTCATAATCTCCTTGGAGCTGACATATATTCCCCCATTCGATATAATCCCAAGCGTTGATTGGAATCAGCTCCATTTTCCTTTTGAGCAACCCCTCGGCCTTGGCATATTCACCCCTTTGCATGTAGGAATGCGCCAAGTTCCAATATCCCTGCTCGTGACGGGGTTCCAGCTTTATAACCATTTCATATATCTTCCCCGCCTTGTAGAAATCGCTCCGATATTCGTAAAATTCGCCCAACTTCATGAAATGCTCGGTATTCCGTGGCACACTATTGATAGCCGCCACGAACGCACGCTCCGCCTTCTCATAATCTCCATTATCCCGATAAATGTCCCCCAGAACAGAATATCGTCGGGCATCCCCGGGAGACACTGTATCTCGCGCCTCGGCCATCTTGATCGCCTTTTCACTTTCCCCCCGTCTGTTATAGAGTTTCATTAATTCGAGATAACCCAATTCATTATCGGGGGCGATGCCGACACCCCTTCGGAATGTCTCTTCCGCTTCGATGGGCCTGCCCATCCTGATATATAATTGGCCTAACTCGATATAGCCCTCAAGATTGCGCGGATCCTGTCGGATTGCCATGCGGAAAGCATTTTCGGCCATCGCATATTCCCTCATCTGCACATACAAGTTCCCCAGCCTCAAATATAATTGTCCAAACCGCGGATTGGCCTGGATCCCCGCCCGAAACGCCATTTCCGCCTTATCGTATTCACCCCTCTGTTGATATGTTTTCCCCAGCTTGATATATCCCAGAGGGTTCCGTGGATCGTTTTTAAGCCATGTTCTATACACCTTTATCGCATTATCATATTGCTTCGCGCCATAGTACAGATCACCCAACTTGATATATCCGTTTGATCCGAATGGATCTGCTTGGATCTGTTCCACGGATAGCCTCTCGGATGGATCAATCTTCTCGATATCGCTCGATATAACATGCGCGTCCGCCCCCAGAATATCGTCCTCGAACCGGTTCCCTCTTTGAGTGAACACGGGGGCGGCCAGTTTTTCCTCTCGGGTTGAGACAGCTCGCCCCCCAAAAACCCGTCCATTGATGATTCCCCCGATGACATATCGAGCCACCTTATTGACCCTCATATTTTTCAGGAACATCCGTAATCCCCTCGCGCTCTCGTCGGCGACCGGATTGGTCCAGACCCATTCTCCGTCGTTGATTCCCATCATCACAATGACCATGTCCGGCTTATAAGCCGCCAGACTCGCATCCAAATTGGACAAGATAATGTCGGTATTCACCCCGCCCACTCCCTGGTCTATCACCTTAAACCGTATACCGATGTTCAATCTATTCAACTCCGTTTGCAGCGGCCGAGGCCACTGATTCTGCGTCGTTGATTCTCCGAGACATAAAACCCGATAGGTTCCTGTTTCAAACAAGTGGGCCAGATTCCTCATTTTTTGGCTAAACAGAAAGGAGCCGCCAACGATCCGCAACCCGATTTCCCAAAGAATTAGGGGGAGAATCAATCCAAAAACGATGAGTCCGATTTTTTTCATTGTTTTATGGATGACCACCGTTTTTCACCAGGCCGTCTCCAGCAGACATGACAAGCGTTCATGGGTTATACCCCCACATCGATAAGGGAAAGATTTTTCATCGCTTGTTATCGGCAAACACTTCCCGCGCGACCACATCGCGCACAGCCGCTGCTATGATTTGGTACCCCAAAGCAGTGCAATGGCCGAAATCCCCGGCGAACGCGTCGACGAACAGATCGCTGTATTTATGATCTTTCAACGCCTCTTCGAAATTTTCCCTGTTCTCGACGTAAAGTATCCCTTTCCGTTCCCCTAAAACCTCTTTTAGCGGAACAATGTCTCTGAGGGGATATTGCATGCAAACCAGTTTAGCGCCCCGTCCCAGGACGATATTTCTCAGCTTCTGATAATTCCGAATCGTGGGCAAACGCAGATAGGCTCTCCGTCGGTTGATCCTCTTCTCATTCCTCGTCATTATGTGGATATTATCCAACGCTCCCTGTAAGTTCGGTGTGTATCCCGCTCTCTCAATCCCCTGATTCAAAACTTCTTCCGCCTCTCGTTGTCTTCCTTGGATCACATAGAGGTAGCTCATTTCGATATAACCCTCTGGATTCTGGGGACGACTTTGAATGCCCATTTCATACATTTTGTGCGCTTTATCGTATAACCCCTGATCCCGATAGATCTTCCCCAACTCGACGCAATGTCGGAATTTATTTGTGGTCGTTTTGACAATCCTCTCATAGAGCCTGTTCCCTTTTTCGGGTGTTCCAATCCTGTTATAAAGATCAATCAGGTTTATATATGCCTGTTCGTCATCGGGATTTTGCTTTATGACCGTCTCATACATCTTTTGAGCCTGGGCGTATTGGTGTGTTTCGGTATAGGTGATTGCCATCTCGGTATAGATATGGTCATTTTCGGGAGCAACCTCCAATGCCGCACGAAACGTTTTTTCCGCCTTTTCGTAATCGCCACTGTCCCGATATATCCCTCCCAAGACGCAATATCTTTGGGCGTCTTGGGGATTCTCCCTGATACGCGCTTCTCCTAATTCAATCGCCTTATTGTAATCCCCGTATCTGCAATAATATTTCATCATTTCCCGATAAATCTGCTCATTATGGGGGTCGATACCGAGGCCCTCCTTGAACATCTTTTCGGCTCTATCGCGCCTCCCCATTTGCATGTAGAGGCGGGCCAGTTCCACATATCCTTCAATATCCCGTGGGGTTCGCCGAACGATCAGGCGAAAAACTTTTTCCGCCTTGTTATACTCCCCCATTTCCACATACATTTTTCCCAACCGCATATACGCGGGTGTCGATTGGGGAACAGCGCGGATGCCCTGCCGATAGGCCTTCTCGGCTTTATCATATTCACCTTTATGCTGATACATCCTCCCCATCTTGATGTATCCCTGTTGATCCTGTGGGGCAATTCGGATCCCGGCCCGATACACTTGCTCTGCCTTGTCATACTCTTTCATATAGAAATACGTGTTCCCCAGATCATAATAACTTTCTGCCCGGAACGGGGCGGTGAGAATCTTTTCCATGCACGACTTCACGGCATGATTCAGTTCGCCTTGGCTCCCCTCAGCGACGATTTCATTCAGTTCCCGCAAGACTCTCTTTAAATCTTCGCCCCGAGCGGGAGTCATCGAGGAGGATATCACGCCATCGACACCCTCCTCGGAGAGAGCGGCATCGCCATATCTATTCCTCAATCCTTCGACAATATAGTTCGCAATCTTATTCAACCGGAGGTTTTTCATAAACATGATCGTCCGAACACGCCCCGTATCTTCATATGTGGTCGGGTTCGTCCAAACCCACTCCCCATCATTAATACCCATCATGACCACGACCATGTCCGGCTCATACTCATTCAGGTAACCCTCCAACCGAGACAGGATCTGCATGGAGCTGGTCCCGATCCTCCCCTTATCAATTATTTTAAATTGAAGCCCCCTGTCATTTTGATTCAACATATCCCCCAATAAGATGGGCCACTGGTTCTGTGTCGTCGATTCGCCCAGGCACAGTATCCGATAATCCATTTTTCCAGATCGGTGTTCCCGTCTGTTTGTATTTTGAACCCAAAGGATCGACCCGCCAACGGCGCGCAAACTGATCTCCAATAAGACCGCGGAAAGAATAAATCCAAAGACGACGAGTCCGATTTTTTTCATTGATTGGGAAGCGATGGGCATATCGGTTTCAGTCGGAATGACTCGAAAGGATGCTATTCTTTTGCCAGAGGGGCATCATCACGCACATGTTAACATAAAACGCATTTCCCACGGATCAATCGCTCGGCGGATTTAATGCCCGTGGACACCAAAACCGGTATTCCCTTCAAGAGTCCCGCAACGGATGTTCTTTCAGGAACGCCTGTTCTTTCCGCGAATAGCCACCTGTCCCTTGCGGACCTGATTGATGGCGTCCGCCAGAATACGCATGGCTTCCTGGGGAGCGTGAAATCCCATGGAGTTTTCCGCCTCGACGAAATCAAGCCGGAACTGCGCCTCCCGCTGAAATCGGCGGGCCTCGTTCAGGACCGACTCCGACGCGCCTTCCTCTTTCGCCTTCTTGATATCGCGGATGAGTTCGATCACGGCGTCCATGGCCTTGTTCCTCATCTCGTATGTTTTCGCCTGAATGGCTTCCGCCCTCCCCTGGAGTTCCGCTTCAGAGGCCTTATGGCATGTCTGGCAGGCGCGGTTGATGTTGAGTAAGGGGCTGCGGACATGGTGATCGCTGATTTTCATGGCACCTTCGCGTTTATAGGGCATATGGCAATCGGCGCAAGACACGCCGGACCGGGAGTGGATCCCCTGGTTCCACATCTCGAACTCCGGATGCTGCGCCTTCAGGACTTCGGCCCCGCTCTCCGCATGGACCCAATCCTTGTGACCGACCTCATTGTAATAATCCATCATATTATCGACGGTCAGGCCTTTCTGCCAGGGATACACCAGCCGTTTTTCTGGGCCCTTGAAATAATATTCCACATGGCACTGTCCGCACACATAGGCCCGCATCTCCTGACGGGTGGCCATGGTGTTCACATCGTAGTCCTTGACTCCTTGCGATTCTTTCAATGCTTTCATGCCCTCGATGAAGGCGGGCCGGGTGATCCGCAACTGCATCGTCTTCGGGTCGTGGCAATCGATGCACGCCACCGGATGAGAGACCAGTTTCCGCGCTTCCATGTATGTCATGGAGTTCATCCTCTCAAAACCCTTAAAAAGATCGCCGTCCCCCAATTTTCTATAGGGGACATAGATGGACGCGTGGCAATGCATACAGGTCCCCGGCTGTTTCGCCACCCGCTGTCGTTCCGTATAGGTCTGATCGTCCAGCATATAGGCATGTCCCCTCTCCTCGCGAAAATCCACCGAGAAGGGATATCCCGCCCAAAAGACCTTCAAACGCGGATCCTGCTCCAACCGGGATTGAGCCACAACAGAACGAGGATCGCTCTCATCGGCCGCGCGCGGCATGGCCTCACTGCCCCCGAAACGGGTGCGGACCTGGTCGACGGTCCGGCGATAAGCGTCATATTGGAACGGGAAGTTCTTGCCCCATACTTCCGGATCTTCGGTCTCATCGGTCAGATCCACCACCCGGAAGAACGTGTTCTTCGCCTCTTGTTTTTTCTCGAATATGTTCACCAGCAAAGCCGTCAGCCCGATGGTCATAATCAAAGCCGCTCCGGTCGCCAGGATGACCAGCCGGATGTATTTATTTGAAATCATATTTCCCCCTCGTTTAAGGATGTCCCACGGTCCCATGACAGCGCACGCATCCCAACTTTTGACTCCCCGAATGATTCCCGTCGATGGCGTCCACGATATCCCCGTGGCACCGACGGCAATTATCTTCGGCCACCTTCTGATTCAGCGGCGTCGCCTGGATCGGTTCGTGAAACCCTCCGAACGTGAAATAGAACGAATGCCAGAACCCGTTCCGCCCTTTCGTATAATATTTGCCGATCATCGATTCCGGCAGATGGCAATCATTGCAGACCGCCACCGACCGATGAGTTGATTTCATCCAGCCATCCAGGTGTCCCTGCATGATGTGGCAATTTGCGCACACCGCCGGATCGTTACTGATATAGGAATATCCCTTGGCATAGATGAACGTATAGAGGCCGATTCCGGCGAACCCTCCGGCCGCCAGACTGAAGAACAACAACGCCACTCCCCACTTATTCAAAGGCATGTGCGGATATCATCGATCGGCTTGCGGATCTTGTCCCTCAACGGATCATCCGCCTCGGCGTATCCCACGCTGAGCAAGGCGGCCACTTTCTTCTTTCGAGGAAGCCTCAATATGGATTTAAATTCTCTTTCATTGAACCACCCCAGCCAGCACGTGCCCAGCCCCTCGGCGGCCGCCTGTAAGACGAAATGTTCCCCCGCGATACCCAGGTCCAACAAAGGGAACTTCACTCCACGCCAAAGACCGCCGACCGTCGGCCAAAACGTCGTGGGTTCAGCGATCAATCCCACCAAAACGGGCGCCTCCCTGGCGAAAGCACACATATGATATGGTTTATTGAAAAGGTTCTCCCTGAGCCGGGAAAGGATTTCCCGATCCGTCACGGCGACGAACGACCACGGCTGAGCGTTGCAGGCGGACGGCGCCAACCGGGCCGCCTCGAAACACCGCTCCAGCTTTTCCCGTTCGACGGGACGGTCGCTGTATTTCCTCACGCTCTGCCGCCGCCTCATCAGCTCCAAAACCTGCGATGATAGGTCACTCATCTGTTGTATCCCCATTCGCTATTCCACCATCTCACGGCTTCGCGCTTTTCTCCGTGAATCGGATGATCTGGTTCATCATGCGCACGGTCTCCACCGGATATTTCCCGACGGCCGTCTCCGCCGAAAGCATCACATAATCCGTCCCATCCAAGATCGCATTGGCCACGTCCGTCGTCTCCGCCCGCGTCGGACGCAGATGTTCCGTCATGCTTTCCAGCATCTGAGTCGCCGTGATCACGAATTTTTTCCTCCGGTTGCATCGGCGGATGATGTCTTTTTGCACCATCGGCACTTCCCAGATGGGGAGCGACACTCCCATATCCCCTCGCGCCACCATGATCCCGTCGCAGACATCCATGATCCGGTCGATATTCTTGATCCCTTCCCGGTTCTCGATCTTGGAGATGATCTTCGCCTCGGGGCACCGGCCATCCATATGCCTCTTCAATGCCAGGATATCCTCGGCAGACCGAACGAACGACTGCGCGATGAAATCCACCCGATTCTTCATCCCGAAATCCAACGCTTGCCGGTCATGTTCGGTCAATCCATGAAAGCGAAGTTTAACGTCCGGCATATTGATCCCCTTCCGTTCCTTCAATATCCCCGGAACGACCACTTCCGCCTTCAAACGTTTCTTGGAAGAGTCAATCGCCTTCAAAGCAATGTTGCCGTCATCGATATAGATGGGGCACCCCCCGCAAATATCCTCGAGCGGGCCTTGGTAATCGAAAGGGATGAGATTCCCTTCTCCCTCGATGTTCTCCTTCGTCAGAAAAACAGTCTGCCGTTTCTTCAGCTCGATCGGCTTTTTGTTCTTCAATCGTCCGATACGGATACGATATCCCTCCATGTCGATTAAGATCCTGACATGTCGGCGATATTTCCCATTCAAAATGCGAACCATCCTTATCCGCTTCAAGTGGTCCTCGATGTTCCCGTGTGAAAAATTCAGGCGCACCACATCCATCCCGTTCAGCATCATGTTGCGCAGAACGGTCACATCGTCAGTGGCCGGGCCCAACGTGCAGATGATCTTGGTTCTAATATTCACGTTCACCCCCCTGTTTTATATGTGTTTCTCCTTCCATCGCCATCTTAAAATACCAAATAATGGAGAACGTCATCAAAAAAACGGCGATGCGCACGGACCCCGCATGATGTTCCCAGACCGTCAGTTTCGCAAAAGCACACAGAACGGCCTGACCGAAGGCGAGGCCCCCCCAGAACGAGGGTCGCCGGAACACATAAACAAAACCCACCAAGGTCATCCCCAGGACGACGGCATTCACACTCAACGTCCGCATGATCTCGCGGTACGTCGGCGCCTGAGACAAAAACCGCATGGATTCGGTATAAAACGCGACGAACGGCGGGCCGAAGGCGTCGGAATACAGATTCCCCGCATTCTCTATCCGGAATCCCACATAGAGGGCCCAGAATCCAGCCGGAAGAACCGACAGGATAAAAAACGCCATCATTCTCTTAACCGATCCGCCGGGCTTGAATGATTCATAAACAAAAACACTGAGCGGCACCAACAGAGCCGTCTCTCGGGCCAGTCCCGACAGACCGAAAAATAATATCGCAGAAAGAGGTCGTTCCCTCCTCCACTGGTAGCATCCCCACAGTCCCAGCAACAAGGCCAACGGCTCCGACAGGGTCCGAAAGACCGTGAACGTCATGCCGGTCTGAAAGAAGACACCCAAAACGATCCATATCCTGGGTAAATGTTCGAAAACAGCTATCCGATAACCCACATAAGCCAACAATACCCAAACAAACATATTGATGAAGAACAGCGCATAGGGAAAGATTTTCGGCTGCCCGAACGACGCCACGTATCCCAGGAGAGGATACAGCATCCGCCGATACCGATATCGGGGCAGGTCCAAATACTGCAGATATTCACGGGAGACCAACAAGGGATCGAACGCCATGGCATAAAAATACTGGCCATCATAGGATTTCTTCAAGGTAGGGATAGCGGGGTCGGTCTGATTTGCCAACGGAGCCACCCATTCACCCACCGTCAGAGAATCCAGAACGGACCCATTCCAGATCCCCCTCATGGGCCCATGCCAAAGATTGAACACGACCAAGAGAACCCCGGCCGCAAAAAAAATCTTCCGTTCCATGGAGAGACGGTTCATACGGAGATCAGGGAAGTGAGGAAGCGGTCAACCGGAAGATGCCGTCAACATCTGCTTCAGCAAATTCTCGATATCCTCAATACGGAAGGGCTTCTGAATGATCGGGCGGCCCTTCTCCCTCATCTTCCCCTGGTGTTCCTCGCCGATGGATCCGGTGATGAACACCCAGCGCGCCACGAACTGTGGCTTATGTTCCGTCACCCAATCGAACAACTGGAGACCGTTCTGTCCGGGGATCCGCAAATCGCACAGGATAACGTCATAATCGTTCTTCTTGAGTTTATCGAACCCCGAAACGCCGTCGATGGCGATATCGGGCCGATGTCCCAGCTTCTTGATCAACCTGAAAAGGAAATCCTGCACCACGGGCTCATCATCGATCACCAAAATCCTCTTGCCCCCCGGGACCTCCACCATTTTCGGCGGCGGGGCAGGGACGACACCGGCCGTATCTTCAACGACCGGCAATTCCATCACGAACAACGCTCCCTTCCCCGACGCGTTCTCCGCCCAAATCTCCCCGCCGTGTTCCTTCACGATCCCATAAGAGAGCGAAAGCCCCAAGCCGGTGCCCTGCCCGACAGGTTTCGTCGTGAAGAACGGCTCGAATATCTTGGCGACGTTATCCGGATGAATCCCGGGACCGTCGTCTTCGATCTCCACGCGGATCTTATCTCCCCGGGTCTTCGTCCGCACGGTCAAGTTCCCTTTTCCATGGGCATCCGTCATGGCCTGTTGCGCATTGATCAGAAGATTCATGATCACCTGCTGCAACTGATGATAATCGGCCATGGTTTTAGGCAGGTTCGGATCCAACTCCTTGCCGTATTGGATGTTCCTCGTCACGAATTGATAGGCCTCCAGCCGGAGGCAGTCTTCGATGAGCCCGTTGACCCCCACATAACTCTTCTCCGGCTTATGCCGGCGGGCGAACGTCGACAGGTCCTTGACGATCTTCTGACACCGCTGAGATTCCTTGAATATCCTTTCCAGGTTATCGCGCAACGGAGGATTATCCTGAACCGCGTCGTCCCTCAACAGAAGCTGACTATACCCCATGATGCCCGTGAGCGGATTGTTCAGTTCATGGGCCACGCCCGCCATCACCTGGCCGATGATGGTCAATTTCTCCGCCATGGACAGCCGCTCCTTGAACTGGGTGATCTCGTTCTTCGCCGTCTCCAGCTGGACGGACTTCATCTGAACCGTGATAGCATAGAAGGAAACGAAGATAGCGACCAACACGAGGAAAGGGATCCGCAAGAGCAACGCGGGATCCAGAAGGTTGACGCCGTGGTCGGAGATCGCCAGCAGGAGACCATAGAACACGCTGGAACTCAACGCCACAGCCACCACATGCCACACCTGGCGGGTAAAACCGGCCATGAGGATCGTCAGGAAGTAGACCAGATAAAGGTCCCCATTGAACTCCTGGGTCAGATAGATGGTGAGCGACAGCAACGCGACCTCTGAGATGAATATGGACGCCTGATAGATGTTCGATCTGAAAAGTTTATCGGAGACGAAGAATTGAACGGCGACCAACAGGAGGAAAAAGCCGAGGATGGCGATCAGGATGCCGGGAGACGCGGCGGCCGATTTCTTGCCATAGGCCATGAACAGGAAGATGAACGCGAACAACGTCAATCGCATCGCGATGACGGTGCTCCTATCTTTGATGGTTTGAAGTATTTTTGAGTTCATATGACCTTCGTTAAGAAAACCGGGCATTCACGGTCTGATTCCCATTGTAACATGTTATTCCCGATATATTCCCGGATGCGATTCAACGATTTCTCATCCCGGACGATGTGTTCATAATAATTGCGCTGCCAAACGACCGCGCCAGGGGTTTGGCGCATCTCATTGATGCGTTTGGTCACAGCGGATTTGAACGAACCCACGATGGCGCCGATCGATCGGGGTATTGGCCCCCGCGGTTGCGTGTGCAGGGGAGACGAACAACCCGTCGGGATCGCACGTTCTGTCGGTAGGGGCGACGCACAACCCGCCAGGATCGCACGTTCTGCCGGTAGGGGCGACACACAACCCGCCAGGATCGCACGTTCTGTCGGTAGGGGCGACGCATGCGTCGCCCCTACAATATTGATTATACCGTGGACATGATTGGGCATCACCGTAAACGCGTCCAATTCCACGCCACGGAAATGCCGGGGGATTTCATCCCAACATTTTCGGACAACCCCGCCAAATTTATTTTCAACCATTTTATTCCCCACCACATCCCCAAATAGGCATTCCCGGTTTACGCTACATATCGTCACATAATATGTCCCATGACCGGAATAATCGTATCCTTTCAACCGAACCGACTGACGATCATTCGATTTTCTTTTGCCCCTACCCCGCTTTTTATTCAATCAGTTTGGCCCACCGGAAAGATAAAAAGAGAACAACAAGAATAAGAATAATAGGAATGGCCCTGCTGCAATTGGAAACAACATGAAAAGCCAAAATAACTTTTTATTCCATGCCCCCAACTTTAGTGTAAAAATCAATAAAATTAACCAAATCAAAAAACCAAATACCAATAGGTAAGTCTTATTTATCGCTGGTATGGCATAAAACAAAAGATACGGAGAAAAAGAAGCCATACAAGTAAATATAATCATTGTTAATATATGCATTTTTTTCATTTTCTGTTCACCTATCTTGAAAAGCAACCAATGCCGCCTTTCTGTATGCATATGCATAAATTTCATTTTTCGGAGGATGCTCCCACTTCTTAGGATCATCGGGTAATGCTTTCAACGCCTTGACCAACTCCCGATCCGCTTTTTCATTTTCGCCCCGCATATAACCATAATCGTGATACATAAATGCCTCGTCCAAACTATCCATCGGAGGTTTAAACCAAGGTTCATTGGCTCCGCTCCAGCCGCGCCCTCCCCAGTTCCCATATCTCGGCAACTGTTCCTGTGCCCTGATCTTGGTGCGCTCGGTCATTTCCGATTGCAGTTCGAGCGTCTGGTAATATTTTTGTTTTACTTTACCATATTTTTCCTTCGTTATAACACATGTGAACATGGCAATTGGAGCACAGGTGTTTTTCCCCTTTAAGACGACTTTATTATGCACTATGCTTGCAAGCATTTCGGCGGGATTCAGAACACTTTTGACGGTAGAAACCATATCCGCTCCCTTTTTCTTTTCTGAAATCATCGTTTCTTCGGAAACAATGTTGGCATCAGTGGCCATGAACATATTCTGTGCGCTGGCGTAAACAACGGACATTATTTCTTCAGGCGAGGCAACGACGGTGGGGGTGTCTTTCAAGTATGCCATGATCTTTTGCATTTGCGATTCGGATATCCCTTTGGAATCAATGGGGGCTTGAGACAAATCATATTGTTCGTCCGCAAGAATAGGATAAGAAGAGACAGTTCGTTGAGTTTTCAGTGCCTTAAACAGAAGTCCAATGCCTGAGCCAACCGCCGCGCCAATAAGATTTGAGGTTTGGGCTGTGATCATCATTCCAGAAAGAGCTCTTTTTTCGTCAGAAAAACCCCCGGGTTGAGCACGTTCATAATAATTCACAATCAATCTCTGTGTCGACGATTCAACAGCCCCCAGAACAACCCCGGCGGAATCATTCTGCAGCCCATAAGCGCCGCCTTTTAGCGCTGAACCGAGCATAATGAGTGTTTCACGTTTGCCAGGGTCACCGACATTACCGCTGAACTGGATGGCCGTTTCACCAAGACCGGCAAGTGCCATTGAGGATAGAGGTGCGACCCGTGATCTGAACGATGCCCCCGAAGCCCCCCCCTGCAAATAGCCGGAAGCAAACGATATGGCCCCGACGTGGACAGTGGTTTGCATATCTGCTCCGCTGGCTTTGGCAACCGTCATTTGAACCCCCGCATTGAGTGAAGCGAACTCAACCGGTTTCATTTTGATACTACTTCCCAACACCTGCAAACCGACCGCGGCCACGTTACAGTATAAATTATAGGCGCGTTGACGCGCCCCGGCCCTATCGCGCCCTCCAATACCCAGATCATGAGTGCTGACGCCCATTCGGGCGGTATTGTATGTAGCCGTTACCGCCCCGATAGCCACTCCAGCCGGTGGCATCACAAACGTGAGGACCGTCCCAGCCACTTGTGCCACTTTCATGGACACATCAGCCACCTTCATCGTCTTATCAAAAGAACCACGGGCATTCGAAACCTGCCATGTATCCAAAACATTCGTTCTTGTCCGCGCAGAATCCACGTGGCCGCTTTCATCATACGCCAATATTGCGGTTTCACAACGACCAGAACGGACGTTATTCCCACGGCCGAGATTTTGGCTCGTTTCCGTAACGCGGTCTACGCGTAATGCGCGACCGTATGAGTCGAACTCTCTGACAATACTCGAGGTGATGCCGGTCGTGTTATTAAAATCGTTCCGCGAATAATTTATGACCGTCTGCGTTTGGCGGCCATAAGCATCGTATGCCAAAATCTGAACGTCGCTAATCGTCGTCACCATCTCCACTCGAGCCCCCCCGCGCGTCTTTTTGCTGATTCCCCTCCGAATCACCTTTTGATACTCATAATATTCCACCTGAGATACGGTTTGCGCGTAACCACGGATTTGTCCGCTGAGAGTATATCGAATGTTTTTTTGTTCATAGGCCAGATTGATCCCGGCATTTTGAACCGCCACATTTTGATGACTGCCGGTCCCGACAGCTGTTACCGTCATTCCTTTGAGTCCATCCGAAAGGGTTCCATAATCATATGCCGTTATCATCTTCACACGACCCGATGTCCATCCATCATCCAGTCCGGCCACGTGTCCGCCCGGAGACGATGTCCAATGACGGTCAGACTGAACATCCATCACGCGGCCAAGAACATCATAAGATCGCGTCGCGTTTTCATCGAAATAAAGTTGAACCATCTTGTCGCCATACTTCTCATAAACGACTTCATTACTGAATTTCAAACGGCCGGCGTTATCATATTGTGCCCCATCCACAACTCTTATCTGGCTCATTCCAGGAGAAGCGGAGGAGCTGACGGTCTCCTTCCAGGCAGCGCGTCGACCATTGTCATCATAAACAATTATATCGATTGAAGTGAGGGTATCAGTCAATGTTCTCCCCCCACCCATTCCCTCCCCCCGTTGGGGGGAGGCGGTAACAAGAGATTCGTTATACGTGTGGAATATTTCCTTAACCACGCGTCCCATCGCATCATATTCATACTGCCGGGTTTGATTGCATTCATGAAATAGGCGGGAGCCATCCCCATTCAGTCCTTCGGTGCGAACAAAAGCCGTTTGTCGCTCCACTCGCCCCGTTTCAGCATATTGATACCGCATAAACTCCGTTTTTTGCGTGGATCCATCCCGAGTGATGCTCGTTTGGGCTATAAGGCGATTCAACGGATCATACTCTTGATGGTCGGTTTTAATATAAACCGTTTTGTTTTGGATTATTTTACCCGTACGATCCCACGCCAATGACAATTGTTGACTTTCCGAAGATACAGCCCGCCCCATGACATCATATTTACATTTGGTCGTCTTTGTAATTTCCGCATTCTTAAATCCTTGTATTTCATATCGTTTTAAGATGATTCTTCTGAGAAATCCATTATCAACTCCGGTGACCGCCAAAAGAACGTTCCGATATCGATCCAATTCCGATGAAGAAGGAAGGGTCCCGGAATATTCAAACCTCAATTGAGCACTTTCTATCGCGCGGCCCAAAGAATCTTGGCGGGAAATAATGCTCCATTCATATTCATTGCGACCCGTATTGTCCATCACATGCAAAAGCGATTCCATTAATCGTCCCCGTTCGTCATAGAAAAGCCGTTCAGAATGATGGCGGGTCTCCAATCCCCCCTCACGAACAGTTTTTTCATAATGAATCAGATCGCCGCGGGAATCATAGGCCATATCGCGCATTTCGATGGATGTCTGCCTCTGATAGGACAGCCCCGGAATGACGGATGATTCTTGAATTTGGGTCTGCATGGAGGCGATGCGTTCCGAAGAGTCATATGTGATGTTTGAAACGGTTTCGGTGGTTTCGAGGCCCCCTTCCGACACCATTCGGACATAAGCGATTTTTCTGTTTTGCCCGTCATACAGAACAGCCGATATAGACTCCTCCTGCACTTGTCGATAACCTTCGCCGGCTTGTTCGACGCAGTCGCGACTGAACACAATGCGGCCTTTTTTGTCATATTCGATATCTTCCAACGATACGCGAGTCGTGGTGACACCATTCCGTGATTCGGAACTCCTGGAACGGCGGGCATTCCCGTTTTCGTTATAAACCAGGATTTCCTGGATCTTGTCATAATATCTGCGCTGACCATCCGTTTCCTCGTATCCCCGAATAGCCGTCTTCAAAACCCGTCCGTATTCGTCATATCGGTATTGATGGTTTTCCAATACTCGCGCCACAATCCCGTCTGCCGTTATCTGTTCTGTCATTCTTTCCATTTGAAGAATATCGCCGGATACGCCGTACCCCAGATATTTATCATTCCTCGAATATAAATGCAGGCTCTTTCCGGTTGCATCATATTCTTCTATCCCCACGTTTTGAATAAAAATGCGTCCGTCGCCGTCATAGATGATATTTTCCAGCGTTTTTTCATGAACGGTTCCGTCCTCCGTGCGGGTATATTTGTCGTATTGAACCACACGGCCTCGGGAATCATATTGAAGAGCCTTCCAATGCACATCGGATCTTTGGCCGGCCGATTCGATGTTGACTGTTTGCGTTTCCAACAAACGTCCCTGTCGATCATATATTCGATCCGCGGTATCCTCAGTGATGCTCCGTGCCCCGCTATCAATCCGTACGGACTTCTGTTGAAGGGCCAAGCCCGAAATGTCATATTTCTTTATATCCGTTTCGATTTGATATTTTTCAACCGCCGTGCCGTACGCGCTGATATGAAACTCCGTCGTTTCAGTCAAAGATTCCGACAAACGGCCAAGTGAATCAAAAGAATGTGATATGTTCTCTATTTTCTTAAACGCTGTTTCTGCCGTAGATATTTCGGTCATACGAATCATCTTCGTTGGATTCCCACGGGCATCGCATTTCATATTCCACACGGACACGATGTCGCCAACGAGCCAATCGCAGCTTTCACTTTCAAGGACCCATTCCTCCCGGGATGTCTCGATGTTTTGAGTTCTTGAAAATAGCAGTTGTCCCCCCTTGTCGTATTGCCGGTCAGACATATCGCGAGTCGCGATCACGTTGTCCCCCTCGGTTCGGATCTGCTCAGCGCGCAAGACACGACCGGCCGTATCAAAAGATATATTCGTAGTCTGCAACCGATAAACTCTTTCCATGTCCGCTGTTTTTTCCGCTATTTTCACGTCGTTATGGATCACGCGACCATTGACATCATAATTAGCCGCTAATAACCATTCAATTGTTTCTATCGCCCCGTCTCGTGTGACTCTATGATATCCCGTTACCTGGCCCATTCCGTTATACCGATAACCGGTTGTATCCTGAGTCCGGTGTTTTTGCGATAACTGCCCCCCCTGCCGAACAATTTCCAGCGTATCGGCGGTTTGTGATAAGGAACGACCGTCTTTATCGGAGGGACCATCCGTCATATGCGTAATGATCATCCGACCATCTCCGATCAAACCCAATGTCTGATCAGAGCAATCAGCATATATTCGTTCAGACGACTTCGTGATCCCCCCATTCTCGTGGATATATCCGTTTAGGAATTCCTGTTCCGTTAATATTCTCCCGTTTTTAGACAGGGATCCCTGCCATTGAACAATCATCCGATTCTTATTCGCATGTTCTCCGATTTGAAGGAAATGTTCTTCCTGATTCAGAGGCATCCTGATTTTCGCCGCCTGATGCAGGTTCTGCAACGCGAACAATGCTCCTCCTATATCCACAGATCGACCATTCAATAAATCCACCGCGTCTTTTTCTGAAAGCTTCGTGGTTATCCCATTGATGTCCAATATCGATTCAGACAACATCTTCGCTTCGATGGATACTATTTCATCGATATCAACGCAGGCTTTTGCATATTGATTAACAGCCAGGGTTTTCAACTCCCGGCTCTTCACCTCATAATCTTTCATGATGTTCGTTCTTTTACCCTGCATTTGTTCAATGGCTCCGCATATGCTTTTCAACGCGGATCCATGAACAACCTCACTGCGTTTTGCCTCTTCAAGAGAAGCCGCCAGTCCGCTACGTTGATCCCTCCATTCAGCCATTTTCCTTGTCAGATTCAGTCGTGTCATATACAGAGCAGCGATATCGCGCAATACTTGACTCCCGTATGTTTCCCCATACCGTGTCAGCGTCTGCCAGGCCGCTTCATCCGAATCGTTTACAGATACGATGAGGCTGGCTTGCGGCCCCGCGAAACGTCTGCCCCCTGTTTCTTTCCATATATTTCCGGATTCATCCATGCGGATCACAAACCCGGTGGAATCCGGCACCCCATGGAGTGTCTGGGCTCGATACTTGTTCAGAACCTCCGAATAATTAACGATATCGGCCGATACTTGGAGCAGACTGCGTGCGTTATCCGATAACAATGATTGAATCCTCTCCGTTTCCGCAACAGCACTCTTCCAATCAACCTCGGCGGAAGCTCTTTCCGATTCTAATTGCGCCAAGACCCCATCTATCATACTCAAAGGTTCCAGGAACTGAGATAATTGCGTCTTCGTTTCGGACTCAATGAGCGCCAATGCGCTTCCTTTCAATTGAGAAACGGATTCAGGACTCAATCCCACTTCTGATAAACTCGACAGGACATATCCACGAGTAATGTCGGTTCCATAAGATTTTGATAAACGACCTTTCGCATCATATTCCATATATTCATAATCACGAAAACGCACCGCCCCCAAAGGCTGAATGCGTTCGGTTTGGATATCGTTCAGGAGACCGACCTTGTTTTGAGCAGAAAGTTGATTCCATTTTATTTTTTCTCTCCCCGCCTCCAGTAAGTCCCCTTCAAACGTCACTTCGCGGTAATGAACCGGACGGTTTTGCGAATCATATTGAAACCCATCGCGGAAAGTGTGGGTGATCGTGTCCCCCGTTCTCGCCCTGATCGAATAAGTTTCGACATTCCGGCTATCACCATTATAAGTGACCTCAATGTTTTGCTCGCATTCAGTCAATGACTCCGATAGAACCATCTGCCGTTCTCTCCAAGAGAGCTCCCGCCCTTTTTCATCAAGCACGGCGTCGCTACGAATTGTGAGTTGCGCCTGATTCGCGGATATCTGCAATCCATCGGGCGTTTTGAACGATCCATTAAAAGCCAATATTCGCCCCCAATTGAACGAAGATACGGCTCCTTGTAAAGACGCGGACAATGACACTCGATCTTCTTCTGTAAATGTTTTATCCACGACGGACAAAACATTATATTTCAGGTCATTCAACCAAACGGCCACGACATCGACCATTCCCTTTTTTAATCCCCGTCCCGTCAGCCAATCGGTCATCGACTGAATGAAAGTGTTCGAAGCAGAAGCCAATTGACTCAATCGTAAAAGTGTTTCAGCTCCGGGATTCCGATCAGCGAACTGTTTCAATAAAATCAATCCCTCATCCAGCGCCTGGCTGTTCAATTGGACCGATATGCCGGGATTTATCTGAATTCCATCCGTGCTATATGCAATTCCCGTGATAATCCGATTTTGGACCTGCCCAGACAAGTCCTCCATAATGATTTCCGTATAGCCGGAGACTCGGTTCTTCAAATGGGATGCATCGGCATCTTGGTCATCTTGTGAGTAATACGTACCATGGAGCCGCAAACAGCTGGTCATGGACCTTTCTTCCGTTCCATCGCGGCTCAGGACAGTTCCTGTTTGGGTCATGCTCTGAACGATACGGCCATAGTCATCCCGCACGATGTGCCCAATGCGTTGAGTAATCGTTTGAACCTCATTCAACGCTAAAACATGACGCTCCGTGATCGTTTCATAGCACTGAAGTTCCCCTTTATCATCGTATGCTATCGCAATCCATTCGCTTTTTATCCGATCTAACACAACTCCATCTTTATACACCTCGGCCGATTCTATTTGCTGTGATCTTTTTCCACTCGAATCGTAACCGATCCGGCACTGTGACAATATATCTTCCGTCGGCCGAGATAATGTCTTGGTATAACCAATAAGCTCGGAATGAAAACCATATAAATAATCGGTCTGAACTGATTCATAATCGCCATCAACCGCCGAGAAACCTTTTTCCATACGCCCGACTACTCGATTTAAGCCATCATATTCCATCTCGATTGTCTTTCGATATCGACCAGATTCCCCAAAACCGTTCTCATCTGATATCAGAATCCGACCCAGAATGTCCTGCGAAGTTATTCTCACACTCCTATTCACGGATTCCCCATTGATGATCCCTTCCTGATCATAGGATATCGTCCGACCCTCTTCGTCATAACATATATTTCGTTTGATCCATTTATATTTTCCATCGGATGCCGAATCTCCCTCCCCCATAACGCAGCGGGCTCTGCCTTTTTCATCGTAATCCGAATAAATATCTTTCTGTTGTATCGATTGGCCGTTTTGTCTGCCATATTGAGATGAGGAAACCGCTCTCCCGGCCTCATCGTATTGGGTCCGATTTTCCTGCTGCAAATCATTCACATGAATCAGGATGCCGTTGGAATCATAGTAATTCTCAGAAAGGTCCTCCCGCCAAGACACACGCCTCCCGAACACATCATATTGAGAGTCTGTCGTCACGCACCGCCGATTCCCCCTATAGAGTATCACGCCATTTCCAGCAAGATCACTCACCGCATAATCATGTTCTTCAACAAAGTGCCTCAGCTGTCCATCTGAAGTATAGTCATCAGGAACATCAGCCCTCCAAACCCCGTTTTGTACCGTTTGATAACATCCCGGCACTATTTCCTGCTTAGAGACACCATAACGCATAATCTGCCCATACTCGTTATATTGAATGTCATTCCTCTCTTCAACGGTTTCCACTCCAGAGGAAGCCCGGATCAATACCGTGTCATTTTTAATACGATCATATTCATCATAACCATCCCCAGAAGAGACACTCCAGATCTTTTCCGTTTCACGTTGTGTATCATTCTTCCTCCTCTCTACCCAACCAGTAAGTCGCCCCCGCGAATCATAATCCAAAGTCCGCCGTGCGGAATAGCAGCCACCGGATTCCGTCATTCCTTCCTCGGTATAACATATGACGTGGTCGTATTCATCATACATTGAGGTCTTTCTTAAATCATAATCTCCAGAAACACCCGTATATCCTTTCTCTCCATAAGAGACAACACGCCCACGACTATCGAATTCGTAAGCGTTCCAATCTTTGTGAGAGACAACATCCCCGCCAAGTTGAACATTTTCATGATATGACGACATTCGACCATGGGAATCATATTGAATCCCTGTCTTCTGAACATCCGTCTGCTCATATAAATGACCATCATCCGATCGTGTAATAATTCTTTCCGTCGTTGAAGATTCCCTATCCCGATCATCCATAACCGTTTCAGTACGCATGACGATGGTTTCAACCGCCGCTCTATCGGATCGTCTGATTTTCTCAACATATCGGACTGCCATACCGAAATCATTCCATGCCAGATTCTCTCTTACCATCCGATACTCTGTCCGATGATTCTTATCCATTGCTGTTTCTGCATATTTTATGGACCTTCCCTTCAGATCATATTCGTATTTTTCACGTAGATTTATCTCTACTCGATCCCCTTGCCATCGCATTTCACGCAAATATATTAGTTGACCGACTGAATTCATATGCTGATAAACATCCTTTATCGTGACGCTACCCCTAGACGAACTGCTTTCCTCCCGATAGCCCAGATTCTCGCCATTCGGACCATAACTCATGTTTGATCTTTTTACAATCGACTTTTCTTGGGGACATTGGGGATCCCAGGTTTCTTCCGTTAGGGAAAGAACGTTCCCTTGAATATCACGTAGTATCTCCCTCTTAACACTGATCTGAACCCTGACATTCTGTCCCACCCGATGAGACATCGTTTCCCGGCGACTCGATGTCGTCATATCATCGACAACAAGGATTTCCTCCTCATTAATCAACTGACCATATTCATCACTGCCGTTCGTTCTCGTTATTTGCGTATAGCCTTCAATCTCTCCGGACCGATTCATCACCAAGCCCTCAATCAATTTCTCAACTTTCATTTTCACGGAATGGGAACTAGTTGGGGCAGACCTCCACTCCCCCTCCGTTATAATCGTTTCGATACCAGCCATCGGAAGACCAGATGCATCATATCGACGTCCAGCCAGAACCGTTTTAATCGTCAGATCCGGTTGATCGGATCGAACATTTGTTTGGACATAATCCGTCAAACGCCCTCGATCATCATATCGAATATCACTCCTCACATTCGTGATTAGAATATCTTCTTGATCTTTTGATTTTTCTATAAAACCAACGATCCTCCCCCCAGCGCCATATTCATATATGGTTTCAGTCCAGCGCACTTGATTTTGACCATAATCCACATTCTCTCGCACATGCACAGCTCTTCCCATGCCATCCAGTTTCAACGCACGCCACGATTTACGCCAATCAGCAGATAACCCGTCGATCGTTTGTGTTCGACATATTTCTTCATAATCGACGAGCCGACCAAACGTATCATAACGCCCTTTCCATGTTTTATTCTCCTTTGACCTATCAGGAAAGATACTTTCTTCCAGATAGCCCGACACCTGTCCATCCCAGGCATATGATGTCGCTTCATATATCCTCGTCTGTTTTACTCCTTTGAGATAAACCTCTTCCTCGTAGCGCCGAACACGATCATAATCATCGTATGTAATGTTCCTTCTATCTATGACGGACACATCCCCATCGGATACTGTTTTCTCTATATACGCGTTCAAACGCCCGAAAGAATCGTAACGACTCGCAGTCCACTGACTTTCAGTAACGAATCCCGTTTCCTCCCGCTGTCGTTGTCGATAAGAAACCAATCGTGTTTGATCATCATAAGCCATTAAATCTCTTTCCAGAGTTTTCTTTCCTCCGGCAGAATCAGACTGTGTTTCATTAAAAGCTATCAAACGACCATATTTATCGTAATTTCCATTCCACGACCGCCGATTCTGATTTCCCAAAGCATCTGTTCGGATTTCCTCGTGACAACTCACCTTATCCAAATAATAGGAAAGAGCTGTCCATTGATAGGTGGATGTCTGTCCCCAACGGTCCGTAATATTTTCCCGATAAGCAATCAGCTGGTTTTGACTGTTATAATCCACTCCGTTCCAGATGCGATATGTCTTGTTCCCCTCATCATCGCTCGATTCCTCCCGATAAGAAACAACCCGGCCATTGATATCATAGGACATGTCTTTTCGTAACCTTTCTGAAACACGACCTAAAGCGTCCGTCCCCCTTTCTCTAAACCGGATCAGCCTGCCTTTTTCATCATACTGCCCGTCGGACCATTCATTTCTGGACGACCGAGAAGACCCATCGCACATCCGCTCATGTATTGTTTCGTTATATGACAGAATACGCCCATTTCGATCATATTGAATGTGTTCCCGTATTTTTTCATACCGTCCCCCGGCTTGATCAGTAATATATTCATGGTAATTGTGGACATAATATTGGGATTGTTTTTTATCATGCGCGTAAGCGGGATTATCCACAAAACTGTCAGCTCTCCATAATCGTTCGGTTCTTCCTGCATCTGTTCCCGTGCGAAGTTCATGATATTGCACCAACCGCCCCAACGAATCATAATTCATATTGCTGATGTGTCGTTGGGTCTGCCGACCATATGAATCCTCATCTATCTGCAAATAACCCGATAAATATCCATTTTCATACCGCATATCCTTTTGAACCTTTTTATATTTATTCCCCAATGGATCCATAACCATTTCGGTCGTCTCCACGAGACGCGATTGATTCATCCCTATTCGTTCGTATTGAGCTTCTTTCTTGATGACCGTCGTCAATCCGTCTCTATTCCGTATACGGCAAGTGGAAGAAACCAGGTTTCCCTGTTGGTCATAAATCATTTTATCGACATCCTGCCGCGACAACCTTCCATCGGAATCGCGAACTGATTCATTCTCAACTCTAATAATTCGTCCGTTTTTGACCCATATTTCCCGTCCATTGGGATCGCGCCGATGAAATGTCTCATCCCTCCGATCCGTAGAACGTGACGAGATCATGCGTGATGCATCACTCTCATTTCTATCACCATCTCCTTCCAAGTATTTATTGAACCAATACCGCCCTTCGGATAGAGAACCGGATTCTTCAGAATTCTTCCCCCCACCGAAATAACGTGTATTCAGGGAACGGATTGAAGATTCCGCCCTTTCAATCCGATTACGTATTTTCTGTGGCAAAAAACCCTCCCCATCACGAACATCAGATGAATATTCATCGTAATAAGGTTTATGATGGCGTCTATTTTCGGCGAGGAGGGTCACGGGCTGAAAAACGAGGGCAAATATATAGCCAAGAAGGACTATCAGTCTAAACTGAAATAAACGGGGGATATGTAATACTACGAGAGGAAACAAAGCATCGCCGCACAGAAGACCATGTGCGTCCCCATCAAGCTCAGAACATCACTTGGCGGCGAAAGGAGGAGGGTTCAGAGGTGTCGCGGCAAACCGCTTCGATATTGGTGCAGACGGCGCTGGATTGGTAACAGCCGAATCCGATCATGCCGTGGACATGCACCCTCAATAACGGATAGACCATCTCCGTGTTCCCCATGGCGACATGGAGAACGTCTCCCTCGAACTCGAGGGAGAACGATTTCGGAGCATTGATGCCTTCTTTTAGAAATTGTTCCTTGTGGAGGACCGTCGGGCCGGGATAGGAGACCAGTTCCACCCAGCCGTTCTTCCGGATATAGAGGAGGTAACTGCCCATGAACGGGTTCTCGTAGCCCACGCGGAAGAACACGCCGAACCAGTCGGTGTCGGACTGTTTGCCGGTGATGTCGAAAGTGAACTTGACGGCGCCGTCGCACATCTTGAAGTTGGGGAGGATCTCCACGTCGACCCCGCGGGGCTTGTTGGCGTTGAGAAGGCGGAGGTTCGGCAGCGAGAAATAGAGGGAGCCCGACGCGGCCTGCAGGGGAAGCTTCTTGATCTTCATGTAGGTGTTCAGATAGTCGGAGATCTTGTTATAGAGGGACATGCGGTCCTGATACTGGAACGTTTCGTAGTTCGTGAGGGCGAAACCGTGTTCCGTGAGGGACCTGCCCGTGACGCGAAAAACGTTCTTGCCGAGAGCCAGCGCGATCCCGAGGATGACGAACACGTTGGGATTGTTGTTGGTGAGGTCCGCCACGACGATGTCGGCTTTTTGGACTTCGCCGGAATATTTTTCGAAGAGGTCGAGGTTCTGGGCCTTGAAGGTCTCGATGTCGCTGTATTGAGGGGAAGGGCCGATCTCCGCGGTGCCGACGGTGATGGTGAGGGCGGGGTTCTTCTCCTTGAGCATCTTGGCGACGTCTTCATACATCTTGCGGGTGGCCACGTCCAAGGGCACCGCTAAAAACAGCCGATAGTTGCTCTTTATTCCCATAGGGTTTTATTTATAGCAGATATTGAGCCGCTCTGAAACCTTCTTAAAACCGCTTTTTTGACTGAAAAACATCCGCAGCCGTGATCATTGGGCCATCTTTTCGAGACGGCACAGCGGAAAGTAGTGGCGGAGGATGGTCCGATAGTTTTTCCCCTTGGCCGCCATGCCCGTGGCGCCGGACTGGCACAAGCCCAGACCGTGTCCCCAACCGCCTCCCCAGAAAATAAACTCCACCGCGCGGCCTCTGTGATAATGGACCTGCACGGTGAATAACGTGCTGCGGAGCCCTCCGGGCGCGAGTTGACTGCGGATCTTGTGTTCCTTGTCGATGACGATCGTCTGTTCAGTCCCGACGACCTCCACCGCGTTGACATGGCCAGACTGAGACCGCCGCCTCACGCGGAGTTTTTTGATACGGCCGATATTTTTATAGCTCTTTTCGAGGCGGGCCCGGAGCACTTCTTCGGGGATGATGCGGACCCAACGCGCCTCCGCGGGAAAAACGTAGGGAGAGGGCCGACAATAGACGGCAGGCACACCGCGGATCCACATCTCGTGTTCGAGGGGCGTGCGGACGATACGCGTGAAGGGAGCGTCGGTCACGCTCTGCCAATAGGGGACATCCCCCCAGCCGGACAATTCGCGGGAGTCCTGGGTTTGGCCGCCGCAATTGGATGAGTAGACCGTCTGGGCGACCTTCCCGTCGTAGGTGAGCACCTCGCGTGGAGTGTCTTCGATCACCCGCTTTAACTTTTCGTTATCAAAAT
Source organism: Elusimicrobiota bacterium (assembly GCA_022709755.1). Taxonomy (GTDB): domain Bacteria; phylum Elusimicrobiota; class Elusimicrobia; order FEN-1173; family JAKLIF01; genus JAKLIF01. The sequence goes on along the minus strand of JAKLIF010000003.1, from coordinate 262,250 downwards.
AACCACCGCGATAGACCTGGCAATGTTGTCCGTCACAGAGGTCATATCCCTGGTCCAGATGGGTTCGACGGCTGAGGGCGAAACTGCGGGCCAGGACGGCCTGGGCCTTGAGTGCCTCCGTGGGAGATTCTTCATCCATTTCCGCGGGGATGACGGACAAGAGATAATCGGACATGGACACATGATTGATGACCCGGAGACCACCTCCGTGGCGGCGGATTTCGAGGGTTCCTCGATAGAGCCGTTCGCGGCCGCCGCGCTGTATGACGATGGGATCCGCGCTCTTTTCGGGGATGACGCGGACGGACGGTTCCCGGACGGTGACGACCTTTTGGGATTTAGGCCCGGTGATGAGGAGCGTGTCCTTTTTACGGTGAACGCGCCAGAGGCCCTCCGTGGTGGAATGGACCAACAGTTGCCGGGACCGTTCCGAGACGATGCGGAACGGGCCGCGGCTGAAGAACCTTATTTCATCGAGAGCAACAGGGTCTCCCTGGTTGTTGCAGAAGAGGCCGACGTTCAGGGTAGTTATCCATTTTTCCTTCAACGGTTTGGAACCGCGACCCGGCAAGAACGCCTTCGGAAGGATTTCCTCGGAATCGGCGTCGGAATCGGTGTCGAGCACGGCCTCTGCGGAGGACTTGTCCATGAAATCCAACGAAGGTTTCACGCTCTTGAGCTTTCGCTTGGTCTTCCCCATCCAGGAGAGGGGCGAGGAGGGTTGATCCATGGACAGGCGTTCGGCTTTAACCTCGGGAAGCCTGTAATCGGTCTTTTCGGCCGTCTCGTAGAGCTGTCGGGCCGTGTCGATGTCCCCCCGGGACTGATAGAAACGAGCCATGAGGACCAAGGGCATGGATGAACCGGGATTGATCTCGCGGGCTTTTTCCAGGGCGGCGATGGCGTCGGTATTCTGACGGATGTTCAGGTAAGACCATCCCAACCCGGCATACGATTCCCATCCCAGGGGGTCGATGGAGATCGCCTTTTTGAAATAGCGGATGGCCTGCCTGTAATTTTCCTTTGAAAAACATGTCCAACCGAGTTGGCGGAGGAGGAACGCGTTCCCCGGCATGAGACGTTCGCTCCGGACCAGGACATGATAGGCCTTGTCCGGCGAGCCGGTCTCGTTGAGGAGTATGCCCAGATTGAGGAGGTGGGACGGATTGTTCGGTTGCTCGCGCACCAATTGTTGGTATCGCGCCACGGCCTTGTCTCCGTCCTCGGCCGAGGTCAAGACCGGAAGGGACAGGATTACCACGACGGCGAGCATTCGATTCACGGACATGCCGAAACGATTCATAAAGACGGGAGGAGTAGCCGCTCTATTCCACCATGCGGCGAACAGGAGTTGTCAGAACGAAAACCGGTTGGAGAGACATCCCCTCTCCCGGAGGAGGGTGGAGGCCGCTCTCAGTCAGACGTAATGAGAAGGATTGTCCTTGAACAGGCGCTGATCCGCCGGCTGGCCGGAGAGCAGGGACTTGGTCAGTTTCTTACCGAGTTCGACAGCGGGCTGGTCGAAAGCGTTGATGTCGAAGAGTTCCCCCATCAGGGCCGTGGACATTTCCAAGAGGAAGAAGATCTGTCCGAGAGTATAGGCGGAGACTTCCGGGAACCAGAAAGAGAGGTTGGGCCGGCCGTATTCCGTCAACGCGGCGCGCGTGGCCAGACCTTCGGCCTTCAGCACGTTGCCGAGCGTATGTCCGCCGAGCGGGGCCGGGGCGTCCTTGGGGATCTTCAGGACGGTCTTCTCGTTCTGCAGGAACATGAACGTGACGAGCTTGTCCTGCGGGCCTTCCAGATAGAGCTGGATCTGAGAATGTTGGTCGGTGGCGCCCAGCGCCTTGACCGGGGTGGGGCCGACTTCGACGGTGCGGCCGGCGCGATCGAGCTTTTTCCCGAGGGATTCGGCCCAGAGCTGGCGGAACCAATCGGCCACGCCATACAGGGACTGCGCATAGGGAAGGAACACGTGGATCTTCCGTCCGCGCTGATAGGCGAGATAATGGATGGCCGTGAAGACCGCGGCGGGATTATCCATGATCTCGGCATTCCAACACCGCTGCGACATATCGGAGGCCCCTTGCAGAAGCTGTTGGACATCCACTCCCGTGCAGGCCGCCGAGAGGAGTCCCACACTCGACAACACGGTGAACCGGCCGCCGACGTTCTCGGGCACGACGAACGACGTGATCTTTTCCCGGGTCGCCCATTCCCGCATGGGTCCCTTCAGCGGATCCGTGGTGATGGCGAGATGCTGGTTCAGTTTGCCCTTGGGCAGTTTCTTCTCCAGAAACGTCCGGAGGATGGACCAGTTGGCCCAACATTCCGTCGTGGTCCCGGATTTGGAGATCATGTTCACGAAGGTCTTTTTGGGGTTGATCACCTTCATGAGCGCCGACAGGGGTTCCGGGTCCACGTTGTCCATCACGTAAAGACGCGGCCAACCCTTCCGTTCTTTAGCGGACATCTGGTTCCAATAGAGCGGGTTGAGCGCCATCTGAACCGCGATATTCCCCAGGGCGGAACCGCCGATGCCGATGATGACCAGATCGTCGATCTTGCCTTTCATCCGGGCCGCCAGTTTTTGAATATCCTTCACATCCCCTTCGGCATTGGGCAGATCGGCAAAACCGAGATGGCCCTGTTTCCGGCGGGCGTCGAGAGAACGGAGGGCGGCCTTCAGCCGGTCGGAAAGACCGAGAATCTCCGGGGAGGTCAGACCGGCGGAATCGCCGACATAATCCTTGAGACAAAACGAGTATTGCAGTTGAACTTGTTTCGTATCCATCAGTGGCTCCTTTTTTCGGCTGGGATCAGCAAAACTTGTCCGGTCACGATCTGGTCGAAATCCGGGATCTTCTTTTCGTTGGCGCGCCAGATGCGCACCCAGGCGGCGCCGCGTCCATAATGATCGGTCTTCCTGGCGATCTTCCAGAGGTTGTCGCCCCGCTGCACCTTATAGCGGACGTCGTGGTCCAGCGGACCGCGCGGTTTTTCTTCCTCCGGGGCGACGGACTCCGTCACCCGATAGAGTTTTTCCAAGTCGATCGAATCCCTCCTCTGCGCGGACACCGGTTCCGGAACGGAGCGGGGAATCGGCTGGACCGGCGACGGGGTCTGAACCTGAGACTGATAGACCGGTTGCGATTCCGGCACGGAGGGCGGGAGACGCTGTTCCCCCATGCGGGCATATCTCTCGACGGCCGGCGAGACGGGCATCGAGACGGGTGCCCCTCGCGAGACCAAAAGAGAAGCGGGCCCCTTCAGGAATAATTGGTATCCGAAGATACCGACCCCCGCGAGGAGCAGAAAGCTCATGATCAGATGGAGATTGGTGATTCTCATGGATGCAGGATTTATCGTCCCTATTCTAAAAAATTTGACGTCATTTTTATACTGAAATATTGAGACCGAGTCGGGAAAGACGGTTGATCTTTCCGCCGGACAGGTCCGGGAGGCCGACCCCCTTGCCCTGAATGAGCACCTGGTATCGGAGACCCAAGGCCGAGGGATGCAGGAGCCCCTTGATCTCCCCGTTGATCTTCAAGCGGCGGGCCGGAGGAACGTCTTGTTCAACGGCCTCCTTCAATATTTTTTCGCCGCAGGAGAGAAGGAACGATCCCTGATCCGTGAAGACGAGCGGCTGAAGGTCTTCCCGCATGCCCAATGAGGCCAGAGTCGTAAAATCCACGTGGGCGGTCATGTCCTGCTCACCGACATGGAGATAGGGACTTTCCGCGATCCGATGTTGGTGATAACACCGGAGGGTCCCCTGCGGCCGGCCCGGCGAATAGAGGTCCCGGGCCGGAAAACCGTAATCGACCGTCAGGACAAAACCTCTTCGGAGGATGCGCCCGATGGAAGAAACGGCGGAATCCAGTCCCAGGGATATCTCCGCGGTCTGACCATCCGAAAGAGAGAGGCCCAGTTGGTCCAGGCGCTCCCGGGGATGATCGGTCTCGAGCGCGCCCTCTTCATCAACCAAAACCCCATTCCGGGAACCGACGAAATATTCCTTCAAGCCGCCTCCCCGTGACACGATCCGTTTCACCGGGAGAGCATCGAAATATTCATTAGAGAGGACGCATCCGTCCACGCCGGAGACATGTTCCAACGAATCCAATGAAGCGGCGACCTGGACGTGGGAGAAACGGGAGAGTTTTCGGCGGGCCTGTTCGCGGGCCGGGGGGCTGATCTCCACGCAGACGTAAGACAATCCCGCTCCACGGCCCCGGGCCTGAAACTCCGACAGGATCTGTTCAGCCATCAAGCCCGCGCCGGACCCGAGTTCCACGATGGTGAACCGCTGGTTGCCCATCCAGTCCCACATCCCGGCGATCTGTTCGGCCAAGAGGCGGGCGAAGAGGGAACCCGACCGAGGACTCGTCAAAAAGTCGCCCTCGCGGCCCACGCGGGAGGACGAGCGCATGTAATACCCATAGAGGGGGTGATAGAGGGCCCACTCCATATATTTATCGAAGGGGATCGGGCCCCGCCGGGCGATCTCCTGATGGATGACGGTTTCCAGTTCGTTCATCGTCCCCCCGCGACCGCGACATCGATCTCGTCGAGGACGAGAGGGTCCTTTTCCGTCAGGCGGGCCTCTCTCAGGGCCTCGCCTTCTCCCAACACTCCGAGGGCCCAAGCGGCGTGACCGCGTATGACCGGAGAAACATCCTTCGAAAGACATTCTTTGAGGAGAGGGATGGTTCGGGGGACCTTTTTATTCGCGGCGACCACGCAGGCGTTCCGGACGAGGCCCGTTCGTTTGGAACGGCGCAGGGGAGATCCTCCGAACTTCGTCTTGAATTCCTCATCCGAGCGCAAGCCGAGGATCTCGACGAGGTCCAACCATGGCCCCGTCCCGCTCGACGGGCTGAATTCCGGCCAGGGAGATCCATCCGGATGTCTGTTATGGGGACAGACGTCCTGGCACGCGTCGCAGCCGAAGAGACGATCCTCGATGAGGGAGCGGATCTCCCGAGGGATCATGCCCTTATTCTCGATCGTGTGGTAAGCGATGCATTTCCGGGAATCCAACACATAGGGGGCGACCAACGCTCCGGTGGGGCAATGATCGATGCAGCGCCGGCAGGACCCGCAGGCCCCCCCCGAAGCGGCCGAACGTTCGTCGAGCGGAAGATCCGTCAACATCTCGGCCAAAAAGACAAACGATCCCCGGCGGGGCACGATGAGACTGGTGTTCTTTCCGATCCATCCGCACCCGGCGCGGGCCGCCAGAGAGCGCTCCAAAAGGGGCTTGGAATCGACGGCAAAACAGATCTTGATCTCCGGAAAGATCTCTTTTTTCAGATCACCCGCGAGGCGTTTCAGGCGGTCTTCGATGACGACATGGTAGTCGCGTCCCCACGCATAGCGAGCCACTCGACCCGAAGATGGGTCTTCTTCTGTGCAATCGGCGATCGGATAGGGGGCCACCAGGGAGACGACGCTGCGCGCTTCCGGAAAAAACATCTTCGGGTCCGTCCTTGACGAGGGATCCCGGACCAGATATCCCATATCCGCCGCGAAACCCTTCTCGCACCAATCGAGATATCGACGGCGATCTTCGCCCGAGGGACGCGCGGGACCGATCCCCGCGCAGATGAAACCGTGTTTTTCGGCGAGTCGTCTGACGATCGCGGACTGCGCGGTGGTGTTCACCGTTTCAGGAGGGAGAGGAGGCGGTCGGGATAGTTCGATGCGATCCCGTCGACATGGGCGGCGATCATCTTCTTCATATCGGAGCGCTCATTGACCGTCCACGTGGCGACGACCAGCCCTTCCTGGCGGGCTTTTTTCAGCAGGGACCGGGTGACCAGGTGCCGGCGAGGAAACAAGGCATCGGCCAAGTATCGACGCGCGTGGGAGACCGGGTCTCTCATCGCTTTGTAATAGAGGATCCCCGTCATGAGGCGCGGCTGGATCTGTTTGATTCGACGGACGACGGCGTGGTCGAACGAAATAAGGATGACGCGATCGGTCATTCCCTCTTTTTCGACAGCCCGGACGACTTTTTCGGCGATCCCCCGGTATTTGACCTTTTCATTCTTGATCTCAATGACCAAGGAAAGGGGCCGGGCGGCTTTCGTCCTTTTCCCACGGACCCATCTCAGCAACCGGCCGAGCGGGAGCACTCGTTCCCGTCTGTAGCGGGGATGGAACCAGGAGCCCGCGTCCAGCCGCATGATCTTCTTCCAGGACGCTCTTTGGATGGGGCCGGTGCCGTTGGTCGTGCGATCGAGGGTCTCATCGTGCATGACCACGATCCGGCCGTCCCGGGATAGATGGACGTCGCATTCGACCGCATCGACCCCCATCTTCCAGGCCAGCGTGTAGGACGCCAGTGTGTTCTCCGGCGCATACCCCATCGCGCCTCGATGGCCGATCACGAACGGGGATTTTTGAATGGAACGAGCGCGCATGATGACTGTCATTATATGAAATTGGCGCGCACAGAGAACACGCGGCGGGGACGACCGACGGATCAGAAGCGGAAGGAAAAAGACAGGCGGTGGACGGGTCCCCACTCGCTCTCGGATTGAACCGCGTAATCGAACTGGGACCCGAACAGTCTCAAACCGACGCCGAAGGACACGCCGGGGACTTCAGCCAAGGAGGATCCTTCGAGGGACCCTTTCCCGCGCGCGGCGCTGGTCAGGTAACCCGCCCTCAACGCCACCCGTTGGAAAGCCCAATACTCCGTGCCCAGTCCGGCAGAGGTCTTGTGAGCGTAAGGTTCATAGGACACATCCCCGGTCAGAGTGAGCGAGCGAAGGAGCTGATAACCGAACCCGAGGGAGCCATTGAGCGGGAGATGATATTCTTCGCGAAGATACCGCATATCGGAACCGACGTTGCGCACGGCCAGCCCCCACGAGACGGCGGAATCCGGAGAATGGATCTGAAGTCCCGCGTCGACGGCGGTCCCGACGGCGTTCACGTCGTCGATCTGTTGGACGATGTATTTTCCGCTCAGCCCGACGGACACCGAGGGGGACAGGGGCTGGCCCAGACTGACGATGAGGGCCCGGTCGTCGGCGTCGAATGAACCGTCGCGGCGGCCGGACTGGTCCCGCCGCTCAAGATCCCCCTGGGATAACGCGATCGCCGTCACGCCGATGGCCCCCCTGGAAGTCGGAAGAATGAATCCCAGGAGGTCGTAACTCAGGTCCGCCGTCCCTTCGGAATGCATGGCGGACAATTGGCGGCACGACCGGGCGAGACCCGCCGGGTTCCACCGGACGGAATCCGCATCGTCGGCCACCGCCGTGAAGGCCGACCCCATGGCGGACGACCGGGCGCCGATATCCATTTTCAGGAACGCCCCGCCGACGCGGTTCTCCGCCCAGGAGACCGACAACAACGCCGGGACCAAAAAGACCCCCAGCCCGCCGAAGAGGGTTTTCCGGAATGACGTCCGATCAACACACCGTCGAGACACGACGCATCTCCCCGTTATTTAATAACCGCCATCTTAAACGTCTTCCTCAGGTTCTTCTCCCCGGCTTTCCGGGCGTTCATCGACACGATATAGACGCCCGGAGCCTTCCGGGACGCATCCCACACAAATTCATAGGCATATTTCCCGTCAACCACGGACGGATCCTTCAACACGACCTCATCCAACAGAGTGCCCGCGACGTCGAAAACGTTGAACGTCACCTGGTCGGCCACGCCCACTTCCGCGTGGATGACGGGGTTCTGCTCCCGGGCGGGGTTGGGATAGGAATAGACCTCACCGAGACGGAACGAGGCGTCCAAGGTATTCGACAGCGGCTGGCTGCTGGGGCGGATCGTGTCTCGGACGGTGAGCAGCCGCCCGGAGGTCTGGCTTCCGATCAGGATGCGGTCCGTGTTCGGAATGGCCGCCACGGCTTTACAGCCCCCCCCCACCGCATGTGTGCCAACCACCTGGTGGGTTTCCAGGTTCACGACGGAGAGCGTCCCGTCGCCGGCGTTGACCACGTAGAGCCGGTTCCGTTCGGGTTGGATCGATATCCCCGACGGTTCGGCGCCCACGTCGATATACCCCAGGGTCTCGAGAGGGTCGTCCTGAACCACGGCCACGGAATTGGATTTCCCGTTGGCGATATAAATCCTCCCGCTGACCGGCTCCAGAGTCAGCGAAGTCGGATAGGATTCCAACGCGACCGTGCCGCAGACCTCGCCTTTCTTCAGATCCACCGCGATGAGGCGGTTGCCCCCCGTGTCCGCCACGTAGGCCCGGTCTTTCTTCTCGCTCACGACCACCGCACCGACCTGAGAACCCGTTCCCAGCGTGATGGTCCGGTCGATGGTTTCCTTCTTGCCGTCGACCACGGAAAGTTTCAATTGTCCTCCATCCACGAAGGTGACACAGACACGGTCATTCGACCAGCGGGAGATCCCGGAAGGATTCTGGCCGGGCAAGGCGATGAATCCTTTCTCGTGGTGGGAGGTCGTCACGCCTTGATCGTCGGCGCTGGCCATGGGATAGACGGCCACGCCGTGACGCCAAGCATCACAGACGAAGACCTTATTCAGGTCGGGGTTGACGCACAAGGCGCCGCCGAAAACACCGTCCGGCATCGTGAGATGATCCACCACATTGCCCGTCTCCACGCCGATCACGAGGATCCCGTTGGATGAGCCGTTGGTGACGTACATTTTCCTCAGCTCGGGCACCAGAAAAAAAGAGTTCGGACGGGCGGCGACCATGCCGATACGATCGGATATTTCCTCTTTCTCGTCGTCGATGATCGAGAAGTCGTTGGACCAATAATTCGCCGTATAGAGTTTATCGTCCGGACCGATCAGCACCCAGGACGGGTCATCTCCGGGCGTGATTGTCTTCAGGAGTTTCTTCAGTTTGCAACAGATGACATGGAACTTGTCGCTGTAGTTGTCGACCACGTAAATGCGGTGCTTTTTCCTATGGTAGACGAGTTTCTGGGCCCAAGAGACGCCTTCAATTCGTTCCACGATCTGCATCTGATCGATGTTCACCACATAAACGCTGTTTCCGTCCGTATTGGCAATATACAGATCGTCATCGACCTGCACGATGTCGTAGGAGAAAAGACCATCCCCCAGGACCAAGGAGGATTTGATCGCCCTCAACGCCAGGTCATACACATGGAGGAAACTCCTCATTTTCCAGACACTATTCTCATAAACCCAGCCCACCACCACGATGTAGAGTTGATTGCGCCCTTCATCCAGCGCGACGGCGAAACAATAGTTGTTCCATCCGAAATCGACCAAGTCCTCGGCCACTCCCGTCAGGACATCCACCGTGACAACTTTTTTGTAAGTGCCGACATACCCCCGGGTCCCGTCGCGCCGGAGGGCCAGGGCATACGCTTCCCATTCGAGCGGCACCTTCCGGATGGTTTTCAGGTTTTTATCGAAACCCCACAACGCCGATTGCATGTATTCGTCGTAGGCCAAGGCATAGACTCTCTTGTAAGAATGATCGAAGGTGAGATGCCGGGGATAATAAAACCCCGTCGCCTCGTTGACCGTCTTCCGGTTCTTGGCGTCCCAAGCGACGATGTTATGGCTGTCATAACCGCCCACATAAAGGCAGTTCGAATCCATGTCCATGCACATCGGCAGGGGATGTTTCAACCGGGCCCCGTGATCGAGGGCGCGGGAATCCACGATCTCCACGTCCGCCCGAACAGGGGACAACGAACCTCCCCCCAGGAGCAGGGAGAGCCCCATCACCGCGATTTTTTTCAGCGCAGGAGTGGTCATGTCAGTTTTTCACCCACCGGAACCGCCGGGTCTCCATCTGTCCGTCCGGATAGAGGATCGACAAGGACGCCCAATATTCCCCCGCGGGCGCCTCCGTATCCTGGAGCGTGCGGCCGTTCCACAGGATCAATTCATTCTTCCCGGCCTGCGTCCCCTGTTGTCCGCGTTTCAAGGTGAACGTGTGGATGGGGACGCGCCGGAGATCCAACACCGTCACAGAGACATCGGCCTCGCGCGCCAAGTCGTAAGAGACTTTGAACAAAGCGACCTCCACCGCCGGGGCCGCCACCCGTCGCGTCGACGGGCGCAACTGAGACTTCACTTCCTCCCTGGAAAGCATCGGACCGCTCCAGAGGGATTGAAGGATGAGGAGGGAAACAAAAAACCCGATCCCCCACCCCTTCCGGATGGGAAAACGGGTCATGAACGATCGGACTCGCTGTTCCATATCTTTCCTCTTTTTCGGTAGCCCGGCGAACATGGGTTCACACCTTTAGTCCCGTGGCTTTGCGACCCCCGGTTTTCCGGGGTGTGCTAGTGTCGTTACTACTATAAACTTACCCCCGAAAAGGCCTTTTGTCAAGGGGGCTGGGATCCCCCCCCGTTCATGTGACTTTTGTCACATTTTCGGTAAAATATCTTTCCGCGACATGAATCGATCCCGCTGCCAAGTGGTATAATTGAGATGGTTTCAAAGGACGCCGACGGACCACAAAACATGAAAACCATTCTTGTTGTCGATGATGAACCGGGATATCAAGCCCTGATCCGTTTCGAACTGTCGGATGGGATCAACTATTCGGTACTCTCCGCGGGAAACGGACCCGACGCCTTGAAACTGGTCAAAGAGAACCACGTGGATCTGATTTTCACCGACATGAAGATGTCGCCGATGGACGGGGTGGAAACAATCGAAGAGATCAAAAAGATACAACCCGAGACACCGATCGTGATCATGACCGGCTATGAGATGGAAGACCGGATGCAGAAAGCGCTGGATTTAAAAGTGAAGGGGTGTCTGTACAAACCGTTCGGAATCGATCAACTGAGGGACGTCGTTCAGCGTATTGCCGTTTAACTCCAACCTTTATCCTTTGTAAGATTCAAACCGCGTCGCCAAGACCGCCATTTCCGGATGTCTGTTGGACACATGGGGTAAAACCAGGCGGATGCGGGACCGGTATGTGGCCAGTTTATCCCCCATCAAGCGGATCCCCTGACCTTCGTTCAAGTGCAATTTTTCCAGATCCAAAACGAGCTTGCTTTGGGTCCCCGACAACGCCTTCTGGATGGACTGTCCCAAATCTTCCCCCTGGCCCGCCGGGAGGATCCCCTCCAAACGCAGCCAGACCTGTTTTTGGGTGGGCTGTTCCTCCACCTGTATTCGGAGTTCAGGACCTCTCGTTTTATGGGAAATCTCCCTCCACAAGTGAAAAGACGGTCTGGCGGGATGCGGCATCCGATAGACGTTGCGAGTCAACGACGGATGCTGGAAGATGTCGTATTTCAGCTTAAACCACGTCCAACACGCCATCCCCAATGCCACAGCGGACCGGAAACGATCCGCCAGGGAAGGCCGACCGAACTCCGCATGGATGCGGGACGCCAGATCGCCGATATGACGGCGGACCTCCGCGTTGGGCCCCATCAGTTGACCGACGATGAAGATGGGGTAACTCTTTTTGAGAGACTTCGCATAAAAATCCGCTTTCTGCCGTAGCAGCGGATTGGTGGAACCTTTCAACCTCTGGTAACCGAGGAACCAGGCTTCCACGATGCGGAAGATGCTGGGGCCGAGCGTCTGGTAGTCCTGTTCAAAACACCATTTCTGCAAAGCTTCCACCTGGTCGGACGTCATCGTCGGATGTTTCATCATGACCGAGAAACCATCCGCTTTGCGGAAAAATTTCTCGTGCTGCCCCTTATACCTGTCCCGCAAGAGGTTCTTTTCGATGACCCGTTTAAAGAACGGGGTCCCGGGAACGGGGCCGTAGATCAAAAACTGGCCGAGAGCTGGTTTCAAATCCATCAGATGGGCATGTTCCTCCGCCACGATCTTCTCGTTCTGATAATCGAACCCGACGATCATGGAAGCCAGGATGGTGATCCCGTGTTCGCGGAACTCTTTGAAGATATCCTCCGCCGAACGACCCTGCTGTTTGGCATAACCCGATTTGGTCCCCTCGAAGCCGACCCAGAAACCGTCGATACCCATCTCCAATATTTCCTGCACCGAGTATTGGCTCAAGGCCTTGATGCTCGAGAAGGCGAATATGGAGGGGAGCTTTCCGCTCCGGATGACGCAATCGCGGAATTCCATGGCCCTCTGCTTGTTCAGGAGGAAATCCTCGTCAAAGATCATGAAGACCAGTTCCGGATCCATCTCCCAATACCGCTGTATGACGTCGAAGATGTCCTTGCCGGTCGGGAGGAGCTTGATGTGCTGCCTGTTGAAGAAATGGGAGGTACAGCAAAAATCGCATCCATTCGGACAGCCCAGCCCGGCGAAGATCTGTCCCGTGCGGGAAACGGGCAGGGAGAATATCTTCAGGTTCGTGACCATTAGGGGATGTTTGTAAGGCATCGCGATCTCGGGTTCGTTCAGCAACCGCCGGAAGAACCGGACGCCCTCCTCGCGGCAGATGTAATCGCCGTATGGCTTCAGCATTTCATCGTCGAGGATGGTGCCGTAGCCGCCCAACACGATCTTACTTTGGGGAGCATACCGACGGACCAGTTCCACCGCCTCTTTCATCTTATGGAACACGGCCATGATGAATGAGATGCCGACGTAATCGTATCCCTTTTTCAATTCCCGGATGAATTCGCTCCGCGTGGGATATTGAAGAACGACCGTCGGCGCCTCCAGGTTCTCGGCGATGTAATCCAAGGAAAAATATTTATTGACCGCCCGGGGACTGAATATCCCCTGAGCCAGGGTCACCTGCTTATGGAGGAGTTCATACCCCACCGACGGCGCATCGCCATAGGAGGATCCGAAAGGTCTGAACACACTCGTCAGCAACACTGTTTTATTGGTCATTTTTTATCCTTTTGATGAAAAACTGAACCCGAAGCATTCGGCCCATCCTGTCGTGAAATCACGCTTTTTTGAATGCACGCGCACCGTTCTGCGATTTTTCCGGTATAACCAGGAAGAAGAAAACCCAACCTTCAACGGAAGGCGCCTTCTTCTTAAGGGGGATTGATGCCCCTATGATAGCTTTTATTTAAGCCGACCGGCCCATTATCTTTCAGCGCCTGTGGCCCAAACGGTCACATCGACTCCACGGAAGTGATCTCCGGGACCTCCTGGCGGATCACCCTCTCGATCCCCTGTTTGAGCGTGACGTTCGCCATGGGGCATCCCCCGCAAGCGCCGGTCATTTCCAGGATGACCTTGCCGTCGGGAGTGACGTCCACGATGGAGGCGTCCCCGCCGTCGGCCTGAAGGGCCGGACGGACGTGTTCCAATGCCTTTTCGACGCGGCTGCGAAGATCCGCCGCTTTGGTCGCAGGATCCTGCTGTGTGTTATCGGTTGCCATAAACCCTCCTCGGAGATCAGCCGTATCTGTATTGGACGCCGAACCCGCCGCGCGGCCAATGACATTTGATATTGAAGAACGGACACAACATGCGGCAGGCGCCGCACTCGATGCAGTTCTCGAAAGAGACGATGACCTTGTTCTGAGCTTCCTCCCACCGGTAGACCTGGGCGGGGCAGATGGACGCGCAGGGTTTCTCTCGGCACTGTTCGGAACACACCTCGGGCTTCTCGATCGTGATGTGCGTCTGATGATCGGCCTTATAGGTGAGATATCCCAGTTTTTCGTCGATATTGACCTTCGGCAGTTCTGTCGTCATGGGTTTTACCTCCCCCCCAGCCATTTTTTTCCGGCCATCAGGCCGTATTTCAAACCCGTCACGATGTTGCGGACATTCATCTCTTTCCAGAGAGCCTCATGCACGGCCTTGTTCTTCAGGCCACGGTCGAGGATCCTCTCGTAGCCGACCCGTTTGGGAAGACCGTCCACGTGGAAGAAATCATACAGCGATTCGCACAGGAGGTCCGGCCCCTGCTGGACGAGCGGCATGTGCCGTTCGGCACTGTTCTCCAATTCCCGGTGGTCGAACAGGTCCTTGAGGATATAAGTGGATTCCATCTTTTTCCGATAGAGGGACAGGGTCTTGGACGAGAAATCCCCCGCCTTCTTGGCTTCGATCACGGTCTCCCCGGCCAGTTGGCCGGCCGTCATGGCGAAGTTAGATCCTTCCCGATGAGCGGCGTTCACCATCTGCGCCGCATCGCCCGCCACCAAAAAACCATCCGTATAGAGGGGCGGCATGGAGTTATATCCCCCCTCCGGAATCAGGTGGGAGGAATATTCCACCGTTTTGGACCCGGCAATCAGCCGGCGGAGGATCGGGTGTTTTTTCACGTATTCCATCAGATCGTAGGGTCTCACGCGCGACTTCTGGTAATGGGAGAGTTTGCATCCCACACCGATCGACAACGATTCCTTGTTCGTGTAGAGAAACGCATATCCCAACATCCCCTGGGTGACGTCGCCGAACATCTCGATGGTGGTCCCCTCCCCGTTTTCCAGGCAGAACCGGTCCTCGATCTTTTCCTTCGGCATCTCCAGGATCTCCTTGACCCCGAGGGCGACCTCGTCCGCCTTCCATTCATCCATCAGACCGACCTGCTGGGCGAGCATGGAGTTGACGCCATCGCAGGCGATCACGACGTCGGCGAACAATTCGTCGCCTTCGCTCGTCTTGATTCCGACCACGCGGCCGTCCTTCTTGAGCACGTCGGAGACGGTCACCCCGCTGAAGAGCTGGGCGCCGGCCTCCTCCGCCTTTTTGGAGAACCACCGGTCGAAATTCGTCCGGATGATCGTATAACAGTTGTGCGGTTCGCGCGCCCACCGGTCGGACTTAAAACCCGCCTGAGCCGCGGCATCCTTCGAGAGGATCCAGAACCGCTGTTCCGTGACGTGGCGTTCCATCGGCGAATCCGGGGATTTCCAGAATCCCGGGATGAGGTCATCCAGCATCTTCGTATACAACACGGCCCCCTGCACGTTCTTCGCGCCGGGATATTCACCCCGTTCGAGCAGGACCACATTGAGTCCCGCGCGCGCCATCACCAACGCCGCCGACACACCTGCCGGCCCCGCTCCAACCACTATGGCATCAAATTTATCATCGGCCACCGCAACGTCCTCCGTTCATGGATTTTGTTTCTGAAGACACCGGTCCACCAATTGGACCAATTGGCCTTCCTCAAACGGCTTATTGAGGAAACCCTTCACCTGCTTGAAATTCTCAAAGAGTTTCTTGGCGGGCTGAAGGCCCGTCATCACGATGACCGGCAATTTCGCCGTCATCACGTTCTGGGACAGATGCAATTGCACGGTGTATCCATCCCAGCCCGGCATCTCGACATCCAGGATCAGCAGGTCGGGTCTTTCTTCCTTCAAGCGCTCGAGACACTGCGAACCGGTGCTGGCCTCCGAGACGGAATGACCGGCACGTTCCAACCCGATCCGCAGGACATCGCGGATGTCCGCCTCGTCATCGGCGATCAATATCTTGGCCATGGCCTTCAGCCTCCCAGCCCGCAGGCCGACGGATTCCCGCAGCACGACCCGCAGGGACTGTCCCCCCCCATCCCCTTGACGCCGCACGCCGGAACGGGCGCGGAGGAGTGGGCGGAGAAAACGCTGATCTTTTTTATGATCTTCTTCGAACCGCAATGTGCGCAGACTTCCTTCACCGGGCGGCCCGGCAAAGACAACAACTCGAACGATTTCTGACAGTCGCTGCATTCGTATTCAAACAACGGCATGACGGCCTCCGTGTAAAACTCAGTGAATCGTCTTCGGGGCGTGCGCCAACGGTTCTTCCGTCGGAACGATGGTCGAATGATGGTGGACCAAACGCCAATCCCCGTCTTTCTTCTCGAAAATATTCGTCGTCAATAGATTGACTTTATTGACCTGGCCGCCGGAATTGACCGACATTTCCTCCTGGATCACCATCCAGGCCATCCGACCGTGGACGTGCACCGCGACGGGAGCCAGCTGAAAACGCGCCGAGATGGTGGAAGAAAAGATCTCCTGCCAGCTGTTCATGACGAGGTCCCGCCCGCTCAGCAGTTCCCCCCCGGGATGGAGGCATTTGACATAATCCGCATCGAGCCAGACGGCATCCATCATCTCCATGTTCAAGGATTCGAAAGCCTTATAGAACACCTCGTTGGCCAGCCAAACGCGGTTCTGTTCGGCATCGGCCGGGAAAACGGGCAGCGTCTCAGACGGTAAGGATAATTTTTCCAAAGTTCTTCCTTCCTTCCATGTGCGCATGGGCTTCAGAAGCCTTCTTCAGCGGGAAAACAGAATCAATGACCGGCCGGAGGGCCCCCTTCCCGAAAAACCGCGCGGCCTGCATGAAATCCTGTTTAGCCCCCATCCGGACGCCGTGCAGAGTGACGTTGCGCGAGAACAGGGAGCGAAGATTCATCTTCACGTCGCCGCCGGTGGTCGTTCCGCAGACGATCATCCTCCCCCCCCGGGCCATGCACGCCAAACTCTTCTCGAACGTGGCCGCGCCCACGTGGTCCAACAAGACGGTCACGCCCTTCTTATCGGTCATCTGGCGGACTTCGTGGACTACGTCTTTCTTTTGATGATTGATGATCCGTTCGACGCCGAGCTTTCGGGCCTTGGAAACCTTCTCCTCGGAACCGACCGTCGCGATGACCTGAGCTCCCCACAATTGAGCGATCTGAATGGCCGCCACGCCCAGACCGCTCCCGGCGGCGTGGATCAGGACCCTGTCCCCCGCGCCGATCTGAGCCCGGGTGACGAGGGCCGCCCACGCCGTCATGTAGACGAGTGGAAAGGCCGCAGCCTCTTCAAAACTCGCCTGTTCCGGAAGAGGGACCACGTTCTCCACCGGCACGCATACATAGTCGGCATAGGTGCCGTCGTGGACCTGTCCGAGGATGTCAAAGTGAGCGCAGAGATGGTCCTGCCCTGTCAGGCACGCCTCGCACGAACCGCAGGAAAGTCCGGGGATCACGAACACCTTCTGCCCGACGGAAAGATGCGGAACGGGGGTGCCGAGCTTCTCGATGGTTCCGGCGGCATCGCACCCGAGAACATGGGGGAACGGGACCGTCAGGCCGG
Source organism: Elusimicrobiota bacterium (assembly GCA_022709755.1). Classification (GTDB taxonomy): domain Bacteria; phylum Elusimicrobiota; class Elusimicrobia; order FEN-1173; family JAKLIF01; genus JAKLIF01. The sequence continues at coordinate 245,306 of JAKLIF010000003.1, read as the reverse complement.
GCATCCCTTGGCGGACCCAAAGGTCGAGGTGATTGACCCCGCAGGCTTTCACGCGAACGAGCGCCTCGCCGGCCCCCGGCTTGGGGGTGGCCCGGTCTCCATAGATCAGACGGCCCGCGTCGCCATGGTCCTTGATATAGACGGCTTTCACGCGAACGGCCTCCTTCGGGATGGGTGTGGATCAGACGACTGGAGCATGACTATTCCTAAACGGACCGAGACGGGGAACGATGTTTCCCTGACAGGGACACACCCGCCTCAGGAACGGAGATTTAACCATATTCGACACCCCCGGTCAACTTCACTCACGACGGGGGAATATGGACAACGCGGGGGCCTTTTCCTATAATGGATCGTATTCACCAAACACCAGTCGGCCGGAGGAGAAGAGGATGAGCATCATCAAAGAATTCAAAGAATTCGCCATGCGCGGAAACGTCATGGATATGGCGGTGGGCGTCATCATCGGCGGCGCCTTCGGGAAGATCGTCTCCTCGTTCATCAACGACATCCTGATGCCCCCCTTGGGACTCCTTCTCGGGAATGCGGATTTTTCGGACCTCGTCATCACTCTCAGAGCCGGCACCGAGGGGATCCCGCCGGTGGTCCTGAGCTACGGCAAGTTCGCCACCGCGGTGACGGATTTTTTGATCATCGCTTTCGCCATCTTCATCATGGTGCGGGTCATGAACCGTCTCAAACGCTCCGATCCGCCCGTCTCCCCGACGGAAAAGAAGTGTCCCGAGTGCCAGATGACGATCCCCCTCGAGGCCCGGCGATGCGGTCATTGCGCCCAACCGTTGCCCCTTTAAGCAGCTCACCCAAAGACTCAAAAGGACTCCCATGAAAAAATCTTTATTCCTCATCCTCGGCGCGATTCTCGTTGTTTCCCTCAACGAAAGACCTCGGGCCGAAGAAAATCCGACCAAGAAATGGTCCAACAAGACCCAGATCAGCTATCTGAGCGCCAATGGGAACACCAAATCCACAACGCTCGGCGCCGCCGACGAATTCGAATACCGGTGGACCCGATGGATCTTGAACATCAATGCCGGCGGTTTGGGCTCCCAGAGCGCCCGGGTGGTCACGGCGGAACAATATTATGCCAACGAGAAGATGTCCTTCAAACTTTCGGACCGGAACTATACCTTCGAGAAGAGCGGCTGGGACAAGAACCGGTTCGCGGGCATCGCCAACCGCATTGATTCATCGGTCGGCCTCGGACGGGAAATCGTCAAGACCCCGCGGAACCACTGGATCTTGGAACTCGGCGGCGGCTACGTCAACGAACAGCGCATCCGATCGGAACGAGAGACTTTCTCCTCGGGGCGCGCCTACACCAAATATGCGTTCAACTTCAGCCCGACGTCCCAGTTTTCCCAGGACGCCGAATACCTGCACAACTTCGAGAGGGCCAAGGGGTATCGGGTGAATGCGGAAACAGCGCTGGTCTCGGCCATGTCGGCCCATATGTCCTTGAAAGTGTCCTATCTCGTCAAGCACGTCAATGAACCCGCGCCGGGATTCGGCAGAAACGACACGCTGACCTCCGCCGCCCTCCTCTTCAATTACTGAGCCCGATGCTCAGTGACGCGCCGAATTGGTGTTATTGGAATCCGAACGGATTTTGAAACCATCCCACGATAAGGAGTCGATGATCATCCCATGAGCAAACTGAAATTAGGTCTTCCCAAAGGCAGCCTGCAGGAATCCACTCTGGAACTTTTCAAGAGGGCCGGCGTCCGCATCAAACCATCGGACAGGTCTTACTTCCCCACCTGCGACGACGACGAATTGGAGATCATGTTCGTTCGATCCCAGGAGATGGCGAAATATGTGGAGCAGGGCCTCTTCGACGCGGGCATGACCGGATACGACTGGATCCTCGAGACGGGAGCCAAGGTCAAGGAAGTGGGGGAGCTGATCTACGCCAAATCGGGTTACCGGCCGGTGCGATGGGTTTTGGCCGTTCCCAACGACTCCCCGATCAAGTCCGTCAAAGACATGGAGGGCAAGCGGGTCGCCACGGAGGTGGTGAACATCGCGAACAACTTCTTCAAGAAGAACGGGGTGACGGTGGACGTCGAATTCTCGTGGGGAGCCACGGAAGCCAAGGCGGGACTATTGGTGGACGCCATCATCGAACTCACGGAGACCGGCAGCAGTCTCCGGGCGAACAAGCTGCGCATCGTCGAGGAACTCATGACCTCATCCACCCGACTGATCGCGAACGCCGAATCCTGGAAAGACGAATGGAAAAAGAACAAGATTGAAAACCTCCTGATGCTGCTCAAAGGGGCGTTGGAAGCCGAGGGCATGGTCGGACTCAAGATGAACATCGAGGAAAAGGACCTGCCGAAGATTGAGAAAGTCCTGCCGGCCATGAAAAAACCGACCATTTCCCACCTCACCATCCCGGGGTGGGTGGCCATCGAGGTCATCCTGGCCGAAAAGGAAGTCAAGAAGATCATCCCGGCTCTCAAGCGGGCCGGCGCGACCGGCATCATCGAATACCCCCTCAATAAAGTCATCTATTGACCCTTCGAGGAGAAAGCACATGAAAAAGAAAACTCGGAAGACAAAAAAGGTTTCAAAGAAGAGAGCCGTCAAAGAGACGCCGGCTCCAAAAACGAAAAAAACCTCGTCCGGTCAACGCCTCCCCCCGCCGCCCGTCCAGGACGCGGGGGCCGAAGAATTCGAGACTGAAAAAGAACAACCGACGGACGACGAACTGACGGAACTGGACAAGGAAAAACAGGACGACGAAGAGGAAAACGACGACGATGTCTTTTCTCTCCCCACGGGCAGCCACGAAGTGGGAGAGGAAGAGAAACCGGCCGAGGAAGAAGACGAAGAGAAGCAGGACCTCGTCTGACCGGCCGGAGGGAACCGGACGCGGGACCCTCTGAATTCCGGCACCCGCCCATGGACGATCTCCCTCTTTCAGCGGCGTCAGGCGAACTGTTGACGCGGCGCGCGCGCGAAGGAGCACTGTATACACCGCAGTCCGACAACAAGGTCCGATGCACGGCCTGCGCCCACCTCTGTATCATTCCCGAAGGACATTCCGGCATCTGCCGCGTGCGATTCAACCGCCAGGGGATCCTCTACTCGCCGGACGGATACGTGGCCGGACTCCAATGTGATCCCATCGAGAAAAAACCCTTCTTCCACGTGCATCCGGGCTGCAACACCCTCAGTTTCGGCATGCTGGGGTGCAACTATCATTGCGATTTCTGCCAGAACTGGGAGACCTCTCAATCCTATCGAGAACCGGACGCGCCGACGATCCCGGTCACAGCCGTCCGTCCCGAACAGATCATCCGGTTCGCCGCCGAATCCGATGCGCGCGTGATCGTCAGCACCTACAACGAACCTCTCATCACGTCGGAATGGGCCGCGCGCGTCTTCGACGAAGCCCACGCCGCGGGGTTCAAGACCGCTTTCGTCTCCAACGGATATGCCAGCCGCGACGCGTTGGAATACCTCCGGCCAAGGCTTGACCTCTTCAAAGTGGACCTTAAATCCTTCTCGGACCCGTTCTACAGGAAACTCGGAGGAAACCTTCAGAAAGTATTGGACGCCATCACGTCCATCCATGCCCTGGGTTACTGGATGGAGATCGTCACACTCGTCATCCCCGGACTCAACGATTCGGAGAACGATCTCCGCGAGATGGCCCGGTTCATCGTGTCCGTATCACCGGACATCCCCTGGCACGTCACCGCCTTCCATAAGGATTACAAGATGCACTCCCCCCCGGACGCCACGGCCGCCCATCTGATCCGGGCGGCGGAGATCGGTCAACGGGAGGGTTTACGCTACGTCTACGCGGGGAATCAGCCGGGGCAAGTGGGCCCCTTTGAAAACACGCGCTGCGCGAAATGCCGGCAAACCCTGGTGGAACGCTACGGATTTTTTGTGCGGAAGAACCTGCTAAAGGATTCTTTCGGGCAGTGCCCTCACTGCAAGACGCTCATCCCCGGCTTCTGGGGATGACCCCAAAAAAATAAATCCCCGCGCGGGAACCCGGACGGGGATTTATTCGTGGACAGAACCTGAAACGTTATATATTGGACGCGATCCAATCCCCCACGTCGGATGTGCTCATCCCCATCTTCCCGGCGGACATGCTCTTCATTTTGCCGCTCTGGAGGAGCTTGACGACGGTGTTCTCCAACCGCTGGGCCGCCTCTCTTTCGCCGAGATGGTCCAGCATCATGCCTCCCGCGCAGATGGCCGCCAACGGATTGATGACATTCTTTCCCGTGTATTTCGGTGCCGAACCGCCGATGGGTTCGAACATGGACACCCCGTCGGGGTTGATGTTCCCTCCGGCGGCGATCCCCATCCCTCCCTGCGTCATGGCGCCCAGATCGGTGATGATGTCGCCGAACATATTGTCCGTGACGATCACGTCGAACCATTCCGGATTCTTCACCATCCACATGCAGGTCGCATCCACGTGATAGTAGTCCCGCCTGATCTCGGAGTAATCCTTGGCCCCCATCTCATGGAACGCCCGTTCCCACAGATCGAACAAGAAGGTCAACACGTTGGTCTTGCCACAAAGCGCCAGTGTTTTTCTCTTATTGCGGGCGCGCGTGTATTCGAACGCGTATCGAAGGCACCGGTCCACCTGGAACCGGCTATAGACGGCGCTCTGCACGGCGACCTCCTGGGGGGTATTCTTCATGTTCACCCCGCCCACGCCCGTATAGATTCCGCCCGTGTTCTCGCGGATCACCACATAATCGATCTGTTCCGGCCCTTTGTCCTTGATGGGCGTCTCAACTCCCGGATACAGTTTCACGGGACGAAGGTTGATGTATTGGTCCAGTTCGAAACGGAGACGAAGGAGGACTCCTTTTTCGAGGATGCCGGGTTTCACATCGGGATGACCGATGGCCCCGAGGTAGATGGCGTCGAACTTCTTCAGTTCGGCGAGGGCGGTTTCGGGGAGAGTCTCCCCGGTCTTCAGATAGCGCGCCCCTCCCAGGTCGAAATCCGTGAACTCGAACGACAACCCGGCTGATTTTTCAAGCGCGTGAAGGACTTTCACTCCTTCGCGGACCACTTCGGGACCCGTGCCGTCCCCCCCCATCACGGCGATCTTATAGGATCTCTTGCCTTTAGGAACGGCGACCGCCTGCTGTTTCGATTTATCTTCCGTGAGACTCTTGGCCATTATTTTCCTCCCTGTTTATCCGAACCGAAATATTCATCGATAAAAGCTTTCATCGTCCGGAGCTGGGTCTCCTCCACCTGTCCGAACTGGATCCCGTATTCATGCCCATGGGGGAACGTCTTCACCCAGACCACGTCGCCCGGCAGCGTCAGCAAGTGCCTCCTTTTGAGAAGGAGCCGGATCACCACGGACGATTTTTCCGTCAAAACCGCCACCGTATCCAGGCAGGTGCCCGTGGCGGACAGGTTCAACAGATGGGCCACCCCGACGAGCGTCTTCCCGTCGGACTGATAGATCTCGACGACGACATCCGCAGGAACGCGGGGGGCGGACCTTTTCTCCGCGTAAGGATCCGTCTCTCCGTTCATTTTCCCGGGAGGGCGAGTTTCTTTCTGACGTATTTCATGAGACCGCCCGATTCGACAATGCGTCTCATGAATTCCGGGAAGGGCCGGCTGGAATAAGTCTCCCCGCGGGTATGGTTCTTGATGACGCCCGTGGTCAGATCCACCTCCACGTCATCTCCGTCCTGTATCTTTTCGGAGGCCTCGGGGGATTCCAGAATGGGAAGGCCGATGTTGATGGAGTTCCGGAAAAATATCCGGGCGAAACTTTTGGCCACCACGCAGGAGAGGCCCGCCCCCTGGATGGACCAGGGTGCATGTTCCCGGCTGGAACCGCAGCCGAAATTTTTTCCGGCAACCATGATGTCGCCGGCGCGGACGCGGCCCACGAATTGAGGATCCTGTCCCTCCATGCAATGTTTTCCAAGCTCGACCGGATCGGTCGTCACCAAATATCTCGCCGGCACGATGAAATCCGTATCGACGTCATCACCGAATTTATGGGCTTTCCCTCGAAAGTTGGTCTTCACTTTTTCCTCCCGCTTTTCTTGACCACATCGTCCGGATGCGTGATGCATCCCGCCACGGCCGTCGCCGCCGCCACCGCGGGGTTGGCCAGATAGACTGGCGCGTCCTTGTGTCCCATCCGCCCCGGGAAGTTCCGGTTCGACGTGGACAAACAGACTTCCCCCTCGGCCAGGACGCCCATATGCCCGCCCAGACAGGGGCCGCACGTGGCCGTCGAGACCGCCGCCCGGGCCTCCGAGAATATCTTGAGGAGCCCTTCCTTCATGGCCTGCCGATAGATATTGTGCGTCGCCGGGATCACGATCAACCGGACTCCGGGGGCCACCTGGCGGCCCTTCAGGATGGCCGCCGCCACGCGGAGGTCCTCGATACGGCCGTTCGTGCAGGAACCGAGGAAGACCTGATCCACCTTCGTCCCGGCGACCTGTGACACACCGACCGTATTGGACGGGAGGGACGGCCGGGCGATCTGAGGCTCCATATGAGTCACGTCCCATTCGACAGTTTCGACGTAGGAGGCGTCCGGGTCGCTCTTGTATATCTTATAGGGACGTTTCGTCCGGGACTTCACGTAGGCCTCAGTCTTGCCGTCGGCCTCGATGATGCCGGATTTTCCACCGGCCTCGATGGCCATATTGCTCATGGTCAGGCGGGCCTCCACGGACAGGGACCGGATGACCTCGCCGGTGAACTCCATGGCCCGATAGAGGGCGCCGTCCACGCCGATCTGTCCGATGGTGTAGAGGACCAAGTCCTTCCCGGTGACCCATTTATTCAGGCGACCGTGATAGACGAACTTCATGCTCTCGGGCACTTTGCACCACCACTCGCCGGTCGCCATGATGGCGGCCAGGTCGGTGGAGCCGACTCCCGTCGAAAAGATGCCGAGGGCGCCGTACGTGCAGGAGTGGGAATCGGCGCCGATGACCACGTCACCGGGAACGACCAATCCCAATTCAGGCAGAAGGGCGTGTTCCACCCCGCCGTTGGTCTCGTCGAAATAGTTGACGATCTTCTGGAGCCGGGCGAATTTCCGGACGATGCCGGCTTGGGCCGCGCTCTGGATGTCCTTGGCCGGAAGGAAATGGGACAACACCAGCGCGATGCGCCGGCGATCCCAGACCTTGTTCAGCCCTTCCGCTTCGAGGGTGCGGATGGCGATGGGGGCCGTCACATCGTTCCCCATGGCCAGATCCACCCGGACCTGTAAAAAATCGCCGGCGTGCACTTCTTTCCGACGAGACGACCCGTTCCCATCCTGGGCGTGAGCCGCCAGTATCTTCTCCGTGATTGTCATTCCCATGTCAGATTTGTTCCTTTATTTTTTTATCGAACTCCGTCTTTCGCGAACGGGTCGCCAACAGTTTATTGATGCCGTTCAGATACGCCAACGCGCTGGCCTCGATGATATCCGTCGAGGTGCCTTTCCCGCTGACGATCAGGCCGTTCGCCTCGATCTTCACGGTCACTTCGCCCTGAGCGTCCTTTCCCGACGAGATGGCGCGCAGGTTGTAATCCACCAGTTTTACTTTCAGGCCCGTCATCCGGTCGATGGCCTTATAGGCCGAATCGACGGGACCGTCCCCGCAGGACGCTTCCTGGAGGATCTTCCCCTCGTTCTTCAAGCGGACGGTGGCCGTCGGGATCACTCCCGTGCCAGAAGTCGTGTTGAGGTAATCCAACGAGAACGCCTCCGGAACCGCGGAGCGTTCCCGATCGACCAGCGCGAGCAGATCGTCATCGAAAACATATTTTTTCTTATCGGCCAAGGCCTTGAACTTCTCGAACACAGCCTCCAGTTCCTTCGGGCTGAGCGTATAGCCCAGGTGCTTGAGACGGTTGCTCAGACCATTCCGTCCCGACCGAGCCGTCAGGAGGAGGGCGCTCTCCTCGATCCCGACGTCCTCCGGGTTCATGATCTCGTAAGTGGTCCGATATTTCAGGACCCCATCCTGATGGATGCCGGAAGAATGTGAGAACGCGTTGGCGCCCACCACGGCCTTGTTCGGCTGGACGACGATCCCGGTCAGAGACGAGATGAGCCGGCTGGCCTTGGCGATCTCCTTGGTGTTGATGCGGGTCGTGAGACCGAACAGATCCTTCCGCGTGCGGACCGCCATGACGATCTCTTCCAAAGAGGCGTTCCCGGCGCGTTCGCCGATGCCGTTGACGGTACATTCCACCTGACGGACGCCGTTCTGAACGGCCGCCAGCGAATTGGCCACCGAGAGGCCCAGGTCGTTGTGGCAATGGACGGACAGGACGGTCTTGTCGATGTTGGGCACGTTCTCCCGGAGACGGCGGATCATGGCCCCGAACTCGTCCGGGACGGCGTAACCGACGGTGTCCGGAATATTGACGGTGGTGGCCCCGGCGTCGATGACCGCTTCCACGACGGAACAGAGGTAGTTGAAATCGGAGCGAACCGCGTCCTCGGCGGAGAACTCCACGTTGGGCGTGTATTTCTTCGCGTAACTCACGGACTCCACGGCGCGTTCCAACACCTGAGCGCGGGTCATCTTGAGTTTGCGTTCGATGTGCAGGTCGGAGGTGGCGATGAACGTGTGAATCCGCGGTTTCTTTCCGACCTTGACGGCGTTCCAGCAGGCGTCGATGTCTCCTTTGACAGCCCGGGCCAGTCCGCACACTTCCACCCCCCGGATCTCCTTGGCGATGGTCTTGACGGCCTCGAAATCACCGGGACTTGAGACGGGGAACCCCGCCTCGATGACATCCACCCCCAGTTCGGACAACTGCCTGGCGGCCTGGACTTTTTGCTGAATGTTCAGCGCGGCGCCCGGCGATTGTTCGCCGTCGCGCAGAGTGGTATCGAAGATGATGATCTGATTCTGAGCCATGGGGATTCCCTCCGGTTTATTTCCCGTAGGTGTCGTGTTCGTAGGCCGTGATCGACTCCGGACGCTTGCCCCGCGCCCCGCCACCCGGCCAAAAATAATCGATGAGCCCCCAGACGATATAGATCGAGTAGAGGATGAAGATGGTGTTCTGGGGATACGAATACATCATCAAGACGGTCAAGAGCGTCAGCACCAACGCGTGCATGGAACGCGGCTTGAGCAGGTTCACTCCCTTGAACGTGGAGTAGCGCACTTCCGACACCATCAACAGGGACAGGATGACCATGATGGCCGGCACGAAATTATAGATGTGCGGGACCTGGCTCATGATGATCTTGAACGTGTTGGCCGGTTTTTCCAGTTCTACGATTTCGTAGAGCAGCGCAAAAATGGCCAGGGCGCCGCCCGCCGCCGGAATCGGCAGGCCGACGAAATAGGGGGTCTTGCTCTCCCCCATATGAGCCTTCAGGTTGAAACGGACCAGCCGGAGCGCGCCGCAGATGACGAAGAACAGGGCCACGGGAAAACCCCAGGGACGCACGTCCTTGAGCAGCAGTTCGTACATCATGAAGGCCGGGGCCACGCCGAACGACATCCAATCCGCCATGGAATCCAACTCCACGCCGAATTTGCTCTCGGAACGGCTCCAACGGGCCACGCGGCCGTCGAGGATATCGAGGATGTGGCAGACGAGGATGCACGTCGCGGCCACGCCGAAAGAATGTTGCACCGTCTTGATCATGGAGAAGAAACCGAGGCCCAGGTTCGCCAAGGTGAACAGGCTGGGCAACAGGTAGATCCCCTGTCTCAGCTGGGGCCGGGGAGCGGTGGAAGCCGGTGGGACATCCACCATGGTCACGTCCGTCCGCGGATAAAGAAGTTTGGGGATGATTCGTCGAGGCTGTCTCATTGTTATTCAGAGTGCGGGCGGAATCACATCCAGCGACCGATCACGGTCTCTCCGCCCACGACTTTTTGTCCCTCCTTCACGAGGATATCCACATTGGATGGCACATACAGGTCCACTTGGGACCCGATACAGATCAGACCGATCCGGTCGCCGGTCGTCAGTTCATCGTTCTCCCGGACCCAACAGACGATCCGTCTCGCCAGGAGTCCCGCGATCTGTTTCACCATCACCGGCCCGCGGGGGGACTGGATCATGATGGAATTGTTCTCATTGGCGAACGGAGCGCGCGGATCCCGTGTGTCGAGGAATACGCCGGGGAGATAACGGACGGATTTGACCGTGCCGCACACCGGTGCCCGCTGGAGGTGCACATCGAACACCGACATGAAGATCCGGATCACCCGACCCACGCCGTACCCTTCCCCCTCCACGGTCACCACTTCAAGGACGGTGCCGTCCGCAGGACAGATGATGTCATCGGTCTTCGGGACCGTTCTCTCGGGGTCCCTGAAGAAATAGAAACAAAACCCCGCAAAGAGCACGCACAGCAATCCTACGATATTGGAGAACCACGGGTCGAAGAACAGGAACAGGGACCCGAGGATCCCGAAGAACAGGATATACTTCCAGCCTTCGCTGGCGATGACCGGGATACGGAACCGCGGCATGAACGAACTACTCTTTTTTACGGAGCCACGGCATCATGGACCGCAGCCGCTCGCCGACGATCTCGATGGAGTGTTCCGACATGGCCTTGCGCGCCGAATTGAACACCGGGCGGCCCACCAGGTTCTCCAAGAGGTATTCCTTGGCGAACTGGCCGGACTGGACTTCTTCCAGGTTCTTCTTCATCTGGAGTTTCGTCTGTTCCGTCACCAGGCGCGGGCCGCGGGTGTATTCACCGTATTCCGCCGTATCGGAGATGGAATAATTCATCCAGCCGATGCCCCCCTCCTGGACGAGGTCCACGATGAGCTTGAGCTCATGCAGGCACTCGAAATAAGCCACCTCGGGCTGATACCCGGCCTCGACGAGGGTTTCGTATCCCGCCTTGACGAGGTCCACCACGCCGCCGCAGAGGACGTTCTGCTCGCCGAACAAATCGGTCTCGGTCTCCTCTTTGAAGGTGGTCTGAAGCACGCCGGCCCGCGTCGCGCCGATTCCCCGGCAATACGCCAGCCCCAGTTTGAGTGCCTTCTTCGAATAGTCCTGTTCCACCGCCACCAGAGCGGGGGTGCCTTTTCCCTCCTCATACGTCCGACGCACGAGGTGTCCCGGGCCTTTCGGCGCGATCAAAACCACATCGGCCTCTTTCGGAGGGACGATCTGTCCATAACGGATGTTGAAACCGTGGGAGAACCCGAGGACCACTCCCTTCTTGATGTTCGGGGCCACATCGTTCTTCCAGATGATCGCCTGGAGTTCATCGGGCAGGAGGAACTGGATCCAGTCCGCCCCCCTGACCGTCTCGGGCACGCTCGTAAAAAGGTTCTCTCCTTCTTTCCATCCATGGGTGATGGCCAGATTGAATCCCCGGGTTCCTTTTTTCTCGACCACGGAGACCTTCAATCCGGAATCCCGCAGGTTGAGCGCCTGGGCATGGCCCTGCGAGCCGTATCCCAGGATGACGATCTTCTTCCCCTTCAGCAATTTGATGTCCGCATTCTTGTCGTAATACATTTTCACCATTGGTTCATTCCCCTTTTTTTTATTTTTGGATCAAGCTTCATCGGAGGACCGACGGCCCTCCGAAAAATCACGATTTTTTCTGTCCCGTCTTCTTGACCGGCTCGCTCAAAGTCAGTTCCTTCGCGCCGCGGGCCAACGCCACGATGCCGGTGCGACACATTTCGCGGATGCCGAAAGGTTCCAGCAAGTCCCTCAACGCCTGTATCTTCTCCTCGTCCCCGGTGGCTTCGATGATGACCGACTCATGGGCCACGTCGACGATTTTGGCGCGGAAGACGTCGCAGATCTGGATCAGTTCCGCGCGGTTTTGCGCGGTGGCGGTGACTTTGACCAGGACGAGGTCCCGTTCCAGATGCGGCGTGTTCTTGTAATCCGACACCTTGATCACGTCGATCAGCTTGTTCAGCTGTTTCTCGACCTGCTCCAGGACGCGGTCATCCCCCTGCACGACGATGGTCATGCGGGAGACCTCGGCGTTCTCCGTCTCTCCGACGGCCAACGAATTGATGTTGAACCCCCGCGCCGAAAACAGGGCCGCGATCCGGGCCAGCACCCCGGCCCGGTTCTCCACCAGGCAGGAGATCGTGTGACGAAACTCGTTTTTTTCAGCCATACAAGACACCTCTTTCTCGAACGGACTCAGGCCATGTCCAGGATGATTTCATCCAGGCTCGCCCCGGCGGGCACCATCGGCATCACTTTTTCAGACTGGTGCACGCTCACCTCGATCAGAACGGACTTATCTGATTTGAACGCCTGCTTCAGGGCGGATTCCACCTGATTCCGGCTGTTCACCCGGATGCCCAGGATCCCGTACGCCTCGGCCCATTTCATGAAGTCGGGCACGTAGGGTGTTTTCTTCGGATCGGGTTCCGCTCCCTTCACGGCGCGACCACCGGGCGCCAGCTGATACGTGGCCGCGAAACGCTGGTTGTAGAACAGGTCCTGCCACTGCCGGACCATCCCCAGGACGCAGTTATTGAAAACGATCACGATGATTTTAACATTTTCTCGCACCGCCGTCGCCATCTCCGTCATCATCATCTGGAAAGACCCGTCGCCATCGATGCACACCACGGTGTCTTCCGGACGGGCCATCTTGGCTCCGATGGCCGCCGGGAAACCGTATCCCATCGTGCCCAACCCGCCGGACGTGATGAAATGACGCGGTCGCTTTGCGGCATACCACTGCATGGCCCACATCTGATGCTGTCCCACGCCGGTCGTCACCAACGCTTCCCCTTTGGTCATCTGATGGAGTTTGTCGATCACATACTGCGGCTTCACATACCCCTTCTTATCGTCATCCTTGTAAGCCATGGGGTGCTGTTGATCGAGCTGTTTCAACTGTTTTTTCCACTCGGGGTGGGATTTCTTCTGCACGGCCTCCAAGAGGCGGGGCAACACATTGCGGAGGTCGCCCACCACCGGCACGTCGGTCATCACATTCTTCCCGATGCTCGACGGGTCGATATCGATATGGATCTTCTTGGAATGAGGAGAAAACGCGGACAGTTTGCCCGTCACACGGTCGTCGAACCTCACGCCGCAGGCCACCAGCAGGTCGCAGGACTGGATGGCCTTGTTGCACACATACTTTCCGTGCATTCCGAGCATCCCGATATAGAGGGGGTGGTCGAAGGGGATGGCCCCGTTCCCCATGAGCGTGGTGGCCACGGGCATGTCCGCCTTCTCCGCCAGCTTTCGCAGGACCTCCGCCGTATCGGAGCCGATGACGCCACCTCCCGCGTACAGGAGAGGGCGCTGGGCCGAGGCGATCAGGTCCGCCGCCTTCTTGATCTGGAGAGGATGTCCCTCCAGTTTCGGACGGTAAGACCGGATCGATATGTTCTCGATCCACTTGAATTCCGTCTTTGCCCTTTGGATATCCACGGGGATGTCGATATGCACCGGACCGGGACGACCCGTCGAAGCGATCAGGAACGCCTCCCGGATCACCCTCACGAGGTCGCGCGGATCCTTCACCAAATAGTTGTGTTTTGTCACCGGCCGCATGATCCCGGTGGCGTCCGCCTCCTGGAAAGCGTCGCTGCCGATCACATCGCTGCGAACCTGGCTGGTGATGGCGATGATCGGGCTGGAGTCCATGTAGGCCGTCGCCAATCCCGTCACCAAGTTGGTCGCTCCCGGACCGGAGGTGGCCGTGCAGACGCCGACCCGTCCGCTGGCCCGCGCGTAAGCGTCGGCCATATGGGTGGCCCCTTGTTCATGTTTCGTCAGCACGAAACGGATGGGAGAATCATACAGGACGTCGAACATCGGCAGAGTGACTCCTCCCGGAATCCCGAAGATGATCTTCACCCCTTCACGTTTCAAACATTCCACGATAATCTGTGCACCGGTCATTTCCATCAGAGTTCCACCTCTTTCATGATTGTCCTAGAGCGCCCTTCAGGGCGGATCCCACACCTCGCGCATAGCGGGACAAATATCCCGATTCAGGGCGGCCCGGCGGCATCTGCCATCGGGCCAGCCTCACCTTGATATCGGTGTCCGTCAGATGCACGACGAGAGACCGCGCGTTCATATCCAACGTGACACGATCCCCTTCCTTCAAAATCGATAACGCCGACCGGCCGGCCGCCTCGGGGGAGACCATCTCCACCGCCGTGGCATTACCCATTCCGGACAAACGTCCGTCGGTCACCAGCAGGGTGTCTGTCGACAGTCCCAGCGCGGAGATCAACCGGGCGACGATCCCCACCGACCTCAGACCGGGAGCGCCCGCGGGGCCTTCGTAACGGACCACGACCGCATCGCCCCTCTTGATCTGTTTTTTCGCCAGCGCCTGCACCGCCGCCGATGAAGAATCAAAAACCCTGGCGGAACCGGAAAACCGCCCGTCCGGCGGAGCACAGGTCTCCGGATTGACCTGGAGGACGGCTCCCTCCGGAGCCAAGTTCCCTCTTAAAAAGACCAACCCGCCTTCCCGGCGATAAGGTCTCTTCGTCCGGATGACATCCGAATCGACAGGCCCCCGGACCGACTTGGCCAGGTCCACAATGTTCTTCCCGAGCACAGTGCCATGGGGCTGAAGCTCATGGCCCAGCGCGGAGAGCAGGGCCGGCATCCCGCCCGCCTCATGGAAACGGCTCAACGTGTCTTTCCCCTCCTTAAAGACCGAGGGGATCCCCGGGATCCAACAGAGACACGGCGTCTGGCGGCCCGCCGCCTCGAACTTATCGAGGGTGAACCCGGCGACGGCCTCCCGCGAGAGCGCCATCAGATGAACCAACACGTCGGACGTTCCGCCGAAAGCGGCGTCCAGCCGGGCCGCATTGCAAAAAGAGCTGAGCAGGAGGAATCGCCGGACCGGCAGGTTCTGACGGACCAGATCCACCGCCCGTCGGCCCGCCTCGCGCGCCAGACGGAACTGATCCACGGACCCCTTCGCGACCGTCGATGAGCGGGGCATGGACAGTCCGATCCCCTCCGCCAAACAAGCCATCGCATTGGACGCATAATCGTCCGATCGGACAGAGTCCCGTTCGCAGGGATCCTCCCGGTTCTCCTCCCGACCCGACAGGATCGAGCGAGCCAATTCATCCATCGGATGCGGCGAACGGCTCACCGCCGGAACCGATCCCCCGATCGGGACCACCAAAGCCGGAAGATTCAAACGGGCCGCGCCCATCAGGAGGCCGGCCAACAAATCGTTCTGTTCCCCCATCAGCACCAATCCATGGAGCACCGTTCCGCGGACCAGGCATTCCAACTGATCGGCCAGGAGGTCCCTCCGGGGGAGAAGGCACTGGAACCCGTCAGAGCGGGGAACAGCCGCGCCAAAACCGGAACACAATGAAAAGACCCGGGGACGCCCGCCGGTTGCAAAGACACCTCCCTGCACGGCGCGCACCAGGTTCTGCAGTCCGGGTGAATCGCACAAAGAATCCGCCGCGCAGACGATGATCCCGATGAGAGGGACCGCCGCCGGCTTCCCGACGGATTCAGCGGACGGGGTGTGGTCTTCCGTTCTTTTTTTCTTCATGCCTCTCTCTTCTCAGCGGCGCGACGACCTGTTCCGCGCGTCTTTGGTCAATTTATATTCCACGGCATCCACCAACGCCAGCCAGGACGCCTCGATGATATTCTCGGAAACGCCGACGGTCCCCCACTCTTCCTGGCGGTCGCGCGATTCCACCAGCACGCGCACCTTGGCGCCGGTGCCGGCGGACGCGTTGATGACGCGCACCTTGAAATCGGCCAGCGTCATCTCCCTCAGGGACGGATAGAACCGTTCCAAACTCTTCCGGAGCGCCCGGTCCAACGCCTCCACGGGCCCGTCTCCTTCGGCCGCCGTATGCACTTCCTGACCGTCGACCTCGATTTTCAAGGTCGCCTCGGTCACCAGAGAAGTGTCCCGGCGGGATCGTTCGACGATGATCCTGAAATTCTTCAGTTTGAAGAACGGCTTATAATTCCTCAGGGACTTCTGGATGAGGAGGGCGAAGCTCCCCTCGGCCCCCTCGAACTGATAGCCCTGGTGTTCCATGTCCTTCACGATCCCCATCACGCGCTGGATCGCCTGGGGATCCTTTTCAAAACCGATCTTCAATTCTTTCGCCTTGAGAACGATGTTGGCTTTGCCTGAAAGTTCCGACACCAAGATGCGGCGTTTGTTCCCCACCACCGCCGGATCCATATGTTCGTAGGTCTTGGCATGACGGGCCATGGCGGAGACGTGGACGCCCCCCTTGTGGGCGAACGCCGAGCGGCCGACGTAGGGCTGCCGGTTGTCCGGGACGATGTTCACGAGTTCCGAGATATACCGGGACCCCTCCGTCAGATAGCGCATCCGGTCTTCGGAGACGCAATCGACCCCCATCTTACCCTTCAGCGCGGCGATCACGGAGACAAGGTTCGCGTTCCCGCAACGTTCCCCGTAACCGTTGACGCATCCCTGCACCAGGCGGCATCCTTTTTGGACGGCGATGATCGAGTTGGCCACGGCACAGTCTGAATCGTTATGCACGTGGATCCCCAGCGCCGCCCGGGGGAGGAAACGCCGAACCACGCTCACGATATCCCCGATCTGGTTCGGGAGGCTTCCTCCGTTGGTGTCGCACAGACTCAAATTGTCGGCCCCCGCCTCCCACGCCGCCTTCAAGGTGGCCAGCGCGTAGGCCTGGTTGGCGCGAAACCCGTCGAAAAAGTGTTCCGCGTCATAGACGACCTCGCGGTTCTTGGACTTCAGGTATTTCACCGAATCCGAAATCATCCGGAGGTTCTCTTCCAGCGTGGCCCTCAAGGCGTGTTCCACGTGCAGATCCCACGATTTCCCGAAAATGCAGACCACCGGCGTGCGGACGTCGATGAGCGCGCGGATGTTGTCATCCTGAGAAGCCGTCTTATCCCGCCGGCGGGTGCTTCCGAAAGCCGTGAGTTTGGCGTTCTTCAGTTTCAACGATTTCGCCAGACGGAAGAAAGTCACATCCTTCGGGTTGGACCCCGGCCATCCCCCTTCGATGTAATGGATCCCCATATCGTCCAGGGCCCGGGAGATCTTCAGCTTATCGTCCACGGACAAGGAGATACCTTCTCCCTGTGTTCCGTCTCGCAGGGTGGAATCGAATAGGAAGACGTTCGTCTTCATGGAATCAGTCCTCTCTTCGTGTTTATTTTTTTTCGAGCGTGAACGTCTTATGGGCGATCCGCATGGCCTTTTCCGCATTGTTCTCTTTCACCACGCAGGCCACCTTGATCTCCGACGTGGAGATCATGTCGATATTGATCCCCGCGGAGGCCAGCGATTTAAAGAGACTGGCCGCCACCCCGGGGTGGCTCCTCATCCCGACGCCGACGATGGAAACCTTGGCCACGGCGCTGTCGGAAGTCACGGAGCGGGCCTTCAGATGGGCGCGGACCCGTTCCAGGATGGCCAGGGCCTTCTTCAGGTCGTCCCGGGACACCGTGAACGAGATGTCATTGACTCCCTCGCGAGGAGCCGACTGGATGATCATGTCCACGTTGATGGCGCCGTCGGCGAGCGCGCCGAACACTTCGGCCGCCACGCCCGGACGGTCGGGCACATCGGCCAGGGTGACCTTGGCCTGATTACGGTCCAAGGCCACACCGCTGACCACCGCCTCCTCCGTGCCGCCGTTGCGAATGCTGTCGTTCATCTTCTTTCCCTTGGTTGATCTCATAGTTGACGAATCCTCCCGCATAATCATGGTCCCATTCTCGTCGGTAAACGACGACCGCACATGGATGGGCACTTCGTATTTTTTGCCGACCTCGATGGATCGGGCCTGCATCACCTGCGCTCCCGCGCCGGCCAATTCCAACATCGCGTCATACGAGATCCGATCCACCTTGCGCGCCTCCGGAACGATGCGCGGATCGGCGGTGTAGATCCCCTTCACGTCGGTGAATATCTCGCAGACGTCCGCCTTCAACGCCGCCGCCAGGGCGACCGCCGTCAGGTCGGAACCGCCACGACCGAGCGTGGCGATATCGCGCCCGGGATTCAATCCTTGAAAACCCGCGACGATAACGATGCGGCCTTTTTTCAGTTCCCGCTGGACCGCCACGGGGCGGATTTTGGTGATACGCGCCTTGGTATGGGTCCAGTCGGCGTAGATGCCGGCCTGGGGGCCCGTGAGGGAAACGGCGTCCATCCCGCGGTTCTTGATGGCCATGGACAGCAAGGCGATGGAGACCTGTTCCCCGGTCGCCAGCAACATATCCATCTCCCGCGCGTCCGGATCGGACGTCACTCCCTTGGCCAATTCGATCAGATCGTCGGTCATATCTCCCGGGGCCGACACCACGACCACGACCTTGTCCCCCCGATGGCGGCGGGCCATGACACGATTGGCCACGTTCTTGATCCGGTCGGCATCCGCCACGCTGCTGCCGCCGAATTTCATCACCACAAGACTCATGCTGTTCTCCTGTTCATCGTCGATGTAGACCTTATCCCAGGACCTGGGTCCCGCGACGGTCTATCTTCAAATCCATGAAACAGCTGCGGACGCCCCGACGGGCGAACGCGCGAACCATGGCCGCCCCCACGCGCCGCGTTTGGCCTCCCCGCGCGAACGCCATCACGCTCGGACCCGCTCCGGACAGAGCCGCCCCCAACGCGCCCGCCTTCTTCGCCGAGACCAGCACCTGGGAGAGCCCCGGCACCAATCGATCACGATAGGGCTGATGCAACCGGTCCTCCATCGCATCCGCCACCAGATCCCACCGGCCCTGTTGAAGCGCGAGCAGGAACCCCGAAACCCGCGAGAGGTTGAAAACCGCGTCGCGGAAAGGGACTTTCACCGGCAACAACCGCCGGGCCCGGTCCGTCGACAATTCAAAATCCGGAACGCAAACAACCACGTGGGGATGGATGGAATCCACCGGCACTTCGAGGACGCGGAGCCGGTCTCCCCGTCCGAACGCCACCCTCAGCCCCCCCAGGAGGGCCGGGGTCACGTTATCCGGATGTCCCTCCTCCTCCACAGCCATCCGGAGGATGTCGTCCTGTGAGAACCGGTTCCCCGTCGCCGCGTTGGCCGCGACCAACCCACCGACGATGGCCGACGACGACGACCCCAATCCCCGCGCCAGAAAGATCCTGTTCTTCAGACGGATCTCCAGCGGTGGGACAGTCCGCTTCAGCCGCTTAAAGATTTTCAACACCGACTGATAGACCAAATTCCGGCCATTGAGAGGCAGGCGGTCGGCGCCTTCCCCCTCGATCCGGATGGTCAGGGCCGGCAGACAGGGATCCGCCCAGCCCACCAGCTCCATCTCGTTGTAAAGCGTCAGGGCCAACCCGACCACGTCGAATCCCGGTCCCAGGTTGGCGCTGGAGGCGGGCACGCGCACTTTGACTCGAAAACTGGGAGGCGTCCGCCTCATCGAGACGGTCATGACCGGACGGCCACCTTGGCCTCCTTCTTCTCACGGACCTTGCAATCCTGAGCCAACTGCATCGAACAAAATTTGGGTCCGCACATGGAGCAATAGCGGGCCTCCTTGTGTTTTTTTCCGGAAAGAACACTCTCACGTTTCTCCCGGGCCCGTTCCGGGTCCAAGGACAACTGGAACTGTTTTTCCCAATCGAACGCGAAACGCGCCTTCGACATCGCGTCGTCGCGGTCGCGGGCCCCAGCCCTTCCCCGGGCAATGTCGGCCGCGTGAGCCGCGATCTTATGGGCGATGACCCCCTGCCTCACGTCCTCCATATCGGGCAGGGCCAGATGTTCGGCCGGCGTCACGTAGCACAGCATGGACGCCCCGGCCCAACCGATGAGCGCTCCGCCGATCGCCGAGGTGATGTGGTCATATCCCGGCGAGATATCGGTCACCAGCGGGCCCAGCGTATAGAACGGCGCCTCGTGGCACCATTTCTGCTGGATCTCCGCGTTCATCTGTATCAAATTCATCGGCACATGGCCCGGCCCCTCGATCATGACCTGGCATCCGTGTTCCCAGGCGCGCAAGGTCAGCTCTCCCAGGGTCTTCAATTCCCTGAACTGGGCCTCGTCGTTCGCATCGTGGAGACTTCCCGGCCGGAGTCCATCTCCCAGAGAGAAGGACACGTCGTATTTCTTGAATATCTCGCACAGATCGTCGAAATGCTCGTAGAGCGGGTTCTCTTTCCCGTGCGCGGTCATCCATCGCGCCAGGATCGCCCCTCCCCGGGACACGATCCCCGTCAGACGTTTTTTCGTCGACGGAATATGTTCCCTCCGGAAACCGGCGTGCACCGTCATATAATCCACGCCTTGACGCGCCTGTTTTTCAATCTCCTCGAGCATCATCCGGGGTGTCAGGTCCTCCGGCTGTTCCACCCGTGTCATCGCCCCATAGAGAGGCACGGTCCCCACCGGGACCCGCACATGCCGGAGGATGGCCTCCCGGATGGAATCGAGATCGCCGCCGGTGGACAGGTCCATCACCGTATCGGCCCCGCATCGGACGGCCAGATCCACCTTCTGCAGTTCCTGTTTCATCGTCGAAGACAGGGAAGACCGCCCCAGATTGGCGTTGATCTTGCACAGAAAACCGATGCCGATGGCGATGGGGTCCAGACCATATCTCGCGTGGACGACGTTGCAAGGGATGATGGCCCGCCCCAGAGCCACTTCCTGCCGGACGAACTGGGGATCGAGGTTCTCCCTCCGGGCCACAAACCGCATGGCGTCGGTCACAACCCCCTGTTGGGCCGATTGCCGTTGTGTCCCACCCGTCTGTTTTTTAGTCATCATCTCTCTTTTCAATCCGAAAACGGTCTGTCTTCCGCGATACCGGAGACCTGACGGTCGAGCATCCTGGTCTTTTCCACCGAGGACCGGCGCGATTTGGCCTTGCGGATCGTCTCCTTCAGCGAACGGGCCGCGCCCTCGACATCGTCCTGATCGAAGACGGCCCTCACGACCGCCGCCCGATCCGCCCCGGCGTTGATGACGGCCTCCACGTTGGACGCATCGATGCCGCCGATGGCCACGAACGGGATGTGCAACACGTTCCGGTAATGCCTCACCGAATCCAAACCCACCGGCGCATAATCCGGCTTGGTCGGTGTCGCGAACAGCGGACCGCAACTCACATAATCGGCCCCCGCCGTCTCCGCCTGAAAAGCCTGCTGCAGGGAGTGGGTGGAACACCCGATGATCTTGCGGTGTCCCAAGATCTGCCGGGCCACGGCCACCGGCACATCGTCCTGCCCCACATGGACCCCGTCGGCGTCGCACGCCAAAGCCACGTCCACCCGGTCATTCACGATGAACAGGGCCCCGTATTGATCGCAGACTTTCTTGAGCGCGCGACCGAGGGAAATAAAATCCTTCGGAGAGAGCGTCTTGTCCCTCAGCTGGATGATGTCCGCTCCGCCACGGCAGGCCGATTCCACCAACCCTTCATGGGTCTGCCCCTCCCGGGGTTTCGCCGTCACGCAATACAAGTCGACGTCCTGGAAACTGGAAAGCCTCTTCCTGATCATGGTTCCTTTACCAGCCGCTGGGCTGTCTTTTCGATGATGTAGAGCCGATAACGAACGCTCTTGAATCCGGAGGCCGCTCCCGGAGAGAACACCTTGCCGTATTCCTCCAACACGCGCAACGCTTCCTGACTCCTTCTAAAATTCGCCGCCGTCAATCCTTCCCAGGCCCTCCGGCCCTTTTCCTTCAGGACGCGTCCCGCGTCCCGCGCGCTGTCACGGGACTGCAGCAAGGCCGGGTAGGCCCTGCGAGTCAACCGATCCAACCGATGGCGCAACGAGCGGAGCGTCCGATAGAGGGCCGGCCTCTCCCAGATGAACCTCGCCGTGTCCTCCAGCACTCGGAGCCCTTCCCGGGCGCGGTTCAGATTCGCGTCGAGGACCCGCAAAACCCTCTTATCGTCCACGGAACCGCTGTCGAATCTTTTGGATCAACGCCGTGGTGGACAATCCCTTGACGAGCGGGACACGCACCACTTTTTTAGCGACGTCGCGACCCACGATGTCGCGGGCGGACCAATCGCCGCCTTTCACCACGACGTCCGGGCGGATCGTCTCGATCAGCCGGGCGGGTGTCTCCTCGTTGAAAACCGTGACAAAATCCACACAACTCAGGGCCGCCATCACCGTCGCCCTGTCACGTTGCGGCACCAGGGGTCTTGAAGGCCCCTTCAATCGCCGGACCGACCGGTCGGAATTGAGCCCCACCACCAACACATCGCCCTGACGCCTCGCCGTCTGGAGGGTCCTCACGTGTCCGGCATGGAACAGGTCGAAACATCCGTTCGTGAAAGCGACGGTCTTCCCTTTCCGAAGGCGGGCCAACGTCCGTTTCAGACGCGCCCAACTAAAAACGATCTTGTCTCTCTCCGACGGCACAGTCTTACCGGGCCGACGGGAAAAGGCCTTCTTCCACGAGCCCGCAGAGGATATGGAGGATGACCTCATGCCCCTCCTGGATGCGCGGAGTCCGGTCCGACGGCACGCAAAGGCACAGGTCCGCGAGGTCCTTCATCTTCCCGCCGGATCGGCCGGTCCAACCGATGACGTAGGCCCCGATGTTCTTGGCGGCGCGGATCCCCTCCAATACGTTCGGAGAATTGCCCGACGTGGAGATGGCGATGACGACATCCCCCGCACGGACCAGACCACACACCGGCCTCGAAAAAACCTCTTTATAATCGTAATCGTTCGCGATCGACGTGAGGGTCGACGAGTTCGTCGTGAGGGCCAGGGCGGGCAGGGACCGCCGTTCCTTTTCAAAACGGCCCAGGAGTTCCGCCGCCAAATGTTGCGCGTCCGCCGCGGACCCGCCGTTACCGAAACACACGATCTTGTTCCCGTTCCGGAGGGCCTCGGTCATCTTCCCCGCCGCCTCTTCGATCTGACCGGAGATCAGGATCAATTGCTGGATCGTCTGACTGGCGGCGACGATCTGGGTTTCGATGCTCTTCCGGGGAGCGGACTTCTGAGATCGGATGTTCTTTTTCATCTCATATCACCGTCGCCATATGCCGTTCGATGAAATCGGTATGGGCATCTCCCCGCCGGAACACGTCGTTGGCCAGCAACTCCCGATGGAACGGTCCCGTGGTCTTAATCCCTTCGATCCACATCTCGCTCAAGGCGCGGTCCATCCGCCGGATGGCGGTCTCCCGGTCGGGGGACATCACGATGATCTTGGCCAGCAGACTGTCATAGAACGTGGGAACGGTGTATCCCGAATAGATATGCGTGTCCACGCGCACCCAAGGGCCGCCGGGCATGATCACGTTGGTGATCTTCCCCGGGCACGGCATGAAATTCCTGGAAGGATCTTCCGCGTTGATGCGGCATTCGATGACGTGTCCCCGGATCTGGATGTCGTCGGTATCGAAACCGATCTTCTCCCCGGCGGCAGTCTTGATCTGCGCCTGGATGAGGTCGATCCCGGTCACCATCTCGGTCACCGGATGTTCCACTTGGATCCGCGTGTTCATCTCCATGAAATAAAAATCCTTCTTCTTCTCGTCATACAGGAACTCGATGGTCCCCACCGTGCGATATTTCACTGCGCGCGCGGCTTTGCGGGCCGCCTTCCCGATCTTCTTCCGGAGCCCGTCATCGATCGCCGGCGACGGGGATTCCTCCAGGAGTTTCTGATGACGCCTCTGCACGGAACAATCCCGTTCCGGGAAACTGACGACGTTGTCGTGGGCGTCGGCCAGTATCTGGATCTCCACATGACGCGGCGACTCGAGAAAACGCTCCATATACACGTCCCCGTTGGCGAAAGCGGCCTTGGCTTCCGCCTGGGCCATGGCGATGGTCTCCTTCAGCAGGGACTCCTCATGGACGACCCGCATCCCTTTGCCGCCGCCGCCCGCCTTGGCTTTGACGATGAGAGGGTAGCCGATCTTCTTGGCCGTCTTGAAGAGTTTCGGATCGTTGATGTCCACGGAACCGAACGTCCCCGGCAGGACCGGCACGCCGTAGTTCTCCATGATGCGGCGGGCCTCCACCTTGTCTCCCATCTTCCGGAGGGAATCGGCCGAGGGCCCGATGAACTTGATGCCGCACGATTCGCACACCTCGGCGAAGTGGGCGTTCTCCGACAAAAACCCGTATCCGGGATGGATCCCGTCAGCGCCGGTAATCTCGGCCGCTGAGATGATGGCCGGAATGCTCAGATAACTTTCCGAGGCCGTCCCGGGCCCGATACAGACGGATTCGTCCGCCAGCCGGACATGCAAAGAGTCCCGATCCACGTCGGAATGAACCGCCACCGTGGCGATGCCCATCTCCCGGCAGGCGCGGATGACCCGCACAGCGATCTCACCGCGGTTGGCTATGAGGATTTTTTTGAACACTCTGGTCTCCCCTGATGATAGTCTTTGAATCTAAAACGGATGATCTGTGTTAGGGATGGTGAAAGGTCCGGCCGGAGAACCCGTCAGATCTCGATCTCGAAGAGATCTTGGCCGTATTCGACGGACTTGCCGTTTTCAACCAGTATCTTGGAAATCTTTCCGGAGACCTTCGTGACGACGTCCTTGGGGATCTTCATGGCCTCCACCACGGCGATGCGCTGACCCTCTTTCACCGTGGCCCCCTCGGCCACCAGGGGCTGCCTCCCGCGGGCTTCGGCCCGCCAGAACGTACCCACCATGGGGGACGGGATCCGCCGGACAGTGGATGATTCGGCGGAAGGGGCGGGAGCGGAACCGTTCTTCTCCTTGGGAGCGGACGGAACCGGCGCGGAAGAAGTCCCGTTCGCGTTCCGGCGGAACGACACCTTGCGGCCGTCTTTCTCCCAAAGGACCTCCTCCAAGCCCGTCGACTTGGCAAAATCCACCAGGGTCTTCAGGAATTCTTCGTCGAAAGAGGTGTCTTCGTTATTGGACATGGCCTAGAGCCTTTCGAGATATTCTCCGGTGCGGGTGTCCACGCGGATGGTGTCCCCCTCTTTGACGAAGAGCGGGACTTGGAGTTCGATACCCGAAGACACCGTCGCCGGTTTCATCAGGTTTGAGACCGAATCCCCCTTGATTCCGGGGACCGTCGAGGTCACCTTCAACGTCACGGAAGCCGGCAGTTCGATGGAGAGGAATTCGTCGTCCAAAAAAAGCGCGTTGACTTCCATATTTTCGGAGAGGAACTTGACCTGGTCGCCCAGTTTCTCCTTCGGGACGAAGATCTGCTCGTAGTTCTCGTTGTTCATGAAATGGGCATTGTCGGTATCGGAGTAGAGGAACTGGCTGCTCACCCGCCGCATGGTGATATCCTTGAACCGTTCCCCGTTCTTAAACGTCCGTTCGATGATGCTCCCCGTCTTCATGTTTCGGATCTTCGCCCGCATGACCGCCTCTTCGGCGGCCATTTTGTGGTTTTGAAACCAGATCACCTCGAAAGGGGCTCCCTGCCATTCGATCACAAGACCTTTTCTGAAATCCGCTGTAGAAACCATGGTTGTCGACTCGGACGATCTCCGTCCGATATTCCTCCTATTTCGTCAGAATGTCAAAACCGGTCCGCGTGACAAGGACCGTATCCTCGATGCGCACACCGAACCGGCCCGGAATGTAGATTCCCGGTTCGACCGTTAAAATCATGCCGGAGGCCAGCCGGTCCCGGCCTGTCGGCCTCAGCCATGGCCCTTCATGGATGTCCAATCCGACGCCATGACCCGTATTGTGGATATAAAACCGTCCAAATCCGGCTTTCCGTATAACAGAACGAGCGGAGGCGTCCACTTGCCCTCCTGTCACACCCGGACGCACCCGCTCGAGGCCAGCTCTTTGGGCGCGCTGAACAACCCCATAAACACGCCGAAAAGAGTGGTTCATTCTACCGAAAAACACCGTCCTCGTCAAGTCGGACCGGTAGCCGTTTACTGTGCATCCGATGTCGAACAACACGGGTTGATCCTTCCCCAAAGACGCGGGGCCCGGAACATGATGCGGGACGGCCGTATGGGAGCCGAAAGCCACGATGGGATCGAAGGCGACTTTATCGGCATGTCGACGGTGAAAATAACAGATCAATTCGTCCGCCAACTGTTTTTCAGTCACTCCGATCCTCAAACGCCCCTTCAAAAAGCCGAACCCTTCGACCGTCAAACGGCACGCGGACCGGATATCGGCCAATTCGAGGCCGTTTTTGACCATCCGGAGCTCCTTGACGGGGCTGGTTTTAGGCGTACAACCCATCTTTTCAAGCGTTTGGCCGGCCGGATGGCTGATATCGGGATCGAACGTGACCTTTTTCAGCTTGTTCTTCCGGATCAACCCTTTGATCATCTCCTGCCATTTTCTCGTCGGAACGACCCGGATTCCATCGATCCACTTGTCCATCCCGGCGGCCAGCATGGGGGGCAGGACCAGCCAAGACCCCTTCGTGGAAACCAACAAGAACCCGTTTTCGATCGGATGACCCGTGAGATAGGCCAGATTCGATTCCCCATGGACCAAACAAGCATCGGTTTTATCCCGATTCAAAACAGAAATCAAACATGCCGACCGATGTCGACGATTCATGTCTATATGATGCATCGTTTTCATTATTTTTCTTGAGATCCCTCGGAATAGCGGTAGGGAAGGTTGATTAAGCCATGGGAACCGACAATCAAATCCCCACGCTTTGGAGAGCGGAGAGGATCTGAGAGCGCGGGATGTTGTCGACCACTTTGACCTGGCCCCAACCGAAAGGGAGGACGAAACGCCATCGGCCCGCCATTACCTTTTTGTCCCGGGACATGGCTTTCAGGATCGCCGCGCGGGACACCCGCCCGGGAGCACGGACCGGCAACCCCCACCGGCGGATCAGTTTTTCAAGGCGGTCTGCATCCGAGGAGGACAAATAACGGAGCCGGTTCGCCAAACGCGACGCGAAGACCATCCCGACCGAGATCGCTTCCCCGTGCGAAATCTTCCTGTATCCCACCACTGTTTCGAGGGCATGGCCCAGCGTATGGCCGAAATTCAACATCTCGCGGATCCCGCGCGTCTCCGTCTCATCTCGCGAGACGACCCGGGCCTTGATCTCGGCGGATCGGGCGACGAGTCGCTCCAGGCAGAACCGGCTGGTGCGCAATTCCTGCGGGGTCAACGATTCCAAATCCGACAGGATCCCCGGGTCGGCGATGACGCCGTATTTGATGATCTCCGCCATGCCGACGTGCCACTGTTTTTCGGGCAACGTCTTCAACACGGAAAGGTCCATCCAGACCAGTCGCGGCTGCCAAAACGCGCCGATGAGATTCTTCCCTTGGGGCAGGTCCACCGCCGTCTTCCCGCCGATGCTCGCGTCCACCATGGCCAGCAACGATGTCGGACACTGGACGCAGGAGATTCCCCGCATGTAGGTGGCGGCCGCAAACCCCGCCACGTCGCCGACGACGCCGCCCCCCAACGCCACGATCAGGCTGTGACGGTCCAAGCGGGCGCGCAGACACGCCGAATAGATCCTCTGGACCGACTTCAGGTCCTTCCGATCCTCCCCGTCGGGGATGAGGACCACCGACGGCGTGAACCCCGACTTTTTCAATCCATAGGCGAGCCGGGCCGCGTAATGACGGGCCACGGGCGGTGTGCTCACGATCAAGACCTTGGGGCCGAACCCGAGCGGCTTCAGTGCGCGCCCCAGATCGACCAGCAACGAATTAACCTTGACGAAATACCCTCGCCCCGCGAACAGCCGAACCGTGATCGTTTTCATTTTTTCTCCATCCATCCGATGATTTGTTCCGCCGCCGCCTCCGGCGACAAAGAATCCGTTTCTATCCGCACCCCGCATCGTCGATAAAAAGGGTCCCTCTGGGAGAGGAGCGTCTCCACTTTTTTCCGGGGGTCCGGCACGTTCAGGAGGGGGCGAGCCGTCCCTTCGGCGGCCACGCGCTCCAGGATCGTGTCGGGACGGGCCGTCAGACAGACGACCATCCCGTTCTTTTCCAACGCCGCCATGTTCTCCGCGCGCAAGACCACGCCGCCGCCGGTGGAAATAACCCAATGGTCTTTCGAACTCACTCGACGGACGATCTTGTGTTCCAATTCGCGAAAAAAGGGTTCCCCTTTTTCCTGGAAGATGTCCTTGATCGGGAGGCCGACTTCCTTTTCGATGAGTTCGTCCGTGTCACAGAACGTCCATTCCAGCCGGCGGGCCAGGATTTTCCCCACGGCCGTCTTCCCCGTGCCCATGAACCCCGTCAAGACGATGTTCATGTCCGCCTTGTCCCCGATCCACGCCAAGACACCCCCACGTAGGGGCTGACATGAACATCCTCGAACAGGTCGGCTGAGAACCAACCCCGGATCCGGCTTTCCGATATGAAATGGGTCTGAGGGGCGTTCAACTTATCGAACACGTTCAACATGTTACGCCGATACCCCAACCGGCGGAAATTCGCGAAATAATCATAATAAGGCAGGAACCTCAGGGGCAAAAGGTAAACCGAATAGACCGGCGGATAGAGAAGGACCGTCATCGCATGAGCGACGGCCAGGAGGAGCGGCCGGGGCAAAAAACCGAAGAATACTTTTTTCAGCGGTTCCAGGACCGCCCGATTCAAAAAATTACCCTCTTCCGAGTAGGTCCACACGATGAGACGGCCACCGGGTCTCACCAATCGGACCAGATGGCGGAAGGTCTGGTCCGGATCATCGGTGTGGTGAATGACGCCGACGCAATAGACCACGTCGAATACAGTCCCGTCCGACGGGGACCAGCGGGCGACATCGCCCTCGACGATATCGACGTTCCGGAAGGAGGCGGTCCGCTGGCGGGCCAGCTCCGGACAGTTGAGGTCCACGCCCACCACGCGGCCGGCCACCGGCGCCACGTATTCGACGTGATGCCCGCCCCCGCAACCGGCGTCCAGGACCGTTTTTCCCTTAAAATCCTCGAGACGGTTGGGGAAGATCCAGTCATCGAACAGCCAACGGTTCCGGTCTTCCAGTCGGGACCATTGATAGGACCATTCCGATTGTTTTTCCTGTGAAAAGGCCATGCCCGATTATATCAAACAGCCGGTCTCATTGGGGAGGCGGCTGAGACATCCGCTGACGGTGAACGGAGAGCGCCGCATACCGTTCCCTCACGCTGGCCACTTGGGGCCAGCGCTCCGCCATGCCGCGCAAGATCTGGAGGCGGAGATCGATCCATCCGGCTTGCTGTTGAGGAGCCATCAGTTCTTCGTAAAACTGGAGGAAAACGTTGGCCGGGGCCCGTCCCTTCCGAGCCGCCTCTTCGGCGGGCAGGACCTCACACAGCCAAAGTTCGATCTGGGCATCGAAATATTTCTCTTTCACGCGGAGCGTGTGGACCAACCGCACGTGCCGGTCCCAAAAATCGCTGACACGCGCGAGTGTCTCGTCCTGCCAGGCCAGGTTATTGTATCCCAACAAACGGACGATCTCGTTGATGTTGATGACCATGTGCGTGACCCCCTCCTTCTGGAACCGTCGATAGAGGTCATCGGCGGAAGAGGATTGTTCCGTCCAGACCGCGAGGAGGCTTTTGTTGTAGACGCCGGAGGCCCGAAAAGGCATCTCGCAGGTGGAGACTTTCTCGTCCCCCACGATCAAGAGCCGGCTTCCCGGCGGCAAGTTCTGTTTGGCGTAGTCGAACATCTTCGTGGCGGGGTTCGGATTGATGGCGGGGTGCGTGTAGGTCAAATAGTCCCTCCGGTCTTCCGTGCCCACGAGGACCCCCCACGACTTATAATTGGCGATCATCACGGGGATGGCATGAAAAAATCCGATCAGGGCGGCCAACCAACACAGGATCGAGAAGAGCGTCCTGAAGAAACGCCCGCCCCGGTCATAAAGGACGCCCGCCAGATGCCCCGTGAGGAAGAAAAGACAGGCCAGCATCGGCATCGCGACACGCGTCAACTGGGTCTGACGGAAAACGAGCACGAGGGAAAGGAGAGTGGCGATCAGGAACGGCCGGTACCAGGGCGCGCGGTCGCGGCGCAATCCCCACCAGACCAGCCCCGGCAAAAACATCAGCCCGAAGAGGTTGGTGCCGGACAGGCTCGAGATCTCGGCGAAGGTGATCGTCCACGGGAAGAACAGCCATTGCCGGAACGAGGTGGGACGCAGACGCATGTTCTCATCCCATAATTTCTGAAGCCGGCCCGGTTCGAAATCGCCCCAACCGAAGAACTTCGCCAGGAACGGGAAAAACGGGTTCCCGACGTCCATCCAGTTCTTGATCAGCCAGGGGGCCATCATCACGAACACCGGGATGAAGAACGCCAGTCCCTCCCGGAACGCCCTCTTCGGATTTTTATCGACGAAACACCGGAGAGAGAACGACACCACCCCGAAGGACAGGGGGCAGACCGCCGCCGTATATTTGGAGGCCGCCGCGACGCCGCCGAAAATTCCGCCGAGGATCAGCCAGGGGATGGCCTTTTCTTCGTCGGTCATCGCGTTCAGCCAGGCATAGACCGACAAGAGCAGCACCCATGACAGACGGACGTCCACCCCGGCCGTCCACAGGTTCATGAGAGCCATCGGCATCGAAAAGAAGGCCAGGGCCGCCAGAAGACCTCCGCGTGACGGACCATAACGACGGGCCATGCCGAGAAAAGAAATCGCCAGGAAAAAACCTCCCACCCAATGGAACAGTTTGGCCAGACGTTCCCCCTCCAGCGCCAACCCCCAGACGTTCTGCATCTGCATCACCAGGGGGAGTTTCTCGTGGACGTACGCCATGCTCCGGATCCCCCCTTCGAGCAGATAGAACCGGGGAACACCCAAGTGATAGACCATGGAGTCGTAGAATATCTCGGGCACAAAAGCCATCGGGAACGAGACCCCGATCATCGTCCAGAGAAGCAGTTTGTGCGGACCCCAGGAAGGGATCTGGCGCAGCGTGTGACGGAGATCCGAAAGACCCTGTCCGTACAAGACCGCCAGGTCTTTCCTTCCGAAGGCAACGGCCGACACGACCAAAAGGACGAAGAGCGTCCAAAAAACAGCGGGACGATAGAGTTGAACAACCCCGATTACAAAAACACCGTAAGAAAGGAGCGACAGACCCAATCCGGCCGAAAAGACGGACTTCTCGAAACTGGAATTCCACGATAAACCGAACCGGTCCAGAAGACGGCTGGCCCAGACGTGGAGGCCGATCAATGTGCCGATGAGGAGGGCGAAGGCCTTGAGGTGGCCTACTAAGAGAGGAAAGGACGGGAACAGAGGCGACAACCGGAGGTTGGACAGGATCCCCACATAAGCCGGATGTTGCCGCTGGAAGAAATAGATGACAACCCCGAACCACGCCAGACACATCCAAGGCACGAGGCCGAGCGAAGACGGTGGATTTTTGGGGAGGGACGTCGTCGCGGAGGGTGGAGCCGTTCTCTTACGGGCCACGGAGGGGTCGTCTCAGGACGGGTCCGACGGATCGCGGAACAGTTTCTTCCAACCGAAAAGCAATTCTTTGACGTAATACAGCGCCATATCGATCCCGATCCTGGCCTTCTCGAAGATGTTCTTCATCGAGTGACTCTTCCTCAGGTTCTGCAGGACATAGGACGGGCGGAAATAGAACTGCCGGTAGGCCTGATCCCGGAACGCGATCAACTCGTCCTTAGAGAAAAACTCGTTCCATATCGGCGGCGAGAAATCGCGGATCGGATCCTTGGCGAATTCGCGCCAATAATCGGAGGGATACAGCCTCTTCTCAAGACCCAGCCCGAACAGGCGGGTCCCCGGGAATGGGACATAGACGGAGAACTGGCAATAATCGGCCTGCAGGTCGACCGCAAAATCGAAAGTGGACTGCATCTCCCGCCGGGTCTCTCCGGGCAAACCGATCATGAAATCCGCATAGGTGGTGAACCCGAGTTTCCGCGCCATGGAAAAGACGTTCTTGGTGCGATCCAGCAGGATGTCCTTCCCGATGATCTTGATGATGCGCGCGTCGCCGCTCTCCACGCCGAACTGGATCCGGTCGCATCCGGCCTCCCTCATCTTCTCAAGCAGGGGCTCGTTCACGGAATTGATGTGAGCCCGCACGTCCCAGAGCACGTCCCATTTTCTCTCCAGGATCCCGTCACAGACGGCCCGGAGCCGTTTCTCGTTGACCGTGAACGTATCGTCGAAGAAAAAGAACTCACGGATCCCCAGCTTCAGGCATTCCCCCATCTCTTCCAACACGCGCTCCGCGCTCGCCTGACGGAATTTGACGAGGTTCTCATCGCAGAACCCGCAATGGAAGGGGCACCCCCGTGAAGTCACGATGGTCGTCATCCGTTCCGATTTCTGGACCACGGTCCTGTATTTGTCGATGGGCGTCAGGGTCCGGGCCGGAAAAGGGAGCTGATTGATGTCGGTGATGATCTCGGGCTGGCCGGTCGAAACCATCTCTCCCTTGTCGCGGAAACGGATTCCGGGCACCTTGCGCAGTTCATCCGGTCGCCCCCAGGCGTTGACGAACTTCGTGAACGAAATGTCGGCCTCACCGAGGAGGACGGCATCGACCCAGGGTTGGCCCAAGGTCTCATCCGGATAGCAATCCACGTGCCGGCCGCCGAGGACCACGGGGATATCCTTGGAGACCTCTTTGACCAGGCGGGCCGTGTTCAGACAGTCACGTAAAGTGAACGTCAGGGCCTGGATCCCGACCATGTCGGGTTTCCGACGAGCGACCTCGGCTTTGATCTGTTCGTCGGACAACTTCTCGACCTGCGTATCGAGGATCTCGACCTCATGGGAAGAATTCTTCTGCAGGTAGGCCGCCAGATAGAGAATGCCCAGCGGCGGATAATATCCCCAGTTTTCCGGGACGAATTTCGGAGTGAGGATCGAGAAGAGATTCCTCATGGGTGGCTGAATGAGCAGTACCTTCATAATCTCTCCTTGAATCCGCGGAGTCCCGGGGTCACGCCCGGCCCGCCAAGAACGCGGCCGTAAAAGAAACGATCCCCGACACCGCCAGAATGACCGCCGCCATCCGCCAGGGTCTGTGCCTCAAACCCAGCCAGAACATCACCGCCAAAACGCGCGTCGTATCGCGACACAGTTTGACCTTGCTCGATCCGATGCGTTTGGCGTAATCGATCGGCAAGTACCGGACTCTTTTCCCGTGAAACAACGACATCAGCGTGAGGGTGGTCGTGTAGGAAAATCCCTCACAGAGACTGGCTTCGTATTCCCGGGCCATTTCCCGCCGGAAGAGACGAAAACCGGAATTTAAATCGGGGATCGGATGGCCCGTGATGAAATGGGCGATCCCATAGACCGTGTGGCGGGCCAGATGGACAAACCAAAGGGCGCGGCCATATCCGAAATCCTTTCGGCGACCCACCACCATATCGGCGTCCTCGGCCTCCCGGAGAAGGGCCGGAAGAGCTGCCAGCGGATATGTCCCGTCGGCGTCGGCAATGACGATCCAGTCATGTTCGGCCTTCGAAATTCCGTCCTTGATGGAGCGGCCATAACCCATGGACCGGGGATGATCGACGACCGTCACGTCGGACCGCCCTTTCAATGCGACCGCGGTGCCGTCGGTGGAACCGTCGTTGACCACCACCACTTGGAGCGGGCAAGGCAGGGCCGTCTTCAACGCGGACAGGCCGTCCATGACTCGCGGGAGCCCCTGTTCCTCGTTATGGGCGGGGATGACGAGCGTGATTCCTTGGGGAAGGGTCATGAGAGGCCGGAGATCCGGTTCAATATTGTCTCAGGTATTCCAGATAGCGGGAATGGTTGTCCGACATTTCCCGGACGGAGTCCCCGCCGAACTTCTCTTTCATCGCATCCGCGATGACCAAAGCGGCCATGGCTTCTCCGACGATGGAGGCGGAGGCGACCGGACACACGTCCGAACGGACGATCTCAGCGGCCATCTCCTCTTTCGTCAGGATGTTCACGGATTTCAACGGACGACGCAAGGAGGCCAGCGGTTTCATGGCCGCCTGGAGGACGATCGGTTCTCCGTTCGTGATACCCCCTTCGAGCCCGCCGGCGTTGTTGGTCTTGCGGAAGAATCCCCGGCCCGCCTCGTGGAATATCTCGTCATGGACGTCGGACCCCTTGTCTTTGGCGAGCCCGAATCCGTTCCCGATCTCGACGCCCTTGTGAGCCTGGATGGACATCAACGCCTGGGCCAGCCGCCCGGTCAGCTTTAAATCCCATTGGACATGGCTCCCCAATCCCACGGGGCATCCCGTCACGGCGACGGTATAGACCCCGCCCAACGTGTCTCCGTCGGCTTTCGCCTGCTGGATGGCCTTCACCATCTTCGCCTCGGCGTCCTTGTCGGGACACCGCACGGACGATTTCTCGGCCAGTTTGAAAAGATCTTCGGCCGACAGGGACCCCAATTTGGCCCGATGCCCGCCGATCTCCGTCACGAAAGAAAAGACCTGTATCCCGAACTCCTCCAACAACCTCTTGCACACGGCCCCGGCCGCGGTACGGGCCGCCGTCTCCCGGGCCGACGCGCGCTCCAAAATATCACGCGTGTCGTGCCGGTCGAATTTCAGAACACCCGCCAAATCCGTATGACCGGGACGCGGGCGGACCAACCGGAACTTGTCGGACCGGTCCTCTTCCGAGATCGACATGATCTTCTTCCAATTTTCCCAATCCTTGTTCTGGATCTTCATGGTGATGGGTGAACCGAGGGTCTCCCCCCAACGGACCCCGGAGAGGATCTCCACCTGGTCGTTCTCGATGTATTGGAGCCGTTCCCCTCGCCCGAAACTGTGCTGCCGTCGGGAGAGTTCTTTGTTGATGGCCTCTTCCGTCACCTTCAGCCCGGCGGGGATCCCTTCCAGGATCACCATCAGGCATTTTCCGTGAGACTCACCGGCCGTCATGTAGCGGATCATACGATCACCCCTTTCGACATCTTCATCGTTCACGAACCATGGATCTTCCGACGCAACGCCATTTCCATCACGCGGCGCGGAGCCCGGCGTCCGGTCCATCGTTCAAAAGCCAGCATCCCCTGATGCAAAAGCATCCCCAACCCGTCGGCGCACTTCAATCCGGCGCGGCGGGCGGACTTCAAGAGCAACGTCTCCCGCGTGTAGACCACATCGTAGACGAACAAACGCGGGGGAAGGAGAGCCGCCGGGACCAACACGGGGTCCGACGGATGCATTCCGATCGGGGTCGCATTGACCAGAAGATCGGCCTCTTCCAGGGGCTCTCGGAGAGAATCCGGGCCGGGATCGATGACGCGGACCCGCCCCGACAAAAAAAGTTCGGACAGACGGGCCGCCAGGGACCGGGCCTTGGCGGGAACCACATCCGTCAGCGTCAACGACCGGACCTTCTGCTGGAGAAGGGCCGCCGAGACCGCCCGCGCCGCGCCGCCCGCGCCGAGAACGACCACGTTCGCTCCCGCCAATCTTTTCAAACCCGCCCCCCGCAACGCCGCCAGGAACCCCGGGGCGTCGGTGTTGTCTCCCATCAAACGGCCCCGATCCCAATAGAGCGTATTGACGGCGCCGATGAACTTGGCGAACGGCGTCAATCCGTCGAGGAAAGGGATGACCGATTCCTTATGGGGCACTGTCACGTTGGCGCCGGCCATCTCCATCGCCCGGAGCCCCTCGATGGCGGCAGGGACATCGTCCGGCTTGATGTTGAAAGGCATGTAGACGCAGTTCAAGCGGAGCGATCGGAACGCCGCATTGTGCATCGCCGGAGAAAGTGTATGCTCGATCGGGTGCCCGAAAATGCCGACGACCTTCGTCTTTCCGTCAATCTCCATCCGTCCTCCCTCGCTGTGTCTCACTGCCCCCCACCGACAGGGATCGCACGCGCATCGTGGGGCAGCCCGTGCTTCCATACCACGTCAGATCCCGCGCGACTTCCTCGATGTTTTTCAGAAGACCGCGGATGTTTCCGGCCAGCGTCACGCCCTTCACGGCACGGACAATCTTCCCCTTTTCAACCAGAAGACCGGACGCTCCCAGAGAGAAATCTCCGGAGACCGGATCCGCCGTATGCATCCCCATCACTTCACGGACCCAGAATGCCCGGGACGTCCGGCCGATCAGGTCTTCCCGGGACGTCGTCCCGGGAATCATATAAAAATTGCTCGAATCCGGCGCCGGAGGAGCCGACAATCCCGCCCGATAGCCGTTCCCCGTGCTCTCGACACGGTCCTTCCGGGCCGTGTAAGTGTCGTAGAGGTATCCGCGGAGACGACCCTTTCCGATGAGCGTCGTCCGTTGAGTCGGAACCCCTTCCTCGTCGACCGGAGCGGTGGAGATTCCTCCTTCCAACGTCCCATCGTCGACGATCGTCACCCGGGGCGACGCCACCGCATGCCCGATCCGGCCTTTAAAGATGGATCGTCCCGCCTGAACCGCATCCGCACAGAGAGCTTCCGACAAAAGATTCATGAATTCGACGCCGACCCACGGATCCAACAGGACCGTCCACTCCCCCGAGTCCAAGGGCCGCGCCCCCAACGAGTTCAGGGCGCGGTCGCGGACCTGCGCCAAAACATCGTCGACGGGGATATCCTCAAGCCGTTTTCCGGAAACGGTGATCCAAGCCACTTGGACCTCCCCCCGTTGTTCCGCCATCAATTCGATGGAGAACGAGGCCTCCGCGTCCTGATGGGACACATCGACACCCCGCGTGTTCGCCACCGCAAAATGCGTCCGGCCCTCACGGACCCCCATCCGGACAATCTTCTTCAACCGCTTGTCGAATTTTAAAACATCCTTCTCCAGATGGGACAGCCACCTCTGCTGTTCATCCACGGACATGGAGAACAGCCCATGCCGGGGGGACGTCCGGACGGGCCGGGAAGAGGGCGTGGGTAACATCCGGCAAGGATCCGAACACGCATAGGCGGCCGACGAACAGGCTTTCCGATGAAGGGACAGGACATCCTCTTCGGATATCCTGTTGGCGAAGGCCAGTCCCTGCCGGCCCGACGACGTCACTCGGACCGCCATCCCCTGCCCGAAAACCCGTTCCGTGTCGGACGGCTTCCCCTCCGCCCATTCGACGGTCCGGCTGTCTTCCTCGGTCAGATAGACCTCCGTCTGGAGTGATCTCGATGACCGAACAAGGCCGATCAGATGGGGCGCCGTCTCGGAAAAATTCACGGCCTGTCTTTTTTCTTCGACGTCGGATCCTGGCCGGCACGATCGGAGCCGGTTTCCGGAGGAACGTTCTCCAACTCCGCCGCCGGAAAGATACGGTTCGTCAAACCGACATAATCCGGCTGGATTTCCAAAACGCGTTTCCAGGCCTGGCGCGACTGATCCTTCCTGCCCAACGAGGACCATGCCGTCCCCAACAAGACCCAAGCATGGATGTTGTCCGGTTCGCGTTTCAATATCTCCTGGCAACGGACCACCACGCCCTTGTAGTGATGGACCCTCAGAGACCGGTAGGCGTCCTGAAGATCCCAGTAGCTGGACCGATGAGACGGCGCCGCCTGATACGCAAGGTTATTGAAACCGGCATAGAGGAACACCGACGCGGACACCAAGAAAAGAAGCCCCCATCTCCGACGGAAAAGAAGCACGTGGGCGTCATTGAACAACATCTGGCGACCCGCCGCGTTGATCTTGAGAATCCAGGCAGGCCGGTAAAGATAGGAGAGGCTGAGGAACAAAAACAAAAGCCCCGCGATGATCTTGATGACTGCTTCCATCCGTCGATATCCTTTCGGAGTTGATTATCCTAAATACCCCAAATCGTGTCAAATAAGCGGGGGACCGTCATTTCTGAACGGGAATTTCCTTGGACGCATACATTTCCCGATAGATCTTGACGAAAGCGATCAACATGGCGACCACCAGCGGACCCAGGAACAGCCCCGTGGGGCCATAGACCTTGATCCCGCCCAAGATGCCGAAGAACAGGAACAAGATCGGGAGTTTGGCGCGGGTACCGACCAGATAGGGCCTGAGGAAATTATCCACAAGGCTCACCACCAATCCCCCCCAGAGGAGGATGAAAACCCCTTGCCCGACCGAACCCTGAGTGAGACAGAAAATGCCGACCGGAAGCCAGACGATGGTCGCGCCGATGAACGGGATCAGCGCCGCGAACACGGAGGCGAAACCCAACAGCACCGGGGAAGACACCCCTCCGATGAGGAACCCAAGGCCGGCCAAGACCCCCTGCGTCACCGCCACGAAGAAAATGCCGCGCACGATGGCCGTCACCGTGAGATAGAGCTGATGGGCGATCTGATCCTTATGCCGCGGATCCATCGGGATCACTTCCTTGATCTTTCCCAACAGGATGGGGCCGTCTCGAAACAAGAAGAAAAGCGTGAAGACCATCACCGCCAGATTGATCACCAAGACGATCAGGTTCCGGGCCAACATCTTCCAGATCTGAAAACCCGCGTTCATGACGCTCTTGAAGACGGGGAGGAGAAGCCCCTCCAGATTGATGTTCGGCAGACGGCTCCATAACTGCAACCGTCCCTCCAGCTTCGCCAACCAAGGGAACGACCCCCCGCCCCCCGAGTGACTCCAATTCTGAACGGACCGAACCAGCATCTCGATCCGGGGGAAATAGTCCGCCATGTCGCGGAGAAGGATCCACGTGAAGAACAAGAACGGGAAGACGATGAACGCGACCACGACGAACGTGGATAAGACCGCCGCGGGATTCGGCCTGTCCTTGATGACCCGCGCGAGGATGAACTGGTGCATCGGATAAAAGATGAGCGTGACCACGATGGCCCCCAGGATGCCGGCATAGAACGGGGACAGAATCTTCAGGATCTGGTATCCCAGGAAAGCCAGAACCGCCAAGACGAAATACCGGAACAATTGTTCACGCGTCATGATCAACTCCTTTTGGATCTCTTTTTACGGCAGAATCAACCCTTATCCGACTCCTCGGAGGAGGACGAAGCCGTTGTCCCTTCCGCCTCGGCATTCGAGGCCTGAACCTCCGCCTTGGCCTCCTTGCTGGTCTCCAGATCCACCTTGCTCTGCTCCTCTTCCTCATCCGCCTTTTTCTTCTGATCCTTATGGTCGTCCAGTTTATGCATGATCTTGTCCTTGTATTCGGTGCGGATCTTGTGTTCCAGGGGACAACCCACGAGATAGTCGCATCCGCCGCAATATTTATTCACCGACGGAGGAAAAATCAAGTCCCCCCCCGAGATGCACTTTTTGGCTTCCTCGGCGTAGGAGGCGTCCGACATGGCGGCCCCGTTCAGGAGACCCCGCAGTTTCTGGACGTCATTGACGGTCATCTTTCCTGACAGTTTGTATGGGATCTTATAGGAATCCAGCGCCTTCATGTAATGTTCCGCCAGGGCCCGCTGCTTCGTCAACATGTCACCGCTGCACTCGTCGACGGCGTCGGCGATCTTCTGAATATCCGCCGGCTCGCGCCGGGTGGTCACACATTGATTGAACTGCAGGAACAGGAGCGTCAAGGCCTTGATCTCGATGCCGAGGGCTTCGCGCATGGCCCAGTAGTAGATGGTCAGCTGGAGGTCGTTATCCACCTCTTCCTGCGTGCGCATCTTGGGGTCCGTCTTGTAATCGAAAATTTCATAAGTGCCGTCCGCGTTCTTCTGGATGCGGTCCATGAATCCGATCATGATGCTCCCGTTCTTGCCGATGGGGAGTTCGAAATACATCTCCACCCACCACGCCGGGATGAATCCCTCTCCATGGACGATATACTTGTCATAATAATCCCGCATCCACTGCTCGCCTTTGGCGAACGTCTCCATCTCGTGCTCTTTGCTCTCATACCCCTTGGAAATCCAATTCTCCTTATATCGTTCCAAGAGGAACTCCAGGGTCGGCGTCTTCCGAGGACCCGCGTATTGATAGAAATCCTCGAACGCCTGATGGCACGTCAACCCGATCGAGAAAAAATGTTTCGGCCTCATGCCTCGCTTATCGATGTAGATATACTTATACGACAGCGGGCAGTTCTGAAACACGCCCATCTTCGAATAGGAAAGTCCCATGCGCCCGTCTTCGCGCGCCAGGCGGAACATCGGCATGGTCTTGCTGATCGGGAACCGCTTCTTCTGTTCATCCCACGCAGAACACATGCCGTAATAATCACACCAGCCGCACAACGGCCCCTGGGTCGGTTCATATTCCTGGTTCCGGATCCCCTCCGATGTGCCCGCCACCGTCTTCCGGACTTCCTTCACGAGACTGTCGACCGGCTTAAAGACGACGATGCTGCCATTCTCCAGATAATGAAACTCCAACCGGATCTTTTTCTTCGGGAAGGTTTGTTGGGCGATCATCCAATACATGTTCGCCTGAAAATCAGCCGCCATTGATTCTTCAACGAGGATGTTCTTCCCCGTCTTATAGTCGATGACGACCAGCGTGCCATCCGCCAACTCGTCCACCCGGTCCGCCCGGCCCGTGAACGCGTTCCCTTCCACCATCCCCTGCAACGGTTTATCCAGATAGATCGTATTCGGCGGATTGGCCTTCAATATCTTGAAATAGTTCTTAATGACGCCGATCCCCCGCACCTTAAAATCCGATTCCTGTTCTTCCGATTCATACCCTTCCCGGAGCCAATTTTTCTCAAAGAATTCCATGATGTGTTCTTCGGTGGCCATCGACACATTGATCCGACGCACGAATTCCGACAGGGTCTTATGCAGACTGTTGTTGTAATCCAGATGGGGGCTGCCCTTTTTCCCTCCCACCCGGCTCACATACTGGAATTTATATTTCAACGGACATTGATTGAACGTGTTCACCCGGGCATTGCTCAAGACCGGCTGTTTATACGTCATCCACAGGAAGATCTTTCGGGCGGAGGAAAGCAGGTACGTGATCAGATTTTTCATCATTGGAGTGGCACCTCGAAAGATTCCCCCGCGGTCGGCGTCTCTTTCCGGGGGGCGGGAGCGGGGGTTGTCTCATCATCGGATCCCAGATCCACCTCCACCGGTTCGGACGGTGTCGATGTTTTTGATTTCCGGCGGGGCTTATAGGGAGAATAGTCCTTCGGGGGCTTGGGAACCGATGAACTCGGCGATGTCTCGTTTCCCTCTCCCAAATCCACCTGAACTTCTTCCTGGGGTCCGCTGGGAGGTCGCTTTTTGGTTTTCCGATAATAAGACGGTGACGGCCTGTACGAATCCGACAGAGAAACCCCTCCTCCATCCGAATCGTCGCCCGTCAAATCTACTTGAACGGGCTTGGACGGGGCGAACATCTTCGGCACCGAGGCCACAGTCGCCTGTCTTTTGGCATATTCCAACGGCAAGGCGGCTGTGGCCGTGTTTTTCTTCGATCGGGGAGACACGACGGTCGGCCCCACGTCCAGCAAAGTCACCACCTTGACCTTCTCTCCCTCCGTCTCCATCAAGATGTTCCCATCCACATCGGTCCGGTAATACATAAGCGGGCGGTCGTCCAATTTGGCCATCGTCTCGGGATGCGGCAATCCGAACGAATTTCCACGGCCACAGGAGATCACGGCGAATTGCGGAGACACCCGGTCCAAAAATGCCGATGAGGTCGACGTCCTCGACCCGTGATGGGCGACCTTCAAGACCGTGGACTTCAGCTGATCCTTCAGTTCCAACGCATCCAACTCCGCCGTCACCTCGACATCACCCGGAAACAGGAATGAGACATCCTTATACGTCAATTTGATCATCATGGATGAGTTATTGATATCCGAGTATGTGGTCGAATAGAGTTGAGACGGCCGAAGAATGCGCAGCGACAATCCCGGTTCCACCGGTATATCGGCCGGAATGGAGGGAATCGTATAGGGGACATTCCACGCGGACAGGCCTTTCAACAGATTCAGATAGGGCTCCGCGGCGAATTGAAACCCGACATCATAGAAACGTCCGATTGAAACGCGACCGAACAAGTTTTGGAACCCACCGTAGTGGTCCATGTGGGGATGAGTCAAGATAGCGGCGTCGATCCGGGTGAGGCCTTCCTTTCTCATCAAGGGAAGGATGACGTCATACGCGGCGTCGACGTCGGACATCCTCATGGGACCGTAGGGGTCCTCGGTCAACCCGCCCCGATAGTTTCCCCCGTCGATCAAGATGCATTTACGCTCCGGCGTCACGATAAGCGTCGCGTCGCCCTGCCCCACATCCAGGAAATACACCTTCAGGGGGCCGGAACTCCACACGGGGACAGAGACCGCCCAAAGAGCCAAAAAGGCGGCCCTCTTTAGATTTTTTCTCACCCGATTGCTGACGGGCCCGGTCATAAGGCCACCAGGATGGACTCATTCTCGGAAGCCGGCATTCGGTCCGCACCCCTTTTTTCCTCTTCCAAGGTCCTGTTTTCACCCAATATCGTCTCCATCCGATACGTCTCTCCGTCGGAATGAAGCGTGACGGCTCCCATCATGTCCGTCCGAAACCAGCGGATTCCCCGAGATTCATAACGTTTCAAGGTCTGATTCATGACGGGACCATAGAAGAATTCGGAATCACGGCTGTATTTCGAAAGGAATCCGTATTGGACAACCGTGTCCTTGGGCGCGACCACCGACAGGAATTCATCGGTGGACGCCTGTGGGTTCCCGTTCGAGGGAACGAGCAATACATCGGATTTCAATTCGTCACCCCATCGGTCGATCAGTCGCCATTCCCCCGCCATGCCGAGTTGCTGGGCCAGCAGGACCGATGTCTTTCCATAGGTGACTTTCAGGACGATCGAATTATTCCTCAGCGGGTCGTCCAGACCGGTCTGGGAACCGGGCGTCGGCGACAGGACTCTGATCTGGAATTTTTTATCCCCATGGATCTCTTCACAAAGGACATCGCCCGACACGGGCCGGTGATAATCCAATTTATTCCGTTTCAATATCCTCAGGAAATCATAGTAGAGGAGATAGGAGGCCTGTGTCTTCCGGGAAATGGGCATCCGAACATATTGGGGGTCCTCCATCTTCTCCAGAAACTCATGATAGGTCAAATCCGACGTAAACACCTTTTCGTCGAGGCTGGAATAGACCTTGTCGACGGGATAATCGCTCAGAATCCCCAACAACCCCCCCATGCACACCTCCAGCGGCGCCGTCACCACCACGGCCTCGATCCGGCTGATCTTGGCCTTCGAGAGCGTGGGGATCAGGGTCGTGCTCGAAAAATCAAAGAACTCCTTCCGCCCCCCGTCGATCAGGAACGCCTTTCCCCCGGGAGATTGGAGCAAGAGAGAATTCCCATATCCCACATCGAAGAAGACGATCTTCATCTCCTTCCGTTGAGCGATCTTCTGATATGAAGCAACCGTCAGCAGTCCCGCGCCCAAAAAGACGGCCGACCATCTCAGAGCTTTCCT
Organism: Elusimicrobiota bacterium; assembly: GCA_022709755.1. Lineage (GTDB taxonomy): Bacteria > Elusimicrobiota > Elusimicrobia > FEN-1173 > JAKLIF01 > JAKLIF01. Next base: position 202,083 of record JAKLIF010000003.1, on the reverse strand, counting down.
CTCCACCACATAACCATAAACGACCTTACCCCACTTCGAGAAAAACTTCCAGAATCCGAACAGGAAAACCCCGACGTAATACCACGTCATCTGACTGGTCGTAAAACTGGTCATATACCCATAAGGGATATAACCCGACCACGACTTGGCCATTCCGAGGAACATTTGAGCCAACGGCCAGTTCCCCGCATTGATGAGGAACGCCAGCTGTTGACCGAAAAACGGGAGACCGATCCCCGAACAGAACATGTCCAGGAGCCCGGAGATCAGCGACACCTGTACGATGTATCCGATCAAGGGGATGGCGAAGAAATTCGCGTAGATACCGGCAATCGGGAAGCGATAGAAATAATAACTGGACAACGGGATCATCATCCCGATCTGGATGGCCAATTGAGCGACCGTGAAGATGCAGAATCCCTTCCACCAACCGAATCGACCATAGTAGATCTCGTAGATCAGGTCCTGGCCGGTCCGCTTTTTGAACCCGAAAAATATCCCTACCCCCGTCAGATAGAGAAGCAACGTCATGATCCGCCAATCGGGCAAATAATTCTTCATGAGGAAATGCTCCGAAGCGAAAAAGGGCAGTATCTCCCGCACCAGGCGGATCTCGGTGGCGATACTCACAAAGGAAAGTATGGTAAACAAGACCAGAACGAAGAACGCTGGAAAAAATATGAACCCGCGCGTAAACTCGTTCCTCACGAAGATATCGTTGACCGAGTCGGACAACGACACCAAGCTCCAAACGGCCGCGAAGGAAAGGATGAAACTGGCCTCGGATATGACGAGCGGATCGGGGATGAGGAGGATGAACGCGGCGATGGGGATGGTGAGGGCGGACGACCCCCTGAATCCGAATCCACCGAAGGTGTATATGAATTGTCCGATGGACGACATCAACGCCGCGCGTTTAGTCGCCGGGGAAGCCCCGGTGATGATGGTAAAAACAATCAATCCGAACACGACCACGAACCACGTCGCCTTTTTGGGGACACGAAACGCCGAACAAAAGGTGACCAACAACAAGTGCACGAACCCCACGTGCAATCCGCTCACCGCCAGCACGTGCGCCACGCCGGTGGCCTGAAACTGATATTTCACGCTCTCCGGCACTCCGCTGCGCAGCCCCAACTCGACCCCACCCAAAAATGCTGATTCAGGAAAGGTCATGGTGCGCTTCAGAGAGGCCAACAAACGCATCTTCACGTTCAAAGAAAAGTCAACGATCCAACTCGTGGATCCCTTCCCGAGGAACTTGATCAGTTCGGGGGAACGGATGGGACGCCCCGTCGCCCAGATGTTCCGCGCTTTCAGATATCTGGCGAAATCGAATCCTGCGGGATTGCTGAGCGCACGCGGAGGCATGATGGGTGTATGGATCTCCACGCGATCCCCATATGTGATGGATTCGTAATATTTCCCGACGGTCGGATAGATTTTGACCCGCATATAGCCCGTCTTTCCCTTCAAGACGACCACCGTCTTATCCTTCTCAGGATTGATGATGACCTCCTCGGGCTTTATATCGATATTGGTGAAGCGTTCCCTCACGTCTGTGTCATGGATGATGGTTCCACGCACGATGGCGGGTTCAAAAAAAGAAGCACTGTAATAGTTGGAGATATGGGAGGGAGCCGTGGTGTCGGTAACTCGATAGAAATTGGCGCTCCCAAAACAGATGGCGGACAAACCCAGGAAGAGGAGGATCAACCTTTTATAGAAGAACGCAAGGCCGAAAAACAGGGTTCCCATCAAAGAGAGAGGCAACACGCGACCCGTCCTGAACTCGGGAAAGAACAGAACCGTGAGGGCGACTCCCACCACGAAACTGTAGCAGAACATCTGAGCGCGGTTGTTCAGCACCCGCGCCGGGGTTTTAAACTTGAAGGTCACCATACGGAAGGAAAATAACTCCTATTCGAGAAGACGATCCGCTCCCCGTTGAACTCCGGAATCACCTGGATGACGACGAAACCAAGCACGATCATGGCCAAGATGACGTACATCAGGATCTTGGCGGCCTTGTTGCCGGACTGAGCCGCGAGCAGGTCGCGGTAGAGAGAAGGCGGTTTAGGTCTTCTTTGGAATATATTCTTCAAAGACTCATCCCTTCAGCGGATAGAGTGCCAAACCCGACGGAAGTTTCGGATAGAAATACGTCGATTTCGGCGGGAGCACCTGTCCGGCGCGCGCCACATCCACGATATCCTGAACGCTCAGAGGTTTGACGAAGAAGGCCCATCCCCCGCACCGGGTCGCCCAACGGGCCGCCTCAACGGCGTCCCGCGTGAAGAAAAAATCCTCTTTCCCGAGGCCGTCCAGCGGACCGGCGTGAAGACAGGCCACGGCCAAACGGGCGGCCGGAGTCCCCTTCAAGCCCGACGGGATCCGCCGGAACCGGAACACATAGGATTTCCCCTTCAGGAAGACGCACACGTCCCGAGGATCCGCCGACTTGGATTTCACCCACTGGCGATAATCGCGGATCGGGATCAACCGTCCCCAGCGTTCCAGTTGAACAAACTGTTTTTTGGACGGATCGACCGCCCGATGAGTGGCCATCACCTCAAGACCCTTATCCGCCGCCGAAGAAAAGTAGGTCATGGTATGCCGCGCGGCGAGTCCTCCCATCTCCTTGCCATAAACGCGCATGGTTTCATAGCGATGATGTCCGTCCGCGATGACGGCGTCCCGGCGGACCATGAGCCGGGTGATCCGGCGGATGTCCCGCGGATCCGTCACGATCCATACCCGATGACGAACGCGCTTGTCGTCACTGAAATCCCAGTCCGGCCGTCGACGGCAAACGGAATCGATCATCTTCTGTCCCGCCCCCGCCGGATCGTGGAACATGCACTGAACGGAACTGGTCTGAACGTGGAGGGCCTTGAAGAGCCGGAGACGGTCCGCCTTGGCTGTGGGCAGTGTCTTCTCATGGGGATAGACCCCCCGGCCCCACGGGACCTGCCTCAACGCGGCGTAGAACCCTCGCCGGACCAGCGTTTTCGACGGTTTCCCCAGAGAGGCGAACGTGGCCTCATAAAAATAGAACGCGGGATTCTTTTCCCGCACAAAGATACCCGACGCAATCCACCGCTTCAGCACCTTGGCCGCATACGCGTATTTTTTGAGCCCGGGGCCCGGCGGCAATTCGACATGAACCATGTTGCCGACGTGCCGCTTCAGCAAGGACTTCTGCTCTTTGGCCGATATGATGTCATAGGGAGGACACACCAGCCGGGAGAGCTGTTTCCTCAATCCATCGGAGTAACGGAACGCGCGGAACGGTCGTATCTGGGGCATGCGAGTATCATCCTTTCCTTTTTATTTTTTTGAACACCAAATCGATTATATCGATCGTCTTTTCGATATCGTGACGGCGATGGGTCGTCGACACGAAAGCCGCTTCGAACTGGGCGGGCGGGAAATAGACGCCCCGTCCAAGGAGCCCGTTGAAAAAAGATGCATAACGCCGCGTATCAGACCGGAGCGCCGTCTCATAGTCCGACACCGGCCGGTCGGTCATAAAAACCGTCAGCATGGAACCGACCGAGTTCACCCGGACGGGAACGCCCGCCCGCGCCGCGGAATCCTTGATTCCGCCGACCAGGAGAGCCGTCTTCTCCTGCAATGAACGGTAGGGGGAAAGACTCCTCAGTTTACCCAAAACCGCGATACCGGCCGCCATGGCCGCCGGATTCCCGGACAACGTACCCGCCTGATACACCGGACCCATCGGCGCCAACCGGTCCATCAGAGTCCGTCGTCCGCCGAAAACCCCCACGGGGAGACCTCCCCCGACGATCTTGCCGAGACATGTCAGATCGGGCTTTATATTATACAAATGCTGCGCTCCCCCCCAGCACAGGCGGAATCCGGTGATGACCTCATCGAAGATCAGGACGGATCCGTTCCCCGCTGTCAGCCGACGGAGAGTCCCTAAAAATTCGAGGTCCGGCGCGACCACACCCATGTTCCCGGCCACGGGCTCCACGATCACCGCCGCCACGTCACGCCCCGACTTTCTGAAAAACCTGTCGACTGCCGCCCCATCGTTATAAGGCAGGACCACCGTCCACCGGGCGATCTCCCTCAGCACCCCGGCCGATGTGGGTCTGCCGAACGTGGTGGCGCCGCTCCCGGCGGCCACCAATAATCCGTCGGAATGACCATGATAACAACCGGCGAACTTCACCACGATCCGCCGTCCCGTGCAACCGCGCGCCAGACGGATGGCGCTCATGCAGGCCTCCGTGCCGGAACTCACGAAACGCATCCGTTCCATCCCCGGGAAAGCATCTTGGACCAATTCAGCCAAGCCGACCTCCCACTCCGTCGGCGCGCCGAAAGAACTTCCGGCCCGAACGGCCCTTCGCACGGCCCGACCGACGGATTCCGGCGAATGTCCCAGGATGAGCGGTCCCCATGAACCCAGATAATCCAGATATTGACGGCCGTCGGCGTCCCACACGAAGGGGCCCCGTCCCCTTCTGATGAAGAGAGGCGTTCCCCCCACCGCCTTGAAAGCACGGACGGGCGAATTGACTCCCCCGACGAAAAACCTCGAGGATTTCCGGAACAATTGATCCGACCGGCGATGAACGCTCATTCCCGACGCCTCACCCCTTGGGATTTCAATGGTTTCTCCTTGACGGCAGGGCCGGCACCATCACCGTCGGGCCTGCGGGGACCTGATCCGCCTGGATCTGCCGTTGTGATTCCGTCCACGGATCGATCCTCTCGAACTGCTTTAAAAACGATTCCAAGGAATCCAATTCGGCGAACCGCACCAGTGGATTCCCGTAGTGCATCGGGATGACGATACGCGGATTGATCAACCGGACAAACTCGGCCGCGCGGACGGCATCGATGGTCGGGCCGCCGCCGACGGGAATCATCAGAACGTCGGCTCCCTTTAAAAATTCGATCTGTTCCGGCGTCAATCGGTCCTGCCCGATATCGCCCATGTGGGCCAGCGTCAGCCCCCCCATGGACCAGACATACATCTGGGTCGTCCCGTGACGGCGGCCGTTGACCGGATCATGGAACGCTCTCATGGACCTGACTTCGATCCCGTCCGCCGCCGCGAACGTCCCGGTTGAACAAAAAACGCCTTCCGGCAACATCCGGACCTGTTTCCGGTCACGGCCTTTCCCCTTTTCCATCTTCACCGGGTCTTCATCCGGTTTTTCCCGGGACCCCATCAACGGCGAAGGACGGGGCACGTACGTCCAACGGGGATCGGCATGGTCGAAATGATCGTGGGTGATCAAGACCGCGTCCGGCTTGGCCGACGGCCGCACATAACCGACCGTCTCGTCGAACGGGTCTATCAAGACCGTCCGTCCGACGCTGTCCTCGAAAGAAAAACACGAGTGGCCGTGCCACCGGACCCGGAGCCCCCACAACGGGTCGCCGGTCCCTTTGACGATCTTCCGCCCCCCGCAGGCGGCCACACCGATCATCACGAACAACAGAAGAAGTCTTCTCATCCTTCCGGATCAGCCCTCCCCGAAAAAAACGGGGTCGGGTCGAAAGCCCTCCGACTCACTTCAGATCTTTGACGACGTCCCGGGCGTGATACGAGAGGATCAAATCGGCCCCGGCCCGCTTGATGGACGTCAATATTTCTCGCGTGACCGCCTTTTCGTCGATCCATTTATTCCGCGCGGCGGCCTTGACCATGGCGTATTCCCCCGACACGTTGTAGGCCGCGACGGGAAGGTCCCACCTCTGTTTCACGCGGTGGATCACATCCAGGTAGGATAACGCCGGTTTCACCATCACGATGTCAGCGCCCTCCGCCACATCGAGAGCCACCTCACGCATCGCCTCCCTCGTGTTCGAGGGATCCATCTGATAGGTCTTCCTGTCTCCGAACCGGGGCGGCGATTCGGCCGCATCCCGGAACGGCCCATAAAACCCCGACGCATATTTGGCCGAATACGCCATGATGGATGTCTCCGTGAAGCCGGCCGAATCCAGGGCACTGCGAACCGCCTTGACGACCCCGTCCATCATCCCCGACGGAGCGATCAGGTCGGCCCCCGCCTCCGCCTGAGACACCGCCGCCCGGGCCAACAATTCCAGGGTCGGATCGTTGTCGATGACCGGATTGCGGGAGTTCTTCCCTTTCTTCAGGACTCCGCAATGACCGTGCTCCGTGTATTCACACAGGCACAGGTCCGTCATCACCACCAAGTCCGGCAACGCCCCCTTCAACAGACGGACGGCGGTCTGAACGGCCCCGTCCGCCGACCACGCTTCCGACCCGAGGGGGTCTTTCGTCGACGGGATGCCGAAAAGGATCACGGCGGGGATCCCGGAGCGGTACAGAACCCGGACATCCCTCAAGAGTTGGTCGGGCGACAATTGGTCGCATCCCGGCATGGACTTGATCGGCCGTCGAAGACCCCGGCCGGCTCTCACGAAAAACGGTTGGACGAAATCCTCCGGCCGCAGCACGGTCTCCCTCACCATCTTCCGGAACAGGGGCAACCGGCGCAAGCGGCGCAGACGGACTGCGGGGAACGACATCGTCGCGTGTGCTCTCATTCGATTCGAAAAACGATGCTCTGGCGTATCTTGACCGCCACCGGCGTCGGACCCACCATGGCCGGAGAAAACCTCATCTCCTTCACCACCGCCCGGGCGGCATCGTCGAACGATTCCCCGCCCGATTCCACGATCTCAATGCGGCCCACCTGCCCGTCGTCTCCGATATGGACATCCACGACCACCACGCCTTCCTGGCCAAGACGGCGTTCCCTCTCCGGATAGAACCGCTGCAGGTTCCGGCGGATCTCTTCCCGGTTCAAAAGTCTCGGCAGACGGCTCAGTCCCACGCCGTCCCCCTCCCCTCCATAACCGTATCCGGACCCGTCCCCGCTGCCCGGCGGCAGGGATTCATCGCCGCCGGTCCCCTTTTCGAATTCTTTGGTGTCCGCCGTCGGCAGTTTCCACTCCTCCGTTTTCTCCTGCGGCAACGCGCTGGAGTTCGGGACCGTCTTCTCGGTCGGCGGCGTCGGCACCGGGGGCGACACCACGGCCGGTTTCTGATCCGCAGACGGACCACCGCCCAGTCTCTTCAACGATGCGTTCGGATCCAGACGGAACGGTTTTGTCAGATCGATTTCCAACGCCGGCACATCGGGATCGGAGGGGGCGCGGTGGACCCACGAGAACGCGCCCCACACCCCGCCGTGGAGTCCGACGGAGGCGATCAACGCGATCTGGAACAAGGACGGTTTGGACCGCATGCGCGATTCCGCTATTTTTTAGATGACTTGCTCTTGACTTCCAAAGCCACTTTCTTGACGCCGGCGCCCCTCACGATGTCCAGGATGCCGATCACATCTCCGTAGGGAAGGGTGCTGTCCGCCGAGATGGCCACATGCACGGCCACGTCCATCCGCACGTAATCCGCCAGTTCCTCCGCCAGTTCCGGGATCCCCAGCTTCTTCCCTCCCAGATACACTTCCTTCTTCTCGTTCACCGCCAGTTCCAGCGTCTCCGTGGCTTTCTTCTCGTGATGCGCCGCTTTGGGAAGGTTGATGTTCATCGCCCTCTTATGGATGAGCGGGGCCGTCGCCATGAAAATGATCAACAACACCAGGATGATGTCGACCAGCGGCGTGATGTTGATATTGGTGATCGATTCTTCCTGACGGGACTCCAGCATGTTATTTCCCTCCGGAGGCCTTCAACCGCGCCATTAACAGGCGCGTCAGCGCGTCTGTTTCCGTTTTGATATCTCTCACCTGTTTTTGAAAGTAATTAAATGCAATCACGCACGGAATGGCCACGAACAATCCCACCGCCGTGGCGATGAGAGCCTCCGAGAGTCCCTGCATGACCACCTCCGGACCGGCGGATCCTTCCCGGGCCAAGTCGTGGAACGCCTTGATGACGCCCATGACCGTTCCCAACAACCCGATGAACGGCGTGTTGTTTCCAAGCGTTCCCAAAACCAACAGGCGTGTTTCCAATTGATTTCGTTCCAGCATGACGGTCGAGGCCATCTGTTCCTCCACCGCGCCCAGTCCCTGCGATGCATGAACCAACCCACTATAAAGAATCCGGCTCGCCGAGCCCGGATGCTCTTTCACAGCCACCCGCACGTCGTCCAGCTTCCCGTCCGAGAGCAGGGGAGCCACGCGGTCTCTCAAGGCCGAGAGATTCTTTTTCTCCCGACGCAGTACGATAAAACGCTCGATGCACACAGCCAATGCCAGGATGGAGCTGGCGATCAGGATGAAGATGATCCATTCCCCGCCGCCCAACGCCAGTGCCTTCAATACGTTCATGCTCATGGTTTATGTCTCGCTTTCAAGGGATGATTCATTGATAAAGTTTCAGCAGAGCCGAACAGATCTCCGCCTGCACGAATTTATTCTGTTCCCGGCCCAGATAGTACAGCATCCGGTTATAGTCGTCGGCGCCGCCCAATTCGCCGATGTATCGGACCGCCATGGCGCGCACCACCCAATCCGAATAATCCAGGAACTGCCAGAGGATCTCCTTCCCCCCCTCATCACCGACGCGCCACATGCCCTGAGCCGCAAAAACCCGGACCGCCCCGGAAGAATCCGTCTGGGCCATATCCCTGAGCAGAGACGCCGCATCCCGGAATCCCCAAACCGTCAGGGCTTCGGCCGTCGCGAACCGGATCGAGATATTCTCATGTCTCACGTTCTCCATGAAAAAAGGCATGTCGGCCCTGTCCCGGCGATATCCGAGCGCCACCAGCGCCGCCGACCTCACGTTCTGATTGATTCCGCTGCGCACCGTCCTCATCAACTGGTCCACCAATCGGGACTCGTTGGTGCCCGCCACGCCGTCGGTGAGGAGGATACCCAGTTCGGAGTAACGGCTCTTGAGGCGGAATCCCGCCGGCGTCACCAGCTGGATCACGTCCGCGCGAGCCGGTTGGAGCAGTTGGTCGTCCGTCGGCCCGATAAAATCCTTCTGTTCATACTTTTCCATCATGCGGATCAACAGCGCATCGATCTGGGGGGCGACCCATTCCCCGCGAGGCACCTTCATCCGCGGTGCGCGAACGACCAGCGGCTCCAGTTCCATGACCACATCCCGTTTCGTTCGTTTGCGGCCCGGCGACCCCGGACGGGAGGAGTTGGAGTCCAACTGCTGCATCGTCATCTTGAGTTTCTTCTGCGGATAGAGGTTCAGCGCCCCGATGGCCATCTCCGCCGCCACAAAATCGTTATCCTGTTCCGCCGAGATGCGTGCGACGAGCATGTCGTAATCTTCCGCCGTGCCCAGTTCGCCGATGTACCGGCCAGCCATGGCACGCACCACCCAGTCCCGGTCCTTCAAGTAGTTCAGCAACAGCTGGCGCCCCGTCGGATCCCCATAACGGTAAAGGATCTGAGCCGCATAGACCTTCAGCAACGGCGATGGGTCCGACTGAGCGACTTTCGTCAGAACCGGCACAGACCCCTCAGGATACCCCCACGCCTGCAACGCCTCCAGAGCGGCGAAACGGACCATCACCCGGTTGTCCCACAACGCCTCGCGGAAATATTTCAGGTCGTCCCTGTTCTTCAAGAACGCCATGGACACCAGGGCCACCGACCTCACGTTCGGACTGTGGGCCCAGCGCGCCGCCTCCGTCAGACGGACCTTGATATCCGGGTCCGTGACCCCCGCCAATGCTTCCGCCAGCGTGATCCCCAGGTTCGTATAACGGTTCCTCAGATCGTACCCCGTGGGGGTGGCGAACGAGAAGATATCCTTCATGGCGGTCTCTTGAACATCCGTATTGCTCAACTTCACCAGTTCGGACTCGCTCAACAACGCCTTCAACCTCATCACGATCTCCGGATCCACCCTCACATTGGCGATATCGGGCATATCCTCTCCGCACAGAACCGCGCTCAGGAACACCAACAAGAGGCCCGCCAGGACCCGCTGAAATCCGCTGACAGACGTTTTCATTTTCTCAACCCCTTTTTTAAAATAGTCGCCATGACCGCGTGAAGACATCCATTCGTGCAAAGGATCTGCTGCGGACGGTTCAGATCGAACGGCCTCCCCGTGAAATCGGACAAACGCCCCCCGGCCTCCTCGACGATCAACTGCCCGGCGGCCACGTCCCATGGATTCAGTTTGAACTCCCAAAAACCGTCGAAACGTCCGCAGGCCACGTAGCACATATCGAGCGCCGCCGCGCCGTATCGGCGGATCCCCTGCGTCCGGACCATGAATTTCTCATAGAAACTCAGATAATACCGGGCATTCTTTTGCCGGTCATAGGGAAACCCCGTCACGAGGAGGCTGCCGATCAGTTTCTTCCTCCGGCTGACGGTGATCGGACGGCCGTTCAGGGTGGCCCCGCGGCCACGGCAAGCGAAAAACAGTTCCTTTTTGAAAGGGTCCCATACTCCCCCCATCAACATCCGTCCGTCCTTCTCCAATCCGACGGAGACGCAGGCATGCGGCAACCCGTGCGAAAAGTTCGTCGTCCCGTCCAAAGGGTCGATGATCCACCGGTAGGGAGAGTTTGTCTCGTGCGGGGGCGATTCCTCCGTCAACAACGCGTGGCCCGGGAAACACTTTCTGATCTCCCGGAGGATCCTCCGTTCCGCCTCCTGATCCGCCTCGGTCACGATGCTGATCGGGTTCTTATAAGCGACGATGGTCGTCTTTTTAAACTTGTTCAAAAGGACCTCTCCCGCAGAGGATAAGGATCGCCTCAAGACGCGTTCAAGGGTCGCGAGCGTTTCCGTCGGTTTAGTTCCCATAGCGTGACTGATAGTATCCTCCCAATGTTTCGGCCAATGATTCCGCCGTCGGTTCCGCCGCCTGGATGAGACGCGGGACCCCATACCCGGACAACGTCTCGGTCGTGACGGGACCGATGGAAGCGGCCGTGATCTTCTGGAAAACCGTCTTCCGTTCCGTCGAGCTGAAATTCTCCACGAAGGCATGCACCGTGGACGATGAGGTGAACGTGACGATGTCCACCCTTCCCCCGAGGACGTCCCTCTTCCTCTTCGGGGAAAGCTTCAGGTGAACCGTGTCATAGAGAGGCCATACGGTCACCCTGGCTCCGCGCTTTTTCAGATCGGACGGCAGGTGATGGGGGGCCGTCAACGCGCGGGGGATCAATATCTTCTTCCCCCGGATATTCCCCAGGGAGCCGGCGATGGTCTGCGAAACATACTCCGGCGCGATCCGGTCCACCCGACCGCCCTGTCTCCGGATTTCGGCGGCCGTCTTGGGGCCGATCGCACAGACACGCGGCCCGCGAGGCCAGCGGTCCCGTCCATCCGTTTTTGTCCGAAACCGCCACCATTCCGAGAAACAGGTCACACCGTTCACACTCGTAAAGATCAGCCAATCGTAAGATGGAACCGCCCTCAGGACGCGGATCCCCTGCGAGTGGAACGGAAGAGGTCGAATTTCCACAGCGGCATCCTCCATGACGATCGCGCCCAACGAGGCGATCTTTTTCGACAGACCGGCGGATTGTCCCTCCGGACGCGTCACCAAGACCGTCCGACCCCGAAGAGGTAATGGTGATTTCACTCGGAGACCGGCCGTCTCTCCCACCACAATCACCGCCGGGGGAGTCAAACCTTCTTCACGGACCTTTCGGACGATGTCCGTCAGGTCTCCCCGGACCACTCGCTGTTCCGCGGTCCCCCCCCGAGAAACGACGGCGACCGATGTGCGAGGGAACCAATGCCTTTTCAAAAGCCCTTTGACGATACCTTCCAGCCGGGACAACCCCATCAGGATCACGAGCGTTCCGTCTGGAGGGATCTTTTCCCAACGGATCTTCCGGCGTCCCCCGTTGAACGTATTTTCGCCGGTCCGGTCCGCCGCCACAATGGTCACGGTGGACGTGCATTCGGGATGCGTCAGCGGGATTCCCGCCAAGACCGGCACCGCACTGACAGAAGGAACCCCGGGGACCATTTCCACCGGAATCCCGCGGGCGATCAGATCATCGGCCTCGTCGGCCCCCCGGCCGAACAGGAAGGCATCGCCGTTCTTCAGACGTGCGACGGTCAACCCCCGACCCGCCAATTTCCTCAACAACCGCCGGACCTGGACACCCCGGCATCCCGGGCGACCGGTCCAAAAGATACGGGCACTCGGACGGCAATGGTTCATCAGAACCGGATTCACCGACGGATCGGCCACCACCGCATCCGCCCGCCGGAGCCACTCGACAGCCCGAAGAGTCAGCAGGTCCGGAGACCCCGGCCCGGCGCCGATGAAAGTGATCCGGCCGCATTTCACCGGCAAAAATCCTCTCCATCCCATAAGCTCAGCGCGCCCGCCCGGACCATGGTCCGGGCCAACCGGCGGCCCACCCCGTCGGGATCCCGCGGAGAACCCGACACCGAACCGGCCGCGCGGGATTGACCGTCGGGCGACATCACCAGTCCGTCGATCCGAAGAGTCTTCCGATCGATCCGCGCCCAACAGGCGGCGGGAATACGGCATCCCCCTCCCAGCCCGTCCAAAAATGCCCGTTCCGCACGGGCTTCGCAAAAACTTTTCAGATGGTTCAATCCCTCCGCCCACCGTCTCGCGGACCGGTCGGACCGGCGGATTTCGATCCCGATGAACCCCTGACCGGCCGCCGGCATCATTCTCTTCAACGAAAAAATCTGTGTGGCCTCATCCGCCCGGCCCAGCCGCAGGAGCCCCGCCCGCGCCAGAACCACCGCCGACAACGCCCCTTCCTTCACCCGGCGCATCCGCGTATCCACGTTTCCTCTCACCGGCACCACGCGGAGCCGGGGATAGGCGGCCAAGATCTGGGCCTGACGGCGCAATGAATTCGTCCCGACCAAACTGCCCGGTTCCAACCCGGCCAAGCTCCGATGCCCCTGAGAGACCAGACAATCGCGCGCGTCCTCACGCTCAAGCACCGCCGCCAGGGTCAACCCCTCCGGCAACCGGGTCGGAAGGTCCTTGAGGGAATGGACAGCCATATCGATGAAACCCCGACGGAGAGACTCCTCCAGTTCCTTCACGAACAGGCCTTTCCCGTATGAGGGGACCTCTTTCAAAGAACCCTTCTTAAACCGGCGCACATCGCCGGAGGTTTTAATGACGACGGTCTCGACCGTCACGTCCCTGAACCGGGACTTCAAAGCTTTTTCAACGAGCCGGGTCTGCGCCAGAGCCAGAAGGCTTCCGCGCGTGCCCAACCGGACGACACATGACTTGGGGGACGATTTAATCAACAGGAACCCGAAGAGGCCTGATCAGAACGTCTCTACCGTCGGCAGAGCCATGACCGTGGATCCCACCGAATGTCTCAATCCGGCCCGCTCCCCCTGTCTCCAGGCCTCGAACCATCGGGTGAACTCGAAGGATTGTCTCTTCACCAGGGCCCGGACCCCCTCGATATCCGACGCCAACCGCACGGCATTCTCATCGGCGACCGGTCTCAGATCGTCGATATTATAGAGATAAACGTCTTTCAACCGATGGGCGGCCGGATCGATGTTCCGGGGAACGGAGAGGTCGATCAAGAACAAGGGACGGCGAGGACGGCGCTCCATCACGGAGAGGACATCCTCGGCACTCAGGAGATGAGTCGTGGAACTCGTCGAAAAAACAGCCACATCGCACGATTCCAACTCCTTCGCCAAATCATCGAAGGGACGGTCGGTCCCTTTCACGCTCCCGGCCAAACGCCGGGCCTTGTCCGGCGAACGATTGATCACGATCAACCGCGACACCGGGCACGAGGAGAATTGTCCGGCCACGGACTCGGCGATCACCCCGGCTCCGACGACGAGGACCTTGCATTCCGCGAGGGACTTGAAGAGACGGCCGGCCAAAGCGACCGAAACCTGGGCGATGGAAGAGGGGATCGGCCGCGTTCCCAGACGGGTGCGCACCAATTTCCCGACGAAAAGAGCCCGCTGGAAAACCACGTTCGTCAGTTTTCCGGTCGCCCCCGCGTCCCGCGACAACTCATAGGCCCGCTTCACCTGCCCCAACACCTCGGACTCGCAGGGCACCATGGAATCCAAACCCGCCGCCACGGCAAAAAGATGGGACACGGCTTCCATCCCCCGACATTCGTAACAGGAATCCTCTTCCCCCTCGCGCGGCGAGAGCAGCGTCCGCCGAAGATCGGCGGCCACGATCCCGGGATCATCTCCCACGGCGTAAAGCTCCGTCCGATTGCAGGTGGACAGAACGACCGCTTCGTCGAAACAGTGACTGAGGATTCCTTCCTTCAAGAAACGGCGGGTTCGGTCGGGCGCGAATGACGCCCGTTCGCGCAAGGCGACGGACGCCGTCTTATGGGAAAGCCCGACCAAAACCAGCTGTTTCATGAAACCCCTTTATTTCTCGTCGCCGTGCGTATGGGGCGGATATTGGTTCGAGATGATGGCCGTGAAGATGTCGGGATATCCATCCACCTGGACCATCCCGTCGGTTTCCTGGGGAGACACGATCTTCCCGAAATTGATTCGGAACAGCATCAGAGACGGGGCGAGGACGAATTTCGTCTTGACCTCGTGGGCGTTGAGGTTCGGGCTCAACAATTCCACCACGTCTGAAAAGTTCGGGATATAATCATAGCTCACCCTGAACGAGACCGTGACGGGGGCCCCCTTGGCGGCCTCCTTGGGTTTCTTGTTGGGCATTCCCTTCACGTCCACATCCAGTTTATTCGGAGCCATCACGTACCAGTTCAAACGGATGCCCGAATAATCCAGATAGAACCCTTTGAGCTGTTTATCCGCGTTCTTCTTCTCCTCGGCGGATAATTTGCCGTTCTTATCCACATCGAGGACGGTCCAGAGCACATTCAAAAATTCGCCCTTGAACGTCTGAGTCTGTTCCACGACGATCACGCTGGTGGTCACGCGGACCACGTTCTGCACGCTCAGGTCGGAACTGCGGACAGGCCGCGTGGGAGCGATCGGCGACACGTTCACGGACGGCGTGGATGCCTTGACTTCCGCCTGGGCCGACCAGACGAAGGACACCACCACCACCAAAGAAATAAGGATTGATTCGATCATCTTTTTCATGACTACCTCCAGTTTGATTTAAAATCAACCACCGAACAAGAATCCATGCACGGCGGAAAATGAGTTCACTCCGATGGAGGTGACCATCACGGCGCCAAAACCCGCCACCGACAGGTAAATGGAACGCCCCCCGGTCCACCCGTTCACCAACCGCATGTGAAGGTAGACCAGATAGACCGCCCATGTGATCAGACTCCAAGTCTCCTTGGCGTCCCATCCCCAATAACGGCCCCACGCCTGAAACGCCCATTGGGCTCCAAGGATCATCCCCAACGTCAACAAGGGGAACGCCAAGGAGATCAGCCGGAACACCAGTCCGTCCAACTCCTCCAAAGACGGGAGATGGAACGAGAAATCGTCGAAGGACTTGTCCTTCATGCTCCGCTCCTGCACGATATAGGCCACGGCCACACCGAAGGCGTTGGCGAACAGAGCGTAGGACAGGAAGATGACCGGCCCATGGAACAACATCCAGGCGGAATTCAATGCCGCCGGGAGAGAAGGGATTCGACGGATCATCGTCACCCCGTCCCCGGACAGCGCGGGATAACCCACCGACGCCGCCAAAAACGCCACAGCCAACGTCATCACGAAGAGGCCGAGGACCGGCAACCGCACCCGAATCTGGAGGAACGCAAAAACAGCCGCGATCAAGAATGCGAAGAAAGAGAATGCCTCATACCAATTACACCACGGCATATACCATTGATGGTCCGGCATCTGTCGCCCCACGGCGAACCGGAGGACAAGAGAGACGAGATGGCACAAGAGGGCGGCCAAAACCACGCGTCCGGCCGGGACCGTCGAAGAATCCCTCCGGGAAAAAACGGGGATCCAATAGAGCGCCATCCCCGCGAGATATCCGCCGAACGCCATATAAAATAGAGCCGATTCGAAAAACATCATGAAAACTCTCAATACCCCCACTCCGGAGCGCGACGGCCCCGCTTCCAAGGGCTATTATTTTACATAATTTAACGGAGACAGACTGGCGAAAAAACCCCTCTGCGAAAGCCGGGGGAAGGGCCACTTTGGGCTGGATTACCGAGAAGCGGCGGACTGTTACCTTTTCTTCCTCTCGTTCGGAGAAATCCAATGGGAATTCCAATTTTTTTCCTGTTCCACAACCATCGGGATCCAGCAAGAACACTGCGTCTCCGGGCACGTCTTTGCCTCCTCATAAAACACGAACGTCCCATCGAGAAGGTTCCCGATGAGCGGCGAATGGCGGTGATGACAACAGCGGGAGACCGTCCCATCGGGCATGATCTTGGCGTACATCTGCCCCATACGGCACAGCTTCCCCGCATGGGGGTTCAAGGATTCCGGGGTTTTCTTTTGATCGAATGCGGACAGCATGCGCGACGCCGTCCGAGGATCGCATTGACGGATCATCTCTTTTTCCGAGTCGGTATATCCCTGCGGATAGTCCCTTCCCTGATATTTTCCGCGGAACGGCATGATGTCGAAGGAGAGGCCGTTCTCGACGAAAACCTGCCTGAATTGTTTCATCTGAGACAACTGCTCGGGGAAAGCCACATAATTCACCCCGATGTCATAGTGGGCGTCCTTCAGCGCTTTCGCCTTCGAATAAAACTCATCGAGGTCGGCGAATTGGGGATGGAAAGTCACATCGAGTTTCGTTCTTTCGGGAGGGATCCGCCTGATCCATTCGGCAACGTCAAATGAAAGATTCGTGTCGACTTCGAAGGTATGTTTCTGGATGAGATGGGCGACCAGGTCGATGAAACCGGGATAAAAGAACGGCTCGCCTCCCGACACATGCACATGAGATTCCCCGTATTTATCATAGATGTCATCCCAGATGCGCATGAGCCGGTCCAATCCGGGATAAACGTTCTTCTTCTCCTCGTCACCCCATGTCTCATGGAAAAAACAGTATGAACACCGGTAATTGCAGGCGTGGTGGATGTCCCAGGTAAAGAAACGCTTGTATGGCGGAAAATCTTTCCGCTGTCGGTTCGGTTTAATCGTATCCATATCGTTCAGACAAAGGGGATGGGCAGAATCCATGGGATCAACATCCCAAGATCCCCGGCGACGCCCCAGCGGAGTTCACGGCTCTTTCGTCGGGCACGCCGAATCGTTCTCAAATCGTCAATCCCCACGGACAAACGGGGCCCTCGTTGATGATGAGTTCGATCAAGCCGATCAGTCATCGGCACGATCATCGACTCACTGGAAAAGAGAGAACACCTGATCCTTTTTTCCCTTCGGCAGGGGAACCAGATCCGCCGATCCGACACTCGGCAGATAGTATAGTTTAAAATTCTCCGTTTCCGCATGAAGGACGGCTCCCGTGATGTGCGGAACCCGAACATCGTCCGCATAAGTCAATATATACTTATACCGGTGTTGGCTCACGACCTCCCCTATCAATTCCTCCGTCACTGAAACGCCCCCCGGGCCCGACGAGGGGATGTTCCCCTCGTCGCCGATGATGTCCCGCAGATGAATATGCTCCGGGGTTTTGAAAAAATAAAACCCCAGCAGATTATACGGCGCCGCTCGTCGATCCGACGGTTTATGAAGAAAGAACACCGCGATCTTCTCCTCCTCCCGAATAACCCCATGCCTCCATAACGATTTAATGCACACCCCGACCTTTTCTATCGGCGCAAGCACCACGGGGGCCGAGGGCTCCGCCCGAACATCCCGGTTAAAACTATAAAGGAAATATAGCACGATCGACAGGGGGTAGAGTGTTCTCAAAAAGGCCCTGCCCATCCACGATAATGAAAGACGGGTCGCCCCTGAACCCGCTGTCTCCCGATAAAATTGGACCGGCATGAACAGGATCGGGAAACTCAAGGCAAAATAATACCATAGGTGCGATTTTGGCGTCCCATATTCAAGCATCGTAAAAACAAGGTACGCTAAAAACAGTGTGGCCGGATAAAGCAAATAATACTTCCATACGGAACGATTCACCGATCGGGGAGAGAGAATGAGATACGATGCGAGGACGGTGACGGACAGAAATATGATCACCGTTCTTTGCGGACGACAGAACAATTCCTGAAAGAATATGACCAAAGAGGCCTGTTGCTGGAATATATGCTGGTATCCGCTCACCTGGGCCTGGAGCATACCAGAACCCGCCGTCCCCAGCAGGACGGCCCCATAGAACCCGGCCAAGACCCCGGCGACAATCCGGTGCAGGAACAGGGCCCCTCTGTCTATCTTCGACGCCACATGGTCATGCAATAGGAATACATAGAACAGGAGCGGGAGGATCAAACCTTCCCATCGGCTCATCGACGTCAAACAGGCCCCCACGGCGCTCACATACATATATCGGACAGAACGCGTCCGGACGTACCGCAGCCACCCCCAAACAGACAGGAAGGTCGCCGTGAGGAAGAAATTGTCGTTATACGCCGATGCCGTGGCATTATAAAAGTGATCGACATGGACGATGGAAGAAAATACCACCAAAAACGACATGAATGGCGGGAAATCCAGCTCTCGACATATCCTGTAAAGCAAAAAGACTCCCAGCGAACTGACAAATATCTCTGTGGCCGCGAATGCAAAACTGTAATCATAGGAGAACATCTTCATGAACACGCCATAGGTCATCAATGGCAATGCCGGGAAGGTGTTTCCCTGCAGAAAAAGGAAGGGGGCTCTCGCCCACTCATAGACGAACTTCAGATAGACGAACGGGTTTGCGTTGGCCAACAGGAGGAAACGCGTCTGCCAGAGAGTAAAAAAACAATAGGTGGCATGGATCCCGACGAGCAAGACCGGGGCAAGGGCCTCATGGAACAGCGGGAGAAGATTGATCCGCCTCATAAGCATGGGATCACCACGGGGCGGGGAGACACGACCCGACAATCCGAATCATTCCCCCTAAAAAGGAAGGTCCACCGACTTTTCGGTCTTCGAGGAAGGCCCCGCCGCGTCCTCCTCATCTAGATCAACGGGACCGGACTGCGCTTTTTCAAACCGATCGATCACCTTCTTCACTTCGACTTCGGTCTCCTTGAGACGGCTCTGGCAGAATTCGATCAATTCCGCCGCGCGCTTCACCTTGACGGAGAGTTCGTCCACGTCGATCTCCCCCTGCTCCAAAGCCTGCAAGATCTGTTGAAGTTCCTCGTATGAGGAGGAATAGTTCGTCGCCTTATCCGTTGTTTTTTTCATGACACACCCTTTCTTTTTGAGGTCACCCGCGCCGCAATGAATCCGTCTCTCACCTGGGCCTCCAACTCCGTTCCCGAGGAGACCTGTTCGAGGCTCTTCACGATCCGTCCATCCGCCGTCAGAAGACTGTAACCCCTTTCCAACAACCGCCGGGGGTCCTTCAGATCGCACTCTTTCTTCAGCGCGACCAGCCGTTCCCGGTGGACGCGCAACTCTTCCGCCGCTTTCCGGCGGACGTTTTCGAAAGCGGTCCGGAAGCGCTGATACCACTGTTCCACATGCCGACGAGCCCCCAGGGACACCCCCTGCGTGGCCTCCGAGAGCCGCGCCCGGTGCCTCTCCAACAACCGCATGGAGACGCCCCGCCACGTCTCGACGGAACGCGTGAGTTCCTCTCTCTCCCCGCCCATCCGCTCCCGCACGAACTCGACGATGCGCGCCCCCCCCTCCTGCAAGGCTGTCTCGAAATCCCGAAATTTCCCGATCAAGAACTGGGCCACGGCCGTGGGCGTTTTTTGATATGTATGAGCCACGAGGTCCGCCACGGACAGGTCGATTTCATGCCCGATGCCCGTCACGACGGGTTTAGGGCAACCGGCGATGGACAGCGCGATGGCCTTTTTATCGAACCAGATCAGGTCGGACCGCGACCCGCCCCCGCGGATGACGATGATCACATCCACCTCCGTATCGCCCGATAAAATCTCAATTCCCCGGCACACGCTCTTCTCCGTGTCCTCCCCCTGCATCCGGGCGTCCCAGAGTTTGATCCGGAAAGAATACCCGGACGATTTCAATTCATCCAGGAAGTCATGATAAGCGGCGCTCCCGTCGGATGTGATGAGACCGATGTTCTGAGGAACCCGTGGGAATTCCGTCGATCTGTTCCGGTCGTAAAGCCCCTGTTCCTTGAGGAGTTTAAGCAGTTCCTGGCGAGCCCGCTCCATGTCTCCCAGAGTGAAGTGAGGGTCCACGTCGTGCACTTTCAACTGAAGGCTGGCCCGGGGCCAATAGAAGTCCACCGAACATAAGAATTTCACCTTCAACCCGTCCTGCAGAGACAACTTTTCTGAGGTCCCCTTCAATTTATCCATGATCTCGGAGAGGACGCTCCCCCACATGAGGGCCTTGACGGAAGCCTTGGCCGTGTCGGAATCGGTCTCCTTCTCGATCAACTCGAAATAGACCTGCCTCCACCGCCGGGTGCCGGCTTTGACGATATCACGGTCGTACCCCTGCAGTTCCCCCACGATCCAGAACGGCTCAGGGAACCCGTCCTGAAGGACCCGGGCGATCTGCTGGTTGACCTGGCTGATGGTGAGGACAGCCTCGTCACTGGTGTGTTTTGTTTTGGCCGGCATGACAGGAGATATTCTAGTTTAAAAAGAGGGGTTAGAAAATCGCGGCCGGGAGATCATCATCCCATCGCCCCGACGGTTCAGATCTTTTCGATGCCTTTGGTGATCTTCTGGAGGACTTCATCGGCCAGACGCTTGATGCGTCCGTCACGATCCCCGGTGGACATCTTCCGGAGGGCGGGCACCGCGCGTTCATCGCCGAGTTGGCCGAGAGCGCGAAGCGTTTCCAACTGGATGGAGATGGACGGATCCTGAAGCAGGGTGAGGAGATATTCCTGCACCTCGTCGAGTCCGAGTCCGATCCGAGCGAGACATTGGATCGCCGTCCGGCGGACCTGGATGGAACACCCATACGCGGAATACTCCCGGAAAAGACCCACCGCCTCGGGCGGGTTCAACCGGGCGATCCCGTTCAAGGCGGCCACGCGGAACACGTCGTTCCATGATTCCCGCTGGAGCGCCTTTTTCAGATCGATCAGGACGGAAGGGTCCCCCATTTTGCCGAGAGAACGGAGACATTCGGCCGCGCAGAAATAGCTCTTCTCCGACGAAGCCATCTCGCGCAGATCCATCATCAACCTCTGATCGCGGAATTCCCCCAACGCCTCGATGATGGCGCGCCGCGCCTTGGGATGTTCCACGTCCTGAAGGCCGGCCCGTAACCCCTCGAAGGCCTTGCGCGAATGGATCCGGCCCAGAGCCGCCGCCACGGCGGATTGAACCCCCCAGAATCCCTCCTCTAAAAGGGCCTTGGACAATGCCTCCGTCGCCCTCTGACTGCCGTATTGACCCAAGACTTTCGCCGCATCGATTCGACCGAGGACATTCGGATCCGACGACAACTGGACGATCCACATGGATTCCGGTTTCACGATATCCATCTTCTTGAGGATCCACTGTTCCGGGTCGAACAGGAACAAATCCGGCTTTTCCGAGAGCTTGAAGCGGAAGAGATGGTCCCTCTTCTCGACGGTCTCGGTGAATCGCTTCTCACCCGTTGACGTCCGGAACGAGAACACCACGGGCAGGGAGAACAATCCCGTCTCCGTCTCGCTGTTCTGGGTCTGAACCACGCGCACACACATTTCTTTCCTGCGGGCTTCCCACCAGAACCTCACTTTATATTCCGGATGACCGGACCGATGGATCCATTCGTCGAAAAATCTCCAGAAATCGCGCCCCGTGCTTTTCTGCAGAGCGTTCACCAGGTCGACCGTCTCGACGGTGGACCCCTGATGATCCACCACATACGTGTGCATGGCCTTCCAGAACAGCCGGTCCCCCAGCAGATAACGGACCATGTGCAGGATGCAGGCCCCCTTCTCATAGAGGTGCCGATCGAACAGGTCTCCGGGCTGTTTATACACCCGCGTGACCATGGGGCGGCGATAGTGCTCCTTATCCTCGGAAAAATAAGCCTCGGCGTTCTCCCTCATGAGATAAAGGAACTCGTCCTTCCCCAGATCGTGTTCCTTATAGAGGGCCTCGAAATAGGTGGCGAAACTCTCGTTGAGCCAGGCATGGGACCAATCCTTGCAGGTGATCCAATCGCCGAACCACTGGTGGGCCAGTTCGTGGGCCACCAAAGGATCGCTCGAAAAATCCATATGCGCCCGCTCATCGTGAAGCGTGAACGCCGTCTGGGTCGTGGCACTGGAGTTCTCCATCCCCCCATAGATAAAATCCACCGCGGCCACCTGAGCGTATTTGGCATAGGGATAGGGGACGCCGAGCGACCGGCTGAAGAAATCGATCATCGTCGGGGTTTTTCCGAAAGACCGGCGGGCATCGTCTTCCCGTCCCGGCGGACAATAATAGAGCACCGGCACTTTCTTCCAATGATCCCTGATGACACTCAAACGGCCGGCGACCAGGCTGACCAGATACGGGGGATGGGGAACGGACTGCTTCCAGTGGAATAACCTCTTGTTCTTCGACGGAACGGATTGGATCCGGACCAAAGCCCCGTTCGACACGGCCGTCATGTCGGATGGGACGGTGACGAGCATCTCGGTGGTCGTGCGCTCCCGGGGGGCGTCCTGGCAGGGGAACCAATAACGGGCATATTCATCCTCTCCCTGTGTCCATGCTTGAATGGGTTTCGACGGATAGGCCTTGTCCGGACCGACGAAAAACAATCCCAGAACGGGTTTGACGACCCTGTAACGAATACGGATCGACACGCGGGCCCCGGCCTCGAGCGGTTTCGGCAGAGTGACGTCAAGCCGTCGTCCGTCGTAACGATGTCTCAG
The DNA here is from genome assembly GCA_022709755.1 of Elusimicrobiota bacterium. Classification (GTDB taxonomy): domain Bacteria; phylum Elusimicrobiota; class Elusimicrobia; order FEN-1173; family JAKLIF01; genus JAKLIF01. Next base: position 179,259 of record JAKLIF010000003.1, on the reverse strand, counting down.
GAGACGGCCCTCCCAGTCCACCCCCAGGATCTTGAAATTGACGGCATCGAACGAGACGGTGCCGGCCTGATCGACGATAGCCCTGAGGTCGGTCAGACAACTGCCGTTCAGCGTTTTCTTGGGGAAATCAAGGTCCAACTCCAGACGGATATGTTCCGTGCGGAACGAGCGGTCGGACGCGTATTGGGGGCGGGTTCCCTTGAGGACGAAACGGGAATCAAAAAAAAGGCCGGACAGCGTCCGGCGGTTCTCTTGATTCTCATCGGAATAAATCATGGGGGGGGGCGGCTTAAAAGCTATAGGAGACGCGCATGTTCATGCCGTTGGACGTGGTGTCGTTCGTCGGCGTGATCACGTCTTTGGTCTTATTCTGATATCCCCCCAGGGTCAACACCGTGTTGGCCGTGGCCTGCACTGTGAATTCCAGGTTGGCGCTGGTGGTCTGGTTGTCCGCCTTGTTCACCAGATCGTTGTCGGTGGTGGAATTCATGGTCCCCCAGATCTGCGAATAAAATTTATTCTTGATCATCTCGTAGTTGACCGATATCGACACCGATTGGACGTCCTGGACGGACGCGTCGACCTGGTCTTCAGTGCTGGATGTGGTGACACCGATGGATGACGACACCCGACCGCCCAAAGCCAAGTTCAAGGAAGACCCCAAGGTATTGGTGAGAAGGTCGTTGGTCTGCAACGTCTTATCGGTGAATTCGGAACTCTGATACGACAGGGACACCGTCTGTCCCCACAAGGTCTGAGAGAGCCCGACGGAACTGGTGAGCGTCTCGTTATCCTGGGCCGTCCGCGGATCGCCCACGGCGGTATTGACGGAATAGCCGAGATTCAACCCCGTCTGCGTCGGAAGGTTGAAGGAGATCCCGCTGCTCATGATCTGCTGGGTGGTGGTGACCACCGACGGATCGTCTCTCAGGTTATCGCTGTAACTGTTGAACGATCCGTAGACGTTGAACCAACCCACGGGGGTCAGGGAAAGGCCGGCGTCATAGGTCATGCGGTCCTTGGTGGCGTTCGGGGCCCCCAAGGCGACGAAATCGGGACCGGTCCGCTGGACATACCCGTTGATATTGAGTTTCTCGCCCTCATACCCGACGAAGGTCCGCCAAGCGCTGTCCGTCACGGCGGTGACGGTGGAAAGCTTGTTCTCCTGATAGGAACTTCCCTGATACTCTCCGCCGATCTTCACCCGGGGAAAGATCTCCCAGGTAAAGCCTCCTCCCATCACCTTGTCGTCCACCGGTTTGACTGTGGGGCCGGAGACCTGGAGAGACGAGTCCACGTCATAGGCGTTCACATAATTCAGGCTCACGGCCAACCGGCCGGGCAGGAGAAATTCGCTCTTTCCTCCCATGAGGAGCCGTCGATAGATCCCGTCGCTCGTGGAAGACCCCTCTTCGGCCGCGGCGACGCGGGCCCCCACGGCGCTGATGTTCCATCCCACGTTCCCCAGGTGAGCCTTGGTCTCCCCCAACGCGCCGCGCATTCCCTGCCCATAGAGCGACAGGGCCGAGAACGACGGGGACACATCGCCGAGGCCCGCGGTCACCCACGGGCCGTAATAATTGAGCAGGATGGTATAGAAATCGATGCTGTCGTTCGGGTCGTGCGTGGTATAGGTATTGAAGAGGAAGGTTCGTTCCTTGGCGCGGCCCACGAGGTTCACCGATACGTTGCCGGCAAACTCTTCGGCGCCGGTGGCGTTCTTGTAAGAAGCGATCACGTTTCCCCCCAGCGCCATCGCGGGCGGTTTGGGAGGGATGATGGGCCGCTCCTTCACCTGGAACGGCTGAAAATCGCTCTCCAGCACGCGGGTCTCGTCATGGACCACGAACACCTTGTACAGGTATTTATCGACGTAGTTGGGCGGCACTTCGAAACTCAACGTGGTGAGGAGACTCTCTCCCGGTCGGATGTCCTTGGTCCCCTTGAAGCGCTCGGTGCGTCCCAAATAGATCTTGTCGGAGGTATAAACTTCGGCCTGCAGGTAATAGCGTTTCGCGCGCCAGACGGCCGTCCCCTTGTTGACCGCGATGGACTGGAATTGCACCCTCTCGCCGGCCATGACAGGGTCCGGCGCGGCGATGACCAGCTGGAACTGCCCCGTATCGGCGGCCCGGGAGGGAACGGCCAGAAATCCCAATAAAAAACCGCCGGCAACGAATGCGGCGGCGAACCGATGAACACATGAAGATCGTTGAGAATCCATAGAACGTCTGGTTGTCACAGATGTGATCGTCATCACGCCCGTATCTTACACCATCCCACCGGAGAGGTCAATCGGTGCATTCCCCGCTCATCGGCGGAATTTGAGACGGATCTGTTTCTTTTCCCCCTTCTCTGTTTCGATTTCAACATCCAATTCGCGTCGGGCCGCCTTGGCCACCATATATCGGACCGGGGACACGTCGTATCCCTCCACTTCGATACCCACGTTGACGGATCCCGGCTGGATGGCCCGCACCCACGCCTCAGCCTTCCCCCCGGACGCTTTGACCGTCACAAAATTATTGGCCCAACCGGACTGACCGTTCACCGAAAATTCGGCGTCTTCCCGGTCGCTGTAGACCCGCACATCCCCCTCAAAGCTCTTGTCCTCGTTGTTCTTCGTGTCATAGGCCGCGATCGTCACGCGGACCGCTTCCCCCCGGGGCGCCTCGGCCTTCCCGAGATTGATCTCGATCTTCCCCTTGGAGGCGATCTCGTTCTGCCACGTCTCCTTCTTGTCGGTGGTCCGCACTTCGGGGGGTTTCCCCTCGTTCACCGTGCACTGCTGGCCCGCCTCGACGTCGGAACCGGCATTATCCTCCACTTCCTCGTCCTCGTGATGGATGCTGGCCACCCGGAATTTCCCCTCATAACAGGTGGCCTTCAGGCCGTTCTCATATTTGACATCGCCTTCGGTTCCCCGGATGGACACGGCGGCCACGGGCGTCTTGATCTGAAATTTTGTCCCTTTCCTCAGGACCTTGAACCAGATCTGTCCCTTCTGCAACCCGGTGTCGTTCCCCTGTCCCCGTCGGGACGGGTGGGTTTTCCGGACGGTGTATTGGGTCGTCTGGTTCATCTTGACCTCGATCCCGTTGACGAACGTGAGGGCGGCCTTGTCCCCCTGGCCGGTCTTCAAGACGGACCCCTCGTAAATGAACTCCCCTTTTTTGGCCTGCTTGTAAGAAGTTTTTCCGGGGGCCTTGATGAACAGGGCGCCGAGGATCTGGGTCAAGACAGCGGCCACGTCGCCGGCGATCAACTCGGGCTGGGCGGCGGTCAGAAAAAATCCCACGCTGAAAACCACGGTGAGCGTCTTCAAGAACGACGGTTTCCTTGTCCGTTTCATGTCATATCCTTTTCCGTTCATCGATGATCCCATGATGTCACTCCACCGGTTTCAGATTGACGCCCTTCAACAACGCGCGTCCATCCTTCAAGGAATTGATCAGCTCGTCGATCTCATCGCGTCCGATCCCCTTCCCCTCCACCGCGTCGCAGAGGTATCCGTCCAATTCGGCCAACACCTCCGTGTCGGTCACAAAACGCTTGATGATCTCCCAAATCTCGTCGGGTTTCAGCCGGCGGGCCTTCTTTTTCTCGATCTGGAATTGTTTCATCATGGAATTGTTGCGCACGTTGTCGTCGAACAGGTCGATGACGGCATTGGCCAGGAGCGTCTGCCCCTCGTCCGGAGGACGGGCCGGGAAGACCAGCTTCTCCGTCTTTCCGGGCTCGATGCGCTCGATCCTCTTCGGAGAGGTCGGCACGGCGGCCCCATCCACGTAGAGGTTCACCGGAACATTGAATTCGGAACGCCCCCCCTGGTTCTTCACGAACACCGCCAGCGGCAGGGCTCCCGGCGCCGTGGGGATCCCCTCGCTGTTGATGGCGATGTCGATGATGGCCAGGTCCCGGGAGGTGGACTGGGCCGCTTCGGATTTCACCGTGAAACTGAACGGGATGTCGGATTTGGCCACCACATTGCCCAGGCCGTCCAATCCCTCCACTTTCCAATAATAGACCTGCCCCGACGCCAGCTTCTGCCGGTCATCGCTCGGATTCTGCGGGTAAGAGAAGAAACTCGTGACCGTCTGTGCCACGAGCAGCGCGTTGTAGAAGGAGATGTCGTCGTCCACGTAGACTTTGTAACTGGACGCCCCGGAAGAGACCCACCGGAAGACGAGTGGCTGATCGATCAGGTTCTGCGCGTTATTGGGAGGATACGTGAGAGTGATCTGCGGACTCAACACCGTAAAAACGGCATTGCCCACCACCGTCTCCCCATTGAGAGTGGCCCGGCCGGTCAGCGTGTACTGTCCCGGCGAATTATAGAACTGGGTCACGGCGATCCCGCGAAGGGTCGTCCCGGCAAACCCGATGACGGAGGCGGGGGCGGAATTACCGGACTGGGACAGGCGCCGGTTCCCCGCTGCATCCTTGATCTCGAAGGAAAATTGGATCTGGCCGGTGCTTACCGCCGTGTTCTGAACCCGGATGGACAGCGTGATCTTTTCCGTGGATGAAAACGACGTGCGGGCCCGTCCCGCCGCGTCCTGAACCTGGACGGTGAGAGAGGAGAGCTGCGCCCCGAACAACGGCAAAAAAGTTAACGGTGTAAGGTTCAAGGTGACGACTAAAACCTTGATTATGAACTTTTTCTTCATATGCATGACTCTCAATTTTCCCCTTCCTGCGCGGAAGTATTAATATAGGTTTTAAACCTCAAACTTTCAACCTTAAACCTTTAACTGCCTCTATTTCACGACCGCCAGTTTCTTGATCACACCCGCCCGGCGGTTGGTCGCCGGGTCGTGCACCTTCACGTGGACCAGGTAAATCCCTGACGCAACCGGTTCCCCCTGGGTATTGCGCAGGTCCCAGTTCCAGGTCACTTCGGCGCCCACGCGGACGGCATCGCTTCCGGTGAGTTCCCTGACGAGAGCCCCCGTGATGTCGAAGATCAGCGCTTGCGCTTCCAACGGTTGAACGACGCTCTCAAACCGGATGGCGGCCTGATAACGCGCCGGGTTCGGATAACAATAGACCTTCTCTTCGGGCAACAGATCGAACTTGAAGACCAGGCTGAGCACCTGGCCCTCAACGAGAGTGACCTCGGTCATCTCGCTGAAACTCAAACCGTTATAGGCGCGCAGGGCATACCGGCCCGGCAGCAGGTTCGGCACGATATAGCGCCCGTCGGCGTCCGTGTAGATGACGCCCACCCGCTTGCCTTTCTGATAAACCTCGATGAACCCGGCCCCGACGGACGCCACGGGCGCCGCATAGGCGGTCGCCATCGCGCGCACCGCTTTGGGAGCCAGCGCCACCGAACCGGTGATGGTGGCCAGATCGATGTTGATCTCCAGGTTGAAAACGACCCCGCCGCTACCGGTCGGCACGTTCTCCAGATACACGCTGGAAGTGATCTCTCCCACCGTCCAACTCACGCGCACCGTGTAGAGCGAGTTCGGCGTGAGCCCCCCGAGCCGCCAATATCCGTTGGAATCGGTATAGGTGTAAGTGGAGATGACTCCCGCCGCCGTGAGGGCTTCCACGAAAACCAGGTTGATGGCCTGCCCGTTGGCCTGGCGCACATATCCATCGATGGCCGTGGCGGCCGTCTCCTTCGCACGGGCCGAGGCCTGGGGCGACGTGAGATCGATGGCCGACGTGTTGTTGGCCTCGTCGATGGACTTGATGCGGAAATAGTAAGTGGCTCCCGGATTCAGTCCGGTCAAAGTGGCGTTCACCGTGGCCCCCACAGCCGCGCTTCCGTTCGACAGAGCGCGGGACGACATCGCACTGAACTCCGACGAACCGAAACTCAACGTGGAATAGCGGATATCATAAGTCTGGGGAGCTCCCGAAGACGAGACCCCATTATCTTCCACCGGCACGATCCAGGACAGGTCCACCGATCCTTCCGTGGACCCGGTCGCCGCCGACAACACCGAGATGGGCGCCGGAGCCAGCGCGTCACCCGTCGCTATCAGATAAGCATTGTTGCTGATGGCGCTGTAGTTGGTCGCAAAATCGCGGGATCTCGTCACGAAGAAATAGGGTTGTCCCACCGTGAGCCCGTTGATGACCGTGCTGGTCGAATCGCCGGGGGAATAGACATCCGAACTGATCACGATGATCTTGGAGTTCGTCAACGAAAGGAACGCCGACGTATTACTGACGATAAAGGTCGCATAACGGACGTCGAATTGAACGGGCACGTCGCAGGCCACGTTGTCGTCTTGCGGGATGGTCCAGGTCAGCCGGGCCTCCCCTGAAATACCCGTCGACGTCGCCGCCAAGTCGGTCACCGCATCCGGTCCCACTTGGTCTCCGGGATAAGCGTTCGCCTGAACCGGGGTCGTATCCACCGCGCCCATGTTGCCGGCGTCATCGATGGCTTTTACGTGGAAATAATAGGTGGTCCCGTCGGTCAAGCCGTTCAAGTAAGTGGAGAACGTCGCTCCTGCGGCGCCCGAGTTCGTCACCGTCACCGAAGACCGGTTCACATAGTTCACATCCTCCACGAACGACACCGCGGCATAACGGATCTCATAAGTGGAAGCGGCCGCACCGGACGCGCCGTCTTCCGTCGGGATCGTCCAGGTCAGGCGGATCTGCTGTGGCGTTCCCGTATTGAGGGCCGACACGTTGTTGATGACCGTGGGAGCAACCGAGTCCGATGCGAAAGAGTGCGTCGCATAACTGACGTTACCCCACACGTCTCGGGCCTTCACGACGATGCGGTAAGAAGCCCCATGCTCCCAAGCAGGAAGCTGGGTCCCAACGGTCCCCGAATAAGCCCACGCGCCGGCCGAGAACGTGGTGGTATCCAGGAAGATCGGCCCCGCCGCGAAAGCGCCCGCGCCGTTCCAGTCGTTGTCCGTGGTCCCGGAACTGATGCGGACTTGGACCGAATACAAACCCGTGCCCGGAGTCTGATCGGCGGCCGTTCCGGAGATGACCGACAGAGTGGCGGGTTGATCGTTCAAACCGCTCGGCGCCTGGATGGCGATGAGAGGCGACAACAAGTCCGTGACTTGGGACGTGGTCGCATTGGAGAGACCGCTCACGTTCCCCGTTTCATCTTCCGTCCACAGCCGGAAGTAACAGACGGCGCCAGCCATGGCCGGGATGCTTGCGGTATACGACTGGGCCGAAAGAGGCGTAACACCGGTCGTGGAAATATTGATCTGGGCCGCCAGAGAGCTCCAAGAAGAATAGGCCGCATTGGAACTGTATTCAATCCGGAAATAAGCCGAGTTCAGCGTCTTGGTATCCCCGTCGTCACCCGCGGCGGTCCAGGTGAATTTCACGGTCCCGTTCGTCGGGCCGGTCGATGCCGTAAAATCGGTCACGGCCAGAGGAGGAGTGGTGTCGGGCACGACGATCGCAAAGTTGGAGGCGGATTCCACATACGCGGTCTCCTGCAGATAAGGATCGGTCGCCTTGATCCTCACGCGGGCCGTCGCCCCGGTGGTCTCCATGTTTGGCACCATCCATGCGTAAGGTGAAGCCGTGGGTGTCGAGGTGATGGCATACCACGAAGCGCTGTCCGTGGTGAAATCGATGGTATAGGTCAGGGTGTCTCCGTCGGCATCCGTTCCGGCCGTCCAGGTGATGTTGGCCGGGGTGATGGTGCTGAACGTCACGCTGCCGCCGCTGGGCTGGACGTTGGACGGGGCTCCCGGCGCCACGTTCCCGACGAGCGTGCTGACCGCCGTGGTATAGACGGCGCTCCACTGGTTCATGTCGTCCATGGCACGGAGGGACCAATAATAGGTGGTCCCCACGATCAACCCAGTGATATTCTTCGTCTGCACCGTGTTCGGTGACGCCGGAGCGGGCATGGTCACGAAAAGAGGTGTGGCGGCCGCATCGTTGGCGGTGCCCCACGTGGCGTCATCCACAATAGCGGCCACGGTGGACCACCTCAACTCATACGCCGAAGCGGCGCCGTTCGCATACTCGTCGTCTCCCGGAGCCGACCAGGCCAATTGCACGCCGTGCATCGGGACGGGCGTGGCGACCAGTGTGGTGATCGTCCCGGGAGCGACCCCCAGGGTGACCGTCGAGATGATCGTCGTGTAAGCGGTATCCTCCGAATCGCCGTTGCGGGCACACACACGCGCATAATAAGTCGTCTCCGCCGGCAGGCCCGTGAAGACGTAGGACACTTCCGTCGTCAGCGTGGACGCATAGACGGGACCGAAATTGTTCGTGGAGATCTGGGCCAGGAAGGGAGTCCCCGCCGGGTTCGTGCTGTTGTTCCATGAGAAGGTCAGGCTGGACCCGAACACATCCGACAGCACCGGCAGCGTCGGCTGGGCCGCCAAAGTATAGAGGGTCGCCGTGGATGAATCGCTGGAAGCCGACAGAGTGAAGGACCGCACCTTGCGCGTGTATTGGGAGTTGATGTTCATCCCCGTCTCGATCCACAGATTGGAGTTGGCCGATACCGAGGTCAACCAGACGCCGGCCCCGTCGAGAATACTGAACGCCTGTTCGTTGTTGCTGGCGTCCGTCCAGTTCCATTGGATGGACGTCGACGACAAAGCCACCGGCGTCCCGATCACGGGCGGGATGGGCATGTCCACCACGGGAACGAGCGGCGACGTATTCGGAGCGAAATAGGGACCGCTCGACGTGGACGCGGTGATCGTCCATCCGGTCACCGTCTCAGACGACATCGAATGAGACGTGGTCGCCTGCGTCAGCCCGGCGCTCAGCGGGATATCGAAGAACGGGACATCCGTCGGATCGGTCGTCTCCAGCCGAATGAGGATGGCCGAATCGGTGGATTTGGGGTTGTAGTAGGCGTCCGTCAGGTTGACCGTGATCGGGAAATTACTGTTGATCTGGACCGATGTCGGCGTGCCGGCCTTGCCGGTGGAAGAACCCGGCACGGCGGTTTCGCCCGGCACCAGAACCTGCAGTTTGGATGCCGTCGCCGCCACCACGGGAACGGACGATGTCTGATACTCCGTCAACGGGCTTCCATCCACGTCGGTCAAGGTGACAGTGTAGGAGGAGGCCCGCAAGGGTGTCAGGGTGAATGTCGTGACACCCGACGACAACGCGGCGTCGACAAGCTCGTTGTCAAACGGGTCGTTGGTGACCACGTGAACCGTGGCCAAACCCGCCGAATTGAGGTTCCAATAGGTATCCACCGAACGCACCGTGATATCGAATGATTCCCCCGCCGTCCGAGTGGTCGGGAAACCGGCGATCCCGGTCGATGTGGCCGCCGCGAACGATTGGCCGGGCAGTATCGCGACCAGTTTGGTGGCCGTCAACGGCGTGTAGGTGTAAAGGGTCGTGGCGGAAGTCAGGCCGCCGGCGGCGATCTCGATCCCGATCTCGGCGGCCAACGTGTCGTAATATTTGAAGGTCTGTGAACTCTGTCCGGCCAGGAAACTGATGTTCGTGATGTCCGCGGTGTCCGCCGAATCCCTGAACTTGGCCGTGGGCGACGCAGAGGTGCTGACCAGCGTCACGTTGGTGTTCCCCAACATCGTCAGGTTCCCGAAATTATCCTTTCTCACCATCGCGAAATCGGCTGTCAGTGTTCCCACGAACGTGGAGGCCGGTCGCGTCGCGATCTCCAACACCCGGGGCGTTCCCCCCACGGTCGTCATGCGGGCCGTGGTTGTTGACACGGATCCTGTGGAGAAGGTCACCTGGGCATAGTCGCCGGACACGGTGGAAACGCTGTAATTCAGAGGGGTGGTGACACCGATGCGGCCGTTCACATCCGTCAGGGTGCTGGCGACGATGTTGAAAGACAGGTCGATGACCGTCCCGGTGGAGCCGGAAACGCCGGTCACGCTGATGGCCACGGGAGTGCCGGTCGCGACGGGGTTGTCATAAGCGTCATACAGTGTGGCGGTGACGGCGTAATATCCCGGAGACGGCACATCGCCGGCGGACACGTCCACTCCCGCCGCCGGCCCGACGTCCGCAAAATGGTTCGCCACGGACGGGGACACAGTCACGTAAGGACGGGTCGAATAGGAAACCACCTCGCTCGTGATGGCGGCATTCCCCGCATCGGTCGCCTTGACCCATCGGCTTCCGATGGCTTTCAGGACGATCCCGGTGAAGGTGTGCCGTCCCAAATCCGTTCCAGCATCGAAGATATAATCCGCCGGGAGAGTGGGATCCTTCACCCCGCCGAAAGTCTCAGCGCTCCAGGTGACGGTTCCGGCATAGACATCGACGATGTTATGGTCCACGTCATGCACCGACAGGTCGGCGCTCAAGCTCTGGCCGGCCACGGCGGTGGCCGCCAGGTTCTCGATGTGATAGTGGTGCGGACCCTTGGTCGGGACGGCATCATCCGTATTGGACAACGCGCTCCCCAAAGGAGGGACAGAAGAATCCAACGCCAACAACCGGTAATAATAGGTGGCCCCGTTCGTCAAACCGGAATTCTGATAAGACGTCGTGGAACCTGAGACTGTGGCCACGTTCGTCACATTCGAATCACCGGTATTAGAGAAAGAATAAGTCGCTCGGAACAACTGATAGCCCGCCAGATCGGTTTCCCCATTGGCATTCCAAGAAATAGCCAGTGTGCCATCCGTGGCCGGATTGATGACGGTCAATCCCGTGGGAGCCGCCGGAGGCGTGGTGTCCTTGAAAACCTTGAACACATCATTGTAATCGAAGCCGTTGCCGGCCCGATCCCAAAGGGTGACGGACACATAGTTTGTGGCCGGGGTATGCAGCAAAGAGGTGAAATCAACAGACCAGTCAGTCGTATAGGAGGCAGTCGGGGTAGCCGTTGTGATGGGCGTCAAATCCTTCACCATCGAACCGCCCCTGTTCGGAGCGTCCCAGATCCCGTATGAGATTGAACTCATCTGAGAATGATTGTCGAAGAAATCCACATTATAAGTCGTGCCGGCGACGCTCCGCACAACGTCATCCGCTTGATTATCCGTGATGGTGGCCACCATCGTGTCAAACATGAACGTCTTTGTGGACATGACCGTGTCCATATTGCCCGCATTGTCCCATGCCCGGACCATCACGCGGTAGACATGACCGCTCAAATGGTTGTAAATAGATTCCGAAGATATCCACGTGGCCCATGTATCCGTTGATACCGCAGGGAACCAGGAAGGCGTAGCCACAAAACTCTGTGTGGCGGTGCTCCAATACACGTCATCGCCCGTGCCGGACGACAGGTCCGCCCCGAAGTCATGGATGTTCAACTGGACGCTCATCAAACCGGATCCACCGGCATCCACGGCCGTTCCCGAAATCGTCGTGAGACTATTGATGAACGGCGCATATGTTCCGCCGATATATGTCTGCGGCGCCGAATCGTCATAATAGAAGGTGACCCCGGCGGACAACGGGCTCTCCGCGCGGAAGACGTCAGTGGCCCTGGAGACCACATAATAGGTATTACCGCTCTCCAGAGTCGGAGCGGTCCAAGACCATGGACTCAACGGCGAGGGGGCGGCGGCGGTGAAAGAAGCCGTCGGCAGATCGAACCCGTCCCCGTCCCACCATTGGTTGTCGCTGAACCGCCTCAAGGCCACGTCCATCCGTACCACACCGGAACCCGTTTCAGCCGGATCGGCCGACGTTCCCGTGATGGCTGCCAAGGACCTGACGAAAGACCCATTCACCGGATAAGTCACCGCCGATGTCGGCGGCAGGTTATCGAAGTTATCCCACCAGATCTTGTTATAAGGATCGTTTTCGTAAGCCGGACCAGAAAGGTTCCCGGATGGATTATGAACGGTAATACTTCCTACCCCAGTAAAATATGGGGCTGATATATTCATACCAGAATCATATGGTCCATAATCCCCGAAATTCAAGTTGTCAAAGTTATATGTTCCAGCAGAATAATTCAATTGAAGTGCAACATTTGTGGAGTACAAAGGCCCATCAAAATTCACATTATCGAATTGAGATATAACTGCATTACTAGTAAACAAAACGTTGTATTCCGTCGAATCTATCGATAAACCAGATACAGATACTGTTCCGTCGTCAACGTTTAAAAATTCCGAAGGATAATCATTCCAATATCTTCTATGAATCATATTATTTACCGATGTTGAGATAATATGTCCACCAGATCTTACTAATATTTTTGTGGCATCTATCCACGATGCCGGAGTATTGTTTGTCATTTCCAACTTACCACCATTTTCCACAATAATGTCTCCATAATAAGTATCCCACTGAGACGACACAAGCTTTATAACAGAAGAAGCACCATTTATAGTAACGGTACTTCCATGAATATCAGTATTCGTTAGTGTTGAACCATTAATCTCGAAAACCCCATTCCAAACGTTCAAGAATCCACCCATCTTCATATCGCTCAACACCGATACAGTCCCGCCGACGGACGTATTGACCGTCACGTTATTGAACGTGCTGGTCGCCACCGTCCAGATGGAACTAGTGCCGGTGAACGTAACCGTGGAATTATCCCCGACGAACGTCCCAGAACTGATGAAGTTCCCACCGGTGATCTCCAGATATCCCAGAGCGCTGGCGTCCAATTTCGCGCCCGTCTCGATGGAGAGATTTTTGATCTGGGACGAACCCAATCCCGCGCCGGTATCCACATAACTCACTCCCGCCGGGTTCGACACCACGAAGTCCTCAAAACCATATCCACCCGAAACGGTCTGAGGAGAACTTCCGTTAAAGACCCATTCAGACGTCTGGGCATCCCAGCCCGCGTTGAGGACCATATTCCCGGCAAGCCGATACGAGTTAGCACCGGCGTTGAACATCCCTGAACCGGACTTTGTGAAATTGCCGAGGATGGTCAGGTCGCTCGACGGCGTCAGATCGCCCGTGCCGGCATGCGCCAAGTGATAAAAGGAGGTTTCCGGCAACAACGAGACCCCCATGGGAGAGATGCCGTTAAAGGTGAACGTGGACAATTGGGGATCGAACAGTCCGGCGGTGCCCTCCTGCACGAAATGACCAGCCAAACCATGATCATATGTCCCAGCATAGAACCATCCGTTCCTGTGGGTGAAATTGCCGTTTATATCCAACGCGCTGGCCACCTGCAACGATCCGCCCGACGCGTCAACCACGATATGATTGAACGTGGACGTGGCCACCGTCCAAACAGCCATGTTGTTGGTACCCCGGAACGTCAGCGTGGACCCGTCGCACACGAACGTTCCGCTGGACGAGAAACTTCCCGTCGTCCGGAGGTCCTTGCCGCTGGGAACGGTGAGCCGTCCCCCCGCCTCGATGCCGAGTCCCGTGACGTTCAGGATGGCCGCTCCGTTGGACAACGTGACGTCCGAACCGGCCGCCACCCGCACGATCGGCAACGTACTCGTGGCCGAAACGGTCTGGGGAGCTCCGCCGTTGAAAGAGATGATTTCGGTCCCGACCGAGCTGAAGGTCGCCGGACCCGTCCAATTGCCGCCGATGGACATGTTCTGTCCGTTGCTGCTGAAATTCCCCGTGTTAAGCTCGAAATTGTTCGTGATCGTGATGGGAGCCGACAACGTGACACTCCCGGCGAAAGTCCCCTCCATGATGAGTTTACCCACGTTCACGGCTGAAAGGTCCCAGACGCAGTTTCGGGGAGCCGCCGCATCGAAGATCACGTTGGCGCTGTTGACCGGCCGGACGCTGTTATACCAGTTGGCGTATTCGGACGCGAGATCGGTGGTTCCCGCTCCCGTCCAGAACACGGCATTGTCCGTCTTGGTGGAACCCAGCTCGGTATAATCGGTGGAGATATCTCCATGATTGACGGCTTTCACACGCGCATAGTAGGTGGTATCGATCGACAGGTTTGGCACTGTCGCGTAATTGTTTATGGTCTGGGAACTGCTGACCATATTGAACGTGGCAAACGGGTTCGATGAGACTTCCGCCACGTAGAGGGTATCGGCCTCGCTCCCGTTCCGGTCCCAACCAAAGGTCAGGTGAGTGGCTCCGACCGCCGTGAAGATGGGCGGAGCGGTCGGCAAAGGCGGATAACACAGCGTCGCACCGGCGTTATAGGCCGCATAACCTGTCTCGACGTTCTGGGTGTTGCGCGCTTTGACCTGGACGTAATAGGTCACGTTGGAAGACAATCCTGTGAAGACATGGCTGGAGACCCCGAAATCCACCCAGCCGGATTGGTCTACAAGCGGCCCGAAGGACGTATCGGAATCGATCTCCACGTTATATTCCGTGTAAGCGGGGTTCGTCTCCTCGCTCCATGTGAACACCATGCTCGAGACGCCGATATCAGAAAATCCCGTCGCCACTGGAACCGCCGCACGCGTATAAACGACGGCGCTGGACGAGGTCACGACACCACCCGCATTCACCGCCGACACATAAGCCTGATAGGAGGTATTCGGGGTCAACCCGGTTTGGATATAAGAACCGGAATCAGCCACCAGTGTGACGGATCCGGCTGCAAGCGTATATACTCCATTCACGCTCCCGGCGCTGGAGGTATAGAGCCGATAACCCATTTCGTTGGAGGCATGATCGCCCCATACCCACGATACGCTGGACACAAAAATGCCATTCGTCGAAAAATGATCCGGGGCCTGAACTTTTCCCCTCGAGTTACCCCCCATGGGAGCGGATAACCCCGCACTCGCCCAGTGGGCCACCTTCAAAGGAGCCCCCCCCCCGTCGAAATAGGCGATATGAACTCCCCCCACGTTATCAATAGCGATCTGAGGATTCACTCCACCCGCCGCACCAACATCCCCCACGGTGGACGTCGACCAACTGACGCCGTTATGTTTCGCATACTTGATCGAGGTGCTTTGCTGATAGACGATATGGGGATTCCCGTCTCCATCCAGGGCAATCGCGGATCCATAATTCGAATCGTCGAGTATTTCAGTCGTGAACGTGGCGCCGCCATCGATGGACTTGGCGTAGCCCACTTTCGATAGCCCCTGCGCGAAATAAGACACATGGACGTTTCCATTCCCATCCAATACGATCTGGTCATTCCCGTCTATGACATCCGATGTGATCAAACTTGTGACCCACGTATGGCCGGAATCCGTCGACTTGGCCAAACGGAACTCATTGCTGTTCAAATCCTGATAAGGAACGTATATGTTCCCAGCCCCATCCAGAACAATTCCATTGTTCGTCGGGGACTGTCCACCCGCTCCTCCGACAGCGATACTTGTAACCCATCCGCTCCCGTCATTTTCCGCAAATTTAAAATCCCCGCCACCACCATCCGTATACGCCGCATAGATCTTGTTGGAGGGCGCAAAGGCAATGCCGGACTGGTAACCGCAACAAGAGATGCTTTGTATCGCCGTGGGGGTTTGCCAGTTGGCCCCGTTGTCGCTGGAACGAACGACACGGAAATCATCACTCCCCTGGGAATAGTAGCTGACGGCAAGATTCCCATCCACACCCATTCCGAGAGAAACGCCCCACCCCTCGAGACCTCCCGCATCGATCGTCTTGATATCCCAAGAGGAACCGTTCCACTTCGCGTATTTCAAGTCCCAACTCGGCGTATCGAGGTGATAGGCGATATGGTAATTCCCGTCCACATCGATGGCCATCGAGACCTGGGAGTTGTTTCCGCTGCCGATGGTTTCAACCACAAAGGGAGAGTTGAACGCGCCGGCCGAACTTGATGCGAGAGACCAATTATTCGCCTCGTCTCTCGTCCACATCTTGAACCAGTAAAAATCGTTGTATGGGAGATATGTCTGAGTAGACACCGTCACGCCCGGCGCGATGGAAGATGTCGCAATGACGATCTGTGCAGAGGCCGTGCTCCACACGATATCGCCATACGTCCCAGAACCATATTGAATCCGGTATTGAGAACCAGCGGGTAAAGTTCGAAGGGACCCATCGTCCCCGGGGGTCACCCATGTCAGCATCACTGAATTCGGTGTTCCGGACTGATAAGCGGTCAGGCTTGTCACCGCCGCGGGAGCCACACCGTCCAGCGTGTAGGTGCTGACCGTGGTGCTGAAATCAGAATAACCACCGCGCCACTGGACAGTACGGATGCGGAAATAAAATGTCGTCTCGTTGAGTAAGGAGGGAATTGTGGCCGACAAGGCATTCCACTCCGTGGTGGAGTAGACGACATCAAAACCCGAATAAGTCGAGGCCTGAACCGAATACAGTGTACCGGGATCGGCATTATTATTAGCCGCCCAACTCAGCGTTATCGAATCATAAGCGCGATTCGTGACACTGAGGGCCGTGGGAGGATTGGCGAAAGTGTGCGTAGATTGAACCGACGAGAAAGCGCTGGGGATATCGCCCGAATTGACCGCCCGCACGTGCATGAAGTATGTATTATTTCCGGTCAATCCTTCATAAAGAGTGTCCGTGCTCGAGGCCATCGCGTAGAGAGTATGAGTCGCGACGATCGACGTAAAACCACTATCCCGAGCCAATACCGCCTCGTATATAGTAAACGAAGCGCTATTATTGGTGTTCCAACGATAAGTCAGGGATGAAACCCACACATCACTCTCCACGAGCGCCAGGGGTGTCGGAACATTGGCCAACGTGACCGTCTCAATATAGGTGTTATAAGCGGAATCCAATCCCCCGTGGTTGCGCGATTTCACCTGGACGTAATAGGTCGTGTTTGTGAGAAGGTCCGTCCCCTGTCCCCCGGTTCCGAACAACGCGCTCAGTTGTTGAGTCTCGCTGGACGACCATATTGGCGTAAAATCACTTCGAGTCGCGATGTCCACCACGTACAGCGTGCCGTCCGCGTTCCCCCCGTTCAACCAACTCACCGTCATGCTCGTCAACCCGACATCAACGAAAGAGTTTGATCCGGGAACAGCGGCCAGGGTGACAGCCGTTGAATACTCAACGGGTTCATCGGCACTGGGAGACTCGATCCCGTCCCTGTTCCTAGCGACGACCGCGACGTAATACGTCACGTTTGATATCAGGCCGGCGAAGGTATGGGATGCAACTCCGAAATCCGTCCATCCGGCCATATCGACGCAGGGATCGAAATCGGTGTTCGTGTCGATGCCGACATTATATTCGGTGTCCGGCGGATTGGCGTTTTCGCTCCAGGTGATCGTCACGCTGGATTCACCGATCAGGGTGAAACCCGTCGGAACGGGCGTGCTGGCCAGTGTGCAGGCCTGGGTGGTGGTAACGCGACCAGATTCCCCGATGGGGTTCCACGCATAAACGTAACGCGTGTAATAGGTATTCGTCGATAGGTTCTCTTCCAACCAATTCACATTCATAGTGCTCAGATTCACCAGATAATCGGCGCCTGGATCGGATGAGGTGGACACGCGAATGTTCATCATGTCGTCGCTGGTGTTCGTCCAGGTCCAGAGCATGGTCGTAGCGGAGTGGGTGGTATGAGACACGTTGATCGGTGCCGACGGAATGCCCCAGAACACGTTGTTGTAAGGATCATACTCGTGGTCCGTACCGGAAGACACGCCCGTGGCGTTCTCCATCAGGATCCAGCTCGGAGAGATGTCATTCCCCACCCAGATGTTCGTGCTGACGGACGAATCGAAATCGTGGGCCGTGAAGGTGGTGATGGCCATGGAGGTAGCGTTGACGGTAATGGCGGCCGCGCCGGATTTACCGTTACGATACCTCACGTTGTCAAAGTCGGCGACCGTGGCCCCCTGATTGATCTGGATACCGGTCGTATCGTAAGAGTCCAAGGTCAACCCGGACACATTGAGCGTCCCGCCGTTTTGGACGGCAATGTTCCCGAACAGCGTGCCGGGAGCCGTGGTCGTGATGACGTTGTTGATAGAGGAGGAATTAAAAGACCCGTTCTGGACGTTCAAGTAACACCCGTCACCCAATTTCACGACCGGGCTCGGAGAGACCGACGGCATGATGAAAGAGGAGCCGTTTTCAACAGTGACAGAGCTGGCGAACACCACCACCGCGCTGGAGACGTTCAACACGGAAGCGGCGCTGGAACCCACCCGCGTGAGTCCGGTGACGGTGAACGTCCCCATCCCCAGGTCCAAACCTCCCTGTGCGATGGTCAATCCTCCCGTCATCGCAAAACCCGTGGACGGCATCAGAAGCCCGCTGGTCTTAGAAACAAGGACATCCGGCAGGGTTGTGGAAGGGGCCAGCCATACGGATTGATCGCCGGTCGTCCCGTTGAACTTGAGCGTGGTCAAACCCGTGATGGTGCCGGAACTGGTCATGTTACCCGTCACCTCAACCGTTTTAGCCACAGAACCCGAAAAGTCAGCCGTAGTCCCCGCGTTGATGCCCAAGTTGGCGGCCTGCAAGGTGCAGGAACCGCTGGGGGACTTCATATTCACTGTCCCGTTCGTCCGGAGCGTCAAGTTATCGAAATACCACGCATAGCAATCAAGCGGTCCATCGCCGTCAAAGTACCAATACCCCATGGGATTGAACCCGCCCGACCCATCCAGGAAATGCCCCTTCATGAACACACTCTTATAATTGGTTATGAAGTTCCCGCTGGTGATCTTGAGGGATCCGCGGATATCCAATGTGTTCCCGCCGATCAAGAGCGTCGGACCGTCCACCTCGAGGCCATCGAAATAGTTCAGATCTGTGATCGTCGTCACGTAGTCCGTGCCGGTCCCGTCGAACGTGACGGTGGACCCGCTGGTCTGGAACTTCGCGCCGTTCTGTTCTGTCCAATTCCCATCGACATAGATATGTTTGTCGGCCGCATTGAACGTCCCGCCGCTCAGAGTAAAGTTACTGTCCGTCTCAATATCGGTGAGGAGCGTCACGGTGGTCGTGACGTTGACCTCAAAACGATAGAACGGGTGCCCCAAAGCCGTGATCGTTCTCGCAGACCCGATATCGCCTCCGGCGAAAGTGACCGTGCTGGTCCCCGCATCAAAACCGCCTCCCGTCTGCAGCCAGCTTCCGTAGACGTTCAACTGAGAACCGGTGATTGTCATGGTTCCCGTTATGATTTTCAAATCGTTCACATTCTGGGATGCGTCGATGATCGCCACCGTGCTGGAAGAATTCACCTCGAACGAAGTGGGGACATAACCACTCACCGTTTGATGAGAACTGCCGTCCATGACCAACCGGGCGGCCGTCGTGCCACTGAAATTGCCGCTGAGGTTGCAATCATAATCACCGGCCACATTCATCTTATAGGCCCAGAAGTTAAAAGCCCCGCTGTTCAGCGTCACATCGCCGTTCACATCCACATCGGTCACCATCGTCAGTTGGTTCGTCCCCGACTTACTCAGCGTCATATTCCAAAGCGACCCCCACCCTAAAGACAAGTTGGAACTGGAATCGCCGTCAAAAACGACCGTGCTGCTGTTGGCGGCGATGGAGCCGCCGGTCAGAGTGAAATCCCCGGCGAACGTATGCGACACATTATTGAGCACCAACGTTCCGTTCGTGAGGGTGATATTTCCGTTGACATCCAACCCCAACACGCTCGAGGAAAGAGACAGGACTTGTCCGACGGTCTTATTGACGACCACCGTATCGAACTGGGCCGTGCCCCCCATCAGATCGATGGACGAGTTCCCGCCGGAAAACGTAATCGTGCCGCCGGACATCGTGAAGTTTCCGCCCGTCTGAATGAAGTTCGCCGGAGACAGCGTATGGGAGTTCCCACCCATATACAGGTTGCCCTGGGCCAAAGCGATCTTCCCCGTCACCGTCAGCGGATCGTAGACAGAGAGGGTCCCGTTTGATTTATTGACATACACGTTGACCAGATTCCGCGCATCCCCGCTGGCACGGAACTCCTGATCGGAAGACCCGTTAAACGTGATCGTGGAACCGGTCTCGGTGAAAGCGCCCGTCCCCTGCGCATAAAGATCTCCGCCCACGGCGACATCCCGATTCGTGATGATAAAAGTGCCCGAATTAAAATTGAGGTCGTTTCCGATCTTCAGGTTGCTGTCCAACGTAAGGTTGAACGCGCCTTTATTGATGTCCAAATTCCAGAACTGACTGGACGTGCTCGCCATGTTCAATCGGGACGTCCCGGTCCCCAAGACGAACTTACCCGCCGTGGCGGTCATGGTGCCGCCGGTAATGGAGAAGTTCCCCAAGACCGTATGAGTGGAGGCGCCGGGATCCATCGAACCGCCGCTGATCGTCAAGTTGTTATTGACCGTCAGATTCGACAACACCGACAGCGTCGCGGTGGAATCCTTATTGACCTGCAAATAAGTGAATGTACTGGAGGGAGCCGTCCAAAGAGACGCCGACGCTCCGTTGAACTGGATCGTGGAGACGCCCAGATCCGTGAAGGTGCCCGAGCTGATCATATTCCCGCCGAAATAGCCGCCGTGCCCGTTGAAATCCACCGTGGTGAGGGAGCTGATCGACACATTGCCGCTCACCAGCAACGTCGCGGCGAAATCGACCGTCCTTGCTCCGGTCGAGGTGAATGTCAGGTGTTGAAAGCTATCGTTCAGATTGATCGTCTGATTCGCGCCGCCGTAAAGCACCCACTCGCCGGTAGGAGTCCATGCCCCTGTGAAATCGGCCATGTCTCCGGCCAAATATATTTGCTGTCCGTTCGTATTGAATCCGCCCAGGGCACTTCTGCCGAGGTCCCCGTTGATCCGCAAGGTGCTTTCCGGCGTCAACATGGCGGTATCCACCCTTACATCCCGGAAAGAGTTTCCGGCCTGTTGGGTGACGTAACGTATCCCGCTGGACAAGAACGTGACCGTGCTCGGCATCAGTCCGAACGTCGCGCCGGGCAATTCCCGCCAATTTCCGGTGATACCCAGGCTGTCTCCGGCTTCCACCGATAGGTTTGTCGCGGATGTGACAAAATCCTTGAAAGTAATGGCCACATCCCCGTAGGGCTGCGAAATGATCTGATTGCTACCCATGAAATAGAACGTCCCAGACGCCATTAGAGTGGATCCACTGGCGACCTGCAAGTCACCGAGAAGATAAATCGTCTTCCCGTTCGCATCGAATGTGGACTGGTCCATCGCCTCGACCGCCGCATAGAAGATACCGTCCACCCGCATGTCGCCCTGGGCGGTGACGCTCGCATCATAGATGGCAAAATCGTTGAAATGCTGGTTGGCTCCCGGTTCCGCCATGGAGATCCCGATATCCGTGGCGTGCTCGAATATGAAAAGCCCGGTGGTGGGACGGAACAACGCACCGGCCCCGATCGTGAAATTTCCCTGGACCGTGACAGATCCCACGGACGGTTCGAATTCCCCTGATTGAATATTGAGGTGATCGCGAACGCCCAGACAGGACTTCAGGACCACGCTGCTGGAGCAGGTGACCGTGAACGAAGACACCGTCATCAGAGCCTCGGAGTTGGCCCGCCCGACCCGTTGGGGACCCGCGCCGTCAAACATGAAATGGCCTGAATCCAACACGACGTCAGAGGTGCTTTCATCCAACGTGAAATCACCCCGGAGCCGATGGACGAAACTACCCGGTAGAATGTGTAGAACGTTCCCGGAGTTGTTATAGATGTTCAGCGTCTGTTCAACGGTCAAATCGCTGTTGAAGACAACGTCGTGAATTCCCGACGTCACGTTTTTACTGATCTCAAGCTCGTTGAACGGATCGACGATCTGGACGGTTGTGGTCGTGCCGCCGACCTCATAGCCGTTGAGCATGATCGTCCCCGCGCCGTAACCGATCGACCCGGCGAGCTGCACATAATCGCCGCCGACCTCGTGTGTAAAATCGCCCGTGGCGAAGTTACCGCCTTGAACAACAAAGTTTCCACCGATCTTCAGCGGGGAAGCCGCGGTCAAGACATTGCCCGTTTTATTGACCACCACATTATTAAAAGTGCTGATATCCGCGGCCCACACCGTCTGCGCGTTGCCCCCCACAAATGTCATGGTGCTCATATTGGAGAACGTCCCCGAGGAGACAAGGTTCCCTTCCATCTGAAGTAAAGTCGAGTACATGTCGACCGTGGAATATGAACTGACCCACAGAGTCCCGTTCGAATAACCGACAGACAATCCATTGGGGAAACCCACCGTCCGCGTCTGGGTAGAGTGAATGACGAGGTTTTGAAAATATCCTTCCGTGATGGACTGATACGACGGGCCATCCAATGTCCATGTGCCCGATGGGCTCCAGGTTCCGACATCCGCCATGTCACCGGCCAGATTCACGTCGTAATTGTTCGTATACATGTTCAACCCGCCGACACCCGCCGATAACGATCCGTCGATATCCAGGTCCGACATCAGGTTGATCACCGACCCATCCCCGACGACCTGACCGAACTTGTTCCCGGCCAATTGAGTCACGTTGCTCGTGGCCCCGCCGACAAAAGTCACCGTGCTGCCCATGAGGTTGACCGCCCCGTTCAACTCTTTCCAGTCCCCATAGATCTTCAGGTTGTAGCCCTGAGCCAGCCCCATACCGAAGCCGCCATCAACGACGAGATTCTTAATGTTGACATCCAGGTTGGGGGTGCCATAGAAACTGCCTATATTCGTGCCACTGACAAAATAGAACGTTCCCGATGGGATCAACGTATTGGAATCATAGACGGACAAGTTTCCGCCCAGGTAAACAGTGTGGCCGTTCGGGTTGAACCGCGTGGAGGACACGGGAGCGATCCCCGCTTCCAACTTACCGGTGATGCGAAGATCGGTCAAGGCCGTCACGCTGGAAGATCGGACTTCAAACACACTGAAAGATTGCGAGGGAGAGTCCAGCAATGAGACATATTGAACGACACCTGCATTGTTCTCAAATGAGATGGTCCCGGTGGACGGATGGAACTCCACACCCGACAGGGCGGTGAAGTTCCCTTTCACCGTATGAGTGAACGTGCTGGGGTTCCATTCCCCGGTCGCCACGGTGACATCGCCGGTGAAGATCGTTGGAGACACAGAGACCACGCTCGAACCAGCCACCGTGAAACTCGTGATCTGCAAAGTCGTATTGCTGTTATTCCGCCCGAACAGCTGGGTAGACGAACCGTCGAAACGGAAATTACCGCTGGAGACCGTCACCCCGTTCGTCCCGCTATCCGCATCCAATAGGAAGTTCTTGCTGAACGTATGGGTGTATGTGCTGGGAGCCAGGATCAACTCCCCCGTCCCGGTATTTTCAAGATTAAAATCCTGCGCGACCTTGATGGGTCCGTCGAATTGCAGGGTATGGGTCATGGCCGGCCCCACGTTGAACCCGACCATCAGGTAATTGAACCCGGCCCCGTTCGCCAATTGAACCCGCGTCGTCCCGCCGGCTTTATAACCATCCAGATAGATGCTCCCGGCGTTTGGAATGAAATAGCCGTCGCTCTGCAGAAAATCGCCCGCGACATAATGACTGAAGTTCCCCGCGACGAACGTCCCCCCCTGGATCAGGAAATCATCGTTGATGTCCAAGGAGCTCAGCGGGGTGAGCGTGGCTCCGTCCGTCTTTGAAACAGCCAAGACATTGAACGTGGTCAGATTTGTCGTGAACACTTCGGACGGGAACGACCCGTAGAACGTCATAGTTGAAACACCAGTCAATGTCCCGGAGCTATACAAGTTCCCTCCGAGCCAGGCGGACGACCCATTCAGACTGACCTGGGAAGCCGAACTCACCCACACGTCACCGCTCGCATTGAACGGATAATAAAAATTGACCCACGTGTTCTCCTCGTTGATGAACCGGACCTTATCGAACCAACCCAGATAAACGCTCACATTCCCGGAGGACGCGAACACCCACGTGCCGGCCCCGTCCAATGTGCCGGTGGAGTGATAGCAATTCCCCAGGGAGGTGATCGTCTGATTATTGGTATGGAAAGTCCCGGTCGACAGCGTGAAATCCCCGGCGATCCGAAGATCGCTGTTCGCAGTCACGCTCGTCCCGCTGGAGACGAGGTTATAGAAGGATGAACCGGACAAGAGCGTGATGGTCTGTGGATAGGTCTGGTTCACGAACCGGACCGTGCTGTTCCCGCTGGCGAACGTACCGCCCGTCTGTGTGAAATCGCCCATCATACCGTGCTCGTAGCCGCCGGCATAGAGAGTTCCCTGAACCAACTCCAACCAACTGGACAACGAATGGTTGTTCAAATACACGCCGTTGGGAGTATCAATCCTGATGTTCCCCAACGCCAACAGAGGGGCCGCTCCTGAAATCGTCTGGAACGAGAGGGAGGTATCCATCACGATCTTCGAATTTCCGGGGCTAATCACCCCTCTGTTCCAACCTTGGACCCAATTCCTGTTCAGATGCAACCAAGGATCCGGTTCCGCTCCGGAACTCATGTCCAGATTTCCACCATCCCACGTAAAATCCGCCATGACTGTGACCGTGCTCTTCAGGATCAACGTGCCCGAGGAGACCTGGAGGTTGTTGAAATAGCTTCCGGGCTGCATCGTCACCTCGTGATCCACGTCACCCACAAATGTGACCGTCCCGGTGTCACCATAGACCGGATGGAACACAGCACCCGGGTTCATCGTGAAATCGCCGCCCACCTGAACCGTGTAAGTGCTGGGGACGAATTCCCCCGTGGCGATGGTCAGGTCTCCGTTCACCTTGAGGGGCGAGATCAGGGAAATGCTCGTGCCGGCCACGGTGAAGCTGCTGATCTCCAGAGGATTATTGGGGCCCATCCGTCCGACATATTGCGTCGTGTTCCCGTCGAACAAAAAATTACCGGATGAGAGATGGAGCCACCAGTTATCGGCGACCTTGAAGTCTTTCTTGAACGTATGGAGAGCGCTTCCGGGCTCAAAGTAGAGATTGGCGCTCGCCATCAACGATGGCGCCAAAATAAAGTCCTGCGTCACCGTGATCGACCCGATGAACTGCAGGTAATGAGTGGCAAAGGACTGCACTTCGAAATTCACATCCAGATTATTAAACACGGATCCGTTCGCCAATCGGACCTCCGTCGTCCCGCCGTTCCGCGAACCATCCAACGAAATCGTGCTGTCCTCCGAATTAAAATACCCGTTGGACTGATAGAATCCTGCGCCCATCGTATGAGTGAACGGGCCCGCCACAAAGGTGCCGCCATCGATGACGAAATTGCCGTTACAGTCCAACGGCGACCGGGCGGTCACGGAATATCCGGGGTTCTTGTTTATGTAAACCACGCTGAGAGTGCTCCCGTTGGCCACGAAGAGATCCGTATGTGAAGAACCGCTCACATAGAGCGTGGCCACATTAGAGAGCGTCCCCGAGCTGTACAAGCTCCCGAACGGGTTCAATTGGAACCAATTCATATTGAACACCGACGTGGACGATATCCAAACATCCCCGCTCGTCACGATCGCTTGCATTGCGTTCAGGGTCCCGCTGGCCTTGAAGACCCTCAATTCATCGAATGTCCCGATCGAGACATCCGCGGTGGAGGAAGACACGAAGACCCATGTCCCGGATCCGTCGAAAGTCCCGCCGGTCTGGTATGCGCTCTTGGCGACCGTAATGGTCTGATTGTTCGTGTAAAAAGTCCCGGTCGAAAGAGTAAAATCGTTTGCGACCCACAGATCGCTGTTGGCCGTCAAGGTCGTGCCGCTGGCGACCATGTTATAGAACGACGACCCCGACAGAAGATTCACCGTCTGGTTGCCTCCGCCGAACCGCATCGTGCTGTTATCGCAGACGAAAGTTCCCCCTGTCTGCGAAAAATTTCCCCACATGTTATGGGTTGACCATCCGGAATGGAGCGTCCCCTGGGAGAGCATCATTTCGCTCACGTCAGTCCCGCCGTTGATGTATACATGACCTGCTGAGGCGATGTTGATTTTTCCCAACTTCAGAATCCCCGCGCCACCGGCGATGGTTTGAGAGGAGGCCGTTCCATCCATGACGATCCAACCCGTCCCCGGAGACAGGTTCCCACGATTCCACTCCTGGTTCCAATTCCCCTTCAGGTGCAACCAGGCATCCGGGTCTGTCCCCGAGGTCAAATCGATATCGCCGCCGGCCCACTTGAAATCACCCATCACAGTGACCGTGCTCTTCAGCAGCCATGTTCCCGACGACACCTCCAAATCGTTGAAATAGCTACCCGGCTCCATCGTCACATCATGCGTGACGTCCCCGACAAAGACGACCGCGCCCGAATCGATCAACACCGGATCGAACACCGTGCCGGGACTCATGGTGAAATCCCCGCCCACCGTCACCGTATAGGTGCTGGGAACAAATTCTCCGGCGGCGATGGTCAGATCCCCGTTCACTTTGATCGGCGAGATCAACGATACGCTCGTTCCTGCCACCGTAAAAGTGGTTAGTTCCAGAGTGTTCCATCCATTCGTATAACCGACCAATTGGGTCCCGGCGCCCCCCAACGTGAAGTTTCCAGAGGACATATACACGTCGCTACCAAAGATCCTAAAATTACCGTTGATCGTGTGGGAATAGGTACCGGGATAAACCTGGAGAGAACCACCCGTGCTGGCAAGCTGAAACTCGTTATTGACAATCAACGGGGTGTCAAACTGCAAATAATGCCACATGGCGGCGGTTATATTAAAGGAAGTCATCAAGTAACCCAGCCGGGAACCATTCGAAAGCTTGACATGACTTGTTCCCCAAGAGGGTCTATACCCGTCCAAATAAAGAGTCCCATTGTCATGTTCGAAATACCCATCACTCTCGATGAGAAAATCGCCCCCGACGTAATCTGAGTAGCCCCCCGCCATGAAGGTTCCACTCTGAACAACAAATGAACCGTCGACGTTCAACCCCGTATCAGCAGTCAATTTCGAACTACCTGTTTTATTGACGACAAAGCGATTGAACGTTGCCGAAGACAGCCCCACATCGACGATCTGGTCATCTCCACCGACGAAGGTGAAGGTGCTGGAATCCCCAGAGAAGAAACCATATGTCCTCTTGAAATCCCCATAGAGGTTGATCTCATTATTATTGGCATGGAACGTTCCGCTGGAGATCGTGAGATTCTTCAGTATCGTCAGCGGGGAATAGAGCTGGACAGTCGACGATGTGAGCAGTTCCAGGTAATAAAAGGAAGAGCCGGGCTGCAGGGAGATGCCGTGGCTCTGGTTGCCATCGACACGATAGAATTGGACCGTGCTGGTCCCGACATCAAAAAACCCTCCGGATTGCTGGTTCCAGTTACCCCGCACATACAACGTGTTGTTGCCACAATAGAGCGTTCCGGAACTGATGGTGATGTCGCCGCGCGTCCTAATATTGCTCTGCAAAGTCAAGGTTCCGGAACTCAGCCTGATTCCGGCCGGTTGGGCGTTCGGGGACGGCGTTCCAATCAGGTGGGCGGTATCCCCCACGAAATCGATATATCCCGAATTGATCGATATATCCGAGTTGTTGAACGTAGCCGTGTTAGAAACGAAGAAATTCTTAGAAACATAGAGTGTGAAATAATTGGGGGAATTGGCGCGAAAACTTCCGCCGGACTGGGAAAAAGTGTCATCGATCGAAATCGTGGCGCCCGTCTGGGTGACCAGGATGGAAGAACTATAGTTGGATGTGATCGTGATGGAAGCCAATTGGATAGACCATATATCCCAGTAACACACGGTGGAAGAGGTATCGAAGATTAGATGATCCCCGTTCGAGGGAGCGCCGAACGGATACCAGCTTGCAGCCGATGACGCCACATCCGTATCGTTTCCGATCCACCGTTTGGGAATGGGCGGCGTCTTGGTCGAGAGGGTCGTGTCGTAGGTGGTCGACGAGTTGGATTCGTTGAATGCATAGATGCGATAATAATAGGTCGTTTTGGGCTGAATGGCGGAATCGGTATAAGTGAGGGCGGTATAATTATCCGAATAATTGAGGAGGGTCGTGGTGCTGCCGGAGAAACCGGTTGTGGAACGGATCAGGCCCCACCGGGTATAGTCCGGGTTCCCGTTTCTCTCCCAGGAGATCTGGATGTTCGACGTGGACACGGCGACGATCTGACTGCCCGTCGGGGGACGCGCATAGGTGCAGACCCCCACTACATTGGATGATGAAACACCGAAAGGGTTGAATGCTTCCACATAACGATTATATGTGGTGTTCGGAGAAAGGTTATCCTCGATCCATCCCGTTGTGTCGGCGGTGATAGTGGACCCATTGACACAGACGTTCATCGTCGATTTGATGTTATATCCTCGTTCATCGTTGGTCATGCTCCAGGACCAGACGATGCTCCCGGTCGAAACCGACGGAAATGTGAGGGGTCCGACAGCCGAGGGGGTCGACCAAAACACGACGTTATTGGGATCAGATTCGTAGGCATACCCCGCCTTTGAACCCGTCGCGTTGACCATCTTCACATAACCCGGCCATTGAAGGTTGGATACAAAGACGTTGGTGGTGGCTGAAACGTCGAAATAGTGGTTCGTGAAAGCATATTGTGTCGTCCCCGAATGCATGATCTGCAAGGCGATGGCGTTTGCGGGCATGGGAGACACGAAGCGGACGTTATTCAACGCCGTTACCACCGAGTCCTGGTCGATCTGCAATCCCTGTAGATTCATCCCTGATATCGTCAATCCCGTGACGTTCAATGTCCCGCCGGCAATGCGGAAGTTATAGTATGCTCCCGGCGTTTGGATCACGTCCCCGGTGGAATCGGCATACAGCCCGCCTCCCGGCCCGAAATCGACGCTAGTTCCGCCGAAATTAACAACACCGTTCCCGGACCTCATATCGAAGGAACCGCCGTTATTCACATAGACGTTGTTCCCCTGGGAAGTATGGGTTCCATCCGCGATGATGTATCTCCCATTGATGTAGGTCTGTCCATACACAGTCAGCCGCGCACTGCTCGAAAGCGTGGTGGTGGCGCCCGGTTGGACATAAAATTGATTGGCGCTGTAGGCCGTTCCCAAACTACTGTTCCCCTCCATCCGCAACACATCGAACGTACATGTGCTGCTATAGATCTGTCCGTAAGCCACCACCGTCGAACCGGAGGTCAGGAATGGATTGGTTCCCGTGGGCTGAACCCACATAGGACCCCGGACCGTGAGTCTCCTGTTCGTGATATCCAGGGTTCCGCCTGTCGTTAACCCGTTCATGAGTTCGACATGGGTGGAAAAAGATATATACCCCGACTTATCGGCACAGTACATGTCGTATATCTTTTGGCTGGCGGGGAAATTAATGAATGAGCTGGAAGGTCCTGTCGGACGAAGCCATCCGTTCACAAAGGTCAACTGCGCCGAAGAGGCAATCGTAAAGTTCTTATAAAACGTGATCGTCCTCTGATCCTGATTAAAAACACCGTTCAAAACAGATAGATCGCCATACACGCTCACGCCGGACCCGGCCAACGTAAAAGTGCTCCCGTTGACCTTGTTCACTTCCAAGTCATAGAGGTAAGCACCCGACGTATTGTCCCATAACTGTGTCAACGTCCCGTCAATGATCCATCTCCCGTTCGAATAATAATAGGGATCCAGTCCTCCGGTGTTTGACGTACCGGAGATGTTCCCCCGAAAATTCACGGTGGACCCCGTCGTATTGAACTGGTGTCCGTCAACATAAACATTTCCGTTGACGTAAAGTCTCTCATTTTGACAATAGACTACGTTGTTGTATTGCCAGGCGGGATCCTGCATCCACAGATGCCAAAATGTCGTCGGCTGAGAGAGATTGATGTATTGATCCTGATCCCCGTTAATAAAACCGAACGTGCTCCCCGTCACATCAAAACGGGGGGTATTGACCGTCAGGTTATTGCTGATGGTGATACTCCCATATTGCACGTTAAAACTACTAGAAAAATCCATCGTCATCGCGTTGGTAAATATAAAGGACGATGTCCCGTTCAAGACACCCCCGTTCAGCAAGAGCGTCCCGGTGGATTTTAGGGTGACCCCCTGGGCCAACGAGACCGTGGCCCCGTTGACCGTGAAATCGGCATGAACCGTCGATGCAAAACCGACGGTCAACAAAAACCCCAACCCGAGGAGGGATTTTCCGCTCACACCCTTTTTGTGATACAACCTACATTGATCCATAAGGAAGACGTCAATAACCCCCGTTTATTCCCATCCTTAGAATTTGGTCACCATGGCGCGGAACGTGCCGCTGGCCGGATCCTGGGTCGCGGTATCATTGTTCAGGAACCGGATCGTGACGGTGTTCAGCGCGCTAACCCAGCCCATGAAAACACCGTTCGTCGTGATCGAGTTATTATCGATCCCCAACGAAACGACATCGCCCACGGCGGCCCCGGTCACGGTAATGGTCAGATCGGTCGAGGCGCCGGTAGTCGTGCTGCCGAAATCCAGCGTATTGCTGGCACTCAGTATGTTCAGAACCTTGGCCCCACCCGTCCCGACCACCAAGCCCGCCCCCGTCCCATCAATCGTCACAGTGCCGGAACTGACGGTCAGCTTCGTCACCGGTGAACTCGCTCCGATCCCGACGGACCCGGACGGGAAGATGACATTGCCCACCGTATAGCCACTGCGCGTCACGCGCATGGCCGCGCTCCAGTTAGTCCAGGCGTCGTCGGCGGAGACCAACTCGAAAGCGCCGCTATCCGCCTTCAGAACCCATCTTTTTTCGTCGGAAGAACTATCTGTGTCTTCGATCATCAGTTGGTCGTTTGAACCGGCGATCCGGACCAACGCATCGTCCGGAGCGAGCCCGATGCCGATCTTGCCGTCACTGGCGATGGACATGCGGGTCAAGGCCGTCCCGGAGCCGTCCGGAGTCGTCCGAAAATAGAGTTTTCCGGGCATGTCATTGGCTCCGCTGGGGGTCCCCCCCACCTCAAAACCGATGGCTGCTGCTTCGGCGTAATTCCCGTCCCCGCCATAGTTCCCTACGGCGCAAATATTCAGCAACTCATCCCCGTCCTGGACGATGGTGGGAGACGCGAGCGTTCCCCGCGCTTTGGCCCCGACGATTGATGTACCCGACGATTGATTGACGACCGTTTCCAGGATGACCCCGTCCTCCCATCCGCCGGCCGATCCCCGAATAAATAGTTTTGCCGCGGAACTATCAGAACCGATGCTCACCCATCCGATGGAAGATACGCAGAGACCGTATCCGGCGGTCGTATGGCTGGTGATGAGGATATCCTTATCGTTCGATCCGTCCTGAAAGATGCTCAAGCGCGATCCATAGGTATTCCCGCCGATCCCCAGATTCCCGTCAGAATCCACTTTCAGAACGTTGACCGAAAGACTGTCCTTGACGACGAACGACGTGGATCCGTCGTTGGAGTTCAGTTTGATCTCGGCGTCTTCGGCGCTGAGCGGGACCGCCAGAAGAACCGCCAGAGAAGTGATTTTGATGATGGACTGGATATTTTTCATTGTTTCCTCCTCGAAATATTAAAATCGCGCGCTCACGGTGATCTTGTGAGCATTGCCAAGTTCCCCGTAGGGAGTGAAAGCATAATCGATGCCATAACCGAACAACTTGAATCCGAGACCCGCCTCCAACCCGGTGAACCGCGTCATTTCACTGTCGCTCACCGTGCCCAACGCCGTTCCCTGCAACGCGCGCTGAGTGGCCTCCGGATGGAAGGCATATCCCATCCGCAACGCCAGGAGGTTGGCCATGTCGTATTCTCCACCGAAACGATAGGAGGCGCTCTTCTCACCGCGAACCCGGTCTACTTCAGTCGACAAGACGACGGGCCATGACCGCGGCATCCACGCCAGCCCGAGTCGCACCGTGCGCGGGAGCGGATAGGATTCGTCGACGAAACGAACGTTGGACCCGACGTTGGCCAGAACCAGTCCGCACCGAAGGCGGCCGAAAGTCTGGAGCACGCCGATATCGGCGGCATATGAACTGGCTTGACGGTCATCGATCCTCTGCTGGATGAATTTCCCGGTGATACCCAGAGTGGAGATCCGGCCGGGAAGCCGGATAAAGGGATGCGAATACGATATGGCGCCGACCATATCGCTGGCGCCGAAGGTACGTTCCGATTGGGCCGTATTACCGGAACGTCCTTCCATGTCATCTAACGAAAGGTAGGCCCCCGACACGCCCCACGCCGGGACCAAACCGGACGGTGAAGACCCCAGGGGATGGGCATAAGCGATACGGCTGACAGCGATATCCTGGATGTGGACGGAATGTTCGGCGAGGATCTCCTGCTTCTTCAACAGAGACATCCCGGCGGGGTTCCAATACGTGGACGAGGCATCGTCCGCCACGGCGACGAAGGATTCCCCCATGGCGGCCGCGCGAGCTCCTGTCCCAAGACGCAAAAAAGCCGCGGAGGTTGTTCCCGCGGCATGCGCCGTCACTGGAATGATGAGAAGGCAGAAAACCCCCTGGAAGAAAGCCCGGAGAGGAGGTCTAAACTTCATAAGGAAGGAATCCAACGACCACAACGACTCGGCATTTCGGCGTTAACCTCGCTGTGTTTCTGGTAGAACGAATGTTACCCAATAGAAGTTTATATATCAAGTGGGTATATGTCAATGTGACTTTGTGCACAAGGGAATGTGTTTTTTGTCACACAAAATACCCCTTAAAACCGTTCAATCCTCGTTGACGAGATTGAAAAACTGGTCCTCGTATTCGGAAAAAAGTCCGTATTCGTGAAGTTTCTTGCCCAACTCCTTTACATGGGAACGGTCCTGCCTGGCTCTCTGGAACAGTTTCAGGATGTCCCGGCGCCGACGGTTCATTTCGGAAAGATACGGATCGAACATCCCCCTCTCTTCCAGTTCCGTCACGTTCGTCTGGACAGAGCGCAGCGTCTCCTCGACGATAAATTTCATCAGGGAGACCTGCCATCCCCTCTCCGGGCCATGGATGACGGCGGACCGGCCGGCGTCCCGGGAGTCGAGGTCCTTCCGGATCTGCTCCGCAATAACCAGGGCCGCCGTGCGGTGAGAGGCCAATGACTTGGGTTTATTATCGAACCGATACTGCAACGTACGGAACGAATCCCCATACGCCTCGGACAGCCATTTTTCAAATTCGTGGGCGTCTTTCCCGAAACCCTGGAACTTTGCTTTGAATGAATCGCGGGTGATGATCTGTGGTCTTTCGGACAACACCAGCCCCGTCCGGACATGGGTCAGCGGCGGCGTTTCCCGGAGGATGGAGACGAGATGGTATTCGATCTCGCTCGAACCGAACGTTGAGAGCTTATATTTGGGGAACCGAAGTATCTTGGTTTGATCGATGATCTTACGAAAATCGTTATGGGTGGCCATGTCTATCCGTCCGATCCGCCTGCCAAAAACTTATTGGGGGGCTGTCTCTTGGGGTGGCTGTTCTTCTGTCGCAACGGTCGTTGTCGAAATCTGTGGAAGAGCCATCGTGTCGGGGGGAGGCGCCTCTTGGTAATCTTCATCCCAGAGGGGGATCTCCTCCTCGTTGAGCATGGCGCCTTCCGGCGGGATGGATTCGAGGGAAGGAGGGATCACATAGGTCACGTAGATGAAATAAGTGAGCGAGCCAAACAACGCGAAACCCAACAAGACAAAGAAGAACTTCTCAAATCGGCCCATGGGACTCTCCGGAAGTCAGTTTCGGATATTCTATTATGCTATTGTCCCGCTGGCAATAGCTTCGTTCGTGAAGCGACATTGAGTCGGGCCCGCCGCAAGATGTAAAATACGGGGAACACGATGAAAGACTCTCGGACGAAGATCCATTCGTTTTTTTTCTCGATCGCCCTCGCCGGCCTGACGATGGCCGCCCTGTCCGCCTCGTGGCTCATCGGGCGTTATCCCCCTCCGACGACGTTCTCCGAACTCATCCCGACGGGGAACCCTTCGGTCAAAGATGCGTCTTTTTGGAAAACGACTTGCGCCGGGGCCCAGTGTTTCCTCTGCCCGTTCAAGTGTTTCCTTCCCGAAGGGACGCGCGGGAGATGCCGCGTGAGGATCAACTCCAGCGGACGGCTCCGAACGCTGGTGTGGTCCCATCCGGTTTCAGTGCACGTGGACCCCGTGGAGAAGAAGCCCGTCTTCCATCTATTGCCGGGACGGTGGATCTATTCCCTGGCCACCGTCGGTTGCAACCTCCATTGCCAGTTCTGCCAGAATTGGGAGATATCCCAGTCCTATCCGGAAGCGGCGCCACGGGAAACGGTGTTCCCGGCCGAGGTAAAGATATTCCAGGCCCCCGACGGCACGCTCAGGGGGTCTCTGATCCCGGAGAAAACGTCCCTCCTCACCCCGAAACAAGTCGTGGAGGCCGCCTTGAAGACCCGCTGCGCCGCCATCGCCTATACCTATTCGGAACCCACGATCTTCTATGAATATGTATTCGAAACCGCCCGATTGGCCAAAGAAAAAGGGCTCAAGAACGTGATGGTATCGGCCGGATACATCAACTCGCGAGCCCTGGAGCAGTTGGCCCCTTATATAGATGTATATAAGGTGGATTTAAAGGGATTTGATGAGGATTTTTACAGAAAAACAGTGGGAGGAGAACTCAGATTCGTATTGAAAACACTAGTCGAACTAAAAAAACACGGTGTCATGACCGAAATCGTGAATCTGCTGGCACCCACCCTTAACGACGACATGGACTCGATCCGGCGGATGGCCCGGTGGATCCATGAAAATCTAGGACCCGATGTGCCCCTGTTCTTTTCCCGGTTCACCCCCCAATACCGGATGCAGAACATTCCCCCCACCCCTGTGGAAACCCTGGAGAAAGCCCGGCGGATCGCTCTGGACGAAGGGCTTCATTACGTGTATATTGGAAACGTGACGGGTCACGAAGCGGAAAACACATATTGTCCGACGTGCCATCGGGTCTTGATCCAGAGGCACGGTTACGCCGTTCTGCAAAATCTGATCGATAAAAACGGGAGGTGTCCGTATGACAAAACCAGGATTCCGGGGGTTTGGTCTTAGGTTCATGAGTCCCCAGACACTCGTCCCTTGTCTTGCGGCCTGTCTGATGAACAGCGCGACGGCCGCCCGCCCCTCCTCCGATGCCGACGGCGAAGTGCGTCCCCCGGCCGTGGCGGGACAATTTTATCCGGATCGTCCGCAGGACCTTTCGACCGACGTGGAAAGTTACCTCACCCGCGCGAAGAAAGCGGATCTCCCCGGACCGCTGGTGGCCTTGATCGTTCCCCACGCGGGGTACGCCTATTCAGCGCCGGTCGCCGCCATCGGTTACCGACTTCTCCGCGAAGGCGATTGGGACACCGTGGTCCTTCTGGGAGTAGCCCACCGGGTGTCCGTTCCCGGCGCGGCGATCCTCAGCCGGGGTCGTTTCTCCACACCGCTCGGTACCGTCCCCATCAACGAATCTCTTTGCCGGGAGATCAAATCCGCTTCCCCGTTGGTGCGGGAAATGCCCGACGCCCACCGGGAAGAACATTCCCTGGAAGTGCAACTGCCGTTCCTGCAGACGCGGCTGAAGCAATTCTCCATCGTGCCGATCCTCATGAACACGGAAGACCCCGAGACCTGCCAGAGGATCGGGCGGGCGCTGGGGCATGCGCTGAAAGGGAAGAAAGCCCTGATCGTCATCTCGACGGACCTGTCCCACTACCCCGCCAAAACCGTCGCGGACAAGATGGACCCGACCACGCTGGCTGCGCTCCGATGGATGGACCCCTCCTATTTTTGGCAGACCAACCGGACGATGATGCAACGGCGGGAGAAGAACCTTTCCTGCACGTATTGCGGAGAAGGGGCCGTATTGGCCGGCATGGCCGCGGCCGAGGTGCTGGGAGCCGACGATGCGGCGTTGTTGCATTACGCCAATTCGGGCGACGTCCCCGGAGGCGCCGCCGACCGCGTGGTGGGATATGCGGCGGTGGCGTTCGTCAAGACCGGAAAACCGATGAAGGGGTTCCCGGTAACAGCCGGACAGAAAACTTTACTCTTAAAGACGGCCCGCGCGGCCATCCTCCATTCCTTGGACGGGACGAAAGAACCCCCATCCGGATTGAGCGATGACCCCATCCTGAACCTCCCCGCGGCGGTGTTCGTCACGCTGACCCAACAGGGCCGATTGCGCGGATGCATCGGAACGACTCAACCGCAGATGCCCCTCCAAGAAGCCGTCTTCTCCTATGCACAAGCCAGCGCGTTTGAAGACCATCGTTTTTCACCGGTCCAAAAAGGGGAGCTGGATTCCCTCCATATCGAGATATCCATCCTGTCTCCGCTCAAACGGATCCCCCACGCCGAATCCATCGTCCCGAGAACGCACGGGGTCGTGGTCCGCCAGGGAGGCCGGTCCGGACTCTTCCTGCCCCAGGTCTGGGAACAACTCCCCGATAAGACGGACTTTCTTTCCGAACTCTGCTCCCAGAAAGCCGGCCTGTCTCCCGACGCCTGGAAAGACCCTGCGACCGAACTTTACGTATTCACCGTGGATTCGTTCGAAGAGTCCTCGAAATAGGAGCGGCCTCGGCCGTCTCTCCGAGTGATCCCGCTCCACGATAACATCAAATCCCGGCGATGGCCGTTGGTCAACGTCACCCTGATTCTCCTCAACGCGGCCGTTTTTTTCATCGAGATCACCGCACCAAGTCCACAGGCCCTGGAATCGCTCTTTTCCCGTTGGAGCCTGGTTCCGGACCTCCTCTTTTCATCCCCGTTCACACAATGGCCCCGGGTATTCACGTCCATGTTCATTCACGGAGGATGGATGCACTTCCTGGGGAACATTCTCTATCTCTGGATATTCGGGGACAACGTGGAGGACCGGATGGGACACTTCCGCTATCTTCTTTTTTATTTGGCGGCGGGGACGGCGGCGGCCCTGACGCAGAGTCTTTTCAACCCGGCCAGCCGGATCCCGATGATGGGGGCCAGCGGCGCCATCGCCGGCGTGTTGGGCGCTTACTTCCTGCTGTATCCCAAAGCGAAGGTATTGACGTTCATCCCGCTCTGGCTGTTCTCGCGGATCGTCGAGATCCCGGCGTTCTTTTTCCTGGGTTTTTGGTTCCTGATGCAGACGGTGCAAGGATTGGGGAGTCTGGCCCAACAGGCCTTGCGGGGAGATCAGGGCGGGGTGGCTTGGGGAGCCCACGCCGGAGGTTTTCTGGCGGGGGTGATCCTTCTGCCCTTCTTGAAGAGAAAAAGGAACCGCGGTTTTTTCTAGGCTTGGATCTGAAGCAGTTTGATACCGCGCAGCTCGGTCTCGATGTCGTTCATGGACCGGAAGAGCCGCACATCCATCGCGCTGACGATCTCCACCAACAATATCCGCGCCTGCGCTCGCCAATCCTTCTTCCATCTCTGGGCATCATCCGTGAAAATCTCCATCCGATATTCCTGCCCCAACTTTTTCTCCAAGGAAGACAGTATCCGGTCGGGATCCATCAACCCGTCCATTCCGTGCCAGGAACGGACATCCTTCCCCGATAAGACCAGATATGAATTCTTCGAGAATTCCCGGGTCAAATCCTCCGGGAGGAAGGTCCGCAGAAGGGCGACGGTCTGAGACTGCGACAACGCTTTCCTCGACAAGAGGATGACGGGCAGGGGTTTCTCCTCCGCGCGCTGGGCACGGAAAGCATTGATCAAGGAGGTCTTCAATGATTCGATCCGCTCGAGACCGACCTGTTTTCCTTCGGCCAGATCCAACAACCCACTGACGTCGAAGGACTGAACGGTGGTATTCTCGTTCCGGGTCTGTTCGCGCCAGCCGTTCAAGACCGAGCCTAATTGTGTCTGCGGCAGCCGATCGGGATGAGCCCATTGTCCGACGGCCCGGCCACGGACATACGCCTCTTCCAGGCGGTCCTTCTCTTCCTGAGTCAGCGCGCCCCGCAACGAGGCGATCCGGGCCGATAAAGTCTCCAACTCCGATGTTTTCATCGGAACTCCACCGAAAACGCTCATCAGCCGGAAGAAGTCCATGGACTTTGTCATATCCGGCGTCGACGGGATCAACCGGACCTCGAAGCGGCCCAACATATTCTGTTCAACGGGAGGAATGGTTTCCAAAATCGCCGGGGACAGGGCGTTGAACATCTGGTTCAGGTCGGCCGACGCCCCCCCTTCCGAAACGATTGATCGGCCCCATGAATGGGACATCCCGGCGACGGACAGAAATTGTTGCATCCCTCCGAGGATGCCCTGCCTGTCCTTTTTGGCGCGGAGGATGCGGGTGACGGCGTCAGAAACCGTCCGCCGGTGAAACGATCTCACGGTCTCGTTCAAGGAAATCGGCAATTCGGTGGATGTTTGATAACGCAACGTGCGGAGGATACTCATATCGTAATCGCGCGGACGGCGATGACGTCCCATATAAGCCGCCGTATCTTTTATTTTCCCGGAGACCGCGGACGACACCAACGCCGCCACGCGACCGAAAGGAAGGGTCATCGCATAGAAAAGTGACAAGAGGAAACCATCGATAGCGCGGGAGATCCGCGAAACCGTTTTCCGGGGAGGGGCGCGCGCGGCGGGGCCCTCCGAGACAGAGACGGGTTCAGGCACGATAATCGCCGAAGACAGTCCTTCCGGCTTTCCTTCTTGCGCCGTCTTTTCTTCGACCGAAACCTTGTCCTGGGAGGACGGCTTTCTCTTCACCCCGATGATTCCGGCCAGGACCAAGACATAGGCCGCGATCTGCGTCACCGGCGGGATACGCCCGAACATCGCCAAGGAGAAAACACCGACCATGACGGCTTCGAGACCCGTCATGATCAGACCGGAAAAATACGCGGACAGATGCTTGACGCTCAGAAAGTAGAAGATGGAGGCCACGATATTGGTCAGTCCCAACCCCCAAACCCGAGGGTCCGACAGGAGGGACCCCATGTGCGCGTAATCGATCTGACCGAAGGCCGATGTGACGATCGGGATCATCGAGACGAACAACAGCCCGAAGAGAGACGAAAGATAGGATTGCTGAACGCCGTCCATGTGCTTCGACACGCCGTCCATCATCACCAGATAGAGCGCCCCGGAGACTGTCGACATGAGCGCCAAGAGCCCCCCCTGGTAAGACATCTGCCCGACACCATCGGAACCCGTCAAAACGTTGATCAGCGTCCCCATCAATATCAGGAACGAGCCGAACAAGACCGCCCGGTTCATCTGAGGAGGACGGGATGGATAGATCTTCTTGAAGAACGGGGTCCGGCTCACCATCCATGAAAAGACCAGCACGAACATCGGGTAAGCCATGGAGATCAGGGTCGCCGTCAGGGACGTCGTGTAGAGGAACGACTGGAAAAAGAGCGGAAAGACCAGCATATAATTGAGGGCCGTGGCGCCGATCCAGGGATAGAGACCTTTCCGGCGGTCGATCTTCAGGAGACCCTGAAACACGGGCTTCTTCAGGACGACCCGCTGGAACAAATAATAACCCGTCAACGCGGTCAACCCGATGGAGGTCTCCAGAAACAGGACGGAAGCCACGCTGACCTGGTCATGGAACAATCCCTCGGCGAAAGTGTAATTCAAACCGAACAGACCCGCCGCGATCAACGAGAAGAACAGACCCTTGATCCAACGGGAGAGAGCGGATTTCTTATCGTCGGCATCAGTCTTGACGGCCGGGGCTTTTCGGACCGACGGCACCCCCACGGCGCGGAGAGACATGACGGCGTAGGCGACGATCTCGGATCGGAAGAAACGTTGGGTCTGTATGATTCGGAGGAGCCCGTTAGAGAGACGAATGGGCAGGTTGAGGAGGCGTGAGGAGGTGAGCGGGATCTGGACTTTCCAAAGATGGACGTTCTCATGAGCCAGGATCAGCGGGAGGAGATTCTGAATCCTCTGATTCTGTCGGGCGGCATCCATCTCCGTCCTTTCGGACATCTCCAAGGTGACGTCTTCGGCGCGCCGAGCCTCTTGAACGATCAATCCGACGTTCAATTCGATGACGCCCCCCGAACGCGCGCGCGCCAGGATCCCGGACGGCAGTCCGTCGGAATTAACCAACGAAAGAGACCGACCGGGGTGTGTCTTCATGAAATCGATCAACGGACGGACCGAATCGTCCCGGAGAGGCCGGACCTCTCCGGCCAATTCGATGGTCTTCCGATCCTGAAGGCGGATCAGGTCATCCACCGAAGATATCTGAAGGAGAGAAGTGCCGTTCCCCATCCGTCCTCGCTCACGTATCGTCGGGAACACATCGATCAGGGGATTCAACACCCGTCTCCATCCGAAATAGCCGGGGACCATGACCATCAGGCCGGAGACGGTATAGATCATCCCCTGGACCGCATCGGCCATATTTCCGTCGAGCATGACCGGCGCCGTCATCACCAGACTGGTCAACGCCATGAAGAGTCCCATTCCGAAAAGTCCCGCATAAACCCAGCGCCGATATTTGATTCCACCGAGACTCAGAAGCTTCTCGTCCGGTTTCGACGTCCCGGGCTTCGACTTGAGCGACAGTCTGACTTCATCGTCTGAAACTGTCCGTTGGACGAGTTCGGACTCTTTCGCGGTCGCCGCCGGATTGACCAAGGGAGCGAGGATCGGAGCCAGCTTTTCCCGGGACATCAGCGTCGGGATATTGCCGATCAAGATCGGTTGTTTGGCGGCTTTCAGGGCCTCGGCCAACCCCACGTAGTCTTCGTCGCGCACGGCGTGCTGCCCGTTCAGCTTGTCGATCTCATCCGGTGTGAGCTTCTTCCATCCGGCGCGCCCCCTCATGATCTCGAGGTTGTTGAGAAGATCGAAACGGTCCACCCGCAACGTCCGCCAACGGTCCTCCCCCGGACGGTTCCATACCATCCGGCGGATGTAATACCGTTTGCCGTCCACGCTCTGTCGGATGTTGAAATCGGCGCCCTTCTGGAAGACCAGGTCCGGTTTATCCGGATGTTCCGACTGAGCCGCCTCGTATCTCCATCGCACCAGCCAATTCTTCGGGATATGCCGGAACGCTTCCAGTATGCCCGCGGTGCTCCGCACCGTGGAGATGATGACGATCTTATCCGTTTCCGTCAGGACCTCCGGCTTGGCGAATTCGGACAAAAGGCGCAATTGCCCGTCGGGAATGGGAAGGTTGTTCTTCTTGAAGGTGTATCGGATGACGTTCAATTGGGCCTGATAGGGCGCCGTGATGACGACCGATTGAGGCGGGACCCCTCGGTCCAGGAGACCTTTTACCGCATCATACACCTCCGCCGCCTCGGAAAAATTGACGTAGCCGGGGTGTTCTTTCCCTTCGGAATACTTATCCTTCCGGTCGAAGTGCGGCCCGCCGGACCGTTCGGACATGTTCACGACTCTGATGGTGTTCAAGGAGGTCAGATTGAAATGGGTCGAGACCCGGTCATGGATCTCCTTCAGCGCGGCGCGATCCAGTCTGACGCCGCCTTTCTGCGACGCCAGAACCTCGGAACGCTCCACGATCTCATGCATGAGCGTCTGGACGAGCGATTGGGGGATGTCCCGGCCTTCCCGGCCCCATCTCCGGATGACGTCCTCGCTGATCAACACGTGACCGTCCGTCGTCCAGGTCACCGGAGGAGTCGAGGCCGGCGGCCCTCTCAGCAGATGGATCTTCTGCAGAGACATCTCCAGGCCGAAAGTGTCTTTCACGATGCGGACCGCACGGTTCATTTCCGCCCGATAAGGATTCTCCTTTGCATTCGCGAAGATCAATTCCGTTCCCGTCATCAACGGAGTCATGACGGTCAGGATGCGGGCCATGACAGAGAAAGGCAGCAAGAACGCCTTCCCCCGTGCTTTCAATGCTTCGACCAAACCGGTCAGGTCCCCGACGGCGATCTTCCCGACATCCAACGCCCGGACCGTGTCGCTCCAGAGACGCTTCAATGGTTTCAGATGGACGGCCTCAATCGTCCCCGTGACCGATTGGGCCATCTTCTCCATGAAGGGAAACCAGCTCACCGTCCCGAAGATGGACGGACCCCAAAGAGGGCGACGCCGATCCTGGCGCGGGATCGCCCGGAACAAACGGTCCGGCTGGGACAGGTTCTCCTGGACCATCTTCTTCAGAGACGGAGCGTCCGGGGCCCTCAAGGCGAAATAGGCGGCAAAGAAATTCGTGGCGAAGATATGTTCGTTCCGCCAATACGCGGAAAGGACCGCCGATTCCCCGCCCTTCGCCTTTTCCGACAGGAAATCGATCTCATTTCTGAGAGAAGAGTCCTTCACATGGGCCGACAGGTAGTTCCATGCCTCCTGGGGCGTGCCCTGCGCGAGGGCTTTTCTCACGACCGGCGCATCCGGAACGCTCCGGGTATTTTTGGAATCGGCGATATGGTTGTATCCCCACCTCTCCAAGAACAAACGCGTCATCTCCGCCGGAGTCTTGCCCACGCGCCAAAGGGTCAGGGCATTGGCCAAAACATAGTTCTGCACATGGTTCAGTGGGAGCAATTTAAAGAACGACATCTGATGGATCAATTCGTGTTCGATGATGATCCGGCGACGCTCCAGGGAAGACAACGACATCCACAGCGGATCCTCGTCGAACAAAGTGGCCAATCCCGCATTGATGACCGTGTATCCCCCGGCGGACGAAAAATAATTCGCTCGACCCTCCCGGACGTTGTTCCAGGCGGCCCTGGCGGACAAGAACGCATGGAGCGCTTTCAGGGGGACGACATAATAAAGAAGGAATGACAGGAATGCCTCGGGGACGAAACCGATGTTGACGATGCACACCAAGGCGACACCGGGCCAGAAGAGCTGGTGAAGGATACCGATGAGCGTGGTCGTGGAAGACTTTCCCGTGACGGGAACACCGCCGAAATAAGCGGCCAGCATCGTCCACCCCATGATCATGCTCGTCACCGCCTGGACGGGGAGGTAATAATAGAGAGCAAAGAGCCGCACGCTCTCGATGTTGAATCCGTTCACGAAAAGGAAGCCGGTCAAGACCAGCGGCCATAATGCGAAGAAGAACGATTTCTTACCGAGCGTCACCCGGTTATAAAAAGGTCCGAACGAGAGTTTCATGAAGTCCTGCATCTGGATACGCCAATGTCCGAAGAAAGCCTTCCAACCGGACGACATCACCACCGTCCGGAACGAGAGTTTCCACTTCCACAAGGTCCGGCGGAAGGGAGAGAGGACGGTCGCTTCTTTCATCCAATAATCGCCGATCTCTCTCACCAGAGGCCGGATACGGACTGTCTCTTCCCCCACCAAACTTTTTCTCTCATCGATGCTCAGGCCCGTGGTGGATTCAACAGGGAAAACCGGGAACGCACGTTCCCTCGCCGGAGGAGCGATCAACATCCCCTGATCTTTCAGTCCCTCAGGGGAAGGGGCCGGCAACCGGTTGAATTTTTCGAACGCGTCCTTCACGCTCATGCCGCCATCTTTCCGGAGTTTCGTGATGGCGTTGATGAAACCCCGTTCGGCCTCCAAATCGCCCTGCGTCCAGTAGTAGATCATCCCATAGATTTTGAATCCAGCCCCGTATGATTTGCGGTGGTTCTCCAACATATACGCCGGGTGCTCGAGAAGGATCCGCTCGAAATCGTCCCACGTCTTCAACGTGTCGGTGACGAACGGAGATTCGGGACCGAACGATTCCTTCAATATCCGGAAGTAGAGTTCTTCCGCCAAAGAGGCCGTCTCCGCGTCCCGTGCGGCTTGCGCCCCCTTGAGGACGCGGACGATGTCGTTGCCACCCATCTTGACGACGCTGGTGGTCGCCCCATCGGAATTCATCGCTGTCTCTTCCGTCGGATATTCCTGCAACATCATGAAAGCGGTGAGGACCGGGTCGTTCTTGGCCAATCCCTTCTTGATCAGATCGCTCAGCCAGACCCGTCGTTTATCCTTCTGCGTGGCCAGGAGGTATCTCAATATCTTCCCGGACTCGATGGAA
Source organism: Elusimicrobiota bacterium (assembly GCA_022709755.1). Classification (GTDB taxonomy): domain Bacteria; phylum Elusimicrobiota; class Elusimicrobia; order FEN-1173; family JAKLIF01; genus JAKLIF01. The sequence goes on along the minus strand of JAKLIF010000003.1, from coordinate 135,639 downwards.
GCGCCCAACAGGTCCGCATCCTCGTGGACCGTGGTGCCCGCATTGGGAATGCTCTGCAAGAGGTGCTGCCAACGGCCCAGATCGATGGGGATGGAGATCATCGTCTTCGTCGGATCCTTCTTGTCCATGTTGGTCAGGATAACGAGGCTTCCGGACACGTTCTTCATCTGGTCGAACTGGTGCAACAGCTCGTGGGAAACGCGGCTCAGCGAGATGGACAGGTAGGGCTCAGACATCAGAAAGGTCTTCTCCGGATGGATGACCACGGCGCTTCCATTCGTCATCTTCGCGGTCCAAGCCTTATGATCGAACGGATATGAGAACACCGTCAGGTTCAACGCCAGTTCACGAAATTCCGTCCGGAGCGAATCAGGAACGAGTTGTCTCTCCCTCAACGTCTCGTCGATCGCCAGACGGGCGAAAGCCCGCTGATAGAGTATCCGCCCAAGTAGACTTTTGGTGGCCTGCAATTCACGAGACGCTTTCTCGTATAATTCCTGAAGTTGGGGCATCAAATCTTCGATGTTCTTCTCCCCGGACGAAACGGAAATCAGATGGTCACCCAACCCCGTGATCGCCGTCAGTATCTTGGCGTTCATGGAGCCGGCCAACTGGGCCCCGACCTTGTTCGAAACGGGATGGCCGGGCACGAAGATCCGGCGACTCGTCTCATATTCCATACCCCAGACCAACGCCATGACGAAATCTTCGTTCTTGAGCAGGCGCGACAGCGCCTTCGGAGACATGTCGTCCACATAGGCCGCATTCTTATTCAATCCGAACGCGATCGCCCTCCCTAACATACGCGGGATGAGGACTCCCTTGCTGGGTGACCCATCGACGAACCAATCCTCTCCTTTCGGATACAGGCCAAGGAGGACCGGCATCACACTGTCGAACACCGGGATCATGGAATCGGTTCCCAACGCCTGGGCTTGGGACGTCAGGAGGTCCAATTCCGACAGGACGATCTGATAGGTCCCCGGATCGACCGGCTTCGTGTCCGCGACATCCCGCAAACGCGCAATCAGCGTATCGCACTGGGCGAGGAGAGCCGCCTCGTTTTGATAACGTCCCATCAGAAGGGCCGGAGCTTCCTGTATGATCGGAGAGGGTTCTTTAACGATCGGAGCCGCCGTCAACGAATCCGGCACGAGCCCTTTCAATAACAGGACGGCAAAGAGAGCGACAGCAACAGTCTTTCTGGCAAGGTAAGCGGTCGCGCGGGTCAAACGCGCATTCATCCCGCCGGTTCGCGGAAGAGGTGTCGGTTTCAAACCGGGGAACCCGGTCTTTTCCGGCGACGACGGGACGGATTTCAGAAGGGCCTTTCCGGGGAACGAAAGCTTTTGATATTTTTCGAATGCTTCCCTGACGCTCAGACCGCCGTCCTTCGGCGCCTTCGTGACGGCGTTGATGAAGAGCCGTTCGGCCTCGGCGTCTCCCTGCGTCCAATAATGGATCAACCCGTAGATGCGGTAACCCGCGTCATAGGACTCGTCATGATGCGCCCGCATGTAGTCGGTGTTCTCCGCCGCGAAGGTGACCCAGTCATCCCATGTCCGGACCTTCCTGAGCGAAGCGGAACTCCCGAAGGCGTCGCGCAGCACGTCGAAATAAAGTCTCTCCGCGTCGGCCGGGGTCACCGCCTGATGCGCCGTATTCCAACCCCGGAAGAACTGGGTAAGGATGCCTTCGCCGACGGCGTTCACGGACGTCTTTCCCGCTGCATCGGTCATATAATCCGCCGTCGGGAAATATCCCATCATCATCGCCGCGAGAGATTCCGCGCTCCGCTTTCCGTCCATCGCTGTCCGCAGAGACGCCCTCTGGGCCGAATCCAGCGAGCCCCAGAGGAAGCGGAATATCTTGCCGGTCTCGATGGAAGCCCCCAACAGGCCGATGTCCTCCGGCAGAGGCGTCGAGACCAAGGGAAAGGACTTCAGGTAGGGCTGCCAAAAACCGAGGTCGATCGGGATGAAGATCGCCGTCCGATCCACCTTCTGCTGGGTCATCCTCGGGAAAACCACAAGGTGTCCGGAAACGTTCTTGAGGGATTCAAATTGGTGATGCAATTCGTGGGCGACACAACCCATCGACCAGGAGAGATACGGCTCCGCCATCAGGAACAGCGACTTCGAGTGGATGACCACGGCGCTGCTGTCGTCCATGGCCGCGGTCCAGGAGACGTCCTCGTAGGGATAGGTGAAGACCGTCAGGTTGAGAGCCAGTTCACGAAACTCTTTTCGAAGCGAGTCGGGGACCATCTCCCTGTCCCGAAGAGTCTCCTCGATCGACAACCGGGCACACGCGCGTTGATACAAAATCCGCGCCAAGATCCGTGTCTCGTCGGCCAGGGCCCCGGCGGACCGGCGATAAGACCCGATGACGCCGGGCATGACCGTCTCGACGGAAGCTCCCCCCTCCACCTCCTCCAACAGGGATTGCAGATTGTTCAATGAAACCAGGAGGTCTCTTCCGAGGGAATGAGCCAACCGGTCGGACAACGCGCCGGAAACCGGGCGGTCGGGAACGAACAGCGCCGACGCCGTCTCGTGATCCAATCCCCAGACCAAGGCCATCACAAAGTCCCGATTCGTCAACAACCGGGACAAGAAGGGATCGGCCATTCCGTCGACATAGTCGGATCCCCGGTTCAATCCATACGAGACCAATCTCCCCAATATCCGGGGAATCACCACGTTCTGATAACCGGATCGTTTAGACATCCACTGTTCCCCGCCGGGATACTGAGCCAAGAGGACGGGGAACATCTTTTCAAACAGGATTCCGACCCCATCGGTCCGGAGGGTCTGGGCTTCGAACGTGAGGGAATCGATATCCAGAATGACATTCTGATAACGCTGGCCGTCGACCTGATCCGACGACGCGATCGCGCGCAGATCACGGAGAAGGACATCCGCTTCGGCTAAAAGCGTTTTTTCGTCGCGGATCACCGAATCCGGAGAGGAGACGATCTCAGCGGAAGGGACCGCCTTCGCCGTCATCGCCGGAGCCCCGTATGACCTGATCCCCAGAAAAACGGCCACCGCCACGACGGCCCCCTGCAACATCATCCGGGGATGTTCGGCAGCCCACCGAAGAGGTTTCCCCAACAGGCGGATCGGAGCCAGGAACACCCGGCGCGCCAGATCCAACGACATCGCCGCGTTGGCAAAGAGTCTCCGATGGAAGATCGGGCGCGATAAAAACGTATTCAGTGGGAGAAGGAGGGCGTTGTTCAAAAACCGGGCCAAGGAGTTCGGGGAGGACAGAACCGGGATTCTCAATCCGGAGGCCCGGACCGCCTCACGGCTGATGACGATCGGCAGGATCAACCGCCTCATCCGGGTCGACGGCCCCATCACCCATCCCTGGTTCAAATACAGCACATCCGGCCGGTCCTTCGGGACCGCACCGACGATATTCTCATTGCCGAAAACTTTCTGAATGTCTCCCGTCGACATCAGGTGGATCTCCCGTCCATTCTCCCGGCTCAAGAGGTCTTCCCATCGGGCCCTCTCCGGCGGGCTCAGGTCACCGCGCCCCGCCTCGATCGCCCGCAGCCCTTCCCGACGCGTCAAGACGTAGACGAGGGTGCTCCACAATCCTCCGAGGGTCAACGCCGCCGCGATGCCGATGCCGATCACCGGCAACCACCCCGGCGAAGCCAAAGCCACGAAAGCCCCTTTGATCACCGAAAGCCCCGTCAAAGCAGTGTCCAACCTCAGTTCCCCCAGATGGAGGGCCCGATATCCCTTCTTGAAATTCTTCTGGGCGAATTTTTCGCTCCGGATCTTGTTGACCGTGTTCATGAGCAACTTGGTCTGTGAAGAAATCAAGTGCCATTTCTTGACCTTATCGCCCAGCCGTTCCTTGGGTTTTTCCTTTCGGCGACGGCGGGTCATGGGCTGCGACCCCCCCCCCGTCCGCTGGGATCTCGGCAACACGAAATCGCTCAGGTCAATATCCGGGACCCAAGCCAACAAGAGCGGCGTTACATGGGAGAAGTTCATGAGGATGCCGCTGGTCTCGGTCCCTCCGACGCTATATTTCAAAAACGCCTCCTCGAAACTAAGTCCGCCGTTCTCCGTCGGCCGGGTGATCGCCTTGATCCATTCCCGCTCCCGAACAACATCTCCCTGCGTCCAGTAATAGATCATTCCGTAGATCTTCTTTCCCAGCGTATAGGTCAGCCCGTGATTGTCCGTCATGTGTTTCGGGTTATCCTTGATGAACTTCTCGTAATCGGCCCAAGTCTTGACTCCGCCGACCTTCGTGGGCGATTTTGATTTCATCTCATATTGCATGGTCTTGAAGAAAAGGGCCTGGGCTTCGGCGGCCGTTTTCACGTTGCGCGCCGCCTGTATCCCCAATATCACGTGGTAAAGCTGTTGAGCGATCACGAGATCCAGCCGCAAGTCCATCTGTGAACCGGGAGCCTTCAACATGTCCCTGTCGCCGAACTGGGAGGCCATCCTTCGGGCCAACTCCTCGGCATCGGAATATCCCTTAACCTCGCTCAGCCACATCTTCCTTGTCTCCGGCGACTCCGAGGCCAGGAAATAACGGAATATTTTCCCGTTTTCGATGACCGCCGCCAGGTAATCGTTATCTTCCTTGACGGAGGATTTTTGTTCCCAGATGCTGTCCAACAACGGCGTGTATTGTCCGAGAGGCAACGGAAGGTGGTATATGGCCCGATGGTTGAACATGTTCTTCATGTCCGTCTGGATCCCCAAGTCTCCGGACACGTTATGGACGTTGTTCATCTGGTGCCGCAATTCATGGATGGCATTGACCATCGAGAGGGCGAGATATCCCTCCTGGATGAGATAGGACTTCGCCGGATTCGATATGAGCGCCGTCCCCGACGACTCGCTCGTGGCGGTCCAGGCGTTCGTCTCATAAGGATATTCGAAGATCATCATATCGAGCAGGAGTTCCCTCACCTCCGCCCGGACCGATGCGGGGACGAGATCCCGCTCACGAAGGGCTTCCTCGATCACCAGACGCGTGAAAGCCCTCTGATACAACAACCGTCCGATCAGATTATCGGAGGCCTTGAGCGCATCGCTTTGGATGGCGACGAGTTCCGGCATCATATCTTCCAGACTCCTCGACCCCTTCTCGACTTCCGGCAATAAACTGTTCAAGCGATGGATCGCGCTTTTCATCGACGGATCCCACACTCCGATCAGCTGCGCCTCCAGTCCCGGGCGGGGTTGATAAGCGGGATCCACGAGCCGCCCCATGACTTTCGGATCGAGCACCCATGTGAACGCCATGGCGAAATGGGGGTTTTTCTGAAGTTCTTTCAACGAGGCTGGAGACATCGCGGGAAGTTCCATACCCCGGTTCAACTGGTAGGCCATCATCCGCCCGATATTCTTCTCGACGGTAACCCCCTTGACGATGGAGGAGGCCGGTATCAGTTCGTTGGACAGGGGATAGAAGTCGATCAACGCCCCATAGAGCTGCGAGTAGAGCGCCGCGGTCGAATCATCCTGGAGCAGGAGGATATCGAGCATGGACATGTCCATGCTGAAAAGATCCTGATTGAGCTGGGCGGGGGTCACCGAATCGCGCGACTGCACCGCTTTCTGCAGGGTGTTGATGGTGACCTGTATCTGTTTGAAGGCCTGCCGCTGTCCGTCCGTGAGTTCGCGGACGGGAGCGGGACTGGGGATCGTGTCCTGCATCTCGGTCTCGACGAGTGCGGTGGTCACAGGAGCCGCCGCCAGAGTTCCCGGTAAAGCCCCCCGGCACAGAAGGACCACGACAACCGCGCCGAACAGCGATCGTTGGGCCCATCGCACCATCCAACGGGCCGCCCCTCGCACGCCCTCCCAGAACCGGTGAAATACCGACAACATTCCTGTTTCGATGGAGGTCGCCGCCCTGCGCAAATTATCTTTCTCGACCAGACGGCTCCAACGGAACCAGATGGGCGCGGGCGCGGCCAAAAGAGTGAACCGGTAATCCCCCAGGGTCCCCTCGGTCAGGACACGCTTTCCCTTTTTGAACCGGGCGGCCAAATCAGTTCCCTTCGGAGCCTCCTCTTCACGGTAGAGGAGGACATCGATCGATTGTCCCTCCACCACGAACGGGACTCGGGCCACCCGATACTCCCGCACGAAGGCCCCGCCCTTCTCCATCCCTTTTCCGGAGGGCAGATTTTCTTGGATCCAACGGACGAGTTCCGCCGAAGTGCGTTCGGCTTGTTCAGGGTGGACGGAAACCGTCTTCAATGCCACCGCCAAAGCGGAGAAATACCGTTGAAGCATCTGCGACGATTTTTCATAACCGGAGGGCATCACGGCCGCTCCGGGACGCGGCGTGTTGAGGAAAAGTTTTTCGCCCGCGAACAATTTCTCGAGGTCGGTCGGCCCACGCCGGAAATAATCCAGCGAGCGCTGGCCGGACGATACGGTCTCCAAACGGGGAGAGAGCACCACGTAGGATACGCCGGAATCCTTCAGAAGGCGGGACACCCCTTCCGTGTGGAACCCTCCGGCCACCAACACGGCGGAAGGATCCGACGCCCCCGCGGAACGCCGTCCCTTCAGTTTTCCGATGAGGTTCGACACCATCACATCGTTCCGGCGGACCGCCACCGAATAGAATTTTTCATGGAGGGACAGGATCCGCCCCATCTCTTCCGGCGAAACAGCCTCTCCGGACGGGGTCGCCTCGATGCGGGACAACGTCTCACGGGAAATTCTGAGCGCCCCGCTGAATTTCTGATACAGCATCCATTCCCGAGTCGTCAGGGATTGGGTCGTCAATTTTTGAAGGAGGGGCAGAGCCCGGTCGATCCCGCTGAGAGTCTTTTCCTCGGGATTCACGACCATCGCATGGAAGAGTCCCTCTTCGAGGAGGGACAGTTCATCGAACAGCGCGCGACCCTCGATGCGCTCCGTCAGAAGGACATACTGGATGTACCGGCAGAACTCGGAATATTCCCCGGAGGATTTTCCTTCCTCCAACCGCACATCGACCAGAGCACAGAGCCCTTTCAGATATCCATAGTAATCGGCATAACCGATGCGACCGACGCGATAATCCAGGCTCCGGGATAAAAGGGACTGCAAGTGACGTTCGTCCAACCGGTCGGCGAACGTCCCCATCAACCGCTGTCTTTGTTGTTCCACCTTTTTGAAGTCGAGGGTCCGTTCGTATCGGATCGCGCCGGCAAAAAGCGCCAATTGCGGGTAACGGTCCCCCACGACGGCTCCCGACTCCAGGAGAGCCGACACGTAACCGGACAAAGAGATCCGGTTCTCATGGAACGCCTGGTAGGACTCGATATAACGGGCCAACGCCGGTGAATAAATCCGCTCCCTCAGACGGGACACTCTGATTTTCAGATCGGTCAAAAGCGCATCGGCCTGAGCCTGAGACGGCACGGACTCCTTGAAAGCGGCGACGTGTTCGCCGTATAAAGCGTTGTCTTCCACCCCCCATAGTTCCGTGGGAGAATCCGCCGTCATCCCGACGAATTCCGCGCCGTTGATGACGTTGGACTGCAGGAGATGTCGAGCCACGGCATCACGAACCGCGGGATCGGGGAATCGGCGATAGACGTCCAGCGCGAACGGGCCCTGGGCTCCTTCCAACCCCACCAGCAACGAGGACCCCCGCGGGGATCCCTTGGAAAGGTGACCGAGGAGCCGCGCGATGTTCGTCTGCGCGCCGGCCTGTTCATGAACATCCTGAACCACCACGAGCCGCGGCGCGTTCGGATTTTGAGAAAGGAATACATCGACGATCTCCGCGTAAGGCGTCTGCACCCGCGACAACCAGGCGGGTGTCGTGGAAAATCCCATCCGGGAAAGATCGTCTTGGAGGCGCAAACTTGAACCAGTCGGGATCGACGGCGAAAAAGCCGGCGGGACATACAGACCGTCCGCCTTGGCGAACTGGAGAGGCCCCTTTTCAGGGAAACGAGTGTCGGAGGATGGGGAAGAGGATCGATTTTCTGTCTCCGAAGAGACCGGGGCGGTTTGGTTCTGCATCCGATCGATGGACCGACGGCGTTCGTTCCAGAAATCACCGGATTCCACGGCCGCCCAAACGACGTTGGTCCATAAAAAAACAGAGACCGTCAGGAGAGACGTGAACCGGAAAAACGAGGATCTTTTGACGAGTGAGGTCATGTCAGTATGTCTACAATGAACAGTTTACATGGCGTTCCCGGAAGAAAACGGAAACAACATGTAAACTATTTGTAACAATATCTATATATTAGATTTCTATGGGGACGGTCTTCGCGGGTCTGAGGAAGATCAATTGAAATCCGGGAGACTCACCCAAGGTCTTTTCCAATGCCCGAACATAGGCCCGCCCCTGGGGGATATACCGGAGACTGTGGTGATCGATTTCCGACGAGAGTATCCGATCCGACTTATAATCGGCGATCCAAAGTCGGCCTCGTTGGCGATAGATCAGATCGATGCGCCCCCTCATCACCTGGTCTCCTTGCGGATAGATGAACGGGATTTCCCGGCCGAGGACCTCACATGAAGCGAGGTTCAGGGCAACCGTGGACCGAAGAAATTTTTTCAGGATCAGCGCCGACTCCGTTTCGACCCGGGCCCAATCCACCAGCGGATATTGACATGCCAGGATCCGGCACATGGTGCGGACCGATTTTTTCAGGACCCCTCCCTTTTTAAAATCCCATATTTCCAGAACCCGATGGCAGACCTGTCCGATCATCCCCCCCAACTCCATGGAGAGAGCATCGCCATCGTCCAAGGCCGGCCATTTCTCATCTTCACCGACCGACGCCGTCGGACTGATGAAGACGGGCATCTGATCGATCCTTTCCTTTTCCTTCCGACGAGTCGCCCACGCCTCATCGAACACCTTTCCATCCAAAGGCAGGACCTTTTTCCCCGGACGGGCGGCCGGCCGGATCCTCTCGAACCGGCCAGAGGGATCCAGATAACTCACCGGCAACCCCACGGTGGAATCCAGCTCGATCCTCTCGGGCCGATGGGAAGGATCGGGCCAGGCGCCGGCCTCTTTCAGTAGGGCGGCGAAGGTGGATTTCCTCGTGTCCGTGAGGTTTCCCAACAGGACCAGATGTTCGCGGGCCCTCGTCATGGCCACATAGAACAGGCGCGTCAGCTCGTGTCGTTGTCTCTCGGCCTCCTCTTCCTCCATCAAAGCCATAGCCATATCCGCGACGTTGGCCTTGGGGAGACGGAGGCCCACCGTTCCGCGGCTCCAATCGGCGATCGAGATCCGTTTTCTCCCTCGGCCTCCGGAACCGCCGCTCAGGTTCGGCAACATCACGACGGGGAACTCCAATCCTTTCGCCTTATGGATGGTCAAGATCCGGACGGCATCCAGATGTTCGTCGGCCAACGGACTCTCCCCTTCGTCCAACGCCCCTTTGGAAGACTGGAGCGCCGACTGGATGAATTCCTTCAACGTAAAAGCCCGGTTTTGACAAGACTCCAGGGCGAGACGCGCCAGTTTGAGGAGATTGGACACCGTCTGTTCCCGATGATAAGCCGTGGCGCACTGTTCTATGAGGAAAGAATCGTTCAAGACGGAAGCCACCAGTTTGTCGAGGGAAACCCGACCGACGTCCGCGCGCAGCCGCCTCATCATCCTGTTGAATTCCCGCAAGCGTGACTTCCCGGGAGAGGACAACGTCACGCGGGCGGGAGGATCCTTCTCATAACTCACCGCGCCGGACCGGCAGAGGGCGGTGACATCCGCGTCGGTCAACAAGACCAGAGGAGAACGCCACAATCCGACCAGGGAAATTTCATCCGAGGGGTCGTCCAAGACCCTCAGCAGGTTCAAGAAATCGACGATCTCCTGCGTCTGATAGAAATACCGGTCCGATTCGACGGCGTAAGGGATGTCATGTTCTTTGAAAGCCTCGAGATAGATTCCCAACGGGGTCGTCGTCCTCAACAGGACAGCCACGTCCCGGTAACGATACCGTCCCAAAGGCAGTTCCGACGCGTCCGGAGAGACGGGGAGACAATGAGCCCGGATCCAACGCGCCATCCAGCGCGCCTCCGCCCGTCGGGCCGACTCGGATGTGATCCGTTGATGAGGACCCGATGGATCGCGGACCAAGACCAGTTCGGCCGATAGACCGGCCGGGACCGTCTGACCCGGATCCTTCGGGTGGATGGCATGGTAGGCCGGCTGCAACTCCTTCTTTTCCGCCATGATGTTCTTGAATATCGCGTTGATGGGATCGAGCAATCCCGAATGGCTCCGGAAGTTCGTCTGCAGAATGCATTTTTCGGCGCCGTGATCCCTCAACAGGCCGACGAACTGTTCGTAGGCCCGCAGATCCGCACCCCGGAACCGGTAGATGGATTGTTTGGGATCGCCGACGACGCACAGTTTCCCGGGCTGGATGCGGATGTCCTGCCATCGACGGGCCCGCGAATCGGCCTGCTCCCCGATGAACAGGAGTATCTCCCCCTGGACGGGATCGGTGTCCTGGAATTCGTCGATCACCAGGGCCTTGAACCTCTCTTTCAATTCCTGCCGGACATCCACCCGGTCTCGCACGAGCGCCCGGGCCTTGGTGAGAAGGCCATCGTAATCAAGATATCCCAGTCTCCCATACTTTTCGCGGACGTGATCCGCGATCGGGAGGAGGAGGGACACCGCCTTGCGGACCACCGTCTCGGCCTCCGCCGACATCTGATCGGCCAAACGGACCCCCCGCAGATAATCCTCTTCTTCCGTCGATCTCTCCCAATTCCCGGGCCAGGCTTTTTTCGCGAACCTCGCCGCGGAGAATTCCTCGGACACCCGGACGGGACGCCCGACCGAACCGATCGTCCGGTCCAGATGAGCGGAGACTTCCTCGAACGATTCAAGGATGCGGCTCCCTCTGGCGGGAACCGGTTTTCCGGCGGGGATCCGCCGGAACCGTTCGGCGAACGCCTCCAGTGCGGCGATCATCCCGGAAGTCATGCCGAGTTCCCCCTGTCGGGCCCCCTCGCGGGCCAACACACGCGCCATCCCCTCCAGATCATCCAGAGGAACAATGTCCAGGATTTCCAGCCAAAGATTTCGGCGAGGAGCGTTCAAGGAGAGCTCCTGATCCAACCAACGGGCCCATTCCTCCTCAAAGATATCGTCGAAAACGGGGCCGTCATCCACTTCGAACCGCGGAGAGACCCCGGCCTCCACCGGGAACAGTTTCAACAAATGCGACGCGAAATGGTGGATGGTCCCGATCTGGGCGCGGTCCAGGTTCTGCAACGCCGCTTCCGACACGGATTCCATGCGAAGGAACTGTTTTCCGTAATGGCTCTTCAATTCCCGAAGCCATTCCTCGGCCTCCCTCCGCCTTTTTTCGGGTAACGAACGCCCGCGGAGAACGGACAGCATGTCCGCCAACCGGTTGGAAAGTCTCAACTTGATCTCACCGGCCGCTTTTTCCGTGAAGGTGACCGCGGCCAGCCGCGTGATCTCGATCCCCGGACCTCCGTCGCCCCCGGCCAGCAGCAGGCTGAGGATCCGGTCGGTCAGCAAGGTGGTCTTGCCGGTTCCCGCGCCGGCTTCCACCACGACGTTCCTCGTGAGGAGGAAACGCGCCCGTTCTCTGGAATCCGCGTCGGTCCAGGTCATTCGTCGATCCCTTCCCTCTCGGAGACCCGATGGGCGTCGTCGAAACGTTTCCGGATTGCGGACATTTCGGCCCGGCGGCGCGTGGGCTGATGGGCTTTGCGACACAGCCGGCTATAGGGACAGTAACCACAATTCTCCCCCATCCCCTCGCGCGGGACGATGATGAAATCCCCTCTCTCCATCTGTTGTTTAAAAAGACCGATACTGGACAAGAAGTCCCCCCTCACCAGACGCCAAGAATCCACTGAAAAAACATCGCGGGACCCCTTCTTTTCCGTCGACATCGACCTCTCGATATAACAGAACAGGACCCCCTCGGACCGGAGCGGATGAGAACCATGGCCCCACGTCTGGTCCCCCATCTCCAGGTAAAGACCCGGCTGGGTCTGTTCAAGGCCGAGGACCTGTTGGGTCAGATCCTTCCGGGAGACCGGACGACGGCTCTTGTAATCGATGATCCGATACCGGTCACCGTCGCCGCTGAAATCGATGCGGTCCAACCGGCCGCGAAGGCGGAGTCCGCGGGCGTCGCCCCGGAGCTCGTGTTCGAAATAGGACGGCCTCATCCCCGAAGACGCCTGTTCGCGAAGATCCTCCCGAAGGAAAAAACGGAGAGAGCGCGTCATTTTCCGACGGTGAGATTCCCATAACAAGGGATAGAGACCCAAGGACTCCCACGGCCGGAGGGAGAAGACTTTTCCGACGGCATCCCGGAAATATTTTTCCCAACGGCGAGTGACAAACCCTTCGTCCCGGGGCTGAGACCGCACGGATTCATAGAAACGCCGGAGGATCTCGTGATAAATCTCTCCCCGCGCCCGAGCGGACATCTCTCCCCGATCGGTCGATTCTTCGGGTTCTTCCAGATTCCATAACCGCCGCGCGAAGAATTCAAACGGGCATTGGCTGAACACATCAACGGCGCTGGGCGACAACCCTTTTCGTTCAAGATCCCGGCGGAACGCTTCGGGAGGATGGATGAGACCGTCATAGCCGGATGGCTCCCCTCCCCGGCCCAACCGTTGGAGCGGGCTCCTCCAGAGAGAGGACTCCTGGAGCGGAATCTTGAGTCCTCTCCCGGCCGAAAGCACGGAGACCTCCTTCGGGGTCAGCCGGTCCAACCCCTCGGATTCCAATTTCGAGAACATCTGCCGCGGGACGCGCTCCACCGATTCTTCCAACGAAAATCCCATCGTCCGGCAGAGTTCGCGCAGGTAGATCGACGGGACCTGCGCCTTGCCTTCTTCATCGGAGCGGCTGAACAGGCAAACAAGCCGATCCGTTCCCGACGACACGGCGTGATGGAAAAGGAGTTTCTCGGCATCATAGCCGGCCATCCTGGGACGGATCCAATATCCCGCCGCGGATTGAAGGGTCAGGCGGATCCGGTCCGGCAAGAGAGGGTCCTCCTGGCTGGCCCGAGGGAAAACCCCCTCGTTGAGACCGATCACCAACACCGCCCGGAAGGTCTCCCCCGCCACGTCTCCGGCGGAGCAGACGCGCACCCCCCTGTGGGGAACGCGGGGAGGAAGAACGGTGGCCCATACTTTCTCTTCGACGATCCTGCAGAATTCTTTCCGGCTCAACCGGGGGAGGATCCGGCGGTAGATCGTCAGTTCGTCGAGGACAGACAAGAACATTTTCCAGGCCGCCGTCCCCCTGTCCCCCGCCGGAAGGGTGAAGGTATCCTTCAGAAGGCGGCTCACGGACCTCTGGGCTTCTTCGAACGGGACCACCTCGTCCGGGTCACCGAGACGATCCGACAATTCCGAGAGATATTCCCACAGGCCCCGGATATCCGCGGGACGGATCTTCCGGTTTTTTCGCGTGAGGCGGTGATCGGACGAAGCCGCCGACGATAACGCCTCGAGTTTCCCCTTCCATTGGGCCAGACCGGAATGGATCCCCGCCAGCGCGATGATCCGGCCCCATCGTTCACCCCGGTCGACGGACGGTCCACGGCGGTTTCCCATCGTAAAATAGGGGGAAGAGACGATGTCCTGGAATACGGGGGCCGGAAAATCCCGTCGACGGAAAGACAGGAGCAGCAAGGCTTTTTTCACGACCGGGTGTTCCGGAAGAGGTTCGCCGCAATCCCAGCTGTAGGGGATATCGTTCTCGTCGAACAGATCGGCCAACATGGACCGATAGGGGGCGATCGAACGGGCCACCACCCCGATCTCATGGAATGGGATCGGATCCGCGGGCCGTTCATGGAGACGCAGGATCTCCTTGGCCGCCTTCCAGATCGCATCCCTCTGCCCCGACACGCTGATGACACGGAAACGCCCCTCGGGAACCGTCCCCTCGAGGGACCCCGTGTCGAACAGCCGATCCCCGATCGAATCCGAGTCGGTGGCCCCATCGTCCTGAAGATGGACGGGCCTGGAACCGGAACGATGCATGTGGAGTTCGTAAAAGGGTTTCACATACTGGAACGCGGGGTGGTCCTTCCGATACGACAGGAACGACACGACCGGACATCGGGCCGACAGGGCCTGGAACAGATCTATTTGAAGGCCGGTCATATCATGGAACCCGTAGAAATAGTAAGAGTCCTGCGGTCTGTTTTTGAAGGATTTCGATTCGATGGCCCGCACGGCCAGACGGAGGATGTCCGTGACGGACCGGACGGAGAGTCTCCTCAATTCGGCCCCGTATCTTTTCTGAATCCGCAAGAGCGACGCCAGGCGGTCCCGGTCCTCTTCATCGAGGGAGAGGTCCTCCAATCGCTCCAAGACAGTGTCGGGCTGGACCCCCGCGTCCTCCAGTTCCCTGACGCTCATCCGGTAAGCAGCGGCCAACCCGCGCGGATGAGAAGAACTCCCCCGCCGCCGATCCGGGATCAGCCGATCGATCACCTGATCATGGAACAGCGGGTCTCCGATGATCACCTCGTCCGGACGGCGGAACGTTTCCGTCAGTTCGAGGGAGAGGCTGACCATCGTATGAAACCGCACGTTCAACACCGACAAGCCGTTCTCCAGGGAGAGCCTTCGCTGCAAGCTGTCGGCCCCCACGCGCGACGGAGTGACGATCACCAGCCGCCGAGAGAGGCCGGCGCGGGATTCATTGATCTTTTCGATGAGCATCCGCTCCAGACGGCGCTGATGCGGAGAACAATAGACGCGAAGGGTCATCGGGATCTCTCCTTCTCAGTAGAACACGGCCCGGTGGCGGAGGAGCCGGCCCCGACGATAAACGAAGATCCCGGAGAAAATTTTATCCGTCTCGAGCCACGACATGAATATCCTGTCGCCTTCCCAGAGATTCAACGAGGGCAATTCCGAATCCTTGATCCACCGGAGATCCCCCTCGTCGCAACGGGTCAGACGGCCGGTGAACCGCCGCGCCGTGAACACAAAAACGCGCCAATCCTCTCCATGGGAAAACGCGGGAAACGTCAAGACTCCGTGCCAACGGGGACGGATGAGGGACAACCCCGACTCCTCTTTCACCTCCCGGATCACGCAATCCTCCGGAGATTCACCGGGCAAGAATTTCCCGCCCAACCCGTTCCATTTCCCCGCATGGACGTCTTTCTTTTTCCTGATCCGATGCATCATCAAGGTGCGTCCCCGGTGCCGGACATAACACAACGTGGCCAGTTTCATCGTCGGGTCACTCCCTCAGCCGGCCCAGGCCGACATCCCGCGGACGACGAACCATCCACCGGACAGGAACCCGGCCAACCGGCCGATGTTCATCATCCGTTCCGTCCGGACCCAGGGTTTCATCAACATCACCGGAAGGAGATAGACCGACGTCCCGACGAAAAAAGCGAGGAAGAACAATATCCCGGAAGAGACCCGGCCGAGTTCCAGAAGGCGCACGGCCCCCGCGATGAGCGGCGGGCACACGTTGATTCCGACGAGAAAACCCATGGCCCACGGCCACATTCTGAGCGATTTCCCTTCAGACAGCCGACGGCAGAACGCCTTGTCCGAAAAAGTGCGGATCCCCGAATAGCCGACCATGAGGATCCCGGCCAAGACCGAAGCGACGTTCAAGAGAGACAGCGGGATGTCCCCGCGGAAACGGTGCCCCATCCAGGACACGGCCGCGGCAAAGACCAAATAAGCCGCCAACCGGCCCGTCAGGAATTTCAGAACGATCCCCAGGGCGTCCTTCCATCGGGCCGGAGCTTCGGACAAAAAATAGGGGACCACCATCGGTGCGCAGGCTCCCAGGCAATACCCCCCCGTGGCCAGGCCCAACCCCAATCCCTCGGTCATCAGAGCGATCATTCAACGGCCTCCGATCCAAAAAACGATCTTCCTGAAAACTTCCGGCATGAAAAGGCCTCCGACCGCTCCACCGACCACGAGCCCCATCCCGATGAAAACCGTCCGCAGGACGGACCCGGAACCGTCCGTCCCACCCAATAACGTGTACCGGATCCCCCCGCGGGCGCATATATCCAGACATTCCCCGCATCGGTTGCAGTAAGGAAGGACTTTCGGCCCGTCCTCCGTCACCTCGATCGCAAATATCGGGCAAACCCGCGCGCAGTCACCGCACTGAACACAGCGGTCGGGAAGTATTGTGACCCGCAAAGGGTTGAGCCGTCCCCAGAACGCCTGCCACGCTCCGAACGGACACAACCACGCGCAAAAAGTCCTCTTCCTGGTCAACAGAGGGACGATCCCGATCGCCAAAACCCCGATGGAGATAAAAAAGACTTTCTGAAACATGCGGACGGCTCCATGTGTATCTAAAAAAGCATCCGTGATCTTCAAGGGACACAGCCACAGACAATAAACAGGCAAAAACACGGTCAGGGAGACCAACAACAGGAACAAAAGGAGCGCCGACGGAAAATCCCTCAACTTTTTCGAGACGTTCGTCCAAGCCCAGATCGGTTTTTTCAAAACACGGCTGAACCCCTCGTCGAGACCGCCATAAAAACAGGCCCAGGAACACCAGGCCTGACCCAAGGAAAGCGTCACCACCAGCCATAACACCCCCAACGTGAGCGGACCCCACAAAAGCCATGAACCGCTTTTCAGAGCCAAATACTGCTGATAGAGGTAGTTGAAAAATGACGAGGCCATCGCGATATGGCAAAAGGGAACGCGACCCTGCTCGGAACACGCGAAGACAGCCGATTTGATCCCGATCAGTTCGGATTTAAAGTTGAGGACAAAACCCCAGGCCATCAGGATGAAGAAGAGACTCCGCCAACGCGATATGAGTCCGGTCCGTAAGATGGCGAACCCGATCCCCCCGACGAACAAACTCCACCCCAGTTGATACGGGATCAAGTCCGTTCCCCGCTGAACGGACGTCGACAAGACGGTGACGGTCGTCGCGATCAGCGCCCCGAATATGAGACTTTTCAAGAGCGGTGAACCCGCCGGCACAGAATACTTTCCCGGACCCGGTCCCGCTTGGCAGGGCGTCTTGTTTCCTGTAAAATCCAAAAGATGAACGGGCTTTTTTTCTATCTCGGCTTTTTCGGACTGCTGGCCCAGGTCGGGCTTTTCAGGGAATTTTCTGTCGTCTTTGTCGGTCATGAATTGGCCTTTGGTTTTGCCCTGTCCGCCTGGCTATTCTGGACAGGATGGGGCAGTCAATCTTTCCATAAACAGGGCGCCGGCTCCGTCGATCAGAGGCGCCTCGGAATCACTTTCATACTGACCGGATTCGCATTTTTTCTGAGTGGAATGGCAGTACGGCTTTCAAAAGGATATCTCCCGTTCGGCGTCATCCCGGGCCTTTTTTCCGAACTGTTGCTCGCCCATCTGTTCCTATCCGCGCCCTGCTGGTTGATGGGGCGCTGTTTCGCCATCGGGTGCCGCTCGGAATACCACCGGACCAGACAAGAAGCGGCCGCCCGACTCTACACGTGGGAATCGCTGGGCGCTTTCATCGGCGGTTTATTTTACACTTTTTATCTATCGGGCAGAATCTCCTTTTCGCTGTTCATGGCGCTGGCCGGATTCGGCTGGACGATCTTGTCCGGAATGACCCTCAAACCACTCCGCCGGTCCGTGCTTTGGTATGTGTTGATCGTCATCTCCGGTCTTCTGCTCCTGACGCACAACCAGCTGGACACTCGCTCCCGCTCGTTCCAATGGGAGCGCTATAAGATCCTCTTTCAGAAGGAAAGCCGCTACGCTCACCTCGCCACAGCGCGCCTAAGGGACCTGACGGTCTTTTTTGAGAACGGCATCGTATCGGCACGGGTTCCGGACCCATCCCTGACGGAAGAACTGGCCCATTGGCCCCTCTTGGCCCACCCTCGACCCGATAAAATCTTGATTGCAGGCATGGGATCTCTCGTGTCTTTGCCCGAGATGCTCAAACACGGTCCGAAAACGATCGATTACGTCGAACCGGACGGAGACATCATAAAGATGGTCGGTCGTTTTCAATCCGATCTGACTCCCATCATAGAAAACACCGCGCTCTTTCATTCCTATCGACAGGACGTCCGCCGGTGGATCGGACGATCCACCGACCGGTATGACATCATCCTCCCCTCTTTTTCCGAACCGGTGAACATGGGGCTGAACCGCTTTTTCACACGGGAATTCTTCATCTCCGCAAGGAACGCATTGACCCAAAACGGCATATTGGCCTTTTCCATCCCTTCCGCAGAGAACTATCTATCGCCCGAATTGCTCTATTTGGATGCCTCCATCTACAAAACGCTTCAGTCGGTTTTCCCCCACGTTGAAATCATACCGGGATCCCGCCTTCTCCTTCTCGCCAGCCGACAACAATTGAACCTCGACCCGAACGTTCTCTCTTCCGTTTACAAAAAAAGGAACATAAAAAACCGGGAACTGACTCCGGCACTCTTTCCGTATATTCTCAACCCCTATCGACGACAAACCACCCTCGCCCGGCTGGAAGAGATGCGAAAAGTGCCGGAGAACACGGACGATAATCCCGTTTCATCCTTCCATCTCTGGCGCGTGTTCTTATCCAAATATGTCTCCCCGGCATACTTCGTCGGGCTGGCGGCTGTGACGATCCTTCTTGGCTGGCTCCTTATGTCCTTGTGGACACGCAGGGACCTCTGGCTGAAAGATCCGGCCATGACAGCGCTCTCCGTCATGGGTTTCTCGGGAATGGTTTTTGAGACGACCCTGCTGTTTACGGTCCAATCGTTGTATGGAAATCTTTATTGGCTGATGGGGATCCTTTTTTCATCTTTCATGGGCGGATTGTGGGGGGGAAGCCGATGGGGCGCGAAAACAAACAGAACCGCCACGATATTCGCTCCGCTTCTGGGATTGACCGGTGTTTGGAGTTTGGCCGTGGCCGGCGGGATGACATATCTCGCGACGATTCCGCCGACCTATGGACTCACGATCATTTTAGGAGCCCTCTTACTGGAAGGATTTTTCATGGGGGCAGGATATTCCATCACCGCGAAATCGAGAACTCAGTCAGGACCCGCTCTATACTCTGCCGACGTGTGGGGCGCCGCTGCCGGCGCGCTCCTCACGGGAGCATTTTTGGTTCCCCTGTTCGGGCTCAAAGCAACTTTTATCGTCGGGGGGATCATTCCCCTCCTGATTGTTCCCTGGGTTTTATCCCGACGATAAAAATCTTTTCGCTCCGCGTTCCATTCAATCCCAAACGTGCTAAAATAGAAATCCACGCCACAAAGGACAGCCTGTCTACAGCAACTATTTTTCAGATAGAATAAGAAAACAGATGAAGGACAATAAACCTCAACACAATATGATGGGGCCCAAAAATAACCAAATAGACACTGTTTTTAATCTCCTAAAACTGACGGAACAAAGGGTTAGAATCAGTGGACGTGTTGAAAATGTTTTCTTGGGTATAACAAAGAGCAATGCACGTTATGCGTTTATCAATATCGTGGGGAAATCCGGCAATAAACTTCGGCTGGTATTATGGGAAAAAGCACTCAAGCGATTTAAAACCAATCAATTAGAACAGTTGAAGGACAAAACGGTAAGAGTCTCAGGTATTTTACGGGCATATAAAGGACAGCCCCAAATAGAAATTCATTATCCGGATCAAATCGATGGGTACAACCCTGGTGTTACAAACATGAACAGACCGGGAAACATGCTTTCACCATCTCTGGACGGTTATGACGCCGATTCCCACGAAAACCGCTTTACTTGGGGGGCGAAAATAATGGGGTTGTTAATGTTTGCATTTTTGCTTATTTGCCTTGGCATTTCAATTGGGATTATTGTTGCAATCCCATAGTTAGTCCCATTCTTCCCCAAAGAAGCAAATCAGAGTAGAATGCAGGTCTTTTAAAAGACTAAAGCGGGCGTTTGGCCGGCATGCCCGACCGACGAGGGTAGATTTCCGGAGTCACCGCCGTTTTGCGGACTCGCACGACGAATCGCTCGTGGTCTAATCCCGGCAATTGATACGAAACGTGTTCTTCCACCTGTCCGTGGAGTTCTTTCAGAGCGGCACCGGCCGCATCGATTTCACGCATCAGCTCATGGCCTCGATGGGCGATCAAACATCCCCCCACCTTCAAGAACGGCAACGCCAATTCCAAGACCGTTGAAAGGTCCCCGAGAGCCCGCGCAAAGACGAAATCATATTTTTCCCGATGAGCCGCGTCCCGTCCGAATTCCTCCGCCCTCCCCCACAGCACATGGCAATTGCCGAGCCCGACGGACTTGATGATGGATTCAAGGAACTGGGTTTTCTTGTGCGTCGCCTCTAAAAGTGTGACGGAAATATCTTTACTGACGATACAGAGGGGAACCCCGGGGAACCCGCCGCCGGATCCGATGTCCAAACACACCGCCGGAATCGTTTTCATGATATCCGAATCCTTCAACAGCATCAAAGAATCCGCGACATGTTTCAAGACCAGCTCTTTTTTGTCCCGATAAGAGATCAGATTCGTCGTGGCATTGGCCCGTTCCAATTCGACCAGATATTTATCCAGGCAAACGAGTTGCTCTTCTTCCAATTCAAACCCCATCGGTTGGATGATCTGTCGGATATCCGCCGCCCCTGAGTTTGACTGCTTTTCTTTTGTCGTATTGTCCATAATCCTCTCATTTTCCATAAAAATCGATGATTTTCAGCAAAGACATTCCCCTTTCCCGCTAAAACAGGCCTATACCCTTATTTTTATGTTAGGATATTTACAATTCATTTACAAGTTCTTCGTGTAATCATAGCCACATTTGGGGCAAACTTATCTTAGGGTCATTAGAAGCGTCGGTTGGTGACCCACAAATAGTTACTACTATGAACAATTTCTTTAAATCATATCGATTTATAAAAAAGATTTTCCGGCCCACATTGGCGGTCGTCTTTCTTTATTCCAACGTCATCGCCGTCCATTCAGCCGAATCCAGTTTCTGGGCTGATCGGAAACAGGCGGCCCAGCGGATGAAACCGTCGTCTTCGGCGGACACGCTCCCCTCTTCCAACAAGAACGATCTCAGCGCGGAGCAAACACGTCTCCTCGCCCAACTGCCATCGACCATCCACATGAATTTCGGCATCACCGAGAACGGTTCCATTCCGGCCTCATTCTCCACGCCGGCCCCTTCCTCCTCCGATCAAAAACGCATCTTGGAGAGCACCGGATCCAGGGCCAACCCACAATCCTGGATATCCACCCTGGTCCTTCCTTACGGATCCATCCGGGACATCTATCTGGCGAAACACCCCAACGCCCCCATGATCATCCACATCCAGGATGCCCATGGAATTCCGGACGCCCAGAGGAACATCTCCTCCCTGATCAGCGGTCTTCAGAACCAACAAGGCATTTCGCTCGTCGGGCTCGAGGGCGCCAGCGAGGCGTTCGCTCTGGATCCTTACCGGAACTTCCCGGAGAAAGAGGTCGTCGAAGGCCTGGCCAACCATTTTCTGAACCAAGGATACATCACCGGGCCCGAATTGGCGGGGCTGACCAACCCCAAGCCCCCCCTCCTCTGGGGCGTGGAGGATCTGGACCTCCACGAAAAGAACGTGAAGGCCTATTCCGATTCAGACAAACTCGCCCCGCAGGCGCGAACGTTGTTCCGGCAACTCCAACGGTCCGTCGAAGAATCAAAAGAGTCCCTTTATTCGGACTCCTTGAGAGAGTTCGACCTCCATCAACAGAATTACCAGACCCGCAAAGAACCTCTGGGCAAATATGTCTCTTATCTGGTCAGCACCTACGAAGGTCTTCTGCACAGGGACCGCACGATCACCCTCACCAATCTCCATCTCCTCATGGACGCGCTCACCTGGGAGAACCAGCTGGACTTCAAGAAGGTCGAGCGTGAACGCGTCCTCTTAGTGGAAGAGATGGTGGGTTCCCTCCGCGAAGATCAATTATCCCTGGTGGTCCAGAAGAGCATGGCTTATCGCCTGGGACAACTGACATACGGGGAATATTACCGGTTCCTGCGAGACCTCTGCCGTGCCAACCGCATCGATCTGGACCAATATGACCAGCTCAGTTCCTACATCACCTATGTCTTGATCGCCGAGCGGATCAATCGGAACGACCTCCTCGACGAACTCGCGCTCCTTGAAAAACGTCTTCCGTTCCTTCTGGCTCAGAACGATCCTCAAAAGAAGCTGGTGCGGATCACCCAACAGCTCAACCTCCTGAACAGTCTCTTCAAACACGAGATGGTTCCGGCCGACTGGATCAATTACGAGACAGACCGGGCGGACATCCTGACCCTTCCGGCCCGGCTCAAAGAAGTGGGGCACCCTTCGGACGCGCTCCCGGAGACTCTGCCTGAGAACCTGCTCCGCCCGTTCGAGACGTTCTGTTCCGCCGCCATTTCAAGGAACAACCTCCTCATCGAGAACCTCATGTCGAAGATGCAGAGAGAGAAGACGGCCAACGCCATCCTCATCGCCGGAGGGTTCCACACCGACGGTCTCACCCGGCTCCTGCGGACCCGCGACGTTTCCTATGTGGTGGTCGTTCCCAAGATCAACGAAGTTCCCAAAGACGGATCCGAGTATTTGGACGTATTCGCCCGGGACCCGGTTCCCCTCGAGAAACTCTTCTCCGGATCCACCATCGAGTTGGCCCCCCGTCACGCGCTCAACGTCGGCGCGGATACATTGACCCGGGATCGCGGCGATTATCGCAACGCCTTGAAAGTGCGCCATCTCTGGGCTTCCTTCATGGCGCTGTTCACCGACACGGACAACAAGACCGCCGAACAACTCGCCCGGAACATCCCGGGGGTTGAGGAATTCAAGATCCAATCAAGAGAACGAAAGGGGGCGATCGGTCTCCTGAAATATTTCATCCGCTTCAAAAACCAGTCCCAGGGCATCACCTGCGAGCTGACTTCCGGCCCGTCCGGGTCCCAACCGAACGAGAACCTCGCCTTCGACACCACGGAGACGAACATCGCCATTCAGGATAAGAATTATGATGTCCGGCTTCACGTCAAGAGGGCGAACCCCGTCATCGCCTTGGCCGTCAGACTTTTCCGGTCCTTGAAACAACGAGTCTCTCCCGCTCCTTCCCCCCAAGAGATCATCAGCGGACACATGAAGAACGCCCGGGTCACCGCCGACACGAGCATCGGCCCCAAAAAGACCCAGGAAGACCGTTACATCAATTCCCGGATAGCCCTCGACGGGATCCCCAACGGACAGGGACAGCTCATGATCGTCGCCGACGGACACCCCTATGGGAAACTCCCGGGAGACGAGGTGGCTCAGATCGTCCAAGACCAGGCCCTGGCACTCTTCCAAAGATTCCTCACGGAAACGAACGGCGACATCGGGAAGGCCATCCGGAGCGTCGTCGAAGAACTCATGCGGCTCACCGACGAGCACGACAACGGGACAACCATGAGTCTCGTCTACGTTTCCGATTCTCAAGCGCAGGCCCATGTCGCCGTCCTCGGTGATTCCCCCGTCCTGATACGGGACAAACAAGGACAGACCTGGGAGAACACGGCGAACTGGAGAACCCTGGGAGACAAGGAAGAGCTGGGGGATTTCCGTGACAGAGAATTCCCCCAATACGCCACCATCGACCTCGGGCCCGAGAGCATGATCCTGGTCGCCTCCGATGGTCTCTCCGCCGCCAAAGATTCAAACGGTAAAAAGATCGGGGATATCGCCATCGCCTTCGACAAATTGATCCAAGGGGCCGACGCGGCGGAACTCGTCCAGGAAGCCCTGAACAACGAGTCCGACGACAACGTCACCGCGATCGTCTGGCGGGCCCAGGCTCCGCCCCGGACATCCTCCGCGGGGAAAACATTTTCGTTCCTGAAATCACTCTCAAAGATCCGGATAGGCAATACGACGGTCGAAACCCCGAAACGACTGACGCACTCTCCCTTCCAGCGGATCTTCCGCCGGGTCCTTTTCACGGCGCTCCTGGCGTTCACCTTACTGACTCCAATCAAAGAAATGGCACAAACGACGCGGCCCGTGGCGCCGATACAACAAATACCCCAGCTGAGCCCCCCGGTTTCGGCATCGATCACCATCGATATCATGCCTCTTCTCAATCGCAAACATCACAGGGGGTCTTCCTCTCATTCATCCATGAATTGGCCTCAACGCTTGGCGGTCATGGGAGCGACGACCCTGGGAACGATCCTCCTGGCCGACCACGCGAACCAGAAAGACTTGCAGACGATCCTTCTCATTGATGTCGTCGGTAACGGGATCATCGCGGGGGTCGGAGCTTACGTCAACGACGCGGACATGCTCGACGGGTTCGCCTGGGGCAGCGCCGGAGGGCTCCTGATGTATGGCGGAAAAGAAATCACCCGGAGCGGCATCAACCAGAACGGTTACGGCATCCCGGCCAAGGTCGTCCACTCCCTCGGCGTGTCCATGCGCAACAACGTGATGGTGGGCGACAAACCCTTCGACCGATACGAGATCGATTTCGGCCCCCTGCTCCTGAGCTTCGACAAAAAGGCCGGGTATAAGCCGGAACCACGGATACTTCCCCTCCCCGCTTTCGCCGTGATCGCGAACACCATCTATGGGAACAAGATCGACCTGGCCGCCTCCTCCAAGGTGGGGGCCTTGGTGTTTGAAGGGACGATTCCCTTCGTCGACGATTACGCCTCGGGGATGACTCTGGGCAACGTGTTCACCCTCAAAGACAGCATGGATGTGCGATACAAGACGATAACGACACTGCATGAAGGGATCCACACGTTCCAATACAGCGAGATGAGCTTCACCGGCAAATGGGCGAACGATTATCTCCAGTCCAAAGCTCGCTGGCTCAAACCATTCCGGTTGGACCGCGATATCGGTTATGGTCTTTTGGGATTGACCCAATTACCGGGAGTGGCCCCCAAATGGTTCGGAAAATTCGCGGAACACAATAACTGGCTCCTGGAACTTGAACCGATCTCTTGGGAATCTCATACGCCGCAGCCCTTCAACATCGTCCACAATGCCGCCGCCTGGATCGCAGGGGCTCTCACAACTGCCGTGGGGATTGGATTGGCCCTCTCCGGTGCCTCGTCGATCATCGCCATGGACGGACTGGTGGCCGGCTTCATCCACATCGCCGCCCTCTCGGCTGGACTCGGGCTGGCCTGGTTCGGCTCCAAACTGATGAGCCGTTATCTCCGTGACTGGCGGATATCCAGAGGATTCCAGGGCCTTTCCAAACAATTTCCCTCCCTGAAAGCCGACAAAACCCCTCTCGACGAATCATTGGTCCAGGCTTATCTGAAAACCATCCGGTCGAAAAACCCCGGATTCAAAAGCGACGATCTGCGCGTGGATTGGAATCTGCGGTTCACCGGCAACAACAGTCTGGCGGTGACCGACGCCGGCACGGTCTGGCTGAATCCCTGGCTGGTCGCTGACCTCAACAAGACAGAACTTTCCGGAGACATGGAACAACAGACGGCCCGCCTGGCCCTGTTGCAGAAAAAGCTGGCCCCCGTCATCGCGCAGCACGAAGCGCTCCGTGTCGCTTACTCGGCCCGATCGTTACTCCGCATTCCCTTCCTGCAAACCCTCTGGATCTACGCGACCAAACCGTTCGACCGTCAAAAAGGATGGCTTAGAAATGCCGTCCCCGTGTTCAACTACGTCATCGCGCCGGCCTTGGTCTCCCCCCTCGGGATCGGATATGTGCTCGGCATCGGGTTCGGGTTCATGCTGCTCCGTTCCTTGGCCGAGATGTTATTCCAAAGACGTCCTTTCCCATCCGCATTCTCCAGTGCGATGAAACGTCTTCCGTCAGCAGTCCTCTTCCTGTCTCCCTATTTATTGACCTTGCCGGGGATTGACATCCTGACACCCCTCGTCGCCGTCGGCATTTCCACGGCTCTTTTTTCGATCATCAGGGTCATCGACGCGAGCGGCGCCGGACCGTTCCTCAGAAAACCCAAAGGGCTCCTTTTCAGTCTTCTGATGCTCTCATCGGGTTTCAGCAGTTGCATCCTCTCACCGGATCGAGCGGGATCCGACAAGATCCAATCGGTCGACGGGGCCGAGTGGACGGAGGAAGACAAATGGCTCCTCATCGCCCGGGTGAGCCCGAGCTGGATGTTGGACAGACACTATAAGAGCATCAAAGACGAATCCCTGCGCGAAGAAGCCGTCAAGATCGCGGTCGATTCCACCGAGACGAAATCGTACCTCCTTCTGAGCGCCAAATCCTTCATGGACTATTCCTGGGGATCCGAAACGCTCACCATGGCCTTGGACTCCGCCCAACAGAGGAAAGAATGGTATGGAATGTTGGAGACCGCGGATTACTGGAAAGACAAGAGCGGGGGACGTGACCGGCTGCTCGGCATGGCCCGAACGATGCAGCAAGCCGGAGACTGGTCATATCTCCTACAAACAGCCGCACTCCTTCCCGCGAACGAAGCCGAACCTTTCCTCAAGGACGCCGTCGCCCACCTCCTTGAAGCGGAAGAATGGTACAGCCTCGTCTATTACTCACCGGTCCTTCTGTCGAATGGAGAGTTCATCCCGGCCGTCCAACGGGCGTTGAAAGGGCTGGAAGCTAAATCCGACTGGACGACCATCATCGAAAAAACCTCCGTCCTCGCCCGGACGCCGTGGGGACTTTCTGCCGTCCAACAAGCTCTTTCGGAACTGGAGAAGAAGGGCGATTGGTCGACCATTCTAAGCAATGGCGAACATCTCCGGACGATTCCGGGCGGCGCCGCCTCGGTCCAAAAAGCCATTGAACACTGTCAAAGCGACAGGACAAAGCTGATCTACCTGATTGAATATGCCAAGGATGCGAACGATACACAGTTGCAGCTGAGTAACGCCGAATACATGGCCAAGAACAATCTCTGGGACGGCATCCTCTACTCCGCCGCCGCCATCAACCAGATCGGCCCGGAAGGACTGAAATACATCGACCGCGCTCTCAACGAATTGAGGGCCGCCAAAGACTGGAAAATGATCATCAACACCTCGGACGATTTCATCAATTATCACCCCCAAGCCAACGATTTCATTCAGGAAGCCATCGGCGAACTGATGGCCAAGAAAGATTGGGAGGCGTTGATCTCCACTGCCAATACTTGGCAGAACTATCTCATCGGGCGTAACGTCATCCTTCGGGCCGCCAATGAGGTCCCCTCGGATATCATGCGAATCATACAGGACGACCCCGTCGTCAGGGCGCTCCTGGAGACAAGCCGTGACCCGAACCATCGACTCATCCTGAATATCCTCAACAGCCCCGATATCACGAATATCATCGACGTGGCCGGCCTCCTCCATCTCCATATCGCCGAAGGGATACCCCTGCAGGAAATCAACCGATTGGTGGGAGACCCCGCGGCCTATATGAAGACCCTGATGCGCCTGGTGACACAAGAGAATCTCTTTGGAGCCCAGTCCATTCACAATAGTTTGCGCAGCCACTGCCTCGCCAAACTACTGGAAATCAACGATCTCCACGAGGAGAACGACGCGACCCGATTCGCCTCCGTCAAGGACATGGACGCCAATGAGATTTACACGATCATGGGATATGGCGCGGAGGAAGCATACACCAGCACGTTCGTCGGTCTTTTCTCAGGCACACGGAATCCTGATGGGAGCATCGTCACCAAGGGGTTACTGGACAAGATGAAGGACGAGGGGTTGAGCGGCGACCAACTTCTCGAAAAAGCAAACTACAATAAATTCCGGGAATTCCTCAATCTGACCGCCACCTATAAGAACAAACTTCCCGATTTCCTGGAGACGATGACCGCCGACAAGGCGGAGCTGGTCATGAGACGCTTCGTCCAGAACCTCGATCAGACACAGGAACCCCTCCGCGAAGCCACAGTGGTCGCCAACGCCATCGGCCTGCTGCAGAACCCGGCCCAGATCGCGGAGATCATCCAGCAAGACAAGAGCCAGGGAACCCAACATTACACGAAGCTCCAGAATCTGCTCCGATTCCTTCAAAAATCCGTTCAAGATGAATACGTGCGGATGGAATCCGCCGAGAATCAGGCAGGCATGGTGATGTACGGTCTTCTCGGCGGGATGTTCCACGACGTCGACGGCGGAGTTAACGAATGGAGCCGGCAGATGGCGGAAAAATATCCCCTCCCCGACTTGAACGTACTCCGCCTCTCCGACATGACCAACCCCAACGGCATACATGTCCAAAAGGTCTTTTTCTATGGGGATGACGACGGCGAATCGTCCTATGCCAGTCTTTACCAATCCTATCAGAGAGAGGGGTGGCGGACCACGGACCGCGGAAGCTATGTCTTCATCCAATCCACCGGCGGCAAGAACCCGGTCTACATATTCGTCGTCAAACCCAACCGAGACGATCGGATCAATGAGCAAGGATCGAACGACGTCGATACCTATCTCAACCAGGCGGGACTCCGAATCAACGAGATCGCCCATGGCGGCCACAGCTACTGGCTCAACGAGACATTAAGTCGAACCCCGTCAAACATCGCCCTCTTTTTCGCACGCTCCTGTGGAGGAGCCGATCGGATCAATGATATCCTGGACAAGGCCCCCAACGCCCACATCATCTCCACCAACGCCACCGGGACCCAATACGTGAACGGACCGATCCAGTCCTTGAAGAACCGGATGCTCAACAACGGCCAAGACATCAGCTGGGACCCTTTCTGGAACACCCTGAGTCGCGACCTCAGCGGCAACGACAACTTCCAATATTATGTGCCGCCCAACAGAAATTTCGCCGCCCTTTATCGAAAAGCTTATGAGAACGCCATCAAAAAGACATCCACCACCCGCGATCAATTCATCGGTCTGAGCGAGCTTGATTCGCATGGTCGCCCCATGCTCCGCTTAGTCCCCATTAATGCACCCGCTCAGACGATGCTCGCCGAGATCTCACCTATTTCCACGGAGTCTTCCACGCTACAGAAAAACCTGACTCGCCAAAACGAACGGGAAGACCGTCGATTGGCCTTGAAAGCGGAATCCGAGAGATACAGAGCCCGCCTGTCCATGGGGTCGTGGCCCTGGATGAGGGCCCTGATCCTTCCCTCTCTCGAGAGGTTCCTCTCCTCTCTCCTGCCGGCGTCAATCTCCTTCCGAACAGACCGCCTGGCTCGCGTTTACGACGGGATCATCACCCCTCTCTTGGAGAACGGTTTGACTCTAGGCCTCATGGTCCTTCTTCCGGCCGTCTTCTCGACACTCGGCCTTCCGGGAACAGAACAGACCCATGACATCCTTTCCGCCGTCATATCCTGGGGTGTCTTTGCCGGACTGCATTTCAAAGCGCTCGCCCGGAAAGGGACTCTCGCCTCCGTCGGCATCATCGCCGGTATCGGCGTCTTGGGTGGAGTGGCCTTATCCTTCGCGGGACCTTTGGCCCCCGTCCTCTTCTGGGGCTATGCCCTGATCGGCACGGTTTCTCATGGGATAATCAACAGGCGCGCCGCCCCTGTCCGCAGGACTCAAGGTGTCTCCGTGGCAAAGACCGGAATCGCTCCCGCATTTTCAAAGATGATCCGCCCCGTTCTTGTGCCGGTCTTATTGGCTGCCAGCCTTTTGGGTCTGGCGCCGCGGACAACCGCCCAGACATACCAACCGGCGACTCCGGGCGACGACCAGGGGATTCCGGCAAGTGGAGACCGGGAGTGGACCACGAGCGATTACTACCTCATGATCGCGTCAAAATCCAAACCCCTTGATATGTTGGGTGAGAATTATAAACTCATCAAGGACGAAAAGCTGCGCGAAAAAGCGGTCCTCGAAGCCGTGGATAAATTGCAAGGGGAACCCGCCAATCTCTTGCGCAACCTACCGGCTTTTGCGAATTACAGCTGGGCTCCGGATAAGATCGGACCGGCGCTCTCCTGGGCGGAAGAAAACGGAAGCTGGTCTTCTTTGCTGTATCATATCGGATCATGGAGTGCGCTACCCGGGGAACAGGCCCGAGCCCTCCGCCTTGCACAAACCGCCCGCGAGAAGGGCCGGTGGAACAACCTGTTGCAAATAGCGGCGGTTCTATCTCCCGAACAGGCCGAACCGTTCGTCGTGGAAGCGGCATCCCATCTCCCCGTCGAGGAAGAACGGGACCGGCTTCAATTCCTGTCTTATACGGAAGTTTTAATAAAACACGATGCCACCGTCCCGCAACTACAGGCGGTGCTGAACAGGATTTTATCCCCCGAAACAGGTGATGAAAACTGGCGGGAGATCCAGGCGATCGGAAAACATATACCGGCCTTGATGGAAACGGACTGGGGCAAAGACGTTGTGAAGATTTTCGCTCAAAAACTTCAGGCGGCTTCTAATTGGTCATCAATCCTCGAATGGGGGCAGTATTTTTACGATGTGGACGGGGGCGAAGCCATCGTCAATGAGGCCATTCAGAACACCGGCTCCAATTGGAATGCGCTCATCTCATTCGGCGCCGAAACAGGGGCCCGAACAGGGGATTGGGACATCGTTTTGCAGGCGGCTGAACAGATGGCCAACGACCAAAAATGGGGACTGATCCTCTCGAATGCGAAACCCATCATCGAGGCCGACGGCATGCGATATGTCGACATGGCGATCAACGCTCTTCATCAAGACCAGAACTGGAAAGTGCTGTTCCTGTCGGCCGACGGATACCGGGATGTCCATCCCCATGGGCTTGATATCGTCCATAAATCCGTCGGGATGTTGATGTATCAGAACAACTGGAGGATACTGTTCTCCAGGAATATGACAGCCTGGCAAGACCAACCCTATGCCCGCGACCTGGTGCTCGCAGGAGCCGATACGGCCCCCGCCGCACTGATGGAAGCCATGAAACACAACGACCTTCTCCCCTCCATCCTGGAGACCAGCGATAAACCCTCCCATCAGGTTTTACTGGATATTCTTCGCAGCAAATCGATCGTGAACAAAGGGTTCGTCGCCGGGCTGATTCATCTTCACTTGGTGGAGAATCTAGCATTGGAAGACATCGATAATATGGGGGAGTTGGACCATATCAATTCTCTGATCCGCCTGATCAGTCAGGATTCGGTCGTGGGTCGGCAATCCCTTGAAAAGCAACTCAAGGAAAAAGCCTCCCATATCCTCCTCAACATCAACGAACTTCACAGTAGGCCCGACGAGGAGCGGTTCGCCTCCGTATCCAGATGGAACGCTCGAGAAACATACAACATCCTCGTCTACGGCGGCGGGGAGGCCTACACCAGCACGTTCCTCGGCATATTCAACCGCCTATTGGAAAAGATGGCCGAGGAGAAAATAACGGGAGACCAACTACTGGAGAGCGTCAAATACGATCATTTCCGGGAATTCGTCAGACTGACGGTGACCTACAAGAATCGGTTGCTGAACTTTCTGGGGACCATGGACAATCCCGATGACCTGTTGCACCGCTTTGTGAAAGGGATAGACAAAACCGAAGACCCGGTCTCGGAAGCCATGATGGCCACCTGCGCCATCAACCTCCTGAAAAATCAGGATGAGATGGAGAGGATCAAGGCGGACGACCGGCTTCTTCCGCAGGAGAAACAGCTCTACCCGAAACTCCTCAACGCGATGACCCTCATGCAGAACGACATCAAAAGCGAGTATCAGCGCCTGGAACACTCGACGAACAGGTCGGGGAGGATCCTCTACGGCCTCATGGGCGGACTGTTTTACGACCTCGACCTGCCGGGGATCGACACCGACTGGAGCAAATATATCGCCAGGACCTTCCATCTGGTGCCGCAGGACGTCCTCAACATATCGGACATGACGAATCCGAACGGGATCCATGTGCAGAAAGTGTTCTTCTACAAAGGCGACGGAACCGATGACGATGGGCAACGGTCCTTCACGGCTCTCCGGAACTATTACCAGACCCTTCAAAACGGCCAGTGGGTAGATAAGCCCGGCTGGAAAACCGTCGATTACGGCTCCTATCTGCACATCCAGTCCGTCGATAAACCGACCCCGGTCTACATCTTCATCGTCAATCCCGATTACGAGGATAAGGGGTCCGACGACATCGACGCCCATCTTGAAAAAGCCAACTTAAAGATCAACGAGATCGACCACGGCGGGCACAGTTTTTATCTCTACAGGACCCTGGAACGGACTCCGTCAAATATCGCCCTGTTCTTCGCCCGCTCCTGCGGGGCCGCGTCCGACATAGACCTCATCCATCGGTCCGCACCCAACGCCCATATCATCTGTACATCAGGCACGGGAACGATGTTGGTCAACGGTCCCATCCAGGATGAGAAGAACAAGTGGCTGACACAAGGACGTGACATTGAATGGAAGTCGTTCTGGGAGGCATTGGAAAAACGGGGCCTCATGCGGATTCCCGATTTCCAGTATTACATACGCCCCGACAGGAACTTTGCGAACCAATTCTTGCAAGCGATCCAAACCATCAATGATTTACTGAGCCAAACCGATAAAGAATCCGGAAGTCAGCTCCTTAACCTGTTCGAAAATACGATGGAGACTCACACTCCCGCCAGCGACACCGCCAATTTTTTCCGGAACAATTTCACCGGGATTCCGACCGGATCCACCCTGCAGATGGTCCCCATCGTCGGGCCTCAGATGGTGATCGACAGGACACTTCCCCATTCCATCCTATCTCCGGCCATTGGAGCACTCTTGAACGGGTTCCGAATCTTACGGCACCACTTCACGGAAGGTAAAAGGTCGGCTGCGCCGGCGTGGATCAAGAACACCGTGACCGTATTCAACATCGTCGTGGCCCCGGCGCTTGAAACCTATCTGTTCCTGCATTTGGCCGCGCCGCTGGGACTAGGCCATCTGCTCGGCGTTGGGCTTCTCGGTTTCCTCCTGCTCCACCCGGTCATGGAGATCCTGTTCCAGAAACGCCCGATCAAGGAAGCTCTTGTCCGGACCTTTCAAAGGGCTCCCACGACTCTGCTTTTCATGGCCCCCTATCTTCTGACGATTCCCGGTGTGGATCTCTGGACTCCCGCCGCCGCGTTCATCGCCTCTGTCACTCTCCATACCTTTATCAATCTCTCAGACGCCCGGGGTCTTCAACGCCTGGCCGGCAACCTTATCGTCTCTCAATCGAACAAAAATCTCATGTCCCTTTTTCAACGACTGACAAAAGACATCTCCTCCTTTGATAACCGCCGGAATCTCCAACTTCTCCCGGTGGAGACCCTCCCTCGTTCCCTGTTGGCTCCCGCCCTTCAGGTGCTTCTGAGCGGCTCCATGTCCCTGACACGCCATATCCGACGATGGGGCAATCCCTCCTTTCCTTCCATGGAGGGATTGAGCTACGAAAAAACCCTTTCAAAGCAAGACGACCGATTCCAGACCTTGAAGGATCGGTTGAGGACAGAGCTGCTCGAGACGCTGTTAGGCGGCACCGCACGTCCCGTTTCCTTCGACATCAAACGACTGGATTCCACGGTCATCGAGCTGAAATCCAGACCCGCGATGGAAACTCCCGACACACGATGGAACTCGTTCATCCGAAAGAACCTGAGCCGAGTAAAAGCAGGGGACCTCACGAACGCCGAAAAACAGGCACTGCAAGACATCCTCCGTTCGGATGAATCCCTCGCGCAGACCCTGTCCTACGCGAAAACAAATCCTGATTTCATCGGCCGGGTTGTCCGGGAGATATTGCAGACCATTGAACAGGGAAGGCCCGAACTCCTGCCGACGGTGCTGTCTCAAATGGCGCTCTTGAGGGCCGCGGGAACTTCCCTGGCCCAGGAATTGGACCTGGTGGACATCCAAGACGAGGACATCCTCGCGCAGATCCCGTTCCGCTTGGGCCTCGGAAGAGGAGACGACCTTCCCCTCTTCGCCATGGCCGTGGACGAGCAGGTGAGAATAAACTATGACGCGATCCTCAAACGATCCATCATCCTCCAATCCCTGAACCAGGTCGTCGGCCAGACGGATCTGACCGCCTCCGGCCAATTGACGGTTTTTGACGTGTCGGCCCTTTTCGACAACACGACCCCCACCGACCAGAAGAACGTCCTCATCAACGCTCTGGCGGCGTTGGCCCAGAAGGTGGGACAACTCGATGACAGCCAGTCTCCCCAAGTCGTCCTGATATCCCGCACGAGACAGAACGCGGACCAGATCCGCTCGGAACTTTCACGCCTCCTTCCCTCGTTCTCCAAAACGGCGGACCGGGTGGACATCCTGACTCCCCAAGAACAGTCTTTCGTCGGGAAAGACCGGACCTCGTTGAAACAGCTGATCCAGTGGTGGACCGGCTCCAAAGGTGGCCTCGTGAACGCGCTGGAAATCTTCACGCTGAACGGCGACTCTTTGGATTCGACCGGCTTGGACGAAACGATCAAGATATTGATCGTCGATCTGGTGAAGTTCACCGAAAGCATCCAACGGGATCTCGAGGAGATCCGGTTCATTTCCATCCAAGCATAAGACGATCCTTTTCCCAATAAAAAAGCCTCATCGCAAGAACGATGAGGCTTTTTTATTCATCCCCTCTCGGGGCGGGAAATCAGCTTTCGCGAATTTCCCGAAGGTGGCCCAAAAACCGATCAGCCATTCTTCTTCTGGAACTCCTTCATGTATCCCACCAAGGCATCGACACCCTCGGCCGGGAACGCGTTGTAGATTGAAGCGCGAATCCCCCCGACGGAACGGTGCCCCTTCAGACCGTCCAGGGAATACTCTTTGGCCTGTTTGATGAACCGTTCTTCCAATTCCTCGGAAGGAAGGCGGAAGGTCACGTTCATATCGGACCGATGGGCCGGATCCGCCGTGCCGCGATAATAGCCGGAAGAACCATCGATGGTTTCGTAGAGTTTCTGAGCTTTCTTCCGGTTCGTCTCGGCGATGGCCGCCAAACCTCCTTTTTTCAGCAGGAGGCGCGTCACCAGCATGACCATGTAGATGGCGAAGCAGGGTGGCGTGTTGTAGAGAGAGTTCTCCTTGAGGTGTGTGGAATATCGGAACATATTGGGGATCTTCGGATTCCCTTTTTCAACCCAGTCCTTGCGCACGATGACGATTGTCACCCCGGCCGGACCGACGTTCTTCTGGGCGCCCGCATAGATCAAACCGAACGATTTCACGTCGATCGGCCTCGACAAGATATCCGACGACATATCAGCCACCAACGGAGCGTCCGTCTTCGGAAAGGATTTCAGTTGGATTCCCTCGATGGTCTCATTCGAGGTGATATGGAGGTAGGCGGCGCCGGGAGTCGGTTTCAATTCTCCCTGGGACGGCATCCGGGCCGGCTTGATTTTGGTGACATCCGCCGCGGCGTTGGCTTTCCCTATGGTTTGCGCTTCTTTATACGCTTTGAGCCCCCAGGCGCCGGCCAGCATGTAATCGGCCGTCTTTCCTTCCGTCAGAAAATTGAGCGGGACCCAGGCGAATTGTTCGTGTCCGCCGCCCTGAAGGAAAAGGATGGCATAATCATCGGGAACACCCAGGATTTTCCTAAGGTTGTCGATCGCCTCCTGATGGACGGCCTCGTAGACCTTCCCCCGGTGGCTCATCTCCATGATGGACATCCCGGTGCCTTGATAGTCGACCAGGTCGGTTTGGGCCTGTTGCAGGGCTTCGACGGGCAGGATGCTGGGTCCGGCGCTGAAGTTGAATATGCGTTTCATTGTAAGTCTCCTTTGGTGGGTCAGATTTTGATGAATCGACTGTCGAAAAATCCTTTGGCGCGAGGACCATATTATACGCAATGAC
Source organism: Elusimicrobiota bacterium (assembly GCA_022709755.1). GTDB lineage: Bacteria > Elusimicrobiota > Elusimicrobia > FEN-1173 > JAKLIF01 > JAKLIF01. The sequence goes on along the minus strand of JAKLIF010000003.1, from coordinate 99,936 downwards.
GTCCGGAGACTCAAGCCCCTTATGTCTCCGTTGGGAAATGGTGCTGACCCGCCCTCCCTGACGCGCCCCTCCGGGCGCTTTTCATGCACCGCATGTGTTCGGGGCGGCTTCCTTCGGGAATTCGGCCCGCGGAGCCGCCGACGATCCCCATAGCCCCGCGGCGGAACGATTCTCGTTGTCACCACGCCCAACAAAAAACACCGAAGAGATAAGATTCTCATCGGTGTTTTTTGATATGGGTGGAGGTGGCGGGAATCGAACCCGCGTCCAGAAATGTGTCAACCTCGGCTCTACAGGCTTAGTCTGGATTCAGTCTCGCCGAGAGGTTGTCTCCAAACCGAACCACCCCTCAGCCAGCCCCGTTTTGTTCTCACCGCGACCGACGGAACAAGCGGTCAACGGCCAGCCGGCTAATGGCGTTCGGACCTCTCCAGCCGGCGTCAAGAGGCGAACGTCACGGCGTATTAGGCCGCGAGAGCCAACTCAGTGTTGGCAGTTGTTAGTTTGACGGTTTTTTTACGAAGCTCCGACGACTTCGGCCTGCACCCGGAGGTCTCCTGCATCTCCGTCGAACCCGGTTCACCCCCATAAATCAGGATATCACCGTCGTGCCTTGAAAAATCTTTGCAATAAAAGACGACATTCTTTCTCCATCACGCCGCCCGTCACATCGAACCGGTGGTTCAAGGACGGATGACGGGAGAGATCCATCACGGTTCCACAAGCTCCCGCCTTGAAATCGCGGGTCCCATACACAACCCTTTCCACTCGAGCCAAAACGAGGGTTCCCGAACACATGGGACAAGGCTCCATCGTCGTATAGAGTATTGTACCCTCCAAACGCTCGTTTTTCAATAGATGCGCCGCCCGGCGGATGGCGACCATCTCGGCGTGGGCCGAAGGATCCAGGTCCTTCCTCATCCGATTCCGGCCTTTCGCCACGACGAGCCCATTCCTGACTAAAACGGCTCCGACGGGGACATCCCCCCCTCGTCCGGCCAAGCGGGCTTCCGCCATGGCCAGTCGCATATACTTCTCATCGGATTTCACCGGGGGGGTCTTCTTCCTAGGGAGTTGCATCAAGTCCTCTGTGTCCGTCAAATCGAGTCTTCCCATCCAATTTCACGCGATGGGGTGGAGGAAACGCTTATCGGGGGGGACGTTTGATCAGCCCCGGACGGATCAAGGGCGTTCGGAGGGCCGGCTGGACGGCCGGAGGTTTGGCGGCGGAGGCCGCAGTCGATTTTTTCTTAAAACTGACGAGGGGCTTCTTCCACCATCCCACGAACCGAAACCACAAACCTGGTTTTGACGTCGGAACGGGCATGGGACCGATCCCGACTTTCTTCTTGGAGACGACCATCTCACGGACCTGTTCTTCGGAACACATCAATCGATAGGTCTCCCGGAGTTGATGTTCCATCTTCTCGATCGACTCGGTGTTCAAGAGGAGCAACCGGTTCTGTGTCTCCAACTCCTCATACTTTTTCTCCAAGGAGGCCAGGCGCGAGACGGCCTGCTGGGTCTCCGATGCCTTTTCCTGCAGAGCCCCCTCCAGCTCCGTCTTTTTCTTCTTGAGGGTGACCACGTTCAAGAGATGTTCATCGAGCTTGGCCTGCAATCCGGTTTCACGGTCAAGCGCCTGCTGGAGGCCCGCCGCTTTTTCGGCCAATTCCTTTTCCAGATCCGCCAGTTTCCGGGTGACCTCCTCCGGCACATTCCCCGAAGGAACCGTCTTCAATGTTTCGTTTTCGGCCAGCAACTGTTGGAAGCGGGCTTCCAGGTCCCGATACGACTGTTCCTGTTGCTGAGCCTGCACACGCGCCTGTTCTTCGGACTTTTTGGAGCCCTCGATCACCCACTCATATTCCTGTTTCTGGCGCTCGAACTCCGCCTCACGATCTTCCAGAAGACGATCCCTCTCGGAAACCGCCTGTTCCAGCACTTTCAACTGATCCGCGGAAGCGGCGGGGGCCTCCTCCGTCGACAGAGTGTCGGAACCGTTCATCTTCCTGATACTGGCCAGCAGTTCCTTGTTTTCCCTCCCCAACCGTTCCGCGCTCTCCTGAAACAACGTTCGTTCGGCTTCTTTGGCCTGCATCTCGGTCTGCAAAATGGCGTAATCTTGACGGGCATGGTCCAACTGCATGCGAAGGTCATCCAACTCCCCCTGCACCGGCGACGACGCGTCGAGAGATCTGGAAACGGATCGGATCTCATCTTCTTTCGATTTCAGGGTCTCTTTGAGCTGGGTCAATTCCCCCTGGGTCGAGTTCAGATGACGACAGGTCTCCTCATATCTCTGACGAACTTTATCCGCCTCGCTCAACACGCTCGAATACGAGGCGAGGGCTTCGTCCTTCTTCTGCATCTCCCGGCGCAACGAATCGACCTCTCGCCGGGCCTCACCCAATCGGGTCCGTACGTCGGTCAACTCCTGCTCCATGCCCTTTGATTTCTCCAGGAGTTCGGCATACGCTTTCTCCATCTCCTCCAATTGGCGGCGATACTTGAGTTCGACCTGTTTTTCCACCACCGTCTGACGGGTGCGCTCCGATTGCAATTCCTTATTGAGCTGATCGACCTGCTCCTGGAGCCGGATGATGTTCTGATAATGGCCGGGAGCGACCTGAAACCTCGGTTCATCGACGGAGGGTAAAACGGAGGCAATGTCCATGGGCGGCATATCCAGATGAATGTCTTCCGCCTTCAAGCGGTGGGACACCCCCTGAAAATGCTTCTCGATCCTCGATCGGATGTTCTCTGTGGTCATATCCATCTGATTATACATCCTTTCTGGTTTGATGGCGAGAACCGCCGAAATTGATCTCGATCGCGGGTTTGTTCAGCCATCCCCAAAGCCCTCTCGACGGCGGCGTCAACATCTCTTCGTGCATCCGCTGGAGTTCCTCCTGATGCCTCTTCTGAAGAGCTTCCAATTCCTGCTCCTTCCGTCGGAGCCATTCCGTCTTCTCTTCCTGCAGGTGAGACTGTTCTTTCTCCAGCATCTTCAGGCGTTCTTGCATCACGGTCTTCTCCGCGTCCAACTGGGTCTGAATAAAGGCCATACGTTCGGCCGCCGCTTGCTTTTCCAGATCCATCTGGGCCTTCACGGATTGCAACAGGTTGTCCTTTTCCTCCAAACGGCGCAGCAACTCATTATACTGGGTTTCCCGCTGGACCCCGCCCTGATCCCGGCGCTCCTTCAATTGCTGCAACTCCGACGAGAGTTGTTGCTTTTCCTCGGCCAGACGCCGGTTATCCGCTTCCATGGCGGCCAGCTCGCCCATGACGCTCTCTTTCAATGCCTCCAGTTCATGACGGTTCTTCGTCTCCGTCTGTTGGATCTTGTGCTCCGCATTGGCGACCAGGTTCTGCGCCCACCGCTTCTGCTCCTGTTCGACGGTGCGCAACGCCTCCCTGTATTTCTCTTCGAACTGTTTCTGGAACGGCATCTCGGCGGACGTGAGTTTCTGTTGAAGTTCGGCCAGTTCGCGTTCCTTCTCCCGGATGACGGCTTGATGCAACTGCTTTTCATGTTCCATCCGACGGACCAGATCCTCGTTCTCCCGGGAGGCCCGCTCTTCCTGCAGCTTCCTTTCCGACATCAGAACGGCCACCTGCTGGGCCAGCGATTGGTTCTTCTCGGAAACATCATGGAGTTCCTGATGAAGGCGCTCGTGCTCCCTCCTGTATTTGGCCGATTCATCTTCATGGGACCGCAGACTGTCCTTGAGCCGGCCAAGCTGGTCTTCATACCGCATCTTCAGCTCATCCTCGTGCAAGGTCAGCTCCTGCCTCAAGCGATTGACCCGTCCTTCGTATTCCTTGCGCTCCGACTCGGATTTCAACAGCCGTTCCTGCAACTGATGGACTTCCTCTCTCTGCGCGTTGAGAAGCCGCTCTTTCTCGGCGAGATCCCGCGGGGCGTCCTGCAACCGGGCCCGTTCCTGCTGGAGCAACAGGGCCATCTGTTCCACCTGTTGCGAGAAATGATGAGACTCCACCTTCAACCGGTCCCGTTGGGACACCAGATCCTGACGCTCCTGGTCCCAGATGTTCTTCTGACGGGCCAGTTCGGTCTCAATCTTCACATTCGCGCTCTGGATCTGCATCCGGAGCCCCATGATCTCGTCTTCCTTTTTGGCGAAATTGGATTGAAGGACTTCGATCCGGAGATCCTTTGAGCCGAGTTCCTTCGCCAGTTCGGCCAAGCGCTGTTTCAACCCCTGGATCTCCTGCTCCCGGAGGACGATCTGTTTGGCCGCTTCATCGGACGCCGTCTTCTTCTCATTCAGTTCCTTCTGGAGGGCCTGGAATTGGGCGTTGCGTTCGGCCAATTGGCGGTCGACCTCCATATGCTTGTCACGCAGGGCGTCGAAAGAACGGTCCCGTTCGGCCAGCTTCTGCTCGAGTTGCTTCTGTTCGAACGATATCTTCTCCCAAGAATCCTTCAGTTTCTCCAGTTCCGTCGTTTTTTCGGTCAGCTGCACGTGCAACGAAGAGGCGGTGTTCCTCAATGTCTCCACCTCATGGGTCCGTTGCGACAACTCCCGCTTGAACTGATCCTCCTGCTGGGTGAGTTTGCCCTCCAAACGCTCCCGCTGTTGGGACAGTTCGTTCTCCAACCCCTCGCGCTGCTCCACGAGCTCCTTCTCCAGACGTTCCGTCTGTTGAATGAGTTCGTTCTCCAGTTTTTCCCTCTGTTCCACCAACTTCTTTTCCGACTGATCCTTCTGCAGGGTCAATTCGTTCTGCAATTGTTCCCTTTGCCGGAATAGTTCCCCTTTGATCTCCTCGAATTGGACCGTTTTCTGGGCCATCTCGTTCTGAACGGATGCCAATTGAGACTGGAGGGCCGTCACATCCCGTTGGGACTGGGAGAGGGCCGCCTGAAGGGTCGCCGCCTCCTGTTCTTTCTTATCGGACAGCTGGATGATCTTGTCATAACGGGAGAGGATGTCGTTCAGTTCCTTCTGCAGTCGGTCGATCTCCATCTTCTGCTGGCTCTCAGTGATCGTCGCGTTGGCCTTGAAGATCAGCAGTTCGCGGTCCTTGGCCTCCCGGTCGGACTGGAAAGAGACCCGTTCCTGCTCCAAACGTTTCTGGTAATCCGTGGCCTGTCTCAACCATTGGTCCCGCTCGCCCGTCAGCACCGTCTGCTGTTTCTCGCTGTCGAGTTTCAGCTGTTCCATCTGGAGAGCGTGGGTCTGGGACAGTTTTTCCAGTTCTTCGCTCTTCTCCTTCAGGACGAGTTCCATCCTCGATTTCTCATCCGCCCAGCGTTTCTCCAGCTCCAACAGGCGGCTATTGATGCCATCCTCGATCTGTTTTGATTCCAGGTCTTTCTGGGACATCTGGTTCTTCAGAGTGGCGACCCAGGTCTCCCGCTCCTCCGCGAGGCGGCGTTCCATCTCCCGGGCACGCGATTCGGCGGCGACACGGCTGGCTTCCAGTTCCTGTTCTCTCTTTTCCCGACGAAGCCTCTCCTGGATATCCTTGATGCTGCTCTCCACCTTGGCCGCCAGGGCCGATTCTTCCTTGCTTCGGAGAGCCGCCAGCATCACTTTTTCCCGCTCCTCGTTCAAGCGCTTCTCCATATCCTCCAATTTGGTCTCGAGCATTTTCTTCATGTCCTCGAGATCTTTGATGCGGGAATCCATCTCCTTGGGAGGCATCTCCGGCGAACCGCCCATCGGGACCGGCGGAGGGACGGACATCGCCGTCGCGCTCCGGGGGGAACCGGGAGCCAACGGGGGTAATGGCGGAAGCGCGGGGCGAGCGACACTACCCGACGGGGACATGGGTGGCAACGGGGGACGCGGTATGTTCCCCGGAGCTCCGGAACCCGTCGGCGGATTGTGTGAAATGGGATCTTTTTTTTCGTCAACCATGGGAGTTTCCTCTTTCTTTTTTATTGATGGGGCGAACCTTTTTTCGCCATCCATGACTTCATCATCCGATCTTCCGGAGCCAGCCTCAAAACCATCTGGGCGGCGGCCAACGCTTCATCGCCCAATCCAGCCGATTCATAGCAAAGGACGCGATACCTCCACGCGGGCACATGCTGGGGGTTCAACGTCAAACAATTGGAGAGGTATCCGAGCGCTTCAGCCGTACGGCCCGCGACATAGGATTCCACGGCCCTCAAGAACAATGTATCGTTGGCGGAAGACCGGTTGTACTCCGTGAATTGTGCGGACATCACCTGTTCCAGCTCCTCCATCCGCCGTTGGAATTCCCCCCACTGGCGGTTCCACAGTTCCCGCTGATCGGCCTCTTGCTTCAACGTCATATCCGTCCGGTCCAGCATATTCAAGAGCGACCCGATGTTCTGTGTCAATTCGCCGAGTTTTACACCCCATTGGACCGATCGCGAGTCTTCAGACTGCTTCATGTCCTCCCATTGCATCTCCAACGCCTTTTTTTCGTGGTGGATCTGTTCGGCAAACTGCTGTTGGGCCGACGTCAGTTGCCCCTGAGTGTCCGCCAATCGCTTTTCAAGGCGATTCAATTCCTCCAGGCGCGACTGGTATTCCGCGCGAAGCAACCGGTCCTGATTTTCGACACGTTCTTTCAATCGCGCCACGGCACTCTCGACATCGCGACGCCGCTGGGCGTATTCCTGCCGATGTCTGTTCCTCTGGTTCTCGATGCGTTCCTGGCGAAGCTGGAACCGGGCCTGCAACGTCTTGACTTGGTCCTCCTTCGCACGGGACTGAGTCTGAAACGACATCTCCTGCTCGGCAATGGTCCTCTCCAGATCCTTCAACTTCTGTTCCAGAGGACGGCGGACCTTGGCCGATTCCCTCTCGAAACGGGCCTTGTCCGACTCCCGCTGCGTCTCCTTCAGGGTCAGCTCCATCTGAATCTGACTGATGCGCACTTCCAATCCGCCGACCGTCTCCCGGTGGGCGGACTCTGTCGACTGGAGCCGGGACTTCAGTTGCTGCGCCTCTTCCTCAACGGCGGTCAGCCCCTCTTTCCAGTCCGCCTCCTCTTTGTCGATCTGCGCCATGATCTGACGTTCCCGTTCCTGCAAATCCGTGGTGACTTTCTGCAACTCCTCCTGATTCGACTGCACCCGCACGTCCAATTCTTTCTTTGTCTTGACCAACAGTTGGGTGTTCTTATCGATCTGCTCCTGCAGGGAAGCGATCTTATCCTCATGCCGTATCTCATGTTCCTTCTTCTCCGCCTGCATCTTCTCGTTCCAGTTCTGGAGCTGGTTCTGAAGATCGGCCAGTTTCTTGACGCGATGCTCTTTTTCCGTCGTGAAGCGCTGGAGGAGATCCGTCTCTTTCTCCGATAGGCTCCGGACCTCCTCCTTCATCTTCTCCAAAAGGGGTGTCCATTGTTTCCGTTTTTCGATGATCTGGGATTCCAATGCCCAGCGGCGGTCCTCATATTCCTTCTGCAGTTTTGCCCGATCCGCCTCCGCCCGTTGGATGACCGCGTCCGCCGCCGCCTCGTCCTTCTTCTGCCGTTCCAGGATCTCCCGGATCCGGACATGGAAGGATTCGATCTCCGAGGCCTCGTTTTCCCTCTGTTTTTGGAGCTGCCTGTCCCATTGGGATTGCTGAGTGGCGTATTGGGTCTCCAAACGCTGGATCTCGCCGCTCAATTTCGATAATTCCTCGGCTCGTTCCTTCTCGAGGATCTCCCATCGGGACTGCAGTTCCTTCTTCTGCTGTCCCAACCGGTCCCTCTCGGCCGCGTATGCTTTTTCCGTTTCGGTCAACTGGTTCCGCAACGACTGTTCCTGTCCGGCCGTCTCCTTCTGAAGAGATTGGAGGAGAGACTGACTCTTATTCAGTTCCTGTTTCTGTTTCTCGGTCCGAGAACCGATCACCTGCCGGACTTTCGATTCCCGTTTCAGGAACCGCTGGCGCCGTTGATCCAGAGCGCGGACCGACTCCTTCTCCTGTTCATCCAACTGACGCTGGAGGAGCGCGACCTTCTTCTGAATCTGATCGAGATAATCCATTTTTTCCTGGCGTTGCCGGGGCCACTCTTCCTTGAAGGAACCGATCTTCCGATCCAATTCCGCGAGACTGTCGAGCAAGGCCGCCTTCTCCCGATGAGAGACCTGGAGGAAATTATCTTTTTCCTGATCCAACTCCGATTTCGTTTCCGCAAACTGTTTCTGAACGTTCAGGATCTGGCGCTCCAGATCCTGCAACGCCGTCGCATGCCGGTTTTCCAGCGCGGTCCACTCCTCCCTCATCCGCGCAAAACGTTCCCGAAACTGGTCTTTCAGGTTCGCGACATCCTGATGATGCCGCTCCCGGATATTCCCCACCGACTCCTGTTTCTGTTGAAGTTGATATTCAAGATTCTGCTTTTCCGACTCCAAGGCCTGAAGCGCGCCCTCCCGGTCCTTCAGCAGGGTTTCCAGTTGGATCTCCAGATCGGCTTTCTGTTGGGAGAGCGGCTGACGCACCCTGGCCCGATCCGCGGCGAGCGCTTCCATCTCCCGACGATGAAGGACCGATGCGTCTTCGATCTGTTTCTCCAGTTCCCTTTGACGATTGATCAGGGAATCTTTCTCGAGATTCCAACCCTCTTGGATCTTCTGACGACGGACCTCCTCCTCTTCCAACGATTTCTGCAACCGGCAACGTTCTTCTTCGAAAGAGACGGAGAGGAGACGCCCCTCCTCTTCGAGGCGCTGGGCCTGTTCTTTCAAGCGGATCTTCAGCGCCGAGATATCTTGATCCTTCTCCGATAAGATCCGTTGATTCTCCTGTCTCTGTTTGTCGACATGATCCGAAACAGCTTTAACTTCTTCCCGAAGCCGGAGCAACTCCTCTTCGAACCGTTGCTTCATTTGAGACTGTTCAACCTGGCCCTGATCCACCTTCGCGGACAGTTCCCCCTGGAGACGTCCCAGCTCCACGTTCTTTAGATCGAGGGATTCCCTCATCTTCTGCTCTTCCACCCTCCAACGGACCGACGCCTCCGCCTCCGCCTTGGACAGTTTTTCGAGTTCCCGTTGGGCCGCGTTCTTCTGCTCATCGTACAACCGTTTGGCCGCCTCCTCCCGGCGGTTCATCTGGTCCACGTACGACTGGACCCATCGTTCCTTGTCCTCCATGGCCTTTTGAAAATCGGTCTGGAGGGACTGCAACCGCCTCTCGATCTCGGTCTTTTTCGCCACCAACGGACGGGCCGCCTCCTGATGGTCCCACTCCAACCGTTGCAGAGTCCTCTTAACCTCGGATTGTTTCTGAGACAATTGAGTCTGCGCTTCCGCGACGGCGCGTTCCGTCTCAACGATCTGTTTTTTCCACTCTTCGCGCTGCCCGTTCAAAGACTTCTCCAACTCCGCCTGTTTCATCTCCAACCCTCTCCTCTGCTCCTGCAATGTTTGGATGAGTTGGGCGTGCTGGGACTGTTCTTCCTTCAACCGCTGGCTCCAGGCCTGTTGGAGCGCCGCATAATCGGCCTTCTGGCGGTTCAACTTCTCCTCCTGCTCTTTCAGGAGGTTCTGCAACGCCTCTTCCTGCGACCGGATCTGGGCGGCCAGTTGGAGACGATCCTGCTCCAGCCGGGACTGAACGTCTTTCCATCCCGATTGGGACGACTTCTCGATCTGCTCAAGCTGTTCTTGCAGGGACTGCGCTTCCCGATTTTTATCGTCGATAACCTGGCGGAAAGAACCCTCCTCGCGCTGGAGACGATGTTCCAATTCCTGAAGATCCTGTTGGGCCTTGGCCACCAGATCCCGATATTCCTTCTGGTGGATTTCTTTTTCGGCCTTGGACTGGGCCTGGATCATCTCCAACTCCGCGATCGATTTCTGATGGGTCTCCGCGAGGGTCTTCAGAACCGATTCAAACTTCATCTGTTCGTTTTGTTTCCGGAGGCCGAGGGTCTGGAGCCGTTCCTGGGACGTGGAGATCAGCCGCTGTTTCTCGTCCTCCTGATTCTTCAACTCCATGTCGATCGACATCTTGAATTCTTCGGTCCTGAGCTTCATCTCCCGCAGGGCTTTGGCTTTCTCTTGTAACGTCCTCTCCAATTGTCCCTTGATGAGTTCCCATTCCCGTTGACGACGCAACGTCTCGCTGGAGAACTGCGCCTTCAACGTCTCGATCTCCTTGCGGTGCGCCTCCTCCTCGAGGACCTTCTGACCTCTCAATACCTCGATCTTCTGGCGGAGAGAACCGATCTTCTGTTTCTGGTCCTCCAGCCGCTGTTCCCACCGGGCCCTCTCGCCCCGCATCTGTTTTTCAAGGGACTGTCTTTTCTCCTGCTCCATCTGCTCCTGGAGGACGGCGGACTTGGATGACGATTCCCTGTGATATTTCAGCAGGGATTCGAGTTCCAGGGCTTTCTCCGACTCTTGTTTCATCTCCGACATCTTTTTTTCGATCAGTTCGGTCCATCGTTTCTTCGAGACCAGGGCATGTTCCTCCCACGCGCGCAAGGTGGCCTCAATATCCTCATGGAATGTCTTCATCTCTTCGTTGAAGGCCTGTTGCCTCACCGCGGCGGCCGTCTCGGCCTCCTGAAGTTCGGCCGTGGCCGCCGCGCGTTCAAGCTCCTGTTTCTGAAAAAGAGAATCAGCCGCCTGATCGGACGATCCGGCTTCCTCCCGAGGAGGGACCATCGGGGGTCGCGCCGGTTCCGACGGAACAGGAAGGTTCCGGGAATCCGTGGACGGATCCCCTTTTTTTCGGCCGAACAGAGATTTGAGTTTATCGTTCATCGTTTTTATGTCGTCGGGAGAGAGATGCTCGCGCGGAACTGTTCCACCCACTGTTTCAAAGCCGCATCCCCTGGTTTCATCGCTGACAACGTCTCATACGTCGCCAACGCGGCGCCGTACTGACCCAACGCGTAATAGCAGTGCCCCAGATACTGTTTCGTCTCCTCGGACCGGGGGTCCAGCTGATCCGCGTACTGAAGATATGGCAGTGCTTCCGAATACTGTCCCGCCTGATAGAGTTGTATTCCTGCCGTGAAATATTCGGGGTTGGCGGCCGGGGAGGCGGCCGGTTCCGACGAAGAACGGCCGGCGAGCCATTGTCCGGTGTTGGACAGGACCTCCATGTCCTCCCACTCCAGGAAATCATCCGGCAATTTCTCCCGGATCGATATCTTCCCGGCCAATTCAAGGCTCTTGACGGTGTTCAATATCTTCTGACGTTCGTCCGTGATCTGATCCGGCGTCAAGGCCCGGCTGAACTCCATCTCCTCCTTGAGAAGAGCCATGGCCCCTTTCGACATGTTGTTGAAGACCTTGTTCGTGATGTCCGGGCTGGCCCCCTGAAGGGCCTTGGCCAGATTCTCCGTCCTTAACTCACGGACGATGATCTGCATGGCCTGGTCCGGAAAGTTGATGATGTCGTCGAACATCAGGATATAATGCCGCACCTTCTCATAGAGTCTCGGACGTTCGTTCTTGAGATATTCCAAGATGTTGTCACGGCTGGTGGAATTCACCTCATCGAGGACCTTCAACAACGAATGGAGACCCCCCACGAGAAAATCGATCTTCTCCTTGATCTCCATATCCAACGAACGGATCTCCGCCTGCGTCATCTGTTTCACCGCGGCCATATGCATGGCCACTTTGGCCTGTAACTCCGGCACCAGCGAATTCAATATCTCCTTGACGAACTCCGGCTTCAGGTAAGACACGATGACGGCGATGACTTCCGGCGGCTCTTTCCGGATGAGGTAGATCAGCCGTTTCAGGTTCTTATCGTCGACATAGAGGAAGGGGATGTATTTCTCCTCCTGCATCTTCTTCTGAAGGGCCGCCAGAGCATCGGCCTCTTCCCCTTCCCCATTCTTTCCGTCTTTATCCTTGTCCTTATCCTCGTTCTCCCCCTTCGATTCAAGCCGTGTGTTGGAATCACTGAACATGTCCGCTCCACGGCGGGCCGTCATGGCCTTCAACACCGCCCGAAGGAACTGCCACACCGGACCGAACAGGAAGAACAACAGGAGGAGGGCGATGAGACCGGGCAACAGATACTGGGGTTTCAGAAAATCCCAGAAACCCTCCCTGATCTTGACCTTCATCTCATATTTGGCAAACCGGGTCGCCTTATAGATAACGCTCATGACCTTCTCGTAACGCGAATAAGCGGAACGGATGGCCGCATCCACCAGCTCCATCTGCGGTTTGCCCATGGATTCATCGTGGATCACGGTCACGTCGAAACGGCGCACGACCTGACGGATCGCGGAGGTCGCTATCTCTCCCGAAGCGGATTCCACCTTGGCGTCCTTGGGGACCTCATTGTTCTTGCTGACCGACTTCTGGGCCGGAACCCACGGCAGGATGTAGTCCTGATCGCCCAATCCTTTGCGGTCGTCCACTTTCCCTTCCGCCGTGCCTGACTCCCGTTTTTCGCTCTCGAGACTGACCTCGACGTTCACCAGCACGCTGGCCCGCCCCTCTCCGAGGATGCGGTCCAAGATGTCCCGCTGGATCTTTTCCTCCGCTTCGCGGCGGATGAGGTTCTCCTGTTCGATGATGACCGGGTCCGGGGCGGCGGCGCCGACGGTGAAACCCGTCTCCGTCAGAATCCCGGAACAGACCAACGCCGCCACCACAACGAAGACCGCGCGACCCAAGAACCGGGGGCGGGGCCCCATGTAGTTACCTACTCTATAATAGGGGGCGGAGATCATCGTTTGTATTCACCCAGTTGCTGCAGGTATTCGATGGCCGGGCGATGGGTCGGATCCAGTTCCAGGGCCCGCTTCCAGAGAGCCACCGCCTTGTCCCGTTCTCCCAGGAGGAAGAACGCCGCGCCCATCCGGCCGATCGCCACCACGTTCGTGGGCTCGATGCGCAGGACCTCGTCGCATTTCTGGATGGCCACGTCATAGCGGCCTTCGTAGATGGCCTGCAGGGCGTCATGCAGCTTCTGGTCCACCAGCGTCCATCGGGCGGCCGCGCTGGCGCCCTTGGGCCGTTCCACCATCGGCCGATTGGTCTGTTTCGCCAGACGGTTGGTCAGATTCATCAACTGGCCGTTCTCCGGCTCCTTATCGAAGGCGGCCCGGAAGCTGTCATACGCGCCGTTCAGATCGCCGTCCATATACGCCTTGACGCCGGAAGCCACCAACCGGCCCACGTCGCCGGACGGCGCCTTCGGAAGATCGGAGACGATATCCTGCAATTTGGCCACCATGGCCTGGACCTCTTTATTGGACGGGTTCACGTCCAACGCCGCGCTGAATTTCTGGATGGCCTGCAGATAATTGCCCTGCCGGAACATCTCGTGACCCTGTTCGATGAGGCTCTGGGTTTCTTCTCTCTGGCTGGACTTGACCGAGCGGCCGAAACGCCAGGACGCCGAGACCCGCTGGGACATCCCCAGTTCATGGATCGCCATGGCGACATCCAGGCTATAGTTCCGATGTTTCAACCCCAACCCGACGCTCGTCTCCGCGATTCCTTCGCTATGCGCCTCGATCCCGAGCCTCAGCGCCGCCCACCGCAGGACCCAATATTCGGCCCCGAAATTGTAGCCCAACCCGGAAAAACTGTTCTGCGTGATATCCAGCCCCAGGTTGATGCGGTCCCTCAGCAAGGAATAGGCGTTCCCGACGCGTACCGTCAACGGCAGTTGATCGTCCGTCTGTCCGGAGACCTGGGAAACGATGTTCTGCCCCACCAGCGCGATCCGGTGATGGGGGAAAAATTCACGCCCGAAGAACGCCGCATCGACGGCCACGAACCCCTGTTTGAACGTATCCATCTGATGGCTGATCTGTTTGACGGACACGCCGATGGACATCTTTTCCGTGAACTGTTTTCCGTAAGCCAGCGTGTAGGCCTGTTGAAGGTCGTCGAAAGTGCCGAGCTTCTCCAACTTGACGATCTCCTGCGATTTGGGGTCGATGCTGATCCCGATCTTCTCGAATCCGGAGGACAAGAGACGGGTGAAATTAAGGCCGAGCGTGCCGGCTCTGGAAGTCGGGTGGACATAGCTGATGGAATCGTAGGCGGTGTCTTTGAAAAGGGTCACGTGCATGGCGGACAACTCTTTCCGTTCGGCCTGAACCATCGCGGCCGGGTTCCAATAAACGGAAGTGGCGTCGTCGGCGATGGCGGAGAAGGCCTTTCCCATCCCCATGCTGCGGGCGCCGGTTCCCCACGAGAGGAATTGTCCCGGAGCGCCTCCTTTGGCCTGAGCCGACGCCGACATCGGGAACAGAGAGACCACCTGGAGAGCCGCAAGAAGGACCGACACCAGCCGGCCGGCGAACCGCCGCCGGGCCTGGTTTCCGAAGAAGCTCGATGAGGTCAGTCCTTGTCTCATGGCCGTTCTCCGTTACCGGATCACTCCGATCTTCCGGACTCCGGAAGAGAAACCGTATCCCTCTTCCACCATCACGCGGCACACATACCCCCCCGCCGCAACTTTGCTCCCCGATTCATCCGTTCCATCCCATGTCCATCTGTTCGAACCTTGCCGAGATCCCTCCGTCCCGGCGGAGATGTCCCAACGGCGGATCTCATTGCCGCCCAAATCGAAAATGACGATCTTGACGCTGGCTTCAGAAGGCAGCGTATAGGCGATCACGGTGACGGCGGAACGGGAATCGAACGGGTTGGGGTAATTGGTCAGGTTTTCGAGGGATTGGATGGCGATGCTGTGGCCCGGCTGACAAACAGGCGTCACGCAAAGGATCCATCCCAGGATCCCCGCCGCGACTGCCATCGTTTGAAGCCGTTTTTGGTTCATTTTCCTCTCCGTTCAAAAAAAATGCCGACGCCCGATGTCACTGACTATCACTGATCGCTCGTGACCACGGTCACCGGCTGATACAAAAGAAGAAAATGAAGTGATTGTACCTACAGCGCCGTCTTTCTTATAAGTTACAACGCCGTCGGCCAAACACGTCTGTTCTTCGGCAACCCGGCTGCCCCAAAACCATTCAGCGGTTCCTGGGCCCGTGGCTTTGCGTCCCCGTCTTGCGACGGGTTTGCCCCTTTCCGAACTCTTGGAAAGGCCTCCCGGTTAAAGGAGATTTGTCGAGCGAATCAAAAGATCAATGTTTCAGACTGAATAAAAAAGCCGCCATTTGCACTGAGCAAACGCGGCTAAAACATGGGATCGAGTCCCACGGCTGCACGAACGCACGAGCAACTGCTCTCGTCATAATTCGGCAGCTCGGCCAGCCCTCCCTCGCGGAAGGTATCCAAAGCTTTCACTTTGGATATAGAATGACCTCTCTTTAGCCCCGTAGCTTTGCGCCCCCCAGCTTTCACCGAGGGTTGCCCTTATCGTCACTCCAAGTATAGGGTCCGAACCCCATTTTGTCAAGGGTTTTATTGCTAAATAGCCTTTTTCCCCGACGAAAAGATTAAACCCTGTATTTTGCGTTTTTTGACGCAAAAAAAGCCCTTTTTTTCGGGATCGCCATCAACAGATTGGATGCGATCAGGAACAACGAGACAGACACAAACCCCCATACCGCCAAATAAAAAATTCTGGGCCGATATTTAAAAACGACGTCCCAATACCCAGCGGGCGTCTCAACGCATTGAAAAGCATGGTTGGCTCGCAGGAGGGTTCCCCTCTTTCCATTGACGAACACTTCCCATCCGGGATAATAGATCCGGTTCATCACAAGAAATCCCGCCGTGGACCGTTCCCCCCGGACAGAAACACTCTCTTCCGTCTCTCCAAACGACAACGGTCCGCCCTGAACTCCCGTCAGCGCTCCCCCCTCGGTCCCCGTCTCCAAGACCGTCTCGGAAGAAGGATCCCATTCCCGAACCAGGTAACGAAGGCGTTCGTCGCTCCCCGGAATGACTTTCCGTCTGGAATTCCATGTCGCCTTGGGAAGAACGTCGGGGTTATCATGGACGCTGAAATGGTAATGATCCGCCCGCTTGAAACGACCCTGATCGGTTTCAGAGAGGACGATGCCTCCGGACAGGAACCGCACCAACCGGTTTTCCAGGAGATTCCCGGATATTTGTCGTCGGAAATCGGCGTAGGCTTTATTCGGCATGACCTCATAACCCCACGCCGCCTCCACACGAAAGGGCAGATGGACATTGGGATAAAGGACCTGACGTATACTCTGATAACCCGCCGCCAGGGAATCACCGGTCATGATCCGGCTCTTCTTCATGAGTTCCGGATCCATCACAAAGCGCACATCTTTCGTTTGGACGAAACGCGCCAATGTCACCGGCTCATGGAAGAAGGAATGACGGGTCAAGGGATGGATATCATGGCCGAACATCCACAGTTCAGCCGACAACAAGGCCAACAGGGACAAAGTCTTCCCCTTCCAGCGAAAAAAGAACAATCCGGCCCAGAGCGCCATCCAGACCACGCTATGGCACGCGGCCGTCTTCATCCACATATGTTGGGCCTCGCTCAGAGACCCGAGTCCCAGAAGCCAACGGGCCGACATCCCCCGAAAAGTCCCGCTCAACGCCACGACCGTCGAGACCACGGCCACCAAGGCCAGGAGGAGGAGCGCCGGCTTCCGGTCGCCGGACAGGTCTTTCAGCCCGAAGCCCGCCAGGAAAACAACCGCCCAGACGGCAATCAACATGGCGTTGGCGAAATGAGTCATGTATCTCATCCCCGGGAACAGGGTCCAAACCAGCGGGAACACGACCGGCATCGCGCAAGCCAACATCCCGGCGAACAGGGCCACTCCCGCCA
Organism: Elusimicrobiota bacterium; assembly: GCA_022709755.1. Classification (GTDB taxonomy): domain Bacteria; phylum Elusimicrobiota; class Elusimicrobia; order FEN-1173; family JAKLIF01; genus JAKLIF01. Next base: position 83,275 of record JAKLIF010000003.1, on the reverse strand, counting down.
GATGCCATCGAGACCGGTGTCGCAGTGCGGCCAGCGCCAGCACGAACGGCCCCGTCCCGATGAAGAACGTGGTCAACCAGTTGCGCTGCAACGGCCAGAATTCAGCTCCGAAAGGAGAGGAACGGAACGGGAGAGCCACTTTGTCGACGATATCGGGGATGATGAATTTAAGGATGAACGCCGGATTGAGGCTGTAATCCGCCGCGGAGTTCAGCGGAATCCTGTTGCGGATGGACTGGGAAACGGCTTCCAAGGCCGGTCCCCATTGAGGAAGACTCATGACGATTCCAAAACCGACAAAAGCCCCCCACAGAAGGACATGATAGACGGTCTTGAACCGGGGCTCGTCTCCACGCCACAAACGCCGACCGCTCTCCGTGAGCCGGTGAACGACCGCCAAGAGGAGTATGTAGTAGATGAAGTGGGGATAACCGGTCAAACACAAGAGTGTCGTCGTGATGGCCAACACAAAACCAACCCACATCGGCGACACGCGAGACCGATAGGCCCCGCCGACGAGGATCATCAAGCTGACATAGGCCGACGCCGCCAACGCCGGTGGGAACTCCCAATGGACGACCATGAAGCCGTTCCAAACCATCGCCAAGGCGATAAAAAGGGCTTGTCCCGTCAAGAAACCCCATTTCTTGGCCAATAAAAAAGTCCCCGCACCGATCAGGACCACATGCATCATTAGAAAGGCGGGCCAGGCGAACCCATAAGGAAACAGCCAGAAGACCAGGGCTCCGGGATAGAACATCATCGCCTGGGGATTGGCCAGGAACGGTTCACCGGAAGCGGTATAAGGATTCCAGAGAGGGAGACGGCCCGACTGGAGCGCCTGGGCCGCGGAAGTGAACCACGGGTTGAAAGAATTCAGAAGATCGCCGACGAAGGGGATCCGACCGAGGAAAATCTGAGGGAACAGCCACAGGAGGCCGATCAGGGAGAACACAACGGCGGCCACCCCGTCTCGTCGATCCATGGGGGCGACTCAACCGATGATCAAAATAAAAACGCCCACCAACACCCCGATGGTCAACAGTCCGAGACCGAAGGTGGCGAACGTCGTCTCTTTCCGGGGCTTGTCCGAATCTTCTTCCTCCTCCACGCGTTTCGCATACCGGCCTTCCTGTCCCTCTCCCAACCGATAGACGACCCGCTCGACGGTCGTCAGGTTCCCGAAAGAGTCGCGCGCTAAAAAAGTCAGCCGGTTTTTCCCTTCCTTGAGGTAGATTACGCCCTTGAATACCCCCTGTCCGTCGACAGTCATCCCCTTCTCCTCAACGATCACGGAGGACTCGGGTTCACAGGTTCCCTCAATACGGATTTCATCGCTCTCAAATGAAAACTCCTCCCCCTCGAGGGGGCTGGCCACAATCAAGGCGGGAGGTGTCAGGTCCACCTGGAACGACTGAGGCGTCGAAAAACGACCCTCCAGCCCCAAAGAATCGATATAGGCGATCCTCCACCAATACTCCCCGTCCGCCAGACCCTGTTTGGTCAGGTTCAATTTCTGGGAAATAGGATACACGCCATCGACGAGCGGGCTCGAGAAATCTTTGGTCTTGTTGATCTGAATCCGGTATCTTTGGATGAAATTTTTAGCCGTAATCGCCTGGGACCGGGACGACGGGGGAGCCCCCGGGATATCCCTGTTTGCCGTCGGAGCTGACGATTGATCCTCCGGAGATTCCACCTGGAGAGAAGGCAGATCCACCTTCAGGATGAGTCCGTCCCGGGTGGACATCGGACGGATGGCGACGTCCTTCTTCTCCGGGTCGCCGTATTTCTCCGCCACGACGGGGATCTGGGGAAGAGGGATGGGCTGGGTGGGTGGTGACAACGGCCGGATCTCCGAACCGAACCCTTCGGCAATGCGGACCGTCTTCCCTTGCGCGGTCACGTCCACGTTCCCCTTGAAGACCAGGACCAGTTCCGACTTATCCGGCTTGATCCGCGTCCGGTATTGGGCATCGGGAGACTGGGGGCTGATCTCCGCTCCGCCGGCGGTGATGACCTTGGCTCGATTGGCCAGCACGTCTCCCGACATCAGGAAAAGCTCTTCTTTCGCCTTCTCGGGACGGACCAGGACCAGCGAATTCTCGTTCAGGTGGACCACCTCTCCCGTCGGGAACCGGATGTCGGCCTTGGCCTCTTTCATGGTGCGGAGGCTGTCCTCGTTGTACAGTTCCATGTTGACGGCGGCGGGCTTCCACAGTTCGCTCCCGTCCCGTCTGTAGCGGACCTCTTTCAAGAGATAGACGAGTTCCGCCGCGCGCAGATGTTCCTTGATTAGGTAGACCGGGACCTGGAGTTTCATCCCGCTCAGGGCCACCGTCGGATCGCTCTTCAACCTGGGATTATACTGAAGGAGTTCGGGCCAGCGTTTGGGGTCCTTCATATAATAGTTGGCGATCTTCCACAGCGTGTCGCCGTCTCGAACGACGATCTCTTGAAGGACGTCGGTCGCGCCCAGGCCGACGTTCAATCCCATCCACAAGGCCATCAGGACGGTGAGACTGCCCCGTCCGAAAGCCCGCCTAGACGGTCTGCTGTGATATCGCTGGACTGTTGGTGACATAAACCTCTCCGGATTCCGCCCGTTGAAGACCCTTGGGGATGGTGAAATAAAAGCGGGACCCCTTACCGAGGGTCGATTCCACGCCGATGGTCCCTTTATGACTCTCGACGATATATTTACAGATGGTCAATCCCAGCCCGGTGCCTCCCTTGCGCTGGCCGCGCACTTGCTGGAACTTCCCGAATATCTTGTCCATAAAATCGGGCGGCATCCCTTCTCCCGTATCGCAGACGGCCCCCTGGATCTGTGTCGGCGTATCCCGCCACTCGATCGTGATGCGACCTTTTTCCGGCGTAAACTTGATGGAGTTCCCCACCAAGTTCGTCAGAAGGCGCTCCATGAGGAGCGGATCGAGGATGGATTTGGGCATCTGCGGATTGGCATCCAGGACCAGTTCGATGTTCTTCTTCCCGGCCTGGGCCTGCAGGAGTTCAAGGATGCGCTGGGAAAGTTCGATCAAATCTGTTTCGGCGAGGTTGACTTCCATCTTCCCGGCTTCGAGCTTGGCCACATCGAGGATGTCGTTGATCATCCCGAGGAGCCGCAGGCTGGCGCGGTCCATGGTATCGAGCATCTTCCGCTGTTGTTCCGTCAGAGGGCCCCCGAGTTCGTCCAGGAGGAACTTGAGGAATCCCCGGATGGATGTCATGGGATTGCGGAGGTCATGGGTGATGGAATGGAGGAAATCCTCCTTCATCTGTTCGATCTCCTTCTCCAGCGTCACATCGTGGAGGATGATGACGACGCCGATGTCTTCTCCGCGGGTCGGGGTGCGGACCACTTCGGAGAACACCTTGAAAACCCGCCGATATCCCGTCTCCGAGAGATCGATCTCGCGCGCCGTGTTGTCTTGGGGATTTTGGGTGATATCCCACAGCACGTCGAGCGCTTCCGTATGCGGGATGAAATCCCACAGGGGTTTTTTCAACAAGGATTGGTATTCAGCCGTGATCCCCAGGATCTGGCGCGCCCGATGATTGATGAACTCGATGAGCCCCTGGTGATCGGTCATGATGAGCCCGTCGACAATCGAAAAGACGATGGCCTCCGTCTTGGTCTTTTCCGCCAAGAGGTGTTCCAACTGCATGGCCGCGTAGGATTTCAGCTCTTTGGTCATCGTGTTGAAGGTCTCGCTCAGGTCCTGGAGTTCGTCGTGCGTGCGCACCTCGACTTCGTCAGGGAACTGTCCCACGTCGACCTTCACGTCCTGGGCGGCGCGGGTCAAATCCAGCACGGGGCGGGTGATCTGACGGGCAAAGAGGGCCGCGATGAGTGACGCGAGAAAGGCGGAAAGCACGATCCAGAACAGAGCATGGCGTTGGCCCTTCCGCGAGGCGGCGTAAGCCTCGTTGCGCTGTTGTTGGGTGATGATGGCGCCCTGCATCCGGCGGATCGGGGCCGAGGCGCCGATCCACTGGACGTTCTTCGCATCCGAGAACTCGGAAGCACCGGAATTCCCCGCCAACGCGGCGGCCACCAGGGGAATGGTCCTGACGGAATGGGGCTCCTCCATCATGTTCCGGTCCGGATGGGCCAGGAGGCTCCCTTCCACCCCGACCAGATAGGCGAACCCCGTCTGTCCGATGCGCGTGTTCAGGATCTCGTCCCAGAACGCCCGCAGGGACGTGTCGATGTAGATCGCGTGACGGCCCGTCGGCGTTTCAAGGGGGTAGTAGAGGTGCAGGCGGGGATTGTCACTGTCCCGGATCACTTCCATGACCCGGTGCTTTGATTTGAGGAAATCCTGGAACAACGGCTCTTCGCTGTGGGAAGCCAAGGACGGGAATGCGGCCAACTCCGGTTCCAGGATTGGGTTATACACCTTCATATATTCCTTACCGTCCTGCCCCACGATGGATACCACGGCGAACGACGGGCTGGAATCCACGAGTGACTGCAGGATCGATTGGCGTTCGGGCCAACTGATCTCGCTGGATTGGAACGTGGACATGATGAACCGGATCTTCTCTTCAAGGACGGCCAGGTGGCCGTCCCATTTTTCAGCCAGCGACTGGGCCAGGCGGGTATGATATCTCAGAACTTCGTATTGGAGTGAGTCTTTATTCAGACTGAGGATCTGAGTCCCCACGATCATCAACGGCACCGTGGCCAAGCCCACCATGAGGAGGGCCACTTTCATGAACAAACTGATCCGTATGTGACTCAGCATATCTTTTTAAGTTTAAGTTACTTCCTCTGAGAAGTCAACCCATTTTTATCTTCGGGCGGATACATAATCGGCGCGGATTTATGATGTAAACCGTGGTCCGGAGCGGCCCGTTCCGGACGAATTGCGGAGGACCGAAGTGTTTGCTATCCTTCAGTCATCGCATGACGAGACTCCGATTATTCATCGCCATCTCCTCTCCCGTGCAGTCCCACGCCGCCGTCGCCGGGATCCGACAGGAACTGGAACCCCGCTTGGACAAGCCCCGTCTTTCCGGAAACACGACGTATCCGGCTTCGGTGAGATGGACTCCCCCCTCTCAACAACATTTTACCTTGAAGTTCCTCGGAGAGACGGACGCGCGATGGGTCGATCCCATCGTCGACGCGCTGAAAAATTGTCTGTCGGACCAAGCGTCATTTGATATAGAATGTAAAGGGTTGGGGGTTTTCCCCGATGAACAGCATGCCCGGATCCTGTGGATTGGGACCGGACGCGGAGGCGACACACTGAGCACATTGGCCGGAAAAACAGAGGACGGACTCGCCCGGATCGGCCTGCCGAGAGCGGACAGGCCTTTCGAGCCCCACCTGACGATCGCCCGCTTCAAACGTCCGGTCAACGCCTCGTCCATGGACGCTTACCTGTCATCGAAAGACAGACTCTTTTTATCCTTCCCCGTCTCAAAGGTCTCCCTTTTCAAAAGCGATCTCCGGGCCGACGGGCCGATCCACACCGAACTGGCGGCGATCCCCCTGTCATGACGGACCGACCCCTTCACGACGCCGATTCATCGACGATCGTCTTCCTGAGGCGATACCAGGCCATCCTGTTGCTCCTGTCGGGCATGTTGATGGGGAGCGTGGCTCTGTTCTCCAGGGACAGCGATTTTTTCCCCACCCAACCCCGGCCGAAATACAAGATCGCCCTGACGTTCGATGACGGGCCGCATCCGGCTTTCACGGACCGTCTTCTGAGAGCGCTGGAACAAGAGCGGGCGGCGGCCACTTTCTTCGTCGTCGGAAAACAGGTGGACCTCTACCCCAACCTGATCCGGGACATCCACCGGAACGGCCACGAAATAGCCAGCCATACCTACAACCACCTCAACTTCGATCAGATGAACCCGACCCTCCTGTCCGAGGAGTTGGACCGGACGCAGACCTCCATCCGGACGGCGTCGGGAGTCGACGTGCGCTATTTCAGACCGCCGGGGGGACGGTTCGACAAGGATTCCATCCGGGTCACGGTGGAAAAAGGTTATCGCATGGTCCTCTGGACCGTCCTTCCCCAGGACCACCGGGCGTTGCCGGCGGACTTAATCTACCAACGGGTGATGGACGGAGCCCAGGACGGCGGGGTGATCCTCCTCCATTCCGGCATGGAGAACACGTTGGCCATGCTCCCCCGGTTGATCCATGACCTCCGAAAAAAAGGGTTCGAATTCTACACCATCTCCGAGATGTTGGATAGCTCCGGCTCCGCCGTCTGGCTTCTGCCCAGGCATTCGGACATGGCCGCCGCGACCGCGAGCCAACCCGCATCCTGACACCGAGCCCGCTCCATGAGACGGATCGGACTGGACTGGGGAACCAAACGGATCGGAGTCGCCGTCTCCGACGAACTGGGCCTGATGGCCCACCCCGCAGACACCCTCCCCGTCAAATCCAAAGAGCAATCAATCCGCTCCGTGATCGAACTGATCCGGCGCTATCATCCCTGTGAGGTGGTCGTGGGCCTCCCGCTCAACATGAACGGGACCGAAGGGCCCAGCGCGCAGGCTGCGCGGCGGTTCGGAGAAGACCTCCACGCCCTTTCCGGCTGTCCCGTGACATTTTCCGACGAGCGATTGACCAGTTTCGAAGCGGAATGTCTGCTCCGCGACAAACCGGCCAAACAACGGAGGCGGCGACGGCAGACCGTCGACAAAACGGCAGCCTGCCTCATCCTCCAGACCCATCTGGACCGCCTCCGCGCCCAGACGGCGGCCCCGCCCCCCTCGGAGGCCTCCTGATGAACCGGCGTGGCTCCGCGGCGTTCTTGTTGCTGTTCTTCCTGCTCTGCGCCTGTGCTCCGGGCGAAAAAACACCCATCACCGTCACCATTCCCGAAGGTTCAACGGCGACCCAGATCGCCCGGCTCCTCCGTGAAGCGGGGGTGATCGGTTCCACGCGCTGGTTCCTCTTCCTCGTCCAACTGCGGAAGGGATCCAACCGCCTCCATGCCGGCACCTATTCTTTCCCTCCCCCTCATTCCGCCGGGAAAGCGTTGGCCGCCCTCAAAGAAGGGCGCACCCTGACGATCTCCGTCACCATCCCGGAAGGGTATGCCTCATGGCAGATCGCGGATAAATTGGAGAAGGCGGGTATCTGTGGGGGAGGAGCGTTCCTGGCGGAGGTATCGACGAGGGGAGCCGAGGGGTTCCTCTTCCCGGAGACTTATTTCCTCGAGAAAAAGACATCCCCGGGACAAGTCATCGACGTCATGCGGGCTCAATATGAGACCGTCTGGGAACAGATGGTCCGGACCGCCGCCGACACCGGCCGGCTCCGGGTGGAGTTTGGAAAATCCACGGATGTCCGTTCGGCCGACGTCTGGGTCAGGGACAAACGTTATACACCCAAACAGATCCTGACGTTGGCCTCCCTGATCGAGCGGGAAGCCAGAAAACCGGAAGAACGTCCGTTGGTTTCATCCGTATTCCACAACCGGATCCGAAAGCGGTGGTATATCGAATCCTGCGCCACCGTGCAATACAGTCTCGGGGAATGGAAACCCCGGCTCACCTACAAAGACCTGGACGTTCCATCCCCCTACAACACGTACCGGCATTTTGGATTACCGCCGGGGCCGATCTGCAGTCCCGGGAAAGCGGCCTTGGAAGCCGCTCTTTTCCCGGCGGACAGCGAGGCCATGTTCTTCCTGGCCGACGGGCAGGGAAGCCACACCTTCTACAGTTCCTACGAAGACCATCTCAGAGGAAAACGACACAAGCGGGCGGAACGGCGAAAAAAACGTTAGCGGGCGGGGTTCTCTTTTCGGACGGGGACCGACGGGCGGAACGCCTGACGGTAATTCGTCTCGGTCACTCGGAACATCTCCTCCAAAGCCTCGAAGCGCGGGTCATCCGGCGATATCCGGTGGCATTCCTGCGCGTGTTTCCTCGCCTTCTCCAGGTCATACATCCGCGCATAGAGACCGGCCAAGAGATAGTGCATATCGAAATGGTCGGGATCAAACAGGAGTCCCCTCTCCCATTCCTGAACGGCCTCCGTATACGATTGCAAGTCGTAGAATTCCCGCCCGCGCTCATAATACTGTTCGGCCTTCTGCCGGACGCTGAATTCCTTCACATGGACCCGGTCGATATACGCCGAAAAAACGTAGATCGATCCGGTAAAAACCGCCCAGAGAACCCCATAGACCACCGTCGAAGGAAGGGGCGGGCGCCAGACGACGGGCCGGTCCTCTTCGGCGTGCGCGGGAGCCAGGTCCCTGTCATCCAAGAACACCGACAACCCCAAAGCCAGGAACACGGGCATCAGGGGCAGGATCAGACGCGATTCCTTGAAGATCGGGATGATCAAATGGAACACCAGGAAGAACGGGATGAACAGGGCCAGACGGCGCAGGAATTTCGGCCGGGTGGACCATCCTTTCCACGACGGGAGGAGGAACGCCCCGAAGATCAGGAAGAAATAGTAATACGTCTCCCAGGATTTCAGGTTGAACCAGAGGTAATAGAACTCGGAATAGGCCGGATGGTGCCCGAACACATACCGAAGGAGCGCGTAGACGCCCAACCCGAGGAGTGTATATCCCGAAAAACGGGCGACGGTCGTTCCGGCGGGAAGTTCATCCCACCGGTAGAACAGCCAGACCAACGGGATCAGCACCGGGGTCTCCCGGTTCAACAGGGACACGGCCAGCAGGGGAATCAACCACAGATCCTTCCTCCGACGGATGAGGAGGAACGCCCCCAGATAGAACACGAGGTTCAGAGGGTCGGTTTCCTGCATATAGTAATTGATATAGGTCAGCGGCAACCAGGCGAAGAACAACGTGACGCCCCAGACGTTCCACGGCGGAGGGAGATAACACGCCAGGAACCGATGGAGCAACAGGGCGGCCAACAGGGTGGTCACTCCACGAAGGATCAGGTAGGACGATTGAAAAGAGAACCCGAGTCGCTGCAGACCTTCGGCCAGATACACGGTCATGACCCGGTATTGCACGGGCGCCGGAGCCTCGTTGGACAGCACTTGCCGGTGCAGTATCTTGCGGGCATCCATAGCGTTGGAATCCACGATCCGGTTATGGACGGTCACGACCAGCCCGGAGAGGCACAGATAGAGCAGGAAACTCCACGCGAAAGGGATATGGATCCGGCTGGATTTATCGGGAGGACGCATGGATCGGGGACACGGCTGGGAAAACCGGCTGGGGCGATCGCCGTTACTTCGTGGTCATCACGTAGACGCCGTCCCATTCCGGAGGAGGCGGCGTGGCGATATATCCTTCGCTGCGAGAGATATAGACGGCGGAGGGGCCGTCGTCGGGGATGGACTCATACACCTTCTTGAATTTTTCGACGGCCTTCGAGAATTTCCTGTCACGGTAAAATTGCAACCCTTCGGCATACAGATCGAACCCCTTGCGCTGGGTATCGGTGAGTTCCCCTTTTCGGGCCACCAACTCATAGACGCGGATCGGCACCGCTTTCCCCTTCACCCGAAGGAGGTCCAGTTCGCGGACCTCGACGTCGTTCTTCGCCTGCTGATATGTGAAATCCGACACCATGATGCGGGTATGGAACGGTTTATTGGCCCCTTCGAGGCGGGACCCCAGGTTGACGGAATCCCCCATGACCGTGTAGTCGAACCGGTTTTTGGATCCCATGTTTCCGACGACCATGTTCCCGGTGTTCAACCCGATTCGGCAGTCGATCAACGGCAACCCCTGCTGTTGGAACTTCTTTTGAAGGATCTTCAACTGCTGGATGTTCTCCAGCGCGGAGAAGCAGGCCAGACTGGCGTGTCGCGGTTCGTCGAGGGGAGCGTTCCAGAACGCCATGATGGCGTCGCCGATGTATTTATCCACCACCCCGTCGTATTTCAAGATGATCTCGCTCATGGCCGTGAGATATTCGTTCAGCACGGCCACGAGTTCCGGCGGCTTGAGGGCTTCCGAGATGGAGGTGAACCCGGCCAGATCGGAGAAAAACACGGTCATGATGCGTTCCTCGCCGCCCAGGCGAAGCCGGCTGGGATCCGAGGTGATGACCTCGATGACCTTCGGCGACAGATATTGGGAGAACGTCCCCTTGATCCACCGCTTCTCTCGTTCCTCGGTGATGAACCGGTAGAACAGGACGAAGACATAGCATCCCAACAGGGAGACCGTCGGCCCCACGAAGTCGATGACCACGTTGGTCCTGACGAAGATCCACTGACAGAAGAAGAAAAAGCCCGTCATCCAGGCCCCGATGGAGACCGCCCCGATCCAGGCCGGCAAGCGGAACATGATGAGCCCGCAGCTGATGCCGAAGACCAGGATGAGGAGCACGCCGAGGAGCAAGGTGGAATGACGGAGGTGGTTTTTGTTGAGATAGTTGTCGATGGCGTTGGCGTGGATCTCCAGCCCCGGAAAAACGGGGACATTGGGGACCGCCCGGAAATCAAACAGCGCCGTGGCTGTTCCGCCGATCAGGACGATCTTGTCCTTGAACGTGTCCGGGGTGACCTTCCCGTTCAGCACATCCACGAAGGAAAAATAAGGGAACGACTGGAACCCGCCCACATAGTTGACGGTCATCTCGTTCCAGATCCCCTCCAGAGGCAGGTTCAGTCTCTCCAGGAGGTCTTCCGGCGTTTTGCCTTCATGAACAGCCAGCGCCGCGCACGACAGGGAGGGGTAGAGCCGATCGTTGTAGACGGCGTAGAGCGGCACTTTCCGGCTGACCCCGTCGGCTTCCGGGAAATTATTGACGAAACCCATGAGAGACGCCTTTTGAGCCAAGGCTTCGTAGGGAAACAACGGCGCTGTGGCCGCTCCGCCTTCACCGAGCTGGAACAACATCCCGACCGTGACCCGGCCGCTCTGCTGGGCCGCCTGCGCGAAACGCTGGTCTGAATCCGGATGTTCCTTGTCCACTTCCGTCGATAGCATATCGAACGCGATGGACGTGGCGCCGGCCTTCGTCAGGAGTTCGATCAACTGGGCGTGGATGTGTCGGGGCCAAGGCCAACGGCCCATCTCGGCGATGGATTTTTCATCCACCGTGATGATCACGACCCGCGGGTCCGGCGCGCGTTGTCCTCGGAGGGCGAAACGGGAATCAACGGTCTTGTTCTCCAGCCCCTGGAACGACCCCCGGAGGAACAGGATCGTCACGAGCAGCGACCAGGACACGGCGATCATCAAAGTGATGAATCTATTTTTTTTCATGGGTTCTCTCCCGCTTTTCGTATCGTTCCTCACGAAACCAGCGGATCGTCCGGCTCAGACCGTCCTCCAGCGATACCCGAGGGCTCCAACCTAACAATCGTTTGGCCAAAGTGATATCCGGCTGACGGACCTTGGGGTCGTCGACGGGCAACCCCTTATGGACGATCGGACACCGGCTCTTCGTCAGGCGCTTGATGGTCTGGGCCATCTTCAAGACGCTGATCTCCTGAGGATTGCCGATGTTCACCGGACCGTTGTAGTCGGAAAAAAGGAGACGGAGCAATCCGTCCACCATGTCGTCGATATAGCAGAAAGAGCGGGTCTGCCGTCCGTTCCCGAAGACCGGGAAGGGTTTCCGGTTGAGCGCCGCCGAGATGAAAGCCGGCACCGCCCGGCCGTCGCGCAATTGCATGCGGGGACCGTAGACGTTGAAGATCCGAACCAATCTCACCGGGATCCGATGGACCTTGTGATACGCCATACAAAGGGCTTCGCCGAACCGCTTGGCCTCGTCGTAGACGCCGCGGGGGCCCACCGGATTGACGTGTCCCCAATAGTCCTCCCGCTGCGGATGGACCTGCGGATCGCCGTAGACTTCCGAAGTGGATGCCAGAAAAAAAACAGCCCCCTTGGCCCGAGCCAGGCCGAGCATCTTATGGGTCCCCAACGCCCCCACTTTCAGCGTTTCGATCGGATAATTCAGGTAATCGACGGGAGAGGCCGGGCTGGCGAAATGCATGATGGCGTGAAGGGGACCGTGGATGAACAGATCGTGGGTGACGTTATGGCGGATGAACTCGAAACGGGGATGGCCCATCAAATGAGCGATGTTGTCCGGTTTCCCCGTCAGAAAATTATCCACACAGATGACGGAATGACCCCGGCTGATGAGAGCGTCGCACAGATGGGACCCCAAGAAACCGGCTCCACCGGTGACCAGGATGCGCCGGGCTCTCCGGCCCAGTCGTTTAGCCATAAAAAGACCTGACCGTGAAATGGTCGATAGCCCAGCAGGACAACAGGCCGAAGGCGAGACCGACAAAGCCGAGGCTCCATCGGCCGATCCTCGAGAGACGGTTCCACAGCGTCACGACCGCCATGGTCATGATGAAACATTCGACGGCAAAAACGGGGAATCCGAGATAACCCAGCACGGGCATCTCGAACATCTTCAGTGAACCGACGAAAGGCACGCTGTATTCCCATTTGGCGCGGGCCCAAAAATTCCAGAATTCCCAGAGTCCGCCGCAGATCAAGCCGGACCACAAGAGCAGGATCACCCGTCGGAGACGTCCCTCCCGGAGGTCGGCCCAGAGACCTCGCTGCCCCCACCGTTCATTCCAGGGTTCCACCAGGAACGCGAACCCTCCCCAGACGAGCGGGAAGAAATAGCGGGGCCAAATCATCGGAAGGACCAGAAGGACGATACCGACCCCGCCCCAGACTCGCCCGCGGACCCGGGAGGACAGTTTGTATTTCGATTCCTTATCCCTCACGAACCCGGCGGCATCCAGGCAATCCATCGTTTCAAAGAGAGCGGGTACGACCGTCGCATACGCCATGAAATAACCGATCCAACGGGCCACAGAGGAAGACGGCAGGCCGACATAGAACCAATTGTTCAAACGGAAGTTCAGCGCCTCGAAGAGGAACCACAGGACGGACGACCAAGCCGCCAACAACAGAAAACGACGGGGATAGGACAACAGCAGGGATTCCCCTCGACGGCGATAGACCAGTCCGTCAATCACGAGGATATAGCTCCACCAGGCGAAATTATAGAACCACGTGGCGAACGGCTCACGCCCGATCCTCATGCAATGGAAGGAAAGGGTCAACGTTCCCAATCCCAGCAGAATCATGATTTGGCTGATTTGGTAAAACCGAGGCCTGACCGGCGCGACAGGTGATGTAGTGGAAGATTGATCCATAAGAAACGCTGGTTTAGATTATCAAAAGGCCGTCCGATGGTCAACATCCGCCCGGAAAAAAGTCCCATTCCGAGCGGCTCTATTCACGGCGCTCCCCGGTCAACCGATCAAGGAAATAGGCGATGTCTCGCCGGCGGGGATTGAGGGAATGGGCCCTCTCAAACGCGGAACGCGCCTCCTCCCGGTGGTCCCTCTTCAGATGACAGACTCCCGCTTGAAAATCAGGCTCCTCCCAACCGGGATCCTCACGTCCCGCCGTCTTCAGATACCCGACCGCCTCTTCATCCCGGTCCAGATAGCGGCAGAGCTCCCCCAGAACCAGATATTCCACAGCCACGTCACGGGCCGGCTTCCCCTTCCGGTTGGATTCGATCCAATCATGGATCGACCGGATCAGTTCCCCTTCCCCTTTGATTTCATCATGGACCACACTACGGAACAATACCGGGACTCGATTCCAATCGATGTCTCCCGGGACCTGTAACCGCGAAAAGAATGCGTTCGCCGATGGAAGACGGTCCGACACGGGGATATCCCAGGCTCCTCCTTGCGCACCCTCCTCCCTTTTCAAAACGTCCAAGACGAGTGCCGCCTCATAATCCGCGAAAGAATCGCGCGCATGGCAATAATCCGAAAAAACATCCCAGCCCGGGATGCCGCACTCCGACACCCGGGGAATGGCCATTGCCAGATCCGCCAACATCAACCCCTCCTCGCGGCACTTCCGGCGGATCATCTCGTTGATGATCGTCGGTGAGATCAGATTCTCACCCGACCCGTCCATGCGCAAATCCAACGCGCGTCGATAATGGCGATAAGCCTCGGCGCATCGGGATCCTCTCCTCATCCACTCCCCCATCAGATAGTGAGGCCAAGGATGCCGGGCCGATGCGAGACCTTTTTGCAGGAGCCCGATGGCCTCCTGCTTCCGGCCGACGACATAGAGCCACTGCGGTTCAAAGACCAGTTCCTCATCATAAGGTCTGTCCCCGCCCCAGAACAACATGTTGACCGGGACCGTGCAGATCAGCGCCGAGACCTTATTCTGACGGGTATATTCTCCCAGGCGGGTGAGGAAATTTTCGTAACCAGCCAGTCGTTGGGGGGATGAGAACGTCTCGGCATGATATCGGTAAGGGATCCGATTGAAGGGGATACTCAACAAGGCGCTCTTCTGGGCGACGAGTCCCACCCAGTAGAGTGGGTAATACCGCCGAGGAAGCCGCCAAAGATTGTAATGGCAATTATTGCCGAAATAAACGATGATCAGGTCCGGTGAATAGCGGTTGACCTCGTCAAACATCCGTTCGAGCATCGTCAGGTTCGAGGCCCCGAGCGCGCAGTTCATGACCTCGTAGTCCCGCGATTCCGGCGAACGCCGGATCACCCGATCAATCCCCCAACCCAACAGCACCGCGCTCGACTCGCCGAGCACGACGATCCTTTTCTTCGAGGGGTCCTTCGCCACCGGGAACATCAGTGGATCATTATCAGCCCCCTTGACCCTCATACACATGCAATCCAAATTGACCGTGTGCACATCGTGGACCAGGTATTTCTTTCCACCCCGTGTCGTGATTCGAAAAAATGCGGATTGTGTATGGCACTCATAGCGGATGTTCTCGGTTAATTCGTGCGCGGTGACGCATTCGTCCTGGTGTGACCGGAAATACAGTTCGCCCCCCAGGAACATGACAGTGCAGGAAACCAACGACACGCCAAACACCGTGAGCCAATGTTTGGAACGGATTTTATGAAAGAATATTCTATACATTCTTTTGGAGGACTTTATTCTCAGGCCCCGGGATGGGACCCGCGTATCGTCGATGAAAAAGCGTTGAACAGCCGGCGGCCCCACCGTTTCATTCCAGACAGCGAGCGGCGGGTGTCCCGGAGGATCCTCTCCGGCGAGTTCCCGGGACATCCGGATATCTCACGACGGCCGTCCGATGATTGGATCCAATCGCGGATCATGGTCGCGTCCATCTCCGGATGGAATTGGAACCCGTAAACGGTTTTCCCGACGCGAAACGCCTGATGACGGCAGTCATCGCCGGTGACCAGAAGGACCGCCTGGCGGGGAAGATCGAACGTATCCTGATGCCACTGGAACACACGGGAGGGAGTGGGCATCTCGCCGCAGACGGGGTCCCGGCGGCCCTCCGGGGTCGATCGGACGGCGACCCAGCCGATCTCGCGGACCCGGTTCGGATACACGCGGGCGCCCAGAGCCCCGGCGATCAGTTGAGACCCCAGGCAGATTCCCAGAACGGGTTTCCCCTTCCGGATGAAATGCCGGATGACCTCCATCTCCCGGCGAAGATAAGGATACCGGTGCGACTCATAGACGCTCATGGGACCGCCCATCACGACCAACCCAGCGGCCCTCGACAAGCGGGACAACGGCGGGATCTTCTTCCAGACATCGACTGTCCTCAGTCTGAATCCCTGCCGCCGCAAGACGGCGCTCAGAGTGCCGGCATGTTCATGGAGGACATGCTGAAAAACGATCACCTCATCCACGGAACGTCCTTTCCGCGCTCAAGTCCGTGGATCCCCTCGTCCTCCCGTTCAGGACGGGCGTGAACTCCGGATGATTTTCTCCGATGAACCGGCGGATCGCCTCCCGATACCGGCGGCCGACCGAAAGGATCTTCTTGGAGACGGCGGAAGGAGAAAGGGCCGACAAGTATTCGTTGGGCATGTCGGGTTCATAGAGGTTGGTCCGCCACGATTGAAGGAGCGGCGCATAGTCGCCGGTCAAAAACGCGGTCTCCGTCACCAGCCAGCCCGAGACGGCCTCATGGACGGCCCTTTCGGGATCCCGGCCCGTCGGCCGGTAACCGCGCAGCGCCATCAGCCCCCATCCCAGACGGAAACCCATCACCCCCACGCAATGAAGGAGCGCCTCCGGATCCTTCCGGAGGGACTGAGCCGCGGCCCAATCCCGGGTGGATCGGTTCAACAGACGCACCGCCAGATCGCGGTCCTGCGAAACGGGGGAGACGAAACCCTCGCGGGTCAGACGGATCATCTTGTCGTTCATGGTTTCTCCTGACTCCCCATCAGATCCGGGGGGATCGAAAAGTGGATCTCCTCTTCCCTCACCGACACTTCCCGCACGACGCCGCGGCCAGCGGCCTGGAGGCGTTGGATCACATCCCTGACCAGGTATTCGGGAGCCGACGCGCCGGCGGTGACACCCACGCAACGGAGGCCGCCGAACCAGCCGTCCTCGATCTCGGAAGCTTTGTCGATGAGATGCGCCGGCACCCCGGTCTTCCGCGCCACCTCGCACAACCGTCGGGAATTGGAGCTGTTCTGGGATCCCACCACCAGGAGGAGTTGCATCCCTTCCCGCATGAGTTCTTTCACGGCGTCCTGTCTGTTCTGGGTCGCATAACAGATGTCATGCCGGGGAGGGGTCGAGGCTCCGGGATATTTCTTCTGGATGATCTCGATCATCTTGCGCGCCTCGTCGACGCTCAACGTGGTCTGCGTGAGGATCATGATCTTACTGGGGTTGCCCACGTCCAACCCGGCCACATCCTCCTCCGTCGCCACCAGGTGGATCCGGTCCGGGGCTTCTCCGACGGTGCCGACGACCTCGTCGTGGTCGGCATGCCCGATCAGGACCAGCGAATACCCATCTTTCAAAAACCGGTGGACCTCGAGGTGGACCTTCGTCACGAGGGGGCAGGTGGCGTCGATCACCCGGAGCTTCCTCTCCTGGGCGCGTTTCCTCACGTCCGGAGAGACCCCATGGGCGCTGAAAACGACCAGCCCTCCGGCGGGAACCTCCTCCAGCGAATCGACGAACCGCACGCCCTTCTGACGGAACGACTCCACCACGGCCTTATTGTGAACGATCTCCTTCCGCACATAGATCGGCGGGGGATATTTCTGAAGGACTTGTTCCACGATATCGATCGCACGGACCACCCCCGCGCAGAATCCGCGCGGACGGGCCAGAAGGATCGTGAACGGACCGGTATTTCCCGTTGTCGGGGTGATCATCGCGTCGAATCTCCTTCCGGTTCCGTCCAGCGACCCCGCTCCCGGATCAGCCGGATCAGCCGTTCCACGGCCTGGTCCGCCGGGATCCCTTTCTCCACGCAATCGCGGCCGACGTAGAGGTTGACCCGGTCGGGGCCGGCCCCCACATAACCGAAATCGGCGTCCGCCATCTCTCCGGGACCGTTCACGATGCATCCCATGATGGCGATCTTCAGATCCTTCAGATGCCTCGTCCGGGCCGAGATCCGCTCGGCGACTTCCTGGATCTTGAAAAGGGTCCGTCCGCAGGAGGGACAGGATATATATTCGGCGCGCGTCTGCCGCACACCGGCGGCCTGGAGAAGCCCGTAGGCCAGCCCGACCGACGATCCCACCTGGACGGCATCGCCGATCCCGTCGCAGAGAAGGGATCCCGTCTCGATGGCCGCTCTCAGTGAGTGGGATTCGTCCTCCTCGGCGGGTGCCGCCATGACCTTCAACACCAGGGGAAGACGGAGATCTCGGACGGGGACGGCCGAAACCAGGCGACGCGCCTCATGGACAAAACCCGCCCCCCCCTCCGAAACCAAGGAGACCGCCAGGTCCGCCGTCGACGAAGAGACGACGGAGATCTGTTCGATCAATCGGTCCGCCGACGACGATTCCAAAATCAAGACTTTCCGTCTCTGCGCGCACTGACGCGCGACCGTCCTCAACGATTCCGGATCGGCCCCCCGCCAACAGACGCCGTCGGCCTCATCGAGAGAGAAGTCATCCCCGGGAGACGACGATATCTCAAAGACGACGGCCATCACCTTCCTCCGCGACTCCAAATCTTTCCGTATCTTCCGGAACCCGGCCCGATCCTCCTCGGTCTCCATGGGCTGAACGGCGATCTCCGCGCGGAGATCGCCTCCTGTCGGGCTCAGAAGCGCCTCCGTCGGGCCCGACACGACCACCCTCACCGGAGAGTTTCCTCCCAGGGAAACCGGGCCCAGGGTCACGGCGCGGGTGGCCCGGCGGTGATAAGAATAATAACTCTCCACATACGACAGCCCGGCGGAATCGGTCGGGGCGGGGACGGCCGGCGCCGCGCCGTATCTCCGCGCGATCTTCCGGGCGACGGGAATCTCGAGTTCCGGCTCCTCCGTCAAAGAGACGCGGAGCGTGTCGCCGATCCCGTCTTCCAACAGGGCCCCGATCCCGACGGCGGACTTCAGCCGCCCATCGACGCCGAACCCGGCTTCCGTGACGCCCAGATGGAACGGATAATCCATCCCCTCGTCCTTCATCCGGCGGGCCAGGAGCCGATACGCCGCGATCATGATCTTCGGGTTGGACGCTTTCATGGAGACGACGATCTCATGGTAATCGTGTCTCCGGCATATCCGGATGAACTCCAGGGCAGACTCCACCATCCCCTCGGGCGTGTCGCCGAACCGGTTCAGGATGCGGTCCGACAAAGAACCATGGTTCGTGCCGATCCTCAGCGCCCGGCCTCGCTCCTTCAACCGGTTCAACAGGGGGATGAACCGTTCTTCGATCCGTTCCAACTCCCCGGCATATCGGCGGTCGTCATAATTCTTCTCCCGGAACGCCTTGGCGTCGACATAATTCCCCGGATTGATGCGGACTTTCTCCACGTGAAGAGCCGCCTCCAGGGCGGCCTCCTGGCGGAAATGGACGTCCGCCACCAAGGGCACGTGACATCCCCGGGACGTCAACATCGATTTGATCTGTTTCAGGTTTTCAGCGTCTGTCTCGGTGGGAACCGTCAGCCGGACGATCTCACAACCCGCCCCGGCGAGACGGAGAATCTGGTCGACGCAGGGCCCGGTATCGGCCGTGGCGACGGTGGTCATGGACTGCAATCGAAGGGGGTTGTCTCCGCCGATCCCGACGGGACCGACCATCACTTCCCGCGTCTTCCGGCGTGACCGATGCAACAAGGTGTCGCAATACGGTCTATCGGGCATCGCGGGCGGATCGGAAAAGCGTCATTTCCCCGTTCCGGACGGCGTGCGGCGCTCATAGTCGTCCAGAGCCGCTTTTAGAGTCTCCTCGGCCAGCACGGAACAATGGATCTTGATCGGGGGAAGACCCCCCAGCATCGCCACCACGTCCGTGTTCTTGATCTTCCGGACTTCGTCGATGGTCTTTCCCTTCACCAGTTCCGTCAGCACGGAGGACGTGGCGATGGCGGCCCCGCAACCGAAGGTCTTGAACGAGGCCTTTTGGACGACCCCCCCCTCGATCCGCAGGAAGATGCGCATCACATCGCCGCAGACGGCGCTCCCCGACTCGCCGACGGCGTTGGCGTCCGCCATTTCGCCGACGTTCCGCGGGTTCTGGAAATGATCCAGCACTTGTGGTGTATACATGTCAGTTTTTCACCGCCGATCTTTTTATTTTGTCTTGCCAGAGAGGCGACATCTCCCGAAGACGGGCCACCACCGGGGGCACCAGTTTCAGGGCCCAGTCGACGTCCTCCTCGGTGTTGAATTTTCCAAGAGAAAAACGGACGCTCCCGTGGATCCATTCGGGTCCCACCCCCAACGCCTGCATCACATGGGACGGTTCCAGGGACCCCGACGCGCACGCCGATCCCGTGGAGACGGCCAGCCCCGGCCGGTCGGCCTGGGCCGCATCCAACAGCATCAGAAGCCCTTCCCCTTCCACGCATTCAAACGACAGGTGGGCGGTATTGTTCAAGCGTTCCGTCGGATGTCCGTTCACGCGGGACGAGGGGATCTGATCCAACAATCCTTTTTCCAGCCGGTCCCTCAGCCGGCGCTGACGGGCTTCCTCCGCTTCCATTTCGGGACCGATCGCGGCGCAGGCCGCCCCCAACCCGACGATGCCGGAGAGGTTCTCGGTGCCGGCCCGGCGGTTCTTTTCGTGCTGGCCTCCATGAAAAAGCGATTGAAGGCGCGTCCCCTTGCGGATATACAGCGCGCCGATCCCCTTAGGGCCATAGATCTTGTGCGCCGACAGGGAGAGGAGGTCGACGGGCATCTTGTCCAAAGACAGGGGGATCTTTCCGACCGCCTGGACGGCGTCGGTGTGGAAAAGGATCCGCCGGTCGCGGCAGAGGGCCCCGATCTTCTCGATGGGCTGCAACGTGCCGATCTCGTTGTTGGCCAGCATCACGCTGACCATCAGCGTATCCGGCTCGATCGCCCGGGCGACGGCCTCCGGGTCGACACGCCCCCCCTTATCCACGGGAAGGAAGGTGACCCGATAACCGAAATTCTCCTTGAGGTATTCGCACACGTTGAGGACCGCGTGATGTTCGATGGAACTGGTGACGATGTGCTTGGCTTCCCGGTGGGACAGGGCCGCCCCCTTGATGGCCATGTTATCGGCCTCGGTGCCGCCGGAGGTGAAAACGATCTGTCCCGGATCCGAAACACCCAGGAGCGTCGCCACCTGACCCCGTGCTTTTTCAACGGCCGCGCGCGCCTTCATCCCCACCGAATGAATGCTGGACGGGTTGCCGAACTCTCCGCCCGGCTCCATCCAAGGCTTCATCTCCTCATGGACTTCCGGCCGGATGGGAGTGGTCGCGTTGTAGTCGAAATAGATGGTTTTCAAGGGTTCCTCCTCACGGAAAATCCTTTCAACTGAATTTTATCATTTCCGTCGGCGAGCTGCAAGGAAATCGCGTCGCGGGCGGAGAGGCCCTCCGCTCAGATCGCGGGGGTTGTGACGGAGGTTTTCAAGGACCCCGGGGCGGGGTCCGGTGAGGCGAAGAGGTCAGGCCGGGTGGGCCGGCAGGTTGGCGGAAACGCTGAAGATGCTCTCCTGTTTCCCGGCCGGATCGGCGCCGCGGGTCTCCTGCAGAAGTTTAAGCCACTCGATGTTGTAATAGCGCGGATGGTCAAAATTCGTATAGCCGAGTTCCCGGATCTTACCGACCATCACCTCGACCGACTCGTCCACGGTCACGACCGGGTTCCACCCCAGCACCTGGCGGATCTTCCGGCCGGAGACGCGATAGTTGCGAACCCCGCGGTAGGTGTAATCCACCTGGATTTTCGTCGGCACTCCCATCTGCACGAGTTTCTGTTTGACCCGCAATCCCACCTCGGAGATGCGAAAATTCCGATGGACCACGTTGAAGACCTGCGCGCAGACCTTCTCCGCGGGGGCCTGGATGGCCAGGATGTAGGCGCGCGACACGTCGTGAATCTCCACCATCGGCCGCCACATCTCTCCGCCGTAATACAAAGTGATATGTCCCGACGAGAGCGCGTCTTTCACGAAGGTGTTGACCACCAAGTCGTAGCGCATCCTCGGGGAAAACCCGTAGACGGTCCCTTTCCGCAGTATCACGGGGCAGAACTTCTTATCGGCCAGGGCCAACACGCGGCGTTCCGCTTCCAGTTTGGACACGGCGTAGGCCGCCTTCGGTTTCACCTTCGACTCTTCGGTCTGGACGACATCCTCGTCTTCATCGAAGGACCCGAGGTCGTAGACGGACGCCGACGACGCCAGGATATACCGCCGCACGCCGGCCTCGCGGCTCAGTTTCGCCAGATGTTCGGCGCCCAGGGCGTTGATGTCCCAGTTGGCTTCCGGACTGTATTCCGCCGTGGGGTCGTTGGAGAGCCCCCCCAGATTGACCACGGCGTCCACGTTCTCCAGATCGGCGGGAGTCAACGCGCGCAGATCGGCCGTCTGGATCTCGATGCGTTCCTTGATGTCGTTGAGACCGGCGTTGCCGTAATAGAACCGGTCCGCCACCTTGACGGCGAACCCCCGGTCGAGGAGTTCACGGCACAGGACGCTCCCCACATACCCGCCTCCGCCGACGACCAGTATCTTACCCATGGTTCACCGTCCCCGGACCGTCCACAGGTCGCCGAAACTATCCGGCGCGATGCGGACCTCGTCCGGTTTCTGCCGGTTATATACTTCCGACGCCGTGCTGATCATCTGCGTGTCGTCCTCCAGAGACATCCATCCATGGAAGACTCCGGGCGGGATCACCAAAAGACTGTGTTTTTTCGTCGACAAGATGAAAATGTTCACCGCTCCGTAAGTGGGGCTCTGAGGCCGGTCATCCACCAGAACGAACTTCGCCGAACCATGACTGATGAAAAAGTAGTCCCACAGGACCTCGTGTTTATGGAACGCGCGGACCACGCCCCGGGTCAGGTTCCCCACCAGATACACCTGTCCGAACTTCGGCACGTAGGGATCGGTGCTCCGCACGATCTCCACCAGGTAACCCCGGTCGTCCATATTGGTCTCCAGCGCCACCAGTTGCACTCCGCCGATGGTGGATTGGTTCCACTTCAGTTTTTCGATCTCCGCCTGTGTCAGTGTCTTGTTCGAAGTTGGTTTCATGAGACGTCTCCTCCGGAGGATTTCAATGCGCCCCCCATGATACGTTTTTTACCTTGTTTACGAAAGACGCGACCGGGCCCCGGAGAACCGATGGACGACGTCCACCAGATACTTCACATGGTCCGGCGGGGTCGTGGGCAACACGCCGTGCCCCAGATTGAAGATATGTCCCGGCCGGCCGGCCACGCTCCGCAGGATCGCCTCGGCGTTCCTCTTGATGTCCGCGCGGGACGCCAACAGCACCGCCGGGTCCAGGTTCCCCATCACGGCGGTCCGTCCCAGCCGGTCCCACTCTTCTTTCAGATCCACCCGCCAATCCAACCCCATCACGTCGCACCCCGTCTTCTTCATCCAGGGGAGCAGGGCGGCCGTCTGGGTGCCGAAATAGATCACGGGCACGCGCGATCGGACGGACGCCACGATCCGTTCCGTGTAAGGCAACACGCTGTTGCGATAGTCCGCCGGGGAGAGGCAACCGACCCAGCTGTCGAACACCTGCACCGCCTGAACGCCGGCGTCGATCTGTCCCCGCAGGTAGTCCGAGGTCGCGTCCGACAATTTCCCCATCAACCGGTCCCATTCGGCCGGATGCTGATACATGAACGACCGGGTCTTCACGAACTGATGGGATTTTCCACCCTCGATCAGGTATGCGGCCAGCGTGAACGGGGCCCCCGCGAATCCGATCAGCGGGAGAGACGGCGGCAGACCGGCCCGGGCCAGGCGCACCGCCTCGAACACGAAACCCAGCGATTCATCGACGGATATCCGCGGAAGTCTCCCGACCAGCCGCGCCTCGGTGAGAGCGGGCGTGACGACGGGCCCGACCTCCGACTCGTAGCGGAGTTCCCGCCCGAACGCCTGGAGGATCAGCAAGATATCCGAAAAAAGGATGGCGGCGTCCACGCCCAACTGGTCCACGGCGTCGACCGTCACGCGGGCGGCCAGTTCCGGCGTGCGGCACATCTCCAGAAAGGAATGTTTGGCCCGGAGCGCCCGATAGCTCTTCATATAGCGGCCCGCCTGGCGCATCAGCCAGACCGGCGTGACGTCCGTTTTTTCGCGGCGGCAGGCTTTCAGGAAACGGCTTTGATATAGAATATCGTTCATTAGGATTTGTGCCTTGGGTCCTCTCATTGTACAATTGTAGCGGCGTTTTCATACATCATTATTATTGACCGGGAAAGGAAGGGCCCATGACCTCGTTTTGGATCGCCATCATCGCCGCCCTGATCTGGGGAGCCACCGCCATCGTGGAAAAGATGGGGTTGCGCGACGCGGACCCCATGGCCGGGCTCTGGGCCCGTTGCATGGGGGCGACGGCCGGGATACTCCTGCTCACCGCGGCCTGGCCTCCCATTCTCCAGCACGTCGCCAAGATGGGGATCCGTTCGTTCACCCTTCTGGCCACCAGCGGTCTGGCGGCGGCCGTGGTCGGACAACTCTTCTTCTATAAGGCCCTCAAGACCGGCGAGATCGGCCGCATCACCGCCCTCTCCGGCTCGTGGCCCCTGGTGGCGTTCCTTCTCAGTCTGGCGTTGGGCCGGGAATCCCTCACCCCCCAGAAATTCATCGGCGTCGTCCTGGTCGTCGCCGGAATGGCTTTTTTAAAGCAATAAGAAAAGGAGACTTCTCACATGGCACAGGAATTTTCATTCGACATCGTAAGCAAAGTGGACCTTCAGGCGGTCGACAACGCCGTCAACACAGCGGCGCGCGAGATATCCACCCGTTTCGATTTCCGCGGCAGCGTCAGCCGCATCGAACTCGACAAGAAACTGGCCCAAATCACCCTCTACAGCGACGATGAAGGGAAACTCAAGAGCGTCATCGACGTGCTCCAGGGCCGTCTGGTCAAACAGGGAATCTCCCTGCAAGCCCTCCAATACCAGAAGATCGAACCCGCCGAGAGCGCCACGGTCCGCCAAGTGGCCAAGATCAACCAGGGGATCGCGTCGGAGAAGGCCAAGGAGATCGTCCGCGTGATCAAGGATTCGAAGATCAAGGTCACCGCATCCATCCAGGGAGAACAGGTCCGCGTCACCGGCCGCGCCAAAGACGACCTCCAGTCGGTCATCGCCTTGCTCCGCTCGAAAGATTTCGGCATCCCCGTCCAATTCGACAATTACCGCTGACGGACGTCCCCCTCCGTGACGGCGCGTCCCCTCTGCGAAAACCCTGACGACCGGAGGACCGGTTCTTTGTGACCTCTCAAAACCCTCTCCAACTCCGCCGGGTGACCCGGCAACGCACGATCGAATACACCCTGATCGTCGTCCTCCTGGCCGTCGTGGTGGCCTCCTTCTGTTACTTCACCTATCTCTGGCCGAACGACCAGCGGATCCCGTTCCGGTTTCCCGGGATCCAAGACGCGGCCCCCGCTCGGCAGATCGTTTATTCTTTCATCGACCACGTCGCGGAAGCCAGGATCCAATCCGACCGGTTCGAATCCTCGCGGTTGCAATTGGTCCTGCGACCCGCCGTCAACGCGAACCGGCGATGGCACTCGTCCGACCACGCGGTGCACGTCTCCCTGAGAGAAGACAGCGCACGCACGGTCCGGCGCCATGCCCTCTACGCGCCGGCCTCCACCACGTATGAATTCCATGTGGACGTCCCGCCGAACGGGCTCCTGGAATTCGATTGCGGCGTCCTCTCGCCCGGTCCCGCGGTCCGTTTCCTCATCGAAGCGGTGGACGAAGACGGCAAGACGGCCACCCTCTTTTCGACGGAATCGGTCCCGGACTCCTCCCCCTCCCGTTCCTTCATCAAAAAGGCCGTCCGACGCGTCCTCCACCGCCCGGTCCCGCCCGACGAACGATGGATCCACGGCACCGTCAGGTTCGGGAACGCCGCCGGAAAGAAGACGACCCTGCGTTTCAAGACGGTCCCGGTCTCTCCGGCGGATTCCCCGGAACCCGCCCACGCCTTCTGGGCCAATCCGCGGCTCTGGGGACCGGCGAACCCCAACGCCCCGACGCGGAACAACCTGATCGTGCTGGTGGTGGACCCGCTCAACTGGTCATCGCTCGGCGCGCACGGTTTCAAGAAGTCCCTCACGCCCAACATGGACCGGTTCATCCACGAAGGGATCGACAGCCAGATCGTCTATTCCAACGGGAACACGCCCCGGCTGGCGTTGCCCTCCTTGTTGGCCTCCCGCTGGCCGTTCCAGATGGACTTTCTCCCGTTCGGAAATTCGCTGACCCGCGTGGAGAAAGAACGTTTCTACATGAAGAAGATCCCGACCCTGCCGACGGTCCTCCGGGAGAAGGGATATCAGACGGCGGCCATCGGATCCCTGCCGGAGATTGCCGACGGTTCCCCCGAAGGGATCGACTGGGGATTCGACGAGGCGGTGCTGTTCGACCACCCCGGCTACGAACCGGCGCACATCGCCCAGGAGACGGCCGATTGGTTGGCCCGAAACCGCGACAACCGGCCCTTCTGTCTTTTCGTCTTCTTCAGCGAACCCCGGACCGACACGCTGATCCCCATCCGCTTCTTCGCCCGCGCGCTCCCCAAGCTCTTCTACGGAGGGATCGGCCTCGAACAATGGTCCTACCTCAGCCAGCTGGCTTACATCGACGAATACGTCGGCTGGCTTTTCTCGGTGATGGACGCCCTGAAGACGTGGGACGACGGGCTCGTCTCCTTCCTCTCGATGCACGGCATTGATTTCCAACCGAAACCGGTCTTGCTCGATGGACAACCGGCCTTCGGCGTGTTGACCGATCCCGGGCTCAACCTGAGGGAGGGAGACGTCCGCGTGGTCTGGGCCATGAAACATCCGTCGATGCCGCAGGGCCAGAAACTGCCGGGGCCGGTCCAACTCCTGGACTTCTCGCCGGTCATCCTCTCGATCCTCGACATCGCCCCGCCGCCCGGGTTCCGGGGAAGGGCCCAATCCTATTTTTCCGCGCCGTCCTACGGAGAAGGCAGCGAACCCGCCCCCCTCCTTCTGACGGGACTGCACTGCAAGGGGTTCATCAGCGAAGGGCATCTCAAATACATCCGCCACGAACCGATCCCTCTCCGCTTCACGAAAAAATCCATCTTCGGGGACAAATCCGTCGTCACCCAGTTCGACGAGGAGGAGGTCTACGACCTTTGGATGGACCCCGACGAAACGGTGAACCTGGCCCGGCGCGACCGGTCCACGTTGTCCATGCTCCGTCGGACCATGGACGCCCACAACCCCGACCGGACCCGCACCGTGATCACCGTCAACACCGTCCCGGAGACCCCTCTGGAAGGGACCTTGCGCATCCCGGGAGGACAACTCGAACGGTTCCGCATCGCCGGCGGCACCAGCCAGGCGTGGAGCGGCCAGTTGGATTTCAAGATATCTGAAAACGCGGGGACCGTGTCCTTCGAGACGGACCCCTCCACGGCCCCGTTCACGCTCCAGCTCCGCCAGAAACAACGGAGTCTCCCCCCCTCCGCCTACACGGTCTCCACGATCAACCTCCCCTTATTGGAACAACAGCACCTCGAATGGTATGACGCCAACTCGTTCCCCCTTCTGCGCGGGACGGGGAACCCCCGGCCGGGGAACAGTTCCCAGATCCATATCGAGCGACAACCCGTCTTCGGAGAGGCCCCGTGACATGAAGGCGCGGCTCTCTCATCTGCTGGAATCCGTCAGACAGCTCCATCATCGGCTCGACCGGCACGCCCGGGAACAGGTGGAGAACGCGCGGCGGCGGCGTCCCATCCCCATCGAACTCAAGATCGGGCTTTGGGGCGGGCTGGCCCTCTTCATCCTCTCCTACCTCCACGGTCCCCATTTCCTCCCGGCGCCGCTCCTCTCGGAACAGATCGCCTCCCAGACAAGCCGCGCGATCGACTGGAAGACCGTCCTCACCTTCCAATCCACACTCCTGCTCCTGTCGATGGCGATCGGGCTGGCGATCGGCTGGGTGTTGAAGAACGTCTGCGAACTCGGCATCCGCGTTTTTCCCCGCGCGGTCATCGTCTTCAAATACGACGTCGGCCGGACGGGGGTGACGCTCCTCGGATTCCTCTTCATCCATTCCGTCCTCCTGCTCCGGACGATGCGGCTCTACCCGGCGTTCTACAAGGATTCGTTCTATTTCCATTCCGAGGCCCTCCGCTCGTTGCAGGTTTATCTGACGGACATCGTGCCGGGCTGGTCGGCGCGGCTGGCGGTCGCCGGCGTCATGATCCTGATCCTGCTGGCGGGCACGAACGTCGTCGTCAAATATCTCGAGCGGTTCCTGCGGCTCTCCAGACCGGTCCGCGTCGGCACGTTGGTCCTCCTGTCCGGACTGGTCCTCACCCTCCTGGGACTCTGGAACGTCGTCCGCACCCAAAAAACACGCAACGCCGGAACGAACATCCTCCTCATCGTCGTCGATTCCATGCGCTCCGACGCGTTCGAACGGGCCGAACGGGACCCCTCCTATCTCCCCCACCTCCACGAGCTCAAGAAACGGGGCTGTTACTTCGACACGTGCCACGTCCCCGTTCCCGAAAGTCTCCCCGCGATCACAACCCTCATGACGGGAAAGACGCCCCTCATGCACGGGATCAGACACCCTTTCCCGGACCAGGGTGAAACCGACCTGGGACCGGAGACTCTTCCCGCTCTCCTCCGGGACCAGGGCTACACGTCCGTGGCGATCGCCGACTACATGGGATACGCCTTCTCCCGGCTGGCCATGGGATTCGACAGGATTATCGCGCCCCGCCTGGACAGCGCCTCCCTTCTCCGGACGCGCCTCCTTCACCAGCAGGGCCATCTGTTCCCCTACATCCTCCTGACGGGCCGCCTTCTGTTCCCGGAATACCGGAACATGCCCGAACTGGCGGACCCCCGGTTCCTCGCGCGGGAGGCCGACTGCCAGCTTCGGAGACTCCGGTTCCGAGACCGTTTTTTCCTGACTCTCTATTTCTCCGCCACGCACAGCCGGTCCGCCGTCGCGTCCGACCACATCCAACGGTTCGCCAACGCCCGATACCGGGGCCCCTTCAAATACGGGGGACCGGCGGCCAGCCGGTCGTCGACGTTGGACGACCAGGTCTACACGCGCGCCATCTATGACGCCAACCTCCAAGCCGTCGACGCGGCCGTCGGGAAAGTCCTTCATTCCCTCAAACGGCTCAAACTGACCGACAACACCTACATCGTCTTCTGGTCCAACCACGGTTTTCTCTATTCCGACGCCGTCGACCAGTCTCCGGCGGTCCCCTCCCTTCTCAAGCGGGACATCGTGACCGTCCCCCTCTTTTTCCTCGAACCGCGCCTGAAACTATTGCCCAAGACCGTCCACTCGCCCGTGCGCACCGAAGACATCGCGCCCTCCCTGCTGGACATCCTGAACCTCCCCATCCCCTCGACGATGGAAGGCCGCCCGCTCTTCAGGGACTCCCTCCCCGTCCGTGCTCAAGACCCCGACTCTCCGGGGATCGATCTCACTTCCGCCGACCCCCTCACGCTGGAACCCTCGACCCTCTATTCGGAGACGGGCATTCTTCCCGACACGCTCGAGACCTACGGGGCCCTGTGGATGCCGGACCCCCACTGGTGGTCCGGCCTGCCCGCCCTGGCCCTCCCCGCCGCCGGCGGGATAACGCTCCCTCCCATCCAGGAACTCATCGAACCCGACATCCGCAACGGCGGGTTCTGGACGGTCAGGAAAGATTGGGAGGACCTCATCATCATCGCGAAAAAACGGATCTTCCAGACAGGGACCGAACGCCTGATCTACGTTCCCGAAGAGAACGGTGTCGACTGCGCCCTCTTCGACCTCTCGGCCGACCCGGACATGCGGAAAAACCTGGCGCCGAGACAGACGGAGCGCGTCAAAGACATCAAGGAGATCCTCTTCCGTTTCATGGCGCGCAAGACCGGGTGGAAACCGCAGAACGATTATTGGATACCGGAAGCTTTCCTGAAGTTATACGATCGTTGAGGATGCGTCCCATGCCCCCTTCCGACAAGAAGATCCACACCGGCGTCGCCTACCTGGGAAACAGGATCGTCTCCCACGCCCGGCGGGACCTTGCGGACATCGCCGAGGCCTGCGACTACGTCGTCCACACGGTGAGCGAGACGGACTTCCACTACCACAAGGCCTCCCTCGAAAAAATATTCTCGGATTCGCACCGCCAGGGCCTCGAAGTCTGGGCGGACCCCTGGGGTCTGGGCGGCGTCTTCGGCGGCGAAACGTTCTCCCGGTTCCTCCTGGACCATCCCGACTCCTGGCAGGTCCTTTCCGACGGACGGCGTGTCCCCGCCGCCTGTCTTCACCAACCCGCTTTCCGCAACTTCGTGCGCGAATGGATCCTCACCGTCCGAGAAATGGGCGCCGACGTCCTCTTCTGGGACGAACCCCACGTCTACTTTCATTGGGACCTCGAATGGGCCGGCACCTATTCCTGCGCGTGCCCTCTCTGCCAGAAACTCTGCCGGAAACAGTTCGGAGAATCTCTCCCCGCGACGATGAACGAGACCGCCCGCGCGTTCCGCCTCCGGTCCCTCCGGGGATTTTTGGAGGAAATGGTCTCGTTCGCCCGGACGAAAAAACTCAAGAACGCCCTCTGCCTCTACGCCTTCGAAGGGTCCGACGAATACGAACTCATCTGGAACGACCTGTCGTCCTTGAAACAGCTCGATGTCTTCGGATGCGACCCCTATTGGCGATGGCCCCCGCGCACCTCGGCGGATCCCCGGGAGCACGTGACCCGTTTTTCGAAGAAGGTCCTGACCGCCACGATCCCCCTCCGGCGGCACAGCCAGATATGGATCCAGTCCATGCGGTTCCCCAAGGGACGTGAGACCGAGATCCGCGCGGCCGTCGACGCCGCCGCCCGATCGGGCATCACCCATCTGGCCGCCTGGAGCCACGACGGCGGCGCCGTCCTCGACACCACCCTCTCGGAGGATCCGGGCAAAGTCTGGCGCACGGTCAAATCCTCTTTCCAGTCCATCCGTTCCTGATCCGCACCCCTTGGCCCCTCCTTCAAAATCCTCCATCCTGATCGCCGGTCCCGGAGCCATGGGACTCCATTTCGTCCTCCGCTTCGTCCGGAACGGCCACGCCGTCCTCCTGTTGGACCGGTCGGCCTCCCGCGCCCAGCGCATCCGCCGGTCCGGGTTGACCTCCACCGGCCTGTCGACGCTCAAGGTCTCCGGCTCCTCTTTTTCGGTCTCGGCGTCGGCCGCCGCCCTCAAAAAAGCGTTGCGCGGCTCCTTCCCCGACTGGATCTTCGTCTTTGTGAAGGCGCACCAGACGGCGGAAGCCGTCCGAAGGTTGATCCCGCTGATCGGTCCCGGGACGGTCGTGGTCACGCTCCAGAACGGGCGGGGGCTCAAGGAACGGATCGCGCGCGCCACCGGCGCGGGACGGGTGTTGGAAGGGTTCCTGACCGAAGGGGTCACGAAGATCTCCGACACGAAGATCCGCCATGCGGCCGACGGCGCGGTCGTGCTGGACAAAAACGCGGACCGGCCTTCGGACGTGGCCCGGCTCGCCCGGCTTCTCCGCCGGGCGGGATTCGCGGTCCGGATCCGGCGAGATTTCGAGCAAGCCCAATGGACCAAACTCATCGCCAACGCGTGCATCAACCCGCTCGGCGCCCTCGGTGACGTTCCCAACGGCGCCCTGGCCAAGCCCCCGCTGGAGCCCGTCGTCCGGCGGGTGGCCGACGAGTGCGTCACCGTCCTGAAAAAATCAGGACTACCGCTCCGCTTAAAAAAAATACAAAATAGTGTCCTGACATTGGCCCGGAAGACCGCCCGCAACATGAACTCCATGGCGCAGGACCTTCGCCGGGGCCGGCCCACGGAACGCGCTTTTATCTTGGGACCTTTTTTAGAGGAAGCCCGCCGGTTGAAGATCCGTGTGCCGCTCTTAAGGACATTGGACACACTGCTGAATTCAGCGGAACGACGATACCTATGAAGATATTCCATCTCCTGAACCCCTCCGCCCGTTACGAAGGCTGGGTCCGTTTTCTCATGGACTCCGCGCGGCCGTCTTTGGCCACCAACAGCCAGGAGAACAGTCTCACTCCGACGGGGTCATCGCAGGTCCTGTGGCAGTGGGTCTCCAAGACGCACCCGGACCACACCGAGACCATTGTGGAATGGGCCGTGAAGGAAGGGAACCAACGCATCGTCGTCTGGGGCGGCGACGGCACCTTCCACCGCGCGGCCAAGAAACTCCTCGCGATGGCGGCCGAAGACAAGGTGGAACTGGCGTTGGTCCCGGTCGGCACGTGCAACGACCTGGCGCGACAGATACGGCTGGACAGATATTTCTGGCGCCAATGGGAACATCCCACTCCGCCCGGCACCCTGACCTCGTACACCGTCTGGGACATGAACGGCGACATCGTCGTCAACAACGCGGGGTTCGGACGGTCCCGCTCGGATTTCGAGAAACGGTCCGGCCCGCTGGGAACCCTCCGCGGGTTCCGGTCCACCGCCGCGGAGATCACCTGGCCGGGCGGACACCTGAAAGGCATCTACTACATGGCCCTCGCCTGCAACGCCCCTTATTTTTCGGGAGGGCTCCACTTCGACAAGACCGCCTCTCCGACCGACGACCTATTGGACCTCTATCTGGTGCCGGCCACCTCCAAAGTGCGGTTGGGACTGCGTCTCCTGCGCGGACGGATCGGGCTCCCTCTCATCGACGGCAAGATGACGCGTCTCTCGGTCACGGGCTGCACACTCAAGACCGACATCCCGGTCTGGCCCCAGGCGGACGGAGAACCCCCTCCGGCCGAGGGCGTCAACGAGATCGTCTTCTCGCGTCTGCCGAAAAAAATCCGTCTCTGGGCGCCGCTCTGATGGTCACGCGCAAAGTCGCCAAGCGGGTCGCCTCCGCCAAACGGTCCGCCAAACACACCGACTACGCTTTTCTGGACATCGAGACGGACTGGAGCCAGCGGATCACGGTCATCGGCATCTACCGCACCGGCCAGGACCCCATCCAATGGATCGCTCCGCATTTTCCCGTCGACGAGATCCGCAACACGCTCCGGGGCACCAAGAAGTTCTTCACCTACAACGGCAGCCGGTTCGACCTGCCGGTGATCCTGAGGCAGCTCCAGGTGGACCTGGAAAAAGAGTTCCGCCATCAGGACCTGATGTTCGACTGCTGGGCCCGGTCGCTCTACGGCGGACTGAAACGGGTGGAGACGGCGCTCGGCATCCACCGCGACACCGAAGGCGTCGACGGACGCGTGGCCCTCATCCTCTGGGACCGCTACACTAAGAACCGCGACAAAGAGGCGCTCGACCTGCTTTTGAGATACAACCGGGAAGACATCGTGAACCTGGAGACCCTGGCCCGGAAACTGGAGATCATCCCCCAATGAAGGCGATCCTCATCGACGGAAAAAAAGCGGCCGACGTGGTCTACGAGCGCGTGAAGGCCAAATCCACGTCCCTCGCCCGGCGCGGTCTCGTGCCCGGGTTGGCCACGGTGCTGGTGGGAGAAGACCCCGCCTCGGCCACCTACGTCCGCCAGAAGATCAAGTCGTGCCAGGCCTACGGGCTCCGGTCCGTCCACGTGCCTCTCCCGGCCCTGGTCACCGAAAAAGAACTCCTCGAGAAGATCGATTCGCTCAACGCCGACCCCTCGGTCCACGGGATCCTCGTTCAACTCCCGCTTCCCAAACATCTCTGCACCTGGACGGTGCTTCAGCGCATCGATCCCGCCAAAGACGCCGACGGACTGCATCCCTACAACCAGGGGAAATGGTTCCAGCTCAAATCCTGGGAGGAGATCCAGAAATCCGGATGTCCCCTCCCGTGCACGCCCTACGGCATCATCGAGATGATGGAACAGAACAAGATCTCCGCCGCCGGAAAACACGCGGTGGTCCTGGGCCGTTCCGCGCTCGTCGGAAAACCGATCTCCGTCCTGTTGCTGTCCCAGAACGCCACCGTGACCCAATGCCATTCCCAATCCCAGAACCTGCCGGCCCTCACCCAAACGGCCGACATCCTGGTGGCGGCCATCGGGCAACCCCGGCTGGTCAAATCGTTCATGGTCAAAAAGGGAGCCGTCGTCATCGACGTGGGGATCCACCGGGAACAGGAAGGGATGTGCGGCGACGTGGATTTCGCGGACGTCTCGAAGACCGCTTCCGCCATCACGCCGGTCCCCGGCGGGGTGGGACGCATGACCGTGGCCATGCTCCTCATGAACACGGTGACCCTGGCCGAAAAATCCGCCACGGGACGGAACTGACCCCATGACACGCCGAGGCGTCTTCATCACTCTGGAAGGACCCGAAGGCAGCGGCAAGAGCACCCAATCGGTGCTCCTGTGCGATTACCTCAAGAAGCGGGGGCTCTCCGTCGTCCACACGCGCGAACCGGGCGGCACCAGCATCGCCGAAGCGATCCGCCGGGTGCTCCTCCATCCCGAAAGCGTCATCGCTCCCATGACGGAACTGTTGCTCTACGAAGCCAGCCGGTCCCAGCACATCGCCGAGATCGTCCGTCCGGCTCTGGAGCACGGCAAGATCGTCGTGTGCGAACGATACACCGACGCCACGGTCGCCTATCAAGGTTACGGACGCCGTCTCCCGCTGACCGACATCCATTCCCTCAACCGCATCGCCACCGGCGGGCTCAAGCCGGACCTCACCCTTTTCCTGGACGTGCCGGTCAAGACCGGCCTCTCGAAAGCCCGCGCCATGCAGAAAAAACTCGGACGCGGACGGGCCGGATCCAAGAACAACGTCTCGGTGGCCGGCGACCGCCTCGAACGCGAGAACATCGATTTCCACCTGCGCGTCCGGCGCGGGTATTACACGCTCACCCGGCAAGACCCCCGCCGCATCAAGCTCATCCCGTGGCGCACCGGCATCGAGAAGACCCACGGCCGCCTCATCACCGAGGTGGAGCGATACCTCCGCACAAGAAAGATCTGACCGGGCCGGTCCCCTCCCCATGTCGTTCAAATCCATCATCGGACAAGACCATGCCTGCCAGGTGCTGACCTCGGCCCTGGTCCGCGGCCACGTTCCGCACGCCTACATCTTCACGGGCGCCAACGGCGTCGGCAAGCGCACCACCGCCAAAGAATGGGCGAAAGCCATCCAATGCCTGCAACCGCCGTCGGCGGGCGAATCCTGCGGACTCTGCGCCTCCTGCGAAAAGATCGACAAGGACATCCACCCCGACGTGCTCCACATCAACTACGATTTCCAAGCGACGCTGAAAGTGGAGGACACCGAGAAGCAGATCAACCTGAAGATCGACACCATGCGCGCGATGGAACGGCTCCTCTCGTTCAAGCCCTACGAAGGGCGCGCGAAGATCGCCATCGTGGACCCGGCCGACCAACTGACGGAAGACGCGGCCCACTCCCTTTTGAAGATCCTGGAAGACCCCCCGCCGGCCGTGCACATCGTGCTCCTCTCGGTGGACTCGCACGGGATACTGCCCACCATCCGGTCGCGGTGCCAGACCGTCGCCTTCCGCACGTTGCCGACGGCGATGATCGAGAAGTTTTTGACGGAAAAACACGGGTTCCCTCCGGACGCGGCCAAAGAGATGGCCGAATTCGCGGAAGGGTCTCTGGAACTGGCCCTGGCCGCGGCGGAAGGATCCGACGGAGCGGTGATGGATTACGAGAATGCGACGGTCAACGACATACTGGAATGGTGCGCCCAACTGCAGAGGCCAAAGAGGTCGCGCGACGACGACCAGGAACCCTCTTCCAAAGGACGCCGCGGTCGGATCGAAACTGAAAAATTCCTGAAACGGCTTTTACTGCAACATCAGAACCGGCTTTATTCCGGCGAACTCTCGGCACAGCAGACGTTACAGCAGATCATGGACGCCATGCGGAAGGTCCGCCAGAACGTCTCGCCCCAACTCACGCTGGAAGTCCTGCTCCTCTCGCTCCGCCGACACGCCGGGGCGATGAACCACCCCTCCTACTGACCTCAGGTCCCGCCGGGTTTATCGCTTTTCCCTGAAGATATTTTCTTCTGATCGAGTATAAACTTCATCAAGAAAACCCTATCCTGCGGTTTTATCTCCGTAAATTCCAGGCCGCACTCCACACACGACGTTGTCCCTCCACGCCAAACGACCTTCGCCAGAGCGCTGATCGGCGCCAACAGTCCGGGGACCGGAATCTCCAGTTCCATCAGCATCCCCACGGCGATCTTCTCCCCGAAAGTCAAAAATATCCCATTCGCCGACAGGTTCCCGCTCTGAGCCGTTTTGATATTAACCAGGAGCCCCTGCCCCTTTTCCTTATACCGGACCGGCAGCCGACAACCGATCCGGGAAGTCTGCCGTCTCTCGATATCGCTTTTTTCATTTTTTGATACGGTATCATCGGGAGCCATGGGAGATCATCCTTTATTTCTATGGAAAAGAGCCCGGCTCTCCTCGTTCCCCACGTAATGCCAGTGCCAGGGTTCATACCGGGGTCCCCGGTCGTTCTTCTTCGGGAACGCCAGTTCGAAACCGTATTGAGCGGCGTTCTTCTGTAACCAATAGAACGCCTTGGTGGATTCAAAGGCCGGTTCCAGGTTCGTGTTGGGACGGTGCCCGTCTCCCAGGTCCATCGCGTAACCCGTGTGATGTTCCGAATGGCCCGCCGGGGCCACCCAGCGCGCGGCAGCCCTGGAAGACCCGTGCTTCTTCACCGCCCGACGGAACAAACCCTTTTGATACTCCACGCTGCGAAAACCGGATAAAAGGACCAGCCGGACTTTATCTTTCCGCGCGGCCTTTTTCATCTGTTCGAACGCCTTGGCCGCCTCGTGCCGGAGAGAGATCGGTTTCTGTTTGTCCACCACCGTCAACTGGGACGGTTCGGCTTCCGGATACGGCCAATGGCCGAACTGCCGGTCCTCGTCGCCCCAAAGGCCGCCGGCCCCGAGAACGAGGAACGCCAACCCGATCGCCGGGACCGTCTTCCTCAAAACAGCGTATTGAACAACATTCCCCATAAGACCACCTGCGGCACGGTCAGGGCGGGCAACCAGAACGCCGTCCGCCGTCCGATCGTGCTCCAGAGCAACCCGATCTCCGTATAATCCGTCGCCACGCCGGCCATCAGATACACCGCCACATTCCCGAACGCGCCCGTCTGTCGATAGATCTCGAAAGCCAACGGCGCGGTCCCTTCGGAACAGATCTCCATGACGGTGGCCAGCAACAGCGTGACGCCCAACCCCGTCCACGAGGCGGACATCCACCGATGGAACCAATGCGGCGGTATCAACGCCCCCGCCAGCGCGGCCAGGCCCATCCCGAGGAGGATCCACCACAACACCATGTCGGCCAGGGAGAAAGCCCCTCGCACCACACCGGGCGCGTCTTCCCTGAAGAACCGGGACCACGTCGGCGGATACTCCGCCCAGCGCCGTCTCATGTCTTCCCGGACTGAAAAACCGGCGGACGTCTCGACGGTGTTGGGGTTCCGCTCGATCCACCCTTTCCGGTCCAACGCCTGGAACAAAAAACCGGTGGTGAGGGCCACGACCAGCGCCATGAATATCAACGCGAAGGCCTTGAACCCGAAAAACCCGAACAGGAGGATGGTCACCGGCAAGTTCGCCCACGGGCTGGCGAGCAAGAATGCGATCACGGCGGGGACCGACGCTCCTTTCCGATACAACTCGATGGCCACCGCC
Organism: Elusimicrobiota bacterium; assembly: GCA_022709755.1. Classification (GTDB taxonomy): domain Bacteria; phylum Elusimicrobiota; class Elusimicrobia; order FEN-1173; family JAKLIF01; genus JAKLIF01. Next base: position 46,152 of record JAKLIF010000003.1, on the reverse strand, counting down.
AGAATACCGTGCGAACAAGCCGCCATGATGAACCCGAGCCCCGTGGACCGCACCAAGACCCCGCCGCCATGTCCCGCCATGAGACCCGACACATAAGAACGCGGCACGTAATGGTCTATCAGCCCGCCGATCAAGAACCCCACGAGCACGGGCCCCGCGATCTTATAGAGATACATCACGAAAACGTGGCGGAAAGGGCCCAGGACGGGCAGGAGATAAGACAAGAACAACAAAACCAGTTCGGCGGCCGCCACCCAGACGATGGGTTTCCGGATCCAACCCCACCGCGCCTCCGGCACGACCGTCGCCGCGGGCAGTCCGTTATCCGATTCGTATTGGCGCACGCAATATTCGGAACAAAACCATTTCCCGTGGGCTGGAATACGGCCGTTCATGCCGCAGATCGGATCGACCTTCGATGAATCCGTCATTGAACGCCTCCGAAAACCGCCTGGAACTGGACCGTTCCGCCGTCGAAATAGGCGAACCGGCCGAAATCCCGCTTATCCAATTCCCATCCCGTCACCAACCGGAGCGACGTGGACGGAGTGAACTGAAACCCGCAAGCCAATTTCAAACGGTTCTCCTCTCTCTTAGAAAACGTCTCGGCGCCGTATTCCCGGGTGGTCCTTTGCCGATCGTGGACATAAGCCATCTCGGCCTCGATCACCCGCCCGAACTTTTTGATGACCTGAACGAACGGCAACGTCTCGTTCTGCCGCTCAAACCGCGACGCGACCGCCGGATCCGAATACACGAGCGATTCCCGTCGTCTCACCGTGAAAAATCCTATCCGCGCCGTTCCGGTATGGTCCCAATACCACTCCGCCGCGGGACGGACCAACCGCCGGACCTGATCGCGCCGGCGGCCCTGGCCGAAAGCGGTCTGAGAAAACCACACGGACCGAAGTTCGTCCCAATATTCCCCTTCCAACGTGACGCCGAACCGCTCTCCTCGGCATCGCATCTCCACCGACAGGTCGGTCTCTCCGCCGGTCTCCCTATATTCTACAAAAGGCGTGGTCAAGTCACGATGCTGTTTCCGCCAGAGTGTCATTTTTCGGGCTTGAGCGCGCACGGACGTGCCGTGGCCCGACCAAACGGCCGTCAGCCGGACGTCCTTTGGAAAATCGTCATAGAACTCCTGGTAACCCTCGTTGACAGAGGTGTTATGGAAAGCATAATTCGTGTCGAAGTTCGGAAAGAGTATGGCGGCGTCCACCGACCGGTTCTCGGCGCGCCCCCACCGGACCCGCGCCCCCATGTTGGCTTCGGCCTTATGGTAACGGGGCTCGCCCAGGAACGACACGAACCAGTCGCGCCACGGCCGATATTCGAACTCCCAGAGCGAATCGGACCTATTCCGTTCGAGGGTGTCGAATTTCTGATACCGGTAGCGGAACCAGAATCTGTTCTCCACCAGCGGCACCCGCAATTTAATGTCCTGTTGGAGGTAAAGATGGCGGATGTTCATGGAACCGCCGGTCATCTGCACGCCGGACGGGGAGGCCCAGAACGATTCGCGCCAATCCCACGGGATATCGCTCATGAACCGGTCCGATTCGTATTCGGAATCCAATCCCGGCACGTCGATCCACTCCGGCCCTTGTGCGCCGAGAGGGCCGATCGAGAACAGGGCGAGAAGAACCGCCCTCAAAATCATTTGGGATATGCTTTTACCTTCATTGGGTCTCATAAAATGGATCGTTTCCCTCAATCGGAGGAGGACAGACTCGTGATGTCTTGGATTTTACAAAAAGGTCAAATCAACGACAGGCCGGACTCGGCGTCGAACAGATGAAGCTGTTCCAGATTGAACACCACTTCCATCTTCTGCCCGGCGTGGGCTTGGACTTGAGGAGGGACCCGCGCAATGACGTCTTGTTTCCCGGCTTTCAAATAAAGGTAGATCTCGGAACCCATCGGTTCCACCACATCCACGTTGGCCTTGACGGTGGTTCCCGGCAGAACGGTGGTCCCATAAAATAGTTTGTCGTAAATATCTTCCGGGCGGATGCCGAGCGTGACCGTCTTGCCGACGAGCGCTTTCATCCGGGCATCGAATTTTTTTGGCACGCGCAGATTGACAGACTCATTGAGGAGCCAGTAAGAATCCACCTGAAGGACGACCTGCACCGGCATGAAATTCATCGGCGGGTTTCCTATGAACCCGGCCACGAACTGATTGACCGGCTTATGGTATAGTTCCAACGGCGGAGCCACCTGCTGAACCTCGCCGTCTTTCATCACGCAGATCCGGTCACCCATGGTCATGGCTTCCACCTGGTCGTGGGTCACGTAGATCATGGTGGTCTGAAGCTGGTCGTGCAAGCGGGACAACTCCACCCGCATCTGCACGCGCATCTTGGCGTCCAGGTTGGACAACGGCTCGTCGAAAAGGAAGACCTGTGGTTTGCGCACGATGGCCCGCCCCACCGCTACGCGTTGACGCTGACCGCCCGAGAGGGCTTTGGGCTTCCGCTGCAACAATTCCCGGATGTTCAGGATATCGGCCGCCTCGTTCACCCGTTTATCGATCTCTTTTTTGGGGATTTTCTTGAGTTTCAACCCGAACGACATGTTTTCATAGACGGTCATGTGGGGATAAAGGGCGTAGTTCTGAAAAACCATGGCGATATCGCGGTCTTTCGGCGCGACGTTGTTGACCACGCGGTCGTTGATGAGCACCTGCCCGCCGCTGATATCTTCCAGCCCGGCGATCATGCGGAGCGTGGTGGATTTACCGCACCCGGACGGCCCGACAAGGATGAAGAACTCCTTGTCCGGGATTTCGAGGTTCACGTTCCGGACGACGTCGTGTTCCGCGTATTTTTTTTGGAGGTTCTGCAGGATGACCTTCGCCATGGAGCTATTCTATCAGTCAGGATTGGGAAAGTAAATGAGGGCCGACGTTGAACATAAACAAGGAGCGGGGATTGCATATCAAAGTATTATTCTTTTTGTGGCATCATTCGCTATATTAGTTACCCATCCTTTTACACACAAGATCGGAATCGTTTTTTATAAATATTAAGAAGATAAACATCAACCAATCCCGCCCATACATAATAAACTAAAAAGCAACTAGATATTGCGAAGAGTGACGTAAACTCGAAATACAGGATTGAGAAATTCGTAAACACCCTGTTTTTCACGATACAGAATCGGCCCATAATTTGCATCAATCAACCGAGGAAGCAGTTGGTCAACGTAAGGTATATCAAAAACGTCAGCATCTGTTCGAACTTTCTTTAGTTGTATGCGCCCTGACTCGTCCTGATAAAGAGGGGCCTCTTCTTTATGCTCGGCAAGCAACCAAAGTAATTTCTGTCGATCTGTAGAACCACCAATTGCCTTTTGATACATAGCCTCAAGCGTCGGAAACGCCCGACCGGATTGAATATCCTCTATTACCATGTCAAACACATGGTCATCAATTTCATTTACGGATGTCTTATTGGCCACAGCCACACATTCCTTTCCAAACAACTGAACGAGATAGGGATACCCTTGAGAGAGCTTTGCGATTCTAGCCTTTACAGTTGAGGAGAAACTAAGAGCGCCCTTGAACAATTCTTCAGCTCTAGTAATAATGCGTTCAAGTTCCATTTCAGCCATAGGCTTCACATGAATAGCCCCTTCCTCCAATAACCTTTCTATTGAAGCATGATCATTAACCAAATCCGTCAAATCCCGACCAATACCACAAACACCAAATTTAACCTTTTCACTACTCAATGACTTTATAAGTGAACCCAATCCTGCTTTATCTTTTATGACGTCAAACTCATCCAGCAATACTAAGAGACCGTCACGTTTCATTCGTTTTTCGACCTGATGTATAACAATAGCATTAACCATATTACGGAATGTTTGGACTATATCGTTAGGAATTATTCGGGCATATTTTGAAGATTCGATTCCCTTTGATCCCCAATTAACAACTTTTAGATCTGCACCCAAAGAAACCTCCTTCGTTCTCGCAAACTCAACAATTTCTTTTCCGTCATTTGGAACGAGGCGAAGCAACCCGTCCTCAGGATCCTGATCGTTACATAACCGCTGGAGAAGATCCTGCCCCGATCTAATCATTGAATCACAAGTATAATACACTGTTAGATAGGTTCGAGGGCGCGTAGGAATTTCCCTTTCAAGTCCTGATTTTTTTGACAACCCATAATCACCAAGTGCCATGTGTTGTATTTGCCTCAGAATTGAAGACTTTCCAACACCTCGTTTACCGTAAACAGCCACGAGTCCCAACTCCGTATTAATTGCTTTAATACAATCACGAATATCTTCATAGCGACCAACAAAACGATCTGCCTCACGAATCACTCCCGAGGTAAAACCTTGTTCAGGATTTATCATTAGTTTATCTCCTCCATTCAAAATATTGGGTATTTTTTACTTCTGTTAAAATATATTTTCTATCTCAAAAACAATTTTTAAACCTACTCAAGAAACAACCTGCCTCTTTATATTTTACCCCCATGTTCCGTCTCCTACTCCTTGCAGGGCGTCGAGTGCAGCGGTATACCCAAGAAGGTTAACCACTCTCTCCCACTCACATCCCCACCTAAATCCCTTGCTCATCGCTTCAGGGTGACCAAGCGGCCTTGACCGTCCTCACACTCATGAGATGAGGAACGTTTCCGTTTTAGGGCAAAAAAACATAGAATCACCCCATGACTCAAAACTTGCTCCTCGTCGCGTCCGAATGGCCCGGCGACACTCAAACCGGCGGTCTCGATAAAGCCCTCTCGTCCGGTTGGTCGTTGCACCTGCTCTCAGAGAAACCCACGGTTCCACCGTCAGCCACTCTGACCATCCACCCAAGTCCCCACGGAAACGTCGATTCGTTCCTTCAGACAGCCAAAACCATCCTCACCAACACCCCGCTGACCGCCGTCCTTTTTCTGGACAGTGCGGCCATCAACCGCTACTTTTTCCCCCTCCGCCAGTTGGCCGGGGCCGACCAGTCCCTCGTCTGCTTTCTGCCGGACATGGAGTTCCTCAGGGACCTCACCGGCACCACCGACGGACTGCGTCAACGCGAGATGTGGTCGGAGATCCTTCAGACGGCCGATGCCGTCTGGACCCGCTCCGAACGGGACGGCGATGCGCTGACCGCCCGCGTGGACCCCCACATCACCCCCGCCGTGGTCCCTTCCGACGTCTCAAAGATCGGGCCGTGGCTCAACGACCAGTTCAAGGCCATCGGCACCCACACTTTCAAAAAGAACACCCTGACACCCAAAGCGGATCTGACCAGCATCATCATCCCCACGCACAACGACGGCCGCTATCTGGGGGCTTGCCTCGAGAGCATCCGGAAACACACCAACGTCCCTTACGAGATCATCGTCGTGGACAACGGCACCACCGACAAGTCCACCGAGTTCCTTAAATCAGTGAAAGACGTGACCGTGATCCACAACCCGCAGAACAAGTTTTTCGCCGCGGCCTGTAACCAGGGCATCCGCGCCGCCCACGGCCGGTTCATCATGCTGCTCAACGCCGACACCGTGGTCACCGCGCGCTGGCTGGAACGCATGATCCGCCGGATGAAAGTGGACCCCAAAGCCGGGATGGCCGGACCGCACACCAACGGCGCGGTGGGCGCCCAGAAAGTGGCTCCCATCCCCTATAAATCCCTCAGGAACCTGGATGCCTTCGCCGACCGATGGGCCCGCCAACACGAGGGAGGACGGCTGTCCGTTCCCCGGCTGGACGGGTTCTGCCTGCTCATCAAACGGAACGTCATCGAACTGGTGGGCCTTCTGGACGAACGGTTCGGGCCCGGGGGTTACGAAGATTACGACTACGCCTTGCGAGTGAGGCAGGCGGGGTTCAAACTCCTGCTCATCGAAGACGTCTACATCCATCACGAAGGAGGGACGGGGTATTCCGACACCGACTACGACCGGTGCCGGGAGACCAACCGCAAGGTCTTCGTGGACAAGTGGTGTCAGAAATCGCTCTCCTTCCTCGACGAGGTTTGGTAACGGGTTTTCAGGCCGTCTGGGCGACGGGAGCGGCGGCGGCTTCTTTCGCCGGATTCGCCTGCTGAAGGATTTTCACTCCGCACACCAGCCGATTCTTCACATCCCAAAATTGGACGATCAGCTCCACCTTCTTACCCAATAGATATTTTTCCATCTGTTCCTTGGTCAAAAGACTCTCATAATTGGGCGTGGCGGCGAACCGCACCCGCACCTCGGCGGGGTAGACGTTGGCGTTGATCTTGGCGGAACGGGCCACCTGCACGTCGAAGCTGTCGTCATCGACGATATTCGTGATCTTTCCCCACAACATATCGAACATGAGCGTTCCTTTCAATCTTTCTCGGACTGTTCCGGACTCCGGGGCAGATGGACCTTGACGGTCTTTCCCCGGCCCAACTCGCTGTAGATCGTGATGTATCCCGCGTTCTGCCTGACGATGCGGTACGCCGTGTCCAACCCCGGGGGATGGTCTTCCGGAGGAGACGACAACGCCGGATTGAACAGCCGGGACTGGGTATGAGCGTCCATCCCCGGACCGGTGTCGCTGACCGCCAGGAGAACGTAGTCCCCCGGACGGACCTCCTCTCCCGAAGGGAGGGTCATGGCTTCCAACCGGGCATTGGCCGTCTCGATGATGAGGCGCCCTCCCTCGGGCATGGATTCCATGGCGCTGACCGCCAAGCTGAAGAGGATCTGCCCCAGATGCACGGGATCGACGACCGCCGGATGGAGGTGGGCGTCCAAACCCAGCTCCAGTCGGATACCGTCCCCGATCAGCCGCTGGAACATCTTCTCCATGTCCGTGACGAATTGGTTCACGTCCACGGGGCGCGGTTCCGTCGAATGACGGGGATTGAACACCAACAGCTGGCGGCTCAACACGGCCGACTTTTGGGCCGCCAGACGGATCCCCTCCACATCTTCCCGATTCACTTTCCCGGTTTTTAAATCCTGCAGGACGACGTCGGTGTAACCGATGATCGCCGTGAGCAGGTTGTTGAAATCGTGAGCCATCCCCCCGGCCAGATGGCCCAGAAATCTCACTTTGTTCGCCTGATAGAGTTGCTCGCTTTTCGCCCTCATCTCTCTCCGCAGGTCGTTCAGCTCTTTCTTGACCCCCTCGCGGCGGAGTTCGCGTTCAATCACGGGGACCAACCGTTCCAGGTGGCCCTTGATGAGAAAATCCGCTATGCCCAGGCGGAGGAGCTCGGCCGCGTCCATGTCCCCCACGGGGTCCGATATGATGATGACGGGGATATCCAAGCCCCTCTTGCGGACCAGGTTGAACACGTCCAGCCCGGTGAAACTCGATGTGGAATAATCCGCCACCACCACATCCCACGGTTTCGACAGGAGAGCATCGCCCAGTTCTTCCAGCGAGACGACGCATTTCCACACCGGCGAGTAGCCCCCGCAACGAAGTTCATCGAGCAGCCACTGGGCGTCGTCGGAAACATCGATGGCAATCAACACGCGGATCGGTGTCGGCATGTCTGTCCTTTCCCCGGAACTCATAGTTGTTCAAATGGTCTCATTCACTTGTTAGAACAGCACATGTTCCATACCCTATATTTACATTGAATCCTATAAAAAAACAATCCGAAGTTTTCTGGCGAAAAATGAGTATATGAATTTCCAGTATCAAAAAATCACCATAAAACCGCTAATTCCGCATTATAATGCATATTTTGGTTTACAACTGGTAGTTTTCGTACCTATTTTCTACATACTTTCTTCCAGTTGACAAAACCCGGATCTGGAGATAAACTTACTGGTATTGGGATATGAAAATCACCACGTTCTTCCGATTGGGTATAAAATGTTCCGCATTTTTTGTCCAAGAAGTGATTTGAGTGATAAAAAAACGCATTCAATGCGTTATTTAATATAAAAAAGGAGAAATATCTTCATGTTCAAAACCATCCGATCCATCATTTTAGCCGTCTGTTGCGGTTCGTTGTTCGTGAGCAACGCCGCCGCGAACGGGTTCAAGATACTGGGAGTCAAGAGCGCCAAGGCCATCGCCATGGGTGAAGCCTTCATCGCCCAGGCCGATGACCCGTCCACCATCGCCTTCAATCCGGCGGGATTGACGAACCTGGAAGGGACCCAGGTTTCCGGCCAGTATTCCATCATGAACGGATGGTTCAAACGCACCAGCCCCACCGGCGTGGAAGAAAGCAACCTGGAAAAATGGCAGGGCGTCCCGGCCTTCTACCTGACAGGCCGTCGCGCCGACCGGCCCTGGGGTTGGGGACTCGGAATCACCGTCCCGAACGGGATCTCCAGCGAATGGAGCGGAACGGGGTTTGCCCGTTATGTGACCACCTATTCCAACCTGGTCCTGGTGGACGTCAATCCCTCCCTGGCCTGGAAAGTCTCGGACAGGTTCTCCGCCGGCGTGGGGATCAGCTATTACCATTCGACCGCCGAACTTAAGAGCAAGGTCGACTACGCCACGATGTATGGCCTTCCGGTTCCATGGGACGGTGGAAGCGAACTCTCGGCCGATGGGAACGCCTGGGGTTACAATGCCGGGGCCACCTATAAGCTCGATGAGCGGCAAACCCTGGCTGCCACGTTCAAAAGCCCGTTCACGGTGAAGTATAAGGGGGACGCCACGTTCACGGAGATCCCCCCCGCGAATGCGTCGTCCAAATGCGAGGCCAAGACTTCCATCGCCTATCCGGCCGTGGTCGTGTTGGGTTATGCCGTCACGCCCGGCGACCGTTGGAAATTCGAATTCAACCTGGATTGGACCGACTGGAGCACTTTGGACAAACTGACCGTCCACTACCAGGACCCGACCCTGGCCCCGACCACATTCAAATACGGTTACAGGGACACGATCGCCTATAAGCTCGGCGCGGAATATAAACTCAACGACCCACTCCGCCTGAGGGCCGGTTACATCTATAACCAGCCGGCCGCGCCCGAGGAACATTGGCGGCCCAGCCTGCAGGACACCGTCGGCCAGTTTTTGACCACGGGGTTGGGATACACCCGCGGTCCCATCACCATCGACACCGCCCTTCAATTCGTCTTCTACAAGACGGTGCACGTGAACAACAACGTGGACAACAACGAGACCATCAGTTCATCCAGCATCGACGGAACGTATGACGATTTCGGCACGGCCCTTTCGGTGGGTGTGACCTATCGTTTCTAGTCCGGGGACACACGCCTTTTGATCCACGGAATCGGCCCGAGCACGACGATCGACGGAAAGGAGCTATCCATGACACTCACTGCCAGTTCGTATGTCGCGCCGCACAAGCTTCTTGTTGATGAGGGGGCCATCGATTCGGACCATTACACCATGGCCGATTTCGTGGAACAGGACGATCCGGACCTTTTCGCCAAGGCCCGGTCCTATTACGCGTTCATCGAGGATTGGAAGAGGAAGAAAACGCATTTCTATCTCCGACGGCTCCTGTCGGCCTGCCGCAACCGCGTCACGGTGCTCGACAACCTCACGGACCGTCCGCGCGAGATGATCATGATGGGGTCCAACAACTATCTCGGGTTGAGCACGCACCCCAAGGTGATCGAGGCTGGGCAGAAGGCCCTGGCCAAATACGGGAGCGGCCTCTGCGGGGCGCCCCACATGAACGGTCTCTGCGACCTGGTGCGGGAACTGGAAGTCCGCCTGGCCCGGCTGAAGAGTTGCGAGGACGCCATGGTGTTCTCGACCGGGTATTCGGCCAACGTGGGGAGCGTCTCGGCCCTGATCCGGTCCAAAGACGTGGCCCTGATGGACCGGTGGGACCACGCCAGCATCATCGACGGATGCCGGCTGTCCGGAGGGAACTTCCGGGCGTTCCGACACAACGACATGGGCCATCTGGAGACACTGCTTCAGCGATGCCGCCACAAATTCATGGGGAAATTGGTGGTGGTGGACGGCGTCTTCAGCATGGACGGCGACCTGGCGCCCCTGCCCGAGATCGTGCGGCTGGCCCGGCTCTACGGTGCGCGCGTGCTGGTGGACGACGCCCACGCCACGGGCGTCCTGGGATCCCACGGGGGCGGGACCACCGACCATTTCCACCTGGAAGGACAAGTGGACCTGGTGATGGGGACCTTCAGCAAATCGTTGGGGTGCACCGGCGGTTTCGTGGCCGGGAACAAGGAGGCCGTCCATTACATCCGCTATTACGCCAGGTCCTACATGTTCTCGGCGGGCATCACGCCGGCTGTCGTGGCCACGGCGCTGGCCGCCCTCCAGGTCATGGAGGAGGAACCCGAACGACGGAAACAATTGTGGGAGAACACCCGATACCTGCACGACAACCTGAAGGCGATGGGGTACACCGTGTTCCCCTCCCCGCCGGAATCCGCCATCCTGATCATCACGATCGGCGACAACGTCAAACTGAGACAGATGAGCCGCGAGATCCACGAAGGGGGCGTCTTCGTCAATGCCGTGCCCTACCCGGCCGTGCCTCTGGAGAAATGCTGTTTCCGGTTCAGCGTCATGGCCACCCACACGCGCGACGACCTGGACAGAACGCTCGACGTGATGAGAAAAGCCGGCCTGGAGCACGGCTTGCTACACGCCGCCTGAGGAGCGGTCTCCGGATACCGATGGAAATCAAGGTCCACACGACGATCGAGGCGGTGCCGAAGGATGATTGGAACGGGATCGTCGGCCCCAACCGGCTGATATGCACCCATGAGTATCCCTCCGCCATCGAGAGGTCCGGGATCAACGACTGCCGTTTCTTCTATCCCGCGGCCTACGAAGGGGGCCGGCTCGTCGCGCACACCTGCGCCTACACCATCAGCACGGAACTCGACCTGTTCGCCACGGGCGTTCTGAAAAAGGCGATCGGTCGGGTGCGCCGCTTCTGGCCGGACTTCCTGATATTACGGTCGTTGGAATGCGGCACCCCCGTCGCCTTGGGATCGACCTTCTCGTTCCGGGAGGGGACGGACCGCGCGGCGGCTCTCGGGGCGTTGCGCGCCGCGATCGAGGGGATCGCCGAACGAGAAGGGATCAACGTCATCCTCTTCCGCGATTTCCTCGACAGGGAACTCCCCTTTTACGACAGTCTGCTCTCTTTCGGATACCGGCGCATCCACAACCTGCCCGGTACGCGGATCGACGTGACATGGAAGACTTTCGACCAGTATCTCGACAGTCTGCGCAAACGATACCGGAAAGAGATCTCCCTCCGGAAGCGGAAGTTCCAACGCGACGACGTCACGGTCCAGGTGGTGGAGGATTTCACCCCCCACGCGGCCGACCTGGAACGGCTCTGGTTCAACGTGTATGACCAGGCCCGGGAATACAAACGGGAGCGCCTGACGAAGGATTTTTTCATGAACATCCGGCAGTGTTTGAACGGCCGGTCGTCGGTCCTTCTCGTCAAGAAAGGGGACCGGCCCGTCGCATTCTCTCTTCTGCTCTTCGACGATGAGACGCTCATCCCGCTGTTCTGCGGTCTGGATTACAGTCTCAATGAGGATTATTGTCTCTACTTCAACCTGTTCTACAACATCATCGCGTTGGCCGGTGAACGCGACATGCGCGACATCGACCTGGGCATCACCACGCTGGAACCGAAAAAAGAGATCGGGGCGGAAGTCGTCACACTCCACATGTATATGAAACACCGGAACCCGCTGTTCCACCTGTTCGTCCCGAGGATCTTCGACGCGATGACGCCCCAGGACAACACCCCGCCCAAGCGGGTGTTCAAGACCGATCCGGAGACCGCCCATGACTGACGTCCAGAACATCCCCCTCTCGAAGGTGGACCCCAACGACACGAAAGTGGAGCTCAGTTGCCGGACCACCCATTGCATACTCCTGTATCTCGAAGACACGCGGGGAGAAAAGGCGATGCGTGAACTCATCCGCGACACCGGGATGAACCTCGACTATCTCAAGAACCCCAACAATTGGATCAGTTTCGACTATTTCCGGCGGCTGTTGGCCAAGCTGGTCGAATTCACGGGAGACCCCAACGCCGCCTATCTCGCCGGCACGTATTCCTCGCGCGGAAAGAGTTACGGCGCGCTGTCCGACGTCATCGTCCAACTGGCGACGCCGCGAACGGCGTTCAAACTCATCGAACTCGTGTCCCCACGGTTCAGCAAGATCGGAGAGACGAGGGTCACCCAGCTCAAACGGACCAGCTGCACCATCACCTCCCATTATTATCCGGAATACCGCCAAGACAGGAACAACTGCCTCAACATGCAGGGGATCTTCGCGGCCGTGCCGACCCTCCTGAGACTTCCCCAGGCCAAGATCCGCGAGACCGTCTGTGCCGCCGAAACGGGCGGGTCCGACTGCGTCTATCACGTCGAATGGACGAACCGCCCCACCCAATGGCTGGGCCTGGTCGGCGCCGCCGTCGCCCTCCTCCTCTACCTGATCCTCCACCGATGGGACCTCTCCCACTCCTATATCACGTTGACACTGTTCGTCCTCCTCGGATACATCACCGGGCGGTTCATCGACAACAGGCTCATCCTGGCGGACACCACGAGCGCCAACCAGCGGGAGACGGCGAACCTGATGGAAGCGATGGAAACCATCGAGAAGATGAACATCGAATTACAGGAGAAGATCGTGCAGAGGACCGAGGAACTCAAGAAGAGCAACCTCGACCTGAGGCGCACACTGGAAGAGCTCCAGAACAGCCAGAAGGAACTCATCCAATCCGAGAAGATGGCGTCCGTCGGGCGCCTGGCGGCGGGCATGGCCCACGAGATCAACAATCCCGTCGGGGCCATCCGGAACTACCTGCAGGACGTCCTGGAAGACACGCCGGAGACAGACCCCCGGTGGGACCGCCTGAAACGGGCGGAGAAGGCGACCGGGCGATGCAAGAACATCGTGGCGGACCTGCTCACGTTCTCGCGGGATTCGAAGAACCTGAAACAGATCGACATGAACACCATCCTGGACTCCGTCGTCCATAAGACGAAGGATTCCCTGCCCGGCCCCCAAATAGTGCTGCGCGACGAACTCAGCCGGGACCTCCCCCCGCTGCAAATCGACCAATTGCAGATCGAGCAGGTGATGATGAACATCCTGATGAACGCGGTGGACGCGATCGGCGACGAGGGAACCATCACCATCACGTCCCGCCACGACGGGACGAACATCTTCATCGACATCTCTGACACGGGGCCGGGAATACCGCCGGACGTGATGAACAAGATCTTCGACCCGTTCTTCACCACCAAACCCGCGGGGCAGGGGACCGGGCTCGGACTGGCCATCAGCTACAACCTCATCAAGCGCTTTCAAGGAGATATCCAGGTAAGGAACAATCCGGAGAAAGGGGCGACGTTCACGCTCCGCATCCCCATTCAGGAGAACCAACATGCGCGTTAGACTGATCCAACCGGCTCATCTGAATCCCGACGGGACGCGAGTCCGTTATTCGGAACTCTTCATGCCGTCTCTCTCGCTCCCGACGGTGGCGGCGCTCACCCCGCCCGAGGTGGACGTGAAGATCACCGTGGACTACATCGAGGAGATCGACTACGACGAACCCGTGGACCTGGTGGGGTTGACCGCCATGACGTTCCACGCGCCGCGCGCCTACCAGATCGCCGATGAGTTCCGCCGTCGAGGGAAGAAGACCATCCTGGGAGGGATCCACGCCGCCTTCTGTTCCGACGAGGCGCTGACCCATTTCGATTCGGTGATGATCGGCGAAGCGGAAGACCTCTGGGAAGAGGTCCTGCGGGACGCCCGCGACGGCCGGCTGAAGAAGATCTATTCCTCTCCGCGACGGCCGGACCTCTCCCGGTTGGTCATCCCGCGGTTCGACCTGTTGGACTATTCCCGATACCTCATCCCCCCGTTCGCCCGGACGCCGTGCCTCCCGCTTCAGACCACGCGGGGATGTCCCAACACCTGCGGTTTCTGTTCGGTGCATCCGTTCCTCGGCAACGAGATCCGGAAAAAGCCGGTGGCTCACGTAGTGCGCGAGATCGAGGCCCTCAAACCCTCCCTCGTCTTTTTTACCGACGACAACATCTGCGCCGACGAATCCTACGCGCGCGAACTGTTCACGGCCCTCATCCCCCTCCGGATCCGATGGGCCTGCCAGATGAGCACCACCGTCCTCCGGACCCCCGCGTTGATCGACCTCGCCGCCCGGGCGGGTTGCCATGAGACGTTCGTCGGGATCGAGAGCATCAACAAGGAATCCCTGAAATCCGCCCGCAAGGGATTCAACAAGGTGGAGACTTACAAGGAGGTCTTCCGCCGGATGAAAGAAGCCGGGATCCTGGGACAAGCCTCGTTCATATTCGGGTTGGACCAGGACACGCCCGACACCCTCAAGGACACCATCGGGACGATCCTGGGATGGGACATCAAATTCCTCTACATTTTCATGCTGGTGCCCCTGCCGGGCACCCGGATCCACGAACAGTTCAAGAACGAGGGGAGGATCGTCGCCGCGGATTGGTCTCTCTACGACGCGGAACATCCCGTCATCGCGTTCAAGAACATGTCGGCGCGGGAACTGGAGGATCTGGTGTGGACGTCCTATCAACGGTTCTATTCGATCCCCCACATCGGGCGGATGGCCTGGCGGTTCAAGAAACAATACATCACCGGCTTTCCCAGGACCAATTTTTTCGAAGACGTCTATTTCCAGTTCACGTCCCGAAGGGCCGTCCGGCGACGGATGAGCCCCTGGACGATGGGTTCGACCATTCCACACGAGAAGGAGTCATAAGGACATGGATATCAACGCTCAAGACATGATCACCATTCTTCTGGTGGAAGACGACGTCGATTTTTCGACGGCGCTCACGGCCCGCCTGACGAAGAGAGGTTTCGCGGTGGACCCCGCTTTCAACGGGGAGGACGGGCTGAGGAAGTTCGGGGAGAGGAAATACGACGCGATCATCTGCGACATCAAGCTTCCCGGGATGGACGGCATCCACTTCACCGCCTCGGTGCGGGAAAAAGACAAGGACATCCCCATCATCCTGCTGACCGGATACGCCAGCCTCGAGACCGCCAAGGAGGCCGTGACCCTCGACGCCACCGATTACCTGCTGAAACCCCTGGAGAGCCTCGAAGACCTGCTCAACCCGGTCCAGAAAGCCGTGCGGGCCCACCGGCTGATGGCGGAGAACGCCTATCTGACCGAGCAGTTGAAGGATAAGGTGAAGGAACTGGAGATCTCCGAACAGAAATACCGGGACCTCTTCGAATGGGCCAGCGACGGGATCCTCATCATCGACCCGAACGGGGTGATCGTCTCGGTCAACAAACAGATCGAGGCCGTCACGCAATACACCGCGGATTCACTGCAGGGACAGCCGGCGAGCATCCTCTTCACGGCCCCGTCTTCCGAGGAATTCCGGGCGAAGCTCCGCGAAGTGGTCGACGGGAAACCCCTGGACACGGTCGAAGTCAAAGTCTCTCCCCGGGAAGGGAGGGTCCGCCTGATGGAACTCGGACTGAGGCCCATCCGGAAGGACGGTTACGTGTTCGGCGTGCAATGCATCGCGCGCGACATCACCGAACGGAAACAAGTGGAGCGGATGCTGCGGGCGTCGGAGACGAAACTGCTGGAGCAGACGGCTCTCCTGGAGAAGAAGAACACGGTCCTGCGAGAGGTCTTGGAACACATCGAGATCGAGAAGAAACGGCTGAAGGAGGACATCACCATCAACATCGAGGAGTTCATCTACCCCGCCCTGCGGAAGATCAAGCAGATGGCGACCCCCGCCGCGGGAAAACAGGTGGACCTGGTCATGAAAAACCTGGAGAACCTTTCCAACAACTTCGGACACCGGATGGCCGCCAAGGTGAACAGACTCACCCGGCGCGAGATTCAGATCTGCAACATGATCCGCTGCGGGCTCACCACCCGGGAGATCGCCGACCTGTGCGAAACGACGCCCCCCACCATCGACAAACACCGCTCGAACATCCGGAAAAAACTCGGTTTATTAAATCAGAGCGACAACCTCACGGCCTGCCTTCAGAGTCTCACCTTCACGACCTGACCGGAGGAACGGCGACGGGTCCCCCCGGACGGGGGACCCCGGGATCGATCTCTTTCGGCGGGAGTTTAAAACTTCTTCTCTTTGAGGTTCTTCAGCGCGTGGCGGTAGATCCGGTCGTTCTCGTCGGCACACGTCCACAACGATTTCCCATCCCACCCCAGTCCCGACAAGTGCAGTTTCTTGTCCTCGTAGGGAGCGGCCACATAGATGTTCTGCACGGTGAGCGTGTTGTCCTTGGCGTGTCGGTAGATCATGTCCGTCTCCGAGTCGGCGCTCCAGACGTTCTCCGCCGTGGAGAACAGGCCGATGGGGTGGGGACCCGGGCTGTCATAGGCATTGATGACGGACAACCCTTCCTCGGAAACCTTGAGACGGTAGAACTTGGCTTCCTTGAAATCGCAGACCCACAGGTTGACGCCGTCCCAATACAATCCCGACGGTTCGGGGCCCGGGCTCGGGTATTCGGCCGCGACGCTCAGGGACGCGTCCAGGGTATGCTTGTAGATCTTCCGTTCCCAGGAATTGCAGGTCCATAAGGAACTGCCGTCCCAGGCGATGCCCGTGGGGTGACCGCCGGGGAGCTGGAATATCTGGGACACGGACATGGCGTCGTCCACCTTGTGTTTATAGAGGCTCGATGACACCCAGTCCGAGACCCAGAGGGACTCGCCGCCGTCAAAACACAACGCGGTGGGATTCCTGTAAGGGACGCTGAATTCCTTGTCCTGAACGGTGAGCCCCCCTTTTTTCTGGAATAGGAAATATCCCCCTCCCAGCAACGCCAGGAGCGCGACCGCGCCGACGGCCAGACCGACGGACTTCGATCCCGCCGGTTTTTTCTGGGCGTTCGACAGGAGTTTCTCGGCCGTGGAGGCCGAGGACGCGGCGGGCTTTTCCGCCGTCATCAACCCGTCTTTCGAAAGGGTCTGGGCCCCCAGGGCCTTCTGCACCAGTTTACGGACGTCGTCCACCCGGAACGGTTTGGACAGGTAGTCGAAGGCGCCGGACTTCATGGCGCCCACCGCGCTCTCCACGTCTCCGAAACCGGAGAGCATGATGACGGGCATCGCGGGGGAGATCTTCTTCACGTTCGCCAGGATCTCCAAACCATCCATGTCGGGCAAGCGGACGTCCAGCAACATGAGCTGGGGTTTTTCCCTCTTGACCGATTCGATGGCCGTGGCGCCGTCTTCCGCCGTGAAGATGTTATACCCTTCCGGTTTCAAGACGTTCGTGAGCACCAGGCGCATTCCGGGTTCGTCGTCGCAGATCAGGATCTTTTCAGATGACATAATGTCGACTCCTCTGGTTCAGTTTGATAGACCGCGTGCCTCAACGGGACGGGCCCTCCTCGAGGGAGGGCTATCCCTTGATTATAGTTTTTCGGTTTCCGTCCCCGCAACAGTTTCCATGACGGGAAACATCAGTTCGATGAGCGTGCCGCTGCCCGGCGCGCTCTCCAGCGTGATCTTCCCCCGATGGAGTTCCATCACCCGTTTGCAGATGGACAGGCCCAACCCCTTGTGGTTCTTCTTGGTGGTCAGATAGGCCTGGAACACCTTCCGGATGAGATGGTTGGCGATCCCTTTGCCGGAATCTTTGAACGAGACGCCGACCATGTTGTCGTCGGGGATCCACCGCGTCTGGACGTCCAGGCGGCCGCCGTCGGGCATGGCCTCGATGGCGTTCTCCACCAGGGCCGAGACGGCCTCGCCGATCAGGCGGGTGTCTCCCCTCACGGACGGCAGTTTCTCCGCCGGCGTCAGATGGATCTTGACGTTGGCGGCCCCGCTCTTGTCCTCCAGGGCCGAGAGCGCCTGCCGCATGTATTGGTTCACGTCCAGCGTCTCCAAGCTCATCTCGGGGATGCGGGCCAACGAGAGGAACTCTTCGATGCTCTTCAACATCTCCTGGGCGTTCTGGTCCACCAGGAGCATCTGCTGTTTGAGTTCCTCGTCGACCTTCTCGTTGGACAAGGACAACTGTAGGGTGCCGCTCATGATGCCCAGGTAATTGCGGACGCGGTGGGCGAACCCGCGGGCGAGGTCTTCCATGGTGAGCAGATATTCCCGTTCGCGCTCATCCAACAGTTTCTGGGCGCGTTCGGCTTTCCGCACGGCCTCGTTGAGCGCCTGCACCATCCGCGCGTTCTCTTCCCGGACGGACGTTCCGGCGGATTCCATCCCCTTGATCCGGTCCTCCAGGTCGGTCTTGTCCCGCTGCAACATCTCCACCCGGGAGGCCGCTTGGGCGCGTTCTTCCTCCCATCGGCGCATCTCGGTCTGAAGGGCCTCCAACCGGCTGCGGGCATCCTGCAGTTCGTGGGCGAGCTGGAAGCGCGCCGTCTCCGACTCCTGCAGTTTCGATTTAGAGACGGAATCGTCGGCCTCCTCCTCCTTCTTCTTGAGCCCGGCATGGGAGGTCAGGAACCGGTTCTGTTCTTCGAGCACACGGACCTGCACTTCCCAGGTGATCTTCTCCTTGAGGCTCTGGTTCTCGATCTCGAGGGAACGGTGACGTTCCTCCCAATAGCGCTGTTTATCGAAGATCTGCACGCGATGGGATTCCAATTCCGCGCGGGTCAACTGGAGTTCGGTCCTCTGACGTTCCACGCGTTCCCTCAGGAATTCCATCTCGTGTTCCTTGGTCTCCAGGCTCTTGGCGAGCAGTTGATGTTCCTCCTCGAACCGGCGCTGCCAATAATCGGCGACGGACAGGGTGTCCATGGAACGGGGGATGTTCTCCGCCGTGCCGGTCTGTTCCAGACTTTTGATTTTATTCTTGATATCTTCCCACGAGCTCATATGAGTTGCCTCCTTTTAGGCTGACCTCAGGGAATGGTCAACACGTCACCCGGATTGACCATTCCACGGGATATCTTGTTTTTATTCTCCTTATAAATATCTGTCCAACGTTTGGCGTCTCCGTAATATTTTTCCGCGATGCCCTTGAGCGTCTCCCCCTCTTTCACCGTGTGCGTGCGCCCGGCGGCCGACGGCGCGGGAGCGGGGGACGGGAGTGTTTCCACCGCCGCGGGAGCGGGCGCCGGCCCGACGGGCAGAGACGGTTTCACCTCGGGCTTCAGGACCACCGCCGGTTTTTCGGCCGGTTGCGCTTTCAACACCTTCGGCGCGGAAGGTTCGGGAGCCGGCGCGGATTTTTCCTCCTTCGGGGAAGACGCGGGCTCCGGCCGGGACGCCGTAACCGGCGCTTGCGGGATCAGCAACACCGTCCCGGACTTCAGGCGCCCGCCCCGGCCCAGCTTCTCCTTGTTGGCCTCGTAGATGTCCTTCCAACGTTTCACGTCGCCGAAATACAATCCGGCGAGGTTCTGGAGCGTGTCGCCGTCTTTCACATAGTGAGTGCGCAATTCGAGGGAGGAACTCGACGGAGCGGACACCGACGGACCCGCCGGAGCCGACGCCGCGCCGGCCGCCCGCTTGGCCTGCTGGATCCGCTCGCGAATCCGTTGGGTGGCTTCTTCCAAGAGCACCTCTTCCAGGCGCTGTTTCTCGGCTTCCGTCTTCTGGAGACGGCCTTCGATGTCCATCTTTTCCTGTTTCAGTTCCAGGTATGAATATTCCAGACTGCCCGGATCGAGCTCATCCTTCTGGGGGGCGCCGAAACGCATGAGGAGCGAGAGCCGGTGGCTGCCGGCGGTCTTCTGGATGCCCGCCAACGGGAATTGGACGCCGTAATCGATCTGATAGATGGACATGTTCACTGAAAAGCCCATCGACACGTTCAGCATGTCGGACCGCCCGTATTCCAGTCCGGTGCGGACGGCCCAGGTGTGGCGGGTGAACCAACGTTCCCCCCCCAGTCCGAAACGGGTCTGATTCCCCCTCGATGTGAAATCCAACGCCAGGGCGGTGCGGTTGTCCCGATAGCCCAGCCCGGTCTTGTAACTGGAGGGGAGGGCGTCCGTCTCCTTGAGTCCCACGTCAGGCCGGTTCAGGTCCAGCACGGAGGCCCCCCAGAAGAAACGGGCCTGCGGATTCCAGAGGAGGCCGACGTCCGAACTGAACGCCTTCAACGAATTCTTGTTCCCGTAATCAAAGACCGGGTCGATCTGAGTGTAAAGGTCCTGGTCATAGGTTTCCTGCAGGAGTTTAAGTCCCACCCCGATGCTCAGGTGATTGTTGAGGGCCTTTCCATAAGACAGATAGGCGGTTTCTTCACGGTAGACACTGTCCAAACTGAAGGAACGAACGGCGACGGCCAGGGTGCCATACCGGGGAAAATAGTCCCGCTGCGTCGGCGACAGGGAGGAGACGGTCCCGGTGGAGGGCGGACCGCCCGCCGTCGGAGTGGAGGGAGCGACCGTCTCGCCGGCCGGCAACTGTTTTTCAGAGCGATGGAACGGCTGGGCGAACGCGATGAAGCCCAAGGAGAGAACGCTGTCGTCGGAAAGGCCGACATAGAGCCGCGAATAGTCCGCGCCCAGTTGGCTGCGGCGCAGGCACCCCAATCCCGCCGGGTTGTAATAGATCGCCCGCACGTCGTCGGCCAGCCCCGTGAACGCGCCGCCCATGCCGAACGGACGGGCTCCCATGCCCAGATCCTCGAAATCGGTACGTCCGACGGACGACCAAGACAGGATGACGACGCCCGCCAAGACCGCCGCCTTCATGAACTGCCGGTTCCATTGGGTCATATCACACCTCGTCATTTCGCCACCACGATCGTTCCGCTGAAGACTTTCCCGTCCGCCCGGATCTGATACAGATACACGCCCTTATGGACCGGATGCCCGTCGGAATTTTTCCCGTCCCACAGAAGCGAACTGCCGTCCTTCCCGCCGGCCAGATTGGCGACGGGACCTCCGTACAGATCGAAGATCTCGCCGCTCACCGGCGACAGTTTCGGGTTGCTGTAGACGAAATTCATCTCATCGTTGACTCCGTCGCCGTTCGGCGTGAAGATGCGGGTCGGCCAGAGTTGAACCACTTCGAAGGAGGTGGATTGGAGGGCTTGTTGGAGCCGGTAGACCCCGGGCCGCTGGGACATGACGGTCACGACCTTCCGTTGGGAATCGTACGTCCCCCCGAGTTTGATGAACTCGACACCGTTGTGCCAAAAAATGCTCATCTGGTTGGCCGGGAGGGCGGGAACCGCCGAAAAAACGGGGCGCGCCTGGCCGTCCTTGGCGCCGCCGGGGGCCGAGGCCGGCGGATTGACGGCAAAAGCCACCTCCACCGGCCGCTGGAAGAGGAACCGGTCCACCTTCAGATCGGAAGAGACGTTCCTCACCTCCAGTTCATAGGACCGCAACACCGAGCCGGTCTCCTCGCCGGGACGACGCGTCATCTGGACGACCACGTTGTCCGACCCCGGCGTCGGGTTCTGGGCCGCCAACGATTCGATCAACACCTGGACCTCCCGGTCTTCGGACATCGCCACGAACACGGATGTGGGACGGGACTCCACCAACATGGAATTCACGCTCTCGATGTTCGAGAGATCCACCGCCCGCACCGCATAGAAGAAATCCGCCCCGTTCACCGTCGTGTCCTCGTAGGACAACGCGTCCGGAGAGAGTTCCGCGAGGGCCGGCGAATCCCCGATGCTCTCGGCAAAGAGGGACCGGTAGATGCGATACCCTTTCAGGTCCACCAGCGGACTCCCGTCGGTATTGGCCGTCACCGCGTTCCATCGAACCACGAACGAGGCCTTCTTCGAGGCCCACGTGCCGCTGATCCCGGTCGGCGGTTTCGGACGGCTCAACTCGGGGATGGAGAACCGGTGAGACCGGGTGCATTCCGTCTCCGCGCCTTCTTTATCCCGGGCGACCACCTTCCAATAATAGGTCCGGTTCTCCAGGAACGATGCCGTCGACACATACGAGGAGCTGGAGAGGTCGGTGAAGGTCTGGCTGACCGAGAAATCGGACATAGTGGACACCGACAGGGTGTAGAGGATCACCTCGTTGAGGTCGGCGTCGAGCGCGTCTTCCCAGTCGAAGACGGGTCGGGGCGTGTCCAACACCGCGCCGTCGGCCGGCGTCCGCAGGGAAAAGGCCTGGGGACTCGTGTTGATGACGTTCACGATGAAGATGCCCGTCGCGGACAATCTCTCCTCCGCATCCTGAAGGACGGGAGGGATCCCCTGATATCCTCCCGCGCGGACGCGCCAATAATAGGTGGTATCGTCCAGGAGGTTGTTGGTCACCTGGAAGAAGTTATCCGTGAGCGGGATCCCCTGCACTCCCACGAAATCCGCTCGATTGGACAGGTCCAGGGAATAACGCACCTGGTCCATCGGGTCCGGATCGACGGCGTTCGCCCATTGGATGAACGGCTTCAACGTGGAGATGATGACGCTGCCCGTGGGCTGAAGCAGTTCGAAGGAGGACGGCATCTCCTTCACCGTATCCACTCTGATGTATCTCTGAGACTCGCTGGAAAGCCGTTTGTTCCCCTGGGCATCCTGGGCCTCCACATACCAGTAGACCGGGATGTTATCGCTGAAGGTGACGGTATGGCTCGTCTGGACCAGGCCGGATACCGTCGTCGCGGAACCGAAGTTCGGCAGGATGGAGTAGACCAGGTTGTAGGTGACCGAATCGCCCGGATCGGGATCGGTCGAGGCCTGCCAGGTGAACGTCACCACGGTGTCGGTGCTCCTCACGCCGGAAGCCGGGCTCGACAAGGAGAAACTGTTCGGAGCGGACGAGGCCGCGTCCACCCGAAACATGAAGGACGACGGCGTGCCGAGAGTCTGGGTGATCCCGTCGGCGGCATAGACCCTCCAATAATAGGTGGCGTCTTCGGCGAGCGTCGTCGGGATCTGGTAATAAGAGACCGGGATCCCCGCGCTGGACGTGTAGGTGCCGAAATTGGAGACGGTCGTATAGTCCACCCGATAGAGGACGTTGTTCCCGGGGTCCACATCCGTCGAATCGGTCCAATCCAGCGTGGGATGGGTGGTGACCACGTCGGTGGAATTGACGGGGGAAACGAGGTCGAACGCGGACGGGGCGGTGTTCGTTTGGTTCAAGAACAATCTGTAAGAGGACGGGGTGGAGAGCGTGAACGCCCCGTCGGCGTCCGTCGCCCACACCTGCCAATAGACCGTGAGGTTCTCCAGGAGCCCCGAGAGGTTCGCGCTGCAGGACGAGACGGGCAGGTCCGTGAACGTGGAAACAGCGACCCCGAAAGAGACATCCGTCGAATAGCGCAACGTGTAGGAGAGCGAATCCCCCCAGACGGCGTCCCCGTCCGACGAATCGCTCCAATCGAACATGACCTGGGCGCCGGAAGAGACGTAGGAATCAGCGGGTGGGCCCAGGGAAGGGCTTGACGGACTCTGGTTCAAGGGGACGGCGTCGTCCGAGGAGGACGGCGTGAGGGTGGACGCGTTGCCCGCTTCATCCTCGGCGCGAAGACCGAAATAGTACGTCGTTCCGTTGACCAGCCCCGTGACCGTGACGGAACAGGTCTGGCCCGGCGCCACCGTGGTGGCGATCAGGACTTCGGAGGAGGCCGCCCCGAAAGCCGCGTCGCCGTCGAGGGCGCCGGCCGTGGAATAACGCAGACGGAATTGGCCGGTCAGCCCGTTCGACCAGTCGTCGTCTCCCGGAGCCGTCCAACTGAGGGTGACCCTCCTCCAGGAGGGAACCGCGGAAAAATCCGTGATGGAGGCGGGCGGCGTGACGTCCGTCTGGGCCCACACCGTCGCGCCGTTGGACAGCCCGGCGGAGTTCGAGGCCTCATCCAACATCCAGGCGCGGACGTAATAGGTCGTTCCCCCCGTCAGACCGGTCAGCGTATGGGAGCGACTCAGCGAAGGAGACACCGTGGTGGCAATGTCCACCTGGTAGCTCGAGGTCGAGAACACCTGCCCCTCGTTGGCGCTGTAGGCGATCCTCAAACGCCCCGCCGTGATGTCGCGGGCCAGGCCGTCGTCTCCCGGAGAGGTCCAGCTGAGGTCGATCGTTCCCTCCGTCGCGCCCGTCACGGCTCCCAGGTCGGTGATGGAGGAGGGCGCTTCGCGGTCCAGGGTGATCGTCGTGACGGTCAGAGAATAGTCGCTTTCGAGGGCGAAACTCGAGAAATCCCCGGAGGACGCATCGTCCAGGACCGAGATTTTGAAGGAATAGGTCGTCTCATTGGATAACCCCGTGATCACATAAGCCGTGTGATCGGACGATGTGCTGGCCCTCAAGAAGAAATGATCGGCCGGAGGAACCGCCGAATCCATATGGATCCGGAACGAATCCAGGTCCGGCACGCCCGTGAGCGGATCCCAAGTCAAGGTGATCTGATGGTCTCCCGCGACGGCGGTCAGCCCCGTCGGCTGAGGCGGGGGAAGGTCTTGGGCGTATTTGGTCCTCTCGAGGTTCACTCCCACCGTCGACCATGAACCTTTAAAACCCGCCTCATCCACCGCTTTCATGGCGAAATAGTAGGTCGTTCCGGGATAAAGTCCCGTGACCTCGCGGAGAGGACTCAATCCTTCCGTCAGGCCGCCGGTCTTGGGCGTCCAGACCTGGGGGAACGTGGAGACCGAGGCCTCATCGAAGTTGCCGGCCGTCACATCGAACGTGGCATATTTCACGACATAGGCGGTGGCCGCGCCGGAAGATCCGTCGTCACCGGGCGCGGTCCAGACCAGCTGGACCGTTCCATCGAGGGACCCCGGGTTGGCCGCCAGATTGGAGATGGCCGCGGGAGAGACACCCGCCGTGCGCGTGCTCAGGACCACGGAGGGATCCGATTCGATCCCCGATCCATTATAGGAGGAGACCCTATAATAATAGGTCGTATATTCGGCCAACCCGGAATCCTGATAGGTTGTCTGGGCGATCAGACCGGCCCGCAACGTCCATCCGCTGCTTCCATCGGGAGAACGTTCCACGTCATACAGCGTCCCCGACGGATTTCCCGCCGCGCTCCATTCCAGATCCACCGTGGAAACCGTCTGTAAGGGACTGGACAACCCGGTGGGCACGGCGGACAATGTGAAATAGGACGTCGCGGCCGAGTTCACCGTCAATAAACCATTGAAAGCCTGGATTTCGACCGTCTGGGAACTGTTGACCGGCAGATCGGACAAGATGAAATGGGTGACCGACGGCCCGAGGTCGGAAGAAAGGGGGACCCCGCTCGACGACTGGATGACGCGGTATCCCGTCGCATTCGCCGTCAGCGTCCAGGCCCACCGGATGGTGGTGGAACCCAGGACGACGGTCTCGCCGGTGAAAGAGGGGGCGGCGCCCAAAGACACCAACGGGACGGCGCTCACGGGCGCTGTATAACCGCTGGAGTTTCCGGTCCGGTCCAGGACCTTCAGCTTGTAATAGTAGGTGTTGCCGTTGACCAGTCCGGTCTTCTGATAGGACGTCCCTGGAACGGACACCGACCCCAACAGGACGAACCCGTCGGAATCGGACCAGCTCGATTGGTGGACTCCGTATTCCAAGAGGTCCGGTTCCGGACCGGACGACCATGACAGGTCCACCGAGCCGTTGCCGGTCGAGACCGCGATCCCGGTGGGGACCGCCGGAGCCACATCCATCGCCCAACCCGACGAGAGCGTATTGACCGTGGGATCCTCCGCGCTGGAAGTCCAGACGGAATAGTTCCCCTCCACCTCGTCCCGAGCTTTGACGGCAAACCAGTAGGTGGCCCCCGCCGTCAAACCCGTCAACAACAACCGTTGGGGACTCAAGGCGTCGGTGGCCGTGGAAAGGACCAAGCTTCCGACGGTGAACGGAGGTGAATCGAAGTCTCCCGATTGGATGATCTGCACGCTGCTGTATTTCACGACGAACTGGCCGCCGGCGAGCGGTCCGGTGAGTCCGTCGTCTCCCGGGGCCGTCCACCTCAACTCCACTTCCCCATCGAGTGTCCCCGACAGCGCGGTCAGGTCCGAGATCCCGGCGGGGGGCACGGTCGCGGTCCGAGTGCTGATGATCGTCGAGAGACCGCTCTCCAGAGCGAGACTGGCCCATCCGTTTCCGCCATCGCCGGCATCGACGGCCGTGACTCCGAAATAGTAGGTGGTCTCGCCGGACAACCCTGTGACCGTGGCGGCCGTCCCCGGATGGGAGACCGTCGACGACAGGAGGACGCCCGACTGGGACACCGAGGAGAAAACGGCCGTCGACCGGTAGACCCGGTAGGCGGAGCGGTCGTCCACGTTCGCGGGCGGTGCGGGAGGGGTCCATTCCAGGGAGACGGAATATCCTGTGACCGAGCCCGTCGACAACGCCGAGGGGGCGGAGAGGGGCAGGTCCTGAGCCCAACCGGTGGCCCCTTCCGACAGACTCGAGCAATTCGACGATTCATCCGAAGTCCATAAACGGAGATAATAGGTCGTTCCCGGATTCAACCCGGTCACCACGTAAGTCTGGACGTCGCCGGAACCGATCCCGGCGGTCGAGATGGAGACCTGCGCCGTGGCCGTGCTCCAATCCGCGGAGAACGTGGAATATTGGATATAGAACGAACTCCCCGCCAAGAGCGTGCCGGAGAGACCGTCATTTCCCGTCGAAGTCCATCGGAGCACGAGGTCCCCGTCCAGAGAACCGGCCTCGGCCGACAGGGACGTGACGGGATCGGGCGGGACCGTCTCCGCCCGAAGAGCGACCGGTGATAGGAAGAGGAGTGAAAAGATAAGAAGACGGGTCCGGGAGCCGCGGGACGGCGATTCCGCGATGACGACCTCTCCCATACCCACATCGATGACGTTCCGTGGATCAATCAAAAGAGGGAGCCTCCCTTTCCTGAAGAGTCATCATAATGTTTTTCAACCCCCGATGTCTATTCATTTCCACGACCTCAGAAAAACACGGACACCCCCGGGGAGGGGCGAACGGAGATCGGAGGTTCGTAAAGGGAGGTTAGGCCTGGGTGCTGAACAGACGGATCTTCTCGTGAGAATCTTCCAGATCCTTGACGGGGTCGATCTGCATGGCTTTGAAACGAAGGTTTTGCCCGTCCTTGACCGCGGCGGGAAGGTTCTTGTATCCCTCTTCGCCGATCCAACGGCGGAGGGTCTCGGCGGCCGCCCCGGTAAAAACGACATCCACTTCCACCCGGGCCAGGTCCACGGCGAACCGGGAGAGGACGATCATCAAGGATGCCTCGGGAGTCTGCGATTGGACGGCCGACCAGAAATCCATGCGACTGGTGACGACTTGGGTGTTCAAGGACTCTTTGGCGCGCTGTCTGACCAGAGCCACCACTTTGCCTTGATCGTTGGCCGTCACGGGATGGACGTTGAACACCACGCGGTCCAGCAACTCTCCGGAGATCGGGTAGAGCTGGCCCGCCGTGTGCAGGATGGATTCGAACGCGCTCCGGAGTTCCGCCGGAGACATCTCGAGTTCCTGAGGAAGCAGGAGGTCCACGCGAAGAGGCATTTTCTTCCGGTCCGCTTCGGGGAGATTGTTATAGAGTTCGCTGACCGCGCGCAACTGCTGGAAGAAAGCCAAAGCCACGGTGCGGTCCAATTTCAAACTGCCATCCTCCTCCAAGGACGCATCGATGCCGTCCACCAGGAGCGCTTGTCCATGACCGACAGTCCCGGGGTTGACCGGCACCCCCTCCCCGAGGATATCCTTCCAAATATTCCGACGGACCGTCTCCTGTAAGGCCGACAAGTCCAGCGGAGCCGACGGCGACATCGTGGAGCGGATGAGGTCGACCGGCAGGGAACTGGCGGTCTTGTAGAGGCTCGCCATGTTCTGTCCGGGCCACATGAACCATTTCCCGGCGCTCTCCGCGACGAATGCCCCCACGTTGGTCAACGCCACCACGCGACCGGCCATGTATTGGGGCGAATGGGACAACGCCGACACCACACCGGCCAGGCCCGCCTTGAGGGAGCCCAGCATCGGGGCGATGGACCAGGCCGACCGGGTCTGACGGCCCTCCAGATGGTTCAACAAGGGGTTGAAGACCATCGGGGTTTCCTTCAGATAATCGGCCAAAGCCGACTGCACGGCCTGCAGTTTCTCTTTTTCGTCGTCACTCATGGCCGCCGGCTGCCGGGTCAATAGACCCGTTTGATCGTAGATTCCTTTCAACTCGTTCCCGGCGTTCAATCCGAACTGTTCCGCATATTCCGCCGGATATCCCGCGGTGTAACCGGCCAATTCGACCAACTCCTCGGCGGAGACCGCCGATGGATCGATTTCATAGGACTTAAAATACATCGTTTTCCAACTCCTGGAACGGGGATCGCGCGACCACACGTTCATCGAGGTCGGTCGCAGCCGTCCCAGAAGGGGAGGCCAGCTCACGACCGCGACACGCGATGCCTTCAGGCCGGCCAGCACGTCCAGGGTGAACTCAAAATTCTCGGCGGAGCGGGTCGACGGTTTCCGCTCGTCGGAGAGGACGGACGCCGGAATGCCTTCCCGGATGAGCACAAAACGGAGGATGTCCGTCTCCAACACCTGCGCGAGAGAGGACAATTCTGGTTTTTGGAGGTCGCGACGTTGGGAGTTGATCGCCGACAACAAAACCGCTTCAGACAGGCCGTAGGAAGACAAGGTCCGGGTCAGAAGAGGTCTCGTCCCGCGGCCCTGCCCTCCGGCCAGGACGATCGGGGTGCCCTCAAATCTTTCTTTCCACTGAGCTGCGAACGAAACGAACGTCTTCAGATCGGGATTTCCCAGAAGCACGAAGGCATCCGGCGCGGAGGTCAATTCGTCGGAACGGGAGATCAACGGCAGATAAGCGGCCATCGCCCGGCGCAGGGATTCCAGATACCGGCGACGCCTCTCGAGCCGGTCGGCTTCGGTCTGAACCTTGTCGGTCGACACCGTGACGAACTGGTTCCCCACCTGAACGACAGGTTTGTCATCAGCCGTCCGAAGGATGGACTCCGTGACGGTTTCTCCGGAAACGGCCTTCCTCGAGAGAAGCTTCTCGTTCTCGTCATAGCGGAGGCGGATGGTATCGGCCGGTCCCACCAAAGCATCAAAACCGACTTCGCGCATCTTGGCGACCATCGTCTTCACGTAATCGCCCTTATTTTTGGCGTCTTTCCCGTAAGAGTGCAACTCCCTCAACAGCCCCGACACCTCGGGATCGTTGATATAGGAGAAGTTATGGTCAGAAAAATTAAATTCGCCGTGGCGATCATAGACCGTCAAGACCCGCTCACTCAAAACAAGGCGGCTCTTCTCGACGACGACGCCTCCTTCAACGGACGTCACCCTCTTCTTCACGAACACGTTGTAGGCGGGGTCCTTCGGAGACAGGTTCGCCTGGCCGTCATAGAGGATCCCTCCATCCACCAGGTGACGACCGAGGATCTCAATGGCCTGCCGGGCCTGTTCGGCGCTGTAGTAGATCAGGGCATTGAACGTGCGGATCGCATAGACCGGGACCTTCCCGTCGGCATCGCGCGGCAACTTTTCGTCGGAGATATCGAATCCGTCTTCCAGAACGTCGATGAGTTCAAACCCCAGCTTCTTTGCGTAGGCGTGATAGGGAAGCGGCATGAAATCCGGCCTGTCCTTATTGGATTCCAGCCATTTGGCGAGCTCGAATTTTTTATCCCCTTGAAACTTCTGCGGATTGAAAACGATGTTGTCTCCGATGGGATTTTCTGTCGCCGCCACGTATCCGTTCTTATAGAACTCAACTTCCTCTCCTTGCACGACGGCATCCGGGATCAGGTAATCCACCCCGTAGAGTTTCAGGGGGCTGCCCGCCGACTTCAGCTTCTTGGCGAGGTCGCCCGTCGTCACGGGACCGAAATAATCGACGCCGTCCACGCGGTCGGCGAACCCGCCGATCCCCACGTCCAGGACCGCCCCCCGCTTGATGTCACGGACTCGGATGTGGGGGTTCTCCGGATCGACCAGCCAGTCATCCGAAAGAGCGAGACGGCCGGGCCGGGTCGAGGGTTTGGAAGGTTCCTGAGGAGCCGGTTTCTGATCGACACTGGGAGCCGCAAGAACCGGCTTGGCGTAACGGACAGTGAAAAGACCCTTGTCCGTCGACACACGGTAAGTGTTCCCCTGGGCATCCCGGGAAACGAGCGTCACCTGTTTGACGCTCCCGACATCGTAACGGGAAGACACCAGATTCGACAGGAACAGCCCCTCGCTGCGACCCGTTAAGACGTCCGGCAGGCTGAAGATCTGAGCAAGATACGCGTGGAATTCCTCCAGGAAGGAAGAACGTTGCGGCTGTCCTTCCAAGCGTCTCTGGTGATAGTTTTCGTGGAAATAGAGGGACCATTGCATGAGACCGAGGATGCGGTTCCAGAAGGTTCCCCGGAACGGGATCAGGGAGGAAAGGACGTCTTTGCGACCATGGAGGGTTCCGGAAGCATCCGTATAAAGGATGTCCTTCGAATCGGCGGAGTCGACGATGTCGCGAAGCGGCGCGATCAGCCGGTCGGGGCTGGCACGGGAACCGCGGACCTTCGCGTAATATTCGCCGAACACCATGGAGGCGCTCATGAAGAAGAACCAGCCCGCCATGAGGACGGGGTATATCCCGGACAGGGACAAAGACAGGGTTTTCGCCCACGGGGAACGCACCACGCGGCTCAACACGAGCGAAATCGGGAGCATCACCGCGAGCGGTGTCAGGAAGCTGAATCCCAGGAGGGAAGCCGCGCCGCCGACCAGGAACACCGACAAGGCCCCCACCGACAGGGATCCCAATCCGGTCACCAGAAGACCGCTCGCCCGGACGAACTTGTCGGTCGGCTTATCGGTCTTGTCCGACGGAGGAACGACCGGGTCGATCTTGGTCGTGTCGACCACCGGCGGTTTCTCTTCGGTCTTTTTGGTTTCCGGCGCCTTCTTCTCCTCTTCCTTTTTCGTTCCGGGCGCGGGAGTCACGGGAGGAGTCACGGTGGAACCCTCCGTCTTTTCCTCGGGAGGCCGGCGCCGCAACGCCTTCGCCCATTTAAAAACAGTGGACACGCCGGCGATCGCGATGGCTATCGCGCTGAGAGCCCCCATCACAAGGGACCCGGACAGAACAACGGTCTGAATGAAAACGATCTTGCGCTCCGTGCCGAGGAGGGAACCGTAGAATCCGGAAGTGCCGTCACCGGTCACGAAAAACGAAGCCAGGACCGAGGGGGATTCCGTCAGACGTTCCAGAACGGGGGTCAATAACGGCTGCAGTCCCGACAGATGCATGGCGATGACGGACAGCAGGATGGCGGCCCCGATGAACCAATTGGCGTTGGAAAGGAACCGGTTCCAGCGGCCTTTGAAATGGATTCCGGTGAGATAGGCCACCGGAGCGCGCAGGAAGAACGTGAACATCATCAAACTGGCCATGCTGAACCATGAGATGGAAAGATAGGAGGAAAGGCTCAGGGGCCCTTCCAATATCGCCAAGGCCATCAGAAGCACCAGCGGCGAAAAATAATCGATCTTCGTGCGGAACGTGAGCAATTTCGCCCGGGCGTATTTCCAGTAAGCCTGTTCGTCGGCAATGCTGAGTTTTCCGACGACGCCGCGGATGACTCTCCTCTGTAAAATCTTCAGGGTCATATGAGCGCCGACCGACACAAGGCTCAGGGATGCGATCAGTCCGGAGGAAAGCGGGAAAACAGAACCGGCAAACAATCCCAAAGCAACGACGAGAAGCGGCGCGATGGTCAACACCCTGAAGAAGACCTTGCCTTTGACCTTGATCTCATCGATCTGTTTCAATGAGACCTGGGCATCACTCTTGGTCTTTTGGAGCTTCGACTTGAGTTCCTTGAGCTTCTTGAATTCAGGCCCGACCAAAAATCCCACCGACAGGGCGATGGCTCCGAGGACCAAAAAGCCCACGTCGAACCAGCGGCTCAGCAACAACATCCCGATGGCCACCGGGATCAACGTGGCCAGGCGGGCATCCCAGAAGTGCTTCTGCAAGGGAACTGTTTCCTCTTCGATCGGATTGAGCGGCGCCTCCGCGTTGAGGCCGAACAGGATCAGGTAAGGGAGATCCAATGTGTAAAAACGCGCGATCTTCGTCGTCTTCTTCACGATGTTCGCCAGATACACGATATTGGTCGTCACCAGTTCGGAGAGGCTGTGGGGCACATCGATGATCAGCGTCTGCAACAGCGCGATGGGACTCCAGGCCAGCTTGATAAGCCAGTCAACGACCCTATTGTCGGAAGCCAGGGACACGAAACCGTATTTCGGGAGATTGAAACCGGACGTCTTGATGCGGACCAGCCAGGGGGCCGTCACCTTGAGATGGACCATGAGGACCAAGATCACCATGCCCAGATACCAAGATGCCGTCGACAAGAAAACCTCGATGTTGCCGGGCAGGAAAGTCATATAGAGGAATCCCTGACTGAGCGAGATCACGAAAAGGAATTCCGAAAAGAGCCCCCGGCGAGACAGATTGTTCAGGAATTTACCCCGAGCCCCGAGACCCAGGACGCGGCCGACGGCCACGAGCCAGTCGGACGGGATGTCGTTGGACGGAAGCCATTTCCCCTCCTCCTTGGTCTCCTGCGCCGTGATATCCTTGTTCCGGTCGTCGATGATCATGATCCCACGAGGATTGAACCGGGTGGGCGGCATCTCGAGCAAAGCGCAAGATCTCAACGGGAGAGGCGGCTCTTTCGATTGTTTCATCTGGTCCAACAGGGGGTTCAAAATCCTCCTCGACCGGTAATGGATGGGATCCAGTATGTTCAGGTAACCTAGGAACATCGTGAGATAGAGTTCGAACTTGGGATAGCGCGTGAGAAGTTTGCTCATCCAGGGAGCGGCCAGCAACCTGTTGGCGAGCCTGGTTTTTCCCCGTTTTTCATTCCCCCAAATCTCGTTGGTGTTTTCGGGAATACCGGTCACGTGTTCGTCCTCGCCGTTAATGGCGGTCATCTTGATGGCGTTGAAGAACGCATTGATGTTCTTCTGGTTCAAAGGCTTGTCCTTGCAGAACGACTCAATCCACTGGGCCAAATAACCGGAATAGAGGTAGTACATCGTGTGATAGGGCCCGATGGGGAATCCCGGCTTGGGGCTCTCCAATTGAGCCATGGATTCCGTCGTCCCCGCATATTTCCCGAACAGGCGAAGCCCTTCCAAAAGTCTGGAAACGCCCACTTGGGCGAACCAAAGCTTATCGTGTATAAAATCCCCCTGGAAATGCCAAAGGGTGTCAGGACCGAGCCCCTTGAACGGCAAAAAGTATCCCGTCTTGCCCTGAAAGGCGAAATGGTCCGCATATTTCTTGTCGGAAACGATGGAGAGCTCATACAACCCGGCCCCGGGAGCGTTGTAATTCCCGTTGTCCATCGTCAAGCTGGCATGGACCCGGGGGCGGCCGGCTTTGTCCGGCATGAGGGACTGGATCACCGGCATTTTTTTGGCTTCTTCCCAGGACGCGAAGGGAGACTCCTCGTCGTTCCTCAGGGTTCCGAGGAACGTCGGCTTGAAAAGGTCTTCGGGGACGAACGTGATCTCCTCCTCCTTGATCTTCCCCTCTCGTCGATATTGGTTGATCAGATGGGGAAGCCCGACCCACCCCTCGAGGTCGCCGTATTTGACCTTCTGAGGCTGCATGAGGCGCTGGTATTCCAACTGCTCGGGCGTCGGCGGGTTGGGATTGACGCTTCCATCGGGCAACATCTCTCCGGCTTGGATCTTATACTCCCTCTCGCCGAACAAGCGCCCCTCGGAACCGTCTTCGCCGTAAGCGTAGAATCGCGTCGGGTATAACGTCGGCAGGGGCTTCTTCATCCCCGAGAAGAAGAATATCTCGAACCGTTCGGAACCGTCGTGCTTCACCAGCTTCTTCTTCCCCGTTTGCTCGTCCACCACCTCTTCGAACCAAGAGAACTCGTCATAATAGGGCTTGAAGTTCTCGTAGAGCATCTGATGATAGGCTTCCCGGTTCATTCCACCCAGGCTCTTGATCGGCACGTTGTTCCTGAAATCATCGTTGTTCAACATGGGACCGTTCATGATCACCTGCATGCGGAGCGACCGGTCGTTGTTGCCGCGCAGGGTCAGCGCGAACCTCTCCAAGACCTCGCTCTGCAGGTATTTTTCATAAGCTTCGCGGGTATCGCCCAATCCCGCATACAGGGGCGATATGATGGCCACGGTCTGACCCTCTTCAATTTTTCCGGAATCAACCAGGATGTTATGGGGTTTGAGATCCCAGATGTATGTCCTGGCGGTGCCGATGGCATCGACGAAACGCGCGTCGCTCTTGATATCGGCGGCAATATCGCTCGAGGCGATCCGCCCCCGGATGAGTTCATCCACTTCGGAGAGGTCTCGGCCCTCTTTGGCGCATTGGTCGAACGCGTCGAACACGCACTGAAAAACCGCCTTGGCCACAGTCTCGCGTTCGGATTCATCCGGCACAAACATGAGTTTTTCTTTGATGTAATCGGTCTTCGACATGGTGGGATTGATGTCATAGCAACTCCGCCCCAAAGCGTCTTTCGTATCATCGATTGTGTGGAAGATTTCCTTATCGACGATGGTGGACGTGGAGCGGGATGTCATCAGCAACAGCACCAGATGAAGCACCACGATGACCGCCAAGATCGGAGACCCCGCGACCAACGCACCCAGACCCGCCATCCCCTGCAACCCGTGAGCGGCCAAAGTCACCAAACCGGCGATCCCCCCCAATCCCAGAAGGACGGACATGGGCTTCCGATCGCCGATGGTCTGCAACGTCGTCAGCCAAGGACCCACTTTGATCAGAAAGGCGGTGACCAGAAGAGAGGACAACGCCGACAGCCAGTTGATCGTCTCCGGATAGGGCAGCCAGACGGACAGGTTCCAGATGATCAGGAACATGGTCCAGAAACCGACCAGGAACTTGAAGAGGAGAAGGTTCCATCTGAATTTCTGCTGAGGGCTCCATTTCTTCCTGTCACCGACGAACCGCTTGATCGGATCCGTCAGGATCCGCCGGGCGCCCAGGAGGGTCGTTACACCGGCGAGGAAGAAAGCGACCAACGGGATGTTTTTGAACGTGGAGTCGGTCGTCTTCATCTTGTCGCCGAGCAAAAATCTCCACAGGAGGGGCTTGGGAGCCAGATAGTTCTCCTTGTGCCAGGCCTTCATGTACTGCAGGAAGATCTCACCCGTCCCTTTCCATATCTTCGTTTCGATGCGTGAGATTTCCTCCGGCGGCAGGCTGTCGCCGAACAGCACTTCCAGGATATTCAACCGCTTTTTGGGGTCGGACTGTGTGAGGTCGAGGTAAATCAACAGCTCCAGGTCGCTCAAGGGCGGTACCAGGGAGCCACGCGTCTCATCGAACATGCTCTTGTCCTTCACGGAACGTCGGAATTCCTCGATCCGAGCCCGTTCCGCCTTGACCCGATTCATCATCTCGTTGAAATCCGCGAGACTGATATTGCGCCGGATGAGCGTATCGGTTATCCGGGCATAGACGTCCTCCTCAAAGTTCGCGTTCTGCATTTTCCCCTGAACCATCTTTTCCAGACCGTGCTTTTGGATCAAGAAGAGTATTTGCGGGGAGAGATTTTTGGTATTGATGTTCATCTGCCGTAACGTTTCCTCCTCAAAGGACAACGGCGGCTCTTGGTTCAATATCTCCCCCATCGCCAGACGGACGGCATTCCGAACTTCTGATTGCTGTGTTTCCGAAAGCACGGATTTCTCCGCGAATTTCATGAGTCCAAGCTTCATCACGCTGTCGGTCAAAAACAGAACCAGGTCTTCATCGACATCCCCCAGTTCCTTGGCCGTGCTGAGCATCTGTTTATACAACTCGAAGCAGGTCTTTATGTCCGAAAGCTCCATCCCGCCGGAGATGGCATCGCTGGCCATGCGCATGGCTTCGCTTTCCTTCAGGCGCTCATCGGAGAACTTCAAACCATATTGATCGAACAGTCCCTTGATCTTCAACGACATGGTGAGACGGTCCCTGAAATCGCGAAGTTCATATTCCATACCCTCCGAGACGGTCCCCACGGGGGTCTTCCCCTTCAGCGAAGACAGGCGGGTATTGATTCGACCCACCAACTGCGAATCGACAAAACCCCACTTCTCAAAAATAGGGGCGGCAAAAGCGGAGATGATCGCATTCTGTTCATCGGTCACGATGTCGATCCCCGTGACGTCCTCATAAATCTTCTTGATCTGCTCCGGTAAGATCACGTAGCGCAGGATCACTTCATCTTCGTTGAAGCCGAGTTCCTTCATCTTGGAGATGAAGAAGTTGATCTTAGAAGACTCGAGAGTGACCCCCGCCGCCCTCGCCTTGTTGGAAAGGTTCAGTTTCACTTGGGTGACATTCAGCGCGTCATTGGCGACGACATCCTGTTGACGCCGGGTCTCAACGATCGATTGGAATTCCTCGAGCATCTCGTTTTCCGCCAACCGTTTCTCACGGACCTGTGTCGCCCTCTTTTCGCGAGCCTCCGACGTGGCCATCTGTTCGATGATTTTCTTCGAAAAGACCTCCTCCAACTTCTCCAACTGTTTTTTGTAGGTTTCCCGCGCCGAGGGGTCCGCATCCCGTCCATAAATGTAATCACTCATCATGTCGAAATACACCTGATGGAGCGTTTTGATCCTGACCACGTATTCCTGCTGGTTCACCTCGATCTCCGACGGCGAGATGCCGGGGTTTTTCCGGATGAGTTCGTTTTTAAGTGCTTTCCAGCGGCCCATCCAGACAATTTCCTTCTCCGGGGTCATCAACTCATTGAAAACCGCGTAATACGTGAATATCAGGAGCCGGCGGTTATTCCCTTCGGGGCCCAGGTCCGCGAAACTGGAGTCATACCCATAGATGGAGCGGGCCCGTTTGACAAGCTTCTCTTTGCGCGACTTGTCCAGAATAGGCTGCTTTTCCCTGAACATATCGATGGCCGCGCTTAAAACGCGGAGCGGCAACATATACTTGCCGTTCGAGTTGTTCCAGAAAACCGCCTGAATAAAAGCCCCGTCTTTCATCCAATTATCGATATAGTCCTCGGCTGTTTTGAATTTTGCATCCGGGTAATCCCCGATCTGATGCCTTTTCTTCATATCCACGATCCTCGAGGCGATACCGATACGGTCCGCCGGAGAGAATTGCGGGAGGATCGACATGAGGGATTTCAGCTCCTGCCCGCTCAATGGTTTTTCTCTCATCGCTTCTATCTCCTCGATGAGCTGCGGGACCATATACGTACCCAAACCCTTGGGCTTGATGGAAGATTCCATCCTCTCCTGAATGAGACCGTCATACTTGAAGAGCTGTGCCACTTCGTCGCGCGTCGCCCGGCCGTTGGCCACTTTAATGTAGTCCAGATACGGGGATATATCTCCCTGCTGCAGCGGCAGCGGGGCGCCGTTGTCCCCGGTGTGATGCAGCATATAAATGGATTGGAGGAAGAGTTCGGCGGCGACCCTTTGGGTATATTCCTCACGAGTGTGCCTTCGGGGCGATTGATACGACATGAATTGGATCATGTTGGCTATGGATTTCCCCAGGTCGACCTTGATATGCATCAGTCCTTTGTTATCACCGATATACTGCTGCATCAGGGAGACATCCGCCGCCGTCAGATATTCGGGGCGGCTGGAAGGGTTCTTGATCCAGTTCTCAAGTTCCTGAAGGACGATTTTTCCGGCGATCTCGTTGACGTTCTTGGCATGCGCGATGTTCCTGACGATTTCAGTGATCTGTTTCTCGCGGGGCAACGTCGGATCCATCTGGTATTTGATCTCAGGTAAAAAGTTATGCGCAAGCCGATAGAGATATCCATCCAGCCCGGCTTCAAAATCCAACCCCTCCTCCTTGGCCGTCTTCTGAAAGAGGATAAGGTCGGAAAGGGTGAGTTGCAATTCAGCCGGAGACAGATCGACGCGGTTGTTCAATTTTTCAAGGGAGCGAACGGTGCCGGTCAATTCTCCCCATGCCTTCTGCCGATCCAAGGGGTCCTTCAGTTTGGAGAACTCGAAGCTCGTCGGCAATCCGATCAGATCATAATATTCCCCCAAATTCCGGCGAAGGTGGGTGGCGGCATATTCGACGTTCTGCAGGTGGGCCAACAATTCCGATTTCGTCCATTTTTCCTTCATCTGATCCATCACCATGGCCGTCAAGAATCCTTGGGCATCCGCGCTCAACCAGTTGATCTTCTGGCCGGAAGGGATCTCCAGCTGCATGCGGAGGAGACGTCCTGTGACGGGCAACTCGCGAAGCGCCATGGTTTTGACCATGAAATCCCTGAAATCCTTGGTCAACCGGGCCACTTCTTTCGGCGACAACTTGATGCGCGGGTCGCGGAATCCCTCGTCTCTCATGAACTGATCCGCCCAGAACAGGGCCGTGGAAAAGATCATCTTGCTCTTCTCCCCCTGTAATTCAATCTCGATGACGCTCTTCAGTTGATTAATCGTCTGAGCCAGTTCGAGCTTCTTGGCGGGGACCAGAGACTGGTCGGCATACTGAGTCTGCAATTCGTTCAACCAACGGTTCAAAAATCGCAACCGGTCGGAATCCGGAAGTTGGGACAGCTCCCTCATGCCGGCCCCTTTCAGGTAGACCTCCACCTGAGGCAGGAAGACTTCCTTCACGACAGCCATGTAATCCACCAATTGTTGAGGTGTCATCCCCCGGGACGCCGCGAAAGCCGTCAAGGACCGGTAGAGGCTTTCCAACTGGAGATCTCCGAACTCACTGATCTCCATGTTCTCGCCGTTGAGTGTCATGCCGCCCTGGATTCCCGTATTGAGATCAACCAACGCGGCCAGACCCGGAAAGAAATCCTCCACGATCGCGCGCGATACTTTTCTATAGGAGGCCTGTTCCTTAACGGAAAGATACCGGAACATGAAGCGGCTCCAGGTCGCCGTGCGGTCGCGCAATAATTTCAGATAGGCCTTTTCCTGGATCCCATCCACACGTTCCCCTCGGTGTTCACGCGCCGCCACGTCAAAAAGTTTGATGTCATTCCCCAACCGAACGTTGAGCCACAGATTCTGATCCGCCTCATTGAAGGGCTGCCCCGTGATGCTCCCTTGCTCTATCTTGTCCTGCAGTTCCAGCGTATAGAAGAGAGACAGGGAAATCTTCTTCATCAAGTTTCGATCTCCACGATAACCGATCTCGGGATCGAACATGAGCTCTTTGTGGTAGGGGAACAACCGGCTGTAAACCGGGTCGATATAGATGCTGAGCACGTTGGGGAGATCGCTCGGGTCGCTGTAGTCCTTCAGGTCCGAATAGACTCTCGGCAATATCCTCTTCAATAGCTCCATGGTCAGCGGGTTGGCTTCATACCGATACGTCTTGAGCATCTCATCCAACAGAACGGCCCAATCATCCACATTGAAGAGATGCTGGTCCGTCGCCGGAATACCGGCCTCATCCAACATGTCTTTCACGGCCGACTTAAACCATGTCTCGCCCTTGTATTTGTAATGTGTCACAGGAACATCGATGTCAGCCCCCTGGGAACCGACCGTCGTGATCTTGGACACCGTCCATAACGGGACGGGAGTGATATTGGTCACCCGGTTGACCACGGGCGGCGTCAGGTATTGGGATTCGACCCAATCCGACGGAAGTTCCTCCACCTCCGTCAGGATGTCCACCTTGGAGTTCTTGAGTTCCGTGAGGAGGTTCCCGAGATCCCCCTCCGCCGGCGTCACATTCAACAACGTCGCCAAGGGGGGCAGCGGCGCCCCATTGGCCGACAAGACCGCGGAGAGGTTCTCGTAGAGTCCGGCCAGACGAACGAGCTGATAGGCCCGCTCTCCCATCAAACGGGAGATGAGTGAAAGGTGGGCCGTGACCTCGTGTCCGAACTGGATTCGTCCTTCGCGATAGTCCGTCATGAGCTTCTCCATGCGGACAGGGTCGCACAGGTCCTTCAATTCCTTATCGATCCGCTCCAACTCCGTAATCGTCTCGAATAATTTTTCCTGATTCTGCGCGACGCTGGATTGCACGTTATACAGGGCCTGTTTCCGTTGCTCCTCCAATATTTTAATATCGGCCGCCGTCATCCCCTGGGTCGCCTTGATCCCGCTGCCGATGATCCTCCAGGAGGCGGCGAGATGGAACTCCATGACCTTATTGAACCCGTTGTATTGGAAGTCCAGGCTGGCGTTGGGGATGAAATATTTCAACGTCGTCTCCATCTGTTGCAATTGCTTGGCCCGGAGCAATTCGTCGATCTGCTTGACGTTGGGCTGGTTATTCAAATCGAATTTCTGGCTGCCGATGATCCCCATCATGTTCGTCAGATTGGTGGACAGATCGGTGGGACTGGGCAAAATCTGCAGGAGCAGGTTCCGATTGGTGACGCTCAGGGATGACAAGATGTTCCCCTCGGCCGTCATATCCGCCTGGGCCTTGATGGCTTCTTGACGATACATGTCACGCAACACGCGCGCTGTCAGAAAATCCACCTCTTTCAACGAGAAACTCGCGATCTGTTGGGATTGCCCCAGTTGCCCTTCGGCCATCAATCCATAGAACTGCGCCTTGAGGCGGCTCTCCACCAGCCGGCTGTAATAGTCCTGCAAGACGGACGCTTGATTGACGATCGTCGCGGAAATCCCATAGTCCGCCGCGCTCACTTCGGCCTTTGTCGAAGCCACCTGGAAAGGCGTCGATGATTCCCGGCTGAACAACTGGAACTTGAAGAAGGGAAGGAACTTCCAACCGACCTGCTGGCTCCCGGTTGTGATCTGGAACTTCCCGAGGTTGCTGGAGGCCTTCGCCTTCCGGTAACGGGCCTCCGCGATCCTCTTATTCAGCTCTGCCATGCGCACTTCAAAGGATTTCGGCGCCAACGTCTGGCCGGCCGACACAGAGAGAACGATATCGCCTCCAGCCACCGGCTCCACGGTGATCGACTCAGGGGTGATCCCCAAGGACATCAGGGTGATCTCCGCCTCGAACAAGCCGTTCAGGGCATCCTGGTATTCCTCCAGATACTGCAGCCGGATCGCCTCCTCCGTATCCACCTCGCTCTTCTCCTCGAGGGAAGAGAACAGCGGGAGGGTCTGGAATTCCTCCAGACGCGTCTTCATCAGATCTCTGAGTTGAATGGAGGCCTTGTATTGGACGATAGCCACCTGTCGCGCATTCTGCAATTCCACCCAATCCTGCTTAGCCGTCGTAAACTGGGTCAACGCCAGAGTCATGTATTCGTCGACGGCCGCCTTCCGGGCCATGCTGGACTTGTACCCCGGAATGATCTCGTTCAGGATCGGTCCCAACACGGGGATCTTCCCGATCTTCACCGCGCTGTACACTTTATGGACTGGCCAAAAGACAACTTCGATCAATTTTGGGGGGATGCTGATGAAGTTGAACGCGTTCTGCTTGAAATATGCGGAGATATTGGAAGCCCCCGGCGAAGGATCGTTCCCCGTGGAGAACAGGCTCAGAAAGTCCAGGTTCAGCTCGATGGCCTCCATCTTATTGGCGACGATGGCCTGCAACTGATAGGCTTCCGCCGACTTGATGGCGATGCGCTGGTTCACGTAGGGATCAAAACGGCCCATCAGCGCTTTGTCCCAGGTGGTGATCAACGTCTCAAACGCCACTCCTTCCTTCGTCTTCCACTTCATGTTCGGTGTCAGGGAGGCCGACGTGGCCATGATGTAAAGAGCGAATTCCGACAGTTTACTGAGTTTGATCAGAGGATCCATCGTCTGATCCGCCAAGATCTTCTCGAACTCGGCCATCTTGGAGGAAATCTCCGTCAGCAAGAGAGTGTTGGGGTCTTTATCGATTCCGGGAATATCCTTCGCCAGACCTTGGATCGTCCCCAGAAGCGCATTCAATTTTGCCGTCTTTTCAGCCGGGGTCAGTGTCTGTGATTCGAGCAGGTCCTCCATCTCCTTCACTTTTTCCTTGATCTGTCCGGCGACACCTCCACGCCCGTCCAAATCCTTCACCGCCGCATAATATTGCCGGGCGCGCATCACGCTCAGATATTGATAGGCGTCGTTGACCGTCAGAGACATCCCGTCGATCAAGTTCTTCCCGTCCCCGTTTAAGTCCACGCGGCCATCCACTTCTTGGATATAGGCCTCAAACCGCTGTTTAGCCAAACGAAGATGGATATCCTTCACCGAAAAGTCATCGTCGAAATTCAACTCATCCTTCTCCGTCAAACCAACCGTCTTCTTAATCTCGATCTTCAGTGTCTCGATCCGGCTGCGCGTGGCCTGGATCTCGTCCTTGATCCGAGCGCGGTCATATTCGATGCGGGCGATGTCGGGATCGCTGAAAACGTTGAAACGCTGATATTCCCGGGCATTGACCAAACGCTCCTCGGCGTTTTTCAGCTCCAGTTCCAACTGTTCCAACGACGTCTGGAACCGGTCCAGTGTCTCCAGCTCCCACACCAACGTCAAATACACTTGGCTGGCGATGCCCGTGGCGTTCAGATCCGCTTTCTCCACTTCCTTTTGGGCGATCAGCAGTTTACTATCGCGGCTCGGGTCATAGATCTTCCAGGTGGCACGGATCCCGTAGGACAACCGACCGCCCGTGAACAGGTCACCGAACTTCTGGGGTTGCAGCCCGCCCGGATCGACGGAAGAGAAGTAACGGAACACCGAACTGATCTCGGGGAGAATGCTCTGTTTCTGCGCCTTCAACAACAACTCCATTTCCTTGTTATAGGCTTGAGCCTGCCGGAAAAGTGGGTTTCTCAAACGAGCCATGTCGAACAGTTGGTCCACGGTGGCATTCTGCGCGGTGACCGGCTCCAAATCAGGGGACTGGATCTCATTTTTGATTCCTGCCAGCTTCTTCTTTTCCTTCGCCTTATTGATGGGAGCCAAGAGGGAGGCGAACGGGTTCGTGACCCATCCCAACACGATTCCCGTGCCATCGACGATCTTCGCGCCCGTGCTCAACTCGGGCGCCTCAACGGGAGTATATTCCTCATCGTATTGGGCCAACTGGGCCGCCAACCGGTTCCGTTCCCGTTTCAATTTCTCCAACAACTTGCGCACTTCATAACGGTTCCGGTATAAATCCACCAGATCGGATGTCCGGGAGAGATTCTGTTGCACCATCAAATCCACGTCGGCGATCCGCTCCTCCATCTCCAAAAGCGTCTTTTCATAGACCACGATGCGACGATCCAGGTCATCCAAAGAAACGACCACCATATCCCTGTCCGCCGCCAGATTCCGTTGGAGTTCTTCCGCCTCCACGATCGTGCGGGCATAGGCCCACATGGAAGCATCCTGCAAGGATCCCCGGTCCTTGTCGAACACACCGGCGGAAAACACGAAATTGAACGCGTACATCGGCCCCAGCGCTTTGACCCCCACCGCGCGCAGGATGTCGACCATTCCGGTGATGCTGATGTTCGTCCGATGGCGCGACATGATGGCGGCCTCATATTGCCCCATCTTGGCTTCCGCCGCCTGGAGTTTAAGCGTGGCGAGACGGGAGATCCCCGTCTGCTTCAAGACGTTCAAGAGCTCGATGTCTCCCAGATCGAACTGAATGGGTTTATCTTCCGGCCATTTCAACATCCGTTTCACCGCGTAAGTGGCATCGCGGAGGTTGTCCTTGTATTTGATCAGGGCCTGACGGGTCAGCATGATATCTTGGTCGATCTTCGTAAGGAGCCGAGAATGCTCGACTTGGTTGACCACCTTCCCGGACGCCGTCTCATTCCTCAGTTTCTGCAATTCCTCAAGATACGCGGACGTCAGCCGGATATTCTCCTCGGCGGTCTTGATGTCGTAGAAATAGTCCACCATCTTCAGCGTCTGCTGGAGCGTCTCGATCTCATAGAGTATCTCCAGCTGTTTATTGGCCCAGAGCAGCGACTTTTTCTGCGTCAATTGGTCCGAATCGAAAAGCTGGTATCCGATGGTCAGTTCGGCGCGCGTGCGGGGCTCGATCAACATCTCCTCGATGGTCGTGTTCCTGGCTTGAGCCTCGCGCAGCATGTATAGGAGGAACATGAAATCCCCCTCTTCCAGATTGGGGGATCGGTCGAACCCCGTCTGGGAGTATTCCTTGAAAAGTTCCATGTTGTTCGAGATTTCCTGGATGATCTGGTTCATGGTCAGCCCGGTCTCATTCTCCAACATCGTCCGGTTGACCGCCAAAAACACCACGATGCTGTTGATGGCCTGCAGATGTTCATCATCGACTGTCAATAAATCGAAACGAGTCACCGGATCATCCTCCGGGACACCGTCCCCGTCGCGGTCCACCATCATGTTGTTCAGGCCGAACAGGTTAAAAAAGACGTCGTTCGTCACGACACCGTAGTTACCGAAGAACGTACTCGCCAGGATCGCGTCGGCGGGAACTTCGATCTTCTGACCGTTACGGTCCTCAAACTCGAAATTTCCGCCCTCGTTCAGCAACCTCTTAAATTCCTCGAGGTTCAGAACCGTCGCAAAAGCGTTCATAAAATCTTCCATCAACATCTCGGTCACCCGGTTATCCTTCTCCAAAGCGAACTCCCTCATCTCGCCGTCCTGCACCAACCGGATAATCACATCATCCGGAATACCATCGTTATCATAATCCACGACTTGGGTCGCCATGCCGGCAAAAAACGAGGCCAATCCCAACACGCGCTGGGCCTCATCCCGGAGGAACGGGTCCGCATCTTCGTCTCCGGAAAGGACGAACA
Organism: Elusimicrobiota bacterium; assembly: GCA_022709755.1. Classification (GTDB taxonomy): domain Bacteria; phylum Elusimicrobiota; class Elusimicrobia; order FEN-1173; family JAKLIF01; genus JAKLIF01. The sequence goes on along the minus strand of JAKLIF010000003.1, from coordinate 1,585 downwards.
AGTCGGCCACGTTCATATCCTTGAACACCGCCGCCGCCTTCGGATCGATGAGTCTTTGGAAACTCGGGAGATCAAGTATGAAATCCTGGATCAATAAGAAATCGTTCAGATCCATGCTCTCCACCTGTTTCTCAGTCAGATCCATGATGACATTGCCGTCTTCATCATAATGGGCCTTCGAGGCAAAGGAAGACAACGCCCCCATGGCGGCCGTCGCATAACGACGGGCCTCCTCAGGGAGGCTCTCATCACTAGATTGGGCAAGGAGTTGCTGGTAGAGGTTGTTATTCAACAGCTGCATCGCCGCCGACGATTCACTGATGGATTCCTGGAGAAACAGGAATTTTCCAAGATCTATGGTAGAGGGGGTGACGAACTCTTCCCCTTCATCAAGGACGCCGTTCCCGTTCGTGTCCGTGTAGAAATGAATGACCAAACCCGTCGCCGTCGCTTCAACTCGGAGAGCCAATCCCGCATACCATCCCAGGATCGCCGCGGCCAAAACCCCCTCTTCTGTTCCCGCCAGCGTGATCAGATCCACACGCGAGTATTCGTTCCCATCGGCATCAGTAAAAACGATCTGCCCGTCATCGAGGAAGGATTGGGCTTCCGGCAGTTCGCTGATCGCAATCTGCGTCATCAAGAACGTGTTCAAATCCACTGTCGTCGGGGTCGTCGCGGGCTCCCCGTCTTCTCCCAGGATCGTCAACGTCACAGATCCATCGGCATTCACCGTCGATTTCAGAGCCAATCCCGCATACCATCCCAGGATCGCCGCTGCTTTCATCCCCTCGTCCGTCCCTGACAATACCAACAGATCCACACGCGTATATTCGTTCCCATCACGATCCTTAAACACGATCGTGCTGTCATCCAAAAATGCCTGAGCCCCCGGCAGCTCGCTGATCGCCACCTGCGTCATCAAGAACGTGTTCAAATCCACCGTCACCGGGGTCGTCATCGGTTCCCCGTCTTCTCCCAAAATAGTCAACGTCACGGATCCATCGGCGTTCACCACAGATTTCAAAGCCAATCCCGCATACCACCCCAACACGGCCGCCGCCACGATCCCCTCTTCCGATCCGGCCAACACCAACAGATCCACCCGCGTATATTCGTTTCCATCGCGATCCTTAAACACAATCGTGTTGTCATCCAAAAATACCTGAGCCCCCGGCAGCTCGCTGATCGCCACCTGCGTCTGTAAGAACGTGTTCAAATCCACTGTCGTCGGGGTCGTCACGGGCTCCCCGTCTTCTCCCAGGATCGTCAACGTCACGGATCCATCGGCGTTCACCACAGATTTCAAAGCCAATCCCGCATACCACCCCAACACGGCCGCCGCCACGATCCCCTCTTCCGATCCAGCCAACACCAACAGATCCACCCGCGTATAAACATTCCCCTCAGCATCCGTGAAGACGATCGTCGTGTCGTCCAGGAACGCCTGCGCTCCCGGCAGCTCGCTGATCGCCACCTGCGTCTGTAAAAACGTGTTCAAATCCACCGTCGTCGGGGTCGTCACGGGCTCCCCGTCTTCTCCCAGGATCGTCAATGTCACAGATCCATCCGCGTTCACCACAGA